>NZ_CP199672.1:3112500-4292589 GCF_052605195.1 Stenotrophomonas maltophilia group sp. vghtpe118 | reverse complement strand
CCGTGCGCGCAGGCCGCCAATGTCCACGCCGTGTCCGGCCGCGCAGGCGATCGCGCGGCGGTCCGGCGGCTCGCCCACGTGCCAGTCGCCCGTACCGGCCGAATCGACCTGCACCCGCCCGGCCAGCGGCGAGGCATCCAGGCGTGCGCGCAGCGCCCCTTCGGCCATCGGCGAACGGCAGATGTTGCCGAGGCAGACGACCAGCAGCCTCATCGCGCGGCCATCGCCTGCAGCAGCCCCTCGGCGCGCTCCAGGTCCTCGGGCGTATCGATGCCCGGCGGGAACGGCTCGGGCGAGATCGCCACGCTGATCGGGTAGCCCGCTTCCAGCACGCGCAGCTGCTCCAGCGATTCGACCTGCTCCAGCTGGCCCGGCGGCATCGCCGCGAACTGCTGCAGGAAGCCGGCGCGATAGCCATAGATGCCGATGTGGCGCAGCCAGTGGTGGCCGTCCGGCAGCGTGTCGCGGCTGCGTGCGAAGCCGTCGCGGTGCCAGGCGATCGGCGCGCGGCTGAAGTACATCGCCTCGTTGCGCACGTTGCGCACCAGCTTCACGACGTTCGCGTCGAACAGGGTGTGCGCGTCCTCGACGGTCGTGGCGAGAGTCGACATCGGCGCAGTGCCAGCGACCAACGCATCTGCCACCGCGCGAATGCCGGTCGCCGGCGCGAACGGTTCGTCGCCCTGCAGGTTGACCACCACCGTGTCATCGGCCCAGCCGGCAATGCGTGCGCACTCGGCCAGGCGATCGGTGCCCGAGGCATGCGTGGTCGCGGTCATCGCCACCTTCACCTCGGCCAACCCGGACAGTGCATCGGAAATGCGTGGGTCGTCGGTCGCCACCCAGACCTCGCGGGCACCGGCCTGCAGCGCGCGGCGCGCCACATGCAGCACCAGCGGCTCACCGCCCAGCGGGCGCAACGGCTTGCCCGGCAGCCGCGAGGCGGCAAAGCGGGCCGGAATGGCGACGACGAATTCGGTCATGCGGGCGGTTCTCGGCAGGCTCGTTACAACGGGAATGCGGCCAGCGGCGCGTGAATGCAAGCGCCGCGGCGCCGCTCAGTTCGGTCGCAGCTTGTCCAGGCGATCGGTCAGCGCCACCCAGAACGCGGCGGGCAACTCGGCGCGCAGCGGAACCGCGTAGTGCCAGTCGTTGCCGAACGCCCGGCATTTCACCGCATCCTTTTCGGTCATCAGTACCGGCAGCTGGCTGCCGAAGGACAAGTCCTGCGGCTGGTAGGCCTGGTGGTCGGCGAATGCATGCGGCACCACGCCGATCCCGCGCGCGCGCAGCATGTCGAAGAAGCGCTGTGGATGGGCGATGCCGGCCACCGCGTGCACGCGCTGGCCCTTGAAGTACGCCAGCGGGCGCGCGCGGCCACCGGCCAGCGGCTGCGCACTGTCGATGTGCAGGGCCATTGGCCACTGGCCGAAGCCACAGGCCTGCGCCGCAGTCTCCTCATCGGCCTGGCCGAGGTTGACCACGCGGAAATCGCACTCGCTGGCGCGGCTGACCGGCTCGCGCAACGGCCCGGCCGGAATCATCCGGCCATTGCCATAGCGACGCTGGGCATCGACCACTTCGATCTCGATGTCGCGCGCCAGCCGGTAGTGCTGCAAACCGTCGTCGCAGACGATCACATCGCAGCCGGCCTCGATCAGCGCCTTGCCCGCAGCAACCCGATCACTGTCCACGCGCACCGGTACGCCGGTCTTCCAGGCGATCAGCACCGGTTCGTCACCGCCCTTCGCGGTTGGCGTATCGGCCTGCACCCACAGCGGCTTGTCGGCGTCTTCGCGACCATAGCCGCGGCTGGCCACGCCCGGCTTCCAGCCGGCCGCACGCAGGCGTTCGACCAGCGCAATGGTCAGCGGCGTCTTGCCGGTACCGCCAGCCGTGATATTGCCGACCACGATGACCGGCACCGGCAGCGAATGGCGCTTGCGCCAGCCACGGCGATAGGCGCGCCGGCGCAGCGCGGTGACACCTGCGTACAGCGGCGCCAGCAGGCGCATCGCCCACGGAACCGGGGTGCCGTCATACCAGTACGGCGGGGTCTGGGTGCCCTTGCCGGCCATCAGTCCTGCCTTTCGCGGAACTGCATGCTGTGCAGATGCTGGTACAGACCGCCCAGTTCGAGCAGCTCCTTGTGCGTGCCGCGTTCAACGATGCGGCCATGATCCATGACCAGTACCTGGTCGGCATGCTCGATGGTCGACAGCCGGTGCGCAATGACCAGCGTGGTGCGTTCGGGCATCAGGCGCTGCAGCGCGTCCTGCACCAGGCGCTCGGATTCGTTGTCCAGCGCCGCAGTGGCTTCGTCGAGGATCAGGATCGGGGCGTCGCGCAGGATCGCGCGGGCAATGGCCAGGCGCTGGCGCTGGCCACCGGACAGCAGCGCGCCGTTCTCGCCCACCGGCGTCTGCAGCTGCTGCGGCATGCGTGCGATGAACTCCCACGCGTTGGCGGCTTCGGCCGCCGCGCGGATCTGCTCGTCGGTCGCTTCCATGCCATAGGCGATGTTGGCAGCGATGGTGTCATCGAACAGCATGACCTTCTGCCCGACCATTGCCACCTGCCGGCGCAGGTCGGCCAGCGGGTAGTCGTCCAGTGCCACGCCGTCGAGGGTGATGACACCGCCGCTGGGCTCGTAGAAGCGTGGCACCAGCCGGATCAGGCTGGTCTTGCCACTGCCGGAACGGCCGACAATGGCCGTCACCGTGCCTGGCCTGGCAGCGAAGCTGATGTCGTCCAGGGCGATGCCGCTGTCCTCGCGGTAACGCAGCATGACGTGGTCGAACGCCAGTTCGCCCCGCACGCGCTGCACGCGTCGCTGCCCCTGGTCGCGCTCCACTGGCATGTCGAGGATGCCGAACAGGCGCTCGGCAGCGGACACACCGCGCGAAATCGAGGTTTGTACGCTGGTCAGGCGGCGCAGCGATGGAATGATGGCCATCATCGATGTCATCAGGCCCATGAACTGGCCGGCATTGAGCCGGCCGGCCAGGGCTTCGCGGGTCGACACCCAGACGATCACCGCCAGCGCCAGTGCGGCCAGGAACTGCACCACGCTGGAGGCGGCGGCGCGGGTGACCTCGACCTTCATGTTCAGCGCCAGCATGCGGTTGGCCAGGCGCGAGTAGCGCGAGATCTCATGTTGCTGGGTGCCGTGCACCTTCACTTCCTGCTGCGCGGCCAGCGACTGCTCGGCAGTCTGCGCCATGGTGCCCATGCCGTCCTGGATGCCACGGCTGATGCGGCGGTAGCGCTTGCCCACGTAGGACACGATGCCACCGATCAGCGGCACCACCAGCAGCATCGCCAGCGTGACCTTGACACTCATCTGCAGCATCACCGCCAGCATCGCGACGATGGTGAGGGTATCGGCCACCACGGTCTTCAGCGCGTCGGCGCTGGCCTGGGTGACCTGCTCGGTATCGAAGTTCAGGCGGCTGACCATCACCGGCGTCGCTTCGGTATCGAAGTGCGACGACGGCAGGTGCAGGTACTTCTGCAGCACCTGCTCACGCAGGTCGCGGACCACGCTGCGGCCGGTCTTGGCCAGCGTGTAGTCACTGACCCAGGTGGCCACGCTGCGCATCAGGAACAGTCCGAGGATGGTGAGCGGCAGCACCACGGCCGCGCGCGGCTGCGGGTCGACGAAACCTTCGTTGACCAGCGGCTCCATCAGCTTGGTGAAGTGGTAGCCGGCCAGGGCCTCGACCACCATGGCGATGACCGCGCCCACCATGAACACCCAGTAGGTGCGGGTGTAGCCCAGCAGACGTTTGTAGATCGGCCACACCGGCGCGTGATGGGAACTCATGGACGCACCTCTGGCGCAGTTGCAATGGCGATACGACGGAAACCGAGTTGACCGAGCGCGTCCTGCGCGGTCACCACGGCCTGGTAGGGAGTGCGTGCGTCGGCGCGCAGCAGCACGGGCTGGCTGCGGTCACTGCCGGCCACGGACGCGATGGTCTGCTTGACCGACTCGACGTCGCTGCGCAGCACTTCCTGGTCATTGATGAAATAACGGCCTTCGGCGTTGATCAGCACGCTGAGCGAACGCGGCGGCTCGTTGTTGGGCTGCTGGCTGGCGGTAGGCAGCTGCACCTGCAGCGTCGAGCGCGCATCGAAAGTGGTGGTGACCACGAAGAAGATGATCAGCACCAGGATGACGTCGATCAGCGGGACCAGATCGATATGCGGTTCATCCTGGGAGCGGTCATTGCCGATACGCATCGATCAGGCCTTCGCCGCAGCGGCGTTGGCCGGTCGCGCCGGCGCGACCGGGTTCATCACCCCGGGGCGACCGTCGAGCGTGTCCAGCAGGGCACTGGCTTCCTGCTCCATTTCCACCACGTAGCCGTGGATGCGGCCCTTGAAGTAGCGATGGAACATCAGTGCCGGAATGGCCACGATCATGCCCGTGGCGGTGCACACCAGCGCCTTGCCGATACCGCCGGCCAGCTGGTTCACGTCGCCCACCCCATGGTCGAGGATGCCCAGGAACATCTGGATCATGCCGATCACGGTGCCCAGCAGGCCCAGCAGCGGGCCGGCCGAGGCAATGGTGCCCAGCGCGTTGAGGAAACGTTCCATGCGGTGCACCAGGTGGCGGCCGGTGTCCTCGATGCGCTCGCGGATCTGGTCGCGCGGACGATTGCGGGCTTCCAGCGCGGCCGCCAGCAATGCCCCCAGCGGCGAGTTGGCACGCAGGGTCTGCAGGTGCGCCGGGTCAAGCTTGCCGCGTGCGGCCCAGTTGCGCACTTCCTGGCCGAGGCCGGGCGGCAGCACTTCAGTCCGCCGCAGGGACCAGAAACGCTCCAGGATGATCGCCAAAGCCAGTACGCCCAACAGCAGCAGCGGCACCATCGGCCAGCCACCGGCCTTGACCAGTTCCCACACGTTTCAACCCTCCGGCCCAACGGCCGCTTGTTTGATCGGCGATAGGATAACAGCCGACCGCGCCCGCCCAGCGGCATCCCACCACCGGGATGCATGGATACGCTGTTCACGCAGCTGCAGCCCTTGTGCGCCAAGCCATACGCGGATCGCCCCGGACTCCGCAGTGGACACCACCTCGGCTCCCTGCGCCTGCCAGCGCCGGACCACGTCCCGGCGCGGGTGGCCGAAGCGGTTCTGGTGCCCTGCCGAAACCAGCGCCAGCCGGGCTGACACCGCCGCCACCCAGGGCGCGCTGGAGCTGCCGCCGCTGCCATGGTGCGGCACCAGCACCACATCCGCCTTCAGCGCCGCCGGAGACGCCCGCAGCAGCGCCTGTTCGGCCGGGCGGCCGATGTCCCCGGGCAACAGGACCCCACCATGCGCGCTGGCCACGCGCAGCACGCAGCTGTCCTCGTTTCCAGCCCGCTGGCTGCCGGCATCGGGGTGCAGCACCTGGAAGTCGACGCCGTCCCAGCGCCAGCGCAGGCCGCGCTGGCAGCGCCCGGCCCCGGCGATCGCGCTGCCCGGCGGCGCCAACAGGGGCAGCTCCGGCAACTGAAGGCGCAGGCTCGGCAGGTTGCCGGCATGATCGAGATCGTCGTGACTGATCAGCACGCGGTCGGGCCGTGCCTGCCCCAGCGCGCGCAATGACGGAACCAGGACCCGCTCACTGCCCTCACCCCCGATCGGCGGTCCCACGTCGTACCAGAGCGCATGCCGCGCGGTGCGCAGCAACACCGCCGTGCCCTGCCCGACGTCGTGTACCAGCAGTTCCAGCTCCCCCTCGGCCGGCCGCTCGCGCAATGGCCACAGCAGCGGCAGGCACAGCAGGAGGCCAGCCAGCCCGCCCCCGGCACCACGTGGCAGCAGCCACCAGAACACGCCCAGCAGCGCCGCCGGCACTGCCCAGGCCGGTGCCTCGGCCAACCACCACATCGCCTGTGGATGCGCCGCCAGTGGCTGCAGGGCCTGCCAGCTGGTTTCGAACAACCACGCCGCTGCACGCCACGCCCAGCACCCGGCGCCGTCATGCAGCACCTGCAGGGCGGTGCCCAGCAGCGACAAGGGCACCACCAGCAATGTCCACCACGGGATGACCGGCAGGTTCACCAGCGGCCCCAGCCAGGCGGTGCCACCGAACAAAGCGATGCCCAGCGGCAACAGGCCGACGCTGGCCACCCCCTGTGCGGCCAGGAACCCGCGCAGGTTGGCGACCACCCCACGCGGACGTCCCTGCGGCAGGCACCAGACCAGCCACAGGACGCCGCCGAAGCTGAGCCAGAAGCCCGCGGACAGCACTGACAGGGGCGCCGGCAGCAGCAGCGCCAGCGCCGCCAGGGCAAGCCCCTGCACGAGACCCAGTGGGCGCCGCCCGCTACGCGCCAGCGCCACCAGCCCGATCATCAGTGCGGTGCGCACGGTCGGCAATTCACCGCCGGCCAGCACCGCATAGCCCGCTGCGGACAGGGCGGCAGCGCAGGCCGCCGCCTGGGGGCGTGGCCAATGCCGGGCCAGCAGCGGACACAGCCACCACAGCCCTCGGCACAGCAACGCCCCCAGTCCCGCCACCACCCCGACATGGAACCCGGAAATGGCCACCAGATGGGTCAGGCCCAGCGCCCGCAACTGATCCCAATCGGCGTCGGACAGGCCACGCGTATCGCCCAGGGCAAGCGCCTGCACGAAGCGCGCAGCTGGATGGGCCACCTGCGCGGCGATGGCGGCGCTGGTGCGTTCACGCCATGCCGGCAGGCCATGCGCGGCCTGAAGCTCACGCGCGCTAGCCGGCGCCCGCACCGTGCCGTTGCCGGACACGCCGCGCAGCAGCGCATGGCGTTCACCGTCGAAACCACCGGGATTGATCCGCGAACGCGGCGCACGCACGCGCAGGGCCAGATGCCACTGCGCGCCGGCCAGGACCTGATGGCGCCCACGCCCGGCGTCGGTGCCATCAGCGGCACGCCAGGCATCGTTCCACGTGACCTGCAGGCGCTTGCCGCGCAGCGATGGCAGTTCGCTGCTTTCGCTGACCTGCAGCAGGAAGCGGGTGTGCGCGGCTCCATGGTCCGGCAGATCGATGACCCGTCCACTGACCACCACATCCCGTGCTGGCTGGCCTGGCGGTAGCTGTTCCTGCATTGCCCAGTGCCCGTGCATCGCCGTCCATCCGGCGCCCAGCAGCACGACCGCGGGCAGGCGCCCCCGCCAACGCAGGCCCCACCCCGCCATGCCAAGCACGATCATCACCATGCAGCCCCACAGCGGCGGCAGCTGTGGCAGCTGCACGCAGGCCAGCGCCCCCAGTGTCAGCGCCGCAGCGGCGCCACTGCCCAGCAAGGGAGAAGGGGAACGCTCGACGGCCATGGGTCCAGCCTGCCGCTACCGGCGGCAGGTTGCCTATCGGGACTTGCCCCGCAAACGCGTCAGCGCCGGACGCTGCCGCGATGGAAATTGACCCGGAAGCTTGCGCCGCCTCCCGCAGCCTCACCGACACTGACCGAGCCACCGTGGTGCTGCACGATCTCCTTCACCAGGTGCAGGCCCAGGCCACTGCCGCTGCCCGCCGCGCGCAGGCGATGGAACGGCTCGAAGATCGCCTCGCGGTCGCCCACTGGAATGCCCGCGCCCTGATCGCTGACCTCCAGCAAGCCGCGCGCATCCAACCGCACGCAGATGGTGCCACGGCCACCACCATGCACGATCGCGTTGTGCACCAGGTTGGCAATCACCCGCCCCAGCGCCAGACTGTCGCCGTGGATCCACACCGGCGATTCCGGCGCGTCCACTTCGAATCCATAGCCGGCGCCGACCACCAACGGCGCCAGGTCCGCGGCGGCCTCACGCACCAGCAGCGCCAGGTCCAGCTGCTGCAATGCGCCGACATTGCGGTCAAGGCGCTGCAGATCGAGCAGGTGCTCGGCAACATTGCCCAGCCGCGCCACGTCGGTCAGCAACTGCGATTTCAACTCACCCTGTGGCAGCTGCGCCAGGCGCGCCTGCACCACGGCGATCGGCACGCGCAGCTCGTGCGCCGCGTCGGCGAGGAACTTGTCGCGCGCGGCGTAGCCCTGCTGCACCTTGTCGATGGCATCGTTGAACGCTTCCACCAGCGGCGCCACTTCCGTGGAGACCAGCCGCGCATCCAGCCGAGCACCGGGCTGGCCGATGTCCAGTTCCTTGGCCTGCTGCGCAGAACGGCGCACACCGCGCATGGCACGGTGGATCACAGTCGGCATCACCAGCAGGGTGACCACGATCAGTGGCAGGAAGAACCACAGGCCGATCAGGCGCAGCACCATCAGCGCGCCATCCAGCAGCCCGCCCTTGGGCGCGCCACCGACCATCACGGTGATGCGGCGCCCGTCCTCGTTGCGGATCATCACCCGCGCCACGTCCAGGTAAGGGGGCACCAGCGAGCCCAGTTCCGTGGCGCCCACGGTCGGCAGCCGCGCCAGCATCGGCGCGTGGATCGCTGGGATGGTGCCGCGCTCCAGCCACATGCCCTTGTCATCCACCGCGGCGAACCAGAGATTTCCCCCGGCGTTGGCATCGAGCTTGTCCCAGCGCGCCTGGTCCAGCACCAGGCGGCCGCCTTCGCTGTGCACCGCCTTGGCCACCGCCTCGGCAACGAACATGTCCATGCCCCAGGAGTCCTTGTCACCCCAGGTCAGGATCAACGCGACCACCGCGAACAGTACGGTGAAGGCCTGTGCCAGGAACAGGCGCCAAGCCAGGCCAAGGGTGATCGAACGGATCGGACGGGCCATCTCAGGCCTCCGCCAGCAGGTAGCCGACGCCGCGGATCACGTGGATCTCCACCCCCGCCCCGGCCTGCTGCAGCGCTTTGCGCAGCTTGGAGATATGCGCATCGAGCGCATTGGACTGGATCTCATCATCGAACCCGTACACTGCAGCCTCCAGGGCACTGCGGGTCACCGTGCGGCCCTGCCGCATCGCCAACGCCTGCAGCACCAGCACCTGCCGACGTGGCAATGCCAGGGGCTGGCCCTCCACCTGTGCCTGCAGCGATTCGAAATCGAACTCGAGCCGCCCCAGCCGCAGGCTCGGCGTCACCATCGCCGAAGGCCTGCGCGATACCGCGCGGATGCGTGCCATCAGTTCCTCGATCGCCACCGGCTTGACCAGATAGTCATCGGCGCCGACGTCCAGGCCTTCGACCTTGTCCGACAGCGTCCCCTTGGCGGTGAGCATGATCACCGCCAGGTTCGGCCGCAGCGCACGCGCCGACGCGACGAATCCAGCACCATCGCCATCGGGCAACTGTCGATCGAGCAGCAGCAGCTGGTGCACCGGTTCGCGCAACGCGAGCGCGGCCTCGGCCAGGCTGCCGACCACGTCGGCGACCACGCCCTGCCGCTCCAGGCCCGATTGCAGGGCGCGGGACAGATCAGGATCGTCTTCGACCAGGAGGATGCGCATCAGGGACTCGTCAACCGGAAACGCTGCCGATCATAGTGCCTGGGGCATGGTTTTGCGCCCATGCATGCCAGCGGTTGCAGGCGCAATGTTCTGACAATGTTGCCCCTTCAGCATGCGCAGCCATCACCCGCAATGTGGCCGAACGATGCTGTCGCTGCCCCTGACAAGGACCCCCATGGCCTCCGTCTCCCCCACCGCAGAAGCCCACGCGATCCTGCGTGCACCGGACCTGGACAGCGCAGAACGCGCCTATCTGGGACTGATGCCCGACCTTGAACATGTGAATGCACTGGCCCGCCGTGCAGTGAGCCTGTCACGCGTTGCCGACGCGGCACGCGGCTATGCGTTGTCGATGACTCTGGTCGGACTGCGCCTGCAGGAGCTGGAAATGGGCGAGCCAACGGCCAGGGAACATCGCCAGGCCACCCTGCGCAGCCTGCGCCAGGCCTTCAGCGCCTGACAGCACCCGCACAGGCACTGCCGCCGCACCGGCGGCAGCGGGAGTGATCGGGTCAGCAGGACCCGCCACCCGGCAGGCCTGGCGCGGCAGCGTCATTCAGCGCAGCGTGGTCCACGCCAGCAGCGCGCTCAGGATTGCGACCCAGATCACTGCCTTGAACGTGCCTTCCAGCATGTTGCCGCCGAACAGGCGTTCCAGGAGCGGATTGGGCCTGGACACCGGGACGTGATCACTCATGCGGCAGCTCCTTGCAGTAATGGCGCGTTTGCGCAGCAGCGCCGAGTCTACGCCTGCGCGGCCCGGATTCATCGCCATCTGCCTGCCTTTGGCGGCCCAATTCCCGCCTTCGTCGCAGGCCGGCTGCGATGCCCGGCCGACCCTGCCAGCCTGCACGCACTTTCCCGCTGGAGCACCGTGCCATGCCGATGCTTGCCCTGATCCTGCTGTTCTCCAGCCTGTTCGGCGACGGCTGCGGGCCCACCGAGGATGCCCTGCGCAGCCAGATCCTGCGCACCGAGAATCGGCAGGCCATGCATGAAGCGCAGCCCCTTCAGCTCTATCACCTGCGCCAGGACCGCGTGCTGCGGCTGGGCAGCCAGCAATCGCCAGACGACACTGGCGCCAGCCCTCATCCGGCACGGGCCCCGGTACGTGTGGCGCAGCTGTGGGAACGCGTCGACGGCCAGTGGCGCATCCAGCGTTCGATCAGCATTACCCACTGATTTCATGCCAATGAACCGGCACGGATGCAGCTTCGCGGGAACGCCAGGCTCGCCGGAACGAAAAAAGCCGGCCCCGGGGCCGGCTTTCATCGTTTCCACCGCTTCACCGGCAACGCCGGGAGCAGGTGGTGGGCGGTACAGGGTTCGAACCTGTGACCCCTACCATGTCAAGGTAGTGCTCTACCGCTGAGCTAACCGCCCATCTTGTTCTTGCCGCCCGAAGGCTGGCCTTGCTACGTAAAAACCCGGCGCCAGGGCCGGGCTTTGCAGTTCACGACAACCCTCTTCCGAGGGTTTCGTGGTGGGCGGTACAGGGTTCGAACCTGTGACCCCTACCATGTCAAGGTAGTGCTCTACCGCTGAGCTAACCGCCCGTTTTGCTTCTGCATTTCTGCGATTGCGTCGGTGCAGGCCGCGTATATTACGGATGCGGGCCGTGAAGCGCAATACTTTTGTGAAGATGATGCTGCACTGCCACGTTCAGCCCAGGCTGGCTTCCTTCAGCTGCCGGATCTGGTCACGCACCCGTGCGGCATCCTCGAATTCCAGGTCCTTGGCGTGCTGGTACATCTGCTGTTCCAGCGCCTTGAGACGGGTCGCCAGCTGCGCCGGAGACAGCGAACGATAGTCGGCCGCTTCTTCGGCCACACCCGCCCGGCCCTTGCCCTTACCCTTCTTGGCTTCCTTCTCGGCGGCATCCGAACGCGCGCCTTCAAGGACATCGACGATCGGGCGCGCCACCGAGCGCGGCACGATGCCATGTTCTTCGTTGTACTCGACCTGCTTGGCACGGCGCCGGTCGGTCTCATCGATCGCCGCCTGCATCGAGCGGGTGATCTTGTCGGCGTACAGGATCGCCTTGCCGCGCACGTTGCGTGCGGCGCGGCCGATGGTCTGGATCAGCGAGCCGGTGGAGCGCAGGAAGCCTTCCTTGTCGGCATCGAGGATCGCCACCAGCGATACCTCGGGCATGTCCAGGCCCTCGCGCAGCAGGTTGATGCCGACCAGCACGTCGAACTTGCCCAGGCGCAGGTCGCGGATGATCTCCACGCGCTCGACCGTATCCACGTCCGAGTGCAGGTAGCGCACGCGGATACCGTGTTCGGTGAGGTACTCGGTGAGGTTTTCAGCCATGCGCTTGGTCAGCGTGGTGACCAGCACGCGGTCGCCCGCCTTGATGCGCGCGTTGGCCTCGCTCATCAGGTCGTCGACCTGGGTGCCGACCGGCCGGATCTCCACCACCGGGTCGATCAGGCCAGTCGGGCGCACCACCAGTTCGGTGATCTCGTCACCGGCTTCACGCAGTTCATAGGGCCCGGGCGTGGCCGACACGTAGATGCTGCGCGGGCACCGCTCCTCCCATTCCTCGAAGCGCAGCGGGCGGTTGTCCAGCGCCGACGGCAGGCGGAAACCGAACTCAACCAGGGTTTCCTTGCGCGAGCGGTCACCCTTGAACATGGCGCCGATCTGCGGAATGGTCACATGCGATTCGTCGATCACCAGCAGCGCATCCGGCGGCAGGTAGTCGAACAGGGTCGGTGGCGGCTCGCCGGCATTCTTGCCGGTCAGGTGCCGGGAGTAGTTCTCGATGCCGTTGCAGTAACCGACCTCGGCCATCATTTCCAGGTCGAACTGCGTGCGCTGCGCCAGGCGCTGCGCCTCCACCAGCTTGTTCTGCGCGTAGAGCTGCTCCAGCCGCTCCTTCAGCTCTACCTTGATCGTCTCGATCGCCGCCAGCACGCGCTCGCGCGTGGTCGCATAGTGGGTCTTCGGGTAGACCGTGAAGCGCTGCATGTTGCGCAGCGTCTCGCCGGTGAGCGGATCGAACAGGGTGATCTTCTCGACCTCGCCATCGAACAGTTCAAGGCGCAGTGCTTCGCTGTCCGACTCGGCCGGGAACACGTCGATCACTTCGCCGCGCACGCGGAAGGTACCGCGCTGCAGCTCGTACTCATTGCGCGTGTACTGCAGCTGGGTCAGGTGGTTGATCAGGTCGCGCTGGTCGATGCGCTCGCCCTTGGACAGGATCAGGCGCAGTGAAAGGTAGTCTTCCGGCGCACCCAGGCCATAGATCGCGGACACCGTGGCCACCACGATCGCGTCCGGGCGCGACAGCAGGGTCTTGGTCGCGGCCAGCCGCATCTGCTCGATGTGTTCGTTGATCGAACTGTCCTTCTCGATGAAGGTGTCCGACGACGGCACGTAGGCTTCGGGCTGGTAGTAGTCGTAATAGCTGACGAAATACTCCACCGCGTTGTGCGGGAAGAACGCCTTGAATTCGCCATACAGCTGCGCCGCCAGCGTCTTGTTCGGCGCCATGATCAGCGTCGGCTTCTGAATGTTCTGGATGACGTTGGCGATGGTGTAGGTCTTGCCCGAGCCGGTCACGCCCAGCAGGGTCTGCTTGGCGATGCCGGCCTCGAAGTTGCTGGTCAGCTTCGCGATGGCGTTGGGCTGGTCGCCCGCCGGCGAATACGGCGAGACAAGTTCAAAACTGTCGCTCATGGTGTTGCCAGTTCCCGGGAAGGGTGAGTATACGGGGCGAGGAGTGACGGCCGGCTGAGGGGTTGCCGGGCAGACCGCTACGGGGATTCCCGATGGCGGCCGCACAGCCGGGCGCGGAGGCTGGATGCATGCGCACTCACCGCTCTTCCGGTTGCGCCGCGTCGCGCGGCATGCACCTGATCGAAATCCTGGTCGTCACGGCGGTACTGGCCGTGCTGCTGGCCGCCGGCTGGCCCTCGCTGCAGGCGCTGCTGCTGCACCAGCGCGCGGAAGCCACCCGGTTCAGCCTGCAGGCCGCCCTGGCAACGGCACGCACCCAGGCCATCATGCGTCGCGAACTGATCGGCCTCTGCGCCAGCGCGGACGGCCAGCGCTGCGGGGACGACTGGAGCCAGGGCTGGATTGCCTACCGGGCCGCAGGCGCATGGCAGCCCCCATCCACGGCCGATGCCATTGTCCTGCATCAGGGCGGCCGTCCGGACGTCACGATCAATGCCGCCAGCAACAGCGGGCGACCGCAACTCTATTTCCAGCCGGATGGCCGCAGCCCCGGCAGCAACCTGACGCTGCGCGTCTGCGTGAGGGGGCGCGAGCACGCGCGGATCATTGTCAGCAACAGTGGGCGGATGCGTTCGTCCACCACGCGGACTGGACAAGCCTGTTGAAACGACGCCCCTGCGCTCTCAAGCAGGCAACAAAAAAGACCTGCGAAAGTCCGCAAGCCTTTGATGTGTAACGTCTGGCGCCCGAAGTTGGACTCGAACCAACGACCCCCTGATTAACAGTCAAGTGCTCTAACCGGCTGAGCTATTCGGGCGGGGACGCGCATTGTAATCACGTCGAACAGGGAGTGCAACACTCCCGTTCACATGCTTGCATTCTCTGTTTGCGGCAGTGTCACCAGCACTCGGACAGCGTCGTCTTGGCGGTCTTCACGTTGGCCTGGTTGAGCGTCAGGTTTCCACACTTGTCCTTCGCCTGCGCGTTGACCGCGGTGGCGGTGAAGGTGAATGTCGACTGCGCGGTCTGCATGGACAGAGTGTAGGCCGCCGTGCCGCCCTCGCGCGGGGAGTTGATCGAATCGGCGTTGCCCGGGAACTTGAAACCGACATAGGTGTTGTTGACCGTGTGGAAGCGCTCGGCCAACTGTGCGTATTCGACCAGGTCGGCCTTAGCCTGGGCCCGTCGCGACTTGCGCACATGTTCGCTGTAGTTCGGGTAGGCGATCGCGGCGAGGATTGCCACGACCGCCACCACGATCATCAGCTCGATCAGGGTGAAACCGCGGGCCAGGCGACCCGCCGCGAAAGATTGGCGCATTGCACGGGCTCCTGCTGCCGGGGAAGGATGGACGCCGGTCACTGGATCTGCCTCCAGGACTGGCGGCCACAGGGGTATGGCAGGTACATCGGATCAGCACCGGCCACCGAGATCTGCATCAGGCACGCCTCACCGGGCGGCTGCGGCGGCGGATTGCCGGGAGTGCTGTCCGGCGGCGCCAAGCGCGGCACCACCGACGTCGTCACGTCCCTCACCGGCGCGTTGCCGCCCGTGTTGAGAGCAACGCCGGCCGTACCCGCCCCCGGCGATCGGCCGTCGGGGGCTCCGAAGCGCACCTGCGACATCGCGGCCTGGCCGGTGCTGGCCTGCAGGCCGAGCAGCCAGTTCGCACCGTCCACCGAGCAACCCTGAGCGTCGGACGGAATATAGGTCGGGAAGAACACCACGCCGGACACGATCCTCGGATTACCGACCGCACGCTCCTTGTTGGCCAGCACCACGGTCCAGCCGCGGCTGACCGTAGGCACGGTCCCGCCACGCAATGTCCGCACGCCGGAACCAATCTCGGCCGTATACGAGCTCAGGTTTGCCGAGGTCAGCGTCGTCGTCGGCTGGCCCGCTGCGGTGTCGTTGATACCGTACAACGCCTGCACCGCCGTATCGTTCTCGTCACCGTAGTAGGAGAAGCTGCCGGTGCCGAAGATCAGCATCACGCCACCGGACGGCCCGGTGGTCACCGTCATGCCACCGGTGATCGGCTGGCGGTAGGTCCGGCGGTCGGCGGGATCGACATGGGTATTGGTGGTGAACAACGGTACGGTTGGCGCGGTAGTCCCGCGCAGGTCGAACTTCCAGATAACGCCACGCTTGTCGGCGCCATAGACCGTATCGGCCAGGCCATCGCGCACCCGCGCGTTCTGCCCGGTTCCACCCCAGCGATCAACCACCACGATGTTGCCCAGCCCGTTGCTGCCCGACGGCAGGTTGGTACCCGACTCGATCGCCTCGATCATGCGGATGGTCGGCGTGCGGCCTGCCACCATGTCAACCACGAACAGTACCGCCTTGCCACTCCTACTCTCGTAGCCGTTACCGAAGATCGCCTTGAAGCCCACCGAACCGTCGGCGTTCTTCACCGGCACGATCACCGGCTTGCCCAGCACATGGCCGATGTTGGCGCGCACAGCATCGTCAAGCGAAGCGTCGAGGTCACTGATCTCCCACAGCAGGGAGCCGGTGGCGCCGAAGTTGCCCGGATCGGACACATTCAGCGCGAACACACTGCGGCCGCCGGCACCGGCCGTGCCCACCAGTGACGTGGTCCACCCGTTGCTGCCGTAGGTGTCGCTGATCGTCACCGGGCCATCGACGTAGTAACGGTGCTGGAAACGCTGGGCGTTCTGGTTGGTGGGGTCGTTAGGCAGCAACAGGTTGCCCATGTGGCCCAACGCGGTCGAGGGAATGTAGGCGAACCGCTCCTTGCCACCGTCGGCGTCCATCTGGCCGTCGGCGCCCATGCCACCATCGAAGGCATGCAACATGCCGTCGTTGGCGCCGGCGTAGACCATGTAGCGGCGACCATTGCGCTTGGTGGTCATGTAGGCGGCGTAACTGCTGCCCATCGTGCCCGGAAGGCGGCCAAACCCATAGTCATCCAGAGGCGAACTCAGCACCGGGGTGGAGGTGATGATGTCGCCAAGTACCGTGCTGCGATCACGCAGCTTGCCGCCGTTGCGCTTCTCGCTGGAGGTTTCACCACGCAGGTAGGCCACGGCCGTGGCGGAATCGGTGGCTAGGCCAGCCAGCTCGGACGCGCTGCAGATCAGGATGCCCGGATACAGCGTCGACGACTTGGTGCACAGATTGGCCAGGCTGACATTGCTGCCGGTGAAGTCTTCCAGCGCGCCGTTGCGCCAGAACCGGATGCGGCGTGATGCAGGCGCCGGCATCTTCGCAGATGCTTCCCAGGCCTCTTCCGAAACGATCTTGCGGGTGGACGGCTCGACGCTCAGCTTGAAGGCGCGCAACTTGCTGTACCAGTCGGTGCCGTTGTTGGTGGCCTCGTAGAACGGCTCCACCGACAACGAGCCGACGCCGATGCGTGCGCCGGTCAGCGAACGCGAGCCGGACGGCGTGGCGCCCTGGGCGACGTTGCTGATGATACGGCGCATGGCTGCGGTGATTTCGGCCGGGCGCGTGGCGTTGACCATTTCGCCACGGGTGTCATAGACCGCGTTCCACAGCTCATCAACGGCCTCGGGCTTGAGGTCCTGCGTCGTCGTCGGGAAGTTGGGCTTGACGACGTACGGGTCCGGGCTGAGCACCCACGGGCGCAGTGGATCCGGCAGGTACCGGACGCCGAACTCCTTGCCCTGCGTGCCCAGCGTCACGCCGTAGAAATTCATGTGCAGGTGGGTCTTGCAATCCAGCGACGGATTTGGATTCGGCCCCTTGCACTCGGCCGGCACCGGCACGGAATTGGTCTCCTTGCCCGGCACGAGAGAACTGTTGTAGTACGGCGCTACGAGATCCTTCATCAGCGTCGTGTTGCCGGACTCATTGATATAGCCATCGGTGAACAGCATGCCCGCATTCTTCTGGCATGACAGGAGCACCGGCGCGTTCTGATCCGTGCGCTGGAATTGTTCGCCAAGGTACTGTGCGGCGGAACGATTGGGCGTACTGCTGCTGGCACGCATTTCGCCGATGATCTGGCTGAGCAGCTGCTGCTTCTCCGGCTCGTTGGTCATGTTGAACATGGTCACCGCGCGGCGGCCATTGATACGGAACCAGCCCACGCGCAGATTAGTCGTGTCGTACAGCGCATTCGTAGCCGCACCGATCAGCGCTTCGCGTCGCGTCCGGTACAGGCTGAACCAGTTGGCGAAGCTCTGCATGGCAGCGTTGTACTTCGCTTGATTGTTGCCGAAGTTCGCAAGCTTGATTTCGTACTTGTACAACGTACCCGGCCGGCCGCCCGGAGGATTTGCAACGGCAACAGGAGCCGCGGTGTACCCATATTCCGCCGGCAGCGTAGACGGATCTGCCAGGAAGAACGTAGCCGGATAGAAGCCGACGGCAGCATCGCAGCTTGAGCTGCTGATGGTAGTCTGGCGCGTCACGTTGTCGAACGAGCCTTCCTGCCGGACAGCCCCCCCGCTCAGGTTGCATCGCCCACGCTCAATACGGGTTCCGACCGGCAGCGTCATGCCGGAACGGAAGCGGAAGCGCCAGTTCGCGCCGGTCCGCCCGCCGGTGTCCATGCTGGTCAGCAGCGAGTCCACAGTCAGGTCCAGCGCGCCAGCGATCTTGTTCGGTGCATTGCCCGGACGCGGGTCCAGCGGCGCGCTGGACGCCCTGATGTCCAGATAGTTGGCAAGGGCTGTATCGGACAAGCCGGTCTTCCAGCCAGGATAGATCTCACGCGGGTCGTAGTAGGACGGGTTGACGTCCGGTGATCGGGCGAAACCGAAGCTGTCGAGCGGCGGGATGGCCGCCTGGTCGTCGCGTCCATAGCTGGGGAAGACGTACAGGTAGCGCTGCCCAGACCCATCGTAGCCGTTGACGGCACCCTGGTTGTAGAAGCCACTGCCATCCCAGCGGTACACGCCATCGCGCGTGTTGTTCAATGTTTCCCACAGCATCGAGCCGGAATCATCCAGCGCCATCAGGAAGGCCGGCGGCGTCTGCACCTGGATGTTCAGCGGCGCCTGCGCCAGCGTGCCCTGGGCCTGGGCCGCCATCAGGCTGTAGATGACATAGCCGCCCCCGAGCGCCAGTGCGGCGCCGCCTGCGGCCATGAAACGGAATTTGCGCGAAGCCATGGCCTGCGTCCTCAGAGTTTGAATACGGTATCGATGACCACCGACGACGAGCTCGCATCGGCATCGTCGGTCGCGAAGCCGGTGATCTGGTAGATCGGCGTGACGTCTTCCAGCGGACGGCCCATGTCGAGCGACGATTCGCCCATCACACAGCTGTCAATCTGGCGGACATTGACCGCAGGACGCGTCTGGTTGCGGCGGCTTTCGGCCCAGATGGCCGGATCGAAGCCGTCATCGCAGACCCGCGACAGAGTGCTGGACTGCACCAGGCTGTCGTTCCCCACATCCTGACGGTTGGCGATTTTCTCCACCGAGCGTTCGGCCGCACGCACCACGCCCTCCGAGTTCTGGAAGGCCCGGTTGGCGGCGCGGTAGTTCGCTGCCATCTTCTCCTGCATGCCGGCCACCTGCATGCCCGCAATGCCGAGCAGCGCCAGCAGGATGAGCATGATCAACGCGACATAGAGCACGGCGCCGCGCTGGGTGCGAGCGGAGGCGGGCCTGAACGAACGTGAGAAGGTCGTCATGATCAGTTCCCGAACAGGCGATTGCGCAGTGCAATCGAGACTTCATAGCTGGAGCGGTAGCGGCCGTCAGGCTTGTCACTGCTGGCAAAGCCAACGCCGAGTACCGACAGCGGGTTGGCCGGCGTGCTCGAAGACGACGGCGTCGGGCTGCGTGCCAGCAGCCCCACCTGCACCTGCCCCACCCGCAGCCACTGCGCGGCACCGGCAGCGTTAGCGTTGCTGCTGACGCCAGTCGCGGCGGCCAGGCGGGTGATGTTGCCGGCCGGCGGCGTGCCCAGGCTGATGTTGGCGGTACTGTCCAGGCCATACAGCAGCTGCAGGCTTTCGATGCCTTCCACAAGTTCTTCATTGACCGCATAGGCGCCAGCGCTGTTGGCGCGCGCACGACGCAGGCCCGGCTGACCGGTCTCCGGATTGATGCCGACGTAATAGACCATCGACTCGGCGCGATAGAGCATCGTCTGCCCGGTCGGCTGCGCGGCATAGCGCGACAGGTCCAGCGAGGGCGCGGTCACACGTGCCGCACTCAACGTACCGGCGAAGATGTCCGCATGGGCACAGTCGGCGATGCCGAACAAGGTCGGTGCCGCCACGCCCCCCGAGGTGAGCCTGGCCACCCGGGTGCTGTCCATGTCCAGTAGCGCATTGCCGCCGCTGGACGAAATGCCGGTCACCGGCACCCCCTCAGGGGCCAGGTAGCGCAGTACCAGCACATCGCTTCCGCCTGCCGGCGCAGGGCTGAGCCGGGTGATCGCTGCCGGCAACGCTGACGGTGCGGACCATGTCGCCCCGAGTGCGAGCCTCCCGCCCGGCGCGGTTCCCGGTGCATCGAAGCCCTGGATGGAAACGCTGAAATCAAGCGGGCTGCCATCGCCCGAGGATGCACCCAGATGCGATACCGGATCGCCTTGGTTCTTCACCACGTGGGCCTGGTCGTTCACGCAGCCCATGTGCCCGGCCATGCGGATGTCTCGCTCAAGGAAATCCAGCGCGAAACGGGCGTTCTCCTGCACGCGCGAGGCCCCCTCGGACAGTCGCGAGGCAGCCTGCGAGGCCATGAAGACCTGCACCACCCCCAGCATCAGCACCAGGCTGATTACCAGGGCGATCATCAGTTCCACCAGCGACAGGCCGGCCATGGTGGCACGTCGGTTCAGGCGCATGCTCACAGCTCCGTAGCCAATGCAAAGGTGGTGGCCTTGTCCGGGTCATCCGGATCCCAGCGCTGGTCGCCCCAGGTGATCGCCACATTGACCACGCCGCCATTGAAGGTGACATTGGCGCCTGCATCGTCGCCCAGCGCCTTCACCACCTGGCATTGCCAGCGCGCGATCTTCTTTTCAATGGAGACGTCGCCGGTATCGCTGGTGCACGCGGTGGCGGCGGTCTTGCTGCCTGCCGCGAACGACGCGCCGGTGTACCAGGCCGCCTGGAAGCGGTTGCTGCGCATCTGCTCGGTCAGGTCGTACGCAAGGTTGGTGGCCTGGGTTCGATAATTGGCGCTCTGCACGAATCGGACGTTCATGGTCTGCAAGAGAGCAAAACCCAGCAGGCCGAACGCCAACACGATGATGGCGATCAGTACTTCAAGCAGGGTGAAGCCCCCGGCCTGGCGCGCACGGAAGGTACGGGTGGTCATGGACAGGCTTCCTTGGTGCTGCGGATCTGCCCGGAGGCGTTCACCGTCAGTGTGCGCTTGTGCAGTGCGCCCTTGCTGCAGACGTCCGGCTCCAGCCGTACATCCTGCTCGGCGCTGGCGCGGCGACGGCCGCGCCCGTCAAAGGCGATCTCCGTGGCCGGCCCAGTGATCTTCAGCTTGGGATTGCCACTGACGAAGCGCAGGACGGTTTCACCTGCCGACAGCGCACCGTCGCCATTGGCATCGGCAAAGGCCAGCATGCCGCCCGACCAGCCACCATCACAGCTGGCACCGTCGCTGCTTCCACAGACGCCGCCACCGCGGTTGCTGCGGATCGCCTCGCTGCGGGCAAGACTGAGCAGGCCCAGGACCTCGTTGTTGGTCGAGCTCACCCGGCTCGAACGGATCGTGCTCTGGAAACTTGGAAAGGCGATCGCAGCCAGGATCGCCACCACGGCGATGGTGATCATCAGTTCAACCAGCGTGAAGCCGTTTTGCCGGCGCAAAGACATTGGACGCTCCCCAGCGTGTTGGTGGCCACGATGGGCCATCGCCCCGCCACCGGCAAGCGGCGGCAGGATGAACGGTCAATCCGGGGCGACGGGCGTCAAAGGCTTGACGACCCGCCCTTCCCTGCCAGTGCCGGCGCGATCCCCATCGCGCCGGCCCGGGTTCAGGCCAGCACCTGGTAGCAGGGCTGGTACTCGCCGGAGATCTTCATCCGGCGCTGTTCGACGAAAGCGCGCAGCAGCGCATCCAGCGCCTGCATCATGTCCGGGTCGCCGTGAATCTGGAACGGCCCGAACTGCTCGATGCGGCGCATGCCGTCTTCCTTCACGTTGCCGGCGACGATGCCCGAGAACGCGCGGCGCAGGTCGGCCGCCAGCGCGTGCGGGGCACGCCCGTGGTGCAGGTCCAACGCCGCCATCGCTTCGTGGGTGGGTACGAACGGCTGCTGGTACTCCCACGGAATCTCGATCGACCAGTTGAAGAAGAACGAGTCCTTCTGCGCCAGGCGGTGCTCGCGCACGCGCTTGATGCCAGTGGCCATCTTCTTCGCAACCGCCACCGGGTCGCCGATGATGATCTCGTAGCGCTCGGCAGCCGCATCGCCCAGGGTCAGGCGGATGAAGCGATCAATCTGCTCGAAGTACGGTGCCGCTACCGTCGGGCCGGTCAGGATCAGCGGGAACGGCAGGTCCTTGTTCTCCTCGCGCAGCAGGATGCCGAGCAGGTACAGGATCTCTTCGGCGGTACCGACGCCACCGGCGAACACGATGATGCCGTGGCCGATGCGGACGAAGGCCTCAAGGCGCTTCTCGATGTCCGGCATGATCACCAGGTGGTTGACGATCGGGTTCGGCGACTCGGCGGCGATGATGCCCGGCTCGGTCAGGCCGATGTAACGCGTCACGGTACGGCGCTGCTTGGCGTGGGCGATGGTGGCACCCTTCATCGGGCCCTTCATCGCACCCGGGCCACAGCCGGTGCAGATGTCCAGGCCGCGCAGGCCCAGTTCATAGCCCACCTGCTTGGTGTACAGGTATTCGTCGCGCGAGATCGAGTGTCCGCCCCAGCACACCACCAGGTTCGGATCACCCGGATTGAGGATGCGCGCGTTGCGCAGCAGGCCGAACACCGCGTTGGTGATGCCCTCGGATGACTCCAGCTCGGCCGCGTAGGCCGGGCCCATTTCGATGGCCATGTAGGCCAGGTCGCGCACGACGGCGAACAGCAGTTCGGCGACACCGCGGATGATCTCGCCGTCGACGAAGGCCATCGCCGGTGCGTTGACCAGATCGATGCGCACGCCGCGATCCTGCTGCGCTACCTGGATGTCGAAATCAGGGTAGAGATCGCGCGCGGCGCGCGGATCGTCCGAGGCGCTGCCGCTGGTCAGCACGGCCAGCGCGCAGCGGCGCAGCAGCTCATGCATGCCGCCGGCGGAGGCATCGCGCAGGCGTGCCACCTCGGCCCGCGACAGCACATCCAGCCCACCGCGCGGGTAGATCCGGGCATCCTGCACCGGCAGTGCACGGGCCGATTTTTCGTTCGTGGTCATATCCAATTTTTCGCTTCCTTCAAGGTTTCCGACTGTACTGCCGCCCCCTTAAAAAGCAAAACGGCCGGGAAGCCCGACCGTTGGATGTGTGCCGCCCGCGTCCGCCATTCCGGGACCGCATCGGCGGCGTTGGCACCGCGCACATTTCTGGATGCTACGCCGTTGCCCCACGCCCTGCAAGGACTTTCGCCTGAACGGAAAACGGCCGGGTTTCCCCGGCCGTTTCCACTTACCACTTCAAGCGCTGATGGATCAGAACTTGTACTTCAGGGTCAGCTGCATCGACCAACGCGACACGGCGGTGTTGCCCTTGTCGTTGTTGTTTTCCTGCACCGACGGGTTGTCGGTCGAACCAGTGAAGGAGTACACGTACTTGCCGGTGGCCGGATCGATACCTGCGTAGTTGGCAACGCGACGGGTCGAGTAGAAGCCGTAGTCGTCGATCAGGCCCCACTTCTTGTTCAGCAGGTTGCCGACATTCATGATGTCCAGAGCGACTTCACCCTTGTGCCCCTTCATGAAGCCCGGGAATTCCTGGCTGACGCGGACGTCGAAGCTGTTGACCCACGAGGCGCGGTGGCGGTTGGCCGGGACCACGCTGCCACGGTAGGCATCGAGTTCCGGGTTCTGCGCCAGCCAGTCGAAGAACTGCTTCTCCATCGCGGCACCGCCGGTGAACAGCACGTCGCCCGGACCCTTCGGCACGTAGAACAGGTCGTTGGTGGTAGCACCGTCGCCGTTGGCATCGTTGTAGAAGATGTAGCTGTACGGACGGCCCGAACGGCCTTCGTAGAACAGGCCGACGCGGGTAGCGTTGTCACCGAAGAAGTTGTGCTTCCACTCCAGGGTGCCGGTGACGCGGTCCTTCATCGCATAACGCGAGTTGTAGGCCACGTTCTCGTTGGCATTGAAGATCAGCGTGTTGTTCCAGTTCGAGGTGTTCTGCGAGCTGGACAGCGGGCTGACTTCGGTGGACTTGGTGTAGGTGTAACCCAGCGACCAGCCCCAGTTCTCGGTCAACGGCTTGGCCAGCGAGAAGGTGGCCTGGGTGCCGCGGCCCTTGTCGGTGTTGCGCAGGACCAGAACGTCGCCGATGTCCTTCGGACGGTTGAAACGATCAACTGCATTTTTGGTACCGGTGGAGATGCCGTAGTCGACACCCTTATCGATGCGAGTGTTCGCCGAGTTGCGTCCAGCATCGTTCCAGTAGATCGCGCGGCCGTCCTGACCGAAGGCGGTCGGCGCCGACACGTCCAGGCGGTCGAAGTAGATGCCGTCCTTGACCTTGGTGAACAGCACTTCGGCCGACGCCACGATGCCGTACCACGGCAGCTCATGGTCGAACGCCAGGTTGGCCTTCCACACCGACGGCAGGCGGGTGCCCGGCGCGATGATGTCAACGTTCTGACGGGCCGAAGCCGGGCCACCGGCCGGGATGTACGGGTTGTTGCCGTCCGGGGTGAAGGCACCGGCCGGGATGCTGCGCTCGTCGTACTCGATGTAGTTCAGGCCGGTGTTCTGGTAGGCACCTGCCAGCCACACGTTCGGGGCGGCGCCGCCGAACAGGCCCACGCCACCGCGCAGCTGGGTCGGGCGATCGCTGTCGAAGGTGTAGTTGAAGCCGACGCGCGGCTGCACCAGGTTCTTGTCGACCAGCTTGGTGTTGTTGAAGCCGTACAGCTGCTCGATGCGCGGGTTGTACAGGCGCTGGGTGCTGAAGTCAGGCATGTCGATGCGCACGCCGAACATCAGGTTCAGGTTGTAGTTGATCGCCCAGGTGTCCTGCACGAACACGCCGGTGTTCTTCAGGGTGAAGTCGGCCGGGATGTCGCTGCGGCTGCCATCGGCGCGCGGAGCACGCAGCTGGTAGCGCGAAGCCTTGCCCGCCAGGAAATCGTTGACGCTGTTGAATTCGTACACGCCGTTGAGGTTGCGGCCGTAGAAGTTCATCAGGTCATTCTTCGAGTAATCGAAGCCGAACTTGACGGTGTGGTCACCGATGTACCAGGTACCGGCACCAAAGGCGCTCAGTTCCTTCGACTCGACGATGTTGACGTGGGTGTTCTGTTCGGTACCGACGTACAGCGAATCGTTGCCCGACTTGATGCGGATCTGCGGCATGTCGACCAGCGGGACGCGGTTGGCCGAGTAATCCTTGTGCGAGACCTTGAACTCGGTCGAGAAGTTCTCGGACCAGTCACTGAACAGTTCGCCCATCCAGGTTTCGTACTGGGTCGGCTGCTGGTACCAGAAGTTGCTCAGCGAGATGGCGCTGCTGCTGACCTGCGGGAAGCGAACGACGTTCTGCTCCATCTTGTTGTAGCGCAGGGCCGCACGGTGGTTCTCGTTGATGTTCCAGTCCAGCTTGACCGCATACTCTTCGATCTCGGTCTTGCTGTTCGGCGCCGTCAGGCTGCCCGGGTCGTAGCCCAGCTTGCCCAGGAAGTTCTGGACGTCGGTGATCTGCTGCTGGGTGATGGTGCCACGGCCGATCGGCGTGTCGCTCAGGGCGACGCCGGCAGCCGAGCGCTCGTACTTTTCATAGTTGGTGAAGAAGAACAGCTTGTCCTTGACGATCGGGCCGCCGAAGGTCATGCCGTAGGTCTTCTCGTCCTCGAAGCCGTTGAAGTCCTGCTTGTCACCTTCCAGGCGCGAGCGGACCATGTCCTTGTCGCGGTACGAACCGTACACGGTGCCGTGGAATTCATTGGTACCCGACTTGGTCACGGCGTTGATCACCGCGCCGGTGCCACCGGCGATGGTGGTGTCGTAGTTGGCCAGGTCGATATTGATTTCCTGGATGGCGTCCATCGACACCGGCTGACGCTCGGTCGGCAGGTTGTTGGAACCCAGGCCGAACGGATCGGAGGCGCTGATGCCGTCGATGCGGATGGCGTTGTAACGGGTGTTCTGGCCGCCAGCCGAGATCGCGCCGTCCGCCTTGCTGACCTGCGAGATGCGCGGGTCGAGACGGACGTAGTCCTGGATGTTGCGGCTGGCCGACGGCAGCGCATCCATCGTTTCGCGGGTCACGTTGGTGCCGGTGCCCATCTTGTTGGCACTGAACAGGTCCAGGCCGCCGGCGGTGGCAACAACGTTCACCGCGTCCAGGTTGGTCGCAGCCAGATCACCGCCCAGGTTGGCGTTGACGGTGTTGACCTGGTTCAGGTTCAGGTAGACACCTTCCTCGGTCTTGGTGCCTTCACCGGACTTGGTGATGGTGATGGTGTACGGACCACCCACGCGCAGGCCGCGCGCGTTGTATCGGCCCGACGCATCGGTGGTGGCACGCGAAACAGTGCCCGACTCGGTGTGCGTGATGGTGACTTCAGCGCCGGCGACAGGCTGGCCTGCAGCGGACATCACCTGGCCGCCGACACCGGCGGAGGTGCTGCTCTGGGCGAAGGCGGGAGCGGCAGCAAGTGCAGCCACGAGACCAAGGGTAAGCTTGGACATCCGGAGTGGGTGGGTCATTTTTCGGTAGCCTCGATGCGAGTTGGCGATGGCGGAAAAAAAGCGCATCCAAGCAGCCCTGCGGGTGGCTGATCGGAGAGTTATCTGGGGTTCCCTACCGCTCGGCTGAAGGCAGCCCTAACGGTTAACACTAGATTAACACGCTACGCCATCGATGTGACGGTTGTGCGACAAACGGCACCGGTTCGCAACGCAATCGTGACGGGTTCTTCACTCCGTCTTCCCACGGGGCTCACCTTTCCCGAGGCGTCTCACTGGCATCGAGAATCTGCCCGCGCCAGGCGCTCCCAGCGGCGGACAGCAGGGTCACCGCAGCGGCCGCCGCGGCTTCCGGGCCTTGCGCAGCCGGGTCCTGGTCCACGGAATAGGCGCGGGCCCGAAGCGCCGTGCGCAGGGGGCCGGGGTACAGGCCGCTGACCCGGATGGGACTGCGGCGCAGTTCATCGTGCAGGCTGGCGATCAGGCCACGCAGGCCGTGCTGGGCCACGCCATACCCCCCCCAGTAGGCCTGTCCGACCCGTTCGGGAGCATCGACCGCGAACACCAGAGCGGCATCCTCGCGTTGCCGCAGCAGCGGCAGGCAGGCCTGGGCCAGCCAGGCCGGCGCGGTCAGGGTGACATGGACCGCACGGGCGAAACTGGCCGGGTCAGCCAGTTCAAACGGAGTCAGCCCGGGGAAATGCGCGGCGCAGACGAGTAGTCCATCCAGCCGCCCCAGCTCGCGCTGCAGGGCCTGGGCCAGTTCGGCATAGTCATCGGGGCTGGCGCCTTCCAGGTCCAACGGGTACAGAAGCGGTTCCGGACCGACCGCCTGGACCTGGGCATAGACCCGGTCCAGCCGGCGCGGCTTGCGTCCCAGCAGGACCACGGTGGCACCGGCTGCGGCTGCGGCGACCGCCGCGGCACTGCCCAGCCCTCCCCCGGCGCCGGCGACCAGTACGACGCGATCCTGCAACGGGCGGCCATCGATCGCCCCGTCAGTCGGTGACGTCGACGGCCAGGCACTCATCCCTGGGTCGCCTCTTCGACGATGCGCTTGAGCTCGCCGGATTCAAACAGTTCCATGACGATGTCGCAGCCGCCGATCAACTCACCGTTGATGAACAGCTGCGGGAAGGTCGGCAGATTGGAAAAGCGCGGCAGGTTCGCGCGGATCTCCGGCTCTTCGAGCACGTTGACAGTGCGCAGGGTGACGGCGCCGGCTGCCATCAACGCCTGCACGGCGCGACTGGAAAAGCCGCACATCGGGTATTGCGGGGTGCCCTTCATGAACAGCACGAGCGGGTAACGATCGACCTCGGCCTGGATTTGCTGCATTACCGCCACAACCACACTCCTTGCTTCGCCGGACAAACCGACCGTGATGGTCGGCTAGACTGCCCACGGTAGCCGCCATTGTAAGCAGATGGAACAGGCTACCGCCGTCCCCTGGCCACGAACCTGTCCATGCCCGTCGAATTGCCTGCCCTGCCCTACCTCCCCGGCTCCCTGCAGCCCCACCTGTCCGCGCAGACCGTTGAGTTGCATCACGGCCGCCACCACCGCGCCTACGTTGACGCGGTCAACGCCGGCACTCTCGGCACCGAGTGGGAGGAGGCGTCACTGGAAGAGATCGTGCGCCATGCCCAGGGCACGCTGTTCGATGCGGCCGCCCAGGCCTGGAACCACGGCTTCTATTGGCAGTGCCTGCGCCCGCGCGGCGGCGGCGAGCCGCAGGGCCGGCTGGGCGAGCTGGTCAAGCGCCAGTTCGGTGATGCGCAGCGCCTGCGTGAGGAATTCAACCGCACCGCGCTGGGCCTGTTCGGCTCGGGCTGGGTGTGGCTGGTGCAGCACCCCGGTGGCCAGCTCGGCATCCAGGCCACCCGCAACGCCGGCACGCCACTGACCGGCGAAAGCACCCCGCTGCTGTGCTGCGATGTCTGGGAGCACGCCTACTACACCGATTACCAGAATGATCGCGCGCGTTACCTGGATGCCTTCTGGCAGATGGTCAACTGGGAATTCGCAGAAAGCCAGCTGCGCTGAGGCAGCGGCTCGGTCACGGGGTAGTGCCGGCCGCTGGCCGGCGACCCACTGGATGTACAAGGATGCCGGGGTTGCCGGCCAGCGGCCGGCACTACCGAAATGCAGAGCGGAGCGTCACGCGTTCTCGTGCGCAGCCACCGCGTCCATCACCCGCGCCGAGTACACCAGCGCCGCGCCGGCATTGAGCGACACCGCCACGCCCAGTGCTTCGGCGATTTCCTCGCGACTGGCGCCCTGCTTCAGCGCAGCGTCCACGTGCACGGTGATGCAGCCGTCGCAGCGGGTGGTCACCGCCACCGCCAATGCGATCAGCTCACGGGTCTTGGCATCCAGGTGGTTGGTCTGGGCACCGGCATTGGCCAGGGTGGCGTAGCCCTTGACCGTGTCCGGCGAGAGCTTGCCGATCTCGCCGATGCGGCCCTTCAGTTCCTTGCGGTAGGCATTCCAGTCAAGCATGGTCGTGACTCCTGTGAAAGGAGCTCCACGCTACCACCGGCAATAGTGCGCCGATGCCTGCACCGGCGCGCCACACCGTTGCAGGCATACAGGGTTGTGCCGGCCATTGGCCGGCACGCCCGGGCTCAGCGGTTGCGCAGCGCGTGCACTGCCGGCGCCACCTGGGCCTGGCGGTCCAGCTCCAGGCCGACCTGGTCCAGCGCATCGGCCAATGCAGCGGCATCATCGTCGCGCAACGTGGCGTGGCCGACCTTGCGACCTTCGCGCGGCTCCTTGCCGTAATCGTGCCAATGGCCACTGGCCTGACCCAGCACCGGCGCCGGATCGGGCATCGCGCCCAGCCAGTTCAGCATGCAGGCATGGCCGAGCATGCGGGTGCTGCCCAGTGGCAGGCCCAGCACGGCACGCAGGTGGTTCTCGAACTGCGAGGTCTCGCTGCCTTCGATGGTCCAGTGCCCGGAGTTGTGCACGCGCGGTGCCATCTCGTTGGCCAGCAGTTCGCCGTCGCGACAGAACAGCTCCAGTGCGAACACGCCCACATACTGCAGGTGCTCGGCGACGCGGCGGGCATAGCCGATCGCTGCCTGCCGCTCGGCGTCGGACAGCACCGCTGGTGCCACGCTGGCCGACAGCACGCCGTCGACATGCCAGTTGCCGGTGACCGGCCAGGCTTCGAAGCTGCCATCGCGGCCACGCACGGCCACCACGCTGACCTCGCGTTGGAAGGCCACGAAGCCCTCCAGGATCAGTCCGGTGCGCTCCACCTGGGCACCGAGCGCATCCCATGCGGCGTCGATGTCGGCTTCGCTGCGCAGGCGGAACTGACCCTTGCCGTCGTAGCCGAGGCGGCGGGTCTTGAGGATGCACGGCAGGCCGAACTCAGCCGCCTTCGCCGCCAGCTCGTCGCGGTTACGGATGTCGGCGAAGGCCGGCAGCGGAATACCCAGCTGCTGGAACAGGGTCTTCTCGCTCAACCGGTCCTGGGCCACCGCCAGCGCGGCCGGCGGCGGATAGACCGGCACGCGGTCGGCCAGGAACTGTGCACTGTCGGCAGGTACGTTCTCGAAATCGAAGGTGACCACATCGACCTTGGCGGCGAAGTCCGCCAGGGCCTGGCGGTCATCGAAGGCGCCCACGGTGAGCGGCGCCAGCGGGCCGCTGCAGGCGTCGGCGGCCGGGTCGTACAGTTCGAAGCGAAGCCCCAGCGGCGCACCGGCCAGGACCATCATGCGGGCGAGCTGGCCGCCGCCCAGGATGCCGACGGTCAGGCTCATTGGCGCGGATCGTCGTGGGCCATCACGTCTTCGGTCTGGCGTGCACGGAAGGCATCGAGCGCCTGGCCGATCGCCGGCTGGTCGCTGGCCAGCATCGCCGCCGCGAACAGCGCGGCGTTGGAGGCGCCGGCGTTGCCGATGGCGAAGGTGGCGACCGGGATGCCGGCCGGCATCTGCACGATCGACAGCAGGGAATCCATGCCGTTGAGGGCTTTGGACTGCACCGGCACACCCAGCACCGGTACGGCGGTCTTGGCCGCGATCATGCCTGGCAGGTGCGCGGCCCCGCCGGCACCGGCGATGATCGCGCGCAGGCCACGCGGGCCCGCCTGCTCGGCGTAACTGAACAACACATCCGGCGTCCGATGCGCGGACACCACCTTCACTTCGAACGGAACACCCAGGGCTTCAAGCTTCTGGGCGGCGTGCTGCATGGTTTCCCAGTCGGAACGGGAACCCATGACGATGCCGACAAGCGGCGCGATCGGGTTGGGGGTCATTGGCCGTCACCTGCCTTAAAGACGTATTCTAGCCGTCTTCCACGCAAGACGAAGAACCATGGATCGCAAGCTGCTCGACCTGCTGGTGTCCCCGGACACCCGCCAGCCCCTGTCCCTGCTGGATGGCAAGGGCCTGGAAGCCCTCAACAAGGCCATTTCCGCCGGTACGTTGACCAAGGCCGATGGCAACCCGCTGGCGCAGCCGCTGCGCGAGGCGCTGGTCACCCGTGACCGCAAGCAGGTGTTCCGCGTCGACGACGGCATCCCGGTGCTGCTGGCCGAGGAAGCCATTCCGACCGCCCAGATCGCCGACTTCCCGACCGCATGAGCACGCTGCCGACGCCGGATGCGGCCGTTGTCGCCGCCGATGTCGCGCGCGCGCTGGCCGAGGACCTGGGCAGCGGTGACGTCACCGCCGCCCTGCTCCCCGACCAGGCCGACAGCGCCTACCTGCTGTGCAAGCAGGATGCGGTGATCGCCGGGCGCCCCTGGTTCGACGCCACCCATCGCGCGCTCGACCCTGAAGTGCGCATTGAATGGCACATCGCCGAAGGCGATGCCGTCACCGCCGGCACCGTGCTGGCCCTGCTGCACGGGCGCAGCCGCAGCCTGGTCAGTGCCGAGCGCACATCGCTGAACTTCCTGCAGACGCTGTCCGGCACCGCGACCACCACTGCCCGCTACGTGGCTGCGGTGGCCGGTACCGGTACCCGCATCCTCGACACCCGCAAGACCCTGCCCGGCCTGCGCCTGGCACAGAAGTACGCGGTGCGCTGCGGCGGCGGCGAGAACCATCGCTTCGGCCTGTACGACACGGTGATGCTGAAGGAGAACCACATCCGTGCTGCCGGTTCGCTGGCCGCGGCGGTGGCCGCCGCACGCCGGCAGTGGCCTGCGCTGCCACTGGTGGTCGAGGTCGAAGACCTGGCACAGCTGCGCCAGGCGCTCGAAGCCGGTTGCGAACGCATCCTGCTGGATGACTTCAGTCCCGACCTGCGCCGCGAGGCGGTGCGCATCACGGCCGGGCGCATTCCGCTGGAAGTCTCCGGCAGCGTCGGCCTGGGCGGCCTGCGTTCGATCGCCGAGGATGGCGTCGATTGCATCTCCATCGGCGGGCTGACCAAGCATGTGCAGGCCATCGATCTGTCGTTGAAGCTGGGCCCGCCGCCGGCTTGAGGCCTACGCGACCTTGTGGAGCCGAGCGTAGGCTCGCCTCTACACGACCCGGGCGCCTTCACGGCTCGGCTACGCCAGCCTCTGCGACGCTGCGGGCATCCCCCCCACAGGAGCCGCGCATGCGCCGGATGCTCTTGCCTGCCTGTCTGCTGCTCGCGGCAGCCCCCTTGTCCGCCGCAGCCGCTGAAGCCTGCGATGTCCCTCCCCGCTTCGGCCTGAGCCCATTGGCGGTGGCCATCCGCAATACCGCCTGCAATGAACACCGGCTCTGGTTCCGGCCCTTCATCGATCGCGATGGCCGCGCGGCGAGTCTGAGTGTCACCGAGGCCGAGAACGAACACCTGGCCGACAACGGGCTGATTGCCTGGCAGCGCGTGGCCGGCTACTGGCGCAACAGCGGCACGCTCAACGCGATGGGCAGCATCGCCGGTGCCAGCAGCTGCGTGGCACCGCTGGGTACGCGCTACACCGACAGCGACTGCCGCGCCTTCCTGATCGACAATCCGTGGTCGGCCGCTTTCATTTCCTGGGTGATGGTGCAGGCCGGCGTTCCCGGCTTCAACACGTCGCCGCGCCACATCGACTACATCCGTGCCGCGTACCAGGGCGGCCCCTCGGGCGTGCCGTACCGGCTGGTCGATCCCGCGACCGCAAAGCCCGCACCGGGCGATCTGTTGTGCTTCCTGCGCGACCGCAGCACGACGCTCAGCTACAGCGGGCTGGTGCAGGCGCTGGGCAACGGTTCGGTAGGCCACTGGAAATCGCATTGCGAAGTGGTGGTGGCTGCCAACCTGGGGGGCGACCAGACCCTGTACCTGGTCGGTGGCAACGTGATGAACACCGTGGCAATGCGCCTGCTGCCGCTGGACCGTACCGGATTGATCAAGCTGCCCCCGGCACGCGAACGCAACAGCACCGGCATCGAACCCAGCTGCACGCCGGGCCGCGAGGACGAATGCAGCTTCAACCGCCAGGACTGGGCGGCCCTGCTGCAGTTGACCGCGACCGCGCCATTGGTGATGCCGTCACCCTCCGCAGCGCCGATGCAGGCCGTACCGGCCAACGCGCCCGCAGCACCGATGACGGGCCAGCCACCGCCGAGCCGGTGATACCCGTGCTTGATCCAGCGCGCGTTCGCCGCCATCTTTGCCGGATCGACCTCTGACGGCTGACGCCATGCCTACCCTGCTGCTGTTGCTGATTGCCGGCGGAATCATCTACTTCTTCTGGAACGCCGCACGCTCGGCCGCCGAGCGCGCGGTCGAGCTGGGACGCAATGCCTGCCGCGCCGCCGACGTGCAGTGGCTGGACCAGGCGGTGCACGCCACCGGCCTGCGACTGTCGCGTGGCGAGGATGGCCGGCTCGGTTTCGAGCGCACCTTCAAGTTCGAGTATTCCTACGATGGCATCGATCGCCACGTGGGCCGCATGGTGCTGCGTGGCGACCAGCTGATTTCGTTCACCGGCCCCGGTGCCGCGCGGATCAGCCAGATCCGGCCGGATGCGGAGGATGCCGAGGATGCCTAGGGTTTGAAGATGTGCCGGCCAACGGTCGGCACCCACCGCCAAACGGGCAAAGAAAAACGCCGCCCATCGGGCGGCGTCAGAATGGTTACTTGACCACGCGCAGGTTCGGGCGGCCCTTCGGTGGCGGACTGGCCGGCGGCGTGTCGTCCGGCGGCGTGCCTTCCTCGTGCAGCAGCTCATCGCTGGTCGGTGCGGTTTCGTTGCCCGGAATGTCATCCGGCAATGCCATGCCCTGCCCGGTCTCGCGGGCGTAGACCGCCAGCACGGCGCTGATCGGCACCTGCACCGGGTAGCTGGTTCCGGAGAAGCGGGCCGAGAAGCTCACCATTTCGTTGTCGATCATCAGCCGCACGACAGCACGTTCGGCGATGTTGAGCACGACCCGGCCATCCTTGACCGCCGAAGGCGGGACCTGCACGCCGGGGACGCCGGCGTCGACCAGGATGTGCGGGGTCAGCTGGTTGTCGTTGATCCATTCCACCAGCGCCCGCAGCAGGTACGGGCGGTGGCTGGTCATGTGGAAGAAGTCTTCGGTCATGCGTGAAGTGTACGCGCCCGGCGCCCCGCCGGGGCGGATCGTCTGCACGCCGGTCGGCCTGCAGACGGGTAACGCGGGGACGGATCAGACCGGCAGATCGCGCAGTTTCTTTTCCTGCTCGGTCAGGCTGCGGACAAATCCGGGATGGCGGAAGATGCGGTTGCCGTAGTCCTCGATCGCCTTGCCATCCTTCGGCAGCGGCACATCCAGCGACTGCAGGCGCCAGATGATCGGCGCCATCGCGCAGTCGGCCAGGCTCATTTCCGGATTGAGGAAGAATTTGCTGGCCTTGAACAGCGGCAGCGAGGCGGTCAGCAGTTCCTTCAGGCGCTTGCGCCCGGCCTCGGCCTGGGTCTTGTTGCCCAGCTGGATGGCCTGCACCTGCGGCACCCAGTCGTGCTCGATGCGCAGCATGGCCAGGCGGATGCGCGCACGCGACAGCGGGTCGACCGGCATCAGTGGCGGATGCGGGTAGCGCTCATCCAGGTATTCGCTGACCACCGATGCGGCGTACAGCACCAGCTCGCGTTCGACCAGGGTCGGCACCGAGTGGTACGGATTGAGGTCGATCAGGTCTTCAGGCGGGTTCTGCGGATCGACCGGAACGAAGTCGAAGGTGACGCCCTTGGCCGCCAGGACCAGGCGTACACGGTGGCACAGTACGTCGTCGTTCGAGGAAAACAGCGTCAGTGTATTGCGCATGCGTACGCTCGCCGCCATCAAAGGCTCTCCCACGACAGGAGACCGCCTGCCGCATCGGCGCCGCCGGCACCGTGCCAGCGGTCGACTCCTCCCCGAGTGTGCAACCGACCATCACAAAAGCCAATAGGCCCACGCGATGGCCGGCGCCAGAATCAGTGAACGTCCTTCCAGTATTCCTTCTTCAGCAGATACAGCAGGAAGGTCAGCAGGGCCAGGAACAGGATCACCCACACGCCCAGCTGCTGGCGCTTGAGTGCGGCCGGTTCGCCGGCGTATTCGAGGAAGTTGGTGATGTCCCGCACGGCCTGGTCGTACTGCCCGGCATCGACCGATCCCGGCGTTTCAATCTTCAGGCCGGTCACCGGCGGGTCCATGCCGGGCGCTTCCGCCTTGCCGTGCACCGCATGCTGCAGCCCCTGCATCTCCCACAGCGGGTTGGGCATGGAGGCGTTGGCGAACAGCGCGTTGTTCCAGCCCAGCGGGCGGCTGCTGTCCAGATAGAACGACTTGAGATAGGTGTAAACCCAGTCACTGCCCCGCACGCGCGAGATCAGGCTGAGATCGGGCGGCATCTTGCCGAACCACTTCTCCGCGTTCTCCTTGGGCATCGCCACCGGGATCGGGTCGCCGATCGCCGAGCCGGTGAAGTTGAGGTTGTTCATCACCTCTTCTTCGGTCAGGCCCAGGTCCTGCGCCATCCGCGAGTAGCGCAGGTACTTCAGCGCATGGCAGCCGGAGCAGTAGTTCATGTACAGCTGCGCACCCCGCTGCAGCGAGGCGCGGTCACCGAGGTCGTTGCCGGCCTGCAGCAGCTTGGTGCCGCCCTCGGCGGCGGAGGCCAGGAAACTGCCCAGCATCAGGGTGGCCGTCAGGGCCAGCCGGACAATCCAGCGCTCAGTCATGCGTGGTCACCCTCTCCGGTACCGGCTTGGTCTTGTCCAACCTTGTCCATAGCGGCATGGTGATGAAGAACGCGAAGTACAGGAAGGTCAGCACCCGCCCGATGTAGGTTTCATGCACGTCGGTGCCCGGGCCGGAGCCGATCACGCCCAGCCACACGAAGCACACCGCCAGCACGCCCAGCATCACCTTCGAGATCCAGCCGCGGTAGCGCACCGACTTTACCCTGGCCTTGTCCAGCCACGGCACCAGGAACAGGATCGCAATGGCCGAGAACATGACCAGCACGCCACCGAGCTTGTTCGGTACCACGCGCAACATCGCGTAGTACGGCGTGTAGTACCAGACCGGCTTGATGTGTTCGGGGGTCACCAGGCGGTTGGCCTCGGTGAAGTTGTCGTGTTCCAGGAACAGGCCGCCGAAGCCCGGTGCGAAGAAGATGATGAAGGCGGCGATGATCAGCAGGAAGCCGGCGCCGACACCATCCTTGAGCGTGTAGTACGGGTGGAACGGAATACCGTCGGCCGGCGCATTCGGCGACCAGCGGTTGCCCTTCGGTCCTTTCTTGATCTCCACGCCATCGGGGTTGTTCGACCCCACTTCGTGCAGCGCGCCCAGATGCAGCACCACCAGCAACAGCAGCACCAGCGGCAGTGCGATGACGTGCAATGCGAAGAAGCGGTTGAGCGTGGCGTCACTGGGCAGGTAATCGCCCATGATCCATTCGGTCAGGCCGTTGCCGATCACCGGTATCGCGCCGAACAGCGAGATGATCACCTTGGCGCCCCAGAACGACATCTGGCCCCACGGCAGCACATAGCCCATGAAGGCTTCGGCCATCAGCACCAGGTAGATCAGCATGCCCAGGATCCACACCAGCTCGCGCGGCTTCTGGTAGCTGCCGTACAGCAGGCCGCGGAACATGTGCAGGTAGACCACGATGAAGAACAGCGAGGCGCCGGTGGAGTGCATGTAGCGGATCAGCCAGCCCCACTCCACATCACGCATGATGTATTCGATGGAGCCGAACGCCTCCGCGGCGCTGGTCTTGTAGTGCATCGTCAGGAAGATGCCGGTGACGATCTGGTTGACCAGCACCAGCAGTGCCAGCGAGCCGAAGTAGTACCAGATGTTGAAGTTCTTCGGCGCGTAGTACTCGCTGACGTGCTTGCGATAGACCGGCATCAGGCCCGGCGCGCGGGCATTGACCCAGTCGGCGACGCCGCTGGCGGTACGGCTGAGGATATTGGCCATCAGGCAGCCCCCTGCGGATCGACACCGATGATGATGGTGTTGTCGTCCTGGTAGTGGTGCGCGGGCACCTTCAGGTTGATCGGCGCCGGCACATCCTTGAAGACGCGGCCGGACATGTCGAAGCGCGACTTGTGGCAGGGGCAGAAGTAGCCCCCCTTCCACTGCGGGTCATAGGGCTCGGGCCGGATCTCGGCGACCATTTCCGGCGAGCAGCCCAGGTGCGTGCACAGGCCGACCAGCACGGAGATGTCCGGCTTGATCGAGCGCAGCTCGGGGTTCTGCTTCAGCACGTAGTCCGGCTGCTGGTCCTTCTCGCCGGACTCGGGGTCCTTGAGGCGGCCATCCAGCCCGTGCAGTGCATCCAGGATCGCCTTGGACCGCTTGACGATCCAGATCGGCTGGCCACGCCACTCCACGATCAGGCGTTGGCCTTCCTGCAGGGCGCTGATGTCGGCCACGACCGGTGCACCGGCAAGCTTGGCGCGGGCACTGGGGTTCCAGGATTTGATGAAAGGAACGGCGGTGAATCCGACGCCGACGGCGCCAACCACAGCAGTGGTGGCAGAAAGAAAACGCCGACGTCCGGTGTTGACTGGATCGTGTACCCCATCGTTGGCCATCCGGCACTCCGATATTGATTAGGTAGCTTTAAGGCTGCCAGCGGATCCGGTGGGGGCCAGAGCCGCATTGAATCATGGGCGAGTGTAGCGGAACCGTCGCGCGCCACACAACGCATTGCAACAACATTGATTACGGGGTTGCCGGCCAGCGGCCGGCACTACCTTTCAAAGGAGTGCCGACCAACGGTCGGCACCTACTGGTGACTCAGGGCGGTGCGGTAACGCTCGGCCAGCTGCCCAACCCGGCGCACGTAGTACTGGGTCTCGCTGTAGGGCGGCACGCCACCGTGGCGGTCGACCGCGCCTTCGCCGGCGTTGTAGCCGGCCGCGGCCAGGGTCAGGTCGCCATTGAAGCGCTTCAGCAACCACGCAAGATACTGCACGCCACCACGGATGTTCTGCCCCGCATCATAGGAATCGCTGACCCCGAAGCGCGCGGCTGTCGGCGGCATCAGCTGCATCAGCCCCTGCGCGCCGGCGCGGCTGAGCGCGGTCGGGTTGTAGGCCGATTCGGCGTGGATGATGGCACGCACCACGGCCTCCTCGACGCCGAACTCGCGTGCCGCCGAGGTGATCTCGGCCTGGAACGCGGTGGTGTTCAGGCGCACCGAACCGAAGTCCACGCGCGGGTTGACGCCGCACGCGTAGCAGCGCTCCATGAAACTGTAGCGGATGGTGCGCACCGGACCGAGGTTGGCCACCTGGGTCGGCCGCGCACTGGTGTAGTGGCGCACCCCATCCTTCATGAAGGAATAGACGTGGCCGCTGACCATCCGCCCGGCCCGCGAGGCCGTCGGTGCCGCGGCAGGCGCGGGTGCAGCAGGCGTCGGCGCGACCGCAGCGGGCGCAGCAGCGCTGGCCGCCACAGCGACCGGATTGCGTTCGATGCTGGCCACCGAGGTCGGCGCAGGCTTCGGTGCGGCCACCACGGGGCGCGGTGCCGGGCGGGTATCGCGGCTGTAGCTGATGCTGCTGCAGCGCGCGCCGGCCACTCGCTTGCTCACGTAGCTGGTGACCCCGTCGGCGCCCTGGCACTTGTACAGGGTGCCGGCGCTGGCCGGCGCAGCGGTCAGCGCAGCGATGATGATCGCCGTTGTCCCCAGTATCCCCTTCATGCCGCGAGTGTCCCAGCTTCGCCGGGGCTTGCCAAGCGACGCGGCTCAGCCTGTGACCGGCGGCACAGCCAGCACCTGGCCCAATCCGGCCAAACGCTGTGCCAGCTCATCGCGCAGGCCCGGCGGTGTGGTCCACAACGCCACCGGCACCCGGTCCAGGCTGAGGATCTGCGCCAGCATCATGCCGCCGCTCTCGGCGCCCATGCGCAACAGGCAATGGTCGGCGCCATCAGCCTCCAGCACCCCACACCACGGCGGGATGCGCCCTTCCAGCTCGGTGCGGCTGCCGGCCAGGCGGACGATGGCCTGCAGCGCGAAGGGCGCCTGGCTGACCGCCTGCCGCACCATCACGTCCGGGGGCGCGGGCGTGCGTCGATGCATGCCCGGCCCGGCGCATTCGCGCACCGCGCCCATCCGGTCCACGCGCAGGGTGCGCCAGTCCTGCCGGCCCAGATCCCAGGCCAGCAGGTACCAGCGCCGCCCATAGTTGACCAGGTGCTGCGCCTCGACCTCGCGCTGGGTCACCGCCTCCTGCGCACTGCGGTACTCGAAGGCCAGCCGTGACGCCTGCCGGCAATGCTGGGCCAGCCGTCCCAGCAGGCGTGCGTCGGTGGAGGGAAGGTCGGACAGGGTGGCCGTCGCCGCATGCACCTCGCCGGCCTGCTGGCGGCGACGGGTCGGCACCAGCGGGTCGAGCTTGGACAACAGGCCCCGGGCGGTGTCGTCGATGCCAGCGACGGTCGCGGACGCGGCCCGCAGCGCGATCGCCAGGGTGGTCGCCTCTTCCTCGTCCAGCAGCATCGGCAGTACCGGTGCCCCGGCCCCCAGCTGATAGCCGCCACCGACCCCCGACGAGGCCCGGACCGGATAGCCCAGTTCGCGCAGCCGCTCGATATCACGCCGGATGCTGCGCCGGTCCACGCCCATGCGCTCGGCCAGCTCAGCCCCGGACCACTGGCGGCGGGCCTGCAGCAGGGCGATCAGGCGCAGCAGTCGATGGGCGGTATGGCGCATGAAGAATCGAGGACAGAAGTCGTCCGCAATGGTGCCCCAGGATGGCTTCCAGTTCACCACCCACCGCAAGGAGCAATGCCATGACCTCACGCCAGATCACCCTTTATCACGCCGCCCGATCCCGCTCGAGCGGCGCCGTGGCCCTGCTCGAAGCGCTGGGTGCCGACTACCGCATGCAGGTGCTGGACCTGAAGGCCGGCGCCAACCTGGCCCCGGCCTATCTGGCCATCAACCCGATGGGCAAGGTGCCGGCCATCGTCCACAACGGCGCGCTGGTGACCGAACAGGTGGCCATTTATCTGTACCTGGCCGACCTGTATCCGGAAGCCGGGCTGGCGCCGCCGATCGGCGATGCCCTGCGCGGGCCCTACCTGCGCTGGATGGCCTTCTACGGTGCCTGTTTCGAGCCGGCGATGATCGACAAGGCGATGCACCGCGAGCCGCCGCCGCGCATGATGTCGCCGTACAACGACGCCGAGACCGTGCTGCAGGTGGTCGAGGCCCAGCTGGCACAGGGTCGCTACCTGCTCGGCGAGACGATGAGTGCCGCCGACGTGCTGTGGGGCAATGCGCTGGCCTGGACCACGGCCTTCGGTCTGGTGCAGCCTGCGCCGGCCACGGCTGATTACATCGCACGGATGAGCGCGATGACCGCCTTCGACCGTTCGCGGCAGATCGATGCGGAGCTGGCGGCGGCATAAGCAGCGCCGGCTGGCTTTCCTTGTAGAGCCGAGCCCACGCTCGGCTGGCTTCAGTAGAGCCAGGCCATGCCAGGCTGCCCCATGGGAAGCGGGAAGAGCAGCCGAGCGTGGGCTCGGCTCTACAAGGGCGCGGCGGCTGGCGCGGGATGCGGGTAGAATTGCCCGCTTTCCCGCCACCCGAATGGATTAAGCGCCATGACCGGGACGCCAGACGTCTTTCCGCCCGCCACCCCGGGCGGTACCCCGCTCGTTGCCCTGCCCGCTGGTCCGCGCAAGCCCGACCAGGTCAAGGGCAAGCTGTACATCAAGACCCACGGTTGCCAGATGAACGAGTACGACTCGGCCAAGATGGCTGACGTGCTTGCCGCCAGCGATGGCCTGGAACTGACCGACAGCCCGGACGACGCCGACGTCATCCTGGTCAACACCTGCTCCATCCGCGAGAAGGCGCAGGAGAAGGTGTTCAGCCAACTCGGCGTGTGGAAGGGCCTGAAGAACAAGGGCCGCGAGGTCATCATCGGCGTGGGCGGCTGCGTTGCCTCGCAGGAAGGCGAAGCGATCATCAAGCGCGCCCCGTTCGTGGACCTTGTGTTCGGCCCGCAGACCCTGCATCGCCTGCCGGAACTGATCCGCGCGCGGCGCGAGCAGAAGCGCCCGCAGGTGGACATCAGCTTCCCCGAGATCGAGAAGTTCGACCGCCTGCCCGAGCCACGCGCCGAAGGTGCCTCGGCGTTCGTGTCGATCATGGAAGGCTGTTCCAAGTACTGCTCGTTCTGCGTGGTGCCCTACACCCGCGGCACCGAAGTCAGCCGCCCGTTCGAGGACGTGGTGGTGGAAGTGGCGCAGCTCGCCGCGCAGGGCGTGCGCGAGATCAACCTGCTCGGCCAGAACGTCAACGCCTATCGCGGCCCATATGGAGACGGTGAGTTTGCCGACCTCGGCCTGCTGATCCGCACCATCGCCGAGATCGATGGGGTCGGCCGCATCCGCTTCACCACCTCGCACCCGCTCGAGTTCAGCGATTCGCTGATCGACGCGTTCCGCGACGTTCCGCAGCTGGCCAACTTCCTGCACCTGCCGGTGCAGGCCGGCAGCGACCGCGTGCTGTCGGCGATGAAGCGCGGCTACACCGCGCTGGAATTCAAGTCGAAGATCCGCAAGCTGCGCGCGGTGCGCCCGGACATTTCCATCAGCTCGGACTTCATCGTCGGCTTCCCCGGCGAGACCGATGCCGACTTCGAGAAGACCATGAAGCTGATCGAGGACATCGGCTTCGACCACAGTTTCTCCTTCATCTATTCGCGTCGACCGGGTACACCGGCGGCCGATCTGGAGGACACGATCAGCGATGCCGAGAAGCACGCTCGCCTGTCGCGCCTGCAGGAGCGCATCAATGCGCACGCCGCCAGCATCTCGCAGAAGATGGTCGGTACCGTGCAGACCGTGCTGGTGGAAGGGCCGTCGCGCAAGAACCCGAACGAACTGACCGGCAAGACCGAGAACATGCGGTCGGTGAATTTCCCGGCGCCTGCGCGGTTGATCGGCCAGTTCGTGGATGTGCTGATCACCGAAGCGCTTACCAACTCGCTGCGTGGGCGCGTGGTGGCGGAATAAGGCTAGGGTGTGCCGACCAACGGTCGGCACCCACCGGAAATGATGCCGGCCAGCGGCCGGCACTACCGAATGACAGGCCTCAATCCAGGCGCTTGCGGAAACGCAGGATCGCCAGCGTCATCATCACCACGATGAAGGCCAGCAGCGCCAGCGCGTCGTGCCACAGCTCCCATAGCGAGGCGCCGCGCAGCATGATGCCGCGCACCAGACGCAGGAAGTGGGTCAGCGGCAGCACTTCGGCCAGCCACTGCACCGGCCGCGGCATGCCGGCGAACGGGAACATGAAACCCGACAACAGGATCGACGGCAGGAACAGGAACAGCGTCATCTGCATCGCCTGGAACTGCGAACGCGCGCGCGTGGAGATCAGCAGGCCCAGCGCCAGGTTGGCCAGCACCAGCAGCACTGCGGCCAGGTAGATGTCGAGCAGGCTGCCGCGGATCGGCACCTGGAACAGCCAGGTGCCCAGCACCAGCACCAGCGTGGTCTGCAGCAGGCCGATGGCTGCATAGGGCAGCACCTTGCCGACCATCAGTTCGCTGCGCGATACCGGCGTGGCGATCAGCAGTTCCATGTTGCCGCGCTCGCGCTCGCGTACCACCGCCACCGCCGTGAACATCACCAGGGTCATGGTCAGGATCACCCCGATCAGGCCGGGCACGATGTTCACCGCCGAGCGCCGTTGCGGGTTGTAGAAACTGGTCACGCTGACCTGGCCACCGGCAATGCTGCCTTCGCGCAGCGGCCGCGTATTGCTGGTCGGGCGCGTATCCAGTGGCACCTGCGCCAGCTGGATCGCCGCACTCTGCACCACGGTGTCGCTGCCATCGACCAGCACCTGTACCGCTTCGCGTCCATCGAAGCGGCGACGCTCGAAGTCCGCCGGCACCACGATGCCGACGCTGATCTCGCCGCGGCGCAGCGCCTGCATCAGCTGGTCCGGCGTGTAGGCCTCGCTGCGTGGCGTGATCACGCCGGTGGCGACCATGTCCTGCACCAGCGCGCGTGAGGCGGCGCTGTTGGCCTGGTCGGCGATACCCGCATCGAGGTGGCGCAGGTTGAGGTTGATCGCATACCCGAACAGCAGCAGCTGCATCACCGGAATGCCGACGATCATCGCCAGCGTGATGCGGTCGCGGCGCAGCTGCCGCAGCTCCTTGAGCATGATCGCCCACAGCCTGCGCAGGTTCATGCCGCTGGCTCCCTGCCACGGCCACGGGTGGCGGCCACGAACACGTCCTCCAGGTTCGGCGCCACGATTTCGATATGCGCTTGCGGGTCGGCGCTGGCCAGCGCGCGCCGCAGCGCCGCGACATCCGCTGCGCCTTCGTTGCACAGCACGCGCAGATGGGTGCCGATCTGCGCCACGCTCAGCACGCCGGGCAGCTCGGCCAGCACGCGGCTGGCCTGGCGTGGCTGCGATGACGTGACCTGCAGCGTTCGTCCTTGCAGCCGTGAACAGAGCTCGGCCGGCGTGCCGTCGGCCACCAGTGCGCCGCGATCAAGGATCGCCAGGCGATGGCAGCGCTCGGCTTCGTCCATGTAATGGGTCGACACCAGCACCGTGGTTCCCGCGTCGGCCAGTTCAAACAGGGCCTCCCAGAAATCGCGGCGCGACTCGGGATCGACCGCGCTGGTCGGCTCGTCCAGGAACAGCAGTTCGGGCGAATGCACCACGGCGCCGGCCAGGGCCAGGCGCTGCTTCTGCCCGCCGCTGAGCGTACCGGCCAGCTGCGGCTGCCGGTCCTGCAACCGGTACTGCTGCAGCAGCGCATCGACCCGTTGCCGGGCCTGGTTGCGCGGCAAGTCCTGGATGGCGGCGAGGAATTCCAGGTTCTCGCGTACCGACAGGTCTTCGTACAGCGAGAAGCGCTGGGTCATGTAGCCGATGCGCCGGCGCAGTGCTTCGGCCTGCTCGGGAACCGCCAGGCCCAGCACCTCGATCTGCCCCGCACTGGGTTCCAGCAGGCCGCACAGCATGCGGATGGTGGTCGACTTGCCTGACCCGTTCGGGCCCAGGAAGCCGTACACCTGCCCGCGCGGGACGGTCAGGTCGACCTTGTCCACGGCCAGCAGTTCACCGAAGCGGCGGGTCAGGCCCTGCGCATGCACCGCGATGTCCGCACCGGTGTTCAGAAGCGCACCTGCACCGGCAGTCCGGCCGGAAGCTTCTGCATGTCGCTGGCTGCATCCACGTCGATCTCGGCGAGGTAGCTCAGGCGCTCGACGTCATCGCCGGTCAGTGCGTAGTACGGGGTGAATGAAGGCTCGCTGCGGATCGCGCGCACATGGCCCTTCAGTACGGTGCTTCCTCCCTCCAGCTGTATCTGCGCCGGCTGACCGACCTTGACCTGCAGGCGCAGCGGCTGCGGCAGGTAGACGCGCGCATAGGGGCGCTCGCCGACCAGCATCACCGCCAGCGGCGCCCCGATCGGTGCCTGGTCACCCTGCCGGTAGGGCAAGGCATCGATCACGCCATCGCGCGGTGCGCGCAGCTGCAGCTTCTGCAGGTTGACGCCCTGCACCACCTGCTGCGCCTGTGCGGCGTCGGCGGCCGCCTGGCCCTGGGCGATGTCCTGCGCGCGACTGCCGTGCACCCGTTCCAGCCAGGCCTGCTCGGCGGCACGCACGCTGGCCGCGGCATTGCCGGCGGCCGCTCGTGCACGGTCCAGCTCGGCGGCGGCGATCAGGCGCTGGCGTGCCAATGGTTGCACCCGACGATAGTAGGCAGTGGCCTCAGCAGACTGCGCGCGCAACGCGGCCAGTTGTGCCTGGGCCTGTGCGATCTGTTCCTGGCGCGGGCCAAGCTTCAGCTCTTCCAGCTGGGCCTGCGCGCGCGCCGTGTCGGCCTGCGCCGCCGCGAACTGCGCGTCGCCGCGGGCGGGGTCGAGCTGCATCAGCACGGCCCCGGCCTTGACCCGCTGGCCCTCGCGCACCTCCACCGTGGCGATCACCTCGGCCGCCGGCGCCGGCACCGTGATCCGGTCCCACTCCAGCGTGCCCAGCGCCGTTGGCGTTGACTGCCCACAGCCCGCCAGCAGGCCGATGCCCACCAGCCCGAGTCCACGCATCCCGTTGCCGATGCCCATGCCATTCCCTCCTGCGACGGCGACACGGTGCCACCTGCCCCGTGCACCCTCAATGATTCCGATCAGCCCTGACGGTTTTTTCGCCACGCGCGGACAGGCCTTTTGCTGCAAGGTTCCTCGCCACCTATCCACAGCTTGATTCAGCATCATTCCACAGCCGGTGTGGAGAACCGGACGGGGGCAGCCGTACTGGGTGCCTGGCAGCGGAAGATGCGCTGCCGTCACAGGCGCCGGCCGACCGTGACGGTTTTTTCACCACCACCTCATCCGCCTTGTGGCACAAGCACTGCGAAGGCCTATCCACAGCTTTTCGCGCCCCCCGTCCACACCGGGTGTGGAAAACCGCGTATCGGCCCGCCGCTGGCCGCATGCCCGGTACGCGCGTAACCTTGTCACCCCGAGTCCATCGCGGTGGACGGCGACCCCGCCCCACCCCAAGCAATGAAAAGCATCGATCATCGAGACTTCACCCTGTCGCCGGAAGACAACGAGCGACTGGCCAACCTGTGCGGCCCCTTCGATGGGCACCTGCGCCAGATCGAGCTGAAGCTCGGCGTGGAGATCGCCAATCGTGGCTTCGTGTTCCGCATCAGCGGGCCCAACGAAGCCATCGTGGAGGCGCAGAAGCTGGTTGAAGCGCTGTACGCCGAAGCCGGCGAAACCACCTTCGACAACCACGCCATCCACCTGCGCCTGGCGCAGGCCAACGTCGAGCAGATCGCCGAGCGCTCCTACGAAGCGCAGGACGTGGCGATCAAGGTCAAGCGTGGCACGGTACGCGGCCGCGGCGCCAACCAGGGCCGCTACCTGCACCAGATCGCCACGCATGACATCAACTTCGGCATCGGCCCGGCGGGAACCGGCAAGACCTTCCTGGCCGTGGCCAGCGCGGTCGAAGCACTGAACGAGTCGCGGGTGCAGCGCCTGATCCTGGTGCGCCCGGCGGTGGAAGCCGGCGAGAAGCTGGGCTTCCTGCCCGGCGACCTGAGCCAGAAGGTCGACCCCTATCTGCGACCGCTGTACGACGCCCTGTACGAGATGATGGGCGTGGAAAAGGTGGTCAAGCTGCTGGAGAAGAACGTCATCGAGATCGCGCCGCTGGCCTACATGCGCGGCCGCACGCTCAACGATGCGTTCGTGATCCTGGACGAGGCGCAGAACACCACCATCGAGCAGATGAAGATGTTCCTGACCCGCCTGGGCTACGGCTCCACCGCGGTGGTCACCGGTGACCTGACCCAGACCGACCTGCCCAAGCACGTGAAGTCCGGCCTGCGCGACGCCATCGATGTGCTGCGCGAGGTCGAGGGCGTCAGCTTCACCTTCTTCGAATCCCGCGACGTGGTCCGGCATCCGCTGGTGGCGCGCATCGTCAGCGCCTACGACCGCCGCGACCTGCATCAGATCCAGCCTGGAGCGACGCCATGACCCGTGGTCCCGTGCGACTGGACGTCGCCGTCAGTTATGCCCTGCCGCGTACCGGGCTGCCGGCGGCAGTGAGCTTCCGCAAGTGGGTGGCCGCTGCGTTGAAGGGCCGCATCCGCGAGGCCGACCTGGCCATCCGCGTGGTCGATGCCAAGGAAGGCCAGTCGCTGAACCGCCATTACCGTGGCAAGGACTACGCCACCAACGTGCTCAGCTTCCCGGCCGAAGTGCCCGAAGGTCTGCCCAAGGGCGTCAAGTTCCCGCTGCTGGGTGACCTGGTGATCTGCGCACCGGTGGTGGCGCGTGAAGCCGACGAACAGGGCAAGGCGCTCAATGCCCACTACGCGCACCTGACCGTGCACGGCGTGCTGCACCTGCTTGGCTGGGACCACGAGGACGACAAGGAGGCCGAGGCGATGGAACAGCTGGAGCGCGAGATCCTGGCCGAGCTGGGCATTGACGACCCGTACGCGGGCGAGCGCTAAGGCCTATACAGCCGCGCCTACGCTCGGCTCCAACGCATCGCCCCCCGCAAACCTGACCGAAATGCAGCCGAGCATGGGCTCGGCTCTACAACGGGAATTTCTTTGTGCTGCTGCGTATTGCCCTGCCCCTGCTGCTCGTCGCGTCCGCCCCGGCCGCTGCCTTGGATCTGCCGGCGCTGATCGAATGCCGCCAGGGCGTGGCCGAGCAGACAGCGCTGGCGCCGCTGCTGGCCGATCCGCTGAAGGCCGTGGCCCGGGGCCTGCAGCCGCTGCCGCAGGGCAACCAGTTCATGAGCGAGTACCGGCTGGCCAGCCCGATCACCGTCTTCGGCCAACAGACCGAGCGGGTAGCGGTGGCCGGCGCCAGCATCATGGCCGTCCTCGACCAGGCCGACCCTCGGCCTCTGGCCAAGCGCCTGGCGCTGGAGATCGGCTACGACCAGGACGGCAAGTTCATGGCCGGTCGCGAGCTGGTCAGCCGCGACGTGACCGACCCGAAGACCGGCGAGTCTCAGATCGAGTCGATCATCCTCAGCGTCTCCACCGTGGCCTCCCACCCGGGCAAGACCCTGGCCGGCTGTACCTACAGCCTGGACCTGCCTGAAGAAGAAGCCCCTGCCCGGCCTGAACTGGCCCCGCCGCCGATCACCGGACCGGGCAGCGACGGTCACTGACAGGCCGCCACATCCTGCTAGACTTGGGCCAACGCCCGGCCTGCCGGGTGCCTTTTTTCCAGAGATGTCAGAAGACGACAGTAGTAGCTCCCCTTCGGAGCACAGTGAAAAGAAGCGCGGTTGGCTTGAACGCCTGACCTCGGCCTTCTCCGGCGAACCCCACACCCGCGACGAGCTGGTCGCTGTCCTGCACACCGCGCAGGAAGAGGGTCTGATCGCCGCCGATACCCTGAAGATGATGGAAGGCGCCATTTCGGTGGCCGAGCTGACCGTGGGCGACGTGATGATCTCGCGCTCGCAGATGGTCTCGCTGCCGGTCGAAGCGCCCTTCCTGGAACTGATGAAGCAGGTGGTCGAATCGGGCCATTCGCGCTTCCCGGTGCACGGCGAGAACAAGGACGACATCCTTGGCATCCTGCTGGCCAAGGACCTGCTGCGCGGCGTGGTCGCCGACAACGGCCCGGCCAACGTGCGCGAGCTGCTGCGCCCGGCGGTGCTGATCCCGGAGGCGAAGAAGCTGAACGTGCTGCTGAAGGAGTTCCGCCTGTCGCGCAACCACATGGCCATCGTGGTCGACGAGTACGGCGGTGTCGCCGGCCTGGTCACCATCGAGGACGTGCTGGAGCAGATCGTCGGCGAGATCGACGACGAGCACGACGAGGCCGAGGATCCGTCCGCGCAGATCGCCATCCAGTCCGACGGCCAGTACGTGGTCGACGCGCTGACCCCGATCGGCGACTTCAACGAGCGCTTCGGCGCGACGTTCTCCGACGAGGACTACGACACCATCGGTGGCCTGGTCACCGAGGCCGTGGGCCATCTGCCGGAAGTCGGCGATGAGCTGGCGCTGGACCGCTTCATGTTCCGCGTGGCCCGCGCCGATGCGCGCCGGGTGCAGGCCTTCCACGTGACCGTGCTGCCGCCGGACGCGCAGGACGACGCTTGAAGCGCCGCGGTCTGATCCTGACGGCGTGGCTGGCACTGTGTGTGCTGGCCATGACCATGGCCCTGCCACTGGCCGCCTTCGCGCAGCCGGCGGCAGCCGTGCCCGCACCTGCCACCGCCAACGCCGAGGCCCCGGTCCCGCGTATCGGCGTGGTGACCATGCAGCCGGGCACCGTGTTCTTCGAACGCTTCGGCCATGATGCCATCGTGGTGATCGATCCGCTCAGCGGCCAAGCGACCTCATACAACTTCGGCTACTTCGATCCGTCCGAGGACGATTTCATCAGCCGCTTCGTGCGCGGCGACATGATGTATTACCTGGTGGCGCTACCGCTGCAGCAGGACCTGTCGTACTACGACGAGACCGGCCGCGGTGCCAGCGTGCAGTGGCTGGACCTGCGCCCCGACCAGGCGCGTGCCCTGGCCGCTGACCTGGCCGAGCGGGCCAAGCCGGAAAACGCGCGCTACCACTACGACTACTACACCGCCAACTGCGCCACGATGGTACGCGACACGGTGGACAAGGCGCTGGGCGGTGGCCTGCAGTCGCAGTTGTCGGGGCGTTCGCGCGGCAACACCTACCGCAGCGAGTCGGTGCGCTTGGCCTCGCCCGCCCCGTGGATGTGGCTGGGCTTCGATGTCGGCCTGGGGCCGTTTGCCGACCAGCCGCTGTCGCGCTGGCAGGAAGCGTTCGTGCCGATGCGCCTGGCCGATGCGCTGCGCCAGGCACGCAACAGTGATGGCCGGCCGCTGGTGCAGTCCGAACAGGAACTGCTGCCACACCGCATCGATCCGGAGCCGAAGGAATTCGCGCGTCGCTGGTGGCCGTGGCTGCTGCTTGGTCTGGCCGTGGCCGGCGGCGTGCTGGTGCTGCGCAACCGCCCGCGCCTGCTGGCCGGGCTGGCCCTGCCGTTCTGGCTGCTGTGCGCCATCGCCGGCAGCCTGCTGGTGTTCCTGTGGGGCTTCAGCATCCACTACGCCGCCTGGGCCAACCGCAACCTGCTGCTGCTTTCGCCGGTGGCCGTGCTGCTGCTGCCCGGAGCAATCAGCCTGCTGCGCCGGCGCGTGCCGGGCCGCATGTTCAGGGTCGTGCTGTGGCTGCTGGCAGTGCAGGCCGTGGCGGCGCTGGTGCTGCACTGGCTGAGCCTGCAGGCGCAGTACAACGTGCAGTGGATCGTGCTGCTGCTGCCCGTCCACGTCGCGCTGGCGTGGGTACTGGGGCGCCATCCTCACTTGTCCGAAACACGGCGCTGACGCACGATGGCGGGCATGTCATTGCCCGCCTCCGCTTCCGCCCCGGCTTCAGCCAACCCCGCCTGCGTCATCAACTGCGTCCACTACGATGACGAGGGCAAACGCCACGACATCACCCTGGACGCCATCAGCGATGTCATTGCCAGTGGCAATGGCTTTGTCTGGGTTGGCCTGTACGACCCCAACGACGATGTGCTGCTGAAACTGCAGGAGGAGTTCTGCCTGCACGACCTGGCCATCGAGGATGCGCGCAACGCCCACCAGCGGCCCAAGGTCGAGACCTACGGCAATTCAATGTTCGTGGTGGTGACCACCGCGCAGATGGTCGACGAGCGCATCCAGTATGGCGAAACCCATGCCTTCCTCGGCCCGCGCTTCCTGGTAACGGTGCGCCACGGCGCCTCGCTTTCCTACGCGCCGGTACGTGCTCGGGTCGAGCGTGAGCCGCAGCTGCTGAAGATGGGCCCGTCGTACTGCCTGTACGCGGTGACCGACTTCGTGGTCGACAATTACCTGCCGATCGTGCACCGCTTCCGCGACACCCTGGACCTGCTGGAAAAGGACATCTTCGCCGAGAACTACAAGCGCAGCACCGTGGTACGCCTGTACGAGCTCAAGCGCGAACTGAACAAGATGCGGATGGCGGTGGCGCCGCTGCAGGATGTGCTGGCCCAGCTGCGCCGTTACCAGGGCGAGCTGGTTCCGGACGAAGTGAAGCTCTACATCCGTGACGTGCACGACCACGCGGTACGCATCAGCGATGTGATCGACACCCTGCGCGAGATGCTGGGCACCGCGCTCAGCGTGAACCTGTCGCTGGTGACGCTGGCGCAGGGCGAGACGGTCAAGCGCCTCGGTGCGTGGGCCGCGCTGCTGGCGGCACCGACGCTGATCACCAGCTGGTACGGGATGAACTTCAGCCACATGCCGGAGCTGAGCCAACCGTGGGCCTACCCACTGATGATCGTTGGTGTGGGCGGCGTCTGCGTGGGCCTGTACCGGTTGTTCAAGCGCGCAAAGTGGTTGTGACCCGCTGGTGGTAGTGCCGGCCGCTGGCCGGCAACCAGGGCAATGCCGGCCAGCGGCCGGCATTGCCATTCGGCATCAAGCTACGTAAACGGTCTTGATGTTCATGAACTCATGGATGCCGTGGTCGGCCAGTTCCCGGCCAAACCCAGACTGCTTGCTGCCGCCGAACGGCAGCCGCGCATCGCTCTTGACGATCGCGTTGACGAACGCGGCGCCGCATTCCATGCGTTGTGCGAAAGCTTCGCCGCGCACCGGATCGCGCGTCCACACGCTGCCGCCGAGGCCGAAGCGGGTGTCGTTGGCCACGCGCAGTGCCTCGCTCTCATCAGCGACCCGGATCACCGCAGCCACCGGACCGAACAGTTCCTCGTCGTAGGCCGGCATGCCCGGGCCGACCTGGTCGAGCACCGTGGCCGGATAGCCGGCATGGGTGCCGGCAATCGGCTCGCCGCCTATCAGCACACGCGCCCCCTTGGCCACGCTGGCCTGTACCTGCTTGTGCAGTTCATCGCGCAGATCGGCACGGGCCATCGGCGCCAGCGTGGTGCCCCGCTCATCGGGGTCGCCGTACTGGCGCTCGGCCGCAGCTTCAACGAAGCGACGGGTGAATTCATCGGCTACCGCCTCGACCACGATGAACCGCTTGGCCGCGATGCAGGTCTGCCCGCTGTTGTCGAAGCGCGACTTCACCGCTGCCGCAACCGTCTTGTCGAGGTCGGCATCGTCGAGCACCACGAAGGCATCGCTGCCACCCAGCTCCATCACCGACTTCTTCAACTGGCTGCCGGCGTTGGAGGCGATCGAGCGCCCTGCCCGCTCGCTGCCGGTCAGCGTCACCGCCTTCACCCGTGCGTCGCGCAGCACGTCGGCGGCCTGGTCGTTGTCGATGTGCAGCACGTCGAACACGCCGTCCGGCAGGCCGCCATCACGGCACACCGCCAGGATCAGGTCGGCACACTGCGGCACGTTGCTGGCGTGCTTGAGCAGGGCCACGTTGCCGGCCATGAACGCCGGTGCGAGGAAGCGGAACACCTGCCAGATCGGAAAATTCCACGGCATCACCGCGAACACGCAGCCGATCGGCTCGTAGCGCACATAGCTGCGCTGCGCTTCGGTGTCGATCAGCTGCGGTTTGAGATAGTCGGCCGCATGGTCGGCGTAGTACTCGCAGGCCGCCGCGCACTTGTCGACCTCGGCCAGCGCTTCGGCCTTGAGCTTGCCCATCTCGTGGGTCATCGCCTGCTGCAGGTCGTCGCGGCGCGTGCGCAGCTGCGCCGCGATCTGGCGCAGGATCGCGCCGCGTTCCTGCAGCGAACGCTCGGCCCAGCCGGGGAACGCATCGGCGGCGGCCTGCAGGCGCTGCTCGATGTCGGCAGCGCCCATCAGTACATGGCGGTAGGTCACCTGGCCGGTGGCCGGGTCGACGATCTCGACGGTCATGGGGGATCTCCATCTGGAAGACCCCCATTGTGCGCCGCCGGCCGTGAGCCGGGTGTTGCCGGCACAGTGGACGGATCGTGTACTCAGCCGTTGTCCTGCCGCGCCAGCTGCAGGTCGCGCTGGCGCCGCTTCTCGGCACGGGCATTGATGTACCAGCCGATCACCGCGGCGATCGATACCGCCGACACCAGCAGCGTGGCCAGTGCATTGATCTTCGGGCTGATGCCCATGCGCACCGACGCGAACACCTTCATCGGCAGCGTGGTCGAGCCCGGCGTGGCGACGAAGCTGGCCACCACCACGTCATCCAGCGACAGGGTGAACGCCAACAGCCAGCCCGCCACCAGCGCCGGCGCGATGATCGGCAGGGTGATGCGGGTGAACACGGTCAGCCGGCTGGCCCCCAAGTCCATCGCCGCTTCTTCCAGCGACAGATCCATTTCCTGCAGCCGCGAAGACACCACCACGGTGACGAAGCACAGGGTGAAGGTGACGTGCGCGATCCAGATGGTGGCCAGGCCGCGCGCCGGGAAGCCCGGAATCGCGCCCATCGAGGCCAGCAGCGCCATCAGCGAGAAGCCCAGGATCACATCCGGCATCACCAGCGGCGCGGTGACCAGCGCACCGAACAGCGGCTTGCCACGGAAGCGCTTGAAGCGGGTCATCACCATCGCCGCCAGCGTGCCCAGCACGGTGGCGGTACAGGCGGTCCAGAACGCCACCACCAGGCTGGTCCACATCGCATCCATCAGCGCGCGGTCGGCGAACAGGTCACTGTAGGCGCGGGTGGAGAACCCGGCCCAGACCATCGCCAGCCGCGAGCTGTTGAACGAATAGAACATCAACAGCAGGATCGGCAGGTACAGGAAGGCGAAGCCGAGCAGCAGCACGCCCAGCCCCAGGCCCTTGGCGGTACGCGGGCTCATGCCTGCTTCCCTTCCAGCAGGCGCTGCTGGGATCGGTTGAACAGCAGGATCGGCACCAGCAGCAACAGGATCATCGCCACCGCCATCGCCGACGCGCCCGGCCAGTTGCGGTTGTTGAAGAACTCGTTCCACAGCTGGCGGCCGACCATCAGCGTCTCCGAGCCCCCCAGCATTTCCGGAATCACGAATTCCCCCACTGCCGGGATCATCACCAGCATGCAGCCGGCGATGATGCCGGCCTTCGACAGCGGCAGCGTGATGCGGAGGAAGGCCTGCCATGGCCTGGCACCCAGGTCGTAGGCCGCTTCCAGCAGGCGGTGGTCATGCTTGACCAGGTTGGCGTACAGCGGCAGCACCATGAACGGCAGGTAGCAGTAGACGATGCCGATGTAGGCGGCGGTCGGCGTATCGATCAACTGCAGTTTCGGCAGGCCCATCGACGTCATCAGCGTCTGCAGGCCGGTGAACTGCAGGAACTGGTCAAGCAGGCCGTTGCGGTCCAGGATCGCCTTCCACGCATACACGCGGATCAGGAACGAGGTCCACGACGGCAGCACCACCAGCATCATCGCCACGTTGCGTGCGGCCGGCGACAGGCGGGCGATGGCGTAGGCCATCGGGTAGCCGATCAGCAGGGTCAGGAAGGTGGAGATGGCCGCGATCCTGATCGAGCTCAGGAAGGCCTGCGCATAGATCGAATCGCGGAACAGCGCCAGGTAATTCTCCAGGTTCAGCTTCAGCGAGAACCCGCCGTCCCCGTACTGCAGCAGCCAGGTATACGGCGGCGAGCCGACCCGGCTGAGCGAGAAACTGATCATCAGCACGATCAGGAACGGCACTGCGAAGAACAGCAGCAGCCACAGGTACGGAATGCCGATCACCGTGGCACGCAGCCCCGGCAGCCAGCGCTTCAGGCCGGCGACGCTCATGAGGTGAGCACCACGCCGTCGTTGTCGCGCCAGTGCACCCACACCTCGTCGCCCCAGGTGAAGCCATCACTGGCCCAGCGCTGCGAGTTGGCGAAGTTGGCCAGCACCTTGGCGCCGCTGGGCAGGCGCACGTGATACACCGAGTGGCTGCCGAAGTAGGCGATGTCCTCGATCACGCCCTGCGCCTTGTTGGTGTGCCCTTCCGGCTCGTCCTTGCCGATCATCACCTTCTCCGGGCGCAGCGCGAATGCGACCGGCTGCCCTTCGTAACAGGTGATGCCATGGGCGATGTAGATCGGCGCCGGGAACAGCGGCGAGCGCACGGTCACGTACTCGGGCAGGTCCTCGTCGATCACCCCATCGAACAGGTTGACCGAACCGATGAACTCGGCGACGAAGCGGTTGGCCGGCTGCTCGTAGACCTCGTCCGGCTTGCCGACCTGCTGGATCCAGCCGGCATCCATCACCGCGATGCGGGTGGCCATGGTCATCGCTTCTTCCTGGTCGTGGGTGACCATCACGCAGGTCACGCCCGACGATTCGATAATGCTGACCAGTTCCAGCTGCATCTGCGAGCGCAGCTTCTTGTCCAGCGCGCCCATCGGTTCGTCCAGCAGCAGCAGCTTCGGCCCCTTGGCCAGCGACCGCGCCAGCGCCACGCGCTGCTGCTGGCCACCGGACAGCTGGTGCGGCTTGCGTTTGCCCAGGTGGCCCATCTGCACCAGGTCGAGCATTTCGCCGACGCGCTTGCTGATCGCGTCCTTGCCCAGGCCATCCTGCTTCAGGCCGAAGCCGATGTTCTGCTCGACCGTCATGTGCGGGAACAGGGCGTAGGACTGGAACATCATGTTGACCGGCCGCTGATACGGCGGCAGCGCGTCCAGGCGCTGGCCATCGACGGTGATGCTGCCCTTGGTGGGCGTCTCGAAGCCGCCCAGGCAGCGCAGCAGGGTCGACTTCCCACTGCCGGAGCCACCGAGCAGGGCAAAGATCTCGCCCTTGCGCACGTCCAGGTTGACGTCGTCGACGGCGACGAAACCGTCGAATTCCTTGCGCAGATCACGAATGGAGAGATAGCCGGGCGCACCGGTCGTGTCGACGACGGCGGCTACCGGCTGGGCTTCAACGGGCATGGGGGCTCCGGGAGCGGGCGGTGGACAGCGGCGGCCATTCTAACGGCCGGGGGCCGAAGGGGATATGACGGGAGTGGGTGGAAGCGGCCGCTGGCCCGCCCAGGGCCCCCGAGGGCGTGTCAGTTTTCCCCGCGATGGTGGCCTGTCCGCCCCAAGGCCCGGGCTCCCCTGGACGACCCTGCAGCCGTCCCGGCCAGACACTGCGGGCGGCAGCCCGATCTGCAACATTTTTCAGAACGGGATCCATTGAAAGCCCCGGACATTCCCCGCGCAATGTCCCGCATCTAGGCCTTGCATGGACCGCCCCTGGTGATTTCCCCGGACAGCCCCTCCCCTTTCCCGCCCCGCCTGCCGGGCTGCCTGCCTGCACGGCTGCCGCTGGTCATCATCGGCGCCGGCCAGGCCGGGTTGTCGCTCAGCGCGCTCCTGCAGGAGGCCCGCGTCGAGCATCGCGTGCTGGAGGCCGAAACCGTGGGCGCCAGTTGGCGGCGGCGCTGGGATTCGTTCCAGACCAACACCGCCAACGCGACGATGGCCCTGCATGGCCATGCCTATGCGGGGGATGACCCGGAAGGGTTCATGGGGGCCCCGGAAGTGATCCGACGGCTGCGCGACTATGCCGACGAGCGCGCGTTGCCGATCAGCGAGGGGTGCGTGGTCCATCGGGTCGGGCCGGAGTCCGGTGGCTATGCCATCGACAGCAGCCGGGGGCTGATCCATGCCCAGGCGGTGGTGGTCGCCACCGGTGAATACCGCCGGGCGCGGTTGCCCCGGGCCCCTTTCGCGCCCGCAGCAGGCCTCACCGTGCTGCACTCCAGCGACTACCGCAGTCCCGGCCAGCTACCCGCGGGCGCGGTGCTGGTCATCGGCGGCGGCCAGTCCGGCGCACAGATTGCCCAGGACCTGTGCGACGCTGGTCGCAGCGTGTACTGGTCATTGGCCGATCGTCATTCGCACACCCGTCGGCTGCGCGGCAAGGACTCGATGACCTGGTGGGACATGGCCGGGCGCATCCATCAACACGTAAGCCAATCGGCGGCCGTACTGGCAGGCGAGCCGGACGCGCTGCGCAAGGCCCGCACCGCAGAGTTCCCCCTGATTTCCGGCAAAGGAAGTGCCGGCCTGGGCAGTTCGATCAGCCTGCTGGCGATGCACCGCGCAGGGATCAGGTTGCTGGGACGGTTGCAGGAATTTAATGGAAACACCGCCCGCTTCGCCGATGTCCGCCCGCAACTTCGCACCGCGATCGAAGCGACGCGGGCCGAGTACGCCTATCTCGATTCGCTGGCCAGCGCGTACTACGCCACGCGGCCCGAACCGCGCACCGACGATGCCCGCTACATTCCCGAAGAGGTCTATCTGCACTGGGAGCCGGACATAGCCCCGGATGAACTGGATCTGCAGGCGGCAGGCATCCGCTCGGTGGTGCTGGCCACCGGTTTCGTCGCCGAATGGCCCTGGCTCGATGTGCAGGGCGCGCTGGATGCCCACGGCTATCCGCTGGGCGAGTTTGGCGTTTCCCCGCAACCGGGCTTGTTCTTCATCGGCATGCACAACCTGCAGCGGATGAGTTCGTCGTTCCTGTGCAACGGCGGCCGCGATGCACGCGACCTGCTGCCGGCCATCCTGAGGCACCTTGGCCAGGCCGACGGTACCGATTCCGGCACGGTGAAGCGGTGAAGCAAGGCTGCCGCCGGGCAAGGCCCGGCGGCGCCAGACCGGCTTAACGGCCGGTCTTCACCTCGGTCCACAGCCGGGTGTAGAGCTTGTCGGTCTCCGGCGTGTTGATCGAGTAGGTGAACATCTTATCGGCCACGTCGGCCGGCGGGTAGATCGTCGGGTCGGTGCGGATCGCCTCGTCCACCAGCGGTGTCGCGGCCGGGATCGGGTTGGCGTAGTGGATGAAGTTGGTGTTGGCCGCGGCGACCTTCGGTTCCAGCAGATAGTTGATGAACCTGTACGCCGCTTCCGGGTGCTTGGCGTCCTTCGGGATCGCCAGCATGTCGAACCACTGCGGCGCACCTTCCTTCGGGATCGAATAAGCCACGTGCACGCCATTGCTGGCTTCCTCGGCGCGGTCGCGGGCCTGGATGATGTCACCCGACCAGCCGACCACCAGGCAGGTGCCGCCATTGGCCAGCGAACCGACGTACTGCGAGGAGTGGAAGTTCTGCACGTACGGGCGGATCGACTTCAGCAGGTCGGCCGCCTTCTGCAGCTCGGCCGGGTCGCCGCTGTGCGGATCCAGGCCCAGGTAATGCAGCGCGATCGGGATCATGTCGGCCGGCGTGTCCAGGATGGTCACGCCGCAGTCCGTCATCTTGCTGATGTTCTCCGGTTTGAACACCAGGTCCCAGCTGTTGGCGATATCGGTGCTGCCGCCGAAGCGCTGCTTCAGCATGTCCACGTTGTAGCCGATGCCGGTGGTGCCGATCATGTACGGCACGCCGTACTGGTTGCCCGGATCCTGGGTGGCGATGCGCTTCATCACCGCCGGATCGAGGTTGGCCAGGTTCGGGATCTTGCTCTTGTCCAGCGGCAGGAACACGCCGGCCTGGATCTGGCGGCCGAAGAAGTTCAGGGTCGGCACCACCACGTCGTAGCCGCTGTTGCCAGCCAGCAGCTTGGTCTCGACCATCTCATCGCTGTCGAACACATCGTAGGTCACCTTGATGCCGCTCTCCTTCTCGAAGGTCGGAATGGTGTCCTCGGCGATGTAATCGCTGTAGTTGTAGACGTTCAGGACCTGGCTGTCCTGCGCGCCGCCGTTGCCACCGCCACAGGCGGCAAGCATGGCGGAGGCCAGGCCGAGCGTGAGGATACGCAGCTTCATCGGGTGCTCCAGAATGCGGGAAGGGGGGCCGGCGGGGCCGGCGACGGGTGCCAGCCTACCCCCCGGCGGCGGATTTTTCTATTCCAGATGCTCAGACGTTCAGCAGCAGGAACTCGCGCTCCCACGAGCTGATGACGCGGAAAAAGGTCTCGTATTCCTTGCGCTTGACCGAGATGTAGGCGCGGCAGAAACGCTCGCCCAGCAGGGCCTGGAGCTCGCTGCACTGCTCCAGCCCGTCCAGCGCCTCGCCCAGCGAGCGCGGCAGGTTGTAGCCCAGTTCCTTCGCGCTGCCGGTCACCGGCGCGTCCGGCGCCAGCCGCTCGCGGATGCCGAGCAGGCCGCAGGCCAGGGTCGCGGCCATCGCCAGGTAGGGGTTGGCGTCGGAGCCGGCGAAACGGCTCTCCACGCGCATGTTTTCCGGCGTATCCAGCGGCACGCGCAGGCCGCAGGTGCGGTTGTCGAAGCCCCAGTGCACGTTGCTCGGCGAGACTTCGCCGAACACCAGGCGCCGGTAGGAATTCACGTTCGGCGCGAAGAACGCCATCGCCTGCGGCGCGTACTTCTGCAGGCCGCCCAGGTAGTGGCCGAACACCGGGCTGAACTCGCCCTCAGCATCGGTCTCGCCAGCGAACACATTGCTGCCATCGCTCACCCGCACCAGGCTCTGGTGGATGTGCATGGCACTACCGGGCTCGTTTTCCATCGGCTTGGCCAGGAACGTGGCGTATACCCCGTGGCGCATCGCCGCCTCGCGCATGGTGCGCTTGAACAGGAACACCTGGTCGGCCAGGTCCATCGCATCGGCATGGGTGAAATTGACCTCCAGCTGTGCTGCGCCGGATTCGTGGATCAGCGTGTCCACATCCAGCTTCATCGCATCGGCGTAGTCGTACATCAGGTCGAGGATCGGGTCGAACTCGTTGACCGCGTCGATCGAGTACGACTGCCGCGCGGTCTCCGGGCGCCCCGAGCGACCGGCCGGTGGCAGCAGCGGGAAGTCCGGGTCGGTGTTCTTCTGCACCAGGAAGAACTCCAGCTCCGGCGCCACCACCGGGCGCAGGCCCAGTTCCGCATAAGCCGCCAGTACGCGGCGCAGCACGTTGCGCGGCGCAAGCTCGTGCGGTTCGCCGCTCTTGGTGTAGCAATCGTGGATGACCTGCGCGGTGGCATCGGCTGCCCACGGCACCATGCGCACCGTATCCGGGTCAGGGCGCAGCATCATGTCCGAGTCCGACGGCGAGGTCAGCTCGTAGTAGTCGTCAGGGAACTCGCCGGTGACGGTGGTGGCGAAGATGCCTTCCGGCAGGCGCGTGCCGTAGTCGTGCGAGAACTTGTCGGCAGGAATGATCTTGCCGCGGGCGTTGCCGGTGATGTCCGGCACCAAGCATTCCACCTCGGTGATGCGCCGCTCCTTCAGCCAGCGCAGCAGGCTGCTTTCCTGCGGTGCGGGGGGCGTGGCCGTCTTGCGCGGGCGCGTTCGGGAACTCATCGGGAATCCAGTCGGTTCTGTTGGTGCTGCCGGCAAGCTTGGCCGAACGCACGGAAAATAGCGTGATAGAACGGCGTCTGCGTGACACGCCACTCCGGATGCCACTGTACGCCGAGCACAAATCCATGGTGCAGGCTGCGCGCCGCCTCGACCAGTCCGTCATCGGCCATGGCCTCGACCTGCAGGCCCTGCGCGAGGCGGGCGATGCCCTGTCCGTGCACCGAATTGATCTGCGCGCGGCCACCGCCGTGCCACTGCGCCAGCCAGCCGTCGGCGGCCAGGGTCACCGCATGGGCCGGCCCATACTGCACGTCCACCGGCGCCCGCGGGTCTTCGCGATGGTCGGCCAGGCCGGGCACCGCATGCACCTGCGGATGCAGGCTGCCGCCCAGTGCGACGTTCAGCTCCTGGAAGCCCCGGCAGATCGCCAGCACTGGCAGGTCCAGCGCCAGCGCCTCGTGCAGCAGCGCGAAGGCATTGGCATCGCGGGCAGGGTCATGCGGATTGCCTGGCCAGCTGCGGCCGCCTTCGTAGTGCTGCGGTTCGATGTTGCTGACCGCGCCGGTCAACAGCAGGCCATCGAGCCCAAGCAGCCAGTCGCTGGCCGGCAACGGTGGCTGCAGGCTCGGCAACACCACCGGGGTCACCTCGGCCGCCTCGGCCAGCGCGCGCACATACTTCTCGCCGGCCACCGCGAAACGGTGGTGGCCGAGCACGGTGCTGTCGGTGGGCAGGCCCACCCAGGGCAGGCGGCGCATGGGAAGACTCCTTGGCGTGCCGACACGTTACCCGTCGCCTGGCAACGGCGGCAAGTCGCTGCCGTCACACCACAGCTGCCATGCATCGGCGAAACTACCGGGGTGAACGCTGATCGACCTGCCCTGCTCCGCCCGCCCGCACTGCACCCACGAGGCCTGCAGTGAGCGCCGCCTTTCCGCCCAGCTGGTATGCCTCCAGCCTGCCCGAACCGCCCGCACTGCCCGCGTTGCAGGGGCAGGTGCAGGCCGACGTTGCGGTGCTGGGCGCCGGCTATACCGGCCTGACCGCCGCACTGGAACTGGCCGTGCGTGGCCAACGCGTGGTGGTGCTGGACGCACAGCGGATCGGCTGGGGCGCGTCCGGCCGCAATGGTGGCCAGGCGCTGGTCGGCTATGGCTGCGAGGTGGACGAACTGGAGCGTCAGCTCGGCCGTAACGATGCGCGCCACCTGTTCGAATGGTCGCGCGACGCAGTACAGGCGATGCGCAGGCGCATCGACCGCCATGGTATCGACTGCCATTGGCTGGAGGGCCACGCCAGCGTCGCCATCCGCGAGCGCCATGAGCGCGACCTGCGCGCCAACTGCGAGCATCTTCAGCGCCACTACGACTACCCGATGCAGTGGTGGGACCGTGATGCGCTGCGCGCACAGCTGGACAGCCCGCGCTACCGCGCCGCGATGTTCGATCCGCACAGCGCGCACCTGCACCCGCTGGCCTATGCGCGTGGCCTGGCCGATGCGGCACGTGCGGCCGGCGTGGTGATCCACGAGAACTCCGCAGTGACCCGCGTGCAGCGCGGACCGCAGCCCACCCTGCATACCGCGCAGGGAAGCGTGCGCGCTGCGCATCTGGTGGTGGCCGGCAATGCCTGGCTGCAGGGCCTGCTGCCCGACCTGGAACGGCGGATCATGCCGGTCGGCACCTATATCGGCGCCAGCGCGCCGCTGGGGGCCGAGCGCGCCCGTGCCCTGATCGGCAACAACATGGCCGTGGCCGACACCGCGTGGGCACTGGACTATTTCCGCCTCAGCCACGACCACCGGCTGCTGTTCGGCGGCCGCGCCAGTTACTCGGCGTTGCCCCCACCCGGCCTGCACAGGGTGATGCAGCGGCGCATGCACCAGGTGTTTCCACAACTGGCCGACGTGCCGCTGGAGCAGGTCTGGGGCGGTTACGTGGACATCACCCGCAACCGCGCTCCGCATTGGGGCCGGCTGGACGGCAACCTGTACTTCGCGCAGGGGTTCTCCGGCCATGGGGTGGCCGCCGCCGGGCTGGCTGGCGAAGTCATCGCCGCCGCGATTGCCGGCCAGAGCGAGCGCCTGGACGTGTTCCAGCGCCTGCGGCATGCGCCTTTCCCCGGCGGCCGGCTGCTGCGCATGCCGCTGCTGGTGGCGGCGATGTCGTGGTACAAGCTGCGGGATGCATTGTGGTGAAGATTCCGCATCTCCTGGATTGAACGCTCTGACAGGCGCACCGCAGCGCTGATCGTGCTGCACACGTCACAGATTTTCACGCAACATCTGTGATGGATGGTTGGTCAACTCCCTAAATGCGCCGCTGTGCAATTGCATAATCGTTCGCAGACCGATAACGTCCTGAGAAACCGGGCCTCGCGGCGAATGGAAGCTGACAGGGGACACGTAGGAGAGGGGGACGTGCGATTGGACTGGTGGAAAGAAGGATTGTTGCTGAAGGTGCGCATTCGTCCGGCTGGCCTGATGCTTGCCTTGCTTTATGCAGTTGCCTATTGGGCAACCCGACAGCTGTCGCTGGATCAGTTCTATTTGCCAGCCGGCATCCGGGTGGCGGCCGTACTGTTGTGCCCGCCGCGCCTGTGGCCGTATCTGCTGCTGGGCGAATATGCGTACTTTGCACAGTCCCGCGTGCCAATGATCGAGAAGTACGGCCTGACATGGGTCATTGTTGCCTCCGCGTTCCTCATGCCCGCAGTGATGTTGATTGTGAAGCTGCAACGGCGACTGATGGCGGAGTCGCAGACGATCGGCCTTTTGTTGATTGCCGCCGCTTCCAGCGTCGTAGTTACGCTGCTGAACCTCAGCTTTTCCCATCTGCTCTGGCCAACACCCCCTTCCACGCCCTTCCTGACCAGTGCGGCGCGTTACAGCGTGGGCGACTTCATCGGCATTCTGACGGTGGCCCCCATCGCCATGCTGTGGGCGCGACAGGACCTGGGGCAGGAGTGGAACGCTGGACGAAAGACCCCGATGCTGGCGGCACTTTCATCGATGCTCCTGATCGGGATAGCAGCAACTCAACTGCCCGCAGACTGGGTTGCGCTGAAGGCAACGCTCCTGCTGCTGCTGGCACTCCCCGCGGCCGCACTTACCTGCCTGTATGGCTGGAAGGGTGCCGCCCTTGCAGTACCGGTGCTCAACATGGTCATCGGCCTGACCACGCCCAACACCCATCCCACCGCATTCGATCCCGCGGCCTTCATCACCCAGCAGATCATGGCGATCAGCGGCATCGTATTGCTGTTGCTCGGATCACGCATCACCCACTTCTACCATCGTTACAGGCTGCGCGAGATGGGGGAAAGGGACGCCATCCATCTTGCGAGGAGCTCGCAATTGGCCAGCGAGATGGAGCTGCGTGAGCGTGCCCTGCACCTTCGCAAGCTCGGCGACGGCATTGATACCTCACTGGTGGAGCTGGCCGACTGGCTCAAGGCCCAGGGACATCACGCAGTGGCCAGCAGCCTTCTGCATACTTCGAATGTACATTCGCGGCTCCTTCGCGAACAGACAAGCATGGTCTATCCCTCGGGTCTGGAGCATCTTGGGCTTTACGTGGCTTTGCAGGCTGGTGGCATCCGTGAGTCGTGGACGCTGACGGAGCGCGTTCTCCGCCCTGATCTGAAAGGCGACCCCTGCAACCTGAGCGTGGAACTGCAGTTGGCCGCTTACCGGACACTGATTGATGCAGTCTCCATTCTTCTCAAGCATGAAGGTGGACAGATTCGCATTCGTGCAAGATGCGGCGGAATGGGCTCCAGGCGCGGAATCCTCATGGTCGTGTCGCTGCTGGAGTCGCGTCGGCGCCTTTCCCAGCAGACAACCATGGCAGCGTTCGAGCGGCTGACCGGGCGAACCCTGCCCTATGACGGGACCGTTGACTGCTATCGCAACCGGGTCAGGATCCTGTTCCTCGATCGTGAAACAAAACTTGAGACACAGCCCAGTGCTCCATCACGGTACAGCTGCCCTGCACCCTCTGCGCTGCAGTAGCGCATTTCACAGTCAAGCGATCGGATCGAACCAACGCAGCGGTATCGCATGAACGTCCCGCTCATCCCGCTGGCCAAAGGCGTCATGGGCACCCGGCGAACATCCGGGTGCCCATGCAGTCTGACACTGGCGCTCTCCGATATCCCGGCAACAGGCGGTATCAGGGTGCCTCTACCGCCCACAAGACATCAGCTCCGCTTGCATATCTGACCAGCGTGAATGCGGGGGACCGATAGACAACCGTCCTGGTGGCTTTGGCGGGAACAGGCAGGCGCTGCTCAGGCAACGACACCTTCGCAGATGGGTCACCTGCCGGCAGTACCCAGAACGTGCCCGCAGCATTGCCGATCACGATGTGCACGTGGCCCGCGAGATCGTTTACCTGGAAATAATCCATACCATCGCGCTCGAACCCATAGACCAACCAGCCGGGATCCACGCTCAGGTCCTGTGCCTGCGGAATCGACTGGCCGAGTCCTTGGCCGGCCATCTTGATTCCATGGTCGTCACTTGGGGCAAAAGCAAGAACGGATACCGGCACCAACATCAACGCACCAGCAAATGCATGAATTCGGAAATTTCCCACACTAACCTCCAGGTTGGATGCAATACGGATCAAGCAGGATGCTACCCCCAATCGCATCAGCATATACCGGGCGGACTCCGTAAAGCCCATGGGACATAATCGACTGGATCGATGCAAACCCATGCCACGCCGATGCAGCGTCCGAAATCGCCAATACCCGTAGCGAAACCCGCCCACGGTGCGGGTCAGCTGCATCTGCGACAAATGACCTGGACAGGCGCGTGTAACAGCAGGACATTGTCGATTGCGCGATAGTGAACACAGTGGACAGCATCAACTGCCGAATGTAGCGGGTGCAACGGCTGCAACGTGATCGAACCGAGGACGCGCTGATTGTGGATGATTCACCGTCCGCTGGTGGCTATGCCGACGCACTGCTGACCGTGTAGGGCCACGAAGCGCAGGAAGCCGGCAATTGCAGCGCAAAGGGAGGCCAGACACCTCGATTGCGCCCTTCTCCGACTGTCGATAATGTCTACGGACGTGGCCAGTCATCATTGGCCGGGAGGCAAGAGGCGGGGCTTGGACCGATTCAAAGAAGCAATTGAACTGAGCTTCCGGATCCGACCCGTCGGAATCGCACTCGCGGCCGTCTACGCTTTGAGCTGCCTTGTCTCGCGTCAGTTCTCGCTGGATCAGTTCTTCCTGCCAGCGGGCATCCGGGCAGCGGCACTCCTGATCGTCCCGACCCGCCTGTGGCCCTACCTGCTGCTTGGCGAGTACACCTACTTCGCAACCCTGCGCATCCCCATGATCGACAGCTACGGCCTGGCCTGGGTCATCCTGGCCTCGACGCTGCTGATGCCGATGGCGATGCTGGTGGTCCACCTGCACCGCATGAGAATGCCATCGGAGTCCGCCGCCGGCCTCTGGCTGCTGTCGCTGACCTTCTGCACGGCGTTGTTCGTCCCGGTTCTCAATATGGGCATTTCATTCGCCCTGTGGTCGAACCCGCCGCCGAGCAATCTGCTTAGCGCAGTTGATCGCACGATCTTTGGCCACTTCGCCGCCATCATTACCCTCGTGCCACTGGCATTCCTCTGGTCGCGACGAGACGCGGCCCCCAATTGGACGCGCCGCTTTGCTGCACCTACGGTCACGGCCATCCTGGTGATGCTGGTCCTGGCCCTGTGCATGCAGCTTACGGCCATCAGCGCCCACACCACACGCACCCACCTGGTGCTGCTGTCCTCCCTACCGGCGATCGCCCTGACCTTCATGCATGGGTGGCGTGGCGCTGCCATCGCGATTCCGCTGTTGAACCTTCCACTCCATTTCGCCACTCCCAGCACCGGCCTACCGTCCTCGTTCGACCTGGGCACCTTCGCCACCCAGCAGAACATGGCCGTGATGAGTGTCGCACTGCTCGCCCTGGGATCCAGCATCAGCTATCACCACGAACGTGCACGGTCCCGTGGACTGGCTGAGGAAACCACATTGCGCTTGGCACGTAGTTCGCATCAGATCCGTGAGCGTGAACTTCGCGAGCGCGCCTCCCATCTCAGGCAACTCGGCGAAGGCATGGACAGCTCGCTCGGCGAGATGGTCAGCTGGCTGAAGGCGCAGGGGCATCATGCGGTGGCCAACAGCCTGCAGCACGCCTCATCCGTGCACTCGCGGCTGTTCCGTGAACAGGCCAGTCTGGTCTACCCCACGGGGCTGGAGCAGGTTGGGCTGTATATCGCGCTGCGCGTTGGCGGCGCGTGCGAGAACTGGGACAACTCCCATCGCGTGATACCGCCCCGGCTGGAGGGGAACCCCTGCATGCTGACTGTTGACCTGCAGCTCGCCATCTATCGCTCGCTGATCGAGGCGGTGTCGCTGCTGCTGGAGCTGGAGTCGGGACAGGTCAGCGTGCGCGCCCGGAGCGGCCAGGCTGGCGACCGCCGCGGCATTGTGGTGGTCGTGGGCCTGCTTGACCGCAGCTGCACGCTGTCGAGTGGGACCGTTCAGCAGGCCACGGAGCGTCTGGCCGGCCGGATAATGGCCTACGGCGGTACGGTGCATTGCCGTGGCAACCGGCTCCGGTTCGTCCTGCACGAATCCATTGCGGGCACAGCGGCGTCATTCACATCGCCCGCCTGATCGCCGAACGACACGCAGGGCATACTGCCCCGCTAAAGTTACACCCGAAACCGCCGCTATCCGTGCCGAGCCCCTCCCTCGTGAGCCACCGCATCATGCCCGTGCTGCCGCAGGCCGCCGTCGATGGCGACCTGGCCGATCCGCTGCCGCAGCGGATCCTGCTGGTCGAAAACTCCCGTGCGTTCACCGGCATGCTGCGCGAAGCCATCGAGCAGCGCCTGGAACTGCCGGTGGTGATCGCCTCCACCCTGGCCGAGGCCGACCGGCTGCTCAGCGAAGGCGGAGGCTGGTTCCTGGTGCTGACCGGACTGGTGCTGGCCGACGGCGACCGCGATGCAGTGGTCGAGTTCTTCCTCAAGCGCGACCTGCCGACGGTGGTGGTCAGCGGCGTTTACGACGAGGACCTGCGCAAGCGCGTACTACAGCAGCAGATCATCGACTACGTGCTGAAGAATACCCCGGGCAGCATCGACTACCTGGTGTGGCTGGTGCAGCGGCTGGAACGCAACCGGCGCATCGCCGCGCTGGTGGTGGACGATTCGCCGTCCGCGCGTGGCTATGCCGCCGCCCTGCTGCGGATGTATGGGCATGAGGTGCACGAAGCCGCCGACGGCAACGAGGGCCTGGCTGCTATCGAGGCACATCCGGCGATCCGCCTGGCGGTGGTCGACCAGGAAATGCCCGGCATGCAAGGCGTGGAATTCACCCGTCGCCTGCGCACCCTGCGCTCGCGCGACAAGGTGGCGGTGATCGGCATCTCCGGCAATACCGACGCCTCATTGATCCCGCGCTTCCTGAAGAACGGCGCCAACGATTTCCTGCGCAAGCCGTTCTCGCGCGAGGAGTTCTTCTGCCGCGTCTCGCAGAACGTGGACCAGCTGGAACTGATCGGCACCCTGCAGGACCTGGCCACCCGCGACTTCCTCACCGGGCTGCCCAACCGGCGCTTCTTCCTGGAGCAGAGCCAGCGCCAGCTGCCGCAGCTGCAGCTGCACGGCCAATGCGTGGCGGTGGCGATGATCGACATCGACCACTTCAAGCACATCAACGACACCCATGGCCACGAAGCAGGCGACGACGCGCTGCGCGCGGTGGCCGGCGCGGTGACCGCGCATGCACGCAGCCACGACCTGATCGCGCGCTTCGGCGGCGAGGAGTTCTGCCTGCTGGTGCCAGACATGGAACAGGACGAGGCGCTGCTGTACTTCGAGGAGCTGCGCCAGCGCATCGCCGCACTGGAGGTGGACATCGGCACCGCTACCCTGCGCATGACGGTCAGCATCGGCCTGTGCTGCCTGCGCCCGCAGCGCGATGCGCTGCACCGGCTGATCTCCGAGGCCGACCGCCAGCTGTACCTGGCCAAGGCCGGTGGCCGCAACCGGGTCAGCTGCACCACGGTGGCCAGCCCGCTGCGTCCACGCGAGCCTGCGCTGACCTGACCGGCTCGCTTTGATCCAGATCAACGCCGTTCCCGCACGGCAGCTCTACAGTCGGCCCCGACATACGCATGAAGGGGAGCCGGGGATGGCACTACTGGTCTGGCAGGACGATCTGAACATCGGCATCGATGTGATCGACCAACAACACCGCCGCATCATCGAGATGCTCAACCACCTGCACGTGGCGCAGACCAGCCTGCAGCGTGCAGCGGTGGGTGAAGTGATCGACGAAGTCGTCGACTACACCCTGTCGCACTTCGCGTTCGAGGAAGAGCTGATGGAGGAGGCGGGCTACCCGTTCTGTGCAGCGCACAAGCGCGTGCATGAGATCTTCATCAAGCGCGTGGCCGAGTACCGGTTGCGCTTCCAGGCCGGCGAGGACATCAGCGACGAACTGCGCACCATGCTCTCGCGCTGGTTGTTCAACCACATCCGCGGCGATGATCAGGCCTATGCCGAACAGGTCAAGGCGCACCTTAACCAGTTCACCCGCGAGCACCAGGGCGGTGGCTGGCTGGGACGCACGCTCAAGCGCTTCTTTGGCTGAACCGCAGCGCGCGCCGGTGCAGTGCCACCAGCGCGCACAGCGTCGCTGCCGCAGTCAGGCACAGGTAGTAGCCGACCGCGACCAGGCCGAAGCGTTCGGCCAGCCAGGTGGCCAGGTACGGCGCCGGTGCCGCACCCAGAATGCCGGCCAGGTTGAATGACAGCGATGCGCCGGTGTAGCGCACCTCCACCGGGTAGATCTCGGCCAGGAAGGTACCGCAGGGGCCATAGGTCAGGCCCATCAGGAACAGGCCCAGGCACAGGAAGGCGGTGACCATCCACGGGCTGTGCGGCTGGAACAGCGGCGCGAACAGCACGCCAAAACCGATGATCAGCACGCTGGCCACGATCATCGTGCGGCGCGTCCCCCAACGGTCGCCATAGCGCGCCGACAGCGGGATGCCCAGCGCGAAGAACAGCATGCCGGCCATCTGCATCAGCAGGAACTGCTCGCGGCTGTAACCCAGCACGGCCGTGCCGTGGCCGAGGCTGAACACGGTCATCAGGTAGAACAGCACGAAGGTGGCGAACGCGCCCAGGGTACCCAGCAGCATCGGCACCGGGTGGTCACGCAGCACCGTCCACATCGGCAGCCGCACCGGCGCCTTGCGCTCCAGCGCCTGCTTGAAGTCGGGGGTCTCGTGGATGTTCAACCGCACCCACAGGCCGAGGCCGACCAGCAGCGCGCTGGCCACGAAAGGAATGCGCCAGCCCCATTGCAGGAAGTCGGCCTGGCTCAGGCAACGGCCAAGCACCAGGAAGATGCCGGCCGACAGCAGGAAGCCGAGCGGTGCACCCAGCTGCGGGAACATGCCGTACCAGGCACGCTTGCCCGGCGGTGCGTTCTCGGTGGCCAGCAGCACTGCCCCGCCCCACTCCCCGCCCAGACCCAGGCCCTGGCCGAAACGGCACAGCGCCAGCAGCGCCGGCGCCCACAGCCCGATCTGTGCGTGCGTCGGCAGCAGGCCGATCAGCACCGTGGACAGCCCCATGGTCAGCAGCGCAGCCACCAGGGTGGCCTTGCGGCCGATGCGATCGCCGAAATGGCCGAACACTGCCGAGCCAACCGGGCGTGCGATGAAGGCCACCGCGAAGGTTGCCAGCGACTGCAGCAAGGCTGCCTGTTCGCTGCTGTCCGGGAAGAACAGGTGCGGGAACACCAGCACCGCGGCCGTGGCGTAGATGTAGAAGTCGAAGAACTCGATCGTGGTACCGATCAGGCTGGCCAGCAGAACACGACGGGGGGAATTCACGGGCGGCGCGGCAGCGGTGATCGTCGACATCGGCAACGTGGGAAATGGCAGATCGCCCGATTCTGCCACGGGCAGGCGGCGGTACGGCACGATGGTTTCAGCCGACACCGATGCCAACGAGGGGCCAGGCGCCTCTGTAACGTCGAGCCATGCTCGACGGTTCTTCTCTTCGCGAGATGCAGCCGAGCATGGCTCGGCTCTACAGAAGAACGAACGGCAGTCGAGCATCCCTCGACTCTACAGAGAGCGAACAGCCGTCCAGCAGTCGCGTCGTTACAACTGGATCCAGGTGGCCTTGATCTCGCTGTACTTGTCGAACGCATGCAGCGATTTGTCGCGCCCGTTGCCGGACTGCTTGTAGCCACCGAACGGAGCGGTCATGTCGCCGCCATCCCAGCCGTTCACCCATATGCTGCCGGCGCGCAGCTGGCGCGCGACGCGGTGGGCCCGCCCCAGGTCCCGTGTCCACAGGCCGGCGGCCAGGCCGTAGCGGCTGTCATTGGCCACGCGCACCGCTTCGGCCTCGTCTTCGAACCCCAGCACGGCCAGCACCGGCCCGAACACTTCCTCGCGCGCCAGTGCCTGCTCCGGACGCACCTGGTCGAACACGGTGGGCTGGACGTAGCTGCCGCCGGCTTCCACTTCGGCGCGCCGCCCACCCAGCAGCAACCGGGCGCCCTCGCCTTCGGCGCGCGCGATATCGTCCATCACCTTGTCCAGGTGCGCGGCATCCACCAGCGCACCCATCGGCGCATCGGGGTCCAATGGATGGCGGGGGTGCATGTGCTGGCCATAGGCAACCACCTGATGCACGAAATCCTCGCGGATCGAACGCTGTACCAGAAGCCGCGAACCTGCGGTACAGACCTCGCCCTGGTTGAAGAAGATACCCTGTGCCACCGCCTTCGCGGCGGCGTCCAGATCAGGGGCGTCGGCGAACACCACATGCGGGCTCTTGCCGCCACACTCCAGCCAGACCCGCTTGAGGTTGGATCGCCCGGAACACTGCAGCAGCTTCGCGCCCGTGGCGGTGGAGCCGGTGAAGGCGAGCACGTCCACATCCATGTGCAGGGCCAACGGCTCACCGACGCGCGCACCGTACCCCGGCAGCACGTTCAGCACGCCCTCTGGCAGGCCCGCTTCGGCGGCCAGCGCCGCCAGCCGCAACGCACTCAAGGGCGAGCGCTCGGACGGCTTGAGCACCACCGAGTTGCCCATGGCCAATGCAGGCGCGATCTTCCAGCAGGCCATCAGCAGCGGAAAGTTCCACGGAACGATCGCGGCCACGACCCCGGCGGCCTCGCGCGTGACCAGTCCCAGTTCGTGCGGGCCGGTCGGCGCGATCTCGCCGTACAGCTTGTCCACGGCCTCGGCGGTCCAGCGCAGGCAGCGCACCGCGCCTGGCAGGTCGATGCGGCGCGCATCACGCACCGGCTTGCCCATGTCCAGGGTTTCCAGCAGGGCCAGCTCGTCGGCGTGCTTTTCCACCAACGCCGCCAAGGCTAGCAGCACGCGCTTGCGATGGGACGGGCTTGCCTGCGACCAGTGCCCCGCCTCGAAGCTGCGCCGCGCGGCCAGTACCGCGCGCTCCACGTCCTGCGCGTCGCAGTCGGCGACCGCCCCCAGTACGCGACCGTCGATCGGGCTGACGCAGTCGAAACGGGCGCCGCTGGCTGCATCGACATAGCGGCCATCGATGAAGGCCTGGCCTGGCATCGACAGCTGGAGGGCCAGCGCCTGCCAATGGCTGCGGTCGGGAAAATCGGCCATGGGAAGCTCCAGCATTCAACGAGCCTTGGTTATACTGGGGTCACCGCGACTCCGCCGTGACGTGGCTGCGCTACATTCGTCGCATCGGACCCGACGGAGCTGGCATGAAGCGTCCCGGAAGCGACCTGCACGACCTGACCACACAGCGCCCCGAGTCACTGGACGCTTACTGGATGCCATTCACCGCCAACCGCCAGTACAAGGCGGCACCACGCATGCTGGTCCGCGCCGAAGGCATGCACTACGAAGACATCGATGGCCGACAGATCCTTGACGGCACCGCCGGCCTGTGGTGCTGCAACGCCGGCCACGCGCGACCGCGCATCGTCGAGGCCATCGCCGGGCAGGCACGCACGCTCGACTACTCGCCCGCTTTCCAGATGGGCTCGCCGCCGGCCTTCGCGCTTGCACAGCGGCTGGCCGCACTGGCTCCGGCCCCGCTCAACCATGTGTTCTTCACCAGCTCCGGCTCGGAGGCGGTGGATACCGCGATGAAGATCGTGCTGGCTTACCACCGCCAGCGTGGCGAGGGCCAGCGCACGCGCTTCATCAGCCGCGAGAAGGCGTATCACGGCGTCGGTTTCGGTGGCATGGCACTGGGCGGTCTGCCCAACAACCGCAGGGCGTTCGGCCTGCAGCTGGGGGGCGTGGACTATCTGCGCCACACCCTGGACCTGCAGCGCAACGCGTTCAGCAGGGGCCTGCCGCGCCAGGGCGCGGAGCTGGCCGACGACCTGGAACGGCTGATCGCGCTGCATGACGCCTCGACGATTGCCGCCGTCTTCGTCGAGCCCATCGCCGGCTCCGCCGGGGTGATCCTGCCCGCGCCCGGATACCTGCAGCGCCTGCGCGAATTGTGCGACCACCACGGCATCCTGCTGGTGTTCGATGAGGTCATCACCGGTTTCGGCCGGGTCGGCATGCCCTTCGCCGCACAGCGCTTCGGGGTCACCCCGGACCTGCTGACCTTTGCCAAGGCGGTCAGCAACGGCGCGGTTCCGCTGGGCGGCGTGCTGGCCAGCGACGCCGTGCATGCCACGCTGATGCAGGCCCCGCCACAGGCCATCGAGCTGTTCCACGGCTATACCTACTCGGGACACCCGCTGGCCTGCGCCGCAGCGCTGGCGACACTGGACGTCTACGCCGAGGAGCGCCTGTTCGAGCGCGCCATCGAACTGGGCGAGTACTGGCAGGAACGGCTGCACGCGCTGCAGGGCCTGCCCAACGTGATCGACATCCGCAACTTCGGCCTGGTCGGCGCGGTCGAGCTGGCGCCGCGCCGCGATGCACCTGGCAGCCGCGGCTACGAGGTGTTCCGGCGCTGCTTCCACGACGGCCGGCTGCTGGTGCGCTGTACCGGTGACATCATCGCGCTGTCGCCGCCGCTGATCGTGGACAAGGCACAGATCGACCAGATCACCGGCACGCTGGGCGAGATGATCGGGGCCACCGCCTGAGCCCGGGCCGGTGGTGGCGAGCGGGTACAATGGGCGGTTCCGCTCCTGCTCGCTGCCGTGCCCATGGATATCGTCGTCAAAGAAGAACTCAAGGCCTACATCGACCCGCTGACCGCGGACGAACATGACGCGCTGGAGCGCAGCATCCTGGCCGAAGGATGCCGCGATGCGCTGGTGCTGTGGGGTAATGTGCTGGTCGATGGTCACAACCGTTTCGGCATCTGCCAGAAGCATGGCCTGCCCTTCAACACCGTGCAGAACACGCGCTTCCAGAGCATGGAAGACGTGCACCTGTGGATGATCGAACAGCATCTGGGCCGTCGCAGCGTGTCCGATTTCCAGCGCGGCGTGCTGGCGCTGCGCAAGCGCGACATCCTGGCCGCCCGCAAGCAGGTCGAGCAGGCGCAGCTGCAGCGCGAGAGCGACGGTACCGCCGAAATCGCCGATGAGGCGGGCGAAGACAGCCCGCCGTGGGAGCCGGCACCGAAGCTCAGCCGCGCCGAGCTGGCCCGCGAAGCCAAGCTGAGTACCAGCCAGGTCGGCATGATCGAGCGGATCCACGCCCAGGCTGCACCCGAAGTGGTGGAGGCAGTGAAGGCCGGCGTGATCTCGATCAGCGCCGCTGCAGCCGTGGCCGACCTGCCCGAAGAGGAGCAGCGCGCCGCCGCCGCCGGTGGCAAGGACGAGCTGAAGCAGGCGGCCAAGCGCGTGCGCGAATCCAAGCGCAAGCCGCGCGCGCCGAAGCCGGACGCGGCCGAGATGGACTTCGAGGAGCCCAGCGAGGACGAGATCGTCAGCCGCGACGCCGAAGTGCTGTTGGCGCTGGAACAGCTGGGCGAGGATGCCCCGGCCCTGCGCCGCCGCGTGGTCGCGTTGACCCGCGAGAACGACACCCTGCGCGCGCAGCTGGCCGCGCTGCGCAAGCAACTGGAAGCGCTTTAAAAACGCGCGGATCTCTCATGTAGAGCCGAGCCCATGCCCGGCTGCGGTTTGCCGCGCGCAAGGCAGCCGAGCATGGGCTCGGCTCTACAGGCAGGCATCACCAGGCTGCGGTTAGACTCGTGCAATGACGCCTGCCCACGATCCGCGCCGCGCCCAGCTGCGGCGCCTGAAAGCCCTCGCACTGGGCCTGCTGCTGTTGATGCTGGCCGGATTCGCGGTCAGCCATTGGTACGGCGAACGCGGCATCTGGGCCTGGGTTTCGGCCTTCTGCGAGGCCGCTGCGGTCGGCGCGCTGGCCGACTGGTTCGCGGTCGTTGCGCTGTTCCGGCGGCCAATGGGCCTGCCGATTCCGCACACCGCGATCATCCCGCGCAGCAAGGAGCGCATCGGCGACAGCCTGGCGCTGTTCGTGCGCGACCAGTTCCTGGAACCCGGTGTGCTGCTGGCCAAGCTGCAGGTGTTCGATCCGGCCAGCCGTCTCGGCAGCTGGCTGTCCGACCCGGCACGCTCGCGGATGCTGGCCGACATGGCCCGCAGCTGGGCGCTGCAGGCACTGGATTTCTTCGACGAAACCGCGGTACGCCGGCAACTGCACGCCTTCGTGGTGCAGCAGCTGCGGCAGTGGAATGCCGCTGCCACCGCCGGTGAACTGCTGGCCCTGCTGACCGCCGATGGACGCCACCAGCGCGTGCTGGACGAGGGCCTGCAGCGGCTGGGGCGCTGGCTGGAGCAGCCGGAGGTGAAGGAACGCGCCTCGCAGCTGATCGTGCGCTACATCCAGCGCGAATGGCCGACGCTGTCGAGCACGGTGAACTGGGTCAAGCCGATCGACGAGATCGGCGACAGCCTGGCCGAGCGCCTGGCGCGGGCGGTACTGGAAGAACTGCAACAGGTGCTGGCCGAGCCGCAGCATCCGCTGCGCCAGGACTATGAGACCTGGCTGCAGAACTACGTGCAGCGCCTGCGCGAAGACCCGGCGCTGGCCGAGCGCATCGAACAGCTCAAGCAGGACATGATCGACCACCCCGCCCTGCAGGACTACGTGCAGGGGCTGTGGGCGCGCATCCATGCCAGCCTGCGCGCCGACCTGCAACGCGAGGACTCGGCACTGGTCGGCCACCTGCAGCGCAGCCTGGCGTCGCTGGGCAGCAGCCTGCAGGCCGACCCGGCCCTGCGCGAGGCCCTCAACCAGCACCTGCTGGAAGGTGCGCAGCGCCTGACCGGGCGCCTGCGCGAGGGCGTGACCACGCATATCGCGCAGACCGTGAAGGGCTGGGACGAGCGGCACCTGGTCGAGCAACTGGAACTGAGCGTGGGTCGCGACCTGCAGTTCATCCGCTTCAACGGCACCCTGGTGGGCGGGTTGATCGGCCTGCTGCTGCATGCGGCAACCGCGGTGTTCAGGTTCTAGCCCCGGCCAACGCCCACGATCAGCACGCTTGATTCATGAAATGCGAATACATATCATTTACTGATCGGTTGTACGCTTAGCCAAACGGGTACGAAAAACGTGCCCATCGCCCGTGTACTGCCCCGACTTCTGGGCTGCCCGTCTGCGCGGGCAGTGCTTCGTCGATGGGACACGCTGGGCGACATGCGCAGGGCGCAAGGGGGCCGCGGACGCGTTCCATCCCTTCTCCAACCTGCAGGAACGCCGTGGACCGCTCGCCCACCCCCGCCAGCCCCCGCACCTTGTTCTCCAACCCGCGCTGGGGCGTGCTGTCACGCGCTTTGGCCGCGATTTTCGGCGGCTATGCGCTGGCCTCGATGACCAGCGTGTTCTGCGCGGTGGCGTTGCCCGGCGCGCGCGGCCAGACCGTGCTGACCGGCATGCTGCTGGCCATTGTGGTGGCTGCCTGCGCGGCGCTGTGGGCCTTCGCCACCCGCAGCGCGCTGCGGGCCTGGGTCGGCATCCTCGCCCCCGCCCTGCTGATGGCGGCGGTCGCACGCCTGTTGGGAGCCTGGGCATGAAGAACGGATTCCGCCAGTCGATGGCCTGGCTGCATACCTGGACGGGCCTGCTGGTCGGCTGGTTGCTGCTGCTGATCTTCATGGCCGGCACGGCCAGCTACTACCGCGAGGAAATCAGTCGCTGGATGCGCCCGGAGCTGCCGTCCAGCAACGTCAGCATCGACGTGGCCGCGCAGCGCGCGGTGGACTACCTGCAGGCCAATGCGAGCCACGCCGAGAACTGGTTCGTCACCCTGCCGCAGCCGCGCAACCCGGCCATGCAGCTGTTCTGGCGGCTGCCACCGGAACTGGCTGACCCCAGTCGTGGCCGTCGCGGTGGCTTCGGCGACGCCACGCTCGACCCGAACACCGGCCAGGCATTGAAGGCGCGCGAGACCCGTGGCGGCGACTTCTTCTACCGCCTGCACTTCGACCTGCACTACATCCCGGTGTACTGGGCGCGCTATCTGGTCGGGTTCTGCGCGATGTTCATGCTGGTGGCGATCATCACCGGCGTCATCACCCACAAGAAAATCTTCAAGGACTTCTTCACCTTCCGCAAGGACAAGGGCCTGCGGTCCTGGCTGGATTTCCACAACGTCAGCGCGGTGATGGCCCTGCCGTACCACGCGATGATCACCTACACCGGCATCGTCACTCTGATGATCATGTACCTGCCGTGGGGGGTGAAAGTTGCCTACCCGCAGGACGAGGACAAGTTCTTCAGCGAAGCCTTCGGCGGCATGCCAGAGGTGACCGCGCCGGCACAAGGCCGCGCCACGCCGCTGCCGATCGCACAGCTGCTGGACAGCGCGCGTGCACACTGGCACGGCGTGGAAGTGGCCGGCTTCACCGTGTCCAACCCGGGCGCTGCCAATGCGGTGATCGACATCCGCCAACGCGACGGCAGGCGTTTGTCCACCGACACCCCAGCGCTGCGCTACAACATGGTCAACGGTGCGCTGCTGGAAGAGACGCCGCCGTCCGGCGGCGCCACCGCCACCCGTGGCGTGCTGTATGGCCTGCACCTGGCGCGCTTCGCCGACTGGGGCCTGCGCGCACTGTTCTTCCTGTCCGGCCTGGTCGGCTGCCTGATGGTCGCCAGCGGCGTGGTGCTGTGGGCGGTGAAGGAGCGTCCCAGGCATGCCAAGAACGGGCGTACCGGATTCGGCCTGCGCCTGGTCGATGCGCTGAACATCGGCACCGTGGCCGGCCTGCCGATCGCCTTCGCGGCGTACTTCTGGGGCAACCGCCTGCTGCCGCTGCAGATCGCCGAGCGCTCCAGTGCCGAGGCCAACGTGTTCTTCTACGCCTGGGGCGGCGCGCTGCTGGCCGCCTTCATCTGGCCGAAGCGGATGATGTGGGCGTGGCAGCTCTATCTGGGTGCGGCCGCGTTCGCACTGGTGCCGGTGGTCAATGCGCTGACCACGCACGCGCATCTGGGCATCACACTGCGCAGCGGCGACTGGGTACTGGCCGGCGTCGATCTTTCGATGATCGCGTTCGGCGCGATGCTGGCGCTGTGCGGCTGGCGCATGCAGCGCTGGACGCCACCGCTGAGTGCGGCCGAGAAGAAGAAACGTGCGGCCGCTGCGGCTGCACCGAAGGCATCGGTGAACACTGCGGAAGCGGCCGAAGCGGAGGCCAGCGCATGATGCTGCTGGCACTGGCGCTGTCGTTCTCTGCGTTCACCGCGCTGTCGCTGTCGATGGAAAAGCACCAGCACGACCTGCATGGCAAGGCCGCGGCCGCACCCGCACGGCGGATGCAGTGGCGGGTGCTGGGCTGGGCGCTGCTGGCGGCGGCGTTCGCACTGTGCGTGGCCGACCACGGCTGGGCGATGGGCCCGGTGCTGTGGCTGGGGGCAATGACCCTGGCCGGCGTGACGCTGTCGTTCGGGTTGTACCCGTATCGTCCAACATGGATTGCGCCGCTGGCGATCGCGCTGCCGGTGCTGGGGTTGGTGCTGGAATTGCTGTAGCCGCAGGACGGGGACAGCGGCATCCACGCATGGCGTGGATCTACAATGCCCGTATGGATAGCATGCTGCAGCGGATGTCTGGAATCGGCTTTTTTTCCCGGTTGGGTGAAACACTGCCCATAACGGCCGGCGTCGTCGCCGTTCGGTCGCTGGCCGAAGCACTGCGGACCATCGATACCGATGGTTTCGAATGGATGCCCACCACACTGGGCGATTCGGATCCGTTTCACGGCGCCCTGCCCCATCCCGCCGAACTCGCCGACGCCCGACGCGAACTCAACCGCACGTTGATGCGCGCGCTTTCGGCACTGGATCTGCCGGCACTGCGCTGTGGTGCACATGACCTGCAGCTGGTGGCGCGCGATGGGGCGATGTTCGCCTTCCGGCAACGCCTGCTGGAGATGCATCTCGGCCTGCCGGCACACTGGGAGCCTGTGCTTGCGCTGTACGAACAGGGCCATTGGCCCCTGGCCCATGCGCCGGGGCGATTGTTGGTGCTTTAGGCCGATCCACGCATGGCGTGGATCTACGGACCAGACGCGGTAATGCCGGCCGCTGGCCGGCATCCCGCGGACCTTCCACGGTTCTGACGCAGTTGCCGGCCAGCGGCCGGCACTACCGGGCGTACCCCAACCGCTTCAGTTCCCACGCGCGGTGGATGCGCGCGTTGCGCTCGAAATCCGGACCAATCGTGCGTGCGGTGATCTCGCGGCACTGGGCGAACTCGGCGATGGCGTTCTCTTCCAGCTTGAAGCGGCGGAAGTTGTTGGAGAAGTACAGCACGCCACCCGGTGCCAGCCGCGCCACCGCCGCACGCAGCAGCTTCAGTTGTTCGCGCTGCACGTCGAAGTCATCGGCGCGTGCGGAGTTGGAGAAAGTCGGCGGGTCACAGAAGATCACGTCGTACTGGCCACGGTCGCCTTCCAGCCACGCCATCGCGTCGGCCTGGACCAGCAGGTGCTGGTTGCCCCCCTGTCCGTTCAACGCCAGGTTGTCGTAGCACCATTGCAGGTAGGTAGCCGACAGGTCGACGCTGGTCGTGCTGGCGGCACCCGCCACGGCGGCCTGCACGCTGGCCACGCCGGTGTAGCAGAACAGGTTCAGGAAACGCTTGCCACGCACCTGCTCGGCCATCATCCGGCGCAGCGGGCGGTGGTCAAGGAACAGGCCGGTATCGAGGTAGTCGAACAGGTTCACCTGCAGCAGCGCGTTGTTCTCTCGCACCACGATGAACTCGTCGCGCTGCTCGAAGCGGCCGTACTTGCTGCCGCCCTTGCCGCGCTCGCGCGATTTCATCGACACCTGCTCCGGCGGCACGCCGAATACTTCGCGCGCGGCGGCCAGCAGCTCATTGCGGCGGCGGCGCACGTCGTTCTCGGGAATCGCCGCCGGTGCCGCATATTCCTGCACATGCAGGAAGGTACGCCGCCTGCCAGCCTCTTCCTCGTAGACGTCGATGGCCGCCGCGTACTCCGGCAGGTCGGCGTCGTAGGCGCGGAAGCAGGTGATGTCCTCGCGGGCACGCCAGCTCTTGAACTTCTTCAGGTTCTTGCGCAGGCGGTTGGCCACCATCTGCGCGCCTTCGCTCAGCTCGCGGGGCTGTGCCGGATCACGGCCCGGCACAGCGATCGGATCGCAGACGATCAGCGCGCATTCCAGCGCACCGTTGAACATCTGGTACTTCTTGCTGGCGCGCAGGCCGGTGGCAAAGGCCAGTTCGTCATTGCCACACAGCAGGCTGGCGCGCCACTGCGGCACCGCCTTCTGCAAGGCATTGCCCAGTGCACGATACAACGCTGGATCGGCGGCCAGGCGCTCGTCGTACGGCGGGTTGCAGACCACGGCACCGATCTCCTGTTCCGGCGCGGCCAGGTCGGCGACATCGGCGCGGGTGAAACGGATCGCGTGGGCGACGCCGGCGACCTCGGCATTCTCGCGGGCCGCCTGGATCGCAGCCGGGTCGATGTCGCTGCCGTGGATGACCGGCTTCAGCGCGGCCAGGCCGGCCGCTTCGCGCTCACGTGCTTCGCTCTGGATGGACTTCCAGGCCGCCTTGTCGAAGCCCAGCCAACGGCTCGGCGGCAGGCTGCCATGCCGCATCAGGCCTGGGGCAACGTCGGCGGCCATCAGCGCGCCTTCGATCAGCAGCGTGCCGCTGCCACACATCGGGTCCAGCAGCCCACCGCCGGCGGCATGCAGGCGCGGCCATTGCGCGCGCAGCAGCAGCGCGGCGGCCAGGTTTTCCTTCAGCGGCGCCTCGTGGGCGGCACCGCGCCAGCCGCGGCGATGCAGCGGGCCACCGCCGAGGTCGATCGACAGCGAGGCGCGGCCCTTGCGCAGCGAGAGGTTGACGCGCACGTCGGGCAGATCGGTATTGACCGAGGGCCGCTCCAGGCCTTCGTCGCGCATGCGGTCGACGATCGCATCCTTGATCCGCTGCGCGGCAAAGCGTGCATGGGTGATCTTGTCGCCGGACACGTGCGCATCCACCGCCAGGGTCATCTCCGGCGAGATGTGCTCGTGCCACGGCAGTGCACGCACGCCGTCATACAGGGCCTGCTCGTCCGGGCAGTCGAACTCGTCGATCGGCCACAGCACCCGGCTGGCCAGGCGCGACCACATCACGATCCGCAGCGCCTGCGCCAGTTCGCCGTCGGCGTTGACGCCGGCAATGGTGGCGGTGGCCTTGCCAAGGCCCAGGGCCGACAGTTCATCGGCAAGCAGGTATTCCAGGCCCTTGGCGCAGGAGACGAAGAATTTCACGGGATCGGTTCGCAGGTGGTCGGGCGCGGCACAGGGGCCGGGCCGGTCGGAAAGGAGGGCCGTAGGCACGGCCGGCAGGCCCGCGCCGGGGGCGGCGGGGCTGCCATTGTAGTCAATGCGGGCGGGCGCGCCGTGCGCCCTGGCTTCACAGTTGCCGCAGCAGGCGCTCGAAGGCCTGCGCGGAGGCCTCCACGTGGCGCTCCAGGCGGTGACCGTCGTCAACCAGCAGCAACTGCGCCGAACGCGCCTGCGCCCAGGCAATCACGCCGGCAGCCGGTACCACATCGTCATGCCAGGCCTGCACCACCGTGGTCGGCACCGCAGCGGCGTCCAGCGCCGGCATCGGGCCCATGGTGGTCGGTGGCACCATCAGGAACAGGCCGGCTACCGGCACCTGCAGCGAGGCGATGGCGGAGATGTAGGCGCCCAGGCTGGAGCCGGCCAGCACCACCGGCCCCTGACGGGCCGCGATGGCGGCGCGTTCAACCAGACGGCGCAGGCGGGTCGGCACGTCGCCCACCCGGCTGACCTCGCTCATCGCGTCCAGGTCGGTGTAGGCGGGGCGCTCGTGGGTCCAGCCCAGGCGTTGCGCCACCTCGGCCAGCGCGGTGACCTTGGTCGCCTCCGGGCCGCTCTCGAAGCCATGGGAGAGGATGCAGTGGCCGCGGCTCATGCGCGTGCTCCATGGGCGCGGGCCGGCGAGGAAAGGGAAGGCAGGTTCATGCCGCAATGCTAGCATCGCCGGATGCCCAACCCGCTCCTGCCCGGCCTGCAGCTGCAGCCCCTGCCCTATCACGACCGACTGCCGCTGCGGGATCCCGCCTCGCTGGAAATGGTAGTGATCCACTGCACCGAGCTGCCCGATCTGGCGATGGCCCGCGAGTACGGCGAGCGCGTGCTGTACGACAGCGGCGCCGGCAACAGCGGGCACTTCTACATCGACCGCGATGGCAGCGTGGTGCAGTACGTGGCGCCGGAACGCGTGGCCCATCACGTGCGCGGCATGAACGCGCATACGCTGGGCATCGAGCTGGTCAACCGCGGGCGCTATCCGGACTGGTTCGACAGCCGCCACCAGGCGATGGACGAGGCCTACACCGAGCCACAGCTGGAAGCGCTGGAGCGGCTGCTGCTGGCGCTGGTGGCGCGCTATCCGTCGCTGCGGCGGATTGCCGGGCACGACCAGCTGGATCTGGAGCAGGTGCCGGCCAGCGATGATCCGACGCTGAGGGTGGCACGCAAGCGCGATCCGGGGCCCTTGTTCCCGTGGGCACGGGTGCTGGCGAAGGTGCCGCTGCAGGGGTTGGAGTAAGCAGCAGGGCTGCGCCCTGCACCTGCAGAGGCAACGTCAACGTCAAGAGCTGGCATTCCGGGGGATGGCGGGGTGGATCCGATTGCGGGGGACGCCGTAAAGCCCCAGGCCGGCCCAGCCGCTGGCGGCTGTGCGTTCGGGCGCTTGCGAAGCAGTGCTTCGCAAGCAAAGCGCCCTCACCCATGGCGGCTTGGCCGCGGCATCCATGCCGCGGACACCCCCGCAACCGGACCCACCCCGCCTTCGACAGTTCTCCGCGATCCTTCGAATCGACACGGGGGCGGCTCCCGTTGGTACGCAACGGGCTCTGACCCCGATTTTCGGTTGATGGGGTCAGAGCCGTTCTCCGTTGGAAAACGGATCCGACCCCGCGCGGCTCAGGCGCCGGTCGCCACCGGGCGGCTGCTGTCGCTCACCCAACCACTCCAGGAATCGGCATAGATGCGTGCGCCGCTCAGGCCGGCCGTTTCCATCGCCAGCAGCAGGTGGCAGGCGGTCACGCCGGAACCGCACATCAGCACCACCTGCTGCGGATCGCGGTTGCCGATCACGCCCTGCAGTTCGGCGCGCAACTCCTGTGCGTCGCGCAGGCGGCCGTCGAGCACGTTCAATGCGAACGGGCGGTTGACCGCGCCCGGCACATGCCCGGCCACCGGGTCCAGCGGCTCCACTTCACCACGGAAGCGTTCACCCGCGCGCGCGTCGACCAGCCAGCCCGGCGCATGCTTCAGCCGCGCGGTGATTTCATCGGCGTTGGCGATCTGGGTGGTGTCGAAACGGCCTGGGTAATCAGGCAGCGCGTTCACCCCAGCCTGTCCGCTTTCCAACGCGTGGCCGGCGGCCTGCCACGCGGCGATGCCGCCGTCGAGTACGGCTACCCGGGTGTGACCGATCAGGCGCAGCAGCCACCACAGGCGCGAGGCGGCCATGCTGCCGTCGCTGCCATCGTAGACCACGACCTGGGTGTCGGGGCCGATGCCCCACTGCCCCAGCTTCGCAGCAAAGGCATCGCTGTCCGGCAATGGGTGGCGACCATGGCCGACGCGGCTGAGATCGGACAGATCACGGTTGAGATCGGCATGCACCGCAGTCGGTATGTGCCCTGCCAGGTACTGGCCGCCCGCAGCCTGCGGGTCGGCCAGCGAAGCACGCGCATCGACCACGCGCACGGCGGTACTGGCGGTGGCGCGCGCGTCGACCACCCGCACGCCGTCGCCCAGCGCAGCGGCAAGGGTGGCGACATCGACCAGGGTGGTCCACGGCGGATCGATCGGCTTCATTGCACTTGCTCCAGGCGGCGACGCAGGTTGTAGAGAATGGCGGCGGTCGCCCCCCAGATGCGCTGGCCCGGCCAGCCATACTCAAGGACGTGGCGAACCCGGCCGCGATGATTGATTTCGACCTGGCGCAGGCTGTCGGGCGCCATCAGGTAATCCAGTGGCACCTCGAATACCTCGGCCACTTCACTGGGCTGCGGGACCGGCACGAACTCCGGATCGACCACCGCCACCACCGGCGTGACCCGATAGCCGGTGATCGTCACGAAGGGATCGAGATAGCCCAGCGCCTGCACCTGGCCGGGCGCCAATGCGATTTCTTCCTGGCTCTCGCGCAGCGCGGCCGCCAGCGCGTCGCGGTCATCGGGTTCGGTGCGGCCACCGGGGAATCCGACCTGGCCACCATGGGTGCGCAGTGTTTCGGTGCGACGGGTGAGGATCACCTGTGCGCCGTTGGCGCGCGGCACGATGCCGGCCAGCACCGCCGCCTCCACCGGAGGCCCGGGCGGTAGCAGGTCGACCAGCTCACTGCGGTTCCAGCCGTCGCCCGCAGGTGGTTGGGCCAAGGGGTGCAGCGCGCGCATCAGTCGCTCGTGGTCGGCCAGCGAGCCACGCAGCGATTGCTGCAGTTGTTCGCGCAGGGGCTGCACGCGATGCAGGATGCGGCTGCGTTCCTCGTTGCTCATCGACGACCACCGCGCGATCTCATCGATATGCCGCCCGCAGCCGGTGCATTGCCGGTGCGGATCCAGCGTGCACACTCCGATGCAGGGACTTGCGACAACACGCGCCGTTTCTTCCATTGTTTGCACCCGCCAACAGTAGCGCGATCGGGCTGAATTTGCGCGGGACGATACGACGCCCATGGCGCAGCGCTACAGGTCGCGCACTGCGCAAACAAAAACGCGCCGGTGGGGTCACCGGCGCGTTTGGTTTGCTGCTTCGATTTACTTGACGCTGACCAGCTTGATCTCGAACTGCACAGCCACGTTCGGCGGGAACGGGGTGCGCGGATCGGCACCGTAGGCCTGGTCCGGCGGCAGGGTGACTTCCCACTTCGAGCCTGCCGGCATCTGCAGCAGGGTCTCGCGCATGGCCTTCATTTCGACTTCGCTGACCTTGATCGACGGGATCTGCTGGGCCGGGCGGGCTTCGGTCGGGCGCTGGCCGTACGGGAACGGACCGGCCACTTCCAGCTGCACGGTGCTGGCCTGGGTCGGCTTGGCGCCCTTGCCGGCCTCGATCACGCGGTACTGGACGCCGCTCGGCAGGGACTGCACGCCGGCCTTGGCCTTGTTCGCCGCGATGAACTGGTCGCTCTTGGTCTTGTTTTCGGCAGCCGCCTTTTCGTACTCGGCCTTGGCGGCCTGGGCACGGCCCTGCTCGCGCTTCTGGAACGCTTCAACGGCCGGCTTCAGCTGCTCGGCGGTGATCGCCGGCTGCTTCTTGGCGTAGGCATCCTGCAGGCCCTTCACCACCGAGTTGATGTCCAGCTGCTCACCACGACCGGTCAGCTCCGCCAGGTTGTTGCCGTAGTCGTAACCGAAGTAGTAGCTCAGCTTGCCCTTTTCGGACGAGACGTCCTGGGCGAAGGCATTGCCCGTCAGGGCCAGGGCCGCGACGGCGACCGCGATAGAACGCAACTTCATCAAACAGTTCTCCAGGGGTGGTAACTCAGGGACGTTCTGCGCCGCCCTGAGGCGACGGGTTAGGATAACGGGCGCAACGTGTAACCGCTACTCACGATGCAGGCTATGACCCGTCTGCGTTTCCAGAGTTCAATATCACTTTTTTTTAACGTTCCAGGAGTTTCCCCGTGGCCGATGCCCTGATCGCTGTCGCTGACGACGGCGCCATCCGCACCGTGACCGTCCAGCGCCCGGACAAGCTCAATGCCCTCAACGCCGCGACCCTGCAGGCCCTGGCCGATGCCTTCAGCGACGCCGCCGCCGATCCGGAGGTGCGCGTCGTGATATTGACCGGGGCGGGCCCCAAGGCGTTCGTGGCCGGTGCCGACATCGCGGAAATGAACACTCTCAGCGCCGTTCAGGGACGTGATTTCTCGCTGCTGGGCCAGGCCCTGATGCGCCAGATCGAACGCATGCCCAAACCGGTCATCGCACGCGTGAATGGTTTCGCACTGGGCGGTGGCCTGGAACTGGCGATGGCCTGCCACCTGCGCATCGCCGCAGATACCGCCAAGGTCGGCCAACCGGAAATCAACCTCGGCCTGATTCCCGGCTTCGGCGGCAGCCAGCGCCTGCTGCGCCTGTGCGGCCGCGCCGCCACCCTGGAGCTGTGCCTGCTGGGGGCGCCGATCAACGCCGCGCGTGCGCTGGAACTGGGCATCGTCAACGAAGTCGTGCCGGCCGACGCGCTGGACAACCGGGTGCAGGACGTCGCCCGCCAGCTGGCACGCTCGGCCCCGCTGGCCCTGCGTGGCCTGCTCGACGCGGTGCACGTGGGCGGCGAATGCAGCCTGGAGGCCGGGCTGGCATACGAAAGTGCGCAGTTCGGCCTGCTGTTCGCCACCGAGGACATGCGCGAAGGCACCAGCGCCTTCCTGCAACGCCGCGCGCCGGCCTTCCAGAACCGCTGACGCCATGGCATCCCGACCCAACCCCGCGCAGTTGTTCGCCCGGGTCCAGGCAGACGATCTCGATGGTGCCCTGCAGGCCGGGCTGATGGACTACATCGTCCGTGCCGGCGACGACCGGTTGCTGCCTGACCACCCCGACCTTCCGCAACGCCTGTGCCAGGCCCAGCAGCAACTGCGCGCGGCCTGGGCTGCACGCGAACGCTACCGCGCCCGTGCGGTGCGCCTGGCCCGCCGCGAGGCCGAGCGCGATGCACGCCGCACCCCGGCACCAGCCCCGGACGTGAAGCCTGCCCTGCCCGCTGCGGCAGCCGCGATTCTGGCCCGGGCCAAGGCCCGCGCCAGTGGCAAGGAACAGTAATGGCCACCACGAAAAAGACCGCACGCGCCCCGGCGCGGCGTGGCGGCACGATGCCACGCGCCGACGTGGTGGAGATGTTCACCCGCCTGCGCGAACTCAACCCGCACCCGAAGACCGAACTGGAGTACAGCTCGCCGTTCGAGCTGCTGGTGGCGGTGGCGTTGTCGGCGCAGGCCACCGACGTCGGCGTCAACAAGGCCACGCGCCGCCTGTTCCCGGTCGCCAACACGCCGGCGAAGATCCTTGCGCTCGGCGAGGATGGCTTGAAGCAGTACATCGCCACCATCGGGCTGTTCAACGCCAAGGCAAAGAACGTGATCGCCACCTGCGCGATCCTGCTGGAGAAGCATGGCGGTGAAGTGCCGCGTGATCGCGAAGCGCTGGAAGCGCTGCCGGGTGTCGGGCGCAAGACCGCCAACGTGGTGCTCAACACCGCGTTCGGCGAGCCGGTGATGGCGGTGGACACGCATATCTTCCGCGTCGCCAACCGCACAGGACTGGCGCCGGGCAGGAACGTGCGCGAAGTGGAAGACAAGCTGGTGAAGGTGATCCCGGCCGAGTTCCTGCTCGACGCGCATCACTGGCTGATCCTGCACGGGCGTTATGTGTGCAAGGCGCGCAAGCCGGATTGCCCGGGCTGCGTGATCGCCGACCTGTGCCGGTTCAAGGAAAAGACCACGGCCGAGTGACGGCAGCATCCACGCAGGGCGTGGCTCTACTGCAACCGGGTCGCAATCCGGGCGTCATACGCAAGCGGTTTCAATGGCAGGCCCTGCCGTGACGGGGCCTGCGGCGGATGTCTGCCGCGCGTGAACTGTCACATTTACGCAATCTTTACCTTCTAGCCTGCGCGCATCTTCCCACCTGCCTGCAAGGCTCCTCTCCATGAAACTGCATCACCAACTCCTGACGGTGGCCGTGGCTGCTGCGCTGTATGTGCCGGCTGCACACGCCGAAGTCGCCATCGACGTGATCGGCGGTTCGGAAATCACCTTCGAAGGCCTGGTCCAGGCCGACGGCAACTGGTTCCACAACGATGTGGTCGACCTCAACGGTGGCGACGCCGGCAACGGCAAGAACAGCGAATTCGAACTGCGTCGCGCCGAGCTGGTGCTGAAGGGAAAGGGCCCGGGCAACGTGGAGTGGGTGGTCGGCTATGACGCCAAGGCCGACAAGTTCCTCGACACCAACGTGAAGTACAAGCTGCTGGGCAACGCCAACCACTTCCTGCAGCTGGGCCAGTTCAAGCAGCCCAACAGCCTGGAAGAACTGTCCAGCACCAAGAACAACGATTTCATTTCCAAGGCAGCGGTCACCAATACCTATGCCATCGCCCGCCGCCTGGGCGGCGCGTACAGCTACGGCCAGGACAACTGGTCGGTGACCGCCAGCGCCTTCGGCCGCGAGCTGACCCGCAACCTGGCCCACGGCAGCGGCTACGGCGCGCGTGGCACCTGGGCCCCGATCAATGAAAAGGGCCAGGTCCTGCACTTCGGTCTGAGCTACGTCAACTACGACGCCGACGCCGACACCCTGCGCGTGCGTGCGCGTCCGAATGCCGACCTCGCCACTGCCCGCCTGGTTGACAGCGGCAACCTGACCGACACCGACCGCGTCAGCACCATCGGTGCCGAAGCGATGTACTTCCAGGGCCCGTTCAAGGCCCAGGCCGAGTACTACACCAGCAAGGCCAAGCGCTACGACCACGACAACTACACCAGCGACGGCTACTACATCAGCGGCGTGTGGAACGTCACCGGCGAGACCTGGAGCTACAAGGGCGGCACTCCGGGCACCGGCCTGCCGAACAACCCGGCCGGCGGCCAGTGGCAGCTGGGCGTGCGCTACGACCACATGGACCTCAATGACGGCAACCTCGCCGCCAATCCGGTCGCCGGTCGCCCGCCGATCGTCGATGGCGTGCTGGGTGGCAAGATGGACATCTGGACCGTGGGCGCCAACTGGTACCTGCGTTCCAACTTCAAGCTGATGCTCAACTACGTGATGGTCGACAGCAAGAAGTACAGCTCCACGGCGCGCGGTTTCGTCAACGACGATCCCAACATCCTGGAAGCCCGCGCGCAGTTCTTCTGGTAAGTCCAGCCACCTGCATTGAACCGCGAAGGCACGGCCCCGGCCGTGCCTTCGTCGTTGCAGAGGTACCCGTGCCGCCCTGCCGGCGCAGCGGACGTGACATCCCTCATGACGCGTGTCACGCCCGCGTCATATGACAGACGCGGACGTGTCACGCAACCGTTATGGAATGTGCACCGAAACGTCGGGCAACCGCCCTTCGACCACCACCCCAGGAGTCTCCCCGTGATCCACGCCTTCAAATCGCGCGCCGCTGTCGCCATCCTGGCTGCATCGTCCGTGTTCGCCGCCAACGCCGCCGACATCACCGGCGCGGGCGCATCGTTCATCTACCCGGTCATGTCCAAGTGGTCGGCCGACTACAGCGCCGCAACCGGCAACAAGGTCAACTACCAGTCCATCGGTTCCGGCGGCGGTATTGCCCAGATCAAGGCCAAGACCGTTGATTTCGGCTCTTCCGATGCGCCGCTGAAGCCGGAAGACCTGGCTGCTGCAGGCCTGGCGCAGTTCCCGTCGGTGATCGGCGGCGTGGTGCCGGTGGTCAACGTGGCCGGCATCGCGCCGGGCGCGCTGAAGCTGGACGGCGCCGTGCTGGCCAACATCTTCCTGGGCAAGATCAAGAGCTGGAACGACCCGGCCATCGCCGCACTGAACCCGGGCGTGACCCTGCCCAACGCCAAGGTCACCGTCGTGCATCGTTCGGACGGCTCGGGCACCACCTTCAACTTCGTCAACTACCTGTCCAAGGTCAGCCCGGAGTGGAAGAGCTCGGTCGGTGAAGGCACCTCGGTGCAGTGGCCGGCCGGCATCGGCGGCAAGGGCAACGAAGGTGTTGCCGCCTATGTGAAGCAGATCAAGGGCGGCATCGGCTATGTCGAACTGTCCTACGCGCTTCAGAACAAGCTCTCCTACACCGCGATGAAGAATGCCGCCGGCAAGTTCGTGCAGCCGAGCGACACCTCGTTCGCTGCCGCCGCTGCCAGCGCCGACTGGGCCAACGCCCGCGACTTCTACCTGGTGATGACCAATGCGCCGGGCGCCGAGTCCTGGCCGATCACCGCCACCAACTTCATCCTGGTGCAGAAGACGCCGAAGAATGCTGCCAATGGCAAGGCGACCCAGGAGTTCTTCCGCTGGGTCTACAAGAACGGCGACGCCCAGGCCCGCCAGCTGGACTACGTGCCGCTGCCGGACAGCCTGGTCCGCCAGATCGAGACCTACTGGTCGCAGAACCTGAAGTAAGCGCGTTCCCCTGCAGGAACGGGGGCGGCGGGTCCTCTCTCCCCCGCCGCTCCCACCCGGGCGCGAGATCCTCGAGATCTCGCGCTCTTCTTGTTTTCGGGGATGCACCTGCCTCTGTAGAGCCGAGCCGACGCTCGGCTGCGCTCTGGAGCGTGCGGACCAACGGTCCGCACCTACCGTGGGCAGGGAGCTGTCGCGCATTGACGCTGCAAGGACCAACCCGCCGTCATATCAGTGCGCAGATCCGGGGTTTCCGGGTCCCGGCCGGATCGGCGCCAACCCTGTGAAACCCTTGTCAGAACGCGATCCAGGACACCTCTGTCATGGTCGTAATACGGCTGTAACAAAAACATCATTTCATAGCCGCATCCGCCGACCACGTCGGCTCTTCCCCGCTATGGAGTGACCATGAAACTGCACTCGGCCGGCCTTGCCGCCCTTTCCCTGGCCATCGCCCTGGGCCTGTCGGCCTGCGGTGGCGACAAGCAGGCCGCGCAGCAGCCGGCTGCCGACGGTAACGCCGCTCCGGCCGCCGCCGGTGCCAAGGTGACCGCCGAAGTGTCCGGCGCGGGCGCGTCCTTCATCTTCCCGCTGGTCTCCAAGTGGTCGGCTGACTACAACGCCAGCACCGGCGCCAAGATCAACTACCAGTCGATCGGCTCCGGCGGCGGCATCGCCCAGATCAAGGCCGGGACCGTCGACTTCGGTTCGTCCGACAAGCCGCTGAGCAGCGAGGAGCTGGCCCAGGCCGGCCTGGCGCAGTTCCCGTCGGCCATCGGCGGCGTGGTGCCGGTGGTCAACATCGAAGGCCTGGAAGCCGGCAAGCTGCGCCTGAGCGGCGCCCTGCTGGCCGACATCTTCCTGGGCAAGGTCAAGACCTGGAACGACCCGGCGATCGTCGCCGCCAACCCGGGCGTGAAGCTGCCGGACGGCAAGATCACCCTGGTCCACCGTTCGGACGGTTCGGGCACCACCTTCAACTTCTCCAACTACCTGTCCAAGGTCAGCCCGGAGTGGAAGAGCAAGGTCGGCGAAGGCACCTCGGTGCAGTGGCCGGACGGCGTCGGTGGCAAGGGCAATGAAGGCGTTGCGTCCTACGTGAAGCAGATCAAGGGCTCGATCGGCTACGTCGAACTGGCCTATGCCCTGCAGAACGGCATGCCGTACACCGCCATGCAGAACGCCGCCGGCAACTGGGTCGAGCCGAGCGCGGAAACCTTCGCCGCTGCGGCCGCCAGCGCCGACTGGGCCAGCGCCAAGGACTTCAACCTGGTCATCACCAACGCCCCGGGCGAGCAGGCGTGGCCGATCACCGCCACCAACTTCATGCTGATGCAGAAGCAGCCGAAGGACGCCAAGCGCAACCAGGACACCCTGGCCTTCTTCAAGTGGGCCTTCGAGAACGGCCAGGCCCAGGCCAACGAGCTTCACTACGTGCCGCTGCCGGCCGAACTGGTCAAGCAGATCGAGGCCTACTGGGCGACCGACCTGAAGTGATGGACTCGACGGTGCCCGCCCCGCGCGGGCACCGCTTGTTCCACGCCGTGCCGCCCCGCCCCTTCCTGGCCCAGCCGTCCCCATGAATGCCATCGCCCAGCCTGTAGCCGCCCCGTCCACGCGTGATGCGCGTGATGCCCGCAACGACAAACTGTTCCGATGGGTGCTGGTCGGCACCGTCATCTTCGTACTGATCGCCCTGGCCTGCGCCGCGCTGTCGATGCTGTGGGGCGGTCGCCATGCCCTGCAGATGCAGGGGCTGAGCTTCTTCTTCTCCGCCGACTGGAATCCGGTCGAAAACAAGTTCGGCGCCCTGGCTCCGATCTACGGCACCCTGGTCACCGCCGTCATCGCGATGGTCATCGCCGTGCCGGTCAGCTTCGGCATCGCCTTCTTCCTCACCGAAGTCGCGCCGCGCTGGCTGCGTGGCCCGGTCGGTACCGCCATCGAACTGCTGGCCGGCATCCCCTCGATCATCTACGGCATGTGGGGCCTGTTCGTGCTGGTGCCAGTGATGACCGAGTACGTCACCCCGTTCCTCAACGAGACCCTGGGCGAATGGCCGGTCATCGGCCCGATGTTCCAGGGCCCGCCGCTGGGCATCGGCATGCTCACCGCCGGTTTCGTGCTGGCCATCATGGTCATTCCGTTCATTTCCTCGGTGATGCGCGAGGTGTTCCTGACCGTGCCCACCCGCCTGAAGGAATCGGCCTACGCGTTGGGCTCCACCAAGTGGGAAGTGAGCTGGGACATCGTCCTGCCCTACACCCGTTCGGCGGTCATCGGCGGCATCTTCCTCGGCCTGGGCCGCGCGCTGGGCGAAACGATGGCGGTGGCCTTCGTGATCGGCAACAGCGTGCGCCTGTCGCCGTCGCTGCTGGAACCGGGCACCACCATCGCCGCGCTGATCGCCAATGATTTCGGCGAAGCCACTGAAACCTACCGTTCGGCCCTGCTGCTGCTCGGCTTCGTCCTCTTCATCGTCACTTTCGTGGTGCTGGCCATCGCCCGCCTGATGCTGATGCGCCTGTCCCGCAAGGAGGGCAACTGATGTCCACCACCGCTGATTCGCTGTACCTGCGCCGCCGCATCGGCAACGTCGTTGCGATCACTGCGTCCTGCGCCACCGCCCTGTTCGGCCTGTTCTTTCTGGGCTGGATCCTGTTCACCCTGGCTGCCAAGGGCCTGGCCGGCATCAACTGGGATCTGTTCACCAAGATGACCCCGCCGCCGATGCAGGACGGCGGCCTCGCCAACGCCTTCTTCGGCAGTGCCGTGATGTGTGCACTGGCCATCGGCATCGGCACCCCGCTGGGCGTGCTGGCCGGTACCTGGCTGGCCGAGTATGGCAACGCCCGCAAGGCCGGCACCGTGGTCCGCTTCGTCAACGACATCCTGCTGTCGGCGCCGTCCATCGTGCTGGGCCTGTTCGTCTACACGCTGTACGTGATGCAGACCGGGGGCAACTTCTCGGCATTCGCCGGCGCCCTGTCGCTGGCCTTCATCGTGCTGCCGGTGGTGGTACGCACCACCGACGAAATGCTGCGCCTGGTGCCCTCGCAGATGCGCGAAGCGGCCCTGTCGCTGGGCATCCCGCAGTGGAAGGTGATCGTGCAGGTGCTGTACCGCAGTGCCTCGGCCGGCATCATCACCGGCATCCTGCTGGCGCTGGCCCGCATTTCCGGCGAGACCGCTCCGCTGCTGTTCACCGCCTTCGGCAACCAGTACTGGAACAACAACATCTTCCAGCCGATGGCTTCGGTGCCGGTGGTGATGAACCAGTTCGCCGGCAGCCCGTATGAATCCTGGCAGGTACTGGCCTGGGCCGGTGCCCTGGTGCTGACTGTCTTCGTGCTGCTGGTCAGCCTTGCCGCCCGCGGCATCCTGCTGCGCAACCGTATCTCCCATGACTGACCTTTCCGTGGATAACGCCATGAACGACCTTTCCAACGCCGTGCCGATGCAGCGCATCGCCGTGCCGTCCTCGCACGAGAGCCTGCACACCCCGGCTCCGGTCAAGCTTGCCGCGCGCGGACTGGACTTCTACTACGACAAGTTCCACGCCCTGAAGGGCATCAACCTGGAAATCCCGGAGAAGCGCGTGACCGCGCTGATCGGTCCTTCCGGTTGCGGCAAATCGACCCTGCTGCGCATCTTCAACCGCATCTACGCGCTGTACCCGAAGCTGGAAGCGCGCGGCGAGGTGCTGCTGGACGGCGAGAACATCCTGTCGCCGAAGTATCCGATGAACCGCCTGCGCAGCAAGGTCGGCATGGTGTTCCAGAAGCCGGTGCCGTTCCCGATGACCATCTTCGAGAACGTGGCCTACGGCATTCGCCACCATGAGAAGCTGAGCAAGGCCGACATGGCCGACCGCGTCGAGCAGGCGCTGCGCCAGGGCGCACTGTGGGACGAAGTGAAGGACAAGCTGGGGCAGAGCGCACTGGGCCTGTCCGGTGGCCAGCAGCAGCGCCTGTGCATCGCCCGTGCCGTGGCCCTGCGCCCGTCGGTGCTGCTGCTGGACGAGCCGACCTCGGCGCTGGATCCGATCTCGACCAGCCGCATCGAGCAGCTGGTGGAAGAGCTCAAGCACGAGTACACGATCGTGATCGTCACCCACAACATGCAGCAGGCTGCGCGCGTGTCCGACTACACCGCCTTCATGTACCTGGGCGACCTGATCGAGCACGACCGCACCGAAGTGATCTTCTCGCAGCCGTCGCAGCGGCAGACCGAGGACTACATCACCGGTCGCTTCGGCTGAAACCTCAGTCGAGCATGGCTCGACTCTACAGACAACGTCAGTCGAGCATGGCTCGACTCTACAGAGCGGAACAACCATGAACCTTCCCAACGACCACATCGTCAAGAGCTACGACGAGGAGCAGCAGCGCCTGGTGGCCGAAATCGTGCGCATGGGCGAGATGGCCGTCGCCCAGCTCGAAGCGGCGATGGACGTGATCGAGAAACGCGACGAGAACGCCGCCCATCGCATCATCGCCAACGACGAAGCGATCGACGCGCTTGAGCAGCAGATCAGCCACGACGTGATGCGCCTGGCGCTGCGTGGGCCGATGGCGCGCGACCTGCGCGAGATCCTCGCTGGCCTGCGCATCCCGGCCGACATCGAGCGCATCGGCGACTATGCAGCGAACGTGGCCAAGCGCTCGATCGCGCTGGGCAAGGTGCCGCCGCTGCCGCAGATCCAGGGCCTGCGCGCGCTGGGCCGCCTGGCCGCGCAGCAGGTGCGCCGTGCCATCGCCGCCTACCGCGACAACGATGCCGAGGCCGCATTGGCACTGCGCGAGGACGACGCCCGCCTGGACGCCCAGTACACGGCGCTGTTCCGCGAGCTGCTCACCTACATGATGGAAGACCCGCGCAACATCACCCCGTGCACCCACCTGCTGTTCATGGCCAAGAACCTGGAGCGCGTGGGCGACCACGCGACCAACATCGCCGAGAACGTGTGGTTCCTGGTGCACGGCGAGCAGCCGCTGCCACCGCGTGAGAAGCGTGACGAGACCTCCAGCACCGGCCAGCCCTGACGCTGCACTGCAACACCGGAGTCGACTCCAAGGTGGCCGCTGTCCTGTGACAGCGGCCTTCCTTTTTTGCGGTGTTCCGCCCGCGTTGTGGGCGCCGTGCTTGCCCGGCGCAGACCTTCCGGATGCTTCTGTAACAAATCTCACGAAAATTTGAGTTCTTGGCGAGGATTCGTTGAGTAGGATCGCTGCACCATCGTTTCACCCCGGGCACCTGCCCACCACCCAGGAGTAAGACCGATGAGCAGTTCCAACAAGACCCTGTCCCTGCTGACCGCTACCGCCCTGGCCGCCGGCCTGGGCATGACCGCCAGCGCCTCGGCGCTGAGCATGAGCGACCTCGCCCAGGGCTACCTTGTGGCCGGCCAGGCAGCCAAGGCCAGCACCGATGCCAAGGCCGCCGACACCAAGATGGCCGCTGACGCGACCAAGCACGCCGAAGGCAAGTGTGGTGCCGATGGCAAGAGCGGCGAAGGCAAGTGCGGTGCCGACAAGGGCAAGGCTGCCGGCGCAGCGGGCGCCAAGGCCAAGGCCGGCGACACGAAGTCGGCTGAAGGCAAGTGCGGCGAAGGCAAGTGCGGTGGCAAGCACTGACGTCCGCGCCAGCCTCGTCCACCCGCGGTCGCCGCTTCGTGCGGCGGCCGCCGGGTTGGGCCTGCGCCGGGCGCTGCTGCAGGACCTGCGTGACGCCCCGGAAGGCGACTTCGACTTCCTCGAATGCGCACCGGAGAACTGGATCCATGTCGGCGGCCCGGCCGGTGATGCCCTGGCTGAACTGGCGCAGCGCCATCCGCTGAGCTGCCACGGCCTGTCGCTGTCGCTGGGCGGCAGTGCACCGCTGGATACCCAGCTGCTGGAACAGGTCGGCCGGTTCCTGGAGAAGCACCGCGTGCCGCTGTACAGCGAGCACCTGAGCTACTGCAGCGACGACGGCCACCTGTACGACCTGCTGCCGATTCCCTTTACCGACGAAGCCGTGCGCCATACCGCCGCGCGCATCCGCACGGTGCAGGACCTGCTGGGCCGCCGTATCGCGGTGGAGAACGTGTCCTACTACCTGGCACCGGAACCGGCGATGGACGAGCTGGCGTTCACCAATGCGGTGCTCGCCGAAGCCGACTGCGACCTGCTGCTGGACGTCAACAACGTCTACGTCAACGCCTGCAACCACGGCTACGATGCCGATGCCTTCATCGCCGGCCTGCCTGCGCAGCGCATCGTCTGCCTGCATGTGGCCGGTCATCTGGATGAAGCCCCGGACCTGAAAATCGATACCCACGGCAGCGCGGTGATCGATCCGGTCTGGGCGCTGCTGGCACGTACCTATGCACGCATCGGCCCGCGCCCCACCCTGCTCGAACGCGATTTCAATTTCCCGCCTTATGCAGAACTGCAGGGCGAACTGCAGACCATCCGCCGCCTGCAGGCCACGCACGCCGGGATGGCACATGATTGATTCCGCCGACACCCTGCGCGCGCAGCAGCACGCGTTCACCGCACACCTGCGCGACCCGCAGGCGGTACCTGCGCCGGCCGGCCTGGATCCACGCCGGGTCGCGGTATACCGGCACCTGCTGTTCAACAACCTGCTCGGCCTGTTGAGCAACGGTTTCCCGGTCTGCGTGCGCCTGCTTGGCGAACCGGCCTGGAGCGCCCTGGTGCGCCACTACTTCGCCACGCATCGCTGCCAGACACCGCTGTTCACCGAATTGGCCGCTGAATTTGTGCAGTGGCTGCAGGCGCAGCCACAGCTGCCGCACCCGGCATTGGCCGAACTGGCGCACTACGAGTGGGTGGAAACCGCGCTGTACCAGCTGCAGGCCGAACCGCTTCCTGCGCCTGGCGATACTGATCCACTTCGGGTGCCGCTGCGGCGTTCGCCGCTGGCATGGCCGCTGCTGTACCAATGGCCGGTGCACCGTCTCGGTGCAGAGGATGCGCCGACCCAGCCCCTTCCAGAACCCACCGGCCTGCTGGTCCGCCGCGAAGCCGACGGTGAAGTGCGATTCGCCGCGCTCAGCCCGCTGGCGGTACACCTGCTGGCCAGCATCGGCGAACGGCCCGGCCTGGAAGGACAGACGTACCTGCAGCAGCTGGCCACCTCGCACGGCCTGGCCGAAGACGCACTGGCCGAGCCCGGTGCTGCACTGCTGCTGCAGTTCCTGCAGGCCGGCGTGATCGGCCCGCTCGCACCCCCGCCCTGACGCCTCTTCCACTGGAGATCCAACGATGAACCTGCCGCTCCTGGCCGCCGCGCGCGGCCGGCTGGACCGTCTCGCCCCTTGGGTGGCGCCGCTGGGCCTGCGCCTGCTGCTGGCCTGGGAATACTTCGAATCCGGCCGTGAGAAGCTGCACGGCCAGAACTGGTTCGCCGACCTGCAGGACGCCTTCCCGTTCCCGTTCAACCAACTGCCTGCTGCCCTGAACTGGCAGCTGGCCACCTGGTTCGAACTGGTTGGCGCGGCCTGCCTGCTGTTTGGTTTCGGTACCCGCTTCGCCGCCGCCAGCCTGCTGGTGCTGACCGTGGTGGCGACCTATGCGGTGCATTGGCCGATGCAATGGAATTCGCTGGGTGACCTCGCGATGGGGTATGCCATCAGCGACCAGGGCTACGGCAACTTCAAGCTGCCGGTGCTGTTCATGGCCATGCTGCTGCCGCTGATCTTCACTGGCGCCGGCAAGCTGAGCGTGGACGCCTGGTTGGCCCGGTGGCAGCTATCGGTCACGACGGCACGGCCTGCGGTGCGCTAGATGCCGGCCATGATCGGTGCGCCGTGTGCCAACCAAGGTTGGCACCGGAATCCTGAGCGTGCGGTGCCCGGTAGGTGTCGACCTTGGTCGACACACGCCCACGCAGGGAACCCATGCGCAGAAGGCTGGCCGGGCGCTCAGGGTCGCTCTGCTAGAATTCACGCATGACTGACTCCCCCTCCGCACCTGCCGCCGCTCCCGATTCCGCAGTACCCCAGGCGCAGCGCGCGATGTCACAACGCTTCCGCGGCTTCCTGCCGGTGGTGGTGGATGTGGAAACCGGTGGCTTCGACAGCCAGCGCAATGCGCTGCTGGAAATCGCTGCGGTGCCGATCGAGATGGACGAGAACGGCCTGCTCTACCCCGGCCAGACCGCCAGTGCCCACGTGGTCCCAGCCGAGGGCCTGGAAATCGATCCGAAGTCGCTGGAAGTGACCGGCATCATCCTCGACCACCCGTTCCGGCTGGCCAAGGAAGAAAAAGCGGCGTTGGACCACATCTTCACTCCGGTGCGTGCGGCGATGAAGAAGTACGGCTGCCAGCGCGCGATCCTGGTGGGCCACAACGCGCATTTCGACCTCGGCTTCGTCAACGCGGCCGTGGCCCGCACCGGCCACAAGCGCAACCCGTTCCATCCGTTCAGCGTGTTCGACACGGTCACCCTGGCCGGTATCGCCTACGGCCAGACCGTGCTGGCGCGTGCGGCCACCGCCGCCGGGCTGGGTTGGGATGCCAACGAGGCACACAGCGCGGTGTATGACACCGAGCAGACCGCGCGGCTGTTCTGCACCATCGCCAACGCCTGGCCGCGGTGAAGCGGCCAACGGCGGAGCCCCTCGTGGCGTGAAGCGAATCATCAGTTGGGCCGGGCGGGTGGACTGCGCAGGGGACGCTGCAAGTACGTCCATGTAAGCTCGGTCGCCGCATCCATGCGGCTCACGCCCCTGCGCAGCCCACCCGTCCGGCCACGGACACGTTGCTGGGTGCCACGGAAAGATCAGAAAGCAGGAGCAACAGCGGATCGCTGCGCTCGTTGGGGCTGCCGACGACCTCTGTGGTGGGTACTCCTTTGGTGGGTGCCGACCATTGGTCGGCACCGCCGGTTGGTGCGGCACTCCAGTAGATCCACGCCATGCGTGGATGCGATCAACCGATGCTCGTGCGATCGCGGCCGTCGCTCTTGGCGCGGTACAGCGCGCGGTCGGCGCGCTGGTACAGCAGTGCCGGGGTGCGGTCGTCGGCATCCAGCTCTACCAGGCCCGCGCTGAAGGTGACACGCAGGCCCGCCACGCCGCCCCAATCGGGATGATCATGGAACAGGCCACGCAGGCGCGCGCACAGCTGTGCGGCTTCCTCCAGGCGGGTGTCGTTGAGCAGCAGCGCGAACTCTTCGCCGCCGGTGCGCGCCGGCAGGTCGGAGTCGCGGCAGGCCGCTGCGATCAATGACGCCACCTGCACCAGCACGGCATCGCCGATGCTGTGGCTGTGGCGGTCGTTGACCTCCTTGAAGTGATCGATGTCGAGCACCACCAGGCACAACGGATGACCACTGCGCTGTGACCGGGCGAAGTCACGCGCCAGCGTTTCGTCGAAGGCGCGGCGATTGGCCAGGCCGGTCAGGGCATCCTCGCGGGCCTGCCGCTCGAAGGCTTCGGCCTGGCGCGCCAGGCGCTCGGCCAGTTCGGTCTTTTCCTGGTTCAGCGCCTGCAGGTGCACCGTCTTGGCCTGCAGGTCGAAGGTCGCTTCGTCCACCCGCCGTGCCAGGCGCAGATTGCTGGCCTTCAGCTGCTGCAGCAGCAGCCGGTACAGGGCCACAAGGCCAGCCAGCAGCAGCATCCCCGCCAGCACCTGCACGCTGCGGCGCTGCCACCAGAACGGCTCCACGGTGAAGCTCCACACCGCCTCCTGTTGGCCCCAGCTGCCGCCGGGATGGGCGGCCGCCACATGCAGGGTGTAGTCGCCCGGCGGCAGTCCGACGAACTCGACGCTGCGCTGCGGGCCGCGCTCGACCCAGCCGGCATCCAGCCCGTCCAGCCGCGTGCGGTAGCGGATCCGGTCAGACATCAGGTAGCTCAGGCCGACATAACTCACCGCCAACCGGCGCCCCCCGGGAATATGGTTGCGATCCGGCCCTTCCCAATGCACCGGCGCGCCATCCACCTGCACGCTCTCGATCGCGGCTGGCGGCGATGGCCGCTCGCGGAAACGCTGCAGGCGCTGCGGGTCGACCGTGCTCAGGCCGCCTGCGGTGACCACCCAGAACGTGCCGTCCTGGCGCAGGATCGCCGATGGGCTGGAGCTGCCGTTGGCCTGTGCATTGACCATGCCGTCGATCTCGTTGTAACGCTCCACCGCCACCCGCGGCGTGCGGCCATCGGCCACGGCGTTGAGGGTGGCCATATCGGTGCGCAACACGCCGCGATTACTGCTGATCCACACATTGCCAAGGCGATCCGGCACCAGCTGGAACACCGCATCCACCGGCATGCCCTGCTCCAGGCCGACCCGTGCCAGCCTGCCATTGCGCCAGCGGTAAAGGCCGCGATCACTGCTGATCCACATCGCGTCGCCCAGCTGGTGGAAGCCGAACACGCTGCGGCCACCGCCCAGCGGCGCCAGATCGATCGACTGCACGTGGTCGCCGCGCAGCACGCGGATGCCTTCGATGGTGCCGATCCACAGGTTGCCCTGATGGTCATGCTCAAGCGCGGTGATCAGGCCGCCGGGCATGCCCGGCACGTTCGAGACCTGCACATGGTCGCCGTCGATGCGCACCACGCCCTTCTGCGTGCCGGCCCAGACCACGCCCTGGGAATCAACGCTGATCGCACGGATGTTGCCACCCGGCATGCCGTCGGCTGCCGCGTAGTTGTGGCGCAGGTGGCCGTCGCGGCCGAGCCGGTAGACCCCATCGCCGAAGGTGCCCACCCACAGATCACCATCCGGCCCCTGCGCCAGGCTCAGGACGGACGGTGCCTTGCCACCGCGGTTGCGCAGCGGCACGGCACGGAACCGGCCATCCGGCGTCTGCAGGTCCAAGCCACTGGCGCTGCCGACCCACAGCTGGCGATCTCGATCCTCGAATACCGTGCGCACGTAGTCGCCACTGAGCCCATCGCGCTCGGTGTAGCTGCTGAACAGTGTTTCGCGCAGGCGATAGAGCCCGCCGTTGGCGCCCACCCAGATGCTGCCTTCGGCATCCTCGCGCAGGCTGACCACGCGTCCGCCCGGCAGGTTCAGGCCGGCCGGCAGTCGCTCCAGGCCATGTGCGGAGATGCGCAGCAGGCCCTGGTTCTCGGTGCCCAGCCACAGGTCACCGTGCCGGTCCTGCAGCATCGAGGTCATGTGCAGCTGGCCCGGCAGGCGGTGCACCAGCACCAGCTGGTCGTCCTCCACCCGGTACAGGCGCTCACCGGCGACGATCCACAACGCGCCATCCGGCGCACGGTAGGGCCACGACAGGCCACTGCCGGCACCCAGCCCCCATGCGGCGGGGGCGCGCTTGAGCACGCCATCGTTGTCGCGCAGCACCAGCCCGTCCAGCGTACCGACCCAGACCCGGTCCTGCGCGTCGACCACCAGCCTGGTGAAGCTCATCGCCATCGGCAGGTCCGCCGCCGGCGCCTGGTAGACAATGCCGCTGTCCGGCGTCAGGTAGCCGATGCCCTTGCCTTCGTACAGCAGCCACAGCCGGCCCTGGCTGTCCATCTGCATGGACTGGATCAACACCTGCGGCGTATCGGCCTGGTGCTCCCAGACCCGCCATTGGCCATCACTGCCACGGTGGCTGACGTTGCCGCGTGAATCGCTGATCCACAGTCCGCCCTGGCGGTCGACGAACAGAGCACCGATGCCGTTGTCGCGCAGGCCCGGGCGCGTGCTGCGGTCGAACACGGTGAAATCCAGGCCGTTGTAGCGCACCAGCCCTTCCCAGGTGGCGAACCACAGATGGCCTTCCGGTGTCTGCGCAATGTCGCGCAGCGAGTTGTGCGGCAGGCCATTGCGCGAGGTCCATACATCAATGGCGTAGTCGCGCAGCGGGGGCGCGCCTTCCTGCGCAGCCAACGGCAGCGCGAGGGCCAGCAGCAGCCACAACAGGCCCTGCCGCAGTGCCCGCCTGAATCCTGATGCGCGGCGCTCCACCCAGCGCCTCTTGTCCCCCTGCCCGCCCATCACCGCAGCGGCGGCGGCCAGGTGCGGCTGCAGGACGCGGCAGCGTGCGGGAACGGCCGGGCAGCGTGCAATGGCATGCCGGCAGGAACGGGCTGGCTCATCGGGGGGAGACTGGGGAGATGCGCAGATGATAGGCCAAACCCCGGCCCCGGCGTCACCGTCCGCAGCGCGCCGACTCAGCCGGCGCGGCCGGGCGCCACCACCTGGGCACTGGCCGGCCACTGCACCACCGCCTCCAGGCCACCTTCGGCCCGGTTGCGCAGCCACAGCCGGGCGCCGTCCTTCTCGGCCAGGGCGCGCGCGATGGTCAGGCCCAGGCCGGCCCCGCCGGTTTCGCGCGAACGCGAGGTCTCCACCCGCACGAACGGATCGAACACCGCCTCCAGCTGCTCTTCGGCCAGGCCCGGGCCGTCATCGGCCACCACCACGGTAATTGCACCGCCGCTCCGCTCAACCCGCACCCGTGCCCGCTGCGCGTACATCACCGCGTTGTCCACCAGGTTGGAGAACAGCCGGTGCATGGCCAACGGACGCAACATCAGCACCGAACCACTGCCCCCTTCGAAGACCACATCACCGCCGCCTTCGGCGGCGTCCTCAACAATGCTCTCCAGCAGCGAATCCAGGTCCAGTGCGGCGCGCTGCTCGGCACTCTCGGCGCTGCGCGCCAGTTCCAGGCCCTCGCGCACCAGCGCCTGCATCGCCGCCAGGTCGCCGATCAGGCGCTCACGCAGGGCCTCGTCGCTGACATTCTCCAGGCGCAGGCGCAGCCGCGTCAGCGGCGTCTGCAGGTCGTGGGTGATCGCCGCCAGCATCTGCGTGCGTTCGGCCAGGTGCCGCTGCAGGCGGTGCTGCATGGCGTTGAAGGCTTCGGCGGCACGCTGCACTTCGCGCGGCCCGCGCAGTGGCAACGGGTCGCGCTGCAGGTCATCGCCAAGGTCTTCTGCGGCTGCGGCCAGTTCCTGCAGCGGCGCGCTGGCCATGCGCGCGACGATATAGGCCAGCACGGCAATCGCCAGCACCAGCAGGGTCAGGAACCATGGGTCCACGGCGAGGATGCCGTTGTGCGCCACCGCCGGCGAGTCCAGTGCCAGCTTCAGCAGCGTGCCGTCGTTGAGGGTCACGTCCACTGCACGGCATCTGGGCGGGATGAACGCGGGGTCGCGTTCGCGCGGCGGCCGCCGGTGGCCCGGCGGCGGCGGCGGCAGCAGCTCCTGCAGTTTGGGAATGCAGGAGCGGAACGAAGCGAAGTGCACGTGCGCGCGCGACACCGGCCCGGGGCGGTCTTCCAGTACTTCCATCAGCGCCGTGTCGGCACGCCCCAGGCGTGCGCCCGGCTGCAGCGCGCGCACGCTCGGCCCGCCGATCGCCAGCAGGCGCTCGCGCAGCTCCGGATTGCCGTCCAGCAGGTTGACGTAGCCCTGCAGGCGGTCGGCGATGCGGTTCAGGTTCTGCCGCTCGAACTCCTGCTGGCGCTTGGAGGTGGCCAGCATGGTCGCGCCGATCGCAGCCACCGCCATGCCCAGCAGCAGGATCACGAACAACCGCCCGACCATCGAGGACAGGAAATGGCGCAGGCGCTTCATCGCGGATTATTCCAGGTTGACCGACGAGGCCAGCACGTAGCCTTCGTTGCGCACGGTCTTGATCAGTCCATCCGGGCCACCATCGTCGCCCAGCTTGTTGCGCAGGCGGCTGACCTGCAGGTCGATCGCGCGGTCCTGAGCCTCGTAGTTGCGGCCACTGCTGAGCGCGACCAGCTGCTCGCGCGACAGCACCTTGTTGGCGTGGGCGATGAACACCCGCAGCAGGCGGAACTCGGCGCCGGACAGCACCACCACGCGGCCATCCGGATCGACCAGGTGGCGATGCTCCAGGTCGAATACCCAGCGCGAGAAACGCGCGCGGCGTACCGCCAGCGGTTCCAGGTTGGCCGGCAGCGCCTCGGTCCGGCGCAGCACGTTGCGGATGCGCGCCAGCAGCTCGCGCGGCTCGAACGGCTTGGCCAGGTAGTCGTCGGCGCCCATTTCCAGGCCCAGCACGCGGTCGATCGGCTCGGCGCGCGCGGTCAGCATGATCACCGGCGTGTTCGAACGCGCACGCAGGTCACGGCACAGGGTCAGACCATCCTCGCGCGGCAGGTTGAGGTCCAGCACGATCAGGTCCACGTGCTCGCGGTCCAGCAGCTGGCGCATGGCGGTGCCATCGGCCGCAGTGCTCACCTGGTAGCCGGCGCGGCCGAGCTGCTCGGCCAGCAGCGTGCGGATGTCGTTGTCGTCGTCGACGATCAGCAGTCGATGCATCGGGTTTTCAGTCTCCATGTCGCGATCATCCCGTGTCGGCAGCTGAACCGCATCCGGGGCAATGCGTACCAGTGTATCCACCCGCGGGCGGGATACCTGTGGTTACGCCTGTTCACCGACAGTGTTACATACAGACATACCCCGAGGATTGAGCCGTCCATCGCCCGGTCTTCACAATGCCCATCAACGCCGCCTTCGCGGCCTCGAGAGTGAAGCCACGACGTGACGTTCCGCCTGCTGCCAGCGACCCACCGGAGTCGCCTGATGCTGATCGCCCTGCTCGCCCTGATCGTCGCCGCGACCGCCTGGTGGCTGCTGCGCAAGCCCGCCGCCCCGGCGGTGGCAACCTCGCCGGTCAGCCGCGGTGACATTGAACAAACGGTGGATGCCACCGGCGTGATCGACGCCTACAAGCTGGTCAGCGTCGGCGCGCAGGCCTCGGGCCAGATCAAATCGCTGAAGGTACAGCTGGGCGACACCGTGAAGGAAGGCGACCTGATCGCCGAGATCGATGCCACCACCCAGCAGAACCAGGTGCTCAACGCGCAGGCCTCGCTGGACCAGGTCACTGCCCAGCGCGCGGTGCAGCAAGCCACCCTGCGCCAGGCCGAACTGGAGTTCGCGCGCCAGCAGCAGATGCTGGCCGCCGAGGCCACCTCGCGCCAGGAATACGATGCCGCCGAGGCACAGCTGAAGACCGCCCGCGCCCAACTGCAGTCCTACGAGGCGCAGATCAAGGGCCGCGAAACCGAGCTGGGCACCGCCCGCGCCAACCTGGCCTACACCCGCATCACCGCACCGATGGACGGCACCGTGGTCGCGGTGGTGGCCGAAGAAGGCCGTACCGTGAACGCCAACCAGACCGCACCGACCATCGTCATGCTGGCGCGGCTGGACGTGGTCACCGTCAATGCCGAGATCTCCGAGGCCGACGTGGTCAAGATCAAGCCCGGCATGCCGGTGTACTTCACCACCCTGGGCGACCCGGACCGCAAGTATCACGCCACGCTGCGCCAGATCAATCCGGCGCCGGCCTCGATCGCCAACGAAAGCTCCTCCAGCTCCAGCAGTTCGTCCAGTTCCAGTTCCAGCAGCGCGGTCTACTACAACGCGCTGTTTGATGTGGAAAACCCGGACGGTACGCTGCGCATCGACATGACCGCGCAGGTCTCGGTACTGCTCAAGCAGGCCAAGGGCGTGCTGATGGTGCCGGCGGTGGCACTGGGACCGAAGCGCCGTGGCGATGAGCGGATGGTGCGGGTGCTGGACGACGAGGGCCAACCGCAGCCGCGCAAGGTCACCGTGGGCATCAACAACGGCGCCTCGGCCGAGATCCTGTCCGGCTTGAAGGAAGGCGAGCGCGTGGTGGTCGGCGAAGCCGGTGCGGCCGGTGCCAGCACCGGCGGCAACCGCGGCGGCATGCAGATGCGGGTCGGTGGCCCGGGCATGGGGCGCCGATGAGCACGACGGCGCCGCTGCTGCGCCTGCGCGACCTGCGACGTGAATTCCCGGCCGGCGACGATGTGATCGCCGTACTGCGCGACGTCCATCTCGACATCCACGCCGGCGAGATGGTCGCCATCGTTGGCCAGTCCGGCTCGGGCAAGTCGACGCTGATGAACATCCTCGGCTGCCTTGACCGTCCCACTCGCGGCAGCTACCAGGTGGCCGGCCGCGAAACCGGAAAGATGGAGCCGGACGAACTGGCCGAACTGCGCCGCGAGCATTTTGGTTTCATCTTCCAGCGCTACCACCTGCTCGGCGACCTCGACGCGCGCGGCAATGTGGAAGTGCCGGCCGTTTACGCCGGCAGTCCCGGGCCGGTGCGCAACGCGCGTGCCGAGCAACTGCTGCGGCGGCTGGGGCTGGGCGACCGCATGCATCACAAGCCAGGCCAGCTTTCCGGTGGCCAGCAGCAGCGCGTGTCGATCGCACGCGCCCTGATGAACGGCGGCGAGGTGATCCTGGCCGACGAACCAACAGGCGCGCTCGATACGAAATCCGGTGAGGAAGTGATGGCGATCCTCGGCGAACTGCATGCCGAAGGCCACACCATCATCATCGTCACCCACGACATGAGCGTGGCCCAGCACGCGCAGCGCATCATCGAGATCCGCGATGGCGAGATCATTGCCGACCGCGCCAATCCGGATGCGCCGAGTTACCGCGCCCAGCGCGAAGCCAGTACCGGCGTCGCCCACGGCAACAGCTGGCGGGCGGCCCGCGACCGCTTCACCGAAGCGTTCCGCATGGCGCTGCTGGCGATGAACGCCCATCGCCTGCGCACCTTCCTGACCATGCTCGGCATCATCATCGGCATCGCCTCGGTGGTCTCGGTGGTGGCGCTGGGCAATGGCTCGCAGCAGCAGATCCTGCAGAACATCAGCGCGCTCGGCACCAACACCATCGACGTCTATCCAGGCCGTGGATTCGGCGACATGCGGTCGGCGCGGGTACAGACGCTCAAGGCCAGCGATGCCGATGCACTGGCAAAGCAGAGCTACGTGGACAGCGCCACGCCCAGCGTGTCGACCTCGGTCACCGCGCGTTACCGCAACCAGTCGTCCACCGCCCAGGTCAGCGGCGTCGGCGAGCAGTTCTTCCGGGTCAAGGGCGTGACTCTGCTCAGTGGCAGCTTCTTCGATGCCGATGCAGTCAAGGGCCTGGGCCAGGTGGCGGTGATCGACGAGAACACCCAGACCCAGTTCTTCCCCGATGTCGACCCGGTCGGACAGGTGATCCTGCTCGGCAACGTGCCGGCACGCGTGGTCGGCGTGGCCAAGCGCCAGAGTTTCGGCTTCGGTGGCAGCACCAGCCTCAGCGTGTGGGTGCCCTACACCACGGTGATGTCGCGCATGCTCGGCCAGAGCCATGTCTCCAGCATCACCGTGCGCGTGGACGACAACACACCGATGGATGCCGCTCAGGAAGCGATCACCCGCCTGCTGACGATGCGCCACGGCACCGAGGATTTCTTCCTCAGCAACAGCGCGGAGATCCGCGACACCATCGAACAGACCACGCGCACGATGACCCTGCTGATCGGCGCCATCGCCGCCATCGCGCTGCTGGTCGGCGGCATCGGCGTGATGAACATCATGCTGGTGTCGGTGACCGAGCGCACCCGAGAGATCGGGGTGCGCATGGCCGTCGGTGCACGACAAGGTGATATCCGCCAGCAGTTCCTGATCGAAGCGGTGCTGGTGTGCCTGCTCGGTGGCGTGCTCGGCATCGGCCTGGCCCTGCTGCTGGGCTCGATGATCGGCCGCTTCGCCAGCGACTTCCAGGTGCTGTTCTCCACCGCCTCGATTGTTGCCGCCTTCGCCTGCTCGACCCTGATCGGCGTGGCATTCGGCTTCCTGCCCGCGCGCAACGCCGCGCAGCTCGACCCGGTAGAGGCCCTGGCACGCGAATGAAGATGATGACCCGACTGCCCTTCCCTGCCCCCTCGCGCCGGCTGCTGGCGGGTGCCGTTCTGCTCGCCCTGTCTGGCTGCGCCTCTGTCGGCCGCTATCCGGTGGCCGATCCCGACGTGGCGGCCCAGTATGGGCGTGGCGATGCCACCCTCAACGCACCGGCCGACGACCCGCGCAGCAGCCTGGACACACCGGGCCACGACATCCGCCAGGACACCTGGTGGACCGGCTTCGGCGACGAGCGCCTGGACCGCCTGGTGGCGCAGGCGCTGGCCGCCAACAGCGACCTGGCCGCCGCCGGCCTGGCCGTGCAGCGTTCGCGCCTGCAGGCCGGCCTGGCCAGCAACGCGCTGTGGCCGCAGCCTTCGTCATCGGGCGTCAGCGGCAATGCCAGCCGCGCCACCGACCAGGCCGACGAATGGCGCCGCAGCTACTCCACCGGCGTATCGCTGGGCTGGGAGGTGGATCTGTGGGGACGCCTGCGCACCCAGCGCGACATCGCCCGCTGGGAAGCCGAAGCCAGCGAGGAAGACCGGCAGAATACCGCCCTGCTGGTGATCAGCGACACCATCACCCAGTACTGGAACCTGGCCTACCTGAACCAGTCGATCGCCACCGGCCAGGCCAACCTGGAGCGGCTGGAGCGCACCCGCGAACTGGTGCAGGCCCGCTTCGACGCCGGTGCGGTATCGCGCCTGGAAGTGCGCCAGGCGCTGCAGAACCTGCAATCGCAGCGCGCCTCGCAGAGCGCGCTGGAACAGCAGCGGGTGGAGGTGCGCAACGCACTGACCGTGCTGCTGGACGGCACGCCCTGGCCCCAGCAGGACGAACCGCAGGACCTGCTGGGCGCACACAGCCCGCGCATTGTCGAGGGGCTGCCGGCCGACCTGCTCGGCCGCCGCCCCGACCTGCGTGCGGCAGAACTCCGCCTGCGCAACAGCCTGAAGACCATCAGGGTCACCGCCACCCAGTACTACCCGGCGCTGAGCCTGACCGGCAGCCTCGGTTCCAGTGCGGCCTCGCTGGGCGATGTACTGCGCAATCCGGTGGCCACGCTGGGTGCCGGCCTTTCGCTGCCATTCCTCAACCTGCAGCGCGCGCAGCTGGATACCGATATCGCCGGCACCAGCTATCAGATCGCCGCGACCAATTTCCGCAAGACGCTGTACACCGCGCTCTCGGAAGTGGACAACGCCCTGTCCGCGCGCGAGCAGCTGGCGCGCCAGGTCGCTGCCTCGCAGGCTTCGTACGAGGAAGCGGTGGAAGTGGAGCGCGCGCAGGAAGTGCGTTATCGCGTGGGTGCTACCGATCTGCGCACCTGGCTGGAAGCGCAGCAGACCCGGCGCGATGCCGAGCTGTCGCTGGCGCGCGTGCGCCAGGGCCAGCTGAACAACGACGTGACCCTGTTCAAGGCACTGGGTGGCAGCGCGGGGTAGCGGCTTCTTAGAGCCGAGCCCATGCTCGGCTGCTTTCCTGATCGGGTATGCGATAGCCGAGCGTGGGCTCGGCTCAACAGATCAACCGCGCTGGCGCACGGCCTCGAACAGGCTGACGCCGGCCGCGACGGAAACATTCAGACTCTCGATCTCGCCCGGCATCGGGATCTTGACCAGGCCATCGCAGTTCTCGCGGGTCAGGCGGCGCAGGCCATCGGCCTCGCCGCCCAGCACCAGCGCGATGTTGCCCTTCAGGTCCAGCTGGTACAGCGACGCGGTGGCCTCACCGGCCAGACCGTAGATCCACACGCCCTGCTTCTGCAGGTCCTTCAGGCAGCGCGACAGGTTGGTTACCGCCACCACCGGGATGAGGTCGGCGGCGCCGGCCGAGGTCTTGCGCACGGTGGCGTTGACCGTGGCCGACTTGTCCTTGGGGATGATCACTGCAGTCGCACCGGCCGCAGCGGCCGAGCGCAGGCAGGCACCCAGATTGTGCGGGTCCTGCACCTCGTCCAGCACCAGCAGCAGCGCCTTGCCCTCGGCCGCAGTGACAAGGCCTTCCAGCTCGTTCTCGCTGTAGGTGGGGGCGGCGGCATAGCGCGCGGCCACGCCCTGGTGGCGCACCGAGCCGCCCACACCGTCCAGCGCCTGGCTGTTCACCTTGCGCACGTCGATGCCCTTGCGGCGGGCGTTTTCCTCGATCTCGGTCAGGCGCGGGTTCTTCGCTCCGGCCTCGACCAGCACTTCGCGGACGTTCTCGGCGTCGTTCTCGATGGAGGAGGCGACGGCGTTGACGCCGACGATCCACTGGCTGTTCTTGCTCATGCGGGCGGGGACCGGAAAGGGGGTGGCTATGGTAGAGCATCGGCGGCGGCCGCGCTTCAAGGCCGCCGAGCATGGGCTCGGCTCTACACAAACCTCACCGGCTGCGCGGTGGCCAGTGCGGCGTGTCGTGGTCGGGGTGCTGGTGGGACACGATCGTGGCCAGGAAGTCCAGGGCCGCGATGTCCTGCTCGGTACGCCGTACCGGCAGGCTGGCCAGGCTGTCGACGAAGGGCAGCTTGCGTTCGACCCCGTACTGGATCGTCGGTGGCAGGCGTTCGGGTTTGTCGAACGCGCCGGCAGCCACCGCCACGCCATCGGGCGCTTCGTAGGTCAATGGCGTGCCGCAGTCTGCGCAGAAGCCACGCCGCACCACGTTGGACGACTGGAAATAGCGCGGCTGGCCGCGGGTCCAGCTGAACTGCACGCCGCGCACCGACACCAAGGGCGCGTAGAAGGCACCAAAGGCCTTCTGGCACATCCGGCAATGGCAGATCGAGCTGTCGGTCAGCGCGCCACGCACGTGGAAGCGGATCGCGCCGCACTGGCAACCGCCGCTGTATTCGGGTTGGCCTTGCATGCGATGTCTCCTGGTGGTGCCGGCCGCTGGCCGGCAACCCGTCGGTGCCGAGGGTGCCATGGATGCCGGCCAGCGGCCGGCACTACCACGGTCATCAATATTTCTCTTTCTTCCGCTTGGCCGGCTTGCCCCGCTCAGGCAGCGGCGGCAGCCCGTCACCCTCGTCCTCGCCCTTGTGTTCGACCAGCCGGAAGTCGATCTTGCGCTCTTCCATGCTGGCCTTCAGCACCAGGATGCGCACGCGGTCGCCCAGCCGGTAGCTGCCGCCGCGGCGCTCGCCGGTCAGCGTCTTGCGGGTCGCGTCGAACTTGTAATAGTCCTGCGGCAGCTGGGTCACGTGGACCAAGCCCTGCACCTTCGACTCGTCCAGTTCCACGAACAGGCCGAAGCTGGTCACGCCGCTGATCACGCCGTCGAACTGGCCGCCCACGTGCTTTTCCATCCACGCCGCGCGGTAACGCTCGTCGACCTCGCGCTCGGCCTCGTCGGCACGGCGCTCACGCTCGGAACACTGCAGCGCCAGCGCGGCCATCTCGCGGGCGTTGTAGGTGAACTTGTCCAGCGGATTGCCGGACAGCGCATGCTTGATCGCGCGGTGCACCAGCAGGTCGGGATAGCGACGGATCGGCGACGTGAAGTGCGCGTAGGCCTCCAGCGCCAGGCCGAAGTGGCCGTGGTTCTCCGGGCTGTAGATCGCCAGGCTCTGGCTGCGCAGCAACACCGACTCCAGCAGCGTCGCATCGGGGCGGTCGCGGATCTTCTTCAGCAGCTTGGTGTAGTCACCCGGGCGCACCTTCGACCACGGTGGCAGGCTCAGCTTGAACTCCTTGAGGAATTCCAGCAGGTCGGCGTACTTGGTTTCCGGCGGCTTCTCGTGGATGCGGTACGGGGCCGGCACATGGCGCGACAGCAGGTACTTCGCCGCCTCCACATTGGCCGCGATCATGCATTCCTCGATCAGCTTGTGCGCGTCGTTGCGCACCAGCATGCCGGCCTGGGTCACTTCACCACGGTTGTCCAGCACGAAGCGTACCTCGCTGCTTTCGAACTCGATGGCACCGCGCTTGGCACGTGCCTTGGACAGCACCTTGTACAGCTGGTGCAGGCGCTGCACCTGCGGCAACAGCTCACCCATCCAGGCCTTGGTATCGGCATCGTCCTCGCCCACCGCCTTCCACACCTGGGTGTAGGTCAGGCGCGCGTGCGAATTCATCACGGCCTCGTAGAAGCGCGAATGCGTGACCAGGCCATCGCGGTCGATCTGCATGTCGCAGACGAAGCACATGCGGTCGACCTTGGGCATCAGTGAGCAGATGCCGTTGGACAGGGTCTCCGGCAGCATCGGCACCACGAAGCCGGGGAAGTAGACCGAAGTCGCACGCTTCTGCGCTTCCTCGTCCAGCGGCGTGCCGGGGCGGACGTAGTTCGAAACATCGGCAATGGCCACCACCAGGCGGAAACCGTCGGCATTCGGCTCGCAGTACACCGCGTCGTCGAAGTCCTTGGCATCCTCGCCGTCAATGGTGACCAGCGGCGTGCTGCGCAGGTCGACACGGTCGCCGATCATTGCCGGCTCGACCACCATCGGCACCGAGGCGGCTTCGTCCAGCACCTCCTGCGGGAACTCGAACGGCAGCTCGTGGCCGTGGATGGCGGTCTCCACCACCAGCGATGCGGTCAGCTTGTCGCCCAGCACGGCGATGATGCGCCCGATCGGCGGGCGGCGGCTGTCCGGGGCCTGGGTCAGTTCGCAGACCACCAGCTGGCCATCACGCGCGCCCCCGGTCTGGTCCGGCGGTACCTGCACGTTGCGCTGCACGCGCTTGTCGTCAGGTACCACGTAATTGATCCCCATCTCGACGCTGAAGCGGCCGATCAGGCGGGTCATGCCGCGTTCGAGCACGCGCGCAATGCTGCCTTCGCGACGGCCACGGTGGTCGATGCCGGTCACGCGGGCCAGCACCTTGTCGCCGTGCATGACCTTGCGCATTTCATACGGCGGCAGGAACAGGTCGTCGCCGCCCTCGACCGGGCGCAGGAAGCCGAACCCCTCCGGGTTGGCGATCACCACGCCGGTGACCAGGTTCAGGGTCTGGATCGGGGCGAAGCCGCCGCGGCGGTTCTGCACCAGTTGGCCATCACGGACCATGGCACCAAGCCGGCGCGACAGCGCCTCGGCCCGATCCGGTGCGGTCAGGCCCAGGCGTGCCCCCAGTTCCTCGGCGGTCTGCGGCCCTTCGCAACGCTCCAGCAGGGCCAGGATGGCCTCGCGGCTGGCGATGGGCTGTTCGTATTTCTCTGCTTCGCGGGCGGCATAGGGATCGTCGATCACCTTGCCGGTCGGCGGCAGCTTGCGGCCCGGGGCCGGGCCGGGTGCTGCCGCATCAGCGGTGCGGACCTTGCGGCCGCGTGGCGGCGCACCGCCTTCATTCAATTCGGGGAACCAGCCCGGCAACGGCTTGCCCGGCTTGGTGGTGCGGGCTGCGCCCGCCTTCGGGCCCTTCTTCGGGCCTTGGCTGCGGGACTTGCTCCCGCCCTTGCTTGGTTTTTTGGTAGTCATCGCCCTACATGGTAGCCGTTGACGGCGTGCAGAACGGGTCAGCGCCCGCCTTGGAGGCGTTGGATGAAATAATTTCAGGAAGTCGTTGACAGCTCCCGGATTCATCTTCACAATTGCGCCTCTGGAACGCCCAGGTGGCGGAATTGGTAGACGCACTAGTTTCAGGTACTAGCGGGTAAAACCGTGGAGGTTCGAGTCCTCTCCTGGGCACCAACGAAAAAACTCCTCGCTTCGGCGGGGATTTTTTTTGCCTGCGATCCGGTAGCGGGGTCGGATCCCTTTCCGAAGGAAAGGGCTCTGACCCCAAGCGAGTGAGATGGGGTCGTAGCCCATCTCGCAGGCGAAACCGGATCCACCCCCAGGCCCACAAAAAGTGTTGACACCCCCGTAACAACACCCCATAATCTCGCTCCTCGACGCCCAGGTGGCGGAATTGGTAGACGCACTAGTTTCAGGTACTAGCGGGTAAAACCGTGGAGGTTCGAGTCCTCTCCTGGGCACCACGTCGAGAATGAGAAAGACCCGCGAAAGCGGGTTTTTTCATGCCTGTCATCCGGCATTGCCACGCCTCCCCGGGGCGGCCGGCGTCACAGCAGCGGCCGCAGCACCAGCTCCAGCCCGAGCAGCAGCAGGAAACCCAGAAAGCAGGCGCGGAACAGCCGCGCACTGATGCGCTGCCGGATCACCTGCCCCAGCCACATGCCCAGCAGTGCCGGCACCACCGCCAGTGCACTCAAGCCCAGCTGCTGGATGCCGAACGCACCGTGCAGCACCAGGCCCGTGGTCAGTGCAATCGTCGATACGGTGAACGCCAGCCCGAGCGCCTGCACCAGTTCTTCGCGCTGCAACCCCAGTGATTGCAGGTACGGCACCGCCGGCATCACGAACACGCCGGTGGCGCCGGTCACTACGCCGGACAGCGCGCCCACCAGCGGCCCCAGCCAGCGCTCGCGCCGCTGCGGCACGCGGAACACCGGCGCAAGCAACGCATAGGCGGCATAGACCATCAGGGCCACGCCCAGCGCAACGCGCGACCCGCTGCGATCGACCCGTACCAGCAACGCTGCCGAACCCAGCGTCACCACCACCACGGCCAGCATCATCGGCCACAGGCGCCGCACGATGTGGCCCAGTGACGGCCCGGACAGCAGCTGCCACGCATTGGTGACGAAGGTCGGGATGAACAGCATCGACGCCGCCGCCACCGGCGACAGCGCGCCACCGAGCAGGCCCATCGCCACCGTCGGCAGCCCCATGCCCGTCACGCCCTTGACCACGCCGGCCAGCACGAACACCACCACCAGCAGCCCATAGAAGTACATCGATTCATTCATGCCTTCATTGGATCGGGCCGTCGCCCGGCGCACAATGCGGTCTTCCCGGCCCTGCCTTCGGCTGATCCGAAGGCTCAGCCGTTGCGACGAGGGCATCACATGCGGATGGACATCGCCGACCTGCGCCTGTTCCTGGCAATCGCCGAGGCGGGGAGCATCACTGCCGGCGCAACGCAGGCGAACCTGGCCCTGGGTTCGGCCAGCGAGCGGCTGCGCACGATCGAAGCCGATGCCGGCATCCTGCTGTTGAACCGGCATCCACGTGGCGTCAGCCTGACTGAAGCCGGCGCCGCCCTCGCCCACCATGCACGCCTGATCCTGCAACAGCAGGCGCAGCTGCGCGGCGAACTGCAGGCATTCGCGCAGGGGGCGCGCGGCACCCTGCATCTGTATGCCAACACCGCAGCACTGACCAGCTACCTGCCCTCGCGGCTCGCACCGTGGTTGGCCGAACGCCCCCGCCTGCACGTCGAACTGCTGGAACGCACCAGCCCCGAAGTCGTGCGTGCAATCAGCGCTGGCCAGGCCGAGGCCGGCATCATCAGTGATGCGGTCGACGCCACCGGCCTGCAGCAGCATGTGGTGGCCGAAGATCCGCTGGTGATGCTGCTGCCTGCCGATCACCGGTTTGCATCACTGCGCAGCGTGACCTTCGCCGATGCCGCCGGCGAGACCTTCGTTGCCCTGGCCGATGGCAATGCACTGCAGACCTACATCGAAGACCAGGCGCGCGACATCGGTCGCCGACTGGACGTGCGCATCCGCATGAAGACCTTCGAGGGCGTCTGCATCATGGTCGGCCACGGCATCGGTGTCGGCATCGTGCCGCGGAGCATCGCGCGCCAGCATCGACGCAGTACGCATACCGTTGCGGTGCCGCTTGCCGATGCGTGGGCACAACGCCGCCTGTGCGCCTGTTTCGCCGGGTGGGCGCAGCTGTCACCGGCGATGCGCAGCCTGCTGCACCACCTGGGCGTGCAAGCGCAGAAAAAAGTGTGAAATGTTGTTGACACACTCTCTGCCGTGCCGCACAATTCTTCTCCTGAGTCGCCCAGGTGGCGGAATTGGTAGACGCACTAGTTTCAGGTACTAGCGGGTAAAACCGTGGAGGTTCGAGTCCTCTCCTGGGCACCACGACTCAAGATGATCAAACCCGCGAAAGCGGGTTTTTTCGTTTCCGGGATTCGGGAACCCACACGACCCCGGGATCCATCCACGCATGGCGTGGATCTACCAAAAGAAAAACCCCGCCTTGCGGCGGGGTTTTCTGCGTTTCAACGCCAATGGTCGATCAATGCCCACCGCCCGCGGACGCCGCACCCGCGCCTGCGCCGAACGGCGGCTTGGCCAGCCACAGGAAGGTGATGATCGCCAGGAAGATCCAACCCAGCAGGAAGAAGATGTCGTTGAAACCCATCTGCGATGCCTGGTGGTTGATCATGTTGTTCAGTACCGCTGCGCCGTGCTGCAGGTCGCCCTGCCCCATCGCCGCCACTTGGTCCTGCATGCCCGGCTGATAGGCCGAGATATGCTCGGTCAGGTCGGCATGGTGCACCTGGGTACGCCGCGCCCACAGCCACGTCGTCAGCGAGGCCGCGAAGCTGCCGCCCAGCGTGCGCAGGAACGTCGCCAGGCCAGAGCCCGCCGCGATCTCGCGCCCATCCAGGTCCGACAGCAGGATCTGCAGCACCGGCATGAAGAACAGCGCCACGCCAATGCCCATGATCAGCTGCACGCCGGCCACGTGCATGTAGTCCACCTGCAGGTTGAAGTTCGAGCGCAGGAAGCTGGTCATCGACAGCACGATGAAGGCCACGGTGGCCAGCATCCGCATGTCGAAGCGCGACGCATACTTGCCCACGAACGGCGTCATGATCACCGGCAGGATGCCGATCGGTGCGGTCGCCAGGCCTGCCCAGATCGCGGTGTAGCCCATGTCACGCTGCAGCCACTGCGGAATCAGCAGCGCCACGCTGAAGAACGCCGCGTAGGCCACCACCATTGCCAGCGTGCCGGCACGGAAGTTGCGGTGCCGGAACAGCTTCAGGTCGACGATCGGATCCTTGTCGGTCAGTTCCCAGATCAGGAACACCGTCAGCGTCACCACCGCCACGCAGGCCAGCACCACGATCTTCATCGACGAGAACCAGTCCTCGTCGTTGCCCAGGTCGAGCACCAGCTGCAGCGCGCCGACACCAATCACCAGCGTGATCAGGCCGACGTAGTCCATCTTCGGCTTCTCGATCTGCTCCGGGCGTCCCTTCAGCTGGCTGCCCACCACCAGCGCGGCGAAGATGCCCAGTGGCACGTTGATCAGGAAGATCCATTCCCAGCTGTAGTTGTCGGTGATCCAGCCACCGAGGATCGGGCCGCAGATCGGCGCCACCACCGTGATCATCGCCAGCAGTGCCAATGCCTGCCCGCGCTTCTCACGTGGATAGATCGAGACCAGCAGCGACTGCGTGATCGGGTACATCGGGCCGGCCACGAAGCCCTGCAGCGCACGCGACACCACCAGCATGCCCATGCTCTGCGCAAGGCCGCACAGCAGCGAGGTGATGACGAAGGCCAGGGTCGCCCAGACGAACAGTTTGCGTTCGCCGAAGCGGCGGCTGAGCCAGCCGGTCAGCGGCAGCGCGATGGCCGTGCTGACCGCGAACGAAGTGATGACCCAGGTCGCCTGCTGCGAACTGGCACCGAGGTTACCGGCGATGGTCGGCAGCGAGACGTTGGCGATGGTGGTGTCGAGCACCTGCATGAACGACGCCATCGCCAGGCCTACGGTGCACAGGGCGACGCTGGGCGGCAGGAACCCGGAGGCCGCAGCCGGCGCCGCCGGTGCGCCCGGAGCGCCGGGCGCGGCTGGAGCTTGTGCGGACATGGCGACCTCAGCCCACCTTCGCCTGCTGCTGCGGCAGGTTGCCCTGGATGATCGTGTGGATCACCTCGTCGGCATCATGCAGCTGCTTGGCATACACGTCGGTGTCGAACACCGTGCCCTTGGCCGGGGTGCTCGGCAGCACTTCGCCCTTCTGGTCGCGCAGGCTCACTTCGGCCTTCATCGACAGGCCGATGCGCAGCGGGTGCTCGGCCAGCTGCTTGGCATCGATGGCGATGCGCACCGGTACGCGCTGCACGATCTTGATCCAGTTGCCGCTGGCGTTCTGTGCCGGCAGCAGCGAGAACGCCGAGCCGGTGCCCAGGCCCAGGCTCTGGATGCGCCCCTTGTACTTCACGTCGCCGGCGTACAGGTCCGACTTCAGCTCCACTTCCTGGCCCAGGCGCATGTGGCGCAGCTGGGTTTCCTTGAAGTTGGCCTCGACCCACATCTGCTCGGTCGGCACCACGGCCATCAGGGCATTGCCCGGCTGCACGCGCTGGCCGACCTGCACCGAACGACGGGCGACGTAGCCGGAGACCGGTGCAACGATGCCGGCGCGGGCGTTGTTGAGGAAGGCCTGGCGCAGCTGCGCAGCGGCGGCCTGCACATCCGGCTGGGTGGCGATCACGGTGTCGTCGACCAGCGCGCGGTTGCGCTCGACGGTCTCGCGCGAACCGGCCACGGCCGCTTCGGCCGCGGCCAGCTCGTCGCGGGCGTGGGCCAGTTCTTCGTTGGAGATGGCGCCGGTGGCAGCCAGGTCCTTGCGGCGGGCGTAGTCTTCGCGCACGCGCTTCAGGGTCACCTGGCGGGCGTTCAGGTCCGCCTGCGCGCCTTCTACGCTGCGGTACAGGCCGCGAGTCTGGCGCACGGTCTTGGCCAGGTTGGCTTCGGCCTGCTGCAGCGCCACTGCGGTGTCGGACGGGTCCAGCTGCACCAGCAGCTGGCCGCGCTCCACGCGCATGCCGTCATCGGCATTGATGGCGACCACGGTGCCGGCCACCAGCGGGGTGATCTGCACCTGGTTGCCCTGCACGTAGGCATCGTCGGTCTCTTCGAACCAACGGCCGAACATGAAGTACCACAGCGCCAAAGCGGCAAGCAGCAGCACGACGATCACGAACAGGCCGCGCAGCAGGTGGCCGCGGCGGTTGGGGGCGGCCGGGGCCGCGGTGTCTTGGGTCTGGCTCATGTCGGAGATCTTCAGGAATGCGAGGAATCGGAATGGGAGGCGATCGGTGCGCGGTCGGCGTCAGTGGGCTGGAAACCACCGCCCAGCGCCTTGCTCAGGCGCACCGACGACTGCACCTGCTGCGACTGCAGGCCGGCCAGCTGCTGCTGCGACTGCAGCAGGGTGGACTGCGCGGTCAGCACGTCCAGGTAGCTGCCGATGCCGGCGCGGTAGCGCTGCTGGGCCAGGTCGAAGGCAGCGCGTGCGGTGTCCACCGCCTGCTGCTGCGACTGCGCCTGCTGTGCCAGCGAGCGCACCGCGTTGACCTGGTCGGCCACATCACGCAGCGCATCGAGCACGGTCTGGTTGTAGTTGGCCACCGCCAGGTCGTACTGCGCATCGGTATTGGCCAGGTTGGCGCGCAGCTTCCCGCCCTCGAAGATCGGCAGGCTCAGCGCCGGGCCGATATAGGCAAAGGTGGAGCTGCTCTTCAGCAGGTCGCCCACGTTCGGGGCGACCACGCCGGCCAGCGCGGTCAGGTTGAAGCTCGGGTAGAACTTGGTCTTGGCAACCTTGATCTGCTTGTCGGCCGCTTCAACGCGCCAGCGTGCGGCGACGATGTCGGGGCGGCGGCCAAGCAGCTCGCTGGGCAGCACGCCCGGCAGCTGCAGTGCCACCGGATTCAGCGGCCGCGGGCGCTGGATCGACAGGCCACGGTCCGGGCCCTTGCCGACCAGCGCGGCCAGCGCGGTGCGGGCGGCGTCGATACGCTGCTGGGCGGCCTGCACCTGCTGCTGCGCGGCCGGCACACGGGCCTCGGCCTGGCGCACCTGCAGATCACTGTCGATGCCGGCGCTGCGGCGCTGGCGGGTCAGTTCAAGTGACTTCTGCGAACGGGTCAGCTCTTCCTCGGCCACGTCGTTGAGCTGCCACGCGTAGGCCAGGTCGGCATAGGCCTGGGTGATGCCAGTGGACAGGTTCAGGCGTGCAGCCTGCGCTTCAACGGTGGCGGCGTGCGCACCGTCCACGGCGGCTTCCCAGGCGGCGCGCTTGCCGCCCCACAGGTCCACGCCGTAGCTGAAGTCGAAGGCGACCTGGCTGCTGCCGCCGTAACGGCCACCCATCTCGCTGCCGACCATCGATTCGGGCAGGCGCAGGCCGGTGTAGCCACCGGACACCGACAGGCTCGGCAGTTCGTCGGCACGTGCGGTGCCGACCTGGGCCTGGGCCTGGCGCAGGCGGGCATCGGCGGCGTCGAGGCTCGGGTGGCCGGCCAGGCCCTCTGCGACCAGCGCGTCCAGCTGCGCATCACCCAGTGCCTTCCACCAGTCCTGCGCCGGGAAGCCAGTGGCGCTCAGGTCGGTGTCGGCCAGGGTGCGTTCGCTGTGCAGGCTGTCCACGTCAAGCACGTGGCCCTGCGGGTTGAGGCCACGACTGCTGGCACAGGCGGCCAGGGCCAGGGCCAGCGCTGACACCAGCAGCGCGCGCCCGGACCGGCGGAAAGTGGAATGCGGGATCGGGTTCATGGGGTCGTCAGTGAATCGCGGATTCGGGTAAGGAGGGACAGCAGCAGCGTGCGCTCGTCGGCGGAAAGATCACGCAGGGCGTAATCCATCACCGCGTCGCCACGCAGCTTCAAGCGCGCCCACAGCGCGCGGCCTTCGTCGGTCAGCACGATCTGCAATGCCCGCCGGTCCTGCGCATGCGGTTCGCGGCGGACGCAGCCCAGCGCTTCGAGCTTGTCCAGCAGCCGGGTCACCGCGCTGGGCACCTGATCGATGGCCTGGGCCAGTTCGTTGGCGGTGCACGGCGCCATGTTCGAAAGCACCTTCAACCCGATGTAGTGGGTGAAGCCGATGCCCAGATCTTCTTCAGCCATGGACGCGTCGAGTTGGCGGACCAGGCCGTCGCGCACCTGGCGCAGCAGCAGGCCGAAGCTGGGGGGAGTGGTTGCAGGACAGATCATGGGGGAGCATTCTCTTCCAAAAAAAATATTTCTCAATGGAAATATTTGATCTGACATCGAATGCTGTGTTGCAGCAGTGGGCTGGATCGGTGAAGGCGCCTACCTTAATGACCTGGTCAGGTGGCCCGGTAGTACAATCCAGCCAATGGATGACACATTTCAGCCAGCAGACATGATGAACAAGGCAGAAATCCCTACTCCCAAACGCCTGCTCAGGGACGAAGCACTGGACTGGTTCGAGCGCAACGACGGTCCCCCGGTGGTCGGTTTCCGTTTCGACAGCCCGCAAGGGCTGGTCCGTGAAGTGGATTGGCATCATCACCAGCGCGCGCAGCTGATCTGCGTCGAGCGCGGCCTTCTGACCACCCGTACCTCGCACGGCACCTGGTCGCTGGCGCCGGGCTCGGCCGGCTGGATGCCACCGCTGGAGCCGCACACGGTCACCCTCGACGGCCCCCTGCGTGGCTGGGGCATGGCGCTGGCGGCTCCGGTCTGTGCCACCCTGCCCTCCGATCCCTGCGTGCTGGGCCTGTCCAAGCTGGCGCAGGCGCTCGCCGAGCGCATCTGTGACTGGCCACCGGGCTACGACACCACCTCCGAACGCCAGCACATCATCGAGGTGCTGGTGGACGAGATCCGCACAGCGCCACGCCAGCGCATGCACTTGCCGATGCCGCATGACCGGCGCCTGCTGAAGATCGCCTCGCAGCTGCTGGCCGACCCGTCCGACGAACGCAGCCTGGCGGAATGGGCGCACTGGGCCGGCCTGTCACCGCGCAGCCTGACCCGCCACTTCCGCGACGAGACCACGCTCAGCTTCGCTCAGTGGCGGCAGCAGGCCCGGCTCTCCGAAGCCCTGCGCCAGTTGACCGATGGCCGCAGCGTCGCCGACATCGCCCATGCACTGGGCTTCAGCAGCGCCAGCGCCTTCGTCACCGTGTTCCGCCGCCACTTCGGGCTGCCACCGGGGCGCTACCTGGCGCGGGCCGGCCACGGCCTGGAAACCGGGCTGGACCCTGCACGCGGCTTGGCATCCCCCGCCGCATCCGGATAATCACAGGATTGCGAGCGGCGACCGCCGTCGCCGCCTCCCGACATAGGTAACAACGCCGCATGACCGAACTTGCCCGCCCCGTGTTCCACGGATTCGAACAACTGCCGCTGCGCGAGTACGCCGAACGCGCCTACCTCGACTACTCGATGTACGTGGTCCTGGACCGTGCCCTGCCGTTCATCGGCGACGGCCTGAAGCCGGTGCAGCGCCGCATCATCTATTCGATGAGCGAGCTGGGCCTGAATGCCGCGTCCAAGCCGAAGAAGTCCGCGCGCACCGTCGGTGACGTCATCGGTAAGTACCACCCGCACGGCGACAGTGCATGCTACGAAGCACTCGTGCTGATGGCGCAGCCGTTCTCGTACCGCTACCCGCTGATCGAGGGCCAGGGCAACTTCGGCTCCAGTGACGACCCGAAGTCGTTCGCGGCGATGCGTTACACCGAATCCAAGCTGACCCCGATCGCCGAAGTGCTGCTGGGCGAACTGGGCCAGGGCACCACCGACTGGGCACCGAACTTCGACGGCACCCTGCAGGAGCCGACCTGGATGCCGGCGCGGCTGCCGCACCTGCTGCTCAACGGCACCACCGGCATCGCCGTGGGCATGGCCACCGACGTGCCGCCGCACAATCTCAACGAGATCGTCAGCGCGCTGCTGCACCTGCTGGACAATCCCGACGCCAGCGTGCGCGACCTGTGCGAACACGTGCAGGGCCCGGACTACCCGTCCAGCGCCGAGATCATCACTGCGGCCAATGACCTGCGCAACATCTACGAGACTGGCAACGGCAGCGTGCGTGCACGCGCGACCTTCACCAAGGAAGCCAGCAACATCGTGATCACGGCGCTGCCGTTCCAGGTGTCGCCTTCGAAGGTGATCGAGCAGATCGCCGCACAGATGCGCGCCAAGAAGCTGCCGTGGCTGGAAGACATCCGCGATGAATCCGACCACGCCAACCCGGTGCGCGTGGTGCTGGTGCCGCGTTCGAACCGCGTCGACGCCGACCAGCTGATGGGCCACCTGTTCGCCACCACGGACCTGGAGCGCAGCTACCGCGTCAACCTCAACGTGATCGGGCTGGACGGCCGTCCTCAGGTGAAGAACCTGAAGATGCTGCTCAGCGAATGGCTGACCTTCCGCAGCAACACCGTCACCCGCCGCCTGCAGCACCGCCTGCAGAAGGTCGAGCGCCGCCTGCACCTGCTGGAAGGCCTGCTGGTCGCCTTCCTCAACCTGGACGAGGTGATCCACATCATCCGTACCGAGGACGAACCGAAGGCGGCGCTGATCGCGCGCTTCGGCCTGTCCGAGGAACAGGCCGAGTACATCCTGGAAACCAAGCTGAAGCAGCTGGCCCGCCTGGAAGAGATGAAGATCCGCGGCGAGCAGGACGAGCTGGCCAAGGAACGCGAGAAGATCCTCGGCATCCTCGACAGCAAGGCCAAGCTGAAGAAGCTGATCCGCGACGAACTGACTGCCGACGCCAGGAAGTTCGGCGACGCACGCCGTTCGCCGCTGGTGCAGCGTCAGGCGGCGCAGGCCATCGACGAGACCGAGCTGGTGCCGAGCGAGCCGATGACCGTGGTGCTGTCGGAGAAGGGCTGGATCCGTGCCGCCAAGGGCCACGACGTCGATGCATCTGCCCTGTCCTACCGTGAAGGCGACGGACTGCAGGGCGCGGTGCGCGCACGCAGCACCCAGCAGGTCGCGTTCCTCGACAGCGAGGGCCGCGCCTACTCGACGCCGGTGCACACCCTGCCCTCCGCGCGTGGCAACGGCGAGCCGCTGACCGGCCGCTTCTCGCCGGCACCGGGCACCAGCTTCGTGACCCTGGCCAGCGCCGAGCCGGACACCCGCTTCGTGCTGGCCTCCAGCCACGGTTATGGCTTCGTCACCCGCTTCGAGAACCTGATCGGCCGCAACAAGGCCGGCAAGGCGATGCTGAACCTGTCGTCCGGCTCGTCGGTGCTCACCCCGTCGATGGTCGCCAACGTGGCCACCGACCGCATCGTGGCGGTGACCAGTTCCGGCAACCTGCTGGCGATCGCCGCCAACGACCTGCCGGAACTGGACAAGGGCAAGGGCAACAAGATCATCGAGATCCCGAAGGCCAAGCTCGCCACCGAACGCGTGGTCGCCATCGTGGCGATCAGCCCGGGGCAGACCCTGCAGGTGCGCAGTGGCCAGCGCACGATGGGGCTGAAGTTCAACGAGCTCGACGCCTACCTCGGCGCCCGCGCCACCCGCGGCCACCTGCTGCCGCGCGGCTGGCAGAAGGTGGAAGGGTTGTCGGTGGAGTGAGGAGCACGGGGGTCGGATCCCTTTCCACCGGAAAGGGCTCTGACCCCGGACACGAAAAAGCCGGGGCATTCCCCGGCTTTTTCGTTGTCGGCTGGCAGGCGGTGGAGCGGCTGGCGGGCGAAGGCTGGCTGGCGGTGCTCCGGTGCTGGCGGGCGACAGAACGCTGTACTTCTTCTGGTAGAGCCGACCGCTGGTCGGCTGCATTTCGCAGAGCAGCCGACCAGCGGTCGGCTCTACCGGAACGCAGCCGAGCATTGGCTCGGCTCTACAAAAAGCGGTGCCGGCTCAGTGCGCCGCGGCGCCGGTGCCGTCGATCTTGCTCAGCTGGTACAGCTCCAGGCCGATGCGCTTGATCAGGCCCAGCTGCTGTTCCAGCCACCAGGCATGGTCTTCTTCGGTGTCCTTCAGCTGCGCCAGCAGGATGTCGCGGCTCACGTAGTCGCCCTTCTCCTCGCACAGCTTCATGCCGGCGGCCAGATTGTTCCGAACCGCGTATTCAGTGTCGAGATCCTTCTGCAGCATCTCCTCCACGGTCTTGCCCGGCTCGGTGGCATGCGGGCGCATGTCCGGGTCGCCCCCCAGGAACAGGATCCGGCGCAGCAGCGCATCGGCATGCTGGGTTTCCTCTTCCATCTCGTGGTTCAGGCGTTCGTACAGCGCGAACAGGCCCTGGTCCTCGTAGCGGCGGGAGTGGATGAAGTACTGGTCGCGGGCAGCGAGCTCGCCGCGCAGCAGTTCCTTCAGGCAGGCGATGACGTCCGGGTTGCCTTTCATGGGGGGCTCCTGTGAATCGATGCGGCATAGGGTGCCGCATTTCAAAATACGGTGATCTAATCGGAATCAGTCGCAGTTGCGCCTGCGGCTACAATCGGCCCACGAGTTCGGAAAGGACGTGCGATGCGACGTACATGGCGTTGGGTGCTGGGCGTGTTGGTCGCCATCGTGCTGGTCACCGCACTGGTCCTGTGGCTGCTGCTGCGCGGCAGCCTGGCCGACCTGGACGGCGAGCATGCGCTGCCCGGTCTGGCCAGGCCGGTCACCATCGAGCGCGATGCGCTGGGCGTGGTCACCATCACCGCCACCAGCCAGGCCGACGCGATGCGCGCATTGGGCCGCGTGCATGCGCAGGAACGCTATTTCGAGATGGACCTGATGCGCCGTAGCGCCGCCGGCGAACTGTCCGCACTGTTTGGCCCGAAGGCGATCGATGCCGACAAGCGCATGCGCGTGCATCGGCTGCGCGCGCGCACCGAGGCGAACATGCAGGCTGCGCTGGGCGACAACGTCGACGCCGTGAGCGCCTATGTCGGTGGGGTCAATGAGGGCCTGGCCGGCCTCTCCGTGCGGCCATGGGCCTACCTGCTGCTGCGGCAGTCGCCGCAACCGTGGCAGGCCAGCGACAGCGTGCTGACCGGGCTGGCCATGTACGCCGACCTGCAGGACCCCGGCAACCAGACCGAGCTTGCACTGAGCCGCATCCGCGCAGTGGTGCCGCCGGCGCTGTACGCATTGATCGCCCACGACGGCACGGAATGGGATGCGCCGCTGTCCGGCGAACCCACCGGCAACGCCACGCTGCCCGATGCCAGCCAGCTGGACCTGCGCACGCTGAAGGGAAAGCCGGGCACCGGGCAGGAAGAGGCCGATGTCATCGGCAGCAACAACTTCGCCGTGGCCGGCGCGCTCACCGCCGACGGTCGCGCGATCGTCGCCGACGACATGCATCTCGGCCTGCGCGCGCCGGGTCTGTGGTTCCGCGTGCGCCTGCGCTACCCCGACCCGCAGGCCGCGGGCGGACAGGTCGACGTCACCGGCTTCTCGCTGCCTGGCCTGCCGGCGGTGATCGTCGGCAGCAACGGCCACGTCGCCTGGGGCTTCACCAACAGTTACATAGACACTGCCGATTACCGCACTGAACCAGCCAACGCCGCAGTGACCGTGCATGAAGAGCGGATTGCGGTGGCCGGCCGGGCGGATGTGCTGTTCCCGGTACGCGAAACCGCCTGGGGGCCGATCCTGCACACGCATGCCGATGGCAGCGGCGACGCGCTGCGCTGGGTCGCCCAGCTGCCCGGTGCGGTGCGCCTGGACTTCGGTGACCTGGCCCGCGCCGGTGACCTGGACGCGGCCCTGCAGTTCGCCGACCACGCCGGCATTCCCGCACAGAACCTGGTGGTCGGCGACCGCAGCGGACGCATCGCCTGGCGCCTGATCGGCGCCCGCCCCGACCGCGGTCCGGGCTGCGCGCCGGCCGGCTTCAACGCCGCCCACAACCAGGACTGCGCCCCCTGGCCGATCCGCAGCGACGCCTCGCCGGCATTGATCGACCCACCGAACCATCGCCTGTGGACCGCCAACGGCCGCGTCCTCGACGGCGAGGCACTGGCCAATGTCGGCAACGGTGGTTATGACCTTGGCGCCCGTGCGCGGCAGATCCGCGACCTGCTGGCGATCCAGGAGCGCTTCGACGAACACGACCTGCTGGCGATCCAGCTCGACGATCGCGCGGTGTTCCTGCAGCGCTGGTGGGCGCTGCTGCACGACGTCATCGAACGCAGTGACGACCCTGCACTGAAGCGCATGAAGGAGGCCAGCCATCAATGGGACGGCCGTGCCTCGGCCAGCTCGGTCAGCTACCGGGTGGTGCGTGAGTTCCGTACGCAGGTGATGAAGACACTGTCCGATGCACTGCTGGCACCGGCCAATGCGCAGCTGGGCGATGACTATCTGGAGCCGCGCCTGGCGCAGCTGGAAGGGGTGGCCTGGCCGATGCTGCAGCAGCGGCCGGCCAATCTTCTGCCACCGGCCTTCGACAGCTGGGATGCACTGCTGATCGACGCCGCACGCCGTACCGAGAGCGAGCTGACCAGGCAGGGACCGCTGGCCAAACGGAGCTGGGGCGAACGCAACACCGCGGCGATCTGTCATCCCATCGCACGGGCGCTGCCGGACATCGCCAAACGCTGGCTGTGCATGCCGGCCGACCACCTGCCCGGCGACCGCGACATGCCGCGCGTGCAGACGCCGAACTTCGGCGCTTCCGAGCGCATGGTGGTTTCGCCGGGCCACGAGGCCGACGGCATCGTGCACATGCCCGGCGGCCAGAGTGGGCATCCACTGTCGCCCTACTGGGGTGCCGGCCACGAAGACTGGGTGCATGGCCGGCCGACGCCGTTCCTGCCGGGCAAGGCGCAGCACACCATGACGCTGGTGCCAGCGCGGTAGTGCCGGCCGCTGGCCGGCATCCATGCAGGTGCATCCAGCATCATGAGGTTGCCGGCCAGCGGCCGGCACTACCGTTCAACGCTCAGCCCCTGCGCCGCTCGATCAGGTTCAACAGTGGCCCGGTCATCGCCGTTGTCACCAGCGCCATGATCACCAGCACCGCGAACAGCCGGTCACCGAGCAGGCCAAGTTCGTAACCCAGGTTGAGCACGATCAGCTCCATCAGGCCACGGGTGTTCATCAGTGCACCCAGCCGCCACGCCTCACGGGTGGGCATGCCGGCACTGCGTGCGGCACTGAAGGTGCCCAGCAGCTTGCCGGTCGTCGCTACCGCGATCACCACCACGCACAACAGGACATCGCTGGCCTGCAGCGTATCGGCGCGCATGCGCAGCCCGGTCATGGCGAAGAACAGCGGCAGCAGCAGCGTCACCGCGAACGGTTCGACGCGCGCCATCAGCAGCTCGCGCAACTGCACATTTGACGACACCGCCACGCCAGCCGCGAACGCACCGAACAGCGCATGGATGCCGAGCATCTCGGTGACCAGGGCACTGGCCAGCGACAGCAGCAGGATGCCGAGCAGCCAGCGTCCCTCACGACCCGGCGCGATCTGCTGGCGGGCGAACCACGGCTTCACCAGCCCCAGCATCAGCGCCACGAAGGCGACTACGCACAGCAGGTTGAGGCTGGCCGGCAGCCATCCGCTGGCCTGTGCAGCCGCCACGATCAGCGCCAGCAGGCACCACGCGGTGGCATCACCCAATGCAGCGCAGGCAATCGCGGTCTGCCCCAGTGGCGCCTGCGTGATACCGCGGTCGGCAAGGATGCGCAGCAACACAGGGAAGGCCGTGATGCTCATCGATATGCCAACGAAAAGTGCGAATGCGGTGAAGCCCACGCCCTGCGGACCGTGCTGCGGGTACAGCCAGATCGCCAGGGCGACGCCAAGCACGAACGGCACCGCAATGCCGGCATGGCTGACCGTAAAGGCAAAACGCCGGCGTCCACGCAGCGCCGCCAGGTCCAGCTCGGCACCGGCCACCAGCAGGAACATCAGCACACCCAACTGGCTGAGCATGCCCAGCGGGCCCAGCGAGCTGGGCGGGAACAGGGCTCCATGCAGCGGCGGCAACAGGCTGCCGAGCATCAATGGGCCCATCATCAGGCCGGCGGCCATCTCGCCGATCACCGCCGGTTGTCCAAAGTGCTTGAGCAGCGCGCCTGCGCCCTTGGCCACCAGCAACAGCACCAGCAGCTGCAGCAGGAACAGGCCCAGCGGCGACGCCAGATGCTGCACCCAGGTGGCTTCGGCCGTGGCCGTGGCCGTGGCCGTGGCCGTGGCGCGGGCAACAGCCTCGGGCGCCGCCGGCCCGGCATAACGGGCCAGCAGCACGCCAGCCAGCAGCGGGACCCCGGCCCAGGCCAGGTAGCGCCATCCCCACTTCGTCGGTGGCGCCGGGCCCCCGCTGTGTACGTCCATGAACATTCCCCAATGTGCAGGGGGGCGATCATACAAAAAGGGGACGGAGGGGATTAAGTCGTTAGTGGCACAAGCGCCCCGGTCCCGCTCCGTCCCTTTTTCGGGGCTTACGCCAGTGCCTGCTCGTGCACGCCAGCGATCACGCGCCCCGACGGATCTGCAGCTGCGGCGAAGCTGGCATCCCACGCGATCGCCGCCGGCGACGAGCAGGCAATGGACTTGCCACCCGGCACGGTCTCGGCGGCCGCACGGCTCGGGAAGAACTGCTCGAACAGATGACGATAGTAGTAGGCCTCCTTGGTCTGCGGCGGGTTGTGCGGGAAGCGCTTGTCGGCCGCTGCCAGCACACGGTCGCTCACCTGAGCTTCGGCATGCGCCTTCAGCCCGTCGATCCAGCCATAGCCAACGCCATCGCTGAACTGCTCCTTCTGCCGCCACAGGATGCTGTCCGGCAGGTAGCCTTCGAACGCCTCGCGCAACACCGCCTTCTCGATGCGGCGGCCACCAAAGCCCGCACCGACCATCTTGTGCGCGGCGTCGAAGCGCATCGCCACATCGAGAAATTCGCGATCCAGGAACGGCACACGCGGCTCCACGCCCCAGGCCATCATCGACTTGTTGGCGCGCAGGCAGTCGTAGTTGTGCAGCGCGTCGAGCTTGCGTACCAGTTCGTCGTGGAATTCACGCGCATCCGGCGCCTTGTGGAAATACAGGTAGCCACCAAAGATCTCGTCGCTGCCCTCGCCGGAAAGCACCATCTTCACCCCCATGGCCTTGATCCGCCGTGCCAGCAGGAACATCGGCGTCGATGCGCGGATGGTGGTGACGTCGTAGGTTTCGATATGGCGGATCACTTCCGGCAGTGCATCAAGGCCCTCCTCGAACGTGTACTCGAAGCCGTGATGCACGGTGCCCAGCGCTTCGGCGGCGATTGCAGCGGCGGCCAGATCGGGAGAGCCCTTCAAGCCGATTGCGAACGAGTGCAGGCGCGGCCACCAGGCTTCGGTCTGCCCCCCATCCTCGATGCGACGGCGTGCATAGCGCGCGGCCACCGCCGCCACCAGCGACGAGTCCAGGCCACCAGACAGCAGCACGCCGTACGGCACATCGCTCATCAGCTGGCGTTCCACCGCATGCTCGAAGGCCTGGCGCAGCTCGGCCAGATCGGCCTGGCGACCCTGCACGTCAGCGTAGTCGCGCCACGGCTGCTGGTAGTAGCGCACCAGCTCACCGCTGGCACTGTCGAAATAGTGGCCCGGCGGGAACTGCGCGACGTCGGCACAGGTATCGACCAGTGCCTTCATTTCCGAGGCCACTCGCAGACGTCCCTGGGCATCGTGGCCCCAGTACAGCGGCACCACGCCGACCGGGTCGCGCGCCACCAGCACACGACCGGCACCACGGTCCCACAGCGCGAACGCGAAGATGCCATTGAGCTGCTCCAGCCACTGCGCCGGCGAAGCGCCCTGGCGGTACAGCGCATTGATTACTTCACAGTCCGAACCGGTCTGGAAGTCATAGGCGGTGGTCAGTGCGGCCTTCAGTTGCTGGTGGTTGTAGATCTCGCCGTTGACCGCCAGCGCCAGCTGGCCGTCGGCCGACAGCAGCGGTTGCGAGCCGCCGGCCGGGTCGACGATGGCCAGCCGCTCGTGGACCAGCAGCGCACCTTCGTCAAGATACACGCCGCTCCAGTCCGGGCCGCGGTGGCGCTGGCGCTGCGACAGTTCCAGCGCATGGCGGCGCAGGGCCGGAAGATCGTCACCGGCCTGCAGGCCGAAGATTCCGAAGATCGAACACATGGGGGAGCTCCTGTTGGGGGAATTTCACGGGTGGGAGGGTGTTCGACCGGCCATCCAGGCCCGGGTGGGGCTGCGCCCGGGCACAAAAAAAACCCGCATCGACCGATGCGGGTTTTCTGGTGTCCGGGCGTGTGTTGCTGTCTATCTACCCAGGGCGCAGTCCCGCATCGGCCGCGCACGATTATTCGCGCGCAGATTATTGCGGTTGTTGTTATTGACGGCGGTGGCCAGGCGGATCGACATGGCATCGACCCTACCCCGGTTTCCGGCACGGCGCAACCGTTGCGTTGGCAACCAGGTGAAGGTGTGCCGACCAACGGTCGGCACCCAGCAGTCGGCCCACAGGGGTAGCGCCGGGCCGTGCCCGGTGCCATGCCTCACACCAGCAGCCGCTCCACCAGCCGCTGGTACAGCCCCGGCAGTGCCTCCAGATCGTCCACGCGCACGTTCTCGTCCACCTGGTGGATGCTGGCGTTGACCGGCCCCACTTCGATGCACTGCGCGCCCAATGGCGCGATGAAGCGCGCATCGGACGTGCCGCCGCCAGTGCTTTCCTCCGGTGCACGGCCGATGTGCTCGGCCAGCACCGCGCGCGCGGTGGCGCGCAGCGTGCCTTCCGGGGTGTAGAACGGTTCGCCGCTGCGATGCCACTTCAGCGTGTACTGCAGGGCATGCCGATCCAGCAGCGCGGTGATCTCCGCTTCCAGTTTCGGCGCATCCCAGTGCGGGTTGTAGCGGATGTTGAAATCCACTTCGAGCTCGCCGGGAATCACATTGTTGGCGCCCGTACCGGCATGGATGTTGGAGACCTGCAGGCTGGTCGGCGGGAAACTCTCGTAGCCGTCATCCCAGCGCCGTGCGCTCAACTCGGCCAGGGCGGGCGCCGCCTGGTGGATCGGGTTGCGCGCCTTCTCCGGGTACGCCACATGGCCCTGTACGCCCTGCACCCGCAGCTTGGCCGACAGGCTGCCACGACGACCCACGCGCAGCAGGTCACCGAGCGTCGCGGTCGACGACGGCTCGCCGGTGATGCACCAGTCGATGCGTTGGCCGCGCTCGGCGAACAGCCGTGCGACGTGGCGCACGCCATCGATGGCATCGCCCTCCTCGTCGCTGGTCACCAGCACCGCCAGCGTGCCGGGGTGATCGGGATGCGCGGCAACGAACTGCTCGGCCGCCACCACGAACGCCGCCACGCTGCCCTTCATGTCGGCGGTGCCGCGACCATACAGCACGCCATCACGGATCGTCGGCGTGAAAGGATCACTGGTCCAGGCCTCGCGCGGCCCCGTCGGCACCACGTCGGTATGGCCCAGCAGCACCAGTACCGGCGCGCCCTGGCCATGGGTCGCCCACAGGTTGTCGACCTCGCCCAGCCGCAGGTGATCGCACTGGAACCCGGCCTGCTTCAAGCGTGCCGCCAGCAGTGCCTGGCAGCCGGCATCATCGGGCGTCACCGAGGGCCGTGCGATCAGCTCGCAGGTCAGGTCGAGGACCGCGCTCACGCGTCACCCACGCCGAAGCGGGCCTTGAAGCCATTGTCACTGAAACCCTGGCTGACCGTGCCGTCGGCGGTGACCACCAGCGGGCGCTTGATCAGCTGCGGGTACTCGCGCAGCAGCAGCTTCCATTCGGCCTCGGAATCGGCGGCCTTGCGGTTGTCCGGCAGCTGCCGCCAGGTGGTGGAGGACCTGTTGACCATCGCGGCCAGGCCACCCAGCTGCTCAGCCCACGCCAGCAGTGTTTCCGGGCTCGGCTTGTTGTCGCGGTAGTCAACGAAGGTGTACGGCACGCCGAAGCGGTCCAGCCACTTGGTCGCCTTCTTGCAGGTATCGCAGTTCTTCAAACCGTAGACAGTGGTGCTCATGGCCATCTGAGATGCTGGAAAACAGAGGCCCAGAATCTCACAACAGGCGCTCGGACACGACCCGGAACGGTACCCTTGGCAGCCGGAAGGCCAGCCCCTCGTGCAGCGCCACGTCCATCGCCTGCAGGCGCGGGCACTGCAGTTCGCCTTCCAGCTGCAGCGGCTGCAGGCTGTCGACATCCACCGGCAGCGCGATGCGGGTGCTGGCCCAGCGCCGGTCACAGGTGCGCGCAACGGCCTCATCCTGGCAGGTCAGGAAGCGCAGCAGGGCCTGATGGCCACTGAAGGCCCCCCGCCACGCCCCGTCCTCCCAGCCCGCAGCGGCCCGCCACCGCAGGTGCAGCGCAGGCGCACTCCCCTGCCCGCCTTCGATCAGGGTGTACCCATCGCCATCGGCGCGCACCACATGCTCGAAGCGCGTGGGCAGGTGGGGCTGCATGGCATCGCTGAAAGCGCGCGCGCCGGCGACGAAGGCCAGCTGGTCCATCATGTTGCGATCGAACAGCACCACCGGGGTCCCGCCCGGATCATCGTCACGGCGCAGGTACCAGCGCCAGTTGCTCTGCCTTGGCGACGGCATCAAGCAGCGCAACGGTCCCGCCAGCACCGGCCCGAAATGGCCATGGCGATAGCTGAGAACGGTATAAGGCGTGCGTCCAGCATGGACCACGTAGTGGTGGCCAGGTGGCGCTGGCGGGGCATGGCGCACATCGACCCACCAGCTCGCGTAGACCACGTCGCGCACGTCGCTGGCCAGCACCGGCATCGGCCAGCGCCGCGACAGTGCCCGGCGCAACCGGGTCCAGCGCGGAGCGTGCAGCAGGCGCGGCAGCATCCGTCCGAACGCGTTGTCGGACGGATGCAGGTAGATCGCGGACTGCGCCAGGTCCTCCGGCGCACTCACCTTCAGTCGGCCAGGCCGCGCAGCAGGTCGTTGACGCTGGTCTTGCTGCGGGTCCTGGCATCAACCTGCTTGACGATCACCGCGCAGTACAGCGAGTGGGTACCGTCCTTGCTCGGCAGCGAGCCGGACACCACCACGCTGTACGGCGGGATGTAGCCGTAGCTGATCTCGCCGGTGGCGCGGTTGTAGATGCGGGTGCTCTGGCTGAGGAACACGCCCATGCCGATCACGCTGTGGTGGCCGACCACCACGCCTTCCACCACTTCCGAGCGCGCACCGATGAAGCAGTGGTCCTCGATGATGGTCGGGCTGGCCTGCAGCGGTTCCAGTACGCCGCCGATGCCGGCACCGCCGGACAGGTGGCAGTGCTGGCCGATCTGCGCGCAGGAACCGACGGTGGCCCAGGTGTCGACCATGGTGCCTTCGCCTACGTAGGCGCCGATGTTGGTGAAGCTCGGCATCAGCACTACGTCCTTGCCGAAGTACGTGCCGCGGCGGGCGATCGCACCGGGCACCACGCGCACGCCGCTCCGGCGGAACTTCGCTTCGTCGTAGCCGGCGAAGCGCGATTCGACCTTGTCCCAGAACGGTGCCGGTCGTGCATCGACCACCGCCATGTCGTTGACGCGGAAATACAGCAGCACGGCCTTCTTCAGCCACTCGTTGACCTTCCAGCCGCCTTGGCCGTCCGGCTCGGCGACGCGGAATTCACCGCTCTCGAGACCGTCGATCACGCGGTTGACCAGCGGCCTGGTCGAGCCTTCCAGCTCATGCAGGGTCAAGGTGGCGCGGCGCTCGAAGGCGCTCTCGATGCCGAACCTGAGTTCTTCCACGCCGGGTGCCGACGGCTTGCGCAGCGACTTGCGGGCGATGGTTTCGGCGCGGACGGCTTCGGCGCTCTTGGCCGGGGCCGGCTTCTTCACAGCACGCTTGACCGCAGCCGTTTTCTTCGCCGGGGCCTTCACCGCGGCGGCCTTCTTCGGCGCAGTGGCCTTCTTTGCGGCCGGTGCGGCTGCAGCAGGTTTCCGGGCCGCTGCGCTCTTGGGGGTCGCGGCGGTCTTCTTGGCGGGCTTGGTGGCCATCAGGCGGGGTCTCCGGCGTTTCGATCAGGGTCCAGGCAGGCCAGCATTGCGTCATGCAGCTGCTGCCGGGCAGGTTCAGTCAGGGGTAGGTCGTGTTCGTCACTGATCACGAAGGTGTCTTCGGCGCGCTCGCCGAACGTGGCAATGCGCGCATCATGCACGCGCAGGCCCTGGTTGCGCAGCACGAACGCCACATCGGCCAGCAGGCCGGGACGGTCGGGAGCGACCAGGGCAAAACGGGTTGCGCCCGGTTCATCGCGGAACTCGATGCGCGGGGCGAAGCGGAAGTGCCGCAGTTGCCGCGGTACCACACGGCGCGACGGCCGCAGGCGCGACAGGTCACCACTGAGTGCCTCGCGCAGCGCCGCCTCCAGGTTGGCACTGCTGCCATCGGCAAACGTGTCGGCCGGGTTCACTTCGAAGGTATCGAAGATGGTATCGGCCGGACCGTCCAGCACGCGTGCGCGGTGAATGCCATAGCCCTTGCGGTCCAGGGTCATCACGATCGCGGCGAACAGGCCGTCGCGGTCGGGCGAGTGCACGAACACTTCCAGCGCCGGGTCATCCACACTGATCCGGCGCACCTTCACCAGCACCTGGCCCTGCTTCACCGGCACCAGCGCGGCTGCCTGCCAGGCCAGCTGCTCGGGGCGCAGACGAATGAAGCCCTCATCCGGCATCACCGCGAACTGGCGATCGATGGTGGCGTCGTCGTAACCCTGCTCGCGCACCAGTGCGCGCACGCTGTCACGTGCCTCGGCCACGCGTTCGGCGGCCGGTACCGGATGCTCCAGCCCCTCGCGCAGCGCGCGCCGGGTGGCGAAGTACAGGTCGGCCAGCAGGCGGTCCTTCCAGGCATTCCACAGCTTCGGGCTGGTGCCGGCGATGTCGGCACAGGTCAGCAGGTACAGGTAGTCCAGGCGGTCGCGGCTGCCGACCAGGGTGGCGAAGCGATGGATCACTACCGGATCGGCGATGTCCTGCTTCTGCGCGGTCACCGACATGCGCAGATGCTGTTCGACCAGCCATGCCACCAGCTCGGTATCGGTGCCACTGAGCGCATGCGCCTGGCAGAACGCACGCGCGTCCACCGCACCCAGCTCCGAGTGGTCGCCGCCGCGGCCCTTGGCGATGTCATGGAACAGGCCGGCCAGCAGCAGCAGTTCCGGCTTGCGCAGGCGGGGCCACACTTCGTGCGCGATCGAGAAGCGTTCGTCGGCACGGCTGCTGGCGAACTGGCCGATGTTGCGCAGGACCATCAGCGTGTGCTGGTCGACCGTATAGACATGGAACAGGTCGAACTGCATGCGCCCGCTGACCTGGGCAAACGCGGGGATCCACTGGCCAAGCACACCCAGCCGCGCCATGCGCGAAAGCGTGTCGACCGGACGCTGGCCGCGCAGCAGGGACAGGAACTGCTCGCGTGCATCGGCATCGGCCTGGTCGTAGGCCGGCAACAACGGCAGCGCTTCGGCCAGCGCGCGCGCGGTCAGCGAATGCAGGCCTCGCACCTGTGGATTGTTGGCCCAGCTGGAAAACAGGGCGAACACCTGGCCGATGTCACCGCGCGGCCAGTCGGCCTCGTTGGCGGCCAGGTAGCCGCGGCGCAGGGAGAAGCCCACGGTCAGCGGTTCCGGCTGGGCCTCGCCATCGAACTGCTCCTCGAAGCGCTGCAGCAGGCGGTCGCTGATCCGGCGCACCACCAGCGCGGCGCGGTAGAAGCCCTGCATCATTTTCTCGACACCGAGATTCTCGGCATCGTCTTCGAAGCCCAGGCGCGCGGCCAGGGTCTTCTGGTAATCGAAGCGCAACCGTTCTTCCGGGCGGCGCGCGACCAGGTGCAGGCCGAAGCGCAGCCGCGCCAGCACCGCACGCTCGCGCTTCAGCGCAGCCGCTTCGTCGGCGCCCAGGTGGCCCAGGCCGACCAGCGCTTCCAGGTCGCGTACGCCGAAGGCGCGCAGCGCCATCCAGCCCAGCGTGTTGAGATCGCGCAGGCCGCCGGGACCATCCTTGAGATCCGGCTCCAGGTTGTCGGCAGTGTCGCCGAAGCGCTGGTGGCGGTTGCGCAGCTCTTCCAGCTTGGCCAGGAAAAAGGCACGCGCCGGCCACAGCTCACGGTCGTCGATGGCCTCGCGCAGCGCACGGCGCGCTGCATCATCGGCCAGGATCGGACGCGCCTCGATCAGCGCGGTCAGCACGGTCTGGTCAGCCGCCGCCTCGCGGCACTGCAATGCAGAACGCACCGCATGGCTGACCGCCAATCCGCAGTCCCACAGCAGCGCGAACAGGCGTGCCAATGCCGCTTCGTGCGCCCGTTGTGCGGGCGGGTCGCCGAACACCAGCAGGTCGATGTCCGAACGCGGAAACAGTTCACCCCGGCCATAGCCACCGACCGCGAACAGCGACAGGCCGCTGTCGGCCGGCAGGCAACGCTGCCAGGCCAAGCGGATCAGATGGTCGGCCGCGCGCGCCCGCAGCGCCAGCAGGCGCTCGATGTTGTCGCCCTGGTCGAAGCGGCGATACAGGCGCGCGTCGGCCTGCTGCAGCGCCTGGCGCGCGGCAGCAGCCCAATCCGGGTCGTTGAGCGACGCGGCCGGCGTGTCCAGCAGCGAACTCGCCGGCAGCATCGTCAGGAGACCTGCGACTCGCCCGGCGACAGCGTCAGCACGTCGACGCCGGTCTCAGTGACCGCGACCATGTGCTCCCACTGCGCCGACAGCTTGCGGTCCTTGGTCACCACGGTCCAGCCATCCGGCAGCACCTTGTTGTAGCGGGTACCCTCGTTGATCATCGGCTCGATGGTGAAGGTCATGCCCGGCTGCAGCACCAGGCCCTGGCCCGGGCGGCCGTAATGCACCACCTGCGGCTCGTCGTGGTAGACCTTGCCGATGCCGTGGCCGCAGTACTCGCGCACCACGCTGAAACGCTCGCCTTCGGCATAGCTCTGGATGGCATGGCCGATGTCGCCCAGGGTGGCGCCCGGGCGCACCGCGCGGATGCCGCGCCACATGGCTTCGTACGTGGTTTCCACCAGGCGGCGCGCCATCACCGACGGGGTGCCGACGAAGTACATGCGGCTGGTGTCGCCGTGCCAGCCGTCCTTGATGACGGTGACGTCGATATTGATGATGTCGCCATCCTTGAGCACCTTCCCTTCGCTGGGGATGCCGTGGCAGATGACATTGTTGACCGAGGTGCACACGGTCTTCGGGAAGCCGCGGTAGCCGACGTTGGCCGGAATCGCGCCCTGCACGTTCACGATGTGGTCGTGGCAGATGCGGTCCAGTTCCTCGGTGGTGACACCGGGCTTGACGTGGGGGGTGACGATGTCGAGCACTTCGCTGGCCAGGCGGCCGGCGATGCGCATCATCTCGATTTCCTGCGGGGTTTTCAGATTCACGCTCATGGCACCCATTATCGCCGATCCGGCCGCAATCTGAACGAACGCCACCCAACTGCCGATCCGGGTGATGCACGGTTCCGGCAAGGAAAGTGAAAGCGTGATGGTCTCCGCTATTTCGTCTGCCTAATTATCACGGATTACAGACACTTACGCCTCCTAAGCTGGATCCACCGTCGTCAAAGCGGCACCGAACGTGCCGTCTTCGCCTTGTTCAACGGACCTTCGGGTCAGGGAGGTTGTTCATGCGATCCCCAGTTCGATCCCCGCTGGCATGGGCCGTGGCCGGGTTCCTGCTGTCCAGCCCGGCACTGGCCGCCGACACCACCACCTTCAATGTCACCCTGGTGGTCACCAAGGCCTGCACCATCACGGCGGCGGCCGCCACCAACGTGGACTTCGGCACCGCGGCATCAACCACCACCACGCCCACCCTGGGCCAGGGCACGGTGACCGCCCAGTGCTCGGCACTGACGCCCTACACGATTGCACTGAATGCGGGCGCCAATGCCAGCACCGCCAACGACGTCACCACCCGGCGGATGAAGAACACCAATGCGGCGGTGACCGCCAACAACTATGTCGGCTACCAGCTTTACCAGGATGCCGCACATACCCTGGTCTGGGGCGCCACAACCGGCACCAACACCCAGGCCGGCATCGGCACCGGCCTGGCCGTGCCCTACATCGTCTACGGCCAGATCCTGAACCTGAGCACCAACAACCCGGCCGCCGGTAGCTACCTGGATACGGTTACCGCCACGATCACCTATTGATGGAGCACGCCCGCATGGCCGGATCCCGCCCGTGGCGCGCCACCGGCGTGGCGCTGCTCGCCCTGTACCTGCTTGCCATCGCGGCCGCCGGCGCCACCAGCCTGCAGGTGGCCCCGACCAGCCTGCAGCTGGAAGCCCGCCAGCGTGCCGGCGAATTGTGGCTGACCAACAGCGGCACCTCGCCGGTGAAGCTGCAGGTACGCGTGTTCCGCTGGGTGCAGCAGGACGGCCAGGAACAGCTGCTGCCCACCGATGCGTTGATGGCCACCCCGCCGATGCAGGAACTGGCCGCCGGACAGCAGCAGCTGGTGCGGGTCATGCGTGCGGACAAGGAACCGCCAGCGGCACAGCAACATTACCGCCTGATCGTTGACGAGGTGCCCGACCTGGCCATCCGCGCGGGTGGCATGCAGTTCGTCCTGCGCTATTCGATCCCGGTGTTCGTGCAGCCCTCGGCCGGCACGCTGGCGCCGCAGCTGCAGGCCCGGCTGGTAAAGCTGACGGACGGCCGCAACGGCGTCGAAGTAGCCAATTCGGGCAACAGTTACGCTCAGATCGCCGATCTCGCGCTGGGCGGCGCCACGCGCCCACGCATCGTCCATCCCGGGCTGCTGGGCTACGTACTGCCCGGCCAGGTGATGCGCTGGCCGATCGAACGCACGGCGATCGACCGCGACAACGACCAGATCACGGCCAAGCTCAATGGCGAGTCGGAACAGACGCCACTGTCGCCCCCACCGGCTCGCTGAGGCCATGATGGGCGCGTTGCTGGCTGCCCTGGTTCCCGCGGCGACCGAGGCCGCCGATGTGTCCGGCGTGGCCACGGCGGCTGATGTATCCGGCGTGTCGGCCGATGCGATCCTGCCACCCCCCCCCCCGCTGACCGCCAGCCAGACGCTGTACCTGGATGTGTCGCTCAACAGCACGCCGCGCGGCCTGCTGCCGTTCATCGAGAACCGTGGCCGGCTGCAGGCCAGCCCCGAAGTGCTGCGCCAGCTCGGCTTCAACGCCAGCGGCGATGCACCGGTCTACCTGGACCAGATCAGCGGTGCGGTGGTGCGCTACGACGCCCACATGCAGACCTTGGCGCTGGACGTGCCGCTGGACCAGCTGACACTGCCCACCACCGTGCTCAGCCGCCCGCAGACGCGCGCCCCCACCGGCAGCGCCTCGCCCGGCGTGCTGCTCAACTACAACGTCTACGGCAGCCGGGTGGACACGCTCGGCAACCTCAGCCTGAGCTCGGAGCTGCGCGTATTCGGTATCGGCAATGGCACTTTCGAGAACACCGCCATCAGCCGCCGCTACCAGCAACCCGGCGACCGCCATTGGCGCGGCGAGAGCGTGCGCTTGGACACGCGCTGGAGCCTGGATTTCCCCGATAGCGCAACGACCCTGGAGATCGGCGATTTCTACAGCGGGTTCGTCGACTGGACCCGCCCCGTGCGCCTGGGTGGCCTGCAGATCGGCCGCAACTATGGCCTGCAGCCCTACCGCGTGCTGACGCCCACGCCGAGTTTCCTCGGCCAGGCCGTGGTGCCCTCCACGGTCGAGCTGTATGTCGATGGCCTGCGCCAGTACAGCGGGCAGGTGCCGGTCGGTCCCTTCCAGCTCGCAGCACAGCCCGGCATCAGCGGCACCGGCAGCGCGCAGGTGGTGGTGACCGACGCATTCGGCCGCATGCAGACGCTGGACTTCAGTTTCTACGGCACCCAGCAGCTGCTGGCCAAGGGCCTGTCGGACTGGTCGGTCGGCGTCGGCCACCTGCGCCGGGATTTCGGCGAGCGCTCCTTCGCCTATGACGATCGCACGGTGGCCAGCGCCAGCTGGCGCGGCGGTGTCACCGACACGTTCACCGGCGAGGCGCATGCCGAAGGCGGCGGCGGCCTGGCCCAGGGCGGCATTGGCGGCTGGTGGTTGCTCGGCGCCGCCGGCGTGTTCAATGCCGCCTATGCGCACAGTGACTACCACGGCCTGCAGGGTGGGCAATGGGCGCTGGGCTACAGCTGGAACAACCGTCGCTTCAACGTCAATCTGCGCAGCGTGCGCAGCCACGGCGACTACCGCGACCTGGGCGCGCTGCAGGGCAACCTGCCACCAAGCATCAGCGAGCAGGCCACGGTCGGCCTGGACCTGCTGCGGCTGGGCACGCTCAGCGCCAGCTATCTGCGCCTGCGCTACCCCAACGGCGACGACAACCGCTATGCCAGCCTGTTCTGGTCGCGCACCTGGAGCCAACGCTGGTCGGCCTACCTGTCGGTGAACCAGAACCTGGACCGCAGCGATGACCGCAGCATCTACCTGTCGATGACTGCCAGCCTGGGCAACAATCGCCAGGCCAGCCTCTCCAGCCAGCGCAACGGCGACAGCCAGAGCTGGGTCGCGGACGTGACCCAGCCTGTGCCCGGCGATGGCAGCGCCGGCGGCGTCGGCTGGCGCGCGCAGCTGCGCCACGGCGAGGACGGCAACGGCGGCCTGGCCGAGGTCGGCATCCTCAACGATGTCGGCCGCTATTCTTTCGGTGCCTCGCGCCAGGGCGGGCTCAACTATGCCTACGCCAGTGCCAGCGGCAGCCTGGTGTGGATGGGCGGGCACGCCTTCGCCACGCGCGAGGTATCCGATGCCTTCGCGGTGATCAGCACCAATGGCGTCGGCGGCGTCCCGGTGCGGCTGGAGAACCGCTTGATCGGTGTCACCGACGATCGCGGCCTGTTGCTGGTCAGTCCGTTGCTGTCCTGGCAGCGCAACCGGGTCTCGATCGACACCCTGGACCTGCCCGAAGACATGCGTGCCGACCGCATCGAGGACTGGGTCACGCCGCGCCAGCGCGCCGGCACCCGCGTGACCTTCCAGCTGCGTTCGCGGTCGTCACTGAGCCTGACCCTGCTGGCGATGGACGGCCAGCCTCTGGAGGCGGGCAGCGAGGTGCAGCTGCCTGACGGTCGCCAGGCCACGGTCGGCTACGACGGCCTGCTCTATCTGGAAGACGTCGCCGCCGGCAGCGTGCTGTACGTCACCACCAGCCATGGCCCGTGCCGGGTGAAGGTACCGGACCTGCCCAAGGTGGTGGCGTCCGGTGCCCGCCCGAAGCCGGCACCGCAGCAGTGCATTCCGGAGGTGGCGCCATGAAGGTGCTGCTGCTCGTCCTGCTGCTGTGGGCCGGCCTGCTGGCAGCGGCGCCGGCCGGTGCCACCGCGGTCTGCACGGCGGTCGCCGATCCGACCCTGCCGTTCGGCAACATCAACAGCAATGCACCCGGCCCGAGCACGGCCAACCTCAACATCACGGTGACCTGCACCACCGCCGCGCTGAGCCTGTTGGCCACCACCGGCGTGCGCGTCTGCGTGGGCATCGGCGCAGGCAGTGGCGGCGGCAGCAGTTCCACGTCCCGCACGATGGCCACCTCCACCAGCGACACGATGAATTTCCAGCTATATAACAACGCCAGCTTCGGCCAGGTCACTGGCCTGGTCCCGCGCGGCACGCCGCCAGCGCAGGAGCTGACCATGAGCTACAACGTACCGCTGCTGACCGGCGGCAGTGGTGCGCAGACTGTGCAGCTGTTCGGTCAGATTCCGGCCAACCAGGTCCTGGCCTCCGGCGCGTACAGCAGCACCTTCAGCGGCGCCAGCGTGGTGCTGACCTGGGCCTGGAACGAAGTCCTGCTCGGCACCGCCACCGTTCCCGCCACCTGCAACGGCGGCGCCACCGGTACCAACAGCGCGAGCGCGGCCTTCAGTTTCACCGCCACCGCCAACGTGCTGCCGCAATGCGGCAGCTACGTCACCACCAACATGAATTTCGGCAACGTCACCGGCGGCATCCCGGCCAACATCGACCAGACCGCCACCCTGACCCTGACCTGCCTGAAGAACACCGCCTTCCAGGTCGGCCTGAACAACGGCCAGAACAATCCCGCCGCCACCACCACCCGGCGCATGGCCACCACCATCGGCAACAGCACCTATTACCTCCCCTACGAGCTGTACCGGGATCCGGCACGAAGCCAGCGCTGGGGCAACACCCTGACGGTTGACACGGCCAGCAGCACCGGCACCGGAAGCGCACAGCAGCTGACCATCTACGGCCGGGTACCGCCGGTCACCGGCCAGCCCCCGGCCGGCACCTACAACGACCTGGTGACGGTGACGATCACCTACTGACCTGCGTGCCGACCAACAGTCTGCACCCACCGGACGAAGGCCGTGCCGAGCGCGGGCTCGGCGCTACAGTTGCGGCGCATCCAGCCGATACCGCGCAGCAAGATCTTTCAGCACGGTGGGCAGGTGATTCGCGCATTTCTGATCGGGGCGATGCTGGTCGCCAGCACGCCGGCCCGCGCCGAACCGCGCAGCAGCACGCTGCAGATCCGGCTGACCGTGGTCGAATCCTGCAGCGACGATGCCGGCGCTCCCCGTTGCGCGGCGCCACACCAGCGCAGTGACGACCCCAAGGTGCCGCCCCAGGTCCGCGACCTCGCACCACCGACGACAGACGACAGCGCAATGCCCTCCGTGACCCTCATCTACTGATGCGCGCGCTGCTGATCCTGCTTGGACTGCTGCTGGCGCAGCCCTCGGCGGCGCTGGAGCTGTTGCCGACCACCCTGCAGCTACCCGCCGAAGGCGGCCGCGCCGAACTGTGGCTGCGTAATCCGGGGCCCGGCCGCTGGCAGGGCCAGGTGCAGGTGCTGGCCTGGGAGCAGCAACTGGACGCCGAACGACTGCAGCCCAGCGACCGGATCCGGGTCAGCCCTGCGCGGCTGGACCTGCCCCCTGGCAGCACCCAGCGCGTCTGGCTGCTGCCAGGCGGTCCGCCAGCATCCGTGGGTGAACAGGCCTATCGGATCGTACTGGCGCCGGCCTTGCCGGGATTGCCCCGCTACTCGCTGCCGTTGTTCCGCGGCCCAGCGGCGCCAGCGCTGCATGCCCGGTTGCAGGCCCGCGTCGAGGCACATGGGCCTCAGGCCATGCTGCGACTCAGCAATTCCAGTACGCTGCATGGCCGCCTGCACGATCTGCAGTTCATAGCGGCCGACGGCCAATCGTCGCTGCTGGTGGCCGGGCTGGCCGGCTATATCCTCGCAGGCCATGAACGCCGCTGGCCCCTGCCCGCCCGCCCCGATGGCTATGTGGGCGGCCACTTCCGGGCCCGTCTGCAGGACGGCCGCGAGGTCGATCTGGCCGCATCTGACCCTGCAATTGCAGCGGACGCCCCCAGCGGGCTATAATCGACCGGATTCCTGCCGCCTGCGTGCGCGGGAGCCCGTCCACACCGGACGTCACCGGTGAATCCACACCTGCTGCCCCCATCCGTGCCGGGGTGCTCCGCGAGGAGTTCGGCCACGGAGGCAACAGGGAAGCCCAACCCCGGAACCGATCGCGCTTCCACGCGTCCCGCATACCTATCCCGCGGGCGGAATCGCTGGTTCCATATCAGGAGTATTGCAATGCCCCAGGTCACCATGCGTCAGATGCTGGAAGCCGGCGTCCACTTCGGCCACCAGACCCGCTACTGGAACCCGAAGATGGCTCCGTACATCTTCGGCGCCCGCGGCAAGATCCACATCATCAACCTGGAAAAGACCGTCCCGCTGTTCAACGATGCGATGAACTTCATCTCGTCGGTTGCCCAGAAGCGCGGCACCGTCCTGTTCCTGGGCACCAAGCGCAGCGCCCGTGAAACCATCAAGGAAGAAGCCGAGCGTTGCGGCATGCCGTTCATGAACCAGCGTTGGCTGGGCGGCACCCTGACCAACTTCCGTACCGTCAAGCAGTCGGTTGCCCGCCTGAAGGAACTGGAAGCCGGTGAAACCGACGGCACCTTCGAGAAGCTGGTCAAGCACGAAGTGCTGGGCCTGCGTCGCGAGCGCGACAAGCTGGAAGCCTCGCTGGGCGGCATCAAGGACATGAACCGCCTGCCGGACGCCATCTTCGTGATCGACATCGGCCACGAAGACATCGCGATCAAGGAAGCCAAGAAGCTGGGCATTCCGGTCATCGCCGTGGTCGACACCAACTACAACCCGGAACTGGTGGACTACGCCATCCCGGGCAACGACGACGCCATCCGCGCTGTGCAGCTGTACGCCCGCGCCGCTGCCGACGCCGTGCTGGAAGGCAAGGCCGCTGCGCCGCACGCCGCTTCGGTGCGCGAGGAAGAGTTCGCGGAAGCCGCTGCTGAAGGCGAAGAGAAGCCGGCCCGCCGCGCTCCGGCCAAGAAGGCTGCCAAGAAGGGCGACGACGCCCAGGCCTGATCCAGGCCCGGGTGGACGCCCAGCGTCCACCCTCCCTGCACGCAGCCCCTGGCGCGTGACAGGACCGTGTCACACGGGCCGGCCACCATGCCGGCCCAACCCCTTTCTTTCGTGAGGTAATCCCGTGGAAATCACTGCTTCCCTGGTCAAGGAACTGCGCGAGCGCACCGGCGCCGGCATGATGGAATGCAAGAAGGCGCTTACCGAAGCCAACGGCGACATCAACGCCGCTGCTGAAGCCATGCGCAAGTCCGGCGCTGCCAAGGCCGACAAGAAGGCTGACCGCGTGGCCGCCGAAGGCCGTCTGGGCCTGGCCCAGGACGGCGGCAAGGCCGTGCTGGTCGAAGTCAACTCGGAAACCGACTTCGTCGCCAACGATGACAACTTCAAGTCCTTCGTCAACGCCGTCGCCGCCGCTGCCCTGGCATCGGGCGCCAATGACGTCGAAGCCGTGAAGGCCGCCACGCTGGCCGACGGCCGCACCGTTGAAGAAGCCCGCGCCACCGCCGTGCAGACCCTGGGCGAGAACATCCAGATCCGCCGCATGGTCAAGGTCGACACCACCGGCAACATCGGTGCCTACGTCCACACCAACGGCAAGGTTGGCGTGCTGGTCGACCTGATCGGCGGCGACGTCGAGCTGGCCCGTGGCCTGGCGATGCACGTGGCCGCGCTGAAGCCGCCGCACAACAAGGCTGCGGACGTTCCGGCCGAGTTCGTCGAAAAGGAAAAGGAAATCGAGCTGGCCAAGATGACCGAGAAGGACAAGGCCAAGCCGGCCGACATCCTGGAAAAGATCATCAGCGGCAAGATCAACAAGATCGTCAGCGACGTGACCCTGTACGGCCAGACCTACGTGCTGGGCGACACCACCGTCGAGCAGGTGGTCAAGGCCGCTGGTGCGGACGTGGCAGGTTTCAAGCTGCTGATCGTCGGCGAAGGCATCGAAAAGGTGGTGGAAGACTACGCCGCCGAAGTTGCCAAGGCGATGCAGGTCTGATTCCAGCCCTCCGGCTGTGAAGCGACCAGAAGGAGCCGCGGGAAACCGCGGCTCTTTTTTTATGCATGGGCCCAGGGATTAACCCATGGCCCATCGGTGGGTGCGCACCGTTGGTGCGCACAACCGGCACCTTTGCGTTGCGCTCGAATCAAGCCGATACTCAGTCGCAGGGAATCCTCAGTCACTTAGCAGGAACGAAAATCGCGGACTGTGATGCATTCCTAGGTATTCTTGTCCCAATGGAATTGAACGACCCGACATGCCTCCCGAGCTGACAGCTGCCCTGGCGCTCTGCCGCAACCTGCCTTCGCCACCCGGTATTGCCCTGCGCATCATCGAACTGGCTCAGGACCCGGAAGCGGACATCGCCACCGCCGCCGACATCATCGCCATCGACATGGCGCTGAGCGCTCGCATGCTGCGCATCGCCAATTCGCCGCTGTATGCCAGCCGCCGCCGCATCGAGAACCTCGGCCAGGCGCTGACCATGCTGGGCCTGAACGCCACGATCAGCCTCGCCCTCGGCTTCACCGTCACCCAGGGCCTGACCGGCGGTGGCGCCGATCATGACCTGCGCCAGCGCGCGTGGAAGCGCAGCATCCTCAGTGCCCTGGCCGCCAGCCAGCTGGGCCAGGCGCGCGGCCTGCGCCGGCTGGAGGAGCTGATGCTGGCCGGACTGCTGCAGGACCTGGGCGTGCTGTGCCTGGCCCAGGCCGAGTCGGAGCGCTACCTGCCACTGCTGCGCGAGGCACGCGACAACATCGACCTGGTTTCCCGCGAGCGCGAGGCGCTGGGCTGCAGCCACGCCGACGTCGGCGCCTGGGTGGCCGAGCAATGGGGCCTGCCACGTTACCTGGTGGAGAGCATCAGCCACAGCGAGGACGAGGACGCCGCCGAATCGCCATTCCAGGCCTGCGTGCAACTGTCCGGCGCAGTGGCCGACATCTGGCTGGATAACGATGCCGATGCCGCGCGCGAGCGCGCCCTGCAGCAGGTGCACGACCGCTTGGAGCTGGACAGCGCGCGCTTCGACCAGGTGCTGGCCCGCATCAGCGAGGCCCTGCCCGACATCGCCAGCCTGTTCGATGCCGGCCTCAATTCGCCGGCGCGGGTGCGCGAGCTGATCGATCACGCGCAGGAACTGGCCACGCTGCGCAACCTGCGCGAACTGCAGGATGCCGACCAGGCACGCCGCCGTGCCGACGAATTCGAGGCGCGCGCCAAGCGCCTGGCCGACCAGGCCCATCGTGATGCATTGACAGGCGTGCTCAACCGCCGCCAGCTGGAAGCGGTGCTGGAGCAGGAATTCCTGCGTGCCGGCCGCCAGGGCTGGCCACTGTCGGTGGCCTTCATCGACCTGGACGACTTCAAGAAGATCAACGACGCCCACGGCCACCTGACCGGCGACGAGGTGCTGCGCGCCTTCGCCGGCAAGCTGCAGGGCCAGTTGCGCAACAGCGACACCGTGGCCCGCTTCGGCGGCGAGGAGTTCGTCGCGCTGCTGCCCAACACCAGCGAAAGCGTGGCCCTGGACGTGATCCGCCGGGTGCTGGCCAACATCGTCGCCACGCCGATGGCCGAGCTGGAGGGTGGTCCGCTGTTCGTCACCTTCTCCGCCGGCGTGGCCACCCAGGGCGGCTACGAGCGCTTCGCCGACGTCCAGGACCTGCTGCGCGCCGCCGACGACGTGCTGTACCGCTCCAAGAACCTGGGCCGCAACCGGGTGATCGCCCGCTCGCCGGGGGCGCTGGGCCATGACGAGCTGTCGGCCACGGCCAGCGCCGAACTGGGCTGAACGGGACGCCCCGGCTGATCGGGCGAACCACCGGATTCTGCGCCGCAGTGCACAAAACACTTTGGCACAACGCCGCATGCGCGTAGAATCGCCCGCGATTTCCACGCACCCGAGGTCCCCATGTCCAAGCTCGCCTATCGCCGCATCCTTCTGAAACTGTCCGGGGAGGCGCTGATGGGAGACGAGGACTACGGCATCGACCCCAAGATCATCAATCGCCTCGCCCGTGAGGTCATCGAAGCCCAGCAGGCCGGTGCCGAGGTCGCGCTGGTGATCGGAGGTGGCAACATCTTCCGCGGCGCCGGTCTGGCCGCCGGCGGCATGGACCGCGTAACCGGCGACCAGATGGGCATGCTGGCCACCGTCATCAACGCCCTGGCCATGCAGGACGCCCTCGAGAAGCTGGGTGCCAAGGCCCGGGTGATGAGCGCGATCAAGATCAACGACGTGTGCGAGGACTACATCCGCCGCCGCGCCATCCGCCACCTGGAAAAGGGCCGCCTGGTGATCTTCGCTGCCGGCGTCGGCAGCCCGTTCTTCACCACCGACTCCGGCGCCGCCCTGCGCGCGATCGAGATCGGCGCCGACCTGCTGCTGAAGGCCACCAAGGTCGATGGCGTGTACGACAAGGACCCGAACAAGCACAGCGATGCGGTCCGCTTCGACAGCCTGAGCTACGACGAAGTGATCCGCCGCGGCCTGGAAGTGATGGACACGGCGGCCTTCGCTCTGGCCCGCGACAGCGACCTGCCGATGCGCGTGTTCGACATGGGCCAGCCGGGCGAACTGCTGAAGATCCTCAACGGCGCGAACATCGGCACCCTGGTCCAGGGCCGCGACCCGGCCTGACCCTGAGCGCAAAGCGACAACCGGGCCGATTCAGGCCCGGCAGCGTCCCGTATTCGCCTATAATCGCCCGATTCCAGATACATCCAGGACCGGGCGATGCTCAACGACATCAAGAACAACGCGCAGACGCGCATGGCCAAGAGCATTGACGCTCTGAAGCACACCCTCACCTCCATCCGGACCGGCCGCGCCACCCCGGCCCTGCTGGACCGCGTGACGGTCAGCGCCTATGGCAACGCCAGCACCCCGCTGAACCAGGTCGCGTCGATCTCCAACGCCGACGCGCACTCGCTGCTGGTCACCCCGTTCGACAAAGGCATGATCAAGGAGATCGAAAAGGGTCTCTACAACGCCGAGTTCACTCCGAACACGCTGGGCACTGCGATCCGCATCAACATGCCGCCGCCGACCGAAGAGCGCCGCAAGGAGCTGGTCAAGCAGGTGCAGAAGGAAGGGGAAGGCGCCAAGATCGCGATCCGCAACATCCGTCAGGACGCGAACAAGGAAATCGCCAAGCTGGTCAAGGACAAGGCGATCAGCGAAGACGAGAAGAAGCGCGGCGAAGACGACATCCAGAAGCTGACCGACGCCAACATCAAGGACGTCGACAAGGTCGTTGCCGACAAGGAAAAAGAACTGCTGTCGGTCTGAAGTCGATGCCTTCAGTCCCGCCTCCGTTGCCTGCCTCCCTGCCCCGCCACATTGCCATCATCATGGATGGCAATGGGCGTTGGGCACAGCAGCGCCGTCGCCCCCGCGTGATCGGCCACCGTGCCGGCGCGCGCGCGGTCAACCGCACCATCGAGCGCTGCCTTGAACTGGGCATCCCGGCACTGACCCTGTTCGCCTTCTCCAGCGAGAACTGGGGCCGGCCGCAGGAGGAAGTGGACGCGCTGATGAAGCTGTTCCTCGGTGCACTCGACCGCGAAGTGGACGAGCTGCACCGGCGTGGCGTGCGCGTGCGCTTCATCGGCGAACGCGAGCGCTTCGGCGCCGGGCTGGTCAGCCGCATGCAGCTGGCCGAGCAGCGCACCGCCGACAACACCACCCTGACCCTGTCGATCGCCGCCAGCTACGGTGGCCGCCAGGACATCGCCCGCGCCGCGCGCGCCCTGGCAGTCGAAGTGGCGGCCGGTCGCCTTCTGCCCGAGCAGATCGATGAATCGCTGCTGGGCAGCCAGGTGGCCCTGGCCGACCTGCCGCCGCCGGACCTGTTCATCCGCACCGGCGGCGACACCCGCATCAGCAACTTCCTGCTGTGGCAGCTCGCCTATACCGAACTGTGGTTCACCGAGGCCCTGTGGCCGGACTTCGACGCCGGGCAGCTGCAGCAGGCGCTCGACGCCTATGCCGGTCGCGAGCGTCGTTTCGGCCTGACCAGCGCCCAGATTGCCGCACTGGCCACCGAGACTTCCAGCCCATGACCAAGACCCGAGTCCTTGCCGCGCTGATCATGGCGCCGCTAGCCATTGCGGCGATCCTGCTGCTGCCCACGCAATGGCTGGCCGCCGCCGCCGCCGCCGTGCTGCTGATCGGCCTGTGGGAATGGCTGAAGCTGGCCGGTATCGAAGACACCCTGGCGCGCACCGTGCTGCTGGTGCTGAACCTGCTGCTGATGGTGCTGCTGGTCTGGGCCGATGGCAGCACCCTGGTCCTGTTCCAGATAACCACGCTGGCCGGCGTTGCCTGGTGGCTGGCCGCGCTGGTCTGGTTGCGCTTCTTCAACTTCGGCGCGCAGCCGTCGGCACCCTCGCGGATCCTGAAGATGCTGGCCGGTACCCTGGCCATCGTGCCGGCGTGGGCCGCGCTGGTGCTGATCCATGCCGGCGGCGATCCGCCGGGCCAGCAGGGCCACCTGTGGCTGCTGGCTGCGCTGGCGCTGGTGTGGGCGGCCGACTCGGGCGCCTATTTCGCTGGCCGCCATTTCGGCAAGCACAAGCTGGCGCCGCGGATCAGCCCCAACAAGACCTGGGAAGGCCTGTTCGGCGGCCTGCTGGCCGGTGTCGCCGTGGCCCTCGGCCTGGGCTGGCTGGCTGGCATCGATGCCGCACACCTGCCCGGCCTGTTGATCACCGCGGTGGTGGCGGTGTTCGCCTCGGTCCTGGGCGACCTGTTCGAGAGCCTGATCAAGCGCCATGCCGGCGCCAAGGACTCGGGCCACCTGATCCCGGGCCACGGTGGCGTGCTCGACCGGGTCGACGGCGTCCTCGCCGCCGTGCCGGTGTTCGCGCTGGGCAAGGAAATCTTCGGGTTCTGACCATGAATGCTGCTGCAGACCTGCGCCGGGTCGCCGTGTTCGGCGCTACCGGCTCGATCGGCGCCTCCACGCTGGACGTGATCGCCCGCCACCCGCACCGCTACCAGGCCACGGTGCTCGCTGCCGGCCGCCAGGTGCAGGCGCTGCTGGCGCTGTGCCGCCAGCACAGACCCGCGCACGCGGTGATCGCCGACGCATCGCTGTTCGCCGAGCTGCGTGACGGCCTGCGCGAGGCCGGACTCACCACCGAGGCCCATGCCGGCCAGGCCGCGCTGGACCAGCTGGCCGCCAGCGATGCCTGCGATACCGTGGTCGCGGCCATCGTCGGCGCGGCCGGCCTGTCCTCGACCCTGGCTGCCGCCGCCGCCGGCAAGCGCATCCTGCTGGCCAACAAGGAATCGCTGGTGCTGGCCGGCGAACTGCTGACCCGGACGGCCGAACGTGCCGGTGCCGAAATCATCCCGATCGACAGCGAGCACAGCGCGATCTTCCAGTGCCTGCGCTCGCGCGATGCCAGTGTCGACGGCGCCGGCGTGCGCCGGATCCTGCTGACCGCCTCCGGCGGCCCGTTCCGTGGCCGCAGTCGCGCCGAACTGGCCCAGGTCACCCCCGCCCAAGCAGTTGCCCACCCCAAGTGGTCGATGGGGCCGAAGATCTCGGTCGATTCGGCGACGTTGATGAACAAGGGCCTGGAAGTCATCGAGGCCCACCACCTGTTCGGCGTGCCCGGCGAGCGCATCGAGGTGCTGGTGCACCCGCAGAGCCTGGTCCATTCGCTGGTCGAGTTCGTCGATGGCTCGACCCTGGCCCAGATGGGCCTGCCGGACATGCGCACCACCCTCGCCGTTGGCTTGGGCTGGCCGCAGCGCATCGAATCGGGCGTGGCCGGGCTGGACCTGCTGGCCCAGGGCCGCCTGGATTTCGAGGCCCCGGATACCGACGCCTTCCCCTGCCTGGCGCTGGCCTGGCAGGCGATGCAGGCCGGCGGCACCGCGCCGGCGGTGCTGAACGCTGCCAATGAAGAGGCTGTTTCAGCGTTTCTTCAGGGCCGGATCGGTTTCCTGACGATCCCGGAGCTGGTTGCTAACGCTCTTTCAACACTGCCGACCCAGCCAGCCGATACACTGGAGGTCCTGTTGTCCGCCGACCAGCGGGCACGCCAGCTCACCCTGAACGCCATCGACGCCGCCTGAACGACCGCCTCGCCCAGCATGACGCCGCCGCCCTTGCCCACCACTGTGAGCCTGCATGACTGACTTCATCGGATCGGTCTGGTGGATGATCGTCAGCCTCGGGCTGCTGGTCACCTTTCACGAGTTCGGGCATTACTGGGTCGGGCGCCTGTGCGGGGTCAAGATCCTGCGTTTCTCGGTCGGCTTCGGCCGGCCGCTGTGGTCGCGCCGCGACCGGCACGGCACCGAGTTCGCCATCGCCGCCATCCCGCTGGGCGGTTACGTGAAGTTCCTCGACGAACGCGAGGTCGAAGTGCACCCGCACGAGCGCGGCCAGGCCTTCAACCACAAGACCGTCTGGCAGCGCATCGCGATCGTTGCCGCCGGCCCGATCGCCAATCTGCTGCTGTGCATCCTGCTGCTGTGGGCGATGTTCGTGATCGGCAAGCAGGATTACTCGCCCACCATCGGCCGTGTCAGCGGCATCGCCGCCAGTGCCGGCCTGGCCAGCGGCGACCGCGTGCTGCGCGTGGACGACCGCCAGGTGGTCACCCTCGGCGAGGCCAGCATGGCGCTGACCGCAGCCGCGATGGACCGCCGCGACGTGAAGCTGGAAGTGCTGGATACGGCCGACCAGGTACGCACGCGCACCCTGCCGCTGTCGCAGCTGCCGGCGGGTTTCGATGAGCGGCGGGTGCCGATCCTGGCTGGCCTGCACTGGCAGTCGTGGCTGCAGCCGGCGCAAGTGGAGTCGCTGACTGCGGACTCCGTGGTGGCAGGGCAACTGCAGCCAGGCGACCTGATCGTGGCCATCGACGGCCAGCGCATCGACAGCGTCGACCAGGTGATCGGCGAGATCCAGGCCCTGGGCCGTGCCGGCGGGCCGGGAATGATCGAGGTCCTGCGTGGCGGCGAGCGCCTGGCGCTGGAAGTCACCCCGCGCCAGGGCAAGGACGGCAAGGGCAATCCGGTCTGGCAGATCGGCGTCGGCTTCCCCACCAGCTACAGCCCCGCCTATGACACCCTGCTGCGCTATGGCCCGCTGGATGCGGTGACCGTGGCGGTGCGCGAGACCGGCCGCCTGGCCGCCGACTCGCTGGGCATGATGGGTCGCATCGTGACCGGCAAGGCCTCGCTGCAGAACGTTTCCGGGCCGGTCACCATCGCCCGCGTGGCCAATGTCTCGGCCAAGCGCGGCCTCGACTGGTTCCTGCAGTTCCTTGCCCTGCTGTCGCTCAGCCTGTGCATCATCAACCTGCTGCCGATCCCGATCTTGGACGGCGGCCACCTGCTGTATTACCTTATCGAGTTGGTCAAGGGCAGCCCGCTGAGCGAGCGTGCCATCGCCGCCGGCCAATACATCGGCCTGGCGTTGCTGGCCGGGCTGATGGGGTTGGCGTTCTACAACGACATCCTCGGCCTGGTCCCGCGATGAACTTTTCCACGTTGTTGCCGTCTACAGCGTCGGCATCCCGCACCAATGAAATCGACCTTCCTACCGGACGTGACATGACGCGACTCCCCAATCGCCGCCTGCTGGCCCTCGCCCTCGCCGCCGTCACCGGCGCTCCCGCCCTGGCCCAGGCAGCCGAGCCCTTCACTGTCAGCGACATCCGCGTCGATGGCCTGCAGCGCATCAGCTCGGGCACGGTGTTCACCTACCTGCCGGTGGAACGCGGCGAGACGATCACCGACAACAAGGTCGGCGAGACGATCCGCGCCCTGTACAAGACCGGCTTCTTCGAAGACGTGCAGCTGGACCGCCAGGGCACGATCCTGGTGGTGACCGTCAAGGAACGCCCGGCGATCAACAAACTGACCGTGACCGGCAACAAGGACATCAAGTCCGACCAGCTGCTCAAGGGCCTGTCCGACATCGGCCTGACCGAGGGCGGCACCTTCGATCGCCTGAGCCTGGACCGCGTGACCCAGGAACTGCGCCGCCAGTACAACGACCGTGGCAAGTACAACGTCGACATCACCCCGACGGTGAGCCCGCTGGACCGCAACCGCGTGGACATCGCCATCGCCATCAAGGAAGGCAAGGCCGCCAAGATCCGCCACGTCAACCTGGTGGGCACCGAAAAGTTCGAGAGCAAGGACATCCTGGAGACCTGGGAGTCCAAGGAGCACAACTGGGCGTCGTGGTACCGCCGTGACGACCAGTACTCCAAGGAAAAGCTGTCCGGCGACCTGGAAAAGCTCAATTCCTGGTACCTGGATCGCGGCTACGTCGATTTCAGCATCGATTCCACCCAGGTCTCGATCAGCCCCGACAAGCGCGACATGTTCCTGACCGCGGGCGTGACCGAGGGCGCGCAGTACAAGATCTCCGAGATCAAGGTCAGCGGCGACACCATCCTCCCGCAGGAGGACGTCGAGCGCATGGTGATCCAGAAGTCCGGCGACACGTTCTCGCGTGCCCTGCTGGAATTCAGCTCGGACACCATCACCAATTCGCTGTCCAACATCGGCTACGCGTTCGCCAAGGTGAATCCGATCCCGACCACCAACCGCGCCGAGCAGACCGTGGCCATCAACATGCAGGTCGTGCCCGGCCCGCGCGTGTCGGTGCGCCGCATCCTGTTCCGCGGCAACACCCGCACGTCCGATGAAGTGATGCGTCGCGAAATGCGCCAGTTCGAGAACAGCTGGTACTCGCAGGCCGCGATCGACCGCTCCAAGATCCGCCTGCAGCGCCTGGGCTACTTCGAATCGGTGGAAGTGGAGACCCCGGCCGTCAGCGGCAGCAACGACCAGGTCGACGTCGTCTACAACGTCAAGGAAACCACCTCGGGCAGCTTCGTGTTCGGCCTGGGCTACTCGCAGTCCTACGGCATGACCACGTCGGTGCAGCTGTCGCAGAACAACTTCCTCGGCGGCGGCAACCGCGTGTCGGTCGAAGCCTCGCGCAGCAGCTACCTGCAGCGCTACGGCTTCAGCTACACCAATCCGTACTTCACCGATGACGGCGTGTCGCTGGGCTACAACCTGTCCTGGCGCGAACTGGATTACTCCGACTTCAACACCGCGCAGTACAACAGCACCAACGGTGCCGCGCAGGTGGTGTTCGGCGTGCCGCTGACCGAGACCGACACCGTCTCGCTGATGTTCGGCATCGACAGCAACCAGATCACCACCTACCAGGGCTCCACCCCGCAGTCGATCATCGACTACATCAACGTGCTCGGCAGCAAGACCTTCCATGCCTGGCGCACCGAGCTGGGCTGGGCACGCGACTCGCGCAACGACTACTTCATGCCGACCCGCGGCACCTACCAGCGCGTCGGCCTGGAAACCACGCTGCCGGGCTCGACCATCGAGTACTACAAGCTGAACTACCAGATCAGCAAGTACTGGCCGATCATGCCGTCGCTGGTGCTCAACACTCGTGCCGAAATCGGCTACGGTGACAGCTACGGCAAGGACAAGACCGCGATGGTGCCGGACAAGGATGGCAACCTGCGCTCGGTCACTGCCAGCGGGCTGCCGTTCTACGAGAACTTCTATGCCGGTGGTACCAACTCGGTGCGCGGCTTCGAGGACAACACCCTGGGCCCGCGCGAGGCCACGGACGGCTATCCGGATGGCCAGCCGCTGGGTGGCTCGCTGAAAACCGTCGGTTCGGTCGAAGCCTACTTCCCGCGCCTGTTCGACAGCCCGTCGGCGCGTGTCTCGGCCTTCGTCGACTTCGGCAACGTGTATACCGGCGTGGACAACTTCAAGGCCAACGAGCTGCGCGTGTCGACCGGTGTCGCCCTGCTGTGGCGCGCCCCGGTCGGCCCGATCTCGATCAGCTATGCCTTCCCGCTGAAGAAGGAAGACGGCGACAAGATCGAGCGGCTGCAATTCACGTTCGGTGGCCAGTTCTGAGGAACTCTGTTCCTCAGAACTGACCCACCTCCGGTGAATTGCCCCCCGCATTCACCTATTCCCGCGCCGCTACGCGTGCCATCCATGGCATGCGCCCTTCGGGCCGTTGCATAGCAACGTTGGGAATCGCTCCTGCGATTCCCAGGGGCGCGCCCCCCTTAACAAAGGGGGGCTCTCCACCAGACGGGGCGCGAAGCGCCGGGCATTGCCCGGCGTTTTCGTTTTACTTGCTCGCCGCCGTTACTTCCCGCGCTCGCGTGAAATCATCTGGTGATGGCGCAGGGGGCTGACCAGGACCGTTGGCGCCATGAATGGCGCCATCGAGCCCCCAGGGATGGGTTTACGGCGTGTCCTGGGCAGCCCCCTGCGCCATCACCCCGGGACATCAGGCAGGCGCCGCTTTTGACCCTGCATGACCGAAATGGCGTCACACGTTAAACTCCCGCCGTGAACACTCCCACCTACACCGCCCAGCAACTCGCCGAGCAGTTCGGCCTGCAGGTCCATGGCGATCCCGCTACCGCCATCCATGGCGTGGCCACCCTCGCCCATGCCGGTCCTGGCCAGCTGACCTTCCTTGCCAACCCGCGCTACCGCGCCCAGCTGGCCGACAGCCAGGCCTCGCTGGTGGTGCTGCGTGCCGACGACGCCGAGTCCGCTCCCGGCGCCGCGCTCGTCGCCAAGGACCCGTACACCACCTTCGCCAAGATTGCCGCACTGTTCGACATCGCGCCGACCCGCCCGCCGGGCATCCATCCCAGCGCAGTGATCGATCCCAGCGCCCAGGTCGCGGCCAGCGCCCATATCGGCCCGTTCGTCTCGGTGGGTGCGCGCAGCGTCGTCGGCGAGAACTGCATCATCGGCACCGGCAGCGTGATCGGCGAGGACTGCAGCCTGGATTCCGGCTGTGAGCTGATCGCACGGGTCACCCTGGTCACCCGGGTCAGGCTGGGCAAGCGCGTGCGCGTGCATCCCGGTGCCGTGCTCGGCGCCGATGGCTTCGGCCTGGCGATGGACGCCGGCAAGTGGATCAAGGTGCCGCAGCTCGGCGGCGTCCGCATCGGCGATGACTGCGAGATCGGCGCCAACACCTGCGTCGACCGTGGTGCGCTGGAAGACACCGTGCTGGACGAAGACGTGCGCCTGGACAACCTGGTGCAGATTGCCCACAACGTGCAGATCGGCGCGCACTCGGCCATTGCCGGCTGCACCGGCATCGCCGGCAGCGCCAAGATCGGCCGTTACTGCCTGCTCGGCGGCCACGTTGGCGTGGTCGGCCACCTCGAGATCTGCGACAAGGTCGTGATCACCGGCAAGTCGGTGGTCCGCAACTCCATCCATGAGCCGGGCGAGTACTCGTCCGGCACCCCATTGACCGACAACCGCACGTGGCGCAAGAACGCCGCGCGTTTCAAGCAGCTGGACGCATTGGCTCGCCGCGTTCTGGCTGCTGGCAAGGAGAAAGAATGAACGATTCGCTGCAGCTTCCGATCGACGTCTGCCAGATCCAGGAACTGCTTCCACATCGCTACCCGTTCCTGCTGGTGGACCGGGTGCTCGAACTCGACGTCGAGGCCAAGCGGATCCTGGCGCAGAAGAACGTGAGCATCAACGAGCCGTTCTTCCAGGGCCACTTCCCGGGCCGCCCGATCATGCCCGGGGTGCTGATCATCGAAGCGCTGGCGCAGGCTGGCGGTGTCATGACCCAGCTCACGCTCGGCCGCGATGCGCAGTCCAAGCTGTTCTACATGGTCAAGGTGGAAAACGCCCGCTTCAACAAGCAGGTCGTGCCCGGTGACGTGCTGATGCTGGACGTGCAGATGAAGCGCCTGATCCGCAACATGGGCTGGTACTACGGCGAAGCCAAGGTCAACGGCGAAGTCGTCGCGTCGGCCGAGGTCATGTGTGCTGGCGCCAAGGGCTGATCCACTGGAGGCAGCAATGACTGACAACGCACCGCGGATCCACCCCACCGCCGTCATCGACCCGGCCGCACGCCTGGCCGATGATGTCCAGGTGGGCGCCTTCACTCTGATCGGCCCCGATGTTGAAATCGGTGCCGGCACGGTGGTGGGCCCCCATTGCAGCATCCACGGCCCGACCCGGATCGGCCGCGACAACCGCTTCGTCGGCCATGCCGCGATCGGTGGCGAGCCGCAGGACAAGAAGTTCGGCGGCGAGCGTACCGAACTGGTGATCGGCGATCGCAACGTGTTCCGCGAGTTCGTCACGCTCAACCGTGGCACCGGCGGCGGCGGCGGCATCACCACCATCGGCAACGACAACTGGATGCTGGCCTACACGCACGTGGCACACGACTGCCATGTCGGCAACTTCTGCGTGTTCTCCAACAACACCACTCTGGCTGGCCACGTGACCGTGGGCGACTACGTGATCATCAGCGGCTTCGCCGGTGCCCACCAGTTCTGCCGCATCGGCGCGCATGCCTTCCTCGGCATGGGCGCGCTGACCAATGGTGATGTACCGCCGTTCACCATGGTCGGCACCGATTCGCTGGGACGCCCGCGTGGCATCAACAGCGAAGGCCTGAAGCGGCGCGGCTTCGACGCTGACCGCATTTCGGCCATCAAGCGTGCGTACCGCACGCTGTACGTCGCGGGCCTGCCGCTGGCAGAGGCCAAGGTGCAGCTGACCGAACAGGCGCGTGACAGCAACGACGTGAAGGCGATGCTGGACTTCATCGAGCACGCCGAGAGGCCCCTGCTGCGATGAGCAGCTCGACCGGCCAGGCGCCGGCCGGCGCCGCGGTGATCCCGCTGGCCTCGATGGCCGGCAGCGTTCCCGCACAGCGGGTGCTCAGCGAGCGCCCGTTGCGGATCGCGCTGGTTGCCGGTGAAGCCTCCGGCGACCTGCTCGGTGCGGGCCTGGTGCGTGAACTGAAGGCGCGCTTCCCGAATGCCGAGTTCGCCGGTATCGGCGGCGATGCCATGCGCAGCGCCGGCTGCCAGACCTGGCACGATGCCAGCGAGCTGGCGGTGATGGGCCTGACCGAAGTGCTGCGCCACCTGCCACGCCTGCTCAAGCTGCGCTCGGCGTTCCGCCAGCGTGCGCTGGACTGGCAGCCGGACGTGTTCATCGGCATCGACGCCCCCGACTTCAACCTGGGCATCGAGCGCTGGTTGAAACAGCGCGGCGTGCGCACCGTGCATTACGTCAGCCCGTCAGTCTGGGCCTGGCGCGAAAAGCGCGCCGAGAAGATCGGCAGCAGCGCCGACCTGGTGCTGTGCCTGTTCCCGATGGAGCCGCCGATCTATGCCCGGCACGGCATCGACGCGCGCTTCGTCGGCCACCCGATGGCCGATGACATTCCGCTGCAGGGCAACCGCGAGGAAGCACGCGCCGCGCTCGGCCTGCCAGCCTCGGCCAAGGTGCTGGCGGTGTTGCCGGGCAGCCGCCTCGGCGAGATCTCGCGCCTGGGCGAGCCGTTCTTCGAAGCGGCCTGGCAGGTCTCCGAACGCATTCCGGGCCTGCACGTGGTGGTGCCTGCCGCCAACCCGGCCTGCAGGCAGCTGATCGAAGAACAGCTGTCGCGCTCGGCGCTGCCGGTGGCCTACTCGCACGTGCTGGACGGCCAGGCGCGCAACGCGATGATCGCCGCCGACGTGGTGGTGCTGGCCTCCGGTACCGCGACCCTGGAGGCCATGCTGGTGAAGCGACCGATGGTGGTCGGTTACCGTGTCAACGAACTGACCTATCGACTGGTGAAGGCGCTTGGCCTGATCAAGGTCGACCGCTTCGCCCTGCCCAACATCCTGGCCGGGCAGGACCTGGCACCGGAACTGATGCAGCACGACTGCACGCCGGACAGGCTGGCCGCGGCCATCCAGCAGTGGTTCGACCACCCGCAGCGGGTGAGCGACCTGCAGGACACTTACGTGCGCCTGCACGAACGCCTGCGACGCAACGCCTCGGCGCGTGCCGCCGATGCCGTCGGCGAGCTGCTGATGCGCGACCAGGCCCAGGCATGAGCCGCCGTCACGCCGCCGCAGCCAGCCTGACCCTGTTCGACGGCGTGGCCGTGGTCGAGCCGGAGCGTCTTGTGGCCGGCGTCGACGAGGCCGGGCGTGGCCCGCTGGCCGGGCCGGTGGCGGTGGCGGCGGTGGTGTTCGACCCGGCGCGGCCACGGATCAACGGCCTGGACGACTCCAAGCAGCTCACCGCGGCCCGCCGCGAGCAGCTGCATGACCGCATCATCGAGCGCGCCCTGGCCTGGCACGTGGTGCTGGTGGACGTGGACACCATCGACCGCCTGAACATCTACCAGGCCACCCTGCAGGGCATGCGTGACGTCGTTGCAGCGGTCGCCCATGTGGCCGGCTTCGCCCGCATCGACGGCAATGTGGTGCCCAAGGGCCTGGTGCTGCCGGCGCAGGCGCTGGTCGGCGGCGATGGCATCGACCGCGCAATCATGGCCGCATCGATCCTGGCCAAGGTCTCGCGCGACCGCTACATGCAGGATGTGCATGCCCGCCACCCGCAATACGGCTTCGAGCAGCACAAGGGCTACGGCACTCCGGCCCACCTCGCCGCCCTGCGCGAGCACGGCCCCTGCGTGGAGCATCGGCGCAGCTTCGCACCGGTGCGTGAGTGCCTGGACCTGGCGCAGGCGGCGGCCATCGCCTGAGCCAGCTGGAGTTGTAGGGCCGAGCCCATGCTCGGCTGCTGTGGACAGCCGAGCATGGGCTCGGCGCTACAGAAGGCGGCCTCCCGCACGCCTGAATCCGGCGCCACGCCGTGCCCCTGTCAAGCCTTGTGGCAACCCCCTGCCCTCGCTACCCTGACCGGGCATTCCAGCGCTTCCCGACCCCGGCGACGAACCTCCGTCAGCACCCGGGGCCCGCGCGCTCCAACCTGGTCCGGCATGTCCAACTCCCGCTTCGTACATCTCCACGTCCACACCGAGTTCTCGCTGGCGGACTCCACCATCCGTGTGCCGGCCAAGCCGGACCAGGCGGACCCGAAGAAGGCCAAGCAGGCCAACCTGCTGTCGCGCTCGGTGGAGCTCGGCCTGCCCGCGCTGGCGGTGACCGATCTCAACAACCTGTTCGCCCTGGTCAAGTTCTACAAGGCCGCCGAAGGCGTCGGCATCAAGCCGATCGCCGGTGCCGACGTGCTGATCGCAGAGGAAGGCCAGGACCCGTGGCGGATGACCCTGCTGTGCCGCGACCGCGAGGGCTACCTGAGCCTGTCGCGGCTGCTGACCCGCGCCTGGATGGAAGGCCATCGCCCGGAAGGCGGCGTGGCCATCCACCCGGACTGGCTGAAGGCCGGCAATGCCAACCTGTTCGCGCTGGCCGGCCGGCAGAGCCTGGCCGGGCGCCTGGCACTGGACGGCAAGCATGAACTGGCCGAGCAGCAGCTGGCCGACTGGCAGCGCGTATTCGGCGATGGCCTGCACCTGGAGCTGACCCGTACCGGCCGCGAGGGCGAGGAAACCTTCAACCAGTTCGCGCTGATGGCCGCTGGCCAGCGCGGCCTGCCGGTGGTCGCCAGCAATGACGTGCGCTTCCTGTCGCCGTCGGATTTCAGCGCGCACGAAGCGCGCGTGTGCATTTCCACCGGCCGCGTGCTGGACGATCCCAAGCGTCCGCGCGAGTACAGCGACCAGCAGTACCTGAAGTCGGCCGAGGAGATGTGCGCGCTGTTCGCCGACATCCCCGATGCGATCGACAACACGCTGGCGCTGGCCGAGCGCTGCAACATCGAGATGCGGCTGGGCACCTACTTCCTGCCCAACTACCCGGTGCCCGACGACGAGACCCTGGACACCTGGATCCAGAAGATGTCGCGCGACGGCCTGGAAGAGCGCCTGGAGAAGAATCCGCTGGCGCCGGGCAAGACCCGTGAGGAGTACTTCGAGCGCCTGGAGTTCGAGCTCAACACCATCATCAAGATGGGCTTCCCCGGCTACTTCCTGATCGTGGCCGACTTCATCCAGTGGGGCAAGAACCAGGGCATCCCGATCGGTCCCGGCCGCGGCTCGGGTGCCGGCTCGCTGGTGGCCTGGGCGCTGAAGATTACCGACCTGGACCCGCTGCCGTACAACCTGCTGTTCGAGCGATTCCTGAACCCGGAACGCGTGTCGATGCCCGACTTCGACATCGACTTCTGCATGGACCGCCGCGACGAGGTGATCGACTACGTCGCCCGCAAGTACGGGCGCGAGCGCGTCAGCCAGATCATCACCTACGGCACCATGGCCGCCAAGGCGGTGGTGCGCGACTCCGGCCGCGTGCTCGGCTTCCCGTATGGCCTGGTCGACGGTGTTTCCAAGCTGATCCCGAACATCCTGGGCATCCACCTGAAGGATGCGCTGGGCAAGGGCAAGGAAGGCCCGAGCTCGGAAATGGCCTCGGCCGAACTGATCCAGCGCTATGAGACCGAGGACGATGTCCGCGACCTGATCGATCTGGCGCTGCAGCTGGAAGACCTGACCCGCAACGCCGGCAAGCACGCCGGTGGCGTGGTGATCGGGCCCGAGCCGCTGAGCGAGTTCTGCCCGCTGTACGCCGAACACGACGAAAATGGGCTCGGCAAGAACCCGGTCACCCAGTTCGACAAGAACGACGTTGAAGAAGTGGGCCTGGTGAAGTTCGACTTCCTCGGCCTGCGCACGCTGACCATCATCGACTGGGCAGTGAAGGCGATCAACAAGCGTCACGAACGCGCGGGCATTCCGCCGGTCGACATTGCCGCGATCCCGCTCGACGATGCGCCCACCTACAAGGACATCTTCGCCAACGGCAACACCGGCGCGGTGTTCCAGTTCGAGTCCTCGGGCATGCGCCGCCTGCTGAAGGACGCGCGCCCCGACCGCTTCGAAGACCTGATCGCGCTGGTGTCGCTGTATCGCCCCGGCCCGATGGATCTGATTCCCTCCTTCAACGCGCGCAAGCACGGCCAGGAAGAGATCATCTATCCCGATCCGCGCACCGAAGCGATCCTGAAGGACACCTACGGCATCATGGTGTACCAGGAGCAGGTGATGCAGATGGCGCAGATCGTCGGCGGCTACTCGCTGGGCGGCGCTGACCTGCTGCGACGCGCGATGGGCAAGAAGGTGCCGGCGGAAATGGCCAAGCATCGCGAGATCTTCCGCGAAGGTGCAGCCAAGGGCGGCGTCGACGGCCCCAAGGCCGACGAAATCTTCGACCTGATGGAGAAGTTCGCCGGCTATGGCTTCAACAAGTCGCACGCCGCTGCATACGCACTGGTCAGCTACCAGACCGCCTGGCTGAAGCGCCATTACCCGGCAGAGTTCATGGCGGCCACGCTGTCTTCGGACCTGGACAACACCGACAAGGTGGTTGGCTTCCTCGACGAGGTGCGCAACCTCGGCCTGACCGTGCTGCCGCCGAAGGTGAACCAGTCGGCCTTCATGTTCGAAGCGGTCACGCCGGACACGATCCAGTACGGTCTGGGCGCGATCAAGGGCGTCGGCCAGGGCGCCTGCGAAGCGGTGGTCGAGGAACGACTGAAGGGCGGACCGTTCAAGGATCTGCTGGACTTCTGCACCCGCGTCGGCTCGGCCAAGCTCAACCGGCGCACGCTGGAAGCGATGATCAACTGTGGCGCGCTCGATGAACTCGGCCGCAACCGTGCCTCGCTGATGCTGCAGCTGCCGGAAGTGATCAAGGCCACCGACCAGATGGCACGCGAGCGTGCGTCCGGGCAGAATTCGCTGTTTGGCGGGCCCGATCCGAGCACCGTTTCGATCCAGCTGGACCTGCCGGAAGCCGAAGAATGGCCGCTGCTGCAGCGCCTCAACGGCGAGCGCGATACGCTGGGCTTCTACCTCAGCGGCCACCCGTTCGATCCCTGGCGCGACGATGTGCGCGATCTGGTAGGCAACGACCTGGGTTCGGTGGAGAAAATCTGGAGCGCCAACAGCGGCGGCGGTGGCGGCGAGAAGCGCTGGCGCCCGGAAGTGCAGACCGTGCTGGCCGGCCAGGTGGTCGGCGTGCGCCGCAAGGGCGAAAGCCAGATTTTCATCCAGCTGGAGGACGGTCGCGGCCGGGTGGAGTGCAGCGCGTTCTCCGATGCGATGGCCGAGTTCGGCCACCTGATGACCAAGGACCGCATCCTGGTGGTGAAGGGTGGCCTGCGTGAGGACGAATTCAACGGCGGCTTCGCGTTGCGCATCCGCCAGTGCTGGGACTTCGACGAAGTGTGCGCCAACTACGCCACGCGGCTGTCGCTGCGCCTGGACCTGCGCCAGCAGCGCCCGGTCTGGGAGCGCATCAATGCCCTGCTCGACCGCCATCGCCCGGGGCGCACGCCGCTGCGCCTGGACCTGCTGCTGAAGGGCCCGCACGGCGGTGTCGCCGGCATGCTGGATGTCTCCGGGCAGAGCGCAGTGCGCATCGATTCCAAGCTGATGGAGGCGCTGCGCGCCGACCCGGCCGTACGTACGCTGAAGGTGCGCTACAGCCCGCCGTGGGCCAGCTGAGGCTGGCTGCTTCGTGTTCCTGTTTTTCCCGTTCCAGTCATCAAGGACGATTGCCGATGAAGACCCTGCTGTTCCCGTTCGTTGCCGCACTGGCGCTGGCCGCCTGCTCGCCGTCGAAGATCGAGTTCCAGATCGACAATCCGACCGACACGCCGCTGGCGCTGAGCATCGACGGCCAGGACCTGCCAGTGGCTGCGCACGGCTCGCGCCCGGTCTCGCTGGCCATTGGCGAGCATCGCCTGCACACCGACACGCTCGGCGATGTGCGCTTCATCGTCTACGTCGATGGCCGCGGCGGCCTGATCAACCCGACCCTGAGCGAGTACGTGATCGCTCGCGAGGTCTATGTCACCGACGAGAGCAAGCTGAAGAACTTCGGCACCGGCAAGGCCGGCATCGAGCTGGGCGGCGTCGACTTCGAGGGCCCGTTCGAGAAGAGCCACGAACTGTTCATCGACAAGACCTGGACCTACGGCGTGCGCGAACCCTTCCCGACGGAAAAGGTGGTGGCCCACGTCGACGCCAGCGGCGGCCAGATCGTGGCCAAGGTGTTCACGGCACCGGATTTCATCGCCTACGTCGAAGAAGGCATGGGCGAACCCGGTGCATTCAAGCGCGAACAGCCGGCCGGCTACGTGGCCCCGGCGTTCAGCCTGGAACCGGCCCCGGCCAGCCTGCCGGCACTCGACCCCGCCTTCGAGGCGCACGCCGCGCCGCTGCGCGAGGTCTATGCCCGCTGGCTGAAGGCCACCACCGCCGATGAACAGAAGGCCCTGCGCAAGCAGGACTTCGACGCGCAGATGGCCTTCACCTCGGCTACCGCCGCCCTGGGCAGCGGCCTGGGCCGGGAGGCCAACGAGGCCTACAACGACTTCGTTTCCCGGCGCAGCCAGTTGATGGGCCGCAGCGCCCTGGTGGTGCCCTGAGCTGACTGGCGCCGCCTGCCCGGCTGCGCTACCGTCGCCTTCCAGACGAAGGCGTACGGGTGGTTTGCACGCATTCGGCTAGAATTGCCCCCTTCTTTACACGACGGCTTCCGATGAATCCGAACTACCTCGACTTCGAGCAACCCATCGCCGACCTGGAAGCCAAGATCCAGGAACTGCGCAACGCCAGTGCCGGGCCGGCGGTCAATGTCGAGGCGGAAGTGCACGCGCTGCAGGACAAGCTGCGCATGCGCACCGCGCAGATCTTCCGCAACCTGACCTCGTGGCAGGTGCTGCAGCTGGCCCGGCACCCGTCGCGTCCGTATACCGCCGACTACATCCGCGTCATGTTCGATGAGTTCCAGGAGCTGGCCGGTGACCGCGCCTTCGCCGACGACAAGGCGATCATGGGCGGCCTGGCCCGCATCAATGGCCGCGCGGTAATGGTGATCGGCCACCAGAAGGGCCGCGATACCAAGGAAAAGATCAAGCGCAACTTCGGCATGCCCAAGCCGGAGGGTTACCGCAAGGCGCTGCGCCTGATGAAGATGGCCGAGCGCTTCGGCCTGCCGGTGCTGACCCTGATCGACACCGCCGGCGCCTGGCCGGGTATCGACGCCGAATCGCGCGGGCAGTCCGAGGCCATCGCGCGCAACCTGATCGAGATGGCCGAGCTGAAGGTGCCGATCATCTGCACCGTAATCGGTGAAGGCGGCTCCGGCGGCGCGCTGGCGCTGGGCGTGGGCGACCGCACCGTGATGCTGGAATACGCGGTGTACTCGACCATCACCCCGGAAGGCTGCGCCTCGATCCTGTGGAAGGACGCGGGCAAGGCCAAGGAAGCGGCCGAACAACTGGGCCTGACCGCCCCGCGCCTGAAGAGCCTGGGCCTGGTCGATAAGGTCGTGCGCGAGCCGACCGGTGGCGCCCACCGCAACCCGACGCAGATGGCCAAGCGCCTGAAGGCCGTGCTGCTGAACGAGCTGGACGCGCTGGAGAAGCTGTCCACCGAACAGCTGCTGGAGCAGCGCTACGCGCGCCTGCGCAGTTACGGTACGTACGAAGCGGCCTGATTCATCGGCTTGTTACTTTCTTGCTCGTGCAAGAAAGTAACCAAAGAACACGCCGCCGAACGCGAGCCGGTGCCACGCACCGGTTCCCTGCGCTTCTCGGTGAATCAGGGGACGGCGCCGAACTCGCTGCGCTCAGACATCGGCGCCTCTTCGCCCCTGTTTCACCTGCGATGCTCGGCTCGCTCATGGCGGACCTGAACATCAAAAGCCACAGCTGCACCCAGTAGATCCACGCCATGCGTGGATGCATCTGTGCGATGCGCTGCGCGCCCCGTTCAGAACGGCTTGGCCAGCACCAGCCACACGATCGGAATGAACGCCAGCAGCGGGATCTCGTTGATCCAGCGCAGCGCGCGCGACGACGGCAGCGCCCTGCCCTTGGCCACGCCCTTCAACAGACGGCCGATCCAGCTGAAATACACCAGCAGCACCACCACCAGGCCCAGCTTGGCGTGCAGCCAGCCAGCGCCGCCCGGCGCGACCATGGTCGGGAAATCCGGGATGACCTTGTAGCCCAGCCACAGCACCAGGCCCAGCACAAAGGCCAGGCCGAACATCGAGTGGCCGAAACGGTACAGGCGCAGGCCCATCAGCTGCAGGCGCTCGGTCACCGCCGGCTGGCCTGCGGTCTCGGCCAGGTTGACCAGGATGCGCGGCAGGTAGAACACCGTGGCCATCCACGCCACCACGAATACGATGTGGAAGGTCTTGACCCAGTAGTAGCTCTGCATGCGCTCGCTCCGGCGGCTGGCGTAGATGGGCGCCCATTGTCGCAGTAGAGCCACCTCCTGGGTGGCTGCCGCGTCCAATCGCCGCATCAGGACAGCCACGCATGGCGTGGCTCTACTGCGGGTCCGCCACACCCGGGGGCGCAACACCGTACGATAGGCGCCGTTTTCCCCGATCGCGCACCGCCCCATGGACAAGACCTACGACGCCGCCTACTTCCAACGCTGGTACCGCCGCGCCGACATCGGCGGCAGCGCCCGCCTGGCGCGCAAGGTTGCCCTGGCGGTGGCCAGTGCCGAGTACTACCTGGAACGACCGATCCGCAGTGTGCTGGACATCGGCTGCGGCGAAGGCGCCTGGCGTGCGCCGCTGCTGAAGCTGCGTCCGAAGGTCGAATACCTGGGCTTCGACAGCAGCGAGTACGCTGTGCGCCGCTACGGCCGCACCCGCAACCTGCACCTGGCCCGCTTCGGCGACTTCGCCTGGCTGCGGCCCTGCGCGCCGGTCGACCTGCTGGTGTGTTCGGACGTGATGCACTACGTGCCCGACCGCGAGCTGCGCGCCGGCCTGTCCGGCGTGGCCGAGCTGACCGGCGGTGTGGCCTTCCTGGAGACCTTCGCCGCCGAGGACGCGTTCGAAGGCGACCACGACGGCTTCCAGGCCCGCCCAGCACGCTGGTATCGGCGGACGCTGGCCCGGCACGGCCTGCAGCCGGTCGGGTCGCACTGCTGGCTCGGCCCCGCCCTGGCAGGCGATGCCGCCGCGCTGGAACGGATGTGAATCCAGATTCATTATTTTCAGCCAACTTAACCTGCGGGACACCCGGATGGGATATGCTGCGCGGCAACATATGACCATACATATTCGGTCGTCATGCTCTATCAACTGCACGAACTGACCCGCAACCTGCTCGCCCCCTGGGTGCACCAGGCCCAGGCCAACGCCAGATTCTTCGCCAACCCGGGCCACTGGTGGTCGCAGATGCCCGGCGCCGATCGCCTGGCGGCGGTCAATGAGCTGTTCCACCGCATCGGCAAGGATTACGAGAAGCCCGAGTGGGGCATCAACGAAATCGAGGTCGACGGCGAGCGCGTGCCGATCGTCGTGCACGAGGAAGTGAGCAAGCCGTTCTGCAAGCTGCTGCGCTTCAAGCGCCACAGCAATGAAGCCGAACAGCTGCACACCATGCTCAACCAGCCGTTCGTGCTGGTCGTGGCACCGCTGTCCGGGCACCACGCCACGTTGCTGCGCGATACCGTGCGCACGCTGCTGCGCGACCACCGTGTGTACGTCACCGACTGGGTGGACGCGCGCATGGTGCCGGCCAACGAAGGCGAGTTTGGCCTGGACGATTACATCGCCTACATCCAGGAGTTCATCCGCCATCTGGGCGTCGAACGCCTGCACGTGGTCAGCGTGTGCCAGCCGACGGTACCGGTGCTGGCCGCGGTTTCGCTGATGGCCAGCCGTGGCGAGCCGACACCGCGCACCCTGGTGATGATGGGCGGCCCGATCGATGCACGCTGCAGCCCGACCGCAGTGAACAACCTGGCCACGCAGAACCCGCTGTCGTGGTTCGAGAACAACGTCATCCACACCGTGCCGGCCAGCTATCCCGGCGCCGGCCGCCGCGTGTATCCGGGCTTCCTGCAGCACGCCGGCTTCCTGTCGATGAACCCCAGCCGCCACTTCAGTTCGCACTGGGATTTCTACACCGACCTGGTCAAGGGCGACCTGGAAGACGCCGACGCGCACCGTCGCTTCTACGACGAGTACAACGCGGTGCTGGACATGCCGGCCAAGTACTACCTGGATACCATCCGCGTGGTGTTCCAGGACTTCCTGCTGCCGCGTGGCGAGTGGGTGGTCAATGGCGAGAAGGTCGATCCGTCGGCGATCCGCGATACCGCGCTGCTGAGCATCGAGGGCGAACTGGACGACATCGCCGGCCTCGGCCAGACCGAAGCAGCGCAGGCGCTGTGCACCGGCATTGCTGCTGACCGCCGCGAGCATTTCATCGTCGAAGGCGCCGGCCACTACGGCATCTTCAGCGGCCGTCGCTGGCGCGAAGTGGTGTACCCGAAGGTGCGCGACTTCTTCGCTGCGCATGCCGAGGCACCGGCGGCAAAGGCCACGAAGAAGAAGAGCAACGTCACTCCGTTGCGGCGAAAGGCGGGGTAACTCCCCGCGGTGGGGTCGGATCCCTTTCCAACGGAAAGAGCTCTGACCCAGCATGATGGGATCCGGGGTCAGAGCCCTGTTCTGCGAACAGGGATCCGACCCCTGGCCTGTTACAACCGCACCAGCAGGTTCTTGGCAATCAGCCCGTGCAGCTTGCCGATGCCCCGTGCCAGGTGCATCGTCAACAGCAGCAGCAGCACGCCCACGGCTGCGATCACGATGCCCACCAGCGGCGAGGCGGCCATCGGCAGCACGTTCACGCCATCGACGTAGACACCCGGAATGTCACCGCTGAACAGCGCGGCCACCGGCGCCCAGATGAACCCCAGTGACAGCGACAGCAGCGTCACCGCGATGGTGAAGTAGACCACGCCCAACGGCAGCATCAGCACGAAGTACAGCAGGGTCAGCCAGGTACGGCCATCGGTGAACATGTCGCCGATGCGCTGCAGCCACGTGCGGCTACGGTCGGTGTAGCGCGGACGGCGCGGCATGCGCTCGCCCAGCAATGCTTCCACCAGCCGCCCTTCCAGCAGCGCCAGCCCGCGCACCGAGCCGAAGAACAGCACGGTCAGCGGAATCCCGACGATCAGGATCAACAGGCCGAGCGAGAGCGACAGGCCGGTCACCACCCAGGTGAAGAAGAAGATGCCGGTGGCCAGCGACAGCAGCATGTAGAACAGCGCGCCATAGGTATGCGGATCGGCCACCACGCCGAAGAAGCGCGCCAGCAGTGAGCGTTGCACTGGCGCCGGCGGCGGCGCAGCCGGTTCGACGCCGCTGGCTTCGGCGGCGGCACGCAGTACCGGCGCGGTATCCGCACGCGGCGTACGCAGCGCGCGGTTCACCGTCACTTCGGTCTCGCGGTAGATGTCGGCCACTTCGTCCGGCGCGCCATAGCTGCCGGCAACATCGGCGATCACCTCGGCCTCGCTGCGGCCGGGCTGTGCTGCCAGCTCCGAACGCAGGTATTCCTCGGCGTCGTACAGCGCGTCCTGCACCATCGCCGGATCGGCGCCCTCCAGCGCCGCGCGCAGCTGCGCCAGGTACTGCGGAATGGTGGTGGGCAGGGCACGGCCTGCCAGGCTCGGGTCGTTCATTGCGGTACCCCCTCCAACACGGAATCGACGGAATCACGGGTGGCCTGCCACGCTTGGCGCCACTGCGCCAGCACCTCGCGGCCACGTTCATTGATGCGGTAGTAGCGTCGCGGCGGCCCGCTGCTGGACGGCTCCACATGGCTTTCCAGCAGGCCGGCGCCCTCCAGGTTGCGCAGTACCGGGTACAGCGCGCTCTGCTTGCCGCTCAGCACGCCCTCGCCCACCCGCTCCAGCTCCTTGGCAATGAGGTAGCCGTACAGCGGCTCCCCGGCCCGGGCCAGCACCGCCAGCAGGGCCAGCGACACCGTTCCGGCGCTGAGCTCCTTCTGGAACTTCTTCAGGTGGACATCGTCCTCGGACATGGCCGGCCCTCCACTACGTTGAAGTCCACAGTAGTGCGAAGTTCGGTATAGCGAATGTGTCGTTAGTCACTCCGCCGGTTGGCGTGACCGAATTGCTCGCGCAGAATCGAAGCCTTGTTCATGTTCCGGGGTTCCCATGCCGCACCGTCGTCGCCTTGCCCTGACCGCCCTTGCCCTCGCCTGCCTGCTGCCCGCCATGGCCGGCGCGGCCACGCCCTACCGCAGCCCGCAGCAGATCCTGGACGCTTCGGCCGCCAGCGACTGGCGCACCCCCGACCCGGCCAACCTGCTGTACATGGACCTGCCGGCCGGGCGGGTGATCATCGAGCTGGCGCCGCAGTTCGCCCCCCGCCATGTCGCCAACATCCAGACCTTCGCCCACGAGCACTTCTGGGACGGCACCAGCATCTACCGCTCGCAGGACAACTTCGTGGTGCAGTTCGGCGATGCCGACGCCGATGACGCAGCCAAGGCCAGGCCGTTCGGCAGCGCCGCGCGCAAGCTGCCGGCCGAGTTCGAGCGCGCCAGCGCCGGCCTGAAGGTCAACGTGCTGCCGGATCGCGATGGCTGGGCCGCGCAGACCGGATTCGTCGACGGCTTCCCGGTCGGCCAGGACCCGCAGGCCGGCAAGACCTGGCTGGCGCACTGCTACGGCATGCTCGGTGCCGGCCGCAGCAACGAGGAAGACAGCAGCATCGGCGCCGAACTGTACGTGGTGACCGGGCAGTCACCGCGCCAGCTCGACCGCAACATCACGCTGGTTGGTCGCGTGCTGAAGGGCATGGAGCTGCTCAGCGCAACGCCGCGCGGACCGGCGCCGATGGGCTTCTACACCGACCCGAAGCTGCGTACGCCGATCATGTCGATCCGCCGCGCCAGCGATGTGCCGGCGGCCGAGCGCACGCCGATCCAGGTACTGCGTACCGACTCGAAGACCTTTGCCGATACGGTGGAGGCGCGGCGCAACCGCGTGGATGATTTCTACAAGCGCCCGGCGGGGCATATCGACCTCTGCAATATTCCGGTGCCGGTGCGGTAGGAGCCTGGCTTCCTGCGCGTTGCGCGTTGCACGTTGCGCGTTGCGCGTGCTGAAGGTACTTCGCTGTTCATGGGCGTTACTTTTCTTTGTGCGCAAAGAAAAGTAACCAAAAGAAACGCTCCGCCGGTCGCGAGCCGGTGCTGCGCACCGGTACCCTCCGCTCCTCGGCCCGTCGAGGGACGGCGCGGGAACTCGCTGCGCTCAGACACCCGCGCCTCTTCGCCCTCGCCGGACCTGCGGTGCTCGGCTCGCTCAAGGCGGACTGGAAGGTCAAGATCAACGGCAACAGCATCCACGCATGGCGTGGATCTACTGGGTGCAGCTGTCGCTCTTGATGTTGGGTCCGCCTTGAGCGAGCCGAGCATCGCAGGGGAATCAGGGGCGAAGAGGCGCCGGTGTTTGAGCGTAGCGAGTTCGGCGCCGTCCCCTGATTCACCGAGAAGCGCAGGGGACCGACGTGCGAAGCGCGGCGGCTCGCGACCTGGCGGCGCGTCTCTTTTGGTTACTTTTCTTTTCGCGCGAAAAGAAAAGTAACGCCCATGAACAGTGAAGCACCTTCAGCACGTGCCACGTGCAAAAACGTCTCAGCCCTTCTGACTCACCGCCACGCTACCCAGAATCAACACACCCGCAATCAACATCTGCACCGTCACCGCCTCCCCCAGGAACAACCACGCAAACGCCGCGCCGAACAGCGGAATCAGGTAGGTCACCGTCGACGCACGCGACGGGCCGATACGGCCGATCAGGCGATAGAACATCAGGAACGCCAGCCCGGTGCAGGCCACGCCGAGGGCGATCGCCGCGCCCCAGGCCTTGGCCGGAATCGCCGCCTGCGGCCAGTGGCTGACCGCCATCGGCAGCATCCACAGCGAGGCACACGACAGCGTTGCCGCCGCGGCGGCGGCCGACGGCAACCCGGTCATGTGCCGCTTCACCAGGTTCACGCCCAGGCCGTACAGCAGCGATGCCGCCGCACCGGCCAGCACTGCGGTGCCGATGCTCAGGCCGGAGACCTTGGCCGTGGCCAGCACCACCACGCCGGCGAAGCCGACCAGCAGCGCCCCGGCACGACGCATGCCGATCTTCTCGCCGAAGAACAGGAACGCGATCAGCGCGGCGAACAGCACCGTCATCGCATTGCAGATCGCACCGATCGCGGCCGGCGCCTGCTCGGCGGCGTAGGCAAACAGCACGAACGGCAGCGCTGAGTTGATCAGGCCGATCGGTGCCAACCACAGCCAGCGGCGCGGCGGGAACTGCGCGCGAGCGCGCCACAGGAACGGCAGCAGCACCAGCGCGCCCAGCACCAGCCGTACCTCGACCAGCGCGAATGGGCCGAACGACGGCACCGCCACCCGCATGAACAGGAACGAGCAGCCCCAGATGGCGCCCAGCAGGGTCAATTCCAGCGGCGTGCGCCAGTCGCGCTCGGCCGCCTGTGGGATCGCATTCATGTCCTGCCTCCGTCCATCGTCTGTTCCTCGCCAAGGCAGACAGGATCAGGCGCAGACGCCCGCCGCACAAGCGCGTAGTATCGCTGTCAGCCACAAATATGGTTTGAGGCTCGACATGCTGCTCCGTCCTTCCCTGCTCCCCGCACTGGCCGTGTTCGCGGTCGCCGCACGCCACCAGAATTTCGCCCAGGCCGCGCAGGAGCTGCACCTGACCGCCAGCGCGGTCAGTCACCACGTGCGCCGCCTGGAAGAAGTACTTGAAGTTCGCCTGTTCCTGCGCCACGCCCGCGGCGTGCGCCTGACCGCCGAGGGTCGGCAGCTGGCCGACGCCGCCAGCGCCGCCTTCACCGATGTCGCGGCGGTGGCCCATCACCTGCAACCGGATGCCGACAGCGTGCCGCTGCGGATCACCACGCTGCGCTCGCTCTCGTACTGCTGGCTGCTGCCGCGACTGCCACGCTTCACCCAGGCCTATCCACACATCCGCATCGAGCTGCACACCGGCAGCGGGCTGGATCGCTACGACGACAACGGACCGGAAGTCGGCATCCGCTACGGGCTGGGCCAATGGCCGGGCCTGCGTGCACAGCACCTGATGGATGACTTCCTGTTCCCGGTGGCCTCACCGGCGCTGGCCGGGGTCGAAGCACTGGTTGATCCGGCGCGCATCGCCGGCCTGCCGCTGCTGACCGACCTGTCGCCGCAGGGCTGGCGTGACTGGTTCCGCCACGCCGGTGTGCGCCCACCGTCGCCCCTGCCGCCGATGCACACGTTCGCCGACAGCACCGACGCGATGCGTGCGGCGGTGTATGGCATGGGCGCGGTGCTGGCGCGCACCCACATCGTCCAGCCCTACCTGCAGCGCTACGAGGTGGTGCGCCTGCCCGGTCCGGCATTGAAGGCACGCTATGCCTACCACGTGGTGCACGCAGAAGGGCAACCGCCGAGCCCGGCCGCGCGCCTGTTCATCGACTGGTTGCTGGAACAGGCGCAGGACGAGCGCACGCCGGTCCCGGCATTGCCGGACAGCCTGCTCGGGCGGCCGGCGACGCACGCCTGACTGCGCCCTCACCCGTTCTTTGCCTCACGCTGGCTAGGCTGCTGGCGAACCCACAACGTACCTATGCCATGGCCATGCTGCGACTGCGCATCACCGGAACCGAAGACGACGCCCGCGCCATCAGCGACCTGCTGCTCGGCCTGGACGGCATCGAACATGTCGAGGAAACCGACGACCTGATGCCGCATATGGACGACGACGATTCCAGTTCGGCCGGGCTGTCCGATGACATCGGCCCGGGCATCCACGAGTTGGAAGTGGAAGTCGGCAATGAAAGCACCGCGCAGAAGGTGCGCGATGCGGTGCAGGAACTGGCGCTGGAGCTGGATGTGTTCGTCGAGTACGAGACCGACGAGGGCTGATGCCGGCTGACGGCCGGCATCGGCCTTCACCTCAGGGGTTGGGCGGTAGCTTGCGACGGCGGCGACGCCACCCTGCCCGCACACCCCAGGCCGCGATCAAGGCCAGCACCGCCACCGGCAGCAGCGCGGCAGCAGCGCGGATCAGGAACGCGATGCTGGTGCTGAGGATGCCGCCCGACTCGCTCAGCGCCTCACCGATCTCGCTGCGGCTGCGCTGGCCAGAGGTGGTGTCGAAGTGGATCGCCACCAGCTGGGTATCGATGCGCCGGCGCTGCTGCGCAGCATCCTTGTTGGCCTGCTCGACACCCGCCTCGATCTCTGACAGGCGCGTGGTGATCGCCATCAGGTCTTCGATCTTCAGGTCCTTGCGGTCCTGGTAGGACAGCAGGCGGGCGTGCTCCTTCTCAAGCCGCGCCTTGGTCAATGCCGTGTCGGCCACCGCCTGCGCGAGATCCTCGGCGCGCGTATTGCGCGACTGCAGCTTGCCGCCTTCACCAGCCATCGCGATCAGCGGCTCGGTACCCTTCGGCGCGACGCGCACCTTGACCTCGCCGCTGGGCTGCTCGCCGCCGTGCTGCTCGACCTGCAACACTGCACAGTCGCCGAACTTCGCGCTCTGGCAGGCCTGAGCGATCTGCTGGATGCGCGGTGCTATCTGCGCCGCTTCCAGCTGCACCTGCACGTCATGTTCGTAGGCCAGGAATGCGCCTTCCGGCGACGCGATGGCAGCCTCGGCGGCCGTGGCGCCCGCATCCCCCACCATGTCGCCCTGCTTGGCGCAGGCGCCCAGCGCCAGCAGCAGTACCGGCAGCGCCGCCCTGCGCGTCCACGCTCGCACCGGCCTCACAGTGCCGCTCCGTCGTAGGAGGTCACCGAAAGGCCCGCCAGATCGACCTGCGGCACGCAGCGCACGTTCACCGCCACCATCGGTGTGCCGGTACGCGGATCGACCGCTTCGCTGTAGGGCGCGATACCGCATTCGCGGCAGTGGTGGTGGTCGATGTGGGCCTTGTTGAAGTGGTAGGTGGCCACGTCAGCCGGATCGGTGGCCAGCTGGAACGCCGCACGCGGGGCGAACCACAGCAGGCTGCCGCGACGCCGGCACATCGAACAGTTGCAGTCGATGACGTCGCTGATCGGCGCCTCGGCCTGCACGGTGAATGCGATCCTGCCGCAATGGCAGCTTCCCTGGTATTCCATGTCCTGCGCTCCTTTGGAGGGTCCTTGAATCGGCCCATGGTAATCCTATGGCACGGGGACAAAGCAGCAACGGGGCCCTATGCTCAGGGTTTGACCCCGTACAGGAATGCCGATGCGCCCGCATCTTCTTGCCCTCGCCCTGGTCGCCGCGCTGGCCGGTTGCCAGCCGGCCGACGCCCCGACCAACGCTTCCACCCCGGCCGCCAGCCAGCAGGCAGGTGACGCGGCGGTCGATGCCGCCTTCGCCGATCTGTCCAAGCGCGCCATGGACACCTGGATGCAGCTGTCGCCGGTCAGCGCCACCCAGATCGGTGACCACCGCTACGACAGCGAGCTGGACGACCTGAGCGCCGCCGGCCAGCAGAAGACCGTGGCCGCCTACAAGGCGCTGCTGGGCGAGCTGGACAAGATCGAAGTGGCCAAGCTGGGCCGCGAGAACCAGGTGGACGCGGCGATCCTGCGCAACCAGCTGCAGTCGGAAATCTGGAACGCTGAAGTGCTGCAGTCCGGCAAGTGGGACCCGCAGCTGTACAACGGTATCGCCGGCAGCGCGATCTACGGCCTGATGGCGCGCGAGTTCGCACCGCTGCCGGAGCGCCTGAAGGCGGCCACCGCGCGCATGGAAAAGCTGCCGGCGATCTTCGCCCAGGCGCGCGAGAACCTGGATCCGGCCCGCGTGCCGAAGATCCATGCCGAGACCGTTGCCAAGCAGAACAAGGGCATCCTCAGCATCGTCGATACCTTCATCACCCCGCACATCGGCGAACTGCCGCAGGCCGACCAGCAGCGCCTGCAGGCGGCCATCGACGGCCTGAAGAAGGCCGTGGACGAGCAGCAGACCTGGCTGGACAAGACCCTGGTGCCGAACGCCAAGGGCGACTTCCGCATCGGTGCGGAGAAGTACGACCAGAAGCTGAAATTCGCGCTGAGCTCCTCGCTGTCTCGCCAGGAGATCGGTGAGCGTGCGCGCGCCGAACTCAAGCGCGTGCGCGAGGACATGTACGGTATCGCGCAGACCGTGCTGAAGGACAAGCCGGGTGCACCGGAGATGCCGGCCCAGCCGACCGACGAGCAGCAGCAGAAGGCGATCGAGGCCGCGCTGGAACTGGCCTACGCCGACAAGCCGGCACGCGACAAGGTTGTTGACGATGCCAAGGCCGCGCTGGAGCAGTCCACCGCGTTCGTGCGCGAGCACGATCTGATGACGCTGCCCGATGCGCCGGTGGACATCATCCTGATGCCGGAATTCCAGCGTGGCGTGGCCGTGGCCTACTGCGATTCGCCGGGCCCGCTGGACAAGAACCTGAAGACCTTCTACGCCGTGTCGCCGATTCCGGACGACTGGAGCGAGAAGCAGGTCGACTCGTTCCTGCGTGAGTACAACTCGCGCATGATCCACCTGCTCAGCATCCATGAAGGTACTCCGGGCCATTACCTGGAAGGCTGGCACTCGGCCAAGTTCCCCTCGACCCTGCGTGCGGTGCTGCGTTCGGGCCTGTTCGCCGAAGGCTGGGCGGTCTACACCGAGCGCATGATGCAGGAGCAGGGTTACCTCAACAACGATCCGCTGTTCCACCTGGTGCAGCTGAAGTTCTACCTGCGCACCATCTCCAACGCGATCCTCGACCAGGGCGTGCACGTGGACAACTGGGATCGCGAAAAGGCGATGCACCTGATGACCCACGACGCGTTCCAGCAGGAAAGCGAAGCGGCCGGCAAGTGGGTGCGCGCGCAGCTGACGTCGGCACAGCTGCCGACCTACTTCGTCGGTGCGCAGGAACACTTCGACACCCGCAAGGCGGTGCAGGAGAAGCTGGGCGACAAGTTCAACCTGAAGGCGTACCACGACCAGGTGCTGTCCTACGGCGCGCCGCCGGTGCGTTTCGCCCGCCAGCTGATGCTGGACCAGCCAATCGAGTGATCGGGACGGTGTGAGACGAAGCGGAGCGGCCCGGGGAAACCCGGGCCGCTTTCTTTGTTCGCCCCGGCTTGGGCTGCTGCCGGGTCAGAGCAGATGGATGTACATTTTCTTTGAGCCCAGCCGCAGATCCACGAAGTACTCGGCACCACAACCACGACACGCTGCAGGACAATCCTCATCACTGCCACGCTCGTTTTCCAATGAGCCAGCCACGACCGGATATCCGCACTCGAAACAGTTGAAAGCCACATGGTGGCCATGCGGATCAGCAGGGATCTGGTCACCCTCACCGTCCATCACCAGGAAATCCGTGATTCTCATTTCCACTCCCTCCCGCTGAATTGAGGACGAAAGACGAGCCGAACATCTAGCGTCAGTTGTGCGAAAGCAACGCGCGGATTGCACCACAGCGTGGCGCTTTACGTCCGCATCAGATCTCGATGCGTCGAAGCAGTTGCCTGGGCTCCGCCTCCGTGCCCCGTTCAAAAAGCCTTGAAGCAATCACTGCTCCGCAGCCACGAAACCACCGGTCTGTCGCGCCCACAAGCGCGCGTACAGGCCACCGGCCGCAATCAGTTCGGCATGGCTGCCGGTCTCGACGATGCGGCCCTGGTCCATCACCACCAGCCGGTCCATGCGCGCGATGGTCGACAACCGGTGCGCGATTGCGATCACCGTCTTGCCGCCCATCAGCTCATCCAGGCTGTCCTGGATCGCCGCTTCGACTTCCGAGTCCAGTGCCGAGGTCGCTTCGTCCAGCACCAGGATCGGCGCATCCTTCAGCAGCACGCGGGCAATGGCGATGCGCTGGCGCTGGCCACCGGACAGCTTCACGCCGCGCTCGCCGACATGCGCGTCGTAGCCACGGCGCCCCTGCCCGTCCACCAGCGTATCGATGAAGGCCTCGGCACGCGCCTTGGCTACGGCAGCACGCAGCTGCTCCTCGGTCGCATCGGGGCGGCCGTACAGCAGGTTGTCGCGGATCGAGCGATGCAGCAGCGAAGTGTCCTGGGTGACCACGCCGATCTGCTGGCGCAGGCTTTCCTGGGTGACGTAGGCGATGTCCTGGCCGTCGATCAGGATGCGGCCGCTTTCCAGGTCGTACAGGCGCAGCAGCACGTTCACCAGGGTCGACTTGCCGGCACCGGAAGGACCGACCAGGCCGATCTTCTCGCCCGGCTTCACCACCAGGTCGAGGCCGGCGATCACGCCGCCCTTCTTGCCGTAATGGAAGTGGATGTCCTGGAACTGCACGCCACCGCGGGTCACCTGCAGCGGCACCGCGTCCCCGCGGTCCTGCACGGTCAGCGGCTGGGCGATGGTGGTGATGCCATCCTGCACCGTGCCGATGTCCTCGAAAATGCCGTTGATGGTCCACATGATCCAGCCGGACATGTTGTGGATGCGGATCACCAGGCCGGTCGCCAGGGTGATCGCGCCCACGGTGATATGGCCACCATTCCACAGCCACAGCGCGAGCCCACAGGTACCGGCAATCAGGAAACCGTTGACGATGGCGATGGTCAGGTCCATGCCGGTGGTCACCCGGGTCTGCGCGCGGTGCTTGACCGCCAGTTCCTGGATCGACTCGGCCACGTAGGCCTGCTCGCGCCCGCCATGGGCGAACAGCTTCAGCGTGGGAATGTTGGTGTAGCCATCGACGATGCGGCCCATCGCCTTGGAGCGCGCTTCGGACGCAATCCAGGCCCGTTCCTTCGCGCGCGGCACGAAGTAGACCATGATCACCGCATAGGCGAGCAGCCACAGGACCAGCGGCACCATCAACCGCCAGTCCGCCTGCGCGAACAGGTACAGCGCCGTGCCGGTATAGACCACGATATACCAGAGCGAATCGACCATCTGCACCGCCGACTCGCGCAGCGAGGTACCGGTCTGCATAACCCGGTTGGCGACACTGCCGGCGAAGTCGTTCTGGAAGAAGCTCAGGCTCTGCCGAACCACGTAGTTGTGCATCAGCCAGCGCGAGCGGTTGCTCAGGCCGGGCACGATCGCCTGGTTGACCAGCAGGTTGTGCAGGCCCACCAGGATCGGCCGCGCGATGACCGTGATGAACAGCATCCAGCCCAGTTCATTGGCATGGCGCTTGAAGAAATCGGCACCGGGCTGCTCGGCGACCATGTCGACGATGCGGCCCAGGTAGTCGAACATGGCCACTTCCACCAGCGCCAGCAGCAGACCGGCAATCAGGGTCGCCAGCAGCACCGGCCAGACCGGGCGCAGGTAGTGCAGGTAGAACGGCAGCACCTTGCGCGGTGGCATGCGCCCATCCACGGGCGGGAAAACCGGGATCAGGGATTCAAACCAACGGAACATCGCATTCCCTCGCCATCAATAGCCGGCGGAGTATCCCACGCCGGATGTGTACGCCGGCCGACGATGCCGTGGCGCCGGTAGTGCCGGCCGCCGGCCGGCAACCTCGCGACGTTTCCAGGGATCATGAGGTTGCCGGCCAGCGGCCGGCGCTACCCTCATTCTTTGACCGGGGTGAACAGCAGGTCCTGGAAATCGAAACTGAAATCGGTCAGGTCGGAAATCGGCTGCATGCGCACCTCACGCACTTTGCCATCCGGGTCCAGGCTGAAGTTCACGAACGCATCGGCGTTGAGCGAACGGTCGTCCCAGCGCACGATGAAGGTGTCGTGCTGCCAGTGCTCCAGGCGCCCGCTCAGCTGCGCGGTCTTCGCAAAGCGCAGGCGCAGGCCCTTGCCTTCGGCGCTGATCTGCATGTCGCCATACCAGCGGTCACGGAAGCTGCCGGTGTAGCCGGCCAGCGCCAGCGATGGCCTGCTGCCCTTGTCGCGTGCGCTCTGGTGCTTGGCCCAGGCCTCGTCGGCCTTGTCCTGACCCTTGGCCACGGCCTTGGCATAGGCGTCCACCCAATCGTGCTTTTCTCCGCCCAGGTAAGCGTCAAGCACGCTCAGGGTGATCGCATTGAACGCCGCACCCACTTCCTGGTTGGTCAGCACCACCACGCCCAGCTTCTCGCCTGGCACCAGGGTCAACCGCGAGACCATGCCCGGCCAGCCACCGGTGTGCCAGACCAGCTTCTGCCCGCGGTAGTCGCTCAGGCTCCAGCCTTCGCCATAGCCGGCGAAGTTGGCCCGCGCCGGTGCCAGCTCCGGAACGCTCGGCGCCGGGATCGACTGCGGGGTGATCATCCGCCACATCTGCTGCTGGCTCTTCTCGCTGAACAACGGCGTGCCGTCAGCCAGCTTGCCTTCTGCCAGCTGCACCTGCATCCAGCGCGCCATGTCGTGCGCGCTGGAATAGATGCCACCGGCGCCGGCATTGTTCGACCAGGTCAGCGGTGCAACGGTGCGCAGGTCCTTGAAATCGTACTTGGCGTGGCCGACCGCCGCCTTGTCACCTGGCTTCAGGTGGTCGGCGTTGTAGCGCGTGCCGGCCATCCCCACCTTGTCGAAGATGCGCGTCTGCAGGAACTGCTGGTAGCTCATGCCGGACACGCGCTCGATCACCTGTTGGGCGACCGCGTACAGGATATTGTCGTAGGCATAGCTTTCGCGGAAGCCGCCCTTCAGCGGCACCCTGCCCAGTCGCTCCACCACTTCGGCGTTGCTGTAGGAGGTAGCCGGCCAGAACAGCAGGTCACCGGCGCCCAGGCTCAGCCCGCTGCGATGCGACAGCAGGTCGCGGATCGTCATCTGCCCGGTCACGAACGGATCGGACATGCGGAACGACGGCAGGTGGTCGATCACCTTGTCATCCATCTTCAGCTTGCCGTCCTCGGCCAGCAGGTTCAGCGAGGTGGCGGTGAACGCCTTGGTATTGGAAGCGATGGCAAACAGGGTGTCGGCCTGCACCGGTTCCGGCTTGCCCTGCTCGCGCACGCCCCAGCCACGTTCCAGCACCACCTGGCCGTCCTTGACCACGGCCACGGCGATGCCGGGCACGTCGAACTGCGTGCGCACGCGCTCGACGGTCGCATCCAGGTCCTGCAGCTGCTGCGGGGTCGCCGCATTGGCCATGGTCGTGCACGCCAGCAGCACGGCTCCTCCGATCCAGGTTTTCATCGAGCACCATCTCCGAACAGGGGTAGCGGCCATGTGCAGGCCGTCACCGGGGTTTCGCAGGATGGTAACGGTCGCCGATGCACCCTGCCCCGTGCCATAGGAGGGGTGTCATGGGCGGCAACGGCCAACCAAGCAACGGCTCCACCATCATTCCGTGCCTGCGCTACCGCGACGCGCTGGCCGCCATCGACTGGCTGCAACGGGCCTTCGGCTTCCATGCCCAGGCCGTGCATGCCGATGGCGATACGGTTTTCCATGCCCAGCTCACCTTCGGCAACGGCATGATCATGCTCGGCTCGGCCAACAACCAGAGCGCGTGGAGCGAACACGCGGTCCTGCCCGGAGAAGTCGGCGGCCGCCAGACCCAGAGTGCCTGCGTGATCGTCACCGATGTCGATGCGCACTATGCGCGGGCCAAGGCGGCTGGAGCGCGCATCGTCATCGACATTGCCGACCAGGACTACGGCGGCCGCGGCTATGCCTGTGCCGATCCTGAAGGCTACCTGTGGTGGTTCTGCAGCTACGACCCCTGGCGCGAGGACCACAGCCAGTGACCGCTGCCGGCCAGATGGCGATCCGCTGCGGTATTGGCGGCTGGGTGTTTCCCGAGTGGCGCGGCGGCATGTTCTATCCGGTGGGACTGCCGCAGCGCGAGGAACTGGCCCATGCCAGCCGCGCCCTGCGCTGCATCGAGATCAACGGCACCTTCTACCGCACGCCGACTGCGGCCCAGTGCGCGCAGTGGGCCGCGCAGACGCCGGAAGGCTTCCGTTTCTCGATGAAGGCGCCACGCTACCTGGTGCAGCGCCGCGACCTGGCCAGCACCGTGGAAGCGGCCACGCCGTTCCTGCAGGCGGCACTTGCGCTCGGTGACCGGCTCGGCCCGCTGCTGTGGCAGTTCGATCCGTACCATCCGGCCGACGCCGATGCATTGGAAGCGCTCATGGCGCAGCTGCCGAAGCAGCTCGAGGGCGTGCCGTTGCAGCACGCTCTGGAAGTGCGCAACGCCGAGGCACATGGACCGGCTCTGGTCGCCGCCGCGCGCCGCCACGGCGTGGCGCTGGTGATCGAGGACAGCGACGAGGCGCCATTGCATGGCGATGTCAGTGCGGGCTTCGTCTACGCGCGGATCAAGCGCAGCCAGGCCCGCTTGAACGAGGGCCTGCCTGCGTCCGTGCAGCAGCGTTGGGCTGAACGCGCACGACGCTGGTCACGCGGCGAGCCGGTGGACGACCTGCCCTGCCTGGCCGCGCCCGCCCCGGAAACCCCGCGCGAGGTCTACCTGCTGTGCATCGGTGCCGGCAAGGCCCGCAACCCGGCCGCAGCGATGGCCCTGCAGCGCCTCATCGACGGCGCCAGCGGTCCAGCCCCCACAGCAGGGTCCACCCCACCACGAACACGCCCGCAACGCGCAGCACGTTGAGCAGGAAGGCCGCCAGCCCCAGGCGTTGCAGTTCGAGGAACGGATACGGCGCCTGTCCGGTCATTGCAGCGACCAGCATCGCCCAGCCGAGGTAGACCAGTGGTACCAGCAGCACACCGCCCAGCGCGCGCCAGCGCAGCGCCCCATGCGGCAGCAGCCACCACCACCCCAGCAGATACAGCGCCGGCACAGCGTAGTGCAGGCCGGCATCGACCCACCATTGCAGCCCGGTGGGCTGCCACAGCCCCTGCAACGCCAGCACGTAGATGCACGCGGTCACCCCGATGCACAACGCGATCACCGCGGCGACAGTCGTGTCCAGCACACCCGCACGGATCAGCCTGACGCATCCCAGGCACACCGCCAGGTTGCTGAGAATCGTGAAGTAACCAACGAAGCGCAGTGTCGCCATGCCGACCCCGGCAGCCGCCCCGGGGCCGCGTAGCAGCAACAGGTATTGCAGCAGCAAGGCGGTGGCGGCCACCAGTGCAGTCAGTGCTGCCCATGCACGCAGGGCGGAGCGGTTGGCAGCCATTGCAGGGTTCCCCTGAGGAGTTTCAGCGAGCATGCCACAGGCGTCGCCGGCGACCATACGATTGCCTCACAATAGGCCGATGAGCACACCCGACACCCGCAAAGCGCTGTGGCAGATCCATTTCTGTGTCCTGCTGTGGGGCATCACGGCCATCCTCGGCAAGCTGATCACCCTGCCCGCACTGCCGCTGGTGTGGTGGCGCATGCTGCTGGTGACGGCGATGCTGGCCCTGCTGCCGCGGGTCTGGCGCGGGTTGCGCACCCTGCCCCCGCGGCTGGTCGCCGGCTACGCCGGTATCGGCGCGCTGGTCGCCCTGCACTGGCTGACGTTCTACGGCGCGGTGAAGCTGGCCAATGCCTCGGTGGCTGCCACCTGCATCGCACTGGCACCGGTGTTCACCTCGATCATCGAGCCGTGGGTGGCCAAGCGGCCGTTCCAGCTGCGTGAGCTGGCGTTTGGCCTGGCGGTGCTGCCGGGTGTTGCGCTGGTGGTCGGTGGCGTGCCCGATGGCATGCGCCTGGGTGTGTTGATCGGCGCGATCTCGGCGCTGCTGGTGGCGGTGTTCGGTTCGCTCAACAAGCGCATGGTCAGCCATGCCGATCCGCTCACGGTCACCGCGCTGGAGCTGGGTGCCGGCACCCTCACACTGACCCTGCTGGCGCCGCTGATGCCCTATCTGCTGCCGGCGCTGGCCAGCCCGCTGTGGGTGGTCCCGAATCTGCACGACGGGATCCTGCTGCTGGTGCTGGCCGGATTCTGCACGCTGCTGCCGTTCGCCCTGGCCCTGGTCGCACTGCGCCACCTGAGCGCCTACACGGTGCAGCTGGTGACCAACCTGGAGCCGGTCTATGCGGTGGTACTGGCGGTGGTGCTGCTGCGCGAGCAGCACGAAGTCACCCCGTGGTTCTACCTGGGCGTGGCGATCATCGTCGGCGCGGTGTTCCTGCATCCGCTGCTGAACCGCCGCAAGCCGGTGCAGCATCCGGAAATCCTCGGCACGGCCGAAGCGCGCAACATCGCCGATTGAGTGCATCCACGCATGGCGTGGATGGCCGCATCAGCGCTGCGGCCAATGCCAGGCCGGCGCATCCAGCAGGCCCTGCCCGCTCAACAGCGTGCGGCCCTGTTCCTTGTACAGATGCAGCGAATGGCACCCTGGCGCCTGTTCCAACGCCGCGATCAGCCGGCTGGCGTGCGACACCACCCATACCTGGCTGCGCGCACTGGCTGCGATGATGAGCCGCGCCAGCGCCGGCAGCAGGTCCGGGTGCAGGCTGGTCTCCGGTTCGTTGAGCACCATCAGCGGCGGTGGGCGTGGTGTGTGCAGCGCCGCCGCCAGCAGCAGGAAGCGCAGCGTGCCGTCGGAGAGCTCGGCCATCGACAATGGCCGCAGCAACCCAGGTTGGTGGAAGCGCAGCGCCAGGCGTCCATCCAGCGCCTCGAAATCGACCGTGGCGCCCGGGAACGCGTCATCGACGCTGCGTGCCAACGCAACCGGGTCGCCGATCTCGAGGATGGTCACCCAGGCCGCCGCCAGGTCCCGGCCATCGTGATGCAGCACCGGCGTGCGCGTGGCCATCGCCGGTTGCCGCGCCGGGGCATCGCCATCGCTGCGGAAATGGTCATAGAAGCGCCAGCAACGGATGTACTCACGCAGGGTGATCGTTTCGGGCATGCGCTGCGGATCGCCGACCTGGGTGAACAGGCTGTCGAACAGCGACAACCGGTCATCCACCAGATCCCAACCGCGCGCATGGCGCTGCCGCACCATCGCCCCGCGACGATCGACCAGCTGGTTGGCGCTGCGCAGGAACGGCCCCGCCCAGATCGCCTCGGCCTTGATCTGCGGGTCCAGCGCAAACGCCGAACGGCTGGGCGGCGGGTAGCCGAGATCGATGGCGTAGCCGAATTCGTCGGTGGTGAAGCCGAGCTTCAATCCCACCGATTCCTGGCGTGGGCCGCCCTGCAAGGGGATTTCGCCGGCAGCAACCCGACGGTCTATTTTTTCCGGGCCCGCCCACAGCGCCGAGCCCAGCCCACCTTCGCGGGCCAGCACCGCCGCGACGCCGCCCTGCGCGGTCTCGGCCAGCAGGCGCAGCGCGCGGTAGAGGCTGGACTTGCCACTGCCATTGTCGCCGGTCACCACATTCAACTGCTGCAGCGGCAATACCAACCCGTGCAGCGAGCGATAGTGGGCGATGGCCAGGGTCTGCAACATGGTCGGCGTCCGGGAAAACAGGGCGTCATGCTGCCCGCTCTTGATCGCAGGCGCTGCGACGCGATGTGAATCGGGAAGAGCATCCACGCATGGCGTGGATCTACCGGGCGGGGCGCTTCAGCCCGCTACTTCCACCCGGTTGCGGCCATTGCCCTTGGCCCGGTACAGCGCCTTGTCGGCACGTGCCAGCGTGTCGTCCACGCTTTCACCGGGCTGGTGCTGGGCGATGCCGATACTGATCGTGACCGGGAAGCCCAGTGGCAGGTCGGCCACGGCCAGGCGCAGGAACTCGCACTGAAGTTCGGCGGTGCGCAGGTCGGTTGCGGGCATCACTGCCACGAACTCCTCGCCGCCATAGCGCGCCGCCATGCCACGGCCGGCAAAGTGCGACCGCAGCAGCGCGCCCAGTTCGGCCAGCACGCGGTCGCCGGTGGCGTGGCCCTGGAAGTCGTTGATGTGCTTGAAATGATCGATGTCCAGCAGCGCGACGCAGGCCTCAGCGGGCTGCTCCCCGGTCATCGCCACGGCCTCGTCCAGCGCCGCTGCCATCGCGCGGCGGTTCGGCAGGCCGGTCAGCGCATCAGTGCGGCTCTGCTCGGCCAGGTCGGCGTGCTGCGCCAGCAGCACGTCGTGGTACTCCGACAGCAGGCGCTCATAATCATCGCGTTCCAGCATGTGGTTCTGGATGTCGAGCGCGAAACGGCGCAACTCCATCACCAGCATCACCTGCCGCGACAGTGCGGCCAGCGCCTCGGCCTTGTCGCTGGCCAGGTGTTGCGGCTGTGCGTCGAACACGCACAGCGTACCCAGCGGCAAGCCGTCGGAGCTGATCAGCGGCGCGCCGGCATAGAAGCGGATGTGCGGATCGCCGACCACCACCGGATTGTCGTGGAAGCGCACATCCTGCAGCGCATCCTCGACCACCATGATCTGCTGCGGCTGCAGGATGGCATGGCCACACATCGATTCGCTGCGCAGGTTTTCCGCCGCATCGATGCCCTGGATCGACTTGAACCATTGCCGTTCGACATCGATCAGGGTCACCGCCGCCATCGAGGTGCCGCAGACCGCCTTGGCGATCACCACCAGGTCGTCGAAGGATTTTTCACGCTCCGAATCGAGGATGCGGTAGCGGTACAGCGCCTCGAGCCGAAGGGCTTCGTTGGCGGGCTTGTCGGGCTTGATCATGCAACGTCACGTTCCGGCAGGTCACCGCGAAGTCTAGCGGAAGCCGGTGCGCAATCCGCATGGCAGGTCGTGCCGGCCGTTGGCCGGCATCCCGGATACCTCGCGCGCCCATTGCAGCCGGCCAGCGGCGGGCACTACCAGTCCAGCTGCTTCGGCAGCAGGCCCTGCAGCTCCTGCTCGGTCAGGTTGCGCCACTGGCCCGGCTTCAGCGCGCCAATCTTGATGTTGTCGATGCGCACGCGGCGCAGCTGGGTCACGCGATAGCCGAACTCGGCGGCCATCAGGCGGATCTGCCGGTTCAGGCCCTGCTGCAGGGTGATGCGGAAACCGAACTTGGCGATGCGCGAAGTCTTGCATGGCAGCGTCATCTGGTCGTGGATGCGCACACCACGCGCCATGCCGCGCAGGAACTCATCGGTGACCGGCTTGTTGACCGCCACCAGGTACTCCTTCTGGTGGCCATTCTCGGCACGCAGGATCTGGTTGACGATGTCGCCGTTGCTGGTCATCAGGATCAGGCCTTCGGAGTCCTTGTCGAGGCGGCCGATCGGGAAGATGCGCTGTTCATGGCCGACGAAGTCGACGATGTTGCCCTTGACCGACGTCTCGGTGGTGCAGGTGACGCCGACCGGCTTGTTCAGCGCGATGTAGACGTGGCGGCGGGCGCCGGGCTTGCGGGCCACGCGCGCGCGCAGTGGCTGGCCATCCACCAGCACCTGGTCTTCCTCGCCCACCACCGCGCCGGTGCCGGCCGGATGGCCGTTGACGGTGACCCGGCGGGCGGCGATCAGGCGATCGGCCTCGCGGCGGGAGCAGAAGCCGGTGTCGGCGATGTGTTTGTTGAGTCGGGTGGTCATCGCCCTATTATCCGGCATCGCCGCCCGCCGCGCTTCATGCCAGGCCGGGTGGATCGAGTTCTTCGCCGTCGAACACCCGGTTGCGGCCGGCACGCTTGGCCACGTACATGGCATGGTCGGCCCGGCGCAGCAGCGCGGCGAGATCGTCCTCGCCCGGCCGCCACTGCGCCAGGCCGATGCTGGCGGTGACCTCCAGGCCGGGCACCTGCAGCGCCCGGGCCACCTCCGTGATGTGCCGGCGCAGGCGATCCAGGCGCGCCGACGCCGCCTCGCGGGGCATGCCCGGCATCAGCAGCAGGAACTCTTCGCCGCCCATCCGCACTACCTGGTCCTTGCTGCGTACCGCGGCACGCAATGCACGCGCCACCGCCACCAGCACCTGGTCCCCCACGGCGTGGCCATGGCGGTCATTGATGTCCTTGAACAGATCGATATCGAGGAAGCCGATCACCAGCGGGCCACGTTCGCGGTCAACCTGCTCCAGGTGGCGGGCCAGCTGCTGCAGGCCGGCACGGCGGTTGGGCAGGCCGGTCAGGCCATCGGTCTCGGCCAGCTGGCGCAGTTCATCGCGCTGCTGGCGCAGGCGACCCAGCCGCTGGTTCAGTGCGTAGGCGGCCATCATCAGCAGCCAGGTCACCGCCAGCTGCAGGGCCTCCACGCGGTATTCCAGCAACCACGCCGCGCGGCAGGCGTCGGCCAGGATCAACACCAGCATCGGCGCCAGCGCCGCCAGCCCCGCCTGCGCCCAGCGGTCACCGCGCAGCCGTGCCCACACCCCTGCCATCAACGCCAGGCCACAGCCCAGCAGATAGGACACCTGCAGGCCCTGCGCCACCCAGGCCAGGCTGTCCCATGGCAGCCAGGGCACCAGTGCAGCCAACACCAGCAATCCCCAAAGCGCCACCAGCTGGAACGGACGCGAACGCGGCAACAGGCGATCACCGCCATTCAGCCGCCACAGCGCCGGCAGCACCAGGGCCTGCGTGGCCGCAGTCAACACCAGCAGCCACCAGGCACCGCGCTCGCCCACCGGCAGCCAGGGTTCCGGATAGCCGCTGAGGCCACCGAGGATGGCCTGCCAAAGCACCAGCACGGTGGTACCGGCGATGTAGACCAGGAAACTGCGGTCGCGGGTGGTGAGGAAGGCCATCAGTGCCGATAACGCCAGTGCGATCGCCACGGCGATGCAGGCCGCGCGCACCAGCAGGCGGGCGGTATCGTTCTGCTGCACGGGACTGGGCGCGCCCAGCCGAAGGGTGGGTACCCAACGCGCCTTCAACGGCGTCTGCCACGACACCAGGAATGGATCGTGACTGCCCGCTGGCGGCACCGCCACCAGCCCGATGCCTGCGCGGAAGCGTGAGTCTCGGGTACGGGCATCGTGCATGTTGCCGCAGATCTCGCGATCGCCATACTGCACGCGGACTTCGCCAGCGAACACATTGAACACGTCCAGGGCCTGCGGTTGCCCCGACCAGCCGCCCGGCGGCGCAGGCACCTGCACCTGCTGCCGGTGACCGGCCAGCATGTCCGGCGTGCATGCGCGATGTGGAGTGGGTTCATCGGTGGCTGCGCCGACCAGCAGGTAATCGCGGCCGGCTTCGACGGCAGCGGCCCACAGTGGCCACGGCGTCGCCAACCACACCAGCAGCACGACCAGCACCGCCCCTGTTCCGTACTGCCACTGCCTGCCGCCCACGCCACGTCCTGTTCCTGCTTACGCCCGCGCCCACTGCGCGTCGCCCCTGGCGGGCATTATCGCAGCCGCGGCTGCAACGCATGTGTAGACCAAAGTCGCCGACGGCGTTCAACCTGCGGCGGGAGGACCTTTCACGGCCACCAGACGCACCGGCCGCAGGTCGGCCAGGGTCATCCGTTCCAGTGGCTGCGGCCGCTCGACCGCATAGCCCTGCAGGCCCTGCACCCCAAGCCGGGTCAGCGCGGCGGCGACTTCGGCGGTCTCTACCCATTCGGCCACCACCTCCATCTGCAGCTCGCGCCCCAGTTCACTGATCGCGCGCACGGTGGCGTGGCTGACTGGATCGGTATCCATGTCGCGCACGAAGGCCCCGTCGATCTTCAGGATGTCGGCCGGCAGCTGGCGCAGGTAGCCGAACGAGGACAGCCCGGAGCCGAAATCGTCCAGCGCCATCCGGCAGCCGCGCGCCTTCACCGCATCGATGAACGCGCGCGCCTGGCTGAGGTTGCTGATTGCGGCGGTCTCGGTGATCTCGAAGCACAGCTTGGAGGCCAGCGCGCGATTGCGCTCCAGCAGGTCGCAGACGAAGGCGAGGAAGCCGGGTTCGGCGATCGACTGCGCCGACACGTTGACGTTGCACAGTCCCAGCTGCCGCACATGCGCCGGGCACACCTGCAGGTGCCGGAACAACAAGCCGAGCACGTGCCGGTCCAGCGCCACGGCCATGCCATAGCGCTCCACCGCCGGCATGAACTGGCCCGGCAGGTGCAGGCTGCCATCGCTGCCGCGCATGCGTACCAGCACCTCGTAGTGCAGGTAGGTGGGATCGCCGACGCGGGCGATGCGCTGCGCATACAGCACCATGCGGTTCTCGGCCATGGCCAGACTGACGCCCTGCAGCCGCTCGGCTTCCCGGCGCCGTTCCTCCAACGCCATGCGGTTCTCGTTGAAGCAGTGCACGCGGTTGCGCCCGGCCTGCTTGGCCGCATAGCAGGCACTGTCGGCGGCGCTCATCAACCAGTTCACATCCGGTGCGTCGGCGCTGACCTCGACCACGCCGATGCTGCAGCTCAACTGCGGGCTGCCCTCGCTCACCGGGAACGTCGCCTGCCCCAGATTGCGGATCACCCGCTGCAGCACGCGCTTGGCCTCGTCCTGCCCGGCATGGGCGAGGAACACCGCGAACTCGTCCGCACCCAGCCGGCCCACCCAGTCACCATCGCGCACCGCCGCCACCAGGTAATCGGCGAAGCTGCGCAGCATCTGGTCGCCGGCGGCATGGCCGAAGCTGTCATTGACCAGCTTGAAATGGTCCAGGTTGATGTAGCACAGCGCGTGCGTACCACCTTCGCTGCGCACCTGCAACAGCGCGCGTTCCAGCAGGCGCTCGATCTCGCGCCGGTTGATCAGGCCGGTCAGCGGGTCATGGCTGGCGTGGTGCTCGATCTCGCGCGCCAGTGCATGGTTCTGGCTGACGTCTTCGATGATCGCGAACACCGACAGGCCACCGCCGGCGCTGCGCACACCGGTGCCGCTCCAGCGGCCCCAGACCAGGCTGCCATCACGACGGCGGAAGCGCAGTTCGCTCGGCCGCAGCTGGCGGTCCCAATCGATGCGCCCCACCCCGTCAATGACCAGCTCGCCGTCCATCAGCAGGTCAGCCAGCGACAGCTGCAGCAGCACGTCGCGGCGATGATCGAGGATGTCGGCCATCGCCTGGTTGGCCTCGATCACCTTGCCTTCGGTATCGAGCTTGAGCATGCCGACGTTGGCCTGGTAGAACGCTGCGCGGAAGCGGCTCTCGTGTTCGGTCAGGTCCTTGCCGACGCGGCGCGCCAGGGCCACCGCCATCAGGCTGATCGCCAGCACCGACAGGCCCGCGACCATCAACGTGGCCAGCCTCACCAGCGTCGCCATCCGCAGCAGCGCCTGCGAGAACGCCTGGCTCTGCACCTGCATCCGGCGGTCGAGATCACGCAGTTGCTGCAGGTACTGGTCACGCGTGGCTGTCAGTAAGGGGCCACCCTCGTGCCGCCGCTGCAACTCATCGACCAGGCGCTGCAGCGCCATCAGGTCCCCGTCGGTCTGCCGCCATAACGCGGTCGCTTCGCGGAAGGCACCGATATCGCGCGCGTAGCGGAACGAAAACACCAGGCGCGGAATGTCGGCGTGCGCGTTGCCCCCCTGCAGGAAGCCCTGCCGGGCCTTCTCTTCGTCAGGCTCCGCCTGTTCCAGCGCCAAGCGCGCCTGCAGATCGCCCAACGGCACCTGCAGGGCCTGGCGTGCATCGTCCAGGTCCTGGGCATCACCGCGCGCCAGGTAGCGACTGAGCGCGGCGGTCGCATCCTGCTGACCGCGCGACCAGTACCCCTGGCCGGCGATCCAGGCGGTGGAGGCCGCCTGCAGTTCCTGGATCAACGCCGACAGTGCGACCAGTCCGATCGCCATGCCGGTCAACAACGCAAATCGCAGTCCCAGCCCCCGGGTCATCGGCACCCGCCGGCTCTGTTGGTCCGTGCCACTCCTACCCATCCCGGATCCCCCCGAATGTGCTGCGGTGACAACCTCCTTTGGAACCGGACCAGCCTATGACCGGCAATGTGTTGACCGTGCGAAAAAGGGGACGGAGGGGATTAAGTCGTTTTCGGCATAGGCGCATGGCCTGCCATAGACGACTTAATCCCCTCCGTCCCCTTTTCCTGTACGCCGGCCCGGGGGCCGGCGTCGCTCTGGACGGCTGTGGGTGCGGCTTAGAAGCTGCGCGGGCCGCGCGGCTTGAAGCCATCACGACGTGGCGGGCGGCTGTCGCGGTCACCGCCGCGGTCGCCCCCATGGCCACCCGGACCACCCGGACCACCACGACGCGGGCCACCGGGGCCGCCCGGACCACGCTTGTCGAAGCGCGGCTTGAACGGACGCGGGGCCGGGTTGATCTCTTCACCGGCCGCCAGCGGTCGCATCTGCAGCTGCTGGCCGGACACCCACACCTTCTGCAGGTGCGAAAGCACGTCCGGCGGCATCTGTGCCGGCAGGTCCAGCAGCGAGAAGTCGTCGTGGATGTCGATGCGGCCGATGAAACGGCTTTCCAGGCCGGCTTCGTTGGCGATGGCGCCGACGATGTTGGCCGGCTTCACGCCGTGCTGGTGGCCCACCGAAATGCGGTAGGTCTCCATGCCCTGCTCCGGCGCACCACGCGGCGGAACCTCGCGGCGCGGACGCGGCTCGAAACCACCTTCGGCGTCGTCGCGACGCGGGCCACGCTCGAAGCGCGGCCCCCGCTCGTTGCGGTCGAAGCGATCGCCACGCTCCGGGCGGTCGCCACGGTCGAAGCGCTCGCGCGGCGCGCGCTCTTCACGCGGGGCACGCACCGGCGGCTGCAGCAGGAACGGGGTATCGCCCTGCAGCATCCTGGCCAGCGCGGCGGCGATCTCGATGGCCGGCACGTTCTGCTCGTTCTCGAAGCGCTCCAGCAGCTGGCGGTAGAAGTCCAGGCCGCCGGCGCCGAGCGTTTCGCTGATACGCGAGGTGAACTTGTTGATGCGGGTGTCGTTGACCGCTTCCACGCTCGGCAGCTGCATCTCTTCGATCGGCTGGCGGGTGGCACGCTCGATCTGGCGCAGCATGCCCTTCTCGCGCGGGGTGGCGAACAGGATCGCCTCGCCGCTGCGGCCGGCACGGCCGGTACGGCCGATGCGGTGCACGTAGCTCTCGGTGTCGTACGGGATGTCGTAGTTCAGCACGTGGCTGATGCGCTCCACGTCCAGGCCGCGGGCGGCCACGTCGGTGGCGACCAGGATGTCCAGCTTGCCTTCCTTCAGCATGGCAATGGTGCGCTCGCGCTGGGCCTGCTGCATGTCACCGTTGATGGCGGCAGCGGCCAGGCCACGCGCCTGCAGCTTGCTGGCCAGTTCTTCGGTGCCGGCCTTGGTGCGCGCGAAGATGATCATCGCGTCGAACGGCTCGACTTCCAGGATGCGGGTCAGCGCGTCCAGCTTGTGCATGCCGCTCACCCACCAGTAGCGCTGGCGGATGTTGGCCGAGGTGGTGGTCTTGGCCGCGATGGTCACTTCCACCGGGTCCTGCAGGTAGGTCTGCGCGATGCGGCGGATCTGCGGCGGCATGGTGGCCGAGAACAGGGCCACCTGGCGCTGCTCCGGCAGCTTCTTCAGCACGGCTTCGACATCGTCGATGAAGCCCATGCGCAGCATTTCATCGGCTTCGTCCAGCACCAGGGTCTTCAGCTCGGACAGGTCCAGGGTGCTGCGGTCCAGGTGATCGATCACGCGGCCGGGAGTACCGACCACGATGTGCACGCCACGGCGCAGGGCCGACAGCTGCTGGCCGTACGGCTGGCCGCCGTACACTGGCAGCACGCGGAAGCCCGGGATCTTCGACGAATAGGACTGGAATGCCTCGGCAACCTGGATGGCCAGTTCGCGGGTCGGCGCCAGGATCAGGGCCTGGGGCTTGATCTGCTGCAGGTCGATGTTGGACAGTACCGGCAGTGCGAACGCAGCGGTCTTGCCGGTACCGGTCTGGGCCTGGCCCAGCACATCGCGGCCTTCCAGCATCGCCGGGATGGTGGCGGCCTGGATCGGCGACGGGGTTTCGTAGCCGATGGCGGTGACCGCCTGCATCACGGGCTCGGACAGGCCGAGCTGCGCGAACTGCAGCGGCGCTTGGGAATCTTGGGACATGGGGAACTCCGAAGGCACTGCCGTCTTCCTGGCAGTGCGATAAAAAGGGTGATGGTCCGCGCTTTGGGCGCCCTTCTTATCGCGTGCCCTGGCGCTGCTCGGTCGGAGGAGATTTCACTCGCTCAGAGCGGAATGATACCGCATTGATCCTGAACGAGGCGTACAGCTTTCCATGTGCGTGCCGTCGTGCCCCGTGCTGGCGCACAATACGCGCCCTCTCCCCGGCCCGGCCGCTGGCCTGCGCCCTCTTTCCAGGACCCCTCGCTCCATGCAGATTCTCGAATTCGACCTCGACGGCGACTACGTCGAACTCAAGCAGCTGCTGAAGCTGGCCGACCTGGTCACCAGCGGCGGCGAGGCCAAGATGGTCATCAGCGAGGGCCAGGTGCGGGTCGACGGTGAGGTCGAACTGCGCAAGGCCTGCAAGATCCGCGCAGGCCAGGTGGTCGAGTTCGCCGACAGCCAGATCCGCGTGCTGGCCGCTGGCTGATCCGAGGGTGTTCAGGCCACGCGCTGGGTCAGGTGCGAGGCGATCAGCTGCCTGAACGGCGCCACGCCCTGCGCCAGCCGCAGGCCCGCGGCCCGCAGCAGGCGTGCCGGGCGACGATCGTCGGTGTACAGGCTGGCGATCGCGTTGGTGGCCTCGTACAGCGGCCGCGACGCCAACCGATGACCGCGTTGGTAGCTGGCCAGCATGCCGGCGGCGGCAATGTCGGCACCGCGCCGCTGCTGCGCGACGATGCCCTGTGCCAGCCGCTGTGCGCTGGCCAGTCCCAGATTGAAGCCGTGCGCGGTGACCGGGTGCATGCCCACCGCGGCATCGCCGATCAGCGCGGAACGCTCGCGGACGAAACGGTGCGCGTACACCCCCACCAGCGGATACGCCTGCGGTGTGGCCACCGGCTGCATGCGGCCCAGCCGATGCTCGAAGCAGGCACTGATGGCCTCACCGAAAGCCACCTCGTCCATCGCCAGCAGTTCTTCGATCTGCCGCGGCGGCAGCGTGATCACCGCCGATGCCTGGCCCTCGTTGAGCGGCAGCAGCGCCATGGTGCGGCCGTAGGCGAACCACTCCCAGGCCGTATGGTGATGGTCGCGCTCGACCTGCATGCGGCATACCAGCATCGACTTGCCGAAGTCGCGCATCTGCGCACCGATGCCAAGCATGCGGCGGGTGGCGGAGAAGCGGCTGTCAGCCGCGACCAGCAGGCGCGCGTGCAGTTGACTGCCGTCATCGAGTCTGACCACCTGGCCCTGCGCATCGGCCTGCACGCCCAGCACCTTGCGCCCGTCGAACAGCTCCAGCCCATCCTGGCCCTGCACGGCGTCCCAGGCGGCGCGGCGGATCAGGTGGTTGGGCACCAGCCAGCCCAGCGGCTGGCCATCAACCTGGCTGCTGGCGAAGGTCAACGCGAACGGCGAGCCGCCGTTCATCACCCTGGCATCGCGCAGCTCGGCGACTTCGGCCTGCGGCAGCCGCTGCCACAGCCCCAGTTGCTCCATGCTCTGCCGCGAGGCATGGGTCAGCGCGATCTCGCGGCCATCGAAGGCGGCGTCGGCCAGGGCCTGGCGCGGCTGCACTTCGACCAGCCCGACCTGCAGGCCACTGCCGGCCAGCGCGCGCGCGAAGCACAGGCCCGCCGGTCCGGCGCCGACCACCACCACGTCCATCCTGCGCATGCGCGCCTCCTGCCGTTGATTCAGTCCGGGCCAGCATAGCGCCGCGCGCCTGAGCGGCCTTGATCTGGATCAGGCCGACTTACAGAAGTGCGAACACGAGCGCCAGGATCGACAGCAGCGATACGAGCCAGACCAGGCTGCGCACGTAGGGCACGCCCGCGGCATACAGCGGCAGGTAGACCACACGCGCCCAGACGTAGGCCTGCGCAGCCAGCGCCGTGGTGTCGTTGCTGCGCCCGGCCACGACCACTGCGATGGCGGCAGCGGCGAAGAACGGGAAGGTTTCCAGGAAGTTGGACTGCGCACGCTGCAGGCGGCCGGCCAGCGGGCTGAGCGGCTTTGAATTGCCATCCCGTGCCGAGGCATTCCACTTCATCCCGCGCTCGCGGGTGACCACGGTGGAGGTGGCGAAGATGTAGACGAAGCCCAGCAGCACCGACCAGGCCAGCATCGTCAGCTCAGTTGCCATCGTTCATCTCCTCAGGGCGCCGACGCGCGCAGGCTGTAACCGGCCAGGCGCCAGACCTGGTCTTCGTCGAAGCGGAACGAGACCAGCTCGCGCACCGGCTGCGCGCTGTTGGCGAAACGGGTCGGGAAGCTGACGTTGATGTACAGCCCTTCCGGCACTGCGGCGCCGGGGCTGTACTTGACCCGGGTGATGGTCGGCTGGCCACGCCCGGCCAGCGCACCCAGGCGCGTGCGCTCGGCGGCCAACTGGCTGACGAAGGTGGCCTTCGGCACCGCACGGCGCGCGACGGCCGAAGCGCCATCCCACAATTCGCCGGAGCGGTTGGCATCGACCAGCTGCGCCGCCTTCAACGCAGCCGCGCCCATTTCCGCGTCCTGCTTCTGCACCTGGGCCTGCTGCGCAGCGGTCAACGCCGGGGCACCTGCCGTGGCGGGCTTCGCGGCCGCCGGCGATGCCGGGGCCGGGCGCGCGGGTGCCGGTGCCGGCGTGGCCGGCGCAGGTACCTGCGCCAACGCAGTCAGGGGCAGCAGGGACAGCAGCAGGAGCACGCGCTTCATGGACACCGCCGGTTCTGGAGGAAAGGACCGCAGTCTACGCCAGCGCAGTGAGCGGTTCGTCAGCGCGCGTGGGCGTTGCCTTCCACCGCCGCCGCATCGGCCTGCGCGGCCGGCGTGCCGGTCTCTGCTGGCGCCTGTTCGGCCACCGGCGGCGGCTCCGGCGGCGCTGGTGGCAGCGTCGCCACATCGATCTCCGACAGCGGGCTTTCGTCGGGGCAGACCGCGTCCGGGAAGCCGAAGCGCTGCTTCAACGCCTGGCCGCAGCTGTTGATCGACTCCATGTCGGCGCCTTCGCGCTTGCACTGCTGGTCGAAGGCGACCAGGAACGCGTCCTTGCGCTGCACGAAATCGTCGCCGCAGGCACGCATCTGCTTGATCCGTTCCAGATCGTCCTGCACCGCATTGGTGCCATCCAGGCCGTACTGGCGCAGTTCGTCCGGAGTCAGCAGCCGCAGGCTGCGGTTGGGCACGGTCATCATCAGATCGGCCACACCGACCGCCACGCCGTTGCGTTGCAGGTAGTCCTTCACGTTGTCGTAGACCTCGTGCAGCTCGCGGTTGAGCTCGGCGCGCGAGGTGGCCTTGGAACTGATGCGCATCATGCGGTGGATGCCGACCTTGCCCGACAGCAGGCGGTTGTCGCCGGCGGCCAGCACGAACACGCAGGCGCTATGGCAGATCGAGCCTTCGCGCACCCAGATGGTCCAGCCCGATTCACCGATGCTGTCACCGGCGACAATCGCCGACTCCACCTGCCCCCCGCTGGAATCCAGATCGAGGATGCGCTTGTGGATCTTCTGCTCGTCAGCAACCACGGCCAGTCGCCACATCATCTCGGCGAAGCCCGGATTGATCTTGCCGGCGTAACGCACGCGCATCAGGCCGCGCTCGGCGCACGGGGCCAGCGCCTGGGTGATCTGCTCGCGCTGCAGGCCTTCCAGCTCGACACCGTCGCCGGCATCGCCAGCATATTCCGTGCTGCAGCTGACCCAGGCACGGCCATTCTCAAGCTGCGCCTGCGGCCACGGCCGATCCGCCTGGCTGCGCGGCGGCGCTGGCGGTGGCGGTGCATCGGCCGCATTGATCGACACCATGTTCTCGCCATCGCTGGCCGGCGCCCGCGCAGCCTTGTCAGCAGCGGTCACATTGCCTGGATTTTCCAGCTGGCTGCAGCCCGCCAGGGCCAGGCACAACAGGGGCAACCAGCGGCGTTTGGCGGACATCGGGCAACCAGTCTTCACGTGAGCAGGAGCCACAGTCTACCCGTCCGGGGGACGCATTCAGCGCGTGGCACTGAACCCCTTGTGACCCCCTGGTTCCATCCATTTCATTACAGCGTCTTCCACCACCCCATCCACGCATGGCGTGGATCTACCGTGTCGACCAAGGTCGACACCTACCAGAGCGGGATGCCCTTCCGGCAGGCCGCGGGAAACTGTCGAAGGCGGGGTGGATCCGGTGGCAGGGGCGTGAGCGCCATGGATGGCGCGACCGAGCTTCCATGGGTGAGGGCGCTTTGTTTGCGAAGCACTGCTTCGCAAGCGCCCGAACGCCCAGCCGCCAGCGGCTGGGCCGGGCCCCGGAGGGGGACTTGCAGCGTTCCCTGCCACCGGACCCACCCCGCCCTCCCCCAGGAAGCCCGCTGTTGTTGTTGCTCTGGCCTCCGCGGGTGCAGGGCGCAGCCCAGCCTGACCCCCTTCAGCATCCATGTCCGAATGTGGCGAGTATCGCCGCCCGCGCGGGCCTAGACTCGCGCCATGGACACCGCCCTCGCCCTCGACACCGCCGCCTGCGACCGCGCCCGCCTGGCCCGCGACGCACGCTTCGACGGCGTGTTCTTCACCGCCGTGCGCAGCACCGGCATCTACTGCCGCCCGGTGTGCCCGGCACCGCCACCGAAGCCGCGCAACATCACCTACTTTCCGACCGCCGCGGCCGCCGCGGCCGCTGGGTACCGTCCCTGCCTGCGCTGCCGCCCGGAATTGGCACCGCAGGCCCAGCAGGCCCTGGCCGGACAGACCGTGCAGCGGGCACTGGCGCTGATCCAGGGAGGCTTCCTGCAGGAGCAGCCGGTGGCCGATCTTGCAACGAAGCTCGGCCTCAGCGCGCGCCAACTGCAGCGCCTGTTCGTCGAACATCTCGGCGCGACGCCCGGGCAGATCCACGCAACCCATCGCCTGTTGCTGGCCAAACAGTTGCTGACCGAAACCACGCTGGCGGTGACCGACGTCGCGCTGGCTGCCGGCTACAACAGCCTGCGCCGCTTCAATACCGCGTTCCTGCAGGGCTGTGGGATGGCGCCGACCGCCCTGCGTCGCCAGCATCAACCGTTGGCTGCAGATGATGGCGGCCTGGTGCTGCGCCTGGGCTACCGTCCACCACTGGACTTCCCACGCATGCTGGCCTTCCTGCGCAAACGCAGCCTGCCCGGCATCGAACTGATCGGCGAAGACAGCTACCAGCGCGTACTGGGCACGCCGGAGCGCCCCACCCTGCTGCGCGTCACCGCCGATTCGAAACGGCCGGAACTGCGCCTGCAATTGGGCGCGGTGGATCCGCGCCTGATCCCCGACATCGTGCGCCGCGTGCGTCGGGTGTTTGATCTGGATGCCGACCTGCAGCAGGTCCATGCCGCGCTGGGCGAAGAACCGCTGCTCGCGCGTGGCATCGCCGAACGCCCCGGACTGCGCGTGCCCGGCGGCTGGGATGGCTTCGAGGTGGGCGTACGCGCGGTACTCGGGCAGCAGGTCAGCGTGGCCGCGGCCACCACCTTCGCGCGGCGCCTGGTCGATGCCTACGGCGCACACCTGCCGGGCATGCCATCGGAATTCGATCGCCAGTTTCCCGCGCCCGAGGTACTGGCCGAGGCACCATTGGAATCCATTGGCCTGCCGCGCAGCCGCGCGGCCACCGTGCGCGCCCTGGCCGCCGCCTGCGCCAGCGGCCGGCTCGACTTCGGGCCCGGCCAGGCCTTGGAGGAATTCGTGGCCCGCTGCGTTGCACTGCCCGGCATCGGCCCCTGGACCGCTCAGTACATTGCCCTGCGCGGACTCGGCCAGCCCGATGCCTTCCCGGCCGGCGATCTTGTACTGCAGCAGGTGCTCGGCCACGCCCAGGGCCAGCGCCTGAGCGAACGTGCGACCGAAGCGCGCTCGCAACCGTGGCGCCCGTGGCGCGCCTACGCGGTGCTGCACCTGTGGCACCTGTCCGGCACGTTCGTTGGAGAACCGACATGACCCTGTTGTTCGATCGTTTCGACAGCCCGATCGGCGTATTGACCATCGCCGGTGACGAGCGTGGTCTTGCGCACGTGCTGTTCCCCGAGAACCGCCACCCCGCGCGCGGGCGCGACGGCTGGCAGCATGCACCAGGTGCATTGCCGGAAGCGCGCGAACAGCTGCTGCAGTTCCTGCACGGTGAACGCAGCCGGTTCGACCTGCAGCTGGCACCACGAGGCACGCCTTTCCAGCTGCGCGTGTGGCAGGCGCTGGCGTTGATTCCGTTCGGCCAGACCTGGAGCTATCTGCAGTTGGCGCAGCACCTGGGCCAACCCAGCGCGACCCGTGCGGTCGGTGCAGCCAACGGGCGCAACCCATTGCCGATCATCCTGCCCTGCCACCGCGTGATCGGCAGCAACGGTGCACTGACCGGCTTCGGCGGCGGCCTGGAAACCAAGGCCGCGCTGCTGCGGCTGGAACAACGCCAGGCCCCGCTGTTCGCCTGAGAGGGCTGGCCGGGCTGCGCCCGGCACCCGCAGAGGCTAGAGCAACAGCAACAGCGGGCTTCCTGCGGGGAGCCAGGGTGGGTCCGCGCCATGCGTGGATGGAAGCATCAGGAATACGTCTGGAGAAAAGCCCCCTGCTTGTTGAAGGGGGGCGCCGACAGGCGCGGGGATAAGGAAAAATGCGCGGAGACGGCGCGCAATAGTGAGCCGTGTCTTGGGCGCGTCATTACCTCGCACTATCATGCGCGGATGACTTCCGTACGCCTGACCTGCGCGCTGGCGCTGCTGCTGCCCTTGGCCGCCTGCACCACCGCGCCTGCCCCTTCCGCCTCCGTTCCCACACCCGTCGCTGCGGCGGCACCGCCCAAGCTGCTGCTGATCTCCATCGATGGCCTGCGTGCCGACGCGCTGGATCGCGGCCTGACCCCGAACCTGCAGCGACTGATCGACGGCGGCGTGCGTGCACGCTGGATGACCCCGTCCTATCCGTCACTGACCTTCCCCAACCACTACACCCTCGTCACCGGCCTGCGCCCGGACCACCACGGCATCGTCAACAACAGCATGGACGATGCAACCCTGGGCCGGTTCGAGCTGAGCAATCGCGAAGCGGTGACCACCAGTGGCTGGTGGGGCGGTGAACCGATCTGGGTCGGCGCCGAGAATGCCGGCGTTCGGTCGGCCACCACCTCATGGCCGGGCAGTGAATCGGAGATCCGTGGCGTACGCCCCAGCCAGTGGCGCATCTACGACGGCAAGGAACCGCTGGAACAGCGCGCCGACATCGTGCTCGATTGGCTTGCACAGACCGACGCCGATGCCCCCCGCCTGACCACGCTGTACATGGAACACGTGGACAAGGCCGGCCACAACTACGGCCCCGAATCGAAACAGTATGCCGACGCCATCGTGCGCGCCGACCAGATCGTCGGCCAAGTGCTCGATGGACTGCAGCAGCGCGGCCTGGCCGCGACCACCAACGTGATCGTGGTCTCTGACCATGGCATGGCCAGCGTGCCGGTCGGCCAGGTGATCGCCACCGAATCGATGGTCGACCCGGCGATTGCGCGCAATGTCAGCCAGGGCCAGTCGGTCGGCTTCGCACCAGTGGTCGGCCATGAAGCCGCCGCCGAACGCGCTCTGCTCGGCCGCCACGCGCACTACGAATGCTGGAAGAAAGAAAAACTGCCGGCGCGCCTGCACTACGGCACCCATCCGCGCATTCCCGCCATTGTCTGCATGATGGATGAAGGCTGGGATGCCCTGCATCAGGAAAAGATCGCCAAGCGCGAACAGCAGGACCGCGGCTCGCACGGCTACGACAACGCGCTGCCGTCCATGCGTGCAGTGTTCGTGGCCAGTGGTCCGTCGTTCCGCCAGGGCCTGGTGATCGATGGCTTCGACAATGTCGATGTCTATCCACTGCTGGCGCACCTGCTGCAGGTGCCGGCCGCGCCGAACGACGGCAACCCGGAAACGCTGAAGAAGACCCTGCGCTGATCCGGTTGTAGCGCCGAGCCCACGCTCGGCTCACCGGACAGGCATAAAAAAACGCGGCGCCAGGCGCCGCGTTTTCTTTAGACCGGTCGTTCGGCCGGATCAGGCCTTGGCGACGGCCTTCTTCGCCACGGCCTTCTTCGCCGGAGCCTTGGCCACGGTCTTCTTGGCAACCGGGGCGGCGGCGCCTACGGCGACCTTGCTCGCGGTATGCGAACGGGCGTTGCCGTAGCTGGCGTTGTAGCGCTTGCCCTTGGCGGTCTTGCGGTCACCCTTACCCATGTCTTCAACTCCTCAAGTGTGAAATCTGGTTACCCCGTACTGACACGGGTTCGGCGGGGCCGCCTTGCTGGGCGCCCCCGCGCACGATCGAAAATCCTATCACGGAGCGCCTAGTGCGCGCAGCTGGCGTCGTGTACGTGGCCGTGGTTCAGGCGCAGGTTGACCAGATGGGCAACGCCCACCAGCAGGCCACCGATGGTCATCACCACCGCATGCGGCACGGCGTTGTGATGCAGCGGCTCGTACAGCACGCCGGCCCACAGCGCGACCAGGCCGGGGATCAGGAAGCCCAGCGCACGCAGCGCGCCGTGGCGGCGGTAACCCCAGACCAGGCTGAACAGCCCAAGCAGGGTCACGAACAGCACCAGCGCCTGTTCGACGCCGTCGCTCAGCCAGAACGACAGGCCCAGCGAGGGCGCTGCCGCCAGCAGCACCGGGATGACTGCGCAATGCACCGCGCACAGCATCGAACCGGTGGCACCGAAACGGTCGAGCAGGTGGCGCAGGCGTGGGGACAAGGACATGACTTCCAGCAGGGTCGGCGAATCGTTATGGAATAATATAACATCCCTCTCCGACCCGCACGCTTTCCCTCCCCCTGTCCCATCGACGGGATTCGTGCGCCCCGCGATTGATACAGTGTAACAAAGGACCCATCCATGCCCGCCCACACCGCACGGCTCAAGCCGCATTCCCTGGCCCTGGCCCTCGCCGCCCTGCTGCCGTCCGTCGCCTTTGCAGCCGGTCAGGACACCGCCCATCGTGACCGCCACCTGACCGAGCTGTCCTCGGTGCAGGTCACCGCGTCGCCGCTGCAGGGCGATGCCGAATCCCTTGCGCGCCCGGTGGAGGTGCTGGCCGGTGAGCGCCTGGACGAACAGAAGGCCGGCACCCTCGGCGATACCGTGGCCAAGCTGCCCGGCGTGCAGAGCACCTTCTTCGGCCCCGGCGTCGGCCGCCCGATCATCCGTGGCCAGGAAGGCCCGCGCGTGGCCGTGCTGTCCAACGGCATGGGCAACATGGATGCGTCCACGGTCAGCGCCGACCACGCCACCAGCATCGAACCGTTCCTGGCCGACCAGATCGAAGTGCTGAAGGGCCCGGCCACGCTGCTGTTCGGCAGCGGTGCCATCGGTGGGGCGGTCAACGTGGTCGATGGCCGCATCGCGCGCGAGCTGCCCGAGCGCCCGCTCAGCGGCCGCGCCGAGCTGCGTGGCAATTCGGTGAACAACGAGCGCAGCGGCATGTTCCGCCTCGATGGCGTCAGCGGCAATGTCGTGCTTCATGTGGACGGCCTGGTGCGCAATGGCGACGACTACCGCATTCCCGGCTATGCGGTGATCGACAGCCTGGAAGACCACCACGACGACCACGACCATGATCACGCGGGCGAGGAAGGCGAAGAGCCGCGTCGCGGCCGCCTCGAGAACAGCTCCATCCGCACCCGCGCCGGCGGCGTCGGCGCAACCTGGCTGGGCGACGGCGGCTACTTCGGCGTGTCGGCCAGCACCTACCGCACCAACTATGGCATTCCCAACGGCGCGCACGTGCACGCCGACGGTGATGATCATGGGCATGACCATGGTCACGACCATGGTGATGAAGAGGAAGGCGGTGACGAACACGACGTGCGCATCGACATGGTGCAGAACCGCTTCGAGACCAAGGCCGGCATCTACGACCCGGTCTCGTTCCTGAAGAACATCAACGCGCGCGTGGCCTACACCGACTACGAGCACGTGGAGCTGGAGGCCGGCACACCGTCCACCCGCTTCACCAACCGCGGCATCGAGGCACGCCTGGAAGCGGTACAGCAGCAGATCGGCGGCTGGGACGGCGCCTTCGGCCTGCAGTTCGGCAACAGTGATTTCGGTGCCAAGGGCGAAGAGGCGTTCGTTCCGGATACCGGCACGAAGAACATCGGCCTGTTCGTACTGCAGGAAAAGCAGTTTGGCCCGTTCAAGCTGGAACTGGGTGGCCGCCACGACCAGGTCAAGCTGGACCCGACCGGTGACTACCGTCGCCGCACCTTCGGCGCCACCAACCTGTCTGCCGCTGGCATCTGGAAGCTCAACGATGCGGTTGACCTGCGCATCGGCGTGGACAGCTCCGAACGTGCACCGACCAACGAGGAGCTGTATGCCGCCGGCGCGCACATCGCCACCCGCTCGCTGGAAATCGGCGATGCCAACCTGAAGACCGAGCGCGGCCAGCGCGTGGAACTGGGTATCCACACCCACAGCGAACGCCTGGACTTCTCCGCCTCGGTCTACCAGACGAAGCTCAAGGACTTCATCTACCTGGCCGACACCGGCGTTACCGAGGGGCTGCCGGTGCGCGCCTGGACCCAGCAGGACGCGGTGTTCCGCGGCGCCGAGGCCGAAGCGCTGGTGCACCTGTTCGAGGGCGGCGCCGGTGACTGGGACCTGCGCGTGTTCGGTGACTACGTGAAAGCCAAGCTGGATGGCAGCGGCAGCCGCAACCTGGACATCGCCGTGCCGCACGGCGACCACAACCACAATTACAACGTGGAACTGGCCAACACCGGCTACCTGCCGCGCATCGCCCCGGCCCGCGTCGGCGCCGACCTGCGCTGGTCGAAGGACGGCTGGCGCGCCTCGGTCGGTGCGGTGCGCTACAGCCGCCAGAAGGACGTGGCGCAGAACGAGGAGCCGAGCGATGGCTACACCCTGGTCGATGCGCACCTGGCCTATCGTTGGGACCGCAACGCCAGCAACAGCTACGAAGTCTTCCTGGATGGCAGCAACCTGACCAACCGCGAAGTGCGCCCGCATACCTCGCTGCTGCGCGACTACTCGCCGCTGCCGGGCCGTGGGGTCGCATTCGGCATCCGCGCGTTCTTCTGATCGGATGCAGGGGGGCGGATCCCTTTCCGCGGGAAAGGGCTCTGCCCCCACTCGCCCTTTCAACGCATGGCGGGGCCGCACCACCAATACCATTCTCTCTCCCGGGGGGCCGTCTGGCCCCCCGTTCCTTTATGCGTGAGCGAGGTCGCGGCGCCCCCGCTCACACACCCGTCACAAAGATGTGCGTACCACAACAAGCGGACAATCCCGTCACCCAATGTCTCGCCAATCGGACACTTTTGTCCGAAAATAATTCCATGACTGCCCAACGTGCCGATGCCGCTGCCCGCCGTGCCCTCATCCTCGACGCCGCCGATCATGTGTTCGGCCAACACGGTGTCACTGCCCCACTGGACCTGGTGGTCGAACGCGCCCAGGTGGGCCGCGCCACCCTGTACCGCAACTTCCCCGACCGCACCGCGCTGATCCAGGCGCTGCTGCAGCGCACGGTTGATCGCATCCGGCGCCAGGTCGAACAGCTCGGCGACCGCGACGACGCCCTGTTCGAGGTGTTCGAGGGCATGGCCCAGCGCATCATCGATTCGCCGGCACTGGCCGATTACTGGCGCGCGGTCGATTCGGACGTGCCGGCCATGCGCGCGGCGCGCGAGACCGTGCGCGACCTGCTGGAGGAACCGATCGCCCGCGCCAAGGCCGCCGGACTGTGCCGTGCCGACCTGGAAAAGACGGATATTTCACTGATCTCGGGCATGCTGGGCGCAGCCCTGCGCGGCAAGACCCGCGACGAGCGCGCCCACCTCGCCGGGCGCGCCCTGCAGCTGCTGCGCGGGGGTCTCCAGGGAGCAACCAGCGAGGCGCGCTGATGGTCCAGCCGTATCTGAAGCCGGTTCCGGATTGGGAGGAGCACGAGAAGCCGACCATGCCCGGCTCGGCGTCGATGCCCTGGCACCCGCCGTACCGGCGTGCGGCCTATGCGCTGGTATCGTTGCTGGTGGCGATCACCGGCGGCCTCGGCAATGCGCTGGTCACCGCCAACCTGCCGTTCCTGCAGGGCCAGCTGGCGCTGACCCCGACCCAGGGCAGCTGGCTGGTGGCGGCCTATGCCATGGTCAACGTCACCGCCAACCTGCTGGCCTTCAAGTTCCGCCAGCAGTACGGCATCCGCCTGTTCGCCGAGATCGGGCTGGGCCTGTATGCGGCGCTGGCGGTGCTGCACCTGTTCGTCGGCAGCTTCGAGACCACGATGCTGACCCGTGCCGCCAGCGGCTTCGCCGGCGCGGCCTGTTCGACACTGGGCACGCTGTACATGCTGCAGGCGCTGCCGCGGCGCTTCACCGGCAATCTGCTGGTGGTCGGCGTCGGCCTTTCGCAGCTGGCGGTGCCGATCGCCTGGATCGTTTCACCAGGCTTGGTGGATACCGGCCAATGGCACCAGCTCTATTCGTTTGAAGCCGGGCTGGCGCTGTGTGCGTTCGCCGCCGTGGTGGTGTTGAAGCTGCCGCCGGGCATCCAGGTGAAGGCGTTCGAGCCACTGGACTTCCTCACGTTCGCGCTGCTCGCCCCGGCCGTCGCCCTGCTGGTGATCGTGCTGGCGCAGGGCTACACGCGCTGGTGGCTCAACACGCCGTGGCTGGGCTGGGCCCTGGTCGCGTCGATCGTGCTGTCCACCACCGCCTTGATCATCGAGCACTACCGGCGCAATCCACTGCTGCAGATCCGCTGGCTGTCGACGCTGCCGGTGCTGCATTTCATCGTCGGCGCCTTCCTGATCCGCTTCCTGACCACCGAGCAGTCCTATGGCGTGGTCAACCTGATGCGCACGCTCGGCATGGGGCCTGACCAGATGCGGCCGCTGTTCGTGGTGATCCTGGCCGGGGTGATCGTGGGCATCGCCGGTGCCTCGCTGACCTTCGGCCCGAAGCGGCTGATCGCCCAGCTGCTGATGGCGATCCTGCTGCTGGGCGCTGCCGCCTTCTTCGACCAGCACCGCACCAGCATGGATCGGCCGCACGATTTCTACGCCAGCCAGTTCCTGGCCTCGGTCGGCGCCGGCATGTTCATGGGCCCGTTGATCATGCTCGGCATTTCGGCGGCGTTGAAGCAGGGGGTGGACCACATCGTCACCTTCCTGGTGACGCTGTCGATCACGCAGACGCTGGGCGGCCTGGCCGGCTCGGCGGTGCTGGGCACCTTCCAGCTGCATCGCGAGCAACTGTACTCCAGCGCGCTGACCAGCCAGCTCGACCCCGCCGATCCGGTGGTGGCACAACGCCTGCGCATCCAGCAACAGCTGTACAGCGCACAGATCACCGACCCGGTGCTGCGCAGCGCGCAGGGCAGCGCGCAGCTGGCGCAGACCACGCGCCGCGAAGCCAATGTGCGCGGCTTCAATGATGTGTTCACCCTGAGCGGTTGGCTGGCGATCGGTTTCCTGTGCTGGTTGCTGCTGCTGTCGCTGCGCACCGCCGTGCTCAAGCAATGGCGCAAGCGCCACCCCACTTCACCCGTTGCGGCCACCCCGGCCGCACACCGCTGAGTCCTCCGCCATGCCCCCCGTTCCGCCCCGATCCGACGACGCCGACAATGTGACTCCACCGCCGCCGACCGACGCGGCACCTGCGCCCACGCCCGTGGAACCGGCAGTCGCGCCGAAGTATCTCAAGCCCAGCGCGCGCAGCGTGGTGGTGATGGTGGTGGTGGCCCTGCTGGGCATTGCGCTGATCCTGCGCGCCTGGCATCTGTGGCCGTTCACCAGCAGCGTGATGGTGACCGACAACGCCTATGTGCGCGGCCAGATCACCGTGATGGCGCCACAGGTCAACGGCTATGTGACCGAAGTGCTGGTGAAGGATTTCCAGCATGTGAGGCAGGGCGAGCCGCTGCTGCGCATCGATGACCGCATCTATGCCCAACGCGTCGCCCAGGCGCAGGCGACGCTCGACAGTGCGCGCGCGGCGCTGGCCAACTCCGACCAGTCGCAGGCGCAGAACCGTGCGCAGATCGCCTCCGCGCGCGCCACGCTCTCGGCCGGGCAGGCCGAACTGCAGCGCTCGCGCAACGAGCTGAAGCGCTACGAGGAACTGGCCGCGCAGCAGCTGGTGTCGATCAATGACCGCGACAAGTTCCGCACCAGCCAAGCCTCGGCGCAGGCCAGCGTGCAGCAGTCGCAGGCGCAGATCCGCATCGCCGAGGAAACACTGGTGTCGACCCAGGTCGCGCGCAAGAGCCTGGAGGCCCAGGTGGAAAGCGCACAGGCGCAGCTGGAACTGGCCCGCATCGACCTGGCCAACACGGTGATCCACGCACCGCGCGACGGCCAGATCAGTGAAGCCAGCGTGCGCGTGGGCCAGTATGTCGCCGCCGGTTCGCAGCTGCTGTTCCTGGTACCTGACACACTGTGGGTGGTGGCCAACTACAAGGAAGGCCAGACCTGGGGAATGGCGATCGGCCAGCCGGCCACGTTCTCGGTCGACGCGTTCCAGGGCCAGGTGCTGAGGGGCCGCGTGCAGGAGATCGCGCCCGCCACCGGATCGGAGTTCAGCGTGTTGCGCCCGGACAATGCCAGCGGCAACTTCACCAAGGTGGTGCAGCGGCTGCCGGTGCGGATATCGATCGATGAAGGCCAGAAGCTGGCCGCGCAGCTGCGGCCCGGCATGTCGGTGATCGTGCGGGTGGATACCGCAGGCAAACCGAAGGACTAGCCCTTGTCATGAAACGGGGTCAGATCCCTTTGCCAATGGCAAAGGGATCTGACCCCACTCAGGATGCCGGCCAGCGGCCGGCACTACCATTGCGTTACCCCGCGCAGCGCGCGCAGAGACCGTGGACTTCCAGCGTCTGCGCCTGCGGCTGGAAACCCAGCTCCTTGGCGCGCTTCTCCAGCTGGCTGACGATCTCGCGGTCTTCCAGTTCCACTGCGCTGTGGCAGCTGTTGCAGATCAGGAATGGCACCGAATGCGCAGCGCTGCTTGGATGATGGCAGGCCACGAAGGCATTCACCGACTCCAGCTTGTGCACAAAGCCATTGGCCATCAGGAAGTCCAGCGCGCGGTACACGGTGGGCGGGGCATCAGCGCCCACGCCCTTGCCGTTACGCACCCATTCCAGCAGCTCGTAGGCCTTGACCGGCTTGCCGGCCTCGGCGATCAGCTTCAGCACATTGGCGCGGATCGGGGTCAGGCGCAGCCCGCGTTCGCGCGAGACACGCTCGACCACCGCCACGAAATCCGATGCGTCGTGGACGTGGTGGTGCGGGGCGGTACAGGCAGTGGCGGTCTTGGCGGGCATGCGTGTTCTCCGGTTCGGGCCTGGCAAGGATGCCTCAGGCCGTTGCTACCTTGGTGATGGCCACATCAATGCGTTTCAAGGCCTGCTCGCGGCCGGCCAGGTAAACGGTATGGGAAATGTCAGGGCTGACCTGGGTGCCGGTGATGGCCACGCGCAGCGGCTGGGCGACCTTGCCCATGCCGATTCCCAGCGCTGCGGCCGCGTCGTGCAGGGCGACGCCCACCGACTCGGCGGTCCATTCCGGCAGCGCGGCCAGCAGCTCGCGGGCCTTGCCCAGCGCCACCTCGGCACCGGCCTTGAAGTGCTTGGCCACCGCCGCTTCATCGTATTCGGTCAGCGGCTGGTACCAGACCACGGCCTTCTCGGCCATTTCCTTCAGGGTCTGCACGCGTTCACGCAGGGCGATCACCACATCCTCCGGAGCCGGGCCGGCGGCCACGTCCAGCCCCAGCTTCTGCAGCTGGTAGACCAGGTGCGGCACGATCGCGGCCACCTCCTCGGTCTTCAGGAAGTGCTGGTTGACCCAGCCCAGCTTGGCCATGTCCAGGCGCGAGGCCTTGGAATTGCAGTCCTTCACGTCAAACAGGTCGATCAGTTCCTGGCGGCTGAACAGCTCCTGGTCACCATGCGACCAGCCCAGGCGGGCCAGGTAGCTCAGCAGCGCATCGGGCAGGTAGCCGGCGTCCTTGTACTGCATCACGTCAGCCGCACCGGTGCGCTTGGACAGCTTGGCGCCCTGCTCGTCCAGGATCATCGGCATGTGGCCGAACTTGGGCACCGGCGCGCCGATGCCTTCATACAGGTTGATCTGGCGCGGGGTGTTGTTGATGTGGTCGTCGCCGCGGATGACCTCGGTGATGCCCATGTCCCAGTCGTCCACCACCACCGCGAAGTTGTAGGTGGGGTAGCCGTCCGGGCGGAAGATGACCATGTCATCCAGCTCGCTGTTGGCGATCTCGATGCGGCCCTTGATCAGGTCATCGAACACCACCGTGCCTTCCAGCGGGTTCTTGAAGCGGATGACGCGGTTCGGGTCGTCCCGGTAGGGCAGGCCCAGATCGCGCGCAGCGCCGTTGTAGCGCGGCTTTTCCTGCCTGGCCATGGCGGCCTCGCGCATGGCATCCAGCTCCTCGCGGGTCTCGTAGGCGTAGTACGCCTTGCCCTCGGCGATCAGTTGCTCGGCCACTTCCCGGTAACGGGCGACGCGGTCGGTCTGGTAGATCGGGCCTTCGTCGTAGTCCAGGCCCAGCCACTCCATCGCCTCCAGGATGGCGTCGATTGCGCCCTGGGTGCTGCGTTCGCGGTCGGTGTCCTCGATGCGCAGCACGAACTCGCCGCCGCGGTGACGGGCCTCCAGCCAGCAGTACAGCGCGGTGCGGGCACCACCGATGTGCAGGTAGCCAGTGGGACTGGGGGCGAAGCGGGTGCGGCAGGTCATGGACGGCTCGAGGAACGGGAATCCCCCGATTTTACCAGCCCACCGCCCCCGACGGAAAAAGGGGACGGAGGGGATTAAGTCGCGATTGCCCAGCCCTGGGAAAAAGGGGACGGAGGGGATTAAGTCGCGATTGCCCAGCCCTGGGGTGCTGTAACCGGGAAGCGGAGGGGCAGATACGACTTAATCCCCTCCGTCCCCTTTTACGGTTCTGCCTTTCGCGGGAACGACGGCTCGCGCATTGCGGCGTTGTAGGCGAACGAAGCGACGATGGCCGCGGCCTGCTTCAGGTCTTCCGGTTCGGCGTGGTCCCAGGTGTCCAGGTGGCTGTGGTGGACGTTGGTGAAGTAGTCCAGCCGGTCCTGGATGAACTGGAAGCCCGGCAGGCCGATGCGATCGAAGCTGATGTGGTCGGTACTGCCGGTGTTGCGGGTGGCCACGGTGGTGGCGCCCACGTCATGGAACGGCGCCAGCCAGGCTTCGAAGATCGGCATCGCCGCCAGGTTTTCCTGCGCGTAGATGCCACGGAAGCGGCCCGAGCCGTTGTCCATGTTGAAGTAGACCTGGAACTTGCTGTAATCGCGGGTCTTCTGCAGTGCACCGGTCGGCTCGCGCAGCGACGCCGGCAGCGCTTTCTGGGCCGCGTCAGTGGGTTCGGGGAAGCGACCGAAATGCTTGGCCACATAGGCCTGCGAGCCGATCAGGCCCTGCTCCTCGCCGCTCCACAGCGCCACGCGGATGGTGCGCCTGGGCTTGGCGCCGGTGGCCTTGAGGATGCGCATCGCCTCCATCATCACCGCCACGCCGGCGGCGTTGTCGGCCGCACCGGTGCCGCTGTGCCACGAATCCAGGTGCGCACCGATCATCACCACTTCATCGGGCTTGCTGCTGCCGCGGATCTCGGCCAGCGTGTTGTAGCCGGGCTGGTCGGCCTCGTCGGTGAAGCGCGCCGCTACATCCACGCGCAGGCGCACCGTCTGCTTGGCCTGAAGCGCGCGCACCAGCGGATTGAAGTGTTCGCTGATCATCGCCAGTTCGGGGATGCCCACCGGCTCACCGGCCTTGCGCGAACCGCCGCCGGCAACGCGGATGATGCCGTTGTCCCAGCTGCTGATGCTGATCGAGGCCAGCGCGCCCTCTTCCACGAAGAAGGCATTGACCTTGGCCGCCAGCTGCTGGCGTTCCTGGTATTCCTTGACCCGCTTGGCGCGCTCGGCGGTGGCGTCCTTGTCCTTGGGCAGGGTGAACTCCTGCAGGCCCTCCAGCGAGGTGGCGTCGTGGCGGTGCGAATCGGGCTCGGTGCCCCGCTTGTATTCGCGTGCCTCGCCCAGCAGGAGGATCTTGCCGCGCAGCTTGCCGCGGTACTTCTCGATGTCTTCGGGCTTCTTGATGTCGACCTGCATCAGCTCGCCTTCGACCGGGCCCTTCGTACCGGGGGTCCAGGCCTTGGGCAGCGCATGCAGCGGCTGCACGCGGTCACCCAGCATTTCCACGCTCGCCGAGGTGAATTCCCAGCCACGGCCGAAATCATCGAAGGCTTCGTCGTGGACGTTGTCCAGCTTCCATTCGTTGAACTTGCCGCGGGTCCACGCATTGGCGCGGCCCATCGCCGGCGAATTGCTCAGGCGCGGGCCGATGCGCTCGGTGAGATAGCTGAAGGTGTCCATCACCTGCGAACGGTGGAACGCCTCCTGGCGGATGCGGCTGACCATGTCCAGGTCCACCGTCTCGCGCTGCTGCGCCCCTGCATTTCCACCCATCACCAGCGCTGCGGCCAGCACGCCCCACTTCAACACATCGCACCCCTGCCCTTCGGCTCGATCATCAACCCATCGAGTCTAGCCAGCCGGGGCGCGGCGATACCGTCCCATCGGTCATGGACGGCGCGGAAGCGTGCGAACCAAGGTTCGCACCCACAGGAGAGTGATTGGGTCGTACCCGCAAAGCCGAATCACCCGCTCCATCCCAACCACAACTGCGCCCGCTCCGGCAGCAACAGCAACCAGTGCCGCCGGTCGATGCTGCTGCAGCCGTACACCGCCGCGTGTGCCGGCCAGTCATCCGGAAGGCCGCCGATGCCGATCTCGGCCAATGCCTCCGCGCCGGCCTTCCATGGCCGGTAGCGCGGCACCCGGCCGGCCACCGCGCCGCGTCCCTGCCGCGCACCCTGCAGCCAACGCAATCCCTGCCCCTGCAATCCTTCGCAGGTCACCGCCGCCAGCTGGAAGCGGACCAGGCCGGGGGCGATCCGCGCCCCCGGCAGGGCCGCCAGCACGCCATGTGCCTGCAGCAGTGCATCCACTTCCAGCAGGGCCGGAATGCCCTGCCGTGCCCGTTGCCGCAATCCCTGGCGCCAGCCCATGGCGTGCTCCTTACTTCAGGTCCGCGCCGAGCGCGTACCAGTCGACCCGGCGGGTCACCCACATCGCCAGCGCCAGGATCACGAACAGCAGCAGCGACCCCATCAGCAGTGCGTTGTTCTCCGACACCAGCAGGCCATACAACGCGCCGTACAGCACGGTCAGCAGGGCCGCGAAGCCGAGGCCGCGCTTCCAATGGCCCAGCACGTTGGCCAGGTACACCGCCTGCAGGCCGATACAGGCCACCGCCGAAACCAGGTAGGCCTTCCAGAACGCGATGTGTTCGGACAGGCTGATCAGCAGCAGGAAGAAGATTGCCAGCGCCAGGCCGACCATCAGGTACTGCAGCGGGTGGATGCGCAGCGACTTGATCAGCTCGAACAGGATGAAGCCGACGAAGGTCAGCAGCACGAACAGCACGCCGTACTTGGACGCACGGTCGGCCTGGGTGTAGGTATCGACCGGATCGACCAGCGACACCGTAACCGCCTGCGAGTCGACCGAACCTTCATTGCGCAGCTGCCGCTGTGCGTCGGAGGCCAGCGAGGACACCGCCCAGCGCGCGTCGAATCCCTGTGCATCAACGCGCCGCTCGTTGGGCAGGAACGCACCGCTGAACGACGGATGCGGCCAGCTCGAACGCAGCGCGATGTGGGTGTCATCGCCTACCGGCACCACCGACAGCATGCGGCTGCCATCCAGGCGCAGCTCCAGTTCAACGGTGCTGGCCGCCAGCGTGCCGCCCTGATCCGCAGCGAAACCGGCCACCGGCGCATGCAGGCCACGGCCGACTTCACTGGCCACGCCGACGCCCGGCAGCAGGCGCAGCTGCTTGCCATCCACGCGCAGGTTCGGTGTACCGACCAGGCCGCGCACATCGGAAATTCCCACCGCCACATACGGCTTGCCATACGTGCGCCCTGCCTTCACCGGATAGTCGTCAGCGGCGAAGCTCGCCTTCATCTGGCCGTTCCAGCTGTACACGGGCACCTTGAACAGGCCGACTTCGCGCTGGCTCGGCAGCATCTCGCCACTTACCGCCAGCGACGCCGGCATCTGCAGCCAGTGCCCCTCGGTGACCTGCACCTCGGTCTTCTTGACGCCCAGCGGGTCAACCAGTTCAACCTGCTTGCGTTCCACCCACGGCACCACCCGCACCGGGCCCACCAGCTGCTGCGTGCCCGCACGGCTGTCGGCCACCCGCGCAAAGGCCTCGTCGCGGTACTGGCTGCGTTCGGTGATCACCCCGCGGATCATCATCAGCGGCACCAGCAACAACAGGATCAGCCCGCCGACAATGGCGAACCGCAGCAGCATCTTCAGGGATTTCATGGTCCATCCTCGTTGGAGAGAGCTGCAGGATGGACCGCTGCGGTGAGCAGGGTTTGTGGCGAATTTGAAGCGAGTGTGAAGTCAGCGGCGCGGGCGCTGGCCCGCAGCACCCAACGGCAGCCACAGGCCTGCCACCGTGCCACCGCCATCGCGGGCGTCGAGGCTGGCGCGTCCGTCATGCAGGCGAGCCACTTCCTGCACGAACGGCAGGCCCAGGCCGGAACTGCGCCGGCCGCTGCCGGGGCGGGCCAGCGAATAGAAGCGTTCGAACACCCGTTCGCGCGCGTAGTCGGGAATGCCGGCACCGCGATCCGCTACCTGCAGGCGCACGCCCGGCCCGTCCACCTCGGCCTGCAGCGCGATGTCCGCGCCGGGCGGTGAGAAAGCAATGGCGTTGTCGATCAGGTTGTGCAACGCCTGCCGCAGCAGATAGGCATCACCCTGCACGCGCATGTCGGGCACGCTGCCGATGCGCACCTGCACGCCGGCCGCCTGCGCGCGCACCTGCGCGGCCGCCGCTGCGTCGGCCAGCAGCGTGGGCAGCGCGATCGGATCGCGGGTCTGCAGCCAGCCGTGCTGTTCCACTTCGGCCAGCGCCAGCAGCTTGTCGATCGTCTCGGTCAGCCGCTCCTGTTGATCAACGATGCTGCGTGCGAAATGCACGCGGTCGGCCTCCGGCAGCGGCTCCTGCAGCAGCTCGGCGGCACCGCGGATCGCCGCCAACGGACTCTTCATTTCATGCGTCAGCGACTGCACGTACTGCTCGACGTAGGCCTTGCCCTCCAGCTTGCGGCGCATCGTTTCCAGTGCCTGCCCCAGGTCGCCGATCTCGTCGCGGCGACGCCGCGGCGGTGGCACCGGTTCGCCGGCGCTGACCGCCCGTGCATAGCGGCTGAGCTGGCCAAGGCCCGTGGTGAGCCACATCGTCACCAGCACGCCGACCAGCGCCGACAATCCGATCAGCCAGGCGCCGCGCTCGATGATGGCGCGCTGGCTGGCCGCAATGAACGGATCGATGCTGCGGTTGGGCTGGGCCAGGCTGAGCACGCCGATCAGGGTGCGGCCATCGGCCGGGTCGTATACCGGCGCCGCCACATGCATCACCGTATCGCCTTCTTCGCCTGGCACTTCCGGGCTGGAGCGGGCGCCGTACTCGCCACGCAGGGTGCGGTAGACATCGTTCCAGCGCGAATTGTCACGCCCCAGGTCGCGGCCCAGCGAGTCGTAGATGACGATGCCCTTGGCATCGGTGATGGTCACCCGGTAGTCCAGTGAGCGCTTGGGAAAGCGCCAGACCATCGCCTTCAGGTCACGCTGCCGCGCCTTGGCCAGGTTGCGGGTGAAGCTGCCGCTGCGGATGGTGCCGTCCTTGACATCGGCCGCCGCCATCTCGGCCAGCACGTTGGCGGCATCGACCAGGGTCGATTCCATCGCCTGGCGCACACCCGGCTTCACTTCGTTGACGAACACGCGCATCACGAAGAACGCGGCGATGCCGGTGATCAGGAAGAAACCGAGGAACAGCTTCAGGACCAGGCGCATCGGCTAGACCTCCAGCGCGTAGCCAAGGCCACGGTGGGTGCGGATCGGATCGTCGCTTGCACCGGCGGCGCGCAGCTTGGCGCGCAACGTCTTTACATGGGTGTCGACGGTGCGGTCGGCACTGTCGGCGCTGCTGTCCCAGCCCCGATCCATCAACTGGGCACGACTGAGAATGGCGCCCGGCCGCTGCAGCAGCGCCTCCAGCAACGCGTACTCGTAGCGGGTCAGGTCCAGCGCGTGGCCGCGGAAGCGGATGCGCCGGCCTTCGCGGTCGATGGCGAAGGCACCATGTTCCTGCCAGCCCGCATCGGCGCCGGGGGCTGCCGCGACCGGTGCGGCGCGACGCAGGCGCGCACGCACCCGCGCCACCAGCTCACGCGGCGAGAACGGCTTGGTCATGTAATCGTCGGCGCCCAGTTCCAGGCCCAGCACGCGGTCCACTTCATCGTTGCGGGCGGTCAGGAAGATCACCGGCAGCTGGGCCGCCGGCCCGGGCTGCGCGCGCAGCCGCCGGCACACCTCGAAACCGCCCAGGTCGGGCAGGCCCACGTCCAGCACCACCACGTCGATATCCCCGGCCTGCAGGCGCTTCAGGGCCTCGCCACCGAGCAGGCAGTGGCTGGCGGCATAGCCCTCGCTGCGAAGCGCATAAAGCACGGTTTCGGCGATGGCGGCTTCGTCCTCGACGACCAGGACATGGGCAACAGGAGCTGTCATGGCGCGCAGCATAGCCGCTGCGGCCGCCGCCCCGTACACTGCCGCCCATGAACTATCGCCACGCCTTCCATGCCGGCAACCACGCCGATGTGCTCAAGCACATCGTGCAGCTGGCCCTGATCGACAGCTTCAAGCGCAAGGACAGCCCGTTCTTCGTGCTCGATACCCACGGCGGTGCCGGCCGTTACCTGCTGGCCAGCGAAGAGAGCCGCAAGACCCTGGAGGCCGAGTCCGGGATCATGCGGCTGATGGCCCAGCCCAGGCTGCCGGAGGTGGTCGAGCGCTACCTGAAGGCGGTGCAGGCCGACAATCCGGTGGGCGCGTTGACCAACTACCCGGGCTCGCCGCTGCTGAGCGCACAGGCCATGCGTGCGCAGGACCGCATGGCGGTCTGCGAGCTGCAGGAAGCCGAAGCGGCCACGCTGAAGGCCCTGTTCGCCCATGACAGCCGCGTCGATGTGCGCCCCGGCGATGGTTACGCCCTGCTGCGCTCGCTGCTGCCGCCCAGGTTCAACGGCAGCAAGATCGGCCGTGGCCTGGTCCTGATCGACCCCCCGTACGAGGCCCAGGACGCCGAATACCAGAACATCCTGGCCGCCCTGGCCGAGACCCTGGCACGCTGGCCGCAGGCCACCTGCGCGGTCTGGTTCCCGATCAAGCAGCGCCGCACCATCCTGCACTTCCTGCGCAAGGCCACCGCCCTGCCGGTGAAATCGGCGATGACGATCGAGTTCCTGGTGCGCCCGGACGACTCACCGCTGCGCCTCAACGGCAGCGGCATGCTGCTGCTCAACCCGCCGTGGCAGTTCGACCGCGTGGTCGGCCCGGCCCTGCCGGCGCTGCGCCAGCACCTGGGCGAACCCGGGGCCAGCACCCGCCTGGACTGGCTCAAAGCCCCCGAATAACGGCCTTCACGAGGCTGTACCGCCGTGAGCCTTTCGTTCACGGAACGCAGCCCCGGTGATGCCACAATCGATGGACCACCAAGGAATCACCCGGTATGGCCACTCGCAACCGCATGCCGCCCTGGCATGAGATCTTCAAGGCTCCCAGCGGCCACGAGCTGCTGATCCGCCCCATCCGCCCGGAAGATGGCGCACCGCTGCAAGCGGCATTCAGCCTGTTCGGGCCGGAAGAAATCCGTGATCGTTTCCTGCAGGCGGTGACCGAGCTGTCGCCGGAAACCACCCAGCGCCTGACCCACCCCAACCCCAAGACCGAGATCACCCTGGTCGCAGCCGAGTCCCTGCCCGCTGGCGAAGCGGTGGTCGGCGCGGTCGCCCGGGCCTCGATCATCCCCGGCACCCGTGAAGCCGAGTACGCGATCCTGATCAGCCGCTTCCTGATCGGGCAAGGCCTGGGACGGCAGCTGATGCGCAAGCTGGTGAAGTGGGGCCGTGGCAAGTACCTGGACCGCCTGTACGGCGACGTAGCCGCCGAGAACGAACCGATGAAGCAGCTGGCCGCGTCGCTGGGCTTCAAGCCGGTGCCGCACCCGACCGGCGCCGAAGGCCTGGTCCGGATGGTGCTGGAGCTGGACAACTGACGGATGCGCCGGGCCCTGCCCGGCCACGTCTCCCGGTAGTGCCAGCCGCTGGCCGGCATTCCGCTCCGCCAACGGCACATGAGGCTGCCGGCATCCGGCCGGCACGACGCACAGGAGCCGGATCGGGCTTCTGCTAAAATCCGGGGTCCATGTCGCGTACCTCATACCCCGCCCCGCCGCTGCCGCGCGCCGGCCATCTCCGCGCCTGGTGGCGCGCCCCCGCCTCGCCCACCGCACTGGCCTGGTACCTGGCCCAGGCAGCGCGCGTGCACGACGCTCCGCTGCTGGTGATCGCCCGTGACAACCACGGCGCCAACCAGCTCGAAGCCGACCTGCAGACCCTGCTCGGTGGCGACCCGGCCCTGCCGGTGGTCGCCTTCCCGGACTGGGAAACCCTGCCCTACGACCGCTTCAGCCCGCATCCGGACATCATCTCGCAGCGCCTGGCTGCCCTGCACCGCCTGCCCACGCTGAAGCGTGGCCTGGTGATCGTGCCGGTGCAGACCCTGCTGCAGCAGCTGGCCCCGCGCAGCTACGTCATTGGTGGCAGCTTCGACCTGAAGGTCGGCCAGCGCCTGGATCTGGAAGCCGAGAAGCGCCGCCTGGAAAGCGCCGGCTACCGCAACGTGCCGCAGGTGATGGATCCGGGTGACTTCGCCGTGCGCGGTGGCCTGCTCGACGTGTTCCCGATGGGCGCCGACGAGCCGCTGCGGGTGGAACTGCTGGACGAGGACATCGATTCGATCCGTGCCTTCGATCCGGAAAGCCAGCGTTCGCTGGACAAGGTCGAGGCCGTGCACATGCTGCCGGGCCGCGAAGTGCCCATGGACGAGGCCAGCATCGCCCGCGTGCTGGCCACGCTGCGCGAGCGCTTCGATGTCGATACCCGGCGCAGCGCGCTGTACCAGGATCTGAAATCCGGGCTGGCGCCGGCCGGCGTCGAGTACTACCTGCCGCTGTTCTTCGAGCGCACCGCAACCCTGTTCGACTACCTGCCCAGCGGCAGCCTGCCAGTGGTCTGTGCCGGTGCCGGCGAAGCCGCCGAGGCGTTCTGGGCGCAGACCGGCGAGCGTTATGAGCAGCGCCGCCACGATGTGGAACGGCCGCTGCTGCCGCCGTCGGCGCTGTACCTGTCGCCGGAGCTGCTGCGCGAGCGCCTGAATGATGCCCCGCGCATCGAGGTATGGGCCGCCGACCACGCACGCATCGCCGACGCGCACGCGCTGGGCGACCAGCCGCTGCCCCCGCTGCCGGTGGCCGCACGCGAAGCCCCCGCCGGCGATGCGCTGAAATCCTTCCTCGGCCATTATCCGGGCCGGGTACTGATCGCCGCCGATTCGCCCGGCCGCCGCGAGGCACTGCTGGAAGTGCTGCAGGCCGCCGAGCTGAAGCCGCCGGTGGTGGCCGACCTGCCCGGTTTCCTCGCTAGCGATGCGCGCTTCGCGATCGCGGTAGCGCCGCTGGAAGATGGCTTCGCGCTGGACGATCCGCGCATCGCGGTGCTGACCGAGCGCCAGCTGTTCCCCGAGCGCGCCGGCAGCACCCGCCGCACGCGCCGTGCAGGCCGCGAGCCGGAGGCGATCATCCGCGACCTCGGCGAGCTGACCGAGGGTGCGCCGATCGTGCACGAGGACCATGGCGTCGGCCGCTACCGTGGCCTGATCGCGATGGACGTCGGCGGCATGCCGGGCGAGTTCCTCGAGATCGAATATGCCAAGGGCGACCGCCTGTATGTACCGGTCGCCCAGCTGCACCTGATCAGCCGCTACTCCGGTGCTTCGGCGGAAACCGCACCGCTGCATTCGCTCGGTGGCGAGCAGTGGAGCAAGGCCAAGCGCAAGGCCGCCGAGAAGGTGCGCGATGTGGCCGCCGAACTGCTGGAGATCCAGGCCCGCCGCCAGGCGCGTGCCGGCCTGGCACTGCAGGTGGACCGCGCGATGTACGAGCCGTTCGCCGCCGGTTTCCCGTTCGAGGAAACCCCCGACCAGCTGGCCGCGATCGATGCCACCCTGCGCGACCTGGCCAGCAGCCAGCCGATGGACCGCGTGGTCTGCGGCGACGTCGGCTTCGGCAAGACCGAGGTGGCGGTGCGCGCTGCATTTGCTGCGGCCAGTGCCGGCAAGCAGGTGGCGGTGCTGGTGCCGACCACGCTGCTGGCCGAGCAGCATTACCGCAACTTCCGCGACCGTTTCGCCGATTACCCGCTGAAGGTCGAAGTGCTGTCGCGCTTCAAGACCAGCAAGGAAATCAAGGCCGAACTGGAGAAGGTGGCCGCTGGCACCATCGACGTCATCGTCGGCACCCATCGCCTGCTGCAGCCGGACGTGAAGTTCAAGGACCTGGGCATGGTCATCGTCGACGAGGAGCAGCGATTCGGCGTGCGCCAGAAGGAGGCGCTGAAGGCGCTGCGCGCCAATGTGCACCTGCTGACCCTGACCGCCACGCCGATCCCGCGCACCTTGAACATGGCCATGGCCGGCCTGCGTGACCTGTCGATCATCGCCACGCCACCGCCGAACCGGCTGGCGGTGCAGACCTTCATCACCCAGTGGGACAACGCGCTGCTGCGCGAAGCCTTCCAGCGCGAGCTGGCGCGCGGTGGCCAGCTTTACTTCCTGCACAACGACGTGGAGAGCATCGGCCGCATGCAGCGCGAGCTGTCCGAGCTGGTGCCGGAGGCACGCATCGGCATCGCCCACGGGCAGATGCCCGAGCGCGAACTGGAAAAGGTGATGCTGGATTTCCAGAAGCAGCGCTTCAACGTGCTGCTGTCGACCACGATCATCGAATCGGGCATCGACATCCCCAACGCCAACACCATCATCATCAACCGTGCCGACCGTTTCGGCCTGGCCCAGCTGCACCAGCTGCGTGGCCGCGTGGGCCGTTCGCACCACCGTGCCTACGCCTACCTGATCACCCCCGACCGTCGCGCGATCACCCCCGACGCCGAGAAGCGCCTGGAAGCGATCGCCTCGATGGACGAGCTGGGCGCCGGCTTCACCCTGGCCACGCACGATCTGGAAATCCGCGGCGCCGGTGAACTGCTTGGCGAGGACCAGAGCGGGCAGATGGCCGAGGTCGGCTTCAGCCTGTATACGGAGCTCCTGGAACGCGCGGTACGCAGCATCAAGCAGGGCAAGCTGCCCGACCTGGATGCCGGTGAGGAAGTGCGCGGCGCCGAGGTCGAGCTGCATGTGCCGGCACTGATCCCGGAAGACTACCTGCCGGACGTGCACACCCGCCTGACCCTGTACAAGCGCATTTCAAGCGCGCGCGACAGCGATGCACTGCGCGAACTGCAGGTGGAGATGATCGACCGCTTCGGCCTGCTGCCGGATGCAGCCAAGCACCTGTTCGCCATCGCCGAGCTGAAGCTGAAAGCCAATACGCTGGGCATCCGCAAGCTCGACCTGGGCGAGAACGGCGGCCGCATCGTGTTCGAGTCCAAGCCGAACATCGATCCGATGGCGGTGATCCAGCTGATCCAGAAACAACCGAACCTCTATGCCATGGAAGGGCCCGACAAGCTGCGCATCAAGCACCCGCTGCCGTTGCCGGAAGACCGCTTCAATGCGGCCCGCGCCCTTCTGACCACACTTGCCCCGGGTTGATCGCCCCCCGAACACCCCGCACCGGTCCCCACCCGGTGCGGGCGGATGACCATGTTCCCTGACGCCGTACCCGCCCCCGACCTGCTGCACGCGCAGGCCTGCCTGATCGATGCCCTCTCGATGTCGCTGCAGATGCGCGACGCCTACACCCGCCACCACTGCGACCGCGTTGGCCTGCTCGCGCAGCGCCTGGCCACGCACTGCGATCTTGATGATGAGGCTCGTGCGCAGATCGGCCTGGCCGCGCGCTTCCATGACATCGGCAAGATCGGCATACCCGATGACGTGCTGCTGGCACCCCGCCGGCATACCGACGAGGAGCGCGCGATCATGCGCGAGCATCCGGTACGCGGCGAACACATCTTCCTGGCCACCGGCCGCAGCGACGCCTTGCCGGTGGCGCGGCTGATCCGCGCCCATCACGAGGCCTTCGATGGCAGCGGCTACCCCGATGGGCTGCGCGGCGAATCCATCCCGCTGGGTGCGCGCATCGTCACCATCGCCGATGCCTACGATGCGATGACCAGCGTGCGCCCGTATCGCGACGCGATGGAGCATGAGGCCGCATTGCGGATCATCGACGAGCAGGCCGGCGGGCTGGTGGATCCGTACGTGCTGCAACGCTTCCATCGCATGCTGGAGCGGGAACCGGCGCTGGCCTGAGATCGGCCGGGCAAACGAAAGGCCCGGCGTTCGCCGGGCCTTTCGCTTCTCGCATCACGGGTAATCGATCACCAGATCACCACACGCTTGTCGTCGGCGCGCACCATCGCATCACCCGCCTTGCACTGGAATGCAGCGGCGAACGAGGGCATGTTCGACGGCGCACCGTTGGCACGGAAGTTGGCCGGCGCGTGCGGATCGGTGTTCAGGCGCACGCGCAGCTCACCATCGGTGAAGTTGCGGCGCCACACGGTGGCCCAGTTCATGAAGAAACGCTGGTCCTGGCTGTGGCCGTCAACCTCGACGTTCGCCTTCGGGTCTTCCTTCAGCGCCATCTGCAGCGCGTCATAGGCCACGGTCAGGCCGCCCAGGTCGCCGATGTTCTCGCCCAGGGTCAGCTTGCCCTTCACGAACACGCCCGGCACCGACTCGTAGCCGTCGAACTGGGCGACCAGCTGGTCGGTACGTTCGGTGAAGGCCTTGCGGTCGGCGTCCGTCCACCAGTTGTCGAAGTTGCCGTTGGCGGCGAACTGGCTGCCCGAGTCGTCGTAGCCGTGCATCATTTCGTGGCCGATGACCGCACCGATGCCGCCGTAGTTCAGCGCCGGATCGGCCTTGGCGTCGAAGAACGGCGCCTGCAGGATCGCCGCTGGGAATACGATCTCGTTCTTGGTGGCGTTGTAGTACGCATTGACGGTCTGCGGGGTCATGCCCCACTCGGTCTTGTCCACCGGCTTGCCGATCTTGTCCAGCATGTAGCGGTAGTTGAACGCGCGTGCTGCCTGCATGTTGCCCAGGTAGCTGTCGCCGTTGGTCTGCAGGCCCGACCAGTCACGCCACTTGTCCGGGTAGCCGATCTTCGGGGTGAAGCTGGCCCATTTTTCCAGTGCCTTCTTCTTCGTTTCCTCGCCCATCCACGGCAGCTGCTCCAGGCGCGCCTTCAGCGCCTGCGACAGGTTCTCCACCAGGTGCTGCATGGCCACCTTCGACTCGGCCGGGAACACGGCGTCGACGTACAGCTGGCCCAGGGCTTCACCCATGCCACCATTGACCGACTCCAGCACGCGCTTCCAGCGCGGCTGCATTTCCTTCTGGCCACGCAGGGTGGTGCCGTAGAAATCGAAGTTGGCCTTCTCGAACTGGCTGCTCAGGTACGGCGCGGCATCATCGATGGTGTGGAAGCGCAGGTAGGCCTGCCAGGTGCTGGCGGGCACATCGGCCAGCATCTTGTCCATTTCACCGAAGAAGCCCGGCTGCGCCAGCGAGAACTTCTGCGCGGCCGGTACCTTCAGGGTGTCGAACAGCGCGGTCCAGCTGAAGTTCGGGGTCAGCCTGTCGGCGTCGGCGGCGCTGAGCGGGTTGTAGCGCTTGGCCGGGTCACGCATTTCGATGCGCGACATCGAGGCCTTGGCCAGGCGGGTTTCGAAGGCCATCACGGCCTTGGCCTGCTCGGCGGCCTGCGCCGCGTCCACACCGGACAGGGTCAGCACCTGTGCGATGTAGGCCACGTAGGCGTCGCGGATCTTGGCCTGCGCATCGTCGAAGTAATAGCCCTTCTCCGGCAGGCCCAGGCCGCCCTGGCCGACATAGGCGATGACGTTGGCCGAATCCTTGTAGTCGGCATTGGCGAACAGCGAGAACAACACGCCCTTGCCTTCGGCCTGGCTGTCGCGCAGGTACTGGGTGATGGCGGCGGTGTCGTTCAGCGCGGTGATCTTGTCCAGCTGCGGCTGCAGCGGCGCCAGGCCGGCGGCTTCGATCTTGGCCTCGTCGTTGCCGGTCTTCCAGATGTCACCGATCTTGGCTTCCACCGAGCCGGCCTTGGCCTGGCTGGCGGCGGCCTGCTGCACCAGCGCGTGCTGCACTTCCAGCGAGCGCTCGCGCAGGATCTCGAAGCTGCCCCAGGTGGTCTGGTCGCCCGGCACCGGGTTGGCCTTCAGCCACTTGCTGTTGACGAAGCCATTGAGGTCGGTACAGGCCGAAATGGCCGGATCGAGGTCGGCGCTGTTGAGCGAGATCAGCGGCGTCTTGATCTGCGACAGGTCGAAGGCCGGCTTGGCGTCGGCACTGGCCGCCGGCGCGGTTTCGTTCTTGCCACAGGCGGCCAGCGAGGCAGCGATGGCGATGGTCAGGCCCAGCGGGACCAGGTTGCGGACGTTCATGAGGCTCTCCTGCGGGTAATTTCACAGGGTAGCCGGGGGCGTGAGGTTGGGGACCGGCCAAAGGTCACAGAGCCCACGGCGCAGCTCCCGCCGCGCGCCGGTATGCTCTGGCCTCTGCGATCACTGGACCTCATGACCATGGACGAACCTGCGCTGCTGCTGGCCCTCGACACCTGTGAGTTTCTGTTTCTTGCTGAGATTGGCGAGCCGGAAGCGAATCGTCTGCGCCTGGTCGTCGAGGAGGGCCGGGTGGTCGGAAAGCCCTCCCGGGTGGAGCTCGGTCATGGACGTTCAATCGATGATGTGCGTGCGATAGAGGTGGTGCCCCACTCGCAGCGGTTTGAACTGATCTGGGACCACTACATCAGCTACGCCGTGCACAACGAGTCCTACCAGAGCTGGGACGACTCCGAAGCCTGGAGCGGCAACCTGTTCCGCCGCTACAGCCATTCGAAGTTCCTTGAATATCTGGGCCGTGCCACCTTCGCTGATACCCGTTACCCGGGCCCATTCACGCATTATCAGGTGATATGCCAGGACCACGTCATCGACATTGCTGCGCTGCAGTCGCCGAAGGTGCGCCTGCTGGGTCCTTCGTAGCTGGCACATGCAGCCCCAATGAAATGGCTCTACCGGGTTGCGACAGCGTCAGCCGAGCGTGGGCTCGGCTCTACAAAAAGAAGGGCCGGCTTGCGCCGGCCTTCTGTTTCTTATTTCGCCTTGCCCTGGTTGGCTACGGCTTCGGCGGCCTTGCGCGCCGCTTCCGGGTCGCCCAGGTAGCGGAACGACTGCACGGTCAGGTCATCGTTCAGTTCGAACAGCAGCGGGATGCCGGTCGGGATGTTCAGCTCGAGGATTTCCTCGCGCGAGACGTTGTTGAGGTACTTGTACAACGCACGCAGCGAGTTGCCGTGGGCGGTGACCAGCACGGTCTTGCCGTCCTTCAGCTGCGGCGCGATGGCGTCGTGCCAGTACGGCAGCACGCGGTCCAGGGTGGTGGCCAGCGATTCGGTGCCCGGCAGCGCGTTGCGGTCCAGGCCGGCGTAACGGCGGTCATGGATCGGGTGGCCCGGATCTTCCAGGTCCATCGGCGGCGGCGGGATGTCGTACGAACGACGCCACACCTTGACCTGCTCTTCGCCGTGCTTGGCAGCGGTCTCGGCCTTGTCCAGGCCCTGCAGGCCGCCGTAGTGGCGCTCGTTGAGGCGCCAGGACTTGTTCACCGGCAGCCAGTCCTGCTCCAGCTCGGCCAGCGCACCCTGCAGGGTGTGGATGGCGCGCTTCAGCACGGAGGTATGGGCGACGTCGAACTGCAGGCCTTCCTCGCGCATCAGGCGGCCGGCGGCGGCCGCTTCCCGGCGCCCCTGCTCGGTCAGGTCGACATCGACCCAGCCGGTGAAGCGGTTGTCCAGGTTCCACTGGCTCTGGCCATGGCGCAACAGTACGAGTCTACGGGTCACTGCAGGGTCTCCAACGCGAGGAAAGGCAGGCCGCCATTGTAGCCCCGGCGGCCGCTCACCGTGCCGTGGCGCCACGCATGCGATGCTGCAGCCAATGAATACGGTGATCGACCCCGGGCGCTGGGAAGGCAGCGTCACCGCCGCTCGAGCGCAACAGCTGCAGCTGGCCGGCCGCGTGGAACGCCAGGACCGCCTGCCACGCAAGGTGCGCTGGCTGGCCGGGCTGGATGTCGGATTCGAGGACAACGGTGCCATTACCCGCGCCGCGGCGGTGCTGCTGGATGCAAGGACGCTGCAGCCCGTGGCGCAGGAGATCGCGCGCATCCCCACAGCGATGCCCTATATCCCCGGCCTGCTCAGCTTCCGCGAGCTGCCGGCACTGCTGGCCGCACTGGCACTGCTGCCGCGAACGCCGGACCTGGCGTTCGTCGATGGCCACGGCATCAGCCATCCGCGCCGGCTGGGCGTCGCCGCGCATCTGGGCGTGGTCACCGATCTGCCGAGCATCGGCGTGGCGAAATCGAAACTGGTGGGAAGGTTCGTCGAACCGGGCGCCGAAGCTGGTGCGCATACACCGCTGCTGGATGGCGACGAGCAACTGGGCTGGGTGCTGCGCAGCAAGGTTCGCTGCAAGCCGCTGTTCGTGGCCGGTGGCCATCGGGTCAGTGCCGATACCGCGCTGGGCTGGGTGCAGCGCACCCTGCGCGGCTACCGGTTGCCGGAGCCAACCCGGCTGGCGGATCGGCTGGCCTCGCGGCGGGACGAATAGCTGCGCCGGCCATCTCCCGGCGCGCGCGTCAATCGTCGATCAACGATGCACGTGGCCACGATGGCCCTGCGCGTCCTCGCCGTGGTCGTGGCCCTCATGGCCCTTGTGTCCGCCGCCGTTGGCCGGCGCCGGTTCGCCACAGGCTTCGCCGCAGTGGTCCGCCTCGATCTGCAGCGTCACGTGCTCGATACCGAAGTCATCATGCAGGCGACCGCCCAGCTCGCGGCGCAGCGCATCGGCGTCGGTGCCGTCGCGCATCACAATGTGCGCGGTCAGCGCCGGCGTGCTGGAAGCCAGCGCCCACACGTGCAGGTCATGCACGTCCAGGACTGCGGCGTGGCCGGACAGGCTGTCGCGCACCCTGTCCACGTCCATGCCCTTGGGCACGCCTTCCAGCAGTACGTTGATCGCCTCACGCATCAGTACGTAGGTACGCGGCAGCACCCACAGGCCGATCAGCACGGCCAGGATCGGGTCGATCGGTTTCCATCCGGTCCACTTGATCAACAATGCGCCCGCAATCACTGCCACCGAGCCGAGCATGTCGGCCCACACTTCCAGGTAGGCGCCCTTCACGTTGAGGCTCTCGCCACTGCCCGCCTGCAGCAGGCGCATCGAGATCAGGTTGATGACCAGGCCCGCAGCCGCGATCACCAGCATGCCGGAGGAGGCGATCTCCTGCGGCTGGCGGAAGCGGCCGATCGCCTCCCACAGGATGTAGGCGGCGACCACGAACAGCATGGCACCGTTGATCATCGCGCCCAACGCTTCCAGCCGTGCATAGCCGTAGGTGCGGCGCGCATCCGGCGGGCGCCGGCTCAGCCGTACCGCAACCAGCGCGATCATCAGCGCCAGCGCGTCGGTGGCCATGTGCGCGGCGTCGGACAACAGCGCCAGGCTGTTGGTCCAGAACGCGCCCACCACCTCGACGACGAGGAAGGTGGAGGTCAGGCCGAGCGCCCACCACAAGGGCTTCTCGTGGCGGATCTGGGACGGCAGGTGATCGTGGTCGTGGCCCATGGCAACAGCTCCTTTGCGATGCGGTGCAGGCTACGCGGTGCCGGCGGAGGAGACTATTACGATGTTTATAACATTGCAGGCCACACGAGCCCTCGCCGGCCTGCCGTCAGAACCCGAAGCGCAGGCTGGCCCAGTAGGCGCGGCCCGGTTCGTTGTAGGTCGCCGCGCCGGCATCGCTGCTGTTGGCCTCGCGGAACAGGCGCTTGTCGGCCAGGTTGTTCACGCCGAAGCCGAAGCTGACCGTCTCGGTCACCTTGTAGCGCGCGCTCACGCCCCAGATGTTGTACGCGCCACGATCCTGCAGCGCGATCGATGCATCGCAGCTGCCGGTGCAGCGGGGGTCGTTGTTGATGTTGGTGGTGGCCGGTTCCTGCTTGCCGTAGAACGTGCCGGTCAGCAGCAGCGACAGCCTGTCGGTGGCCTGCCAGTCCAGCATGGTGTTGATCGTGTACTTCGGGATCACCGACAGCGGCTGGCCGGTGCTCTTGTTCTCGTTTTCCACCATGTAGGTGAAGTTGTTGCTCCACTTCAGGCGGTTGCCCTGCTCGCCCAGCAGCGGAATCACCAGGTTGCCTTCAAGCCCCTGCACGATCGCCTTCGGCGCGTTCTCCCAGCGGAAGATGCGGCCCTTGGTGTCGGCGGTCAGCCCGATCTGGGTGTAGCCGGCCTGGATCTTGTCCTTGTAATCGTTGTGGAAGTAGGTCAACGACGCCTGCCAGCCGCTCTGCGGTGCCCACTCGATGCCCAGTTCCTTGTTCAGGCTGGTTTCCGCCTTCAGGTCTGCGTTGCCGCGCATGTAGCAACCGGCGCCCAGGCTCGGCAGCGCATTCGGGCAGCCGTTGCCACGGGTGTAGTACAGATAGTCCGGATTCGACTGGTACAGGTTCGGCGCCTTGAACGCGCGGGCGATGCCGCCCTTCACCACCCAGTCGCTGTTGATGCGGAACTGCGCATTGAGGCTGGGGCTGGTGTTGTTGCCGAACTGGCTGTGGTGGTCGAAGCGCAGGCCCGGGGTAACGATCCAGCGCTCGCCCAGGTAGATGTTGTCTTCCACGAACACCGCCGTGGTCTGCGCATCGGCCTTGCCGCGCGCACGATCGGCCGACAGCCCCGGGATGCCACCGCCGCTGCTGCTGGACTGGCTCATCGAATAAGGGTCGGTCAGCCGGCTGTCCAGGTATTCAAAGCCCAACGTCCAGATGTTCTCGGCGCCGCCCAGCGTGGTCGGGAAACTCACTTCGCCATCCAGCTGGTAGTTGCGCAGGCGCGAGGTCGACCAGTCGGTGCCGTTGAAGCTGCCTTCCGGGCCACCGGCCAGGCCTTCGTTGATGCGCGAGTTGTTCACCGCTTCAACTGCAGCGGTCACCCGCGAGGTGACATCGCCCCAGCGGCCACGATGGGTGATCGCGCCGGTGTTGCGGTACATGCGGTTGGTTTCCGCCTTGCCGTCGGCCAGGGCGGCCAGATCGATGCCGGTCGAAGTGCCGGTGGTGCTGACCGCGCGGTCACCAGCATAGATGTTGCCCTGGCGGCTGGTGCCGGCCTCGAACTCGACCACCTGGTCGGCGGTCACGTCCCAGCGCAGCAGCGCGTTGATGTCGCGGTTCTTGACGCCCTCGCGGCCAGCCGGTGGCACTGCGTTCGGCTGGGTGGCGTACTGGCGGTTGAGATCGAGTGAATCGGCGTCGGTCTTGTTGAGGTTGCCGTACAGGCGGAACGACAGCGTGTCGGTCATCGGCCCACTCAGCTGCAGGCCGACGCGCTCGCTGCCACCTTCGGCGCTGTGTTCGGGCACCAGCCCGTACAGGTCGACCGCACCGGTCAGGTCGCCGGTCGGGTGCTTGGTGATGATGTTGACCACGCCACCGGAAGCACCGGAGCCATAGCGTGCCGCCGCCGGTCCGCGCAGCACTTCGATGCGCTCGATCATCTCCGCCGGCACCCAGTTGGTGTCGCCGCGCGTGTTGCGCTCGCCACTGCGGCCCATGCGCACGGCATCGCGCGCACCGATGCGCTTGCCGTCGACCAGGATCAGGGTGTTTTCCGGGCCCATGCCGCGCAGGTCGATCTGGCGGTTGTTGCCGTACTGGCCCGAGGCGCTGTTGCCGGTGAGGTTGACGCCCGGCATGGTGCGCAGCAGTTCGGCGATGTCGTTGGCCGGTGGGCGCCTGGCGATGTCCTCTGCGGTGATGGTCGAGGTACCCAACGCCTGGCGGGCAATCTGCGAAGCGGTGACGTGCACCGTGTCGATATCGGTGGCGTCGGCTTCAGCCTGGGCGGTCAGGGCGCTGCCCGCCAGCAGGGCGGCAACGGCGAGCGCCAGCGGGCGCGGCGAGAGGACAACGGCAGGAGACATGATCTGGACCTTCTGGCAGGGCAACGGGGCCTCTGGCAAAGGGCTTGAGGCAACGACGAGGGGGAGGCGGAGCGTCGCTGCAGTCGCCTGCGGCCCGATCCGTGCGCGCATTCTCCCATCAATGCGAGTGATTCTCAAATGCGTTCGCTCATTGCTACCGCAGGCCTGATGTGCCCTGCGTGCCGGACGACCCTGCATCGCGCTTAAACTGGCCGGCTTGCCCACCATCAACCGCACGCCACCGCGGCCGATACCCGTGGTTTGCCGTACGCAGTCAGAGATCGACGTGGAACCACCCCAACTGGACGATGCCAGCCAGCCGCTGGCCGAGGCCTGGCAGCACTGCCTGCAACAGGCCGGCCCTGCCGCCACCGCGCTGCTGCACGCCGCCGCAACCGATGCCCCGCCGGCGTTGGCCCAACGCTTCTACGAAGTGCTGTTGCAGGACGGGCGTGCACGCCGCTTCCTGTCCCACGATCAGGTCAAGCAACGCCTGCAACCGGCCATGCAGCGCTGGCTGGTGCAGCTGCTGACCACCGATGCCGACGGCATTGCCGCCACCGTTGCCTCGCAACGGGTGATCGGCGATGTGCATGCCCGGGTCGGCATTCCGGTCGACCTGGTCACCCGCGGCGCACGCGTACTCAAGCACGAGCTGTTCGTGCGCCTGCGCGACGACGCGCCCGACAGCGCCACCGCGTTCGCCGCCATCGACTGCCTCAGCGCGATCATGGACATCGCCATGGAAGGCATGACCCTGGCCTACACCCATGCACGTGAGCGCTCCACCCGCGCCGATGCTGCCTACCGGTTGTTCTCGCTGGTGCAGAATGTCGGTACTGAACGCGAGCGTCAGCGTGCACTGCTGCTGGACTGGGAGAACGCCCTGCTGTACGCACTCGCCGGCCACGTGCAGGCCAGCGAAAGCGCCAGCCTGGCGACCTCGGAATTCGGCCTGTGGTTCACCCACAAGGGCATCCCCAGCTTCGGCGAGAGCAGCGAAACCCAGCAGGTCGGCCAACTGATGGCCCGCATCGACGGCAACCTGCAGCGGGCAAACCATGACACCCCGGCGCAACGACTGGCGGTGCTGCCGGCCATTCGCGAGGACCTGGCCGCCATCCGTACCCTGATGACGCTGTTGTTCGAACGCATCGGTGAACTGGATGCCGGCAGCGATGCCCTGACCAACCTGCTCAACCGCCGCTTCCTGCCTACCGTGCTGCGCAGGGAGATCGAGCTGGCCACGCGCAACCGCACGCCGTTCTCGCTGCTGCTGCTCGACCTGGATCACTTCAAGGCGATCAACGACGGCCACGGCCACGATGCCGGCGACCGCGCGTTGCAGCACGTGGCCGGCCTGCTCGGCCAGCTGACCCGCGGCAGCGACTACCTGTTCCGCTACGGCGGCGAGGAGTTCGTGGTGGTGCTGGTTGCCGCCAGTGAGTCACAGGCCTCGGTGATCGCCGAGAGCCTGCGCCGGCAGATCGCGCAGTCGCCAGTGGCACTGGCCAACGGCCAGGTTCTGTCGCTGACTGCCAGCATCGGCGTGGCCGGCCATGATGGCCACCCGGACTACGAACGCTTGATGGCACGTGCCGACGCGGCGATGTACGAGGCCAAGCGCAGCGGCCGCAACCGCGTGGTGGTGGCCAGCGCCGACCTGCAGGAAGCGCCGGGGCGGCGCGCGTTGCAGCGCTGAACTGGCGGAAATGAAGAATCCCGGTGGCGGATAGAGTCGACTGTTAGTACTACCGCGCGCAGCGCGGAGCTTTTTGCCGTCGGAACGAGGAGCAGTCGACTAACAGTCGACTCTACCGATTCGCGCGGCAGCCGCTGCTTTCACCGCCCGCCTCCGCCACGCTGCCCACCACAGCAGCGCCAGCAGCGCGATGCCGGCGCCCAGCAGGCACACGGCAGGCCAGCCGTGCCGGGCGTGCACCCAGGGCCCGGCAGCCGCACCGGCACCACTACCCACCGCATAGAAGAGCATGTAAAGCGCCACCAGGCGTCCATGCTGCTCGCCCGGCGCGCGCAGCAGCAGCGCCTGGTTCGAGACATGCAGCGCCTGCCCACCCAGATCGAGCACGATCACGCCCAGCAGCAGCAACGACAGCGACTGCGGCAGGCCCAGCAGCGGCCACCACGCGACCAGCATCAACAGCAGCGCGCCAAGACTGACCCGATCGGCAAAACCGCGGTCCATCCAGTGCCCGACCCGCGACGCCATCAATGCACCTGCCACCCCAGCCAGGCCGAGCGCACCGATGGCCGCAGTGGACCACTGCAGCGGTGGGGCCGACAGCGGCAAGGGGGCCGCCGCCCAGAACACGTTGAGTCCGGCAAACAGCAGCAACGCCAGTGGACCGCGCTCGCGCAGCGTTCGATCCCGGCGCAGCATGCCCAGCATCGAGCCGATCAGGTCGCGCCAACGCGGCGGCACCACGGGTATCGGCACAGCCGGCAGGCGCCGCCACAGCAGTGCGGCCAGGGTCGCCATCAGCGCTGCCGACAGCAGATAGACTGCTTGCCAGCCGGCAATGGCCGCCACCGTGCCGGACAGCACGCGCGCCAGCAGCAACCCGATGAACACCCCGCCCTGCACCACCCCCACCACGCGCCCGCGCTGCGCGGCCGGAGCCATCGCTGCCGTGTAGGCGATCAAGCCTTGGGTCAGCGCGGTGCCCAACAGCCCGGCCAGCAGCATGCCCGACAACAGCCAACCGGCCGTGCGTGCCGCTGCCAGCCACAGCAGGGCTGCCACCAGTGCCGCCAGCTGCAGCCGCAGCAGGTGCCGCCGGTCACCGCGATCAGCCAGCGGCAGCAACCCGAGCAATGCCAGCACGCTGCCGGCCTGGGTCGCGGCCAGCACCGCGCCGGCAACCGCCCGCTCCAGCGCGAAGGCGTGTGCAAGCTGATCCAGCAGCGGCTGCGCGTAATAGACGTTGGCAACGCTGGCGCCGGCGGCAACCGCAAGCAGCACCAGCAGGGGGCGTGGAATCGGCATGGCATTCGTCATCTGGTTTCATATTGAAACCAGATGCAGGCTAGCTACTTTGGTTTTAAACTGCAACCACATAGGACGGAGACCGCCATGCACGCAGACAGCCCCTGCCCCGTTGCCCGCAGCGCCGACCTGCTCGGTGATCGCTGGGCACTGCTGGTGATCCGCGATGCCTTCGACGGCGTCAGCCGCTTCGGCGACTTCCAGCGCAGCCTGGGCGCCGCCCGCAACATCCTCAGCGATCGCCTGCGCAGGCTGGTCGAGGCCGGCATCCTGCAACTGCAACCGGCCTCCGACGGCTCGGCCTACCAGGAATACGTGCTCACCGCCGCGGGCCAGGCGCTGTTCCCGGTGCTGGTCGCGCTGCGCCAATGGGGTGAACGCCATCGCTTCGGTGCAGACGAAGCTCATTCGCAGCTGATCGAATCCAGCACGCGGCGACCGCTGCCGTACATGCAGCCGCGCGGGCGCGACGGTCGGCCCCTGCAGGCCGCCGCCACCCGTGTGCGCAAGCTCAGGGACGACGGGCACAGCGCCTGACCCGCCCATTCGCGCACACCGCGACCCGGTCGCGCCGGTTAGCATCGGATGTTTCCGCCGCCGGACAACGACGATGTCGCGCTATCGCCCTTCCCTGATGACCGCCCTGCTGCTGCCGTTGCTGGCCTGCAGCGCCGGAACCACGCAGGCCCGCGAGGTTGCCGCGCCCGCCGACCACGTGCAGGCCGATGGCCCCTATGTGTTCCGCCAGGGCGACCGGGTGCAGGCCAAGTGGATCTGCGCCGACAAGGTCGAATCGCGCACGCTTGCCTCCGGGGCAACAGGGACCGATATCGCACCGCGCTGCGGCTACGAACACACCGTGCATGTGGCTGCGCCGAATGCAGCCTCGGTCTCGGTGCTGCCGGCCACACCGCGCATCGTCGCGCTGTCCGACATTCACGGCCAGTACGGGTTGCTGGTGCGCCTGCTGCGTGCCCATCACGTGATCGACGCGCAGGATCGCTGGGCGCTGGGCAAGGACACGCTGGTCATCGCCGGCGACGTGTTCGACCGCGGCCCGCAGGTGACCGAGGCGTTCTGGCTGCTCTACGGCCTGCAGCAGCAGGCGGCCGCCGCCGGTGGCGCCGTGCACTTCGTGCTCGGCAACCACGAAACCATGGTGCTGTACGACGACCTGCGCTACGTCAACCCCAAGTACCTGCGCAGCGCCCAGCTGCTGGGCCGCAGCTACCCGCAGCTGTATGGCGCCGACTCGGTGATCGGGCAGTGGCTGCGCACCCGACCGGTACTGCTGAAGATCGGCGATACCCTGTTCCTGCACGGCGGCATCTCGCCCGAGGCGGTGCAGCTGGCGCTGGACCCGGCACGCACCAACGCGGCCTACCAGGCCTCGCTGGGCCTGCCCAAGGCCGAAGTGAAGGCCGACCCGGCCACCGCACCGCTGTATGACGGCAAGACCAGCCCGATCTGGTACCGCGGCTATTTCGATGGCCGCCTTGACACCGCGGGTGTGCAGGCCGTGCTCGACCGCCTGCAGCTCAAGCGCATCGTGGTCGGCCATACGTCGATGCCACACGTCAGCAGCTTCCACGGCGACCGCGTGATCGCCATCGACAGCAGCATCAAGAACGGCGAGAACGGCGAACTACTGTTCATCGAGGAGGGCAAGCTCAGCCGTGGCCTGCTGGATGGCTCCCGGATGCCGCTGGCGCTGGGTGAGCCGGGGCTGCAGGACTGAATGGAGGGACAGCGTGACGGCGCCGGGAGGTGCCGGCGCGCTCCACCTTCACCCGGTTTGCGGCTACCCTTCGGCAGCCGAGAGGCCCGCCCGTCCAGCCGGTGGGCCTGACTGTTACAGGAGCCCCGCGCATGCGCGTTCTGATTGCTGAAGACGACCCGGACATCGCCTCCGGCCTGTGCGCCTCGCTGCGCCGGCAGGGGCACGTGGTCGACCACGTCGACAACGGTGCGCACGCCGATGCAGCACTGGGCTCGACCCAGTATGCACTGCTGGTGCTGGACCTGGGGCTGCCGCAACTGGATGGCCGCGACGTGCTGCAACGACTGCGCCAGCGTGGCGATGGCCTGGCGGTGCTGGTGGTGACCGCGCGTGACGGCCTGGCCGAGCGGGTGCGCGTGCTCGACCTCGGTGCCGACGACTACCTGGTCAAGCCGTTCGCACTGGATGAATTCGAAGCCCGCGTGCGTGCACAGCTGCGGCGGGTCACCAGCAATGGCAATCCGGACCTGCGCATCGGCCGCTTGCGCCTGGACCTGGCCGGGCACCGCGTATGGATCGACGACCAATCACTTGAACTGACCGCACGCGAGTTCGGCCTGCTGTCGGCGCTGGCGGTGCGTGCAGAGCGCATCGTGTCACGCGCGCAACTGGTGGAAGCGCTGTGCGACTGGGGCCAGGACCTGACCGACAACGGCCTGGACATCGCCCTGCACCGCCTGCGCCGCAAGCTGCAGCCGGGCGGCATGGGCATCCGCACCGTGCGCGGGCTGGGCTACATGCTGGAAGATGCGCAGGACGACAGCGCCCCGTGATCAGTGGACCGCCCAGCCTGCGCCGGCGCCTGCTCGCCTTCCTGGCGTTGCCGATGCTGGGCCTTCTCACCTTCAATACGATCCTGGCCTATTACGTTGCGCTGGACTATTCCAACCGCATCCACGACCGCAACCTGATCGACGACACGCACTCGTTCGCGCAGATGCTGAGCACCATGCCGGTGACCAGCGACCTGTCTCCGCAGGCGCGCTTCCTGATCGAGTACGAACCCGACGGCCATCGCTATTTCAACGTCGACAGCAGCCGCCAGGGGACGCTCAGCGGCAATGCAGATTTCAGTGCCTACGCGCCTTCGCAGGAATGCACCGGCGTGGACCCCACCCTGTACGATGGCATTCTCAACGGCCAGCCGGTGCGCATGGCCACCGTCTGCACGCGTGCGATGAACGATCCGCAGGACCAGCTGGCGGTGACCGTGGCCGAAAGCATGGCCGAACGACGCCAGCGCGCGCGCGAGATCCTGATGATCATCATCCCGCTGATGACCATGCTGGCGCTGGGCACTGCCGCGCTGGTCTGGTTCGGGGTGACCCATGGCCTGCGCATCCTGACCCCGCTGAGGACCCGCCTGGCACAGCGCCGCGGCGAACTGGCGCCGATCTCCGACGCCGACGTGCCGGAGGAAATCCAGCCACTGATCAGCACCATCGACGATCTGTTTGCCCGCCAGGCGGAAATGATCACCCTGCAGAACCGTTTCATCGCCGACGCCGCGCACCAGCTGCGCTCGCCGTTGGCCGGCATGGCCCTGCACGTGGACCAGGCACTGGCGCATGGCGACCCGGACACGGTGCGCGAGGCACTGCAGCACATCCGCCGGCTCAACCAGCGCACCGCGCGGGTCAGCACCCAGCTGCTGGCGCTGAGCCGGGCCCAGACCGTGCCGGAGACGGTGGAGGCACTGGACCTGTGCGAACGGGTGCCGCAGTGGGTCGGTACACGCGTGCCTGAAGCGATCCGCGATGGCATCGATCTGGGTTACCGCGGCAGCCCCCAGCCGCTGCGCGTGCTCGGCAACGGTGCCCAGCTGCAGGAAGCACTGGACAACCTGATCGACAATGCGCTGCGCTATGCCGGCCGCGATGCGACCGTTACCGTCGGCGTGCACGCGCTGGATGACAACGACGTCGAACTGTACGTGGAGGACAACGGGCCCGGCGTACCCGAGGACGTGATGCCGCGGCTGGGCGAGCGCTTCTTCCGCGCCCCCGGCACCACCGCCAGCGGCACCGGCCTGGGCCTGGCCATCGCCCACGAGGCGGTGGAGCACTTCGGCGGGCGCCTGACCTTCCTCAACCGCCCCGGCGGCGGGCTCAAGGTCGCCATCACGCTGCCGCTGCTGAAGGGCCCCTGACCCGGACCGGGGCGCTGAAAGGCTGGCGAAAATCGCGGTTGCGATCCTGACCCTCCCCACTGCCGTCCCGGAGCCGCCAGGTGACCGACTCGCACGACTTCTTCCTCCCCGGTGGCCCGCAGGGCGTGCTGCTGGTCCACGGCCTGACCGGTACCCCGGCGGAAATGCGCATGCTGGGCAAAGGGCTGAACAACGCCGGCTTCACCGTACACGGCGTGCAGCTGCCCGGCCATTGCGGCACCGTGGATGACCTGCTGGCGACCACCTGGGAACAGTGGTACCAGGGCGTGGAAGATGCGGCGGCAAGCCTGCGCGGCAAGGTCGACCAGCTGTTCGTCGGTGGCCTGTCGATGGGCGCGGTGCTGTCGCTGGCACTTGCTGCTCGACGACCGGACTGGGTGTCCGGCGTCGGCGTGTATGGCGCCACGTTCCGCTACGACGGCTGGAACATACCCGCCGTCGCCCGCCTCTCGTTCCTGCTGCCGTGGTTCAAGCGCTTCAACATCGGCCGCGACCGCATGTTCATGGAAGAACCGCCGTACGGCCTGCGCGACGAGCGCCTGCGTGCGCAGGTCAGCGCCGCCATGCTGTCCGGCGACAGCGCGGCGGCCGGCCTTCCGGGCAATCCCTGGCACGCGCTGGCCGAGATGCGGGCGCTGAGCAACTGGACCCGCCGCCACCTGCACCAGGTCACCGCCCCGTGCCTGGTGATGCACGCGCGCGAAGACGACGTGGCCAGCATGGGCAATGCCGAACTGGTGATGTCGCGGGTCAGTGGCCCGAAGGAACTGGTGGTGCTGGAGGACAGCTACCACATGATCACGATCGACCGCGAACGCCGCGAGGTGATCCGCCGCAGCGCACGCTTCTTCACCGGGATCGGTGAACGCAGCGGCGTCCTCAAGGCGGTGGCCTGAGATGGGGGCACTTGCCACGCTGCTGTGGCTGGCCAATGTCGTGCTCGATACCGGTGGCCAGCTCGCCTTCAAGGCCGCCGCCAGCGACCCGCAGGAGGGCGAGGGACTGCAGCGCTGGAAGCACATGCTCAGCCGCCCCTGGCTGTGGATCGGCATCGCCTGTTACGTGCTTGAGTTCGTCGCCTGGATCGCCTTCCTGTCACTGGTTCCGCTGTCCAAGGGCGTGCTGCTGGGCTCGATCAACATCGTGGCGCTGATGATCGCCGGCCGCATCCTGTTCCGCGAGAAGCTCACGCCATTGCGGGTGACCGGGATGCTGCTGGTCACCGCGGGCGTGGCAGTGGTGGGGGCCGGCTCGTGAGGCGCCTGTATGTGATCGGCTTCCCCCTGCTGATGGCCTTCGACACCCTGGCCCAGCTGTGCTTCAAGTACGCCGGCGATGCTGCGCTGCCGGTCGAGGCCAACACCACCTGGCTGCTGCGCGTGCTGTCGCAACCATGGGTGTACGGCGCCATCCTGGGCTACGTGGGTGCATTCTTCACCTGGATGAGCCTGCTGCGGCATGCACCGATCGGCCCGGCGTTCGCGGCCTCGCACCTGGAGGTCATCAGCGTACTGCTGCTCTCGGCGTGGCTGCTGAAAGAGCCTCTCACCCTGCACCACCTGGTCGGTGCGGTGCTGATCGTGGCCGGCATCGTCTGCCTCGCCCGCGCGGAAGCGGACGACCCGCACAGTCCCACCGAAAACGCTTCGTGAGCGCGTTGCGATGAGCCTGTTCGCGCGCGAACTGCCACCGACCGCCGGCCTGCCGATGCAGGCCACCGACTTCCTTCCCGGTGGCGGTGACCTGCGCGGGATCCTGGCCAACCAGCTGGGCACGCCGCCGCTGCAGCTGACCTGTTCCGGCACGCACGCGCTGCTGATCGCCCTGCGCACCCTGCGCAAGCGCGCGCCCAGGCGCGACACGGTGATCATGCCGGCCTACACCTGCCCGCTGGTGCCGATCGCGGTGCACAGCCTCGGCCTGCGCGTGCAGCTTTGCGATACCCGGCGCGGCCACTTCGACTTCGATCCCGGCCAGCTCGAACGGTTGGCCGATGCGCGTACGTTGGCCATCCTGCCGACCCACCTCGGCGGTCGCATCGCCGATGTCGAACGGGCCTGCGACATCGCCCGCAGCGCCGGCGCCTGGGTCATCGAAGATGCCGCACAGGCGCTGGGCGCACGGGTGGGCAACAGCAGTGTCGGCCTGCGTGGCGACATCGGATTCTTCAGCCTGGCCGCCGGCAAGGGGCTGAGCCTGCACGAAGGCGGCCTGCTGGTCAGCCGCGATGACGAACTGCGCGCCGAACTGGCCGAGCATGCCGCCGAACACGTGCGCTTCAACCTGCGCTGGGAGCTGCTTCGCAGTGTGCAGCTGCTTGGCCTTGCCGCCTGCTATCGCCCCTCGCTGCTGTCGCTGGTGTACGGCAATCCGCTGCGCAACGCACTGCAGCGTGGCGATCTGGAAGACGCGGTCGGTGATGTTTTCCCGCTGGACATACCGCAGCACCGGGTCAGCCGATGGCGGCAGAACATCGGTGCCCATGCCGCGCGGCGATTGCCGGCGTTCCTGCAGGCCGGGCGCCTGCGCGCACTGCAGTTGCGCGTGCAGCTGGCACAACTGCCGGCGGTGGAGGTGGTCGATGGCCTGGCCGGCACCGGCGGCACCTGGCCGATGCTGATGCTGCTGCTGCCCAGCCAGCGCGCGCGCGATGCCGCGCTGGACGACCTGTGGCCGCGGGGCCTCGGTGCCAGCCGCATGTTCATCCATGCCCTGCCCGACTACGCCTACCTGCGTGGCATCGTGCCGCAGGAGGACGTGCCCAATGCACGTGACTTCGCCGCACGCATGCTCACCCTTGGCAACAGCGCCTGGCAGACCCGTGAGGAGACGGCCGAAATACTGCAGGTCCTGGCCCGCGCCTGACCCGCACGTGCATGCGTGGCCTGCGCTCCGCGCATTCATCCATGTACTTTCCTGAACGCTTTCCCAGCCCGTCAAAAGCGCCTTTCAACAGGAAAGGAACGAGAAAGGCGGCCTGCCTACATTGAGCCTGCCCCGGCAATGTGCCGGACGCCTTTCTCATCGACGGACCTGCCCATGCACTGGAGCATCCTGTGTGACTTCGACGGCACCATCAGCCTCGAAGATGTCATCGACTCGCTGCTGGAAAAGTACGGCCAGCCGGGCTGGCAGGAACTGGAAGACCAGTGGAAGGCGGGAAAGATCGGCTCGCGTGAATGCATGCAGGGCCAGGTGCGGCTGCTGGAACTGGATCCGGCCACGCTTGATGCCCATCTGGACCAGGTGCAGATCGATCCAGGTTTCGTCGCCTTCGTCGCTCGCACCGAGCAGCTGGGCCTGCCACTGCGCATCGTCAGCGACGGCCTGGACTATGCGATCCATCGCATCCTCGCCAACCACGGCCTGGCGCAGCTGCCGGTGGTGGCCAACCACCTGCGCTGGTGCGATGACCACTGGGAACTGGAATCGCCCTACCAGGCCGAAGGCTGCCGCAGTGGCACCTGCAAATGCGCCTGCGCCGCGCAGGCGCGCGCCAACGAAGCACCGCGCGTGCTGATGATCGGCGACGGCAGCTCGGATTTCTGCGTGTCCGAAGACGCCGACTTCGTGTTCGCCAAGCGCCGCCTGATTACCCATTGCACGAATGCCGGCATCGAGCATGCCGCCATCGACACCTTCCACGATGCAATCGCACTGCTGCCGCGCTTGCTCGATGGCAGCCTGCTGCAGCCACGTCGCCTCGACGCCAGCCCGCAGCCCGCCGCACTGCCCCTGCTGCTTGCCACCGCCTGAGCACTCCCTTCCAGGCGCGCTCCCCTGTTACCCCTTTCGAACGTCCTTCACGGAACCGAACTGCATGAATATTTTTGACAAGAACGCCGACGCCGCTGCCTCCGATGCGCAGCTGCTGGCCGACGAAGCCCGCTACAGCTCCTTCGGCGACACCGTCCACTACGTCGATCCGCCGAAGATCTTCCAGCGCGGCGAAGGCAGCTACATGTTCGACGGCGCGGGCGTGCCCTACCTCGACCTGCAGATGTGGTACTCGGCGTGCAACTTCGGCTACAGCAACAAGCGCCTGAACGATGCACTGAAGGACCAGATCGACACCCTGCCGCAGGTCGCCAGCCAGTACCTGCACCCGACCCGCGTGCAGCTGGCCAAGACCATTGCCGTGGACATGCACGAGAAGTTCGGCCTCGACGGTCGCGTGCACTTCAACGTTGGCGGTGCTCAGGCCATTGAAGACTCGCTGAAGATCGTGCGCAACGCGCGCGGCGGCAAGAGCCTGATGTTCGCCTTCGAGGGCGGCTACCACGGCCGCACCCTGGGTGCGTCGTCGATCACCTCCAGCTACCGCTACCGCCGCCGCTACGGCCACTTCGGCGAGCGCGCGATGTTCATCCCGTTTCCGTACCCCTTCCGTCGCCCGAAGGGCATGACCCCGGACGAGTACTCCGACCACTGCGTGTGGCAGTTCGAGCGCCTGTTCGAAAGCGAGTACAACGGCGTGTGGGATCCCAAGGTCGGCCAGGCCGAGTACGCCGCGTTCTACGTCGAGCCGATCCAGGGCACCGGTGGCTACGTCATCCCGCCGCGCAACTTCTTCACCGGCCTCAAGCGCGTGCTGGACAAGTACGGCATCCTGATGGTCGTCGATGAAATCCAGATGGGCTTCTGGCGTACCGGCAAGCTGTGGTCGATCGAGCACTTCGGCGTGACCCCGGACGTGCTGGTGTTCGGCAAGGCGCTGACCAACGGCCTGAACCCGCTGTCGGGCCTGTGGGCGCGCGAAGAGCTGATCAACCCGACCGTGTTCCCGCCGGGCTCCACCCACTCCACCTTCAATTCCAACCCACTGGGCACCCGCCTGGGCCTGGAAGTGCTGAAGCTGGGCAAGGAAATGGATTACGAGCGCACCGTGCCGGAAAAGGGCGCGTACTTCCTCGACGGCCTGCGCGGCCTGCAGAAGCGCCACCCGGAAATCGGCGACGTCGACGGCCTGGGCCTGGCGCTGCGTGCGGAAATCTGCCAGGCCGACGGCTACACCCCGAACAAGGAGCTGCTGGACCGCATGGTCGACATCGGCCTGGCCGGTGACCTGCTGCACGACGGCAAGCGCATGGGCCTCGTGCTCGACGTGGGTGGCTGGTACAAGAACGTGATCACCTTCGCGCCGTCGCTGGACATCAGCTACGAAGAAATCGACCTGGCGGTCACCCTGCTCGACCAGGCGCTGACCAAGGCCAAGGGCTGAGGTCGATGCGCTGCCGGTTCCCGTGCCGATGGAGATGACGTCACGCGCATCCAGCACCGCGCTGGAACCGACCGCGCTGCTGGAGGGCTTCCTGGCCCACCCGCCGCTCGGATTCGAGGCAGGCCGCCTTCCCAGCGGCCTGCCGACCTTCCGTGCGCCGCTGGACCTGACCACCACGATGGATGACGAACTGCGCGGCAGGCTGCTCGGCCTGCCGCTGTCGCGCCTGTGGCGGCCGTGGATCACCTGGAAGACGCGCTTCGTCGGTGCCACCAGCACCGAGTACACCCCGCTGCCGGCACACGTTGCCCCGGAGGCGCTGGCCGAGGACGTGACGCGTCACGCGATCGGCGATGCCCGGCTGCTGGTGGTGAAGGACCTGGCGATCGATTCACCGCTGCTGGACGACGCCGCCAACGCACACAGCGGCGCCTTCCTGCAGGCGCTGCTGACACGCGGCTTCGTCGAACTGGAAGGCATGCCGCTGGCCTGGGTGGCGATCGATTTCGATTCGCTCGACGACTATCTCGGCCGCCTGTCATCGTCGCGCCGCAAGAACATCCGTCGCAAGCTCCGTTCGCGCGATGACCTGCAGATCGACTGCATCGCCACCGGCAACCCGGCCCTGGCCGACCCGCAACTGCAGGCCGAACTGTACGCGCTGTACCTGGGCGTATACGCGCAGAGCGCGGTGCATTTCGACCAGCTCGACCTACCCTATTTCCAGTACCTGCTGGCCGACAGCCAGGGCCAGGGACGGATGTTCCTGTACCGCCACCAGGGCCGGTTGATCGGCTGGAACCTGTGCTACGTGCATGCCGGCAAGCTGGTGGACAAGTACATCGGCCTGGCGTACCCGCAGTCGCGCGAGCACAACCTGTACGCGGTCAGCTGGATGCACAACCTCGAGTACGCGCTGCAGCACGGCCTGAGCCACTACGTGGCCGGCTGGACCGACTCGCGGATCAAGGCCGAGCTGGGCGCCCGCTTCACCTCCACCCGGCACGCGATCCACGCACGCTCCCCGCTGCTGCGCGCCGCCCTGCGCAAGCTGGCCCCGCACCTGCAGGGCGAACCTGATGGAGGCGGTTGAACGATGCCGTTGCGTTCCCCGCTGATCCTGGACCTGGACGGTGGCGTGCTGCCGCTGCCAAAGGCGCAGACCCTGGCTCTGCCGCAGTGGCACGATCCGCTGCGCTTCGCCTGCAGCAATGCCACCCTCGACCGTTTCGCCGCTGACGTGCTGGCACCGCTGCCGGCCCAGCTCGGAACCGTCATGCTCGGCAGCGGCGACTTCCACCACCTGAGCCTGCCACTGCTGCGCCGCATGCATGGGCAGGCCCCGTTCCAGCTGGTGGTGCTGGACAACCATCCGGACAACATGCGGTTCCCGCTCGGCATGCACTGCGGCTCGTGGGTGAACGCCGCCAGCAAGCTGCCGCAGATCTCGCACATCCATGTGCTCGGCATCACTTCCAGCGACATCGGCCTCGGTCATGCCTGGGAGAACCACTGGCGACCGCTGATGGGTGGACGCCTGACGTACTGGTGCATGGACGTGGACGTGGGCTGGGGCCACCGCCTCGGCATGGGCCGTGCGTTCCGACGCTTCGAGCACCCGGAGGCACTGGTCGCCGCGTTCGCCGCCGAGCAGGCCGCATCCCCGCAGCCGACCTACCTGTCGATCGACAAGGATGTATTCGCCGAGGACGTTGCGCGCAGCAACTGGGACCAGGGCCGCTTCCAGCTGGAACACGCACTGGTGGTGATCGAAGCACTGCGCGCCGGTGGCCTGGTCGGCAGTGACATCACCGGCGAAGTCTCGCTGGCGAACTACCAGAGCCGCTTCAAGCGCTGGCTGTCGTCGCTGGATGGCCAACCGGACATCAGGGCCGATGATCTTCTCGTCTGGCAGGCGCGTCACCAGCAGGTGAACCGCGAACTGCTGGCGGCAATCGCCGCCGCACCGACGGCCTGCTGACCGCGTCGGCAATGCCGGCCGTTGGCCGGCGTGGCTTCGGTAGTGCCGGCCGCTGGCCGGCAACCCCGTTGTTCCCGGGCTCACAGGAATGCCGGCCAGCGGCCGGCACTACACTGGGTTCCCACCTCGGAGCCGCCGCCATGCCCCAGACCGTCATCCCGCAACTGCGCATGCGCCACGCAGACACCACCCTGCCGTTCTACGTGCAGGGGCTGGGTTTCGTGGTCGACTGGGAACACCGCTTCGAGTCCGGCTTCCCGCTGTTCGCCCAACTCACCCGGGACGGCCAGACGATCTTCCTCACCGAGCACAGCGGTGACTGCGAGGTAGGCGGCGCGGTGTACTTCATCGTCGACGACGTCGACAGCCTGTACCGCGCCTTCAGCGCCGCCAACGTGCCGATCGAGCAGCCACCGCATGACACCGACTGGGGCAGCCGCGAAATGCTGCTGCGCGACCCCGACGGCAACCGCCTGCGCTTTGCCACCCACCTGGACTGAACAACGCGGGCTTGAGGCGGATATACGAAACATATACGCTTCGTATATTCCCACTCCAGGACCGCCGATGGGCATCGTCAACATCGATGACACCCTGCACGACCAGTTGCGCCGTGCCTGCACCGTCTCCAGCCGCTCGATCAACGCCCAGGCCAACTTCTGGATCCGGGTCGGCATGCTGTGCGAAATGAACCCCACGCTGAGTTTCCAGGACATCGTCGCCAGCGAACTGCGCGCAGCCGGCGTGCAGCCACAGGCGCTGGCACCCGGGCGGGCCTGACGTGGCGGTGATCAAGCAGCCACACGAAATCGCGCTGATGGCCGAATCCGGGCGCCTGCTGGCGCAGGTGTTCGCCGCGCTCGACCAGCTGCCGCTGCAGGGCCGCAGCACGATGGAGATCAACGAGTTCGTCGAACGCATGATCGTCGATGAACTGCAGGCGCGGCCGGCCAGCAAGGGCCAGTACGGCTTCCCGTATGTGCTCAACACCTCGATCGACAACGTGGTCTGCCACGGCGTACCCAGCACCACCGACGTGCTGCGCAATGGCCAGATCGTCAACCTCGACATCACCCTGGAGAAGAACGGCTACATCGCCGACTCCAGCACCACCTACCTGATCGGTGAGGTCGACTACGCCGCGCGCAGGCTGGTGCAGACCGCCTACCAGGCGATGTGGAAAGGCATCGCTGCGGTGCGCCCCGGTGCACGCCTGGGCGACATCGGCCACGCCATCGCCCGCCACGCGCGCAGTCACGGCTACAGCGTGGTGAAGGAATACTGCGGCCATGGCATCGGCCAGGAAATGCACGAGGAACCGCAGATCCTGCACTACGGCCATCCCAACACCGGCAGGGTGCTGGAGGAGGGCATGGTGTTCACCATCGAGCCGATGCTCAACCAGGGCAAGCCGGCCATCCGCCAGCAGCCGGACGAATGGCCGGTCTACACCCGCGACGGCAAGCTGTCGGCGCAGTTCGAGCACACGGTGGCGGTCACCCGCCACGGTGTGCGCGTACTGACCCTGCGCCCCGGCGAAGCGCCACTGTGCACGGTGGACGCGGCCTAGAGCGGACGCAACAGCAGTAGCGTGGCCAGGCAGAGCATGAACATCGCCACGCCTGCATCCAGCACCCGCCAGGCACTCGGCCTGCGGAACACCGGCTGCAACAGGCGCGCCCCATAGCCGAGCGAGCAGAACCAGGCCACGCTGGCCACGCAGGCCCCGGCGGCGAAGGCCCAGCGCAGATTGCCCGGGTAGCGCGTGGACAGGCTGCCCAGCAGCACCACCGTATCCAGATAGACGTGCGGGTTGAGCAGGGTGAACGCCAGGCAGGTCAGCAGCACCTGGCGCCCACTAGCGGCCTGCGCCTCGGCGGCTGCCAATACGCTGCCACCGCGCCACGCGCGCAGTCCCGCCTGCAGGCCATACCAGAGCAGGAACGCCGCACCACCGAAACGCAGCCCCTGCAGCAGCAGCGGCCACTGCAGCACCAGCGCGCCCATGCCACCGACGCCGGCCAGGATCAACGCGATGTCCGCGCCGGCGCAGGCCAGCACCACCCCGCCCACATGCCGCTGCTGCAGGCCCTGGCGCAGCACGAAGGCATTCTGCGCGCCGATGGCGATGATCAGGCCGACACCTGCGAACAGGCCGGCGGCGGTAGCGGCGATCCACATCAGGACAGGCCAGGCAGCGAGGGGACGCGCAGGGTGCGGCACCGCCCATGTTTAGACAATCTGATTTTTCTTTATCCTGTGCAGGAAAACTGAAGAGGCACCGGCATGGATCTGGTACATCCACAATTGGCCGCATTCGCTGCGGTGCTGGAAGAAGGCAGCTTCGAGGCCGCGGCACGCCGCCTGTCGATCAGCCCATCAGCACTGTCGCAACGGATCAAGGCGCTGGAAGACAGGCTCGGGCAGGTCCTGGTGGTGCGCCAGGCACCCTGCCGACCGACCGCAGCGGGGGAAGCGCTGCTGCGCCGGGTACGCCCGATGCAGGCACTGGAAGCCGAGGCGCTGGCCGAGCTGCTACCCGAGCGTGGCAACGACGCTGCCCGTACGCCCATCCCCCTGGCGGTCAACGACGACTCGCTTGATACCTGGTTCGTGCCCGCCATCGCCGACCTGCACCAGCGCCATGGCTACCTGTTCGACCTGCGCATGGACGACCAGGACCACACCCTGCAGTTGCTGCGCGATGGCAGCGTGCTCGGCGCAGTGACCGCCGAAAGCCAGCCGGTGAAGGGCTGCAACGTGCACCCGCTCGGCGCCATGCGTTACCACGCGATCGCTTCGCCCGGCTTCGCCCGTCAGTACTTCAACGATGGCATGCAGGCCGCGGCCCTGGCGCGCGCACCGATGCTGGTGTTCAACCGCAAGGATGAACTGCAATGGCGCTTCGTGCGGCGCCTGACCCGCGCGCGACTGCAGCCGCCGCTACACTACCTGCCCTCTTCCACCGGTTTCGTCGAAGCCGCCGCGTGCGGACTCGGTTGGGGCATGGCCCCGGAAACCCTGGTCGCGCCCGCCGTGCGCGCCGGCCGCGTGGTGGTACTGGAACCCCGCCGCTGGCTGGATGTGCCGCTGTACTGGCAACATGCCGCCGTGCGCTCAAGCACGCTGCAGCACATCACCCAGGCGCTGCGCACTGCAGCCAGCGGCACCCTTCGTTGAGGACAATCGGATGACCGCAGACTCGGGCTTCACGCCGCGCGCACTACCGTTTGCGCACTTCTTTACCACTGGGACGGCATGGGCGTGATCGGCCGACGTACAAGGATGCACCGCGCGAAGGCCGCGCTGGCGCTGGTGCTGGCGACCTGCCTGCCAACCGCTGCGTCCGCGCAGAACAGCAACGACGCCCCCGCATTGGACTGGGAACAGGCACGCCAACGCCTGGAGCAGGTCTCCGATGCGCTGGCGGCCGCAGATGCAGCGGTACGCAACAAGCAGGACCTGCAGGACGCCACGCGCCTGCTGCGCCTGCCGGAGATCACCGGCGAAGTGCGCCGCCTGCAGTTCCAGAAGACCCTGACCCTGCCACTGGGTTCGCTGGCGCCCGTGGCTGAAGCCTTCGGTATCGATTCGCCGCTGTCGTTCACCGAGCGCGACTGGCGTACACGCCCGGTAGTGACCGCGGTGCTGCCGCTGTACACCGGCGGCGTGATCCCGGCCGCGCAACGTGCGGCCAGCGCCGCCCATGAGCAGGCCAACGCCGAGCGCGAGGCGCAGCGCCAATCATTGACCGTGCAGCTGGCTCAGGCCTACTTCGGCCAGCGCCTGGCCGAGCAGGCGGTGGACGTGCGCCGCGACGTGCGCGACGGCCTCAACCGCCACCTGTCCGATGCAGAAAAGCTGGAACGCGAGGGCTTTGCCACCCGCGCCCAGCGCCTGCAGGCCACCGTGGCCCGCGACAAGGCCGAGCGCGAATACCAGAAGACGGTGAACGATCTGGCTACGCTGAAGGCCGCGCTGGCCACGCTGCTGCGCAGTGGTGGCGAGGTGCAGCCGGTGTCGCCGCTGTTCGTGCAGCGCGTGCCGCTGGAACCGGTGACCAGCTTCGAGCGCACCGCGCAGGCGCGCCAGCCGCAGATCGCGCGCTTGCGCGCGATGGTTGCGCAGGCCGAACAGGGCGTGCGCGTGCAGCAGGCCAAGCTGAAGCCGCAGATCTTCGCCTTCGGCCAGTACGACTTCCGCCGCCGCGACGAAATGCTGACCGACCCGGACTGGGCGTTCGGCATCGGGCTGAAGTACACCTTCCTGTCGCCGAACTCGCGGCCGGCGCAGATCAGCGCCGCGCGTGCGCAGCAGGAGCAGGCCGAAGCGGGCCTGCGCGAGGCCGAGAACCAGGTCGCACTGGGCGTGCGCAAGGCCTGGAACGAACTTGAGACCGCGCGCCAGCAGTTCGTGCTGCTCGACAGCAGCATCGCCCAGGCACAGGAAAACCTGCGCCTGCAGGAGCTGGCATTCCGCGAAGGCCAGGCCACCTCGCTGGATGTGATCGATGCGCGGCTCGGCCTGGGCGGCGCCCGTGTCGAGCGCGCACAGGCCGCCTACCAATACGACATTGCGCTGGCACAGTTGCTGGAGATCAGTGGACAGATGGACCGTTTCGAAGAATTCCGGCGGCGTGCGGACGAGGTGATCGACCATGAGTGATGTGCTGCACGACGATGCGACGACGCCCCCCGGCAAGCGGCGGCTGGGACCGATCCTGCTGGTGGTCCTGCTGGTCGCGGTGGTGCTCGGCCTGTGGCTGGCCTGGCGCAGCCCGGCCGACCAGATCCAGGGCATGGCCGATGCGGACACGATCAACGTGGCCGCCAAGATCACCGCACGCGTGGCCCAGCTGAAGGTGCGCGAGGGCGATCGCGTGCAGCCCGGGCAGGTGCTGTTCCTGCTCGACAGCCCCGAAGTGGCTGCCAAGGAACAGCAGGCGCACGGCGCATTGGCGGCTGCGCAGGCGGTGGCCGACAAGGCCGACGAAGGCGCGCGCAGCGAAGACATCCGCGCCGCCGAAGCGAACTGGAAGCGCGCCGAAGCCGGCGCGACACTGGCCGAAGCCACCTACCGGCGCGTGCAGAACCTGTTCAACGAAGGGGTGATGACCCGGCAGAAGCGCGATGAAGCGCATGCCCAGGCCACCAGTTCGCGCGAACTGGCCCGCGCCGCCCGCGCGCAGTACGACATGGCATTGGCCGGCGCCCGCGAGCAGGACAAGCGTGCCGCGCAGGGCCAGGTACAGCAGGCGCAGGGCGCGGTGGCCGAGGTCAACGCCGCGCGAGCCGAAGTGGAAGGACGCGCGCCGGTGGCGGGCGAGATCAACAAGCGCATGGCCGACCCGGGCGAGCTGGTGCCAGCCGGCTATCCCGTGTTCACCCTGGTCGACATCGACCGCATGTGGGTGGCGATGAACCTGCGCGAATCGCAGATGCAGGGCCTGAAGGTCGGCAGCAAGCTGCAGGGCAGCGTGCCGGCGCTGGGCCTGGATGGCGAGTTCGAGGTCTACTTCATCAATCCGGCCGGCGACTACGCAACCTGGCGTACCACCCGCCAGTCGTCCGGCTATGACGTCCGCAGCTTCGAGGTGCGGGTGCGCCCGGTACGCCGCATCGAGGGCTTCCGCCCCGGCATGAGCGTGCTGTTCGCATGGCCCCAGCACTGAGCCCGGACCGCAACGGCTTCGCCGCTTCGTGGCGGCGCGAGCTGCAGTCGCTGCGCGGCAACCGTGCCGACCTGCTGCTGGTCACCGTGCTGCCACTGCTGATGCTGGTCGTGATGGCATGGATGTTCACGCCGTCGGTGATGCGCGATATCCCGATTGCTGTGGTCGACCTTGACCACAGCAGTGACAGCCGCCTGCTGCTGCGCATGCTCGACGCCAGTCCCGGCGTACGCGTCGCCAGCCAACCAGCGGACCTGGAGGAGGCACGATCGCAGCTGCGCAGCCTGGACGTGTTCGCCATCGTGCTGGTGCCGCGCGATGTCACCCGGCAGGCGCTGCGTGGGCGCCAGGGCACGGTGTTCGCCTATTACAACGCCACCTACATGACCACCGGCCAGTCGGCGTCGCGCGACATCGGCGACGCGGTTTCCGCATGGAACGCACGCCTGCTGCGCGAGCGCATCGGCCTGCAGGTTGGCCCGGGCAAGCTGCGCGCGGCGCCGATCGCGGTGCAGTCGGACATCCTCTACAACCCGGCGCGCAGCTACGAATTGTTCCTGCTGCCACTGATCTTCCCGGCGGTGCTGTCACTGGTACTGGCACTTGCGGTGGCCGGCAGCCTCGGCCGCGAGATCCGCGATGGCACCCTGCCCGCCTGGCTGGCTCGCACGCCGTGGTCGGCGATCGCCGGCAAGGTCGCGCCGTACCTCCTGCTGTTCTCGCTGTATGGCGCGCTCGGCATCGGCTACCTGGCCTGGCTGCGCGGCGATGGTGTGGCCGGCAGCGTGCTCCTGCTGCTGCTCGCACAGCCCCTGTTCTACCTGGCCACGGCCACCTACGCGTTGTTTTTCGTCGGCGTCACCCGCGACATGGGTACCGCACTGTCCGCGGTGGGTCTGAGCATCGGCACCGCACTGGCGTTTTCCAGTGCCACCTTCCCGGTGCTGGACGGGCCGTTGTTTACCCGCGTCTGGCACCAGCTGCTGCCATTGAGCGCCTACATCAAGCTGCAGACCCAGCAGCAGTTCATCGGCTCGCCGCTGCAGGTTTCGGCATGGCCGCTGGCTACGCTGCTGTTGATGACGGTGGTGGCCGGTGGCATCGGCGGCCTGCGCCTGATCGCCTTTGCACGCACGCCTGCCGCCGCACAATCCGCAGGGGCTGACGCATGAGCATGCTCTGGCGCAGCCTGCAGCAGACCCTGATGGCGGTGCTGTGCGACCGCTACGCGATCGTGGTGATGGTCGGTGCGGTGATCCTGTATTCGTTCTTCTATCCAGCCGCCTACCGGCACCAGGTGGCCGGCAACCTGCCGGTGCTGGTGGTGGACGAAGACCATAGCGCGACCAGCCGCGAGCTGCTGCGCAAGCTCGACGCACTGCGCGTTGCGCGCGTGGTCGGGCAACCGGCGGACGTCGACAGCGCACGCCAGCAGCTCGAAGCCGGCCACGCCGAAGGCATCGTCGTGATCCCGGCCAACCTGGAGCGCGACATCCTGCGCGGCCATCCGGCCAAGCTGGTATTGCTTGGCAACGGTGCCTACCTGGGCCGCGCCAGCTGGGTGCTGGGCAGCGTAGCTGATGCGCTGGGTGCGTTCGGGCGTGATGCGGTGGTCGGCCAGGCCGCCTTCATGGGTGCGCCGCAGGCACCGCCGGTCACCCTGGTGCAGCGCCCGCTGTACAACACGCAGGAAGGCTATGGCAGCGCCATCGTGCCCGGCGTGGCCGAGCTGATCGTGCACCAGACGCTGTTGATGGGCATCGGCGTTCTGCTCGGCGGCCGCCGCCTCGCACTGGGCCGGCGCCTGCGCTTCGACCTGCCGACGCTGGCCGGCATGGCGTTGGGCTTCGGCCTGATCGGCCTGTTCGGCCTGTTCTGGTACGCCGGTTTCACTGCCTGGGTGCAGGACTATCCGCGCGGCGGCAACCCGATGGGCCAGCTGCTGGGCGGCACCTTGTTCATCGCCACCACCGTGGTCTTCGGCCTGTTCGTCGGCAGCTTCTTCCGCACCCGCGAGCGCGCCTTCCAGTACATCATCGCCACCTCCATCCCGCTGTTTTTCCTGGCCAACCTGTCGTGGCCGGCGGTGATGACGCCGCAACCGCTGGTCTGGCTGGCACAGCTGCTGCCGACCACCTCGGGCATCAACCTGATGGTGCGCCTGAACCAGATGGACGCCCGCCTGGCCGACATCAGCCACGAACTGATCACCCTCACCGTCCTGCTGCTGCTCTACGGTAGCCTCGCCACCTGGCGCCTCCTCGCCAAAAAAGGGGACGGAGGGAATTAAGTCGTAAGCGGCCTGTTCAAGCGGCGCGGCATGGCCGCTTTGATCCATCGTTTATGGATCCGGGGCATACCAGAACGGGATGCGGAACGCGCGGCGCCGTCCGGCCCCCCGCTCGCCGCCTGCAGCATTCCACACCAGTTCCAGGTCATGGCGTCCGGGTGCGAGCCCCCGGGTAGGCAGGTACCCCACCAGGCCGCGCATATCCAGGTCACGCCGCTCCATGGGCACGAAGCCATGCAGGTCGACCGGGGCGCCGTCCAGCTTGACCTGCCAGAGCCGGGAAAGGCACTCCACTGCGGCATTGGCGGCCTGTTGCCCGGTGGCCTCATTGCGCGCGTCCGGAAGTGCGGTGCAATGCTGGCGCGCCAGCGGATTGTCGCGTTGCGGGCGATGCGGAATGAACAAACGAAGCTGCGCACCGCTGATCGTGTCCGACGGGATCATCGGGTACGGCAGCAGCTGGTCATGCGCCGAACGCATCGATTCGTAATGCGCACTCAGCATGCCGTGCTCAACCGCCGCTTCCGTGACGATCTGGTAACGGTTGAACAGCGAGAACTTCAACGACGCCATCACCTGCACGGCCGCCAGCAGCATCGCTACCAGCACCGCGAACAGGTAGGCCGCCATGAACGAACGCGAGCGCAGGTTGCTCTGCATGGTCAGCTGCATGGTCTGCATCAGGCGCAACAGCGGAACCCGTTGCAGTGCCGCCAGCATGCCCTGCAGCAGTCGCTGCGGTCGCTCATGGGGTTGCCCGCGCGCCTGCCGCCGCGCCACGATCTTCTCCAGGATCCCGGGGGTAACAGCCAGCGCCAACATTGCGGCCAGCACAGTGCACAGGGCGAGCATGGCGACATGATCGGCGCCGCCGGACAGCGCGCCGATCACCATCGACACACCAAGCGTCAGGACGGCCAATACCAGGGTGCCCGCCAATGTCTGTACGGCAAGCAGGGTGGTCGAGAACAGCATCGTCGCCAGCCGGTCGGCACGTTCGATGCTGCCATCGAGGCCTCCGTCCCGGGCCTGCAGGAAGGCGCGCGTGACCGCCCCCATTCTTGGCAGGCGGTCCCAGTCAATGCCATCGGGGAAATGCGACCTGAGGCCGATCAGCCCGATCCAGTAGCCGCGCACCGTGAGGTGGATGATCAAGGCCACTGCCAGCACATAGCACATGCCGACACTGATGCTGAAACCGAACCAGAGCATCTGGAAGTACATGCCTTCGGTGTGCAGGCTGCTGCGCGCCCAGGCGTCGAACAGATAACCCGGCACGGCCAGCAGCGCAAACGCCAGCAGGCCCGAAATGAAGAGCTCGAGTTCATCGGTGCGATCACGCACCCGATGGGGATGGGCAGTCGCTTCCGGTATCGGGTCATGCCTTGCGAGCGGTGCCGGTTGGGGAGCTGGAGCCGATTCGTTCACTGGACATTCATCCGTTGAGTCGGCGCAGTATAGGCACGACGCCGGAGTCAGCGATACAGGTCCGGAACGAAGAACGCCGGCGCGGGGCCGGCGTTCGAGTACTGCGATGTGCAAGGGGGGAACGGGCGCTGTCGGCAACCGATCAACGATAGACGCGCTCGCAACGGCGCTCGACCACGCGGTCGCCGTTCTTCTGCTGGCTGTTGCCCTGGATCTGGCGACCGGCCGCACCACCGGCCACGGCACCGGCCACGGTAGCGAGCTTCTTGCCATTGCCGCCGCCCACCTGGTTGCCCAGCAGGCCGCCGATCACTGCACCCGTGGCCGTACCCGCAATGCGGTTCGGATCGCGCGAGTTGCGCTGCACTTCCACGTTCTTGCAGACCACGCGGCTGCCGTCATTGAACTTGCGTCCCTCATCGCGCGGGCCATAGGTCTGCGCGCCGGCCACCGACGAAGCCGCCAGCAGGGTGCCCAGCACAAGCAATCGGGTCGAGGTCTTCATGGCCATCTCCTGAGTTCCGGTATGACGCAAGTTTCCTCCTGCGGTTGGCAACCGGAAGTGAAATGCGCGTGTCCGCCACCTCATCGGCCATCGCGCGTTCAGGAAGAAAGTTGCGCCCATCGCGATCAGCCATCGCAATGGGCGCCGTCTCCCTACCGGCATGCCACGTTCCAGCTAGAACTCTTCCCAACCACCGGCATTGGCCGCCAGTGTCGGCTCGATGCGCGGCGACAGTGCCGCCGGCCTGCGCACCGGAGTAACCGTCGCGGCCACCGCAGCCAGGGCCGGACGCACGGCTGCAACCGCGGTTGCCGCACCGGTGCGGAACACCGATACCGCCTCGGCCAGCAGGTTGGCCTGCTCCGCCATGGAGCGTGCCGCCGCGCTGGCTTCTTCCACCAGCGCCGCATTCTGCTGCGTGGTCTCGTCCATCTGCACCACCGCCTGGTTGACCTGTTCGATGCCCGAGCTCTGCTCCTGCGACGCGGCAGAGATCTCGGCCATGATGTCGGTCACGCGCTGCACCGACGCCACGATCTCGCCCATTGTGGTGCCTGCCTGGCGGACCAGCGCCGATCCATCGGCGACCTTGCCGACCGAATCCTCGATCAGGCCCTTGATCTCCTTGGCCGCACCGGCCGAGCGCTGTGCCAGCGTGCGCACCTCACTGGCCACCACCGCAAAGCCCCTGCCCTGCTCGCCGGCACGCGCGGCTTCCACCGCCGCGTTCAAGGCCAGGATGTTGGTCTGGAAGGCGATGCCGTCGATGACGCTGATGATCTCGGCGATCTTCTTCGACGAGGCTTCGATGGCCGACATCGTGGTGACCACCTGGCCGACCACCTCGCCGCCCTGTGACGCGACACTGTGCGCGCCGATGGCGAGCTGGTTGGCCTGGCGTGCGTGCTCGGCGTTCTGCTTCACGGTGGAGGTCAGTTCCTCCATCGACGCCGCCGTCTCTTCCAGGTTCGCCGCCTGCTGCTCGGTACGCCGCGACAGATCGGTGTTGCCCGAGGCAATCTCGCCCGCTGCCAGGTTGATGCTGGACGCACTGGACTGGATGCGGCCGACAATCTGCTTGAGCTGATCGACGGTGGCGTTGCAGTCATCGCGCATGCGGGCGAACACGCCGTGGAAATCACCTTGCATGCGTACGGTGAGGTCACCGCGCGAAATAGCCTGCAGCAGCGTCGACACCTGTACCAGGTTCTCGTCGGTGGTCTGCATCAGACGATTGAGCCCGGCCACCATGTCGCGGAAATCGTAGGCGAAGCGACCTTCGTCACCGCGCAGGCTGAAGTCGCCTGCCGCGGCCGCTGTCGCCAACCGGCGGATCTCGCTGTTGATCGCCGACAGGCTGGTCTTGGTCTCGTCCATTGCCTGGGTGATCGCCGCCTTCTCGCCCGGCAGCGGATCCATGTCCACCGACAGGTCGCCACGGGCGTAATGCTTCATCACTTCGATCAGCCGGTTCTGCACCTGCACGTGCGAGCCGACCAGCGCATTCGTCTCGTGCACCATGCGCCCGTAGTCGCCGGGGAAGGCACCTTCGTCCATGCGATAGCTGAGGCTGCCTGCATCGTGCTGACGGGCCAACTCGCCCTGCGCCGCCATCACCGACTGCAACTGCGCCTGCATGTGCTGCATCGACCTGAGCAGCTGCGTCACCTCATCGTTGCCGGACGCGTCGATGCTGTTGTCCAGCCGCCCGTTGGCGATGCCGTCGGCCAGCTTCACCGCACCTTCCAGCGGGCGGGTCAGGCTGCGGGTGATGGCCCACGCGGCCAGCGAGCCCAGTATCAGGCTCAGCACGCCGAACACGATCGACAGCGTGCCGGTCCAGGATTCGGTTGAACGGTATTCCTCGCGGCTGCGCGCGGTCAGTGTCTCCTGATGCCGCAGCAGGGTCGAGATCGTCTCGTTCCATGCGGTAGCCAGTCCGTGCTCGGCGAGCAGTTCCTTGGCCGCACCGTCAAAATCACCCGCCTTCATGCGCTCGTGCAGATGCTGGGTGGAGGCGTCTGTCGCCTTGCGTGCCGCGTCGATTTTCGCAACCAGGGCATCGCCGGTGGCGTCGCGTGGAATCTTGATGTACTTGGCCCAGATACCATCGTAGGTCTGCGACAGCTCCTGCGCTTTCTGATAATCCTTGTCGAAATCCTCGCCGCGCTTGATCACCATCAGCCTGCGGTGCATCAACACTGCGTTGTTGGTATCCAGCATCTCGTTCAACAGCCGCATCTTCACCATGTTGACGTCCACCACTTTCGAGAACTGGGCAGACTTCAGATGGTTTCCGTACAGCGCCAGGCCGACGATGGCCACGATGAACAGCAGCAGCAAACCGAACCCGGCACCCAGCCGGGATCCCACTCGGAGGTTGCGTAAGGCGAGCATCTCAATTCCCTTGATCATGGCCGTATGATCGATGGCGGCGCAGGCAAGGGAAACTTTATAGGGCGATATTATTATATCGATCCAAAACTCTGGAACTGTGCAGACAGGTGTGAAAGCGGGCGACCCACGAGGGCGTTATATCCAGAAGGCATATCGCCACGTGTACCGAGAATAGGATAAGGCCGGGGCCTGCCGCCCCGCTATCTGGCATTACAGGGCAACAGGCCCCGGGAAGACCAGAGCCTTCCCGAGACTTGCCGCATAGACGCTCTCGAACTGGAAGGAGAGCACAAACTGGAACTCGCACGTCGCGGCGTAACGCTTGATGAAGTGGCATATTTCCTCCCAGGCACGTTCAAACCCGCTCGCGCGGAAATGAAACGAGCCGAGCAGGCCCACCTGCCACGAGGCCTCAATCCCTTCCGCTACGACAGCTTCCGGCGGGTCGACGATGCCGAACCCGAAGCCAGTGTTGGATGCTGGAAGATATCCACGCAGACCGTCAGTACCGTCGGAGTACTCGGCCTGGATCGAATCCAGGGCGTGCAGCACGGCACCCAGATCGGCACCGGCTTCGACTTCCAGAAACAGCGAAATGCTCATTATCGAACCATCAATCTGAAGCCAACAGCTTCATGACTCGGCATGGCCACTTTCGTCTTCGGCTTCATTTCTGTCCTGAAGAATTCCTGATTCATACGGACTACCCCTGCCCACCTTACCCATGGGAGCTCGCAACAATCCGGCTACCGCTTCAGATCAGTGTAGGTAGCACTCATATCCTTTATGCCCTCCTCGCTGTTCCCCATGGACGCTCTCACCGCGTCCAACCAGTCCTCCCACGCACCTGGATCCGTGGGGCTTCGATCCTCCTTAAGACTCCAGCCAAGTGAACCCAGCAGCCCCCCGATCTCATCGCTGGGGCCGCGGGAATAGTCGATCTGGAGGAAGTAGAACATCGCCATGTAAGCTTCCTCGATCGTCAAGAGCTGTTCTTTCACCAATAATCTCCCTGCATGCACCATTTCCAGAGCGACTCTCGCCGGATGTCAGCGATCACAATCCAATGAGGGTATGCCGGTTGAAGAACCGCATCTTCCCCTCGATCGTGAAGTCCGTGCGCCTGATTTCACCCAGCATCATCTCGCGTTGGGCGTCGTTCAACGTGCACGGCTCCAGAACATTGGCCTCCAGCACTCGCCCCGGGGGCGCCAGTCGCAGCTCGACAATGCAGGCATTGCCCTCGATGGGGACACCTGCTGGCCACGCCGTCATTGTGATCGCACGCATTTGCTCCTGGTACGCCACCCGCTCTGCTTCCTCCATCTGCGGGTCCGGCAGATACGGCGGGTTCGCCGCCACGTGCACAGCAGACTGCGTGGGCGTTGGCTCTGATATCGAACCAACGATCAGTTTGATCAGGGTGTTCTGTGAGGCCGTTACCGCCAAGGCGATCACCAGAGCGGTGTAGCTGACACCACCAGCCTTCTGCAGCTCAAGGTGCCGCCGATGTGCCCCGCGATGCTCGGCATCAACCTTGCGGACAATCCTTCGGCAATGCGACAGGTACAGCGGATTCGCCAGAATTCCTGCAAGTACGCGAAACACCAGGAAAGAGAGCAAGGACAACCATGGCAGCCCCAGCAGCACGAAGGTGGTCATCAGCAACGGCGAAAGGATGAACCAGATCGCGCCCCACGCATGCATGCGCCGGAAGAAGAACCAGAGTGACGAGAACAGGAATGCCGGCCAGTTCCATCGCCTTGGCGCCCTGGCGCTTGCTTCGTACAGCCTCCAGTGACGGAGATAGGCGCGGAACCTGTCACCTACCACGATCGCCAGTGCTTCCTTCTCGCTCAACCCATCTGAGGTTGCATCTGTGCTCTGCACCGCTTCACCGACGGCGCTGCCGAAGGTGGGTTCAATCCTTACTTTCATTATCCTCTATCCAAACTCGCCACGAAACTAAACCTTGCTCCAGGCAGGCTCCTCTGTCACCTCAACATGAGGCCTACTGCGGCCGGCAAGAATCTCGACTTCGAATTCACAACCGAATTCAAGATCCTCTTGCATCGCCCGCCCCACCCCATTCAATCGCTATTGCCATCAGAGAAGCCGCTACCCAAACCCCTGCGACCTAACCTTTCCAACCGACTCCATCCACTCAACCCAGACAGAGGAATCATTCAGGCAACTGGAATCATTTAAAGGCGACGTGAGACGCCCAATAACTTCGAACAGTGGAAGACCCTCACCGGATCGATCAAAAATCGCCTCGAGGAATACCAGCATTACTGAGAACGAATTCAGCAACGTCAAACACCCACCCGATGAACTCATTTGTGCGACACAGAATTCAGCATTAAGTGCGCCCCCAGCGGTGTTGACCTCTGCAAACGCGTCGCGCCAGTCATCCCACATTACCGGATCGTTGGGCAGGTCATCTGCCCACAAAAAAGAGCGCGCCGAAGATAATAGATCAACAAGAGCGTCCTGATTACTACCCCTATCCAAATAATTTTGCAGGAAAACGCACATCAACACATATGCAGCCTGAACAGAAATTTCTTTGAAATCTCCCATATCACCAACACTCATCCCGCCCCCTCTCTTCTGAACCGGCTCACATGCGCACTGCAAACACCATTGGCAATCAGCTGGCTGGTGGCCGTCACCGTACCTGCGGCAGCCGCCGTCGCCTGCCTGTCCATCAGCAAAGTACTTCCATCAGCAATGCCTTCACCGCGCGCTGCGCTGGTATCGATGTTGACGCCCAGCTCAGCCGCCAACATCTGTTTGCCATCGATGGTGAGGTGTGATCGATTTGGACTGGAATGCTACGTCCAATGCTCACGGCCATCTGCGCCAATCCAAACCAAGCCCGCCGGAGCATCGATCAAGAACCAAAGGCCGAATCCATCAATATCATCTTCGCCAGGACTCTCAAGCCATGCCTTTGAGATGAACAACAATTGTTCCCGCCAGTCACCCTCCAAGGTCCTCCCGTCCGATGCGAGTTTTACTTTCCGCTCTCTCAGCAAACGCCCCATCAACTCGAAGAACGCGCCCCTCCTTCCAGAAATCCCAACATCCCCCATCTCCATCGTCATGTGCTGCCAGACGGCACCAAGAGACAACCCAAACGAAGAATTCATCACTGCAGAATAGACTTCATCCCTCATTCTAGCCTCACCCCTACTTGCCCCCATTACCTATCGACTTGTCCCGCACATCAGTCGCCCAACTCGCACCAGATTGCGCTCGCCTGATCCCCTGCGTGGAAGTTGTTCTCAAACAAGTTCCTGGCAATCCTCACATTCAACACGGTCCCCGCCAGATCCTGCCCGACAACCCACCCGCCAGCGCTCCCACCGCTTTAGAGAGCGCCAGAACCGCCTCCGTTTGAATCATCGAACAGTCCAAGCTCTCCGGGCCACGAACCCATACTTGTACGAAACAGCCGCATTCACAAACGCCTGACACGCAGGGCTCGCCGAGTTCGCTGTACAAACCGAGAGCAGCTCACAGTCCATTCGCTCCGACAGTTGCTTGGCAACGTCACGCACCATCTTTTGGCATGACGTGTCGCTGCCATACTCGTCGAGTTGCTGCTTCATTACTCGAGCTTGATCCTCAGCAAGGAAGTTATTCTCAACCGAGTTCTTGGCAATCCCCGCATTCAACGCGATCCCGGCCAAATCCTACCCTAAAGCACCCAATAAGTTTCTGGCGATGGCACAGGCACAGCGAGCTCGCCAGTAATGCGTAAGCAGACGGCTCATCAGCGATGGCAACAGCGCCAGCCACAGCGCCCGCATCAACGATGCTGCAATCATCAGCAGGGCCGCAGTCTGGATTAGCCATTTCCCAGCTCATTCCGGCACAGCATTGAGCGAACGTACTCAGCCGATCCCGGAGTTCTTTCTATATACTTGAGACATGCCATACCCAGGTATCGACTAAACTCTTCATCACTAACAATCACAACGTCCGGGTCATACTTGAGCCCATATGAAAATTCCACCCCAGAAAAGTGATCATCCACGTCGAAGCTACTATTATCTGGGAATCTACAGTCAACATCATCGGTGCCAAAACCCCAGCCCCTTGATAAACACTCGAGCATCTGAATAAACACTCCCGAAGAATAAATCCAATCAAAGTAAGCAAAAACCACCCAATCAGAATCCCTCTTATCCATCCAAGATCCAAACAACTGATCACTCATACCAACCTCACTTAGGGTGGAAATTTTTAACTACACCGGCATCATCGATGTACACAACGAAAGAGACGCCTCCCGCATTGGACTCATATATCCTCTTCCCCGCAGCAACAGCGTCCTTGTAACCCTTCACAGCAGCTTCCTGGCCGAGCACCAAAACCTTCCTATCTGACATTATAGGATGCGATCATCGGTCGCCGTGGCACCACGCAACGCGGTATCGCCCCCGGCCTTCATCGAGATGTTATTGCGCGCCCCGCATCTTCTGCGGGCGATCATTGGGATTTCGAGCCGCGTCGACGTTGATGATCGGATCGATCAACCGGGACTTCGCCCCCCACCCGTAGAACCGATCCCACTCAGCTTCACGTAGTACCCAACCCTTGTGAATCACCCTTGCCGCAATCGCCAGTGGTTGAAATCCCCTAAGAGATCAAGCCTAAGCCCTCACGGAGCGGCGATTCCCTTCCAGATCAGACAATGGAACTCCCCAAAGGGCCGCGCGCATCATCAGTGAAAAATCTAGTGTCCAGATCCTGCGCCGGCTCCATCCCTCCAAACACAGTGCGCGCTTCACTTAGCAACTTCAATTGCTGGAAATGCCTATGGAGTATGGGCATGGCCACGGCAACATCCGACCAATCCATCTCGAATGAGAAATCTATAATTACCGTTCTGTCGAATCTAAAGACGCGAATCAGCAACGTAGGAATATGAACGGCGAATTCCAGCCTAAAACCATTGATCTCCTGGATCATGCAAGAACTGCACGGGAAGTCATCGACATTTCCCGCAAGCCAGTCGCCAACCGCTATCGGCTCGCCATCCAGCTCGGTCCGCGAGACGGACTCAGCCGTGCGACCGATCGATTCCAGCACCTAGGACTCGTTGACCCACGGGACGACCTCCATGGCAATCTCAAACGAGTCACTCATCAATAAACCCTCTCCGATTCCGTCAGCGACCGACTGGGTTAAGACCCTCGTCCATGTTTCGGATTCATTTTTCTTCGATCCGCCCCCCCCAGCAGCACTTAGATCTACGGACTGAAATAGCTACCATCTTCCAGCTTCCAGACAAAACCGCCAGGAACCCAGCCATATCCAGGCTTGGCAACCCAGAACATGTCCGGATCTCAGTCCAACTCAGGCGGCCAAGCCGCCATGAAACGCTCAGTCTGCTCATTAACGGTACCGCCCCAAAAACCATTCACATCTTCGAGCCTAGCCCTCCCTTCACTTAAAACAGCACCCGACCCCCATCGGAAGAACTGCCTCCTCTCTTCAAGCGAAAGACCGGGAAGATAGTCAAAACAATTCCACCAGATCACATCAACATCAAGAAGCCCCACACTACCAATAAATCCCCTTACATCAAGACCATCCAACCAATCATTAATCACTTTAACTTAATCTACACTTTCTCAGTCTAACGCTCATTTGGTGAAATTGTATCCACGGTCCACTTCGCGCCAGTGACATTACTCAAGCTAGAACGATTTATTAAGCCCATACTCACACCATCCTTTCTAATGAGATTACTGCAGATACACTCAAAGATGACAGGAATCGCATGCAATCTACAGCCAAGAAATCCCGAAAGACTCAAGCTCCTTCAATGTAATGAATCGAAGCCTTTCACCTCTCAAAGCCGAACCATTCAAGAATTCGCCATAGCCGCATACATCACACTGAAATGCGGGCGTAAAACTGATCAACCCCATATATGCCCGCATATACGCCTCCCCGCAGCGGGAACACACCCTGTCAATCTCGACGGCGACCAACTCCTCCATCAGATCTCTGACAAACTGCGCGACACCGTCATCACTTGCGTTTCTCAACTGGGTCGCACGCGAATGCACGCGCCCAACATCCGCTTCCCCGATCTCCGCGAATGGATATTCATCCAATCGACCATCCATATTCACAATCAAGTCAAAGCCATAGCTTAGGAATGGTTCTCTGCGAACCTCGCCCTCGCATTCCATAACCCATTGGATCAGTGCCTCAACAACACCCCTCGCACCCGAATTATTATTTACGCTCGAAAGACCTGAAATCAGTCTATTCCTCAAAATTCCCGACAAGCGAGCCATTACTCTCCACCCTTTATTGGAAACGTTGTAATCAAGTTTCCCGCCTTATCTGTAAACACTTTGATGACGGAGGTTGGCTGCCCCCCATCCTTCAGTGAAGATATCCCAATCGGCCTTCCAACATCAACAATACGAACGTATTGTCCTCCAGGAATTTCATAGACAGGAGAGCGAACAACAACCGCGCTTTGTAGAACCACCTTGAGCTCATCCGGATTAATACTGAAGATGGATCTATTTCCAGTTGGTGACTTTCCAAAGTGCCCATCTAGAACATGCTGAAAGCCCGCAGAAACCGGAGCCCCTGAGTCGCGCAAAGGCGTTGTTCGTGTCCGTCCGTTGGCCAGATTGACTCGCGAAAGCACTACACCACGCTGAACTGGATTTCCTGGAGCACTGAGACCCCCACCGTCATTGGTTACCTGTAACTTTGGCGGATTGGAATTTTCCGGACGAGAGAAGCCGTTCTCGTACCCAGCCGGCACGGAATTCGTTGTCGACGCCTCATCAGTTGGTCTGAGCGCTCGTGGCCGCGTTACACCAAGACCGCCCGTCTGAGGCAAAAGCCCAGTCCTGTTCACAAATCTCACTGCTCCGATGTTGGCCAAGGCCCCCATCGTCAACGTCAGCGCTCGTCGATTCTCTTCGCTCGCGCCACCCAACGTTGCGGCAATGAACGCGGCACTGGCGATAGCACTTGAAGCTTGAGCGTCATGTACAGCGAAGAAGTTCCTAAGCTGCATTGCTGAGGGAAGCAAGTCTTCGGAACGAGTTATTTCAAGCCCAGACTGCTTCAACGCAGCATCGTACAGGCGCTCGTTTGTCCCTTTGCCACGATAGATTAAATCTTCAAACCACGAATAGTTTGCATCCTTGTATGCCTTCTGGTCAGCCCCCAAACCGACATAGGGTCGCCCATAGGACTGCGACGGGTTGATTCCCTGCAATTCGCCAGGATTCAGAGAACCACTGTTGGCGAGGAACTGCTTCTGTAGCTCCGGAAGGTCTAGCGGACCGTTTTGCAGTTCGTAACGATTGATATAAGTCGCGAGATCTGCGGCTTGAACCTCAGTCAGGGTCTCTCCTGCCAACGCCTTCCGGAGCAACCCCGCACTCATCTGGTCCGCAGCATCAAGCAGAACCAGTTCCAAGGATTCCTGTTTATCCAGCCCCCCCTGCCGCTTGGCCTTCTCGCGGAGATGCACCATCCGAGCATGATCGTCATTGCCAAGGAAATTGTTCTCAACCGAATTCTTGGCAATCCCCGCATCCAACGCAATCCCAGCCAGATCCTGCCCTGACAACCCACTCGCCAGTGCTCCCACCGCCTGCGACAACGCCAGCACCATCTCCTTCTGCTCCGGGCTCAGCCTGGAAGGATCTCCCCCGGTCAACGTATTAGTCAGCACCTTCGCGGCCAACTCGCCGCCAGCCGCAGAGACCGCTCCGGTTCCCGCATTGCCACCATTGGCTTCCGCCAGCAGTGCACCCAATACCGCGTGCGACAGCAATTGCAGAGTCGCATTGGGATCGCTGCCGTGGTTCGAGTCAAGCTTGCTGCCGATGAAGTAAGCGGCATAGGGCGCCAGCGCATTGGACGCGACCTGACCGGCGCCCTGGCCGGCTACGCCCCCTACCACAGCCGTCGTCACTGCGCTCAGGGCACGGCTGTACTCACCGCCATCACCCCACTTCTTCGCATCGTTATAAGCTTGGCTGTTTGCGGTCAGCACCTTATCGCGTTGCGCTGCGCTAAGCGCGTTGAACGCCTTTTTATCATCGGTTGACAGGCCATCGTAGTACGCCTGGGTTGCCTTCTTGCTCTGATAGGCTTGAACGTCCCATGCAATCTGCTGGCTGGCGGCCATCACCGTCCCCGCCGCAGCCGCCATCGCCTGCTGGTCTGCCAGCAGCTTGCTCGCATCCGGCAATGCCTCCAGCGCACGATGCGCTCCACTGGCGTCGGTGTTGATGCCCAGCTCGGCCGCCGACGTCTGCTTGCCACCGATGGTGATGTTGCCCTCGGTCAAGGTGGCAAGGGTGGAGCTGCTGTCGCTGCCCTTCTCCATCATCGGCAGGCCCGGAGCACCTCGCGGTGCGGCCGTTCCCGGCTTGGGCGCCCAGCCATCCATCTGCCCGCCCGCACCACCACTGATGCTGCCGGAGCTGGCCGTGTAGTCCATGTGGTTCTGCAGGTCAGTGAACGTCAGCGAGCCCGCAGTCAGTTCACTGTTGCCCGCATGGGTGCTGGCAATCGCACCGCCCACCAGATTCACGTGGCCGGCATCGACGTGGTAGCCGCCGTTGCCGGCAAACAGGCCGCTCTGCTGGCCGACACCCTGATAGCTGCCGCTGGCCTTGCCTGCGCTCGCATACCCGTCGGCATTCCACGCGGTACCGAACGACACCTGCACGCGGCCACCCACCTGGCTGTTCCTGGACATGCTCTCGGCGATGTCCTGCAGCGACTCGATCGTCAGCGTGCCGCCGGTCTTGACGTCGATGCGATCAGCGGTCGCCGTGGCGCCACGCAGCGTGGTATCGCCCTCGGCCTTCATCGAGATGTTCTTGCCGGTCAGCGTGGTGTTCTGCCAGGTGCTGCTCTCGGCATTGGCCTTGCTGCTGCCAACACTCGCTTCGGCGTACACGTACACGCCGGTCTGCGCCCCTACCGAGACGCCCACGCCGACTTCGGCGCCGGCATTGCTGCTCTTGCTGCGGTCGGCCACATGCGCCTTGCCTGCTTCCAGCAGAATGTCGCCGGCCGAATCCAGGCTGAGGGTGTTGCCTGCACTCAGATTGCCCTGCACCACGTGAATGTCGCCCGTCGTGCTGGTGAGGTTGACGTTGCCGCCGCCCTGGATGGTGGAGCCACGCGACACCCTGCTGCTGCCATCGGCACTGCTGTTGGCGGTCTTGAAGCCGATGCCTGCTTCAGCACGGAACAGTTCGCCACTGCCGCCTCGGCCGGACAGCGCCGAGATCGCACTGGCTGCCTGGTACGCGTTGGCGCCCGCTGCCATGCCCTGCATCTTCTGCAGGCGATCATCGGACTGACGGGCCGCGTCCACGTTGTTGATCAGGTCGATCAACGGCGACTTCACCCGCGCGAACACGCCGATCTTCAGGTCCTTGTCGCTCTGCGAGTAGTGACCACTTTCGTCCGCGGTCAGCAACTCGATCTCGGCGGCGGTGATGTTCACGTCCTTGGCGGCCACCACGTTGCTGGCCGTCTGCGTGTACTTGCCCCCGGCGGTCAGGCTCACGCTGCCGCCCAGGCTGCCGATGCTGCTGGCCACCTGTGACACCTGCGCGCTGTCGTCCTGGTGCTGCTCGCGGTGCCAGCCGGAGAACTTCTCGGTATCCGATATCTGTACCGTGCCGATCGCCTTGCTGTCGGACGTATTGGCGTTGCTGACCGTATCCTGCCCGCTGCGCACCAGCAGATCACCGGCGGCACGGATGCTGACGTCCTTCTCGGCCGCGATGTTGGCTGCGGTCAGGCGGATGCTGCCTTCGGTGGTGGCCATGCGCACGCCGCCGCCGACCGACAACTGCGTGCCGGTGATGGTGTCACTGCTGCCGCTGCCCTGGCTCTGCGAGTTGTTGGTACCGAACGGCAGGCCGCTGGTGTTGTTGGCAAAGCCCCAGCCCTTGCCGCGGCTGCTGCTGTCGCTGCGCTCGGTGTTGTGGGCCACGTCGAACACGATGTCCTGGGTGGCCAGCAGCACAGCGTTGCCCTCGGCCGACATCTGTGTGCCCTGGCTGAGGATCGAGCCGCCGTTGGCAATCAACGTGAGATCGCCGCCTGCAGCCAACTGGCTGACGCGGGCATCACTGGTCGAATGGCTCTGTTCGCTGTTGGTGCGCTGGCTGCCGGCAGTCACCACGGTCGACGTGGTGGCCGCGCGCAGGCCGGAGGCGGCGCCTTCGGCGGTGCGGGTGATCCGCCCCATCGCCGAGCCACTATCGGCCATACCGTCGGTGGTCGAATCGCGGGCGCTGCGGTAGGCCTTGGTCGGGTCGTAGGTCACGCCCACCGAGAAGCCGCTGGACTTGCTGGCCTGACTGGATTGGCTGTCCGTGGTGTCCTGTCGCGCCAGCAGCGCAATGTCCTTGCCCACCAATGTCAGGTTCTCGCCTGCGGCGACGTCCGAGGCTTCGATCGTCAGCGTGTTGCCAGCATTGATCAGCACATTGCCGTCGCGCGAGGCGATCGCCGATCCCACCTGGGTGGTGGACTGCTCGGCGCGGGTGCTGCTGTTCTTCGCGCTGCTGTAGCCGACCGATGCCACGCCGTTGCCGAAGCCTCCGGTAACGCCGGATTTCTTTTTGCTCTCGCTGGACTCACTGCTGTGATGATCTTCGGCAGCAGTGATCAGCACATTGTTACCGGCCCCCAGAATCACGTTGCCGGTGGCATCGACCACCGCACCTACCGCAGTCAGATCGCGGCCAGCCGTGATGTTGATGCGCTCGCCCTGGATCGCCGTGCCGATGGCATAGCTGTCGCTGGCGTCGACGCTGCGCGTGGTGGTGGTACTAGACAGCGCCTTCTTTTTCTTGTCGTAGCTGTCCAGACTGTAGTCGTGCATCTCGTTGGCTGAGAGCAGGTTGACGTCGCGGCCCGCGGCCACGCTTACCGCGCCGTCATTGCTGTCGACCAACGCGGCTGTCAGGTTCACGTCCCGGCCTGCGCTCAGCAGCAGATTGTCCCCGGTCTGCAACGTGCTACCGCGCACCGTCTCATCACGCTGGCTGACCTGCAGCGAGCTGCGCTTGCCCGCGTTCGCAAAATCCCGGCTCTCGCTGTCCACCAGCGCCTGGCTGTTGATGTCCCCACCGGCCTGCAATGCCAGACCGCCCGCCGCCTTGATCTGCGCGGCGGCCAGGTTGATGTCCTTGCCGGCCGCCAGCACCACATCGCCAGCGCCCTGCACCGATGTGGCAGCGTGCGTCGTCCTGCTGCTGCGCTGATGGTTGCGTTCATCGAAGGTGGCGTCGCGGCGTTCCTCCAGCGCAATCGCGCCAACATCCAGAGTGCCGCCTGCGGCCAGCTGGGTCAGGCCGTCGGCGCCGGCGTTGCGGATCTGTGCGGCCTGCAGGCTGATGTCACCACCGGCCACCACCGACAGCATGCCGTCGCCACTGGGATCGGTTACATACAGACCGGCGACCCGATCGATGCGGTTGGTCTCGTACTGGTAGGTGCCACCGCCCTGCTGTGTCTCCACCGTGGAGGCCACCGTGACATTGCCCGCAGCCTTGACCGACAGCGCATCGGTGGCCGTCACGGCGGCACCCACAACACGGATGTCCTTGTCCGACGACAGCCCGACGTACTGGCCGGAAATGCTGCCGCCCAGATGCTCGATGTTGCCGGCATCGATGGTCACCAGCTTGCGCCCGGCGATGTTGCCGGTGTTGACCAGGTCATTGCCCAGTTTGATATCGACATTGGCGCCGGCCAGCAGTGCACCGTTGCCGTCCAGGTCGCCCGGGCGCAGGCGCAGGTAGACCTGCGGCACCAGCGCGGTGGTGGTGCTGCCATCGGCCAGGGTGACGGTCTGCTCGACCAGCCAGACAATGTCACTGGTCAGCTGTGCCATCTGCGCTTCGGTCAGCGCCACGCCGGGGCGAAGGCCCCATTCGCTGGCGACCGTGGCACCGGCCTCCAGCAGCGCGCGGTACTGCGCCTCGTCACTGGCGTAGCCGTCGAGGAAGCGGCGACCGGTCAGCTGGCCGATCTGCTCGCGCACCAGCTTCTGCTCGTAGTACCCATCACCCAGCCGCTTCTGCACGGTATCGGGCGAGTAGCCCATCTGGCCCAGCAGATGGTCCGAACTCAGCCAGGTCTTGTGGTCGGTGAAGCGCGGATCGGTCTCGACCAGATAGTGGCCGCCGTTGGGATTGACGTTGAACAGGCTGGCGCTCGGCGCGCGCGTGTCCGGTGCACCCATCGCGATGCGATCCGGTGATCCTCCACTGGCTGCGACCACGCGCGGCCCGGACGTACCGGTGTTGCCGCTCACGCCGCCGACGCTGCTCCCTTGCTGGGTACTGGCACCATCGGCCGCCTGTGCCAGCGCGCGTTCGGCACCGGTGCCGGCGGACTGGCCCGGCCCCTGCGCACCGCCATGGCCCGGCCCATCCGGCAGCGCCGTGGGCCCCTGCACGTTGAGGTTGGCCATGGCCGAACCGTTCTGCACGTTCGGTGCGTTCCGTCCCTGGTTGAGGTTGCTCAGGTCACCGACGTCGATGCTCAACGAGCCGCCGCTGACAATGCGGCCGCCAATCTTACCGGTCACCTCGGAAATGGCCGGAGCACTCCAGGTCATCACATCCCCGCCGAAGGTGTGGCTGACGTTGGAGAACTGGTGCGTGCGATACAGCGTGGCCGCCAGGTTCTCCACCTTTGCCGCGCCGGTCAGGCCGATGATGTCCAGATCGCCGCCGGCGGCAATGCTGCCGTAGTGGTTGCGCAGATCATCGCTGCGGATGCGCATCGCACCGCCTGACCGGATGACCGCATCGGCACCGACGCTCGGCTGCAACACATCTTCGGTCACGGTGCGCGTGGCCAGGCGATACTGCTCGTTGGCACTGGTGGAGTTGCCGCCCGCAAACTGTGGGCTGGTCAGAATGCGGTCGGGATCGTAGTCCTTGTAGGTCCACAACTGCACGCAGTTGGTCGTACAGGTGCCATACGCTGACGAGTAGGTGAGTTTGTCATCGACGTAGCGGAATGCCGGCGAATCGGGATGCAGGGTGGCCAGCTCGGCAAACGGATCGTCGGCACCAGCGGCAACCTGGTCCGGATTGACCTGGTTGTCCTGGCGGCCGACGTAGTACATCACCACCGTGCCGTCCTGCACGTTCAGCCGCGCACGCTCACCCAGCGCGGCATACAGCCCACCGCGCCCGAAGAAGTAGGCACTGGTCTGCGCGGTCAGTCGTACCACCGCACGGTGCACGGTGAAGCCATCCGGCGTGATATGCGGCGTGTCTTCCAGGATATCGGTCGGATTGAGGTAGTACACCTCGTGCGCCGAATAGTGACTGGTGCTGCGAATGTCCTCGGTGCCATTCTTGCCGTTGCGCCACCAGGCGGGTCGATCCATGCGCACCGGAGCGTTCACGGTGGTGGTCTGTGTGATGACCACGTTCTCGCGGATGTTGTTGACCACCTGCGCATCGATGGACAGGTTGCCGGTGACATCGATGACCGAGCTGATGTTGTCGATCCGCCCGGCAATGCCGCTGGCGATGCGATCGGCACTCAGCGTGCCGCCGATGGCAGCATCACCGCCGCTGTAGATCAGGCCCTTGCCGGTGTTCTGCAGCTCGCGCACGCCCAGGTCCAGGCGCTCGCGTGCAGCCACGGTGCCGACGCGGGTGGCACCACCGGCCTCTTCGGCGCGATTCTTCAGCACGCCGGTGGAGATCGCCACGCGATCACCATAGATGCGCCCGGTGCCAAGATTGTCGATTTCGCCGGCCTCCAGGTGGGTCAGCGCGCCATCGATCAGGCCCCGGTTGGTCAGCTGGCCACGGGCATTGAGGTGGGTCGTGCCCTGGCTGGAGATCTCACCCGAGGCCGCATTGGTGATGTTCTGGGCGTTGAGGTCGAGGTTGCCACCGCGCACCACACCCTGGTTGTCGAGGTCGCCGGACAGGTTCAGCGACAGCGTGCCGTTGGCGATCCATTCGCCACGTTGGCGCATGCCCTGCTGCAGGGTGAGGCCGAGGTCACGCTGCGCATGCACCTGGCCGTCTTCGCTGAGCGCACGTGCGACCAGGGTCTGGCTGCCATCGGCGCGCAGCAGGCCGCCGCTGTTGGCGACGTTGTCCGCCTGGCTGTCCAGGTTGCCGCCGGTGCTGATCACGCCGCCGGTGTTCTGCAGCTGGCCGTTGATCTGCAGCCGCGCACCGCCATCAGTGACGACCTGGCCCTGGCTGTTGTCCAGCCACTGTGCACCGAACTGCAGCTGGCCCGCCTGCAGGCCACGCGTGCCGTCGCCGCCACGGGTGTTGCGGTTGTCCACGCTGGCGGCCGTGAGGGTCAGCAGCTGGCCGGCCGCGATCGCGCCGTCGGCGTTGTCCAGGTGCCCGTCCAGGGTCAGGTCGAGGTTGCGCCCGGCCTGCACGCGACCACTGGCATTGGCCAGGCTCGCCGCCTGCAGCGACAGTTTCGCGGCGCTGGCAAGTGTTCCACCGGAACTGTTGTCGACGCGGGCCAGCAGCAAGCGCGCATCGCCTTGTGCATTGACTGCGCCGCCACGGTTGTCCAGCGCGCCACCATCCAGCTGCAGCTTCCCGGCCGCCAGCAATCCACCGCTGCCGGCCGTGAAACGGTTGTCGATGTCCTGCCCGGCCGTGTTGATGGCCAGGTCGGCCGCCGACTGCACGCGACCGCCCTGGTTGTCCATCGCGCCACTGCGAACGCTCAGCGCGCCCTTCTGCGTGCCCAGCGTGCCGGCGCGGTTGTCCAACCGCTGGCCGCGGGTATCGATGTCCAGCTGGCCGCCCAGCAGCGTGCCGCGCTGGTTGAGCAGGCCGTTGCCCTGCAACTGCAGCCGTTCGCCGGCCTGCATCGCGCCGTCGCTGTTGTCTACGCCTGCCGCCGTGGTCGCGCTCAGGTCCTTGCCAGCGACCAGGGTGCCGTGGCGGTTGTCGAGACTGTCGGCGCCCAGGGTCATCGTGCCGGTACTGGACAGCAGCCCCTGCTCGCCATTGTCGAGGCGACCGTCAACGCCCAGCACCAGCGCGCTGCCGCCCGCATGCACGGTGCCGCCCTGGTTGCCGAGGCTGGCCGCGGTGACCGTGCCGGCACCGCCGAGCAGGATGCGGCCCTTCTGGTTGTCCAGCGCCTGGCCGATCGCCAGCGTGGAGTGGCCCGCGCCTGCACCCTGCAGCGTGCCCTGTGCATTGATCAGCTGCTGCGCGGTGACAGCCAGCGCGCCATTGCTGGCCAGCGATCCACCGCGATTGTCCAGCACACCCTGTACGCGCAGGCGCAGCGCGTCTTCACCGGTTGCGGTGAGCGTGCCACCGGCGGTGGTCAGGGTATCGGCGGTGATGTCGACGCGGCGCGCCGAGGTGGTTGCCGCGGTCAGATCGAGGTTGGCGCCGTCCAGCGCGAAGCTGCCATTGCTGAGCACGCTGCCGCCGTTGCCCAGCAGGGTCTTCGCCGAGACCTGCAGCTGGCCGCTCCCCGCGTGCTGGATCCTGCCTGCACGGTTGTCCAGCACCTGTGCCAGCAGGGCCAGGTCGCCATTGCTGGCCAGCGTGCCACCGGCATTGCCCAGCGTCGTGGCCTTGATGCGACTGGCGCCTTCGCCGCTGGCGATGATGCGGCCACCGGCGTTGTCGAGCGTGGTGGCCTCAAGGTCGAGGCGATCGGCGCCCAGTGTCGCGTCACGATGATCCACGTCGCCAGCACGCAGGGTCAGCGTGGCCGAGGAGACCAGCGTGCCCTTGCTGCCGTCCAGGCGGCCGGTGGTGATGTCCAGGCCCTGGTTGCCGGCCTGGCGGATGCTGCCGCCACTGTTGTCCAGCCGTGCGGAAGTGACCGTCAGGCGATTGGCATTGCTGGCGATCGTGCCTTCGTGGTTGTCCAGCGCAGCGACGATCTGCAGCGTGCTGTCAGCCGTTCCGGCACCGCTGAGCGTGCCCTTGCGGTTGATCAGTTCACCGGCCTGAACATCCAGCGCGCCGTTGCCGGCGATCGTGCCGCCGCTGTTGTCCAATGCCTGCGCCACACGCACTAGCAGCGCCTCGCTGCCAGTCGCACTGAGGCTGCCGCCGGCATTGTCCAGGCGCTGCGCATCGATGGCGGTGCGCTCGGCCTGGGTAACGCTGCCGGCGCCGAGCACAAGCTCGCCCCCTTCCAGCGTCAGCGACGACTGGCTGAGGATCCGGCCCGCCGCGCCCTGCAGGCTGTCGGCCCGGATCTGCAAGGTGCCTCTGCCCGCGTGTTCGATCGCGCCGCCGCGGTTGTCCAGGCGCGCTGCCTGCAGCTGCACATCACCGGTACCGGCCAATCGGCCACCGTTGCTGTTGTCCAGCAGCTCGCGGACCTGCACCTGCAATGCAGCGCTGCCTGCGGCCAGTACCTTGCCACCCTGGTTGACCAGGCTGTCGGCCTGAAGCTGCACCTGGCCATTGCCGGATATCGCGCCGCCGCTGTTATCCAGCGTGCCGCGCACCGTCAGCGCCACACCCTGCGTGCCGGCCGACTGCAGCGTGCCCTTCTGGTTGTCGATGCGACCGGCGTCGATGCGCAGGCCTCCGTTGCCGACGATCTGGCCGCCCTGATTGTCGAACGCATGGCGCACGTCCAGCGCCAGCGCCGAGACACCCTGCGAGACGATCTGGCCCTGGCGGTTGCGCAGTGCCCCGGCGTGGATCTGCACGCTCTGCGCCGATGTCGTACCACCACTCACGTCCAACTCCCCGCCGGACAGCACCAGCGCGCCGTTGCTGAGCAGGCGCCCTTCGCTGCCACGCAACGTATCGGCCTGCACGCTCAGGGTGCCGGTGCCAGCCTGCTGAACCAGGCCGTTGCTGTTGTCCAGCGTGGTCGCGACCAGTGCCAGATCGCCGTTGCCGGCCAACGTGCCGCGGGCACTGTTGTCCAGCGTCGTGGCCTTCACCGAACTGGCCCCGCTACCCAGCGACAGCAGGCTGCCGCCCCGGTTGTCCAGCGTCGCGGCCAGGATCTCGAACCCGGCCGCACTGAGCGAACCGTTGCGCAGATCGGCGTTGCCGGCCGACCATTGCAGGCGGCCCAGGGTACTCAGTCGCCCACCGCTGCCGGCCCAGTCGCCCGTACCCAACGCGAGACCATCGCCACCGGCATGTTCGATACGGCCACCGGCATTGCCGACCTGGCCTGCGCGCAAGGCCAGCTGCGTGGCATTGGTGGCCAGCAGACCACCGTCGTTGTTGAACAGGCCCTGCACCGTCCACGACGATGCCGCTTTGCCGGCGTGGCGCAGTTCACCACCGCGGTTGTCGAGCGACTGCGCATCCAGCCACAGGTCGCCGGCCACGCTCAGCGCACCCTTCTGGTTCGACAACAGGCCCACCTGCAACGCGGCATCGCCATGCACCTGCAGCATGCCGCCGTCATTGCGCAGCTCACCCCCGGCCTGCAGCGCGCTCACTCCCAGGCGACCGCCGCTGTTGTCGAGACCGTTGCGTGCGACCAGTGACACCGTGCCGCCGTTGCTGATGCTGCCGCCGTCGTTGTCCAGCGTACCGGCGATGGCGATCAGGCCCTCGGCCAGGGGCAGCTCCGGCGACGTCGGCGTACCCGCCGAGCCGCCATTGCCGCCTCCGGTTCCCGGCGTTCCCGGCGTGCCGGTTCCCGGTGTTCCACCGCCATTGCCGGGCGACGTGCCGCTGCCAGCGCTGCTCCCGTTACCACCTGACGCTACGGCATCCAGTGCACCCAACAGGCCATTGCTACGGTTGCTGGCTGCGTCGGCCTTGAGCGCCAGCGCTTGCGCGCCGGTCTGTTCAATGGCGCCGCCATGGTTGCGCAACCCGTGCGCCTCCACCTGCAGGCGCTGTGCATTGAGCGTGCCGCCGCTGTTGTCCAGCGTGCCACCGGCGGTGATCGCAACTTCGCGCTTGGCCGCGATGGTGCCGCCATTGGCAAGATCGCCACTGGCCTGCACGCGCATGTTCTGCCGCGACTGCAGGGCGCCGGTGTTTTCCAGCCGGCCATCCACCGTCACCACCAGCTCGCCGGCCTGTGCGCCAATGCTGCCGGCATTGCGCACGCCCACGCCGTGCTCGTTGCCGACCAGCCAGATCTTGTTGGCGAACATGCCGCCCAGCGCGCCAACGTCCAGCGCGAAGGCCGGTGCCTCGCCGCTGGCCGCGGTCGCGCTGGCCTGGCTGTGGTCGGCACTGACTACGTTGTTGCCCAGCGTCGCCTGCAGCTGGTTGGCCCAGATGCCGGCGTTGACCTGCAACGAACGGGTGATCAGGTCGGTGTAATCGGCACGGCTGGTGTCCAGGCCATCGCCATCGATCTGGATCGCGCCACCGGTGACCCGATAGCCCTCAAGTGCGCCTGCACCCGTGAACATCGGCGTGCCGGTGGTCAGGGTCACCCGGCTGGCATTGAGGAAACCGCCGCCATTGACCTGGATCCCGGCCGGGTTGGCAATGATCACTTCGGCGCGCTGCCCGGCCACTTCCACATAGCCGTTGAGCCGGCTGGCCGGACCATTCACTTCATTGAGGATGACCCGTGCACTGCCGGTGGCGAGCCACGGGTTGCCCTGCACCCAGCCGCCCAGCTGCGTCTGCACCTGGCCGCGGGCGTTGTTGAGGATGACGCCATCGCGGCCCACGTCGAACTGCGAATAGCGGTTGCGCGACACACCCGCCGCCGACGGCGTGGTGATGTTCACCATCGGCACGCCATTGGGTGCGGTCACCATCGTCGGCCGTTCACGGCCCGGCGCATTCGGATCGGAAATGATGCGCGCATCGGACTGCGCCAGCGCAGGCGTTCCCAGGCTGACCCAGCCCAGTGAGCACATCAGTGCGAAACCCAGCGGCGACAGCGCGACGCTCTGCCGGCCCGGCACATGGCCGACCAGGCCACCGCCGCCCTTCACCAGCTCCGAAGCCACCTGCCAGACGCGCAGCGCGCGGTTGAAAACCAGACGATAGATAGTGTTCATGTCACGTGTCCTTGTGGCGGATCAGTAGCGCCAGGCCAGGCTGAAGCCGAATGTGGTGTAGTCGGCGGGGAAATGGGCGGGTTTGTGCAGCGCCGAACCCACGAAGCCATCCCAGGAAAGCTGCTGCCAGCCGCCGCGCAGGCCCAGTGCCATGCCGGCCAGGTCATGGCCGGACTGCCACTGCGCGGATGGGCCGCCAATGCGGCCGTAGTCGGCAGCCACGTAGAACTCCTGGCCGCCCCCGATACCGAGCGAAAGATCGTTGCGCAGCGACCAGCCACGCTCGCCACTGAGCGAACTTTCACCGTCGAAACCGCGCACGGTATAGCGGCCACCGATGGCGAAGCGATCCTGTGGCGAGAGCGGTGTGCGGTTCCACTGCGCCCGCCATGCGGCGGTGTAGCGCAGGCGCTGCCTGCCCAGCTGGAACGGCACGCTGAACTGCGCGTCGGCGGTGATCAGCTTCATCCGCGAGGTGCCTTCCAGCGGCAACGTCGGGTCCCACAACTGCGCCATCTCTTCCGGCGAACGCAGTGCGTGGAAGGCGCCCGTGCCACGCCGGTAGGCCACGCTGGCATCGAGCGTGGCAGTGCCGATGAACTGCTTGTGGGTCAGGCCCAGTTCCCAGCCAGCGGTGCGGCGGCGCTGCACTTCGATCTCGGTATCGTCGATGTAGTTCTTCGACTCGCGCTGCCAGCCGCGTGCGTAGGCACTGAACTTGACCTTGGCATTGCGCAGCAGCAGCCGGTCCACCCGCGCTTCGGCGTTGCGGCTGCGGCCGCTGTACTCATAGCGTTCAAAGGCGCCGACCACGTTCTGGCTGTAGTCGTAGGCGCTGGCAGTAGCACCGAACAGCCAGTAGCCGTAGGGCACGTCGTAGTGCGCGGTCCAGCTGTCGGTGTCCTTGCCGCGGCCGTTGAACACGCCACGGCCCGCACTGACGTAGAACAGCTCGTTCAGGCCCAGCGGATTGTCCAGCGACAGCGTCGCGTTGGCCTGCAGCTTGCCGGTGCCGCGGCTGCCGGCATCGTCCAGGGTGACGCTGGCGCGCACCGGCGAGCGCTGCGTCCAGTCGATCTGCAGGTCGCTCTGGCCCGGCGCCGCGCCCTCGCCGTCGGCCGGCGCGATCTTGATGTCGGCGCTGACGGTGGGCACGCGCTGCAGGTTCTCCAGGCCCTGCTCGATGTCACGCAGGTTGAGCAGGCCGCCGCTGCGGATCGGCAGTGCATTGGCGAGGGCCGGATGCCGTCCCTGCGGATCGGAGAACACGGCCTCGCGGAACCGGCCCGGCACCACCGACAACGCCAGCGTGCCCTGGTTGAGGTCCTGCGGTGCCGACAGCACGCGCGTGGTGACATAGCCACGGGCGATGATCGCGTTCTGCACACGCTTCATCACCACGTTGATGCCTTCGGTTCCCAGGCAACGGCCAGTGGCCGGATCGTCCGTCGGGTCGGCCGCCGCCAGTGCCCAGCCGAAGCGCTGGCTGTCTTCGCCTTCCAGCACGATGCGATCGATGCGTACGCACGGGTTCTCCCGCGCCGGCAGGCGGTCGCCCTCCTTCTGCGCGTCCCGCTCCAGGCGGACGTCGGGGCGTTGTTCCTGCTGCTCGCGCAGCACGCGTTCGCGCTCCTGCTGCCGCAGCAGTTCCTGCGCGGCGGGATCACCGGCCTGCTGGGCGGTCGCCGGCCATGCGGCAACGGCGAGCATCAATGACCAACCACGATGGAGCCTCGGCCCCGGGTGCTTCTTCCCTGTTTCCACGCTACGTTCCATTCGAAATCGTCCTGCCAGCGCCCGCGGTGCCAGCCGCGGTGCTGCAGGAACGTGAACCGAGGCTGCGCCACCATGGACAGCCACGGCATCGCGCGACAGGCGCAATGCCGGAGTACAGATCGGCCGGCGCGGGAGTTTCTGAAGGATGAATTTCCGGAGGGCGCGCGTCAGCCCGGTGCAAAGGCTCGCGGCAAAGCGCTGGCAGGTTGCGGAACGAGCGTTCGCCTCGTGCCTGCAAAGCGGCGCATGCTGCTGCACGACAGCCGTGCAGCGAAGTGCAGCCGCGAAGTATGCGGTGCACGGCCCACGCCCGCAAAGCGATTCCGTTCAGCCGCACACGCCCTGCGCGCGGGTCACGCTACAGTCGGCGCATGACCATCGTCCTACAGATTGAAGGCGCCGCCATCGATGACATCGCCAGCCTGTACGCGGAGATCAACCGCGTGTTCATGGCTGGCGAGGCGTGGCAGCTCGGGCCGAGCCTGGATGCGCTGGACGACCTGCTGCATGGCAGTTATGGCGCGTTGGCCGGCCAGGCGCAGGCCACGCTGATCTGGCGCGATATCGCCCACAGCCGCACGGCCCTGGGCATGGAGACCACCCGCCAATGGCTGCAGGCAAAGCTGGACACACCGGGCAGTTTCAATACGCAGGCCATTGCCCTCCAGCTGCAGGACATGCAACGGGGCGAAGGCCCGACCTACTTCGAGATCGTCATGCAGATCATCGACGGCCACCAGCAGATCACGTTGGTCCCGGCCTGACCCCCCTTTCCGTGCCGTACCGGCCTGCCACCGGTGGCGGCAGCCCTGCGCCCCAGCAGTTACCATGGACGGCCCTGTACGCGCTCCGCTGCCGCTGCCCTCCGGCGCGGCCGGATGCCCTGATCCACGAGTCCCATGTCCAAAGACAAGTCCACCGAACATACCCCGCTGATGAAGCAGTTCTTCGCAGCCAAGTCCGAGTACCCGGACCTGCTGCTGTTCTTCCGCATGGGCGACTTCTACGAGCTGTTCTACGACGATGCGCGCAAGGCCGCGCGCCTGCTCGACATCACCCTGACCCAGCGTGGCAGCTCCGGCGGCGCACCGATTCCGATGGCCGGCGTGCCGGTGCATGCCTACGAGGGCTACCTGGCAAGGCTGGTGGCGCTGGGCGAGTCAGTGGCGATCTGCGAGCAGATCGGTGACCCGGCGCTGGCCAAGGGCCTGGTCGAACGCAAGGTGGTGCGCATCGTCACCCCCGGAACCGTCACCGACGAAGCGCTGCTGGACGAGCGCCGTGACACCCTGCTGATGGCGCTGTCGCGCACGAAGCAGGGCTACGGCCTGGCCTGGGCCGACCTGGCCGGTGGCCGCTTCCTGGTCAACGAAGTGGAAACCGACGACGCCCTGGAAGCCGAACTGGCCCGACTGGAGCCGGCCGAGCTGCTGGTGCCCGACGAAGAAAACTGGCCGGAATTCCTGCGCCAGCGCACCGGCGTGCGCCGTCGCGCCCCCTGGTTGTTCGACGCCGACAGCGGCCGCCGCCAGCTGCTGAACTTCTTCAAGCTGCATGACCTGAGCGGCTTCGGCATCGATGACAAGCCGCGCGCGACCGCTGCCGCAGGTGCCCTGCTCGGCTATGTCGAGGAGACCCAGAAGCAGCGCCTGCCGCACCTGACCTCGATCGCGATGGAAACCGCTGGCGAGGCGATCGCGATGAACGCCGCCACCCGTCGCCACCTGGAACTGGACACGCGCGTCGACGGCGATACCCGTAATACCCTGCTGGGCGTGCTCGACAGCACGGTGACGCCGATGGGCGGCCGCCTGCTGCGGCGCTGGCTGCACCGCCCACTGCGCCTGCGCGAGGTCCTGGTACAGCGTCACCATGCGGTGGAAACCCTGATCGACCGCGGCAGCGACGCCGATATCCGCGAACAGTTCCGCCGCCTAGGCGACCTGGAACGCATCCTCACCCGCGTCGCGCTGCGCTCGGCGCGCCCGCGCGATTTCTCCACCCTGCGCGATGGCCTGGGCTTGCTGCCCGCCGTGCGCGAGGTGCTGGCGCCGCTGGATTCGCCGCGCCTGCAGGCCCTGCACGCCGCGCTGGGCGAGCATGACGCGTGCGCGCAGCTGCTGGCCAGCGCCATTGCCGAAATGCCGCCACTGAAGCTGAGCGACGGCGGCGTGCTGGCCGACGGCTTCGATGAAGAGCTGGACGAGCTGCGCCGCCTGTCCACCCATGCTGACCAGTTCCTGGTCGATCTGGAACAGCGCGAACGCGAAAGCAGCGGCATTCCCACCCTGAAGGTGGGCTACAACCGCGTGCATGGCTACTACATCGAGATCAGCAAGGGCCAGTCCGACCGTGCGCCGGTGCACTACACCCGCCGCCAGACGCTGACCAATGCCGAGCGCTACATCACCGAAGAACTGAAGGCGTTCGAAGACAAGGTGCTGTCCGCGCGCGACCGTTCGCTGTCGCGCGAGAAGTACCTGTACGAGCAGCTGCTGGACACCCTCGGCGAACAGCTGGAACCGTTGAAGCAGTGCGCCGCTGCGCTGAGCGAACTGGACGTGCTGGCCGCCTTCGCCGAGCGCGCGCAGGCACTGGACTGGTCACGCCCGGAACTGGAAACGGCACCGTGCCTGAAGATCGAACGTGGCCGCCACCCGGTGGTCGAAGCGGTGCGTGAGCAGCCGTTCGAACCGAACGACCTGGACCTGCACCCCGATCGTCGCATGCTGGTCATCACCGGCCCGAACATGGGCGGTAAATCGACCTACATGCGGCAGAACGCGCTGATCGTGCTGCTGGCCCATATCGGCAGTTTCGTGCCGGCCAGCCGCGCTGTGATCGGCCCGATCGACCGCATCCTCACCCGCATCGGCGCCGGCGACGACCTGGCGCGCGGGCAATCCACCTTCATGGTCGAGATGGCCGAGACCAGCTACATCCTGCATCACGCCACCGCCCATTCGCTGGTGCTGATGGATGAGATCGGCCGCGGCACCTCCACCTACGACGGCCTGGCGCTGGCCGACGCGGTCGCACGTCACCTGGCCTACCAGAACCGCTGCTATACGCTGTTCGCGACCCACTACTTCGAGCTGACCGCGCTGGCCGACGAACAACACGAGGGCGGCCGCAGCGGCATTGCCAACGTGCACCTGGATGCAGTCGAGCACGGTGAAGCGCTGGTGTTCATGCACGCGGTGAAGGATGGCCCGGCCAACCGCAGCTTCGGCCTGCAGGTGGCCGCACTGGCCGGCCTGCCGCGGGCTACTGTGGCGCAGGCGCGTCGCCGCCTGGCCGAGCTGGAACAGCGCGGCGGTGAAAGCCACGCGGCCGAACTGGCACCGCAGGCACTGGATGCACCGCAGCAGTTCGGCCTGTTCAGCGCGCCGTCCAGCAAGGCGCAGGAAGCGCTGGCGGCGATCGACCCGGACGAGTTGACGCCGAAGCAGGCGCTTGAGGCGCTGTACCGGTTGAAGACGCTGCTGTAACCGCGCCCGCTGGCAGGCCTGGGCCGAGCGCGGGCAGGGCTCTACAACTCACGCCCTGCCTGTAGAGCCGAGCCCATGCTCGGCTCCACAACGACCCCGTCGCGCTCTGTATGTAGAGCCGGGCCCATGCTCGGCTCCACAACGACCCCGTCGCGCTCTGTATGTAGAGCCGGGCCCATGCTCGGCTGCCTTCGCATTCCCGTAGTGCACGCAGCGTTATGCTCGGGCCGTCCTTCCTTCACAGAACAGAGACTGCCATGAACACCGAATCGCTCGCTGCATCCCTCTTCCAGCAGCTGCAGCAGGGCCAGGGCCTGCAGCAGCTGTCCCAGCAACTCGGCCTGGACAGCAGCCAGACCGCCCAGGCCGTCGGCAGCGCCCTGCCCCTGCTGCTCGGCGCGATGGGGCAGAACGCCAGTGAGCCGCAGGGCGCGCAGTCGCTGCTCAACGCGTTGCAGCGCGACCACAGCGGTGGCGGCGGTTTCGACCTGGGCGGGATCCTGGGCGCGGTGATGGGCGGGGGCGGCAGCGGCGCCACCGATGGCGCCGGCATCCTCGGCCACGTGTTCGGTGGCCAGCAACCGCAGGCGGCACAACTGCTCGGGCAGAAGACCGGTCTCGACAGCGGCACTTCGGGCAAGCTGCTGGCAATCCTCGCCCCCATCGTCATGTCCTTCCTGGCCCAGCGCTTCGCCCAGGGTGGCAACGCAGGCCAGCTGAGCCAGGCATTGGGCCAGGAAACGCAGCAGTCCGGCGGCATCGGCAACCTGCTCGGCGGCGTCCTGGACCAGGACGGCGACGGCCAGTTCGGAGCCAGTGACTTGATGAAGCTGGGCGCGGGTCTGCTGAAGCGTTGATCGGACACGACCGTCCTAGTCGGACGGCTCCATAGTTCACCACTATCGCATCGGTTGAATCAATCGAATTTACCCATTGCTAGGCGCCACCTATCGTGGTCAGGCCTCCCCCGATTCCACCTTTCGCCAGTCCACAGGTAGAGACCCATGAAAAGCGAAGCGAAGTGCCCGTTCAACCATGCCGTCGTCGGCGACGCGACGACCAACCGCGACTGGTGGCCGAACCAGTTGCGCGTGGACCTGCTCAACCAGCATTCGGCGCGCTCCAATCCGCTCGATGCCGGCTTCGATTACGCCAAGGCCTTCAAGGGGCTGGACTACGCCGCGCTGAAGGCGGACCTGAAGGCGCTGATGACCGATTCGCAGGACTGGTGGCCGGCCGACTTCGGGCACTACGGTGGCCTGTTCATCCGCATGGCCTGGCACAGTGCCGGCACCTATCGCATCGGCGACGGCCGCGGCGGCGGCGGTCGTGGCCAGCAGCGCTTCGCACCGCTCAACAGCTGGCCGGACAATGTCAGCCTGGACAAGGCCCGGCGCCTGCTGTGGCCGATCAAGCAGAAGTACGGCCAGGCCATTTCCTGGGCCGACCTGCTCATCCTCACCGGTAACGTCGCGCTGGAATCGATGGGGTTCAAGACCCTGGGCTTTGCCGGCGGCCGCCCCGATACCTGGGAGCCGGACCAGGATGTGTACTGGGGCCGCGAAACCACCTGGCTGGGCGGTGACGTGCGCTACAAGCATGGCTCGGAAGGCGTTGAAGAGAACCATGGCGTGCTCGTATCCGATGACGATGCCGACGGCGACGTGCACTCGCGCACGCTGGAAAACCCGCTGGCCGCAGTGCAGATGGGCCTGATCTACGTCAATCCGGAGGGGCCGGATGGCAACCCGGATCCGGTGCTGGCCGCGCATGACATCCGCGATACGTTCGGCCGCATGGCCATGGACGACGAGGAAACCGTCGCGCTTATCGCCGGCGGCCACAGCTTCGGCAAAACCCACGGTGCCGGCCCGGCCGACAACGTCGGCAAGGAACCGGAAGCCGCCGGGCTGGAAAACCAGGGCCTGGGCTGGGCCAGCAGCTTCCGCAGCGGCAAGGGCGGCGACGCCATCACCAGCGGCCTGGAAGTGACCTGGACGCGCACCCCGGCGCAGTGGAGCCACGATTTCTTCGAAATCCTGTTCGGCAACGAATGGGAGCTGAGCAAGAGCCCGGCCGGTGCCCACCAGTGGGTGGCCAAGAACGCCGAAGCGGTGATTCCCGACGCGCACGACCCGTCGAAGAAGCACCGCCCCACCATGCTCACCACCGACCTGTCGCTGCGCATGGATCCGGCCTACGAGAAGATCTCGCGCCGGTTCCTCGCCGAGCCCCAGGCCTTCGCCGATGCCTTCGCCCGCGCCTGGTTCAAGCTGACCCACCGCGACATGGGCCCGCGCGCACGTTACCTCGGCCCGGAAATTCCGGCCGAACAGTTCATCTGGCAGGACCCGCTGCCGGAAGCACAGCACCCGCTGATCGACGCCAAGGACATCGCCGCGCTGAAGCAGCAGATCGCCGCAGCGGGCCTGAGCGTCGCCGAGCTGGTGTCCACCGCATGGGCGTCGGCTTCGACCTTCCGTGGTTCGGACAAGCGCGGCGGCGCCAACGGTGCGCGCATCCGCCTGGCGCCGCAGAAGGACTGGGAGGTGAACCAGCCGCAGCAGCTGGCCAAGGTGCTGGCCGCGCTGGAAAAGGTGCAGGCCAGCTTCAATGCCGGCGGCAAGCACGTGTCACTGGCCGACCTGATCGTGCTGGCCGGTGGCGTAGGTGTCGAACAGGCGGCCAAGGCCGGTGGCCATGAGGTCAGCGTGCCGTTCACCCCGGGCCGCACCGACGCCAGCCAGGAACAGACCGACGTCGAATCGTTCGCGGTGCTCGAGCCGGTCGCCGATGGCTTCCGCAATTACCTGAAGGGCGCCTACAGCGTGCCCGGGGAGGCGCTGCTGATCGACAAGGCGCAGCTGCTTACGCTGACCGCGCCGGAGATGACCGTGCTGGTCGGCGGCCTGCGCGTGCTCGGTGCCAATGCCGATGGTGGCAAGCACGGCGTGTTCACCACGCGCCCAGGCACGCTCAGCAACGACTTCTTCGTCAACCTGCTGGACATGGGTACGCAGTGGAAGGCCACCGGCCGCGAAAGCTACGAAGGCCGTGGCCGCACCGACGGCGCTGTGCGCTGGACCGGTACCCGCACCGACCTGGTGTTCGGCTCAAACGCGGTGCTGCGCGCATTGGCCGAGGTCTATGCCAGCGCCGATGGCGAGAAGAAGTTCGTGCAGGATTTCATCGCCGCCTGGACGCGGGTGATGGAACTGGACCGCTACGACCTGCACGGTTGAGGCGTTCGGGGTAGTCGCCGGGCATGGCCCGGCGCTACCGGCGCGCTCAACCGGGTGCGAAGCGTCGGTTCGCATGCTCTCCGCAGCAGTACGCCATTTCGGCTGGCGTCCCGCAGCGCCTGGACGCAGGCACGGTCCGGCGAGCTCTCGTTGAAGCCGTTGCCACCGCGCTGCGGCGTATCCCGGAAGGTGATGTCGCCGGCGAACGCCGGGGCTGCGTCACAGCGCGTCGATGTCCCCCAGCGCGCGGATCAACCGGCGTGCGCGCTTGTCCGGCTTGTGCTCCGGCGGCTGGAACCCGTCACGCGCGGCGATGCGCAGCGCACGCTGTTCGGCACGACGCGCCTTGGAGGCCTCGCTCTCGGCATACAGCTGCTGCGCCGTCGCTGCGGGCCCGCGCTGATCGCTCAGGCCGAGCACCTGGACCTCGAAATGCTCTTCACCACGGTCGACCTGAAGCTGCTCGCCCACGCGCACCGCGCGTGAGGATTTCGGACGCTGCCCGGCAACGCTGACCTTGCCGGTCTCGATCGCCTGCTTGGCCAGGCTGCGGGTCTTGAAGAAACGGGCCGCCCACAACCAGATGTCCAGGCGGACACTGGGTGACAGCGGGGAAAGCTCGGGCATGGGGGCAGGCTACTCCAGTGGCTTGTTGAGGGGACGCGGGTTGTCCGGGTCGGCCCGGCAGCCGGTGCCGCCGATCAATGGCCGCACCCCGGAGGCCAGGTCCTGGCGCTGGCTGCCGACCAGGCACTCGGGACGGTCGGTTGGCCGGATCTGGGTATCACCCAGCCGGTCGTCCATCGAACATGCGGCCAATACAGCGCCGATCAAGGCCAGCGCCAACCTCCGCTCCACCTGCAGTCGTTGATGCATTGCCACATCCCGCAAACTGGCTTGGTGCTAGTGTGCGCCTCCCGGGATTCGATCACCACTCCATGGCCAAAGCGCCGCTTGACCTGACCTCCGGCCCGATCGGGCGCAATCTCCTGTTGTTCTCCCTGCCGATCCTGGCGGGCAACATCGCGCAGTCGCTGAACGGTTCGGTGAACGCGGTCTGGGTCGGGCGCTTCCTGGGCGAGGCGGCACTGACCGCCACCGCGAACGCCAACAACATCATGTTCTTCCTGATCGGCTCGGTGTTCGGTTTCGGCATGGCCTCCACCATCCTGATCGGCCAGGCGATCGGCGCGCGCGACATCGCGCAGGCGCGGCGCGTGGTCGGCACCAGCGCCACCTTCTTCATCGGCCTGTCGGTGATCATCGCCCTCGCCGGCTGGTTCATGGCCCATCCGCTGCTGGCGGCGATGGGCACGCCGGCCGCTTCGCTGCCATTGGCCGAGGCCTACCTGCAGATCATCTTCCTGGCGATGCCGACGCTGTACGCGTTCGCCTTCCTCACCGCCGCGCTGCGCGGTGCCGGTGATTCGCGCACGCCATTCCGTTTCCTGATGGTGTCGGTGGCGCTGGACATCGTGCTGAACCCGGTACTGATCTTCGGCATGGGGCCGTTCCCTGCGCTGGGTATCGCCGGCTCGGCGTGGGCCACGCTGGTCGCGCAGACGCTGTCGCTGGCCGGCCTGCTGCTGTACATGCGGCACAAGCGCCACACCCTGTGGCTGGGCCGCGCCGACATGCGCCTGTTCAAGCTCGACATGACCATCCTCAAGGCGCTGGTGGTCAAGGGCGTGCCGATGGGCCTGCAGATGGTGCTGATCTCGCTGTCGGTGATCCTGCTGATGACCATGGTCAACCAGTACGGGACCGACACCGGCGCGGGCTACGGCGCTGCCCTGCAACTGTGGAACTACCTGCAGATGCCAGCGATGGCGATCGGTGCAGCGTGCTCTTCGATGGCCGCACAGAACGTGGGGGCGCAGCGCTGGGACCGCGTGCGCGGCACCGCGCGCCAAGGCGTGCTGTTCAACTTCCTGCTGACCGGCGCGTTGATCCTGCCGCTGGTGCTGTTCGATCGCCAGCTGCTGGCGCTGTTCCTGCCACCGGCCAGCCAGGCGCTGGAGATCGCGCGCCACCTCAACCACGTAGTGATCGGCTCGTTCCTGTTCTTCGGCGTCAGCTTCGTGATCTCCGGCGTGGTGCGCTCCACCGGCGCGGTGATTCCACCGCTGCTGATCCTGGCTGGCTCGCTGTGGGGCGTGCGCGTGCCGTTCGCCGAACTGCTGCAGCCTTACTGGGGCGCCGATGCGATCTGGTGGAGCTTCCCGGTCAGCTCGCTGGTGTCGATGCTGCTGTCGCTGGCGTATTACCGCTGGGGTGGCTGGCGCAAGGCGAAGATGATGGGCAAGCCCTCCCATGCCGATGCGCTGGCCACGCCCTCGGAGATTCCCGCCTGCCCACCCTCGCCGGTGGCCGACCCGGATGCGGCACTGGAGCCAGCGCCGCCACGTTGAGGTGGGTGCGGACCGTTGGTCCGCACAGGCCTGTCAGCCGAGCATGGGCTCGGCTCTACAGAAGACGGTCAGCGCTTCTTCTTCGCCGCGTTGAACGTCGCCGCCGCGCGCAGCAGCGCCTTGAACGTAGCGGCATCCGGCATCGCGCCTTGATGGATATCGATCGCGCGCCGGGTGTTGCCGTCCAGGCTGGCATTGAACAGGCCCTTCGGGTCCGGCAGCGCCGCGCCGTGGGCGAAGGTCAGTTTCACCGCCTGCCTGTAGGTTTCGCCGGTGCACAGGATGCCGTCCTGCTCCCACACCGGCGTGCCGCGCCACTTCCAGGTCTCCTGCACGTCGGGCAGGGCTTCATGGATCAAGGCGCGCACGCGTGCCAGCGTTTCGCCGCGCCAGTCACCCAGTTCGGCGATGCGCGCGTCGATCAGTTCAGCGGCCGGTGTTCCGGCATCGGCAGGGTTCGGTGCATGCGTGACCATCAGCGGCTCTCGTCGGGAAGGGAATCGGAACGTCGGGGTTACATGCGCTCGCCGGGCAACGCGGCGGCCTGGCGCACCCAGTCGCGGAACTGCGTTTCATCCAACGGGGCATCTTCGAAGATGTGCAGGTAACGCGTATTGGCGCTCCTGGACGGCTCGGGCGGCACTGGCGCCAGTGCCGCGCCGCGGAAGAACGCCACCTTGATGTAGCGGGTGAAGCAATGGAAGCTGAGAAACCACCCTTCGCCCGGCGCAACCGCATACATCGGCGAGTTCCACTTCACCGCCTTGTGCACGCCAGGTACGGCCTGCTCGATCAATGCATCCAGTCGCGCGCCGATCGCACGTTTCCAGTCCGGCATGGCGGCGATGTATGCCTGCACCGGCGCATCGCCCTCGCCCTTGGCGATCTGCGGGTTGCCACCGGACAGCAGCGTGGGCGCAGTGGAAGGTGCGGTTCGCTTGGCAGGCATCGCACGGCACGGGCATCGGGATGAAGCTGCAGCCTAGCGCGGGCCCGCCGTGTGGTCACGGCGCAGTGCGCCATCGGCTCAGTCTGCCTGCCGTGCGCGGAACCGTCGCCAGTCCGGCAGCTTGCGGTGGCGGCGCAGCGAGCGCATCAGCGCCGCCATCACCATGCCGAACAGCACGCCAGCCGACAGGCCGGCCACCAGCAACAGCGCCAGCGGGCGCTCGCTGCCCTGCCACAGCATCAGCCACATCAGCGCGGTCCAGAACAGCCCGAACAGCAGGCCCTGCACCAACGCGTTGGTAGCAAATCCGGCCAGGATCGGCGGCGGCAGTGCAATGCCCAGGCGCCACAGCAGGCGATGCAGCAGCGGTGCCGACTGCACGCGCGCCAGCCCCTGGCCGTCCAGGAAGCGCAGCGCCGACTGGATCACGGCAGGATAGCGCGGGTTGATGTCGCTCATCACCTGATCGTGGCCGATGCGATGCCGGAAACGCAAACGGCCACCCGAAGGTGGCCGTCGCGGCAACAACCGAAGTTGTTTATCAGGCCTTGTCGGCCAGACGGGCAGCCTTGGCGGCAGCAGCGGCAGCCAGGTCTTCCTTGATGCGGGCAGCCTTGCCTTCCAGGCCACGCAGGTAGTACAGCTTGCCGGCGCGGACCTTACCACGACGCTTCACTTCGACCGAGTCGATGATGGCGCTGTGGGTCTGGAAAACGCGCTCGACGCCGTAGCCGTGCGAGATCTTGCGGACGGTGAACGAGGAGTTCAGGCCGGCATTCTTGGTGGCGATGACGACGCCTTCGTAGGCCTGCACGCGCTCGCGGCTGCCTTCCTTCACCTTCACGTTGACGACAACGGTGTCGCCCTGGCTGAACTTCGGCAGTTCACGGGTGATCTGGGCGGATTCGAATTCCGCGACGATGGACTTGTTCAGCTTGCTCATGGGTTACACCGATTCTTGTTCGGGTGGGCGTGTCATATCGACAACGTGGGCTCATGCAGTCACCGGACTGTGCTGCACGTTTGTTTTGGGTACTGCGCGCGCCAACCGGGGCTGGCGGGAATTGGCCATGATAGCCGATAAAGCCAGCCCTGCGCTAGGGGCTGGCCTTCTGGTTCCGGGCCTGGCGGCCCTGCTCCAGCAGTTTGCGGTCGGCCTTGCCCAGTGCCTGTTCATCCAGCAGGTCCGGGCGCCGCTGGGCGGTCCGGAGCAGCGACTGCTGGCGGCGCCAGGCGGCGATGGCAGCGTGGTTGCCCGAGCGCAGCACCTCCGGCACGTCCCCCAGCGGGTGCTGGGCCGGCTGGCTGTAATGCGGGCAGTCGAGCAGACCGAGGTCGCCCTCGAAGCTGTCCTGCGCCGCCGACTCCGCATCGTTCAGGGCACCGTCCTGCAGGCGGGCCACGGCGTCGATGATCACCGCCGCGCCCAGCTCGCCCCCGGACAGCACGTAGTCGCCGAGGGAGATTTCCTCGTCGACATTGGCCTCCAGGAAACGCTCGTCGATGCCCTCGTAGCGGCCACAGAGCAGGACCATGCGCGGCAGCGCCGCCAGTTCCCGCACCTTGGCCTGGGTCAACGGCGCGCCCTGCGGACTGAGGTAGATCACCCGCGCCGGGGTGGGATCGGCCTCTCGGATCGCCTGCAGGCAGGCCTGCAGCGGCTCGATCAGCATCACCATGCCCGGGCCACCACCGAACGGACGGTCGTCCACCCGGCGGTAGTTGCCTTCGGCGTAATCACGGGGGTTCCAGCCATGCAGGCTGAACAGTCCCTTCTCCTGCGCGCGCCCGACCACGCCCAGTCCAGCGGACTGGGCGAGGAACTCGGGAAACAGGGTGATGACGTCGAAACGCATGCTCACACTCAGAACTCGGGATCCCAGTCGACCACGATCAGGTTGGCCTCGAAATCGACCGATTTGACGAAGTCCGGCTGCACGAACGGAATCATCCGCTCGCGGTCACCCCGGACCACCACCACGTCATTGGCGCCGGTGCTGAACAGGTGCGAGACCTGGCCCAGGGCGACGCCCTCGGTGGTCTTCACATCCAGGCCTTCCAGGTCCACCCAGTAATACTCATCGGGCTTCGGCGGCGGCAGGGCACTGCGGGCCACGTAGATCTCGGTGCCGCGCATCGCTTCGACCACATCGCGATCCTCGACCCCGGGAAAACGGGCCACCAGGTGCTTGCCGCTGTCGCGGCCGCGTACACCCTCAACCGTGATTTCCACGCCGGACGGGCTGCGCACGATCCACGGCTGGTAACGGAAAATGGCGGAACGAGGCTCGGTCCAGGACTCGAGCTTGATTTCGCCGCGCACACCAAAAGCGCCGACAACCCTGCCCAGCAGGATGCGGCGCTCGATATCTTTCATCTGCGTCAACCAAGAGGGCCACGCCGAAGCGTGGCCCGTCAGGATCAGGCCGCAGCGGCCTGGGACTTGGTCGCTTCCTTGATCAGGTTGCGGACCTTGTCGGTCGGCTGGGCGCCGTTCTTGACCCAATGGTCAACGCGGGCCAGGTCCAGCTCGATGCGCTTCTCGGCGCCCTGGGCGACCGGGTTGTAGAAGCCAACGCGCTCGATGTTGCGGCCGTCGCGCGCGCTGCGCACGTCGGTGACGATGATGTGGTAGAACGGACGCTTCTTGGCGCCGCCGCGGGTCAGTCGGATCTTGACCATGGTGTTTTTCCTATTGCCCAGTCGCCAGGATGGCGAGGTAAGCGGGCGATTATAGCGGCAGATCGCGGCCGGGCCAACCCCGGGGGGTCAGATCGCTTTTGTGCCGCAAAAGCGGGCTGACCCCAATCCCTGCCAGGCCACCGCCGCCAGCACCACCCTGCCCTGTTCAGCCAGCGCCTGCGAGCCGGGCAGGACATGCCCGTCAATGGCCTCCAGCGCCCACAGGCCGCTGGCGTTGCAGGCAAAAGCCGCCTTCACGCCGGCCAGATCGGCCAGCGGCAGCGGCTGAGTGACCTGAGGTCCCGGCCAATGCTGCTTCAGCAGTGCCTCGGCAGTCCCGCGCAGGGCCGGCGCCTGTGGCCAGAGCAGCCGCTCACCATCGTGCACGGCCAGGTTCCAGGTGCTGCCTTCACTCACGTCGCCATCGGCGGTGACAAACAGCGCATCGTCGAATCCGGCCGCCAGCGCCGCGCGGCGTTCGGCGAACAAACCAAACGTGCCGACGTGCTTGATCTGCGGCAGTTCACGCTGCCAGGCCACGCTGCGCACGCGCTTGGCGACGGTCAGCGTCACCGGCGCTGACACCGCCACCAGCACGTCCACCGGCACCGCCGCCAGCGGATTGCGGAAATCGAAGCGGCGCGAGTACACCGTCACCCGCAGCGAGGCATCGACCTGCCCTGACTGCTGCAATGCCTGCGCCATCCATGCCTGTACCTGCACCGTGTCCAGTTCGCTGCCGAACAGTTCGCGCGTAGCCTGTGACAGCCGCGCCAGATGCAGGTCCAGCCCCTGCACTGCACCACCACGCACCTGCAGCGAGGTGAAGTGGCCGTAATTCACCAGCGCCGGCAGGAGATCCTTCACCTGCGCCGCCCGGCCGTTGCAGCTCACCATCATGGCAGCAGTGCCTGCGCCTGTTCCCACATGCCGCGCAGCACGTCGGCGGCCGGCTGCGCCGGTGCCATCCACGCCGACTGCCCGGCCCAGGCCTGCATCGCTGCGAGACGATTGTCCTGCGCCGCCTGCCTGCGCATCGGGGCGGTCAGGCCGCGCTGCACCGGGTATGGACGCGGCGCGGGGGCGCCTTCTGCGGCAGCGGCGCGCACATAGGGCGTCGCCAGGCCACGGCCCAGGCGACCACTGAAGGCGCGGGTCGGCCAGGTATCTTCCGGTTCGCTGGCGGCCAGCCCATCGGCCCACGCCGAAGCGATCGCCGCTTCCGGCGTGCGCAGGAAGGCGGTGCCGATCTGCACCGCACTGGCACCCAAGGTGAGTGCGGCAGCGATGCCACGGCCATCGGCGATGCCGCCGGCGGCAATCACCGGAATCTGCAGCTGATCGGCCAGGCGCGGCAGCAGCGCAAACAGTCCCACCAGCTGGCGCTCGGCCATCGCCGGATCAAAGGAACCACGATGGCCGCCGGCCTCCGCGCCCTGCGCCACCACCGCGTCGGCGCCGGCGTCCTGTGCCGCGCGCGCTTCGGACAAGGTGGTGGCACAGGCGATCCAGGCGATGCCGGCGTCCTTCAACTGCTGCACGTGGCGCGGCAGCAGCACGCCCATGATGGTCGAGGCCACCGCAGGACGCGCCGCCAGCAGTGCGGCGAACTGTTCTTCGAAGTCGGCCGGCGTGGCGTCGGCGGCGCTGGCCGGCACCTCCGGGCCCCATTGCGCGAGGAAGGCGCGGCTGGCGGCCTCGGCGGCAACGTCACGGGCAGGTACAGGGTCCGGCATCCACAGGTTCACCTGCGCCGGACCGCTGGAGGCTGCGCGGAAGTCATCCATCCAGCGACCGATATCGGCCGAAGAGGACAACACCGCGCCCATTGCGCCCATGCTGCCGGCGTTGGCCAGCGCAGCCGACAACGGTACCGGGCAGGCACCGGCCATCGGTGCCAGCAGGATCGGAACGGAAACGCCAAAGCGCCGGCAGAACGCCTCGGCGCGGGAAGCTACAGCGGAACTCTGCATGACGGCCCATCGTTTCGGACAGGCCCCCATGGTGCGCGCAGGACAGGGGAAGAGTCGAGCCTGCTGCCCGACGGCCTGCTGCGGCGCTTGTGCGCCGCCGCCCGAGCGTGGGCCCGGGCGCTACATCAGATTGCGGACGGGGCCGTCATCAACGGAACGGCATGCCGCGGCCGCCCATGGCGCCCATCATGCCCTTCATGCTGCGCAACATGCCCTTCATGCCACCGCCGGCCATCTTGCTCATCATCTTTTCCATCTGCATGTACTGCTTCATCAGCTTGTTGACGTCGGCCGGCGTCACGCCCGAGCCCTTGGCGATGCGCGCGCGGCGCGAGCCGTTGAGCAGGTTCGGATTGCGCCGTTCCTTCTTGGTCATCGAGCTGATGATGGCGATCATGCGCGGCACTTCCTTGCCCTGGCTGACCTGCTGCTTCAGATGGTCGGGGATGTTGCCCAGGCCCGGCAGCTTGTCCATCAGGCCGCCGATGCCGCCCATGTTCTGCATCTGCTCCAGCTGGTCACGCATGTCGTTCAGGTCGAATTTCTTGCCCTTGGCGACCTTCTCGGCCAGCTTGGCGGCCTTGTCCTTGTCGACCTGCTGCTCGACCTGCTCGACCAGCGACAGCACGTCGCCCATGTCGAGGATGCGGCTGGCGATACGGTCCGGGTGGAACACGTCCAGGCCTTCCGGCTTTTCACTGACACCGACGAACTTGATCGGCTTGCCGGTGATGTAGCGCACGCTCAGCGCGGCGCCGCCGCGGGCGTCACCGTCGGTCTTGGTCAGCACCACGCCGGTCAGCGGCAGGGCATCGCCGAAGGCCTTGGCGGTATTGGCCGCGTCCTGGCCGGTCATGGCGTCGACTACGAACAGCGTTTCGGCCGGATTCACCGCAGCGTGCAGGGCCTTGATCTCGGCCATCATCGCTTCGTCGATGGCCAGGCGGCCGGCGGTATCGACCAGCAGCACGTCGACGAACGACTTGCGTGCATCGTCGATGGCGGCGCGGACAATGGCTTCCGGCTTCTGGTCGGCACTGGACGGGAAGAACAGCACGCCGACCTGCTCGGCCAGGGTCTTCAGCTGTTCGATCGCGGCCGGACGGTAGACGTCGGCCGAGACCACCATCACCTTCTTCTTGCGCTTTTCCTTCAGGTGCTTGGCCAGCTTGCCCACGGTGGTGGTCTTGCCGGCGCCCTGCAGGCCCGCCATCAGGATGATGGCCGGAGCGGGCACATTGAGGTTCAGGTCGCTGGCTTCGGCGCCCATCACCGCAGTCAGCTCGTCGCGCACGACCTTGATCAGCGCCTGGCCCGGGGTCAGCGACTTCAGCACTTCCTGGCCGACCGCGCGCACCTTGATGCGCTCGATCAGGGCCTGCACCACCGGCAGCGCAACGTCGGCCTCGAGCAGCGCGATGCGCACTTCGCGGGTCGCCTCGCGGATGTTCTCCTCGGTCAGGCGGCCACGGCCACGCAGGCGCTCGATGGTGCCGGAAAGGCGCTGGGTCAGGGACTCGAACATGCGGCGCAACCTGTCTGAAAGCGGGGGACAATAAGGCAGGCAGTATAACGGGTCCGGCTGTCTCCCCGGACTGCGGCCACGGGGCCGTCGCCAGCATCACGGGGGTATGCGAAACTGCAACGATGACAATCGTTCTCATCGCCGTCCTGCTCTACCTGGCTGCCAGTGCCCTGCTGGTGCGCGCGCTTGGCCGCGATGAGACGACCGGCTCCCCCATCTGGCTGTGGCCGGCCCTGCCCGCCATGCTGCTGCACGGCGGCTACCACGTGATGGTGGCGATGCGCACCAACGGCGGGCCGGACATGCACTTCTTCGCCGCACTGTCGCTGGTCGGCCTGGGCATGGCCTGGCTGACGTCGCTGGTCGGCGCGCGCGGGCGGATGTCGGCGCTGGGCGTGGTGGTGTTCCCGCTGGCCGCCGTGCTGCTGCTGGCCTACCATGGTTACGGCCACGAACCGAGCAAGGTACTGGGCTGGCGCCTGGCCAGCCACGCCTGGCTGGCCCTGCTGGCCTACGCCACGCTGAGCATCGCCGCGTTGCTGGCGATCATGCTGTGGCTGCAGGAACGCGCGCTGCGCCGCCGCGAGTTCCGGCCTTGGCTGCGGGCACTGCCGCCGCTGGCCGACCTGGAATCACTGCTGTTCCGGGTGATCACCGTCGGCTTCGCGCTGCTGACCCTGACCCTGGTCACCGGGGTGCTGTTCGTCGACGACCTGCTGGCGCAGAAGCTGGTGCACAAGACCGTGCTGAGCGTGCTGTCGTGGATCGTGTTCGGCGTGCTGCTGATCGGCCGCCGGCGCTACGGCTGGCGCGGCATGAAGGCGGTGCACTGGACGCTGGCGGCGATGCTGTTGCTGCTGCTGGCCTTCTTCGGCAGCCAGTTCGTGATCGAACTGGTGTTCGGGCATTCGCGATAGGCGGTGTGCCGACCAACGGTCGGCACCCACCGGCGCTACCGTCAAGGCTGGGCCAGGATCGTCCGCACCGAACGACCACTGTTGGTGACGATGTCATCAACCTGCCAGCACCCCTGCCCGTGGCGCACCATCGGCAGGCGGGTCAGGTAGGCCTTCTTCCACACCGAATAGCGCATCTCGACCTGGCCGGCGGAGGCCGAAGCCTCCTTCCAGCTGTAGCGCACCGGGGTTTCGATGTCACCGTCCTGCGCATCCAGCCACGGATCCGAATCGATGGTGCAGATGCCCTCTTCGCGCTGCTGGCAGGCGCGCTCTCCACGCAGTGCCTTGCCGAAGGCAGGGCTGACCAGCGCCGGGGGTGGCTCCAGCAGATCACCATCGCCCGTCGTTGCCGCGTAGAAGGCGCGGGCCACCGCCTCTGGTTCCTGGCAGGCGGGTGACGCCTGCACGGCAGGGGCCAGCAGCAGCCCGGCGATCATCAACATCCCTGTCTTTCGCATGTATTTTTCCCTGAGGTAGTGCCGGCCGCTGGCCGGCAATACAGGATCTCCCGGTGCTGCCGGCCAGCGGCCGGCACTACCCGATATCCGGCCTACAACCCGTAACGCTCGATCACGTCCAGATGCGGCTGGCGATCCTGGTCACAGGCTTCAGCCAGGCGCAGCCAGCAATGCGGATGCGGCCACGTCGCGGTGTGCTGCTGCAGGAAGCGGTGCAGTGCCAGCGGTGCGTGGTCCTGCGGCTGGGCCACGGTGAACAGCAGGCCGGGCAGCGTACCCTCTTCCACATCGGGGTCGGTGACGGTGTAGTCCGGCCGGCTGTGTGACCACACCTTCCAGCCCTGTGCTTCGGCCGCCTCGACGAAGGCATTCCAGGCATCTTCGCCCGGGTGCGCGCCATCGATCATCCAGCTGCGGGCGAAGCCGCCGCGCTCCAGCACATGCACCTGCGCATAGGTCGGGATGAAATGCTCGCGTGCTTCCTCCTCCTCTGGTGCCGGATGCACCAGCGCGGCATCGAACACCACCCAGTCGCCCACCTGCTGGGCGCGGTTGGACGGCGCGTTCTCGACGATGCGCGCGGTCACCGGACCGCTGCGACGGGCGTAGTACTCCATCGGCTCGCCGTTTTCTTCACTGCGGATGATCACCCAGCCCCACGGCTCCTCTACCACGCCGTCCTGGCTGGACAATTCCATGCCAAGCGCCGCCGCCGAGCGGCGCACGGCGTCCCAGTCGCGCGCGGCGCTGGCTGCGCTCATGTGGTCCCAATGCGCGGCATTGGGCTCGTCCAGCAGCTCCACCAGCTGTGCATAACAGGCCTGGGCCTCGCTGAAACGGCCGGTTTCCATGTACATGCGCGCCAGCGTGCCGCGCGCGCCGTGCGAGCCCGGAGACAGCTCCAGAAGCGATCGGGCCGCCTGCTCCAGCGCCGGCCAGTCGGACACGCGGCGTGCACGCTGCACCTCGCACCAGTGCGCGAACACTGGCACGCTGCCGCGATACAGATCGGCCAGCTGGCGCAGTCCGTCGTCGTCGCCCTGTTCGGCCAGCCAGCGCATCAGCGTGTAGGCCGCGGGGCCATCGTGCTGCACATGGCCGCGTACGAACCGCCACAGCAGCGACCGCGCCTCGGCCTGCGCGCCGCAGGCATTCAGTGCCGAGGCGGCCATGTCGGCCAGCGCCTCGTCATCGGGTAGCTCGGCATGCGCCTGCAGCAACCACTGCGCTTCGCGCTCGGGATCGCGCGACTGGTTCTGTTCGCCCTGCGCGTCCAGCCATGCCAGCAGCTCGCCCGCCGGCACCGGCAGCGGCGCGACGTCCGGCAATGCCTCGATGCGCGCGGCCAGGCCGGCCACCAGCGCCGCGGCACCCCGATCCTGGCGCAGCTGCGCCAGATGGGTGCGGGCCAGTTCGAGCTGCCGCAGTGCGACCCAGCGCGCGCCACGCTGCAGGGCGAGTTCCAGGCTCAACGCCGCGACTTCGATCAGCAGGCGGTGCGAACCGACCCGTGCGAAGTGCTCGATGATGGTGTTGAAGCGCGTGCCCAGATCCCACGTATTGCGCGCGGGATCACGCTGGCACAGTGCTGCGGCGGTGTTTGCCCACAGCCGCCAGTAGTTCGGGGTCAGCTCGCTCCACGGCACCAGCTGCTGCAGCGCCTCTTCGTCGCGGCCAAGCTGGGCCAGCGCCCAGGCCTTGGACAAGCGACGCGGCACCGTGCAGTTGGCCGGCTCGTACTCTCCGGACGCAGCAACTTCGGCTTCCCGTTTTTCGATCAGCGCCAGTGCCTCATCGGCACGGCCCATGCCCAGCAGGATCTTGATCTGCATCTCCGGGAAGCTGTCGAACACTTCCTTGCCACAGGCTTCCACGGCATCGGCCTGCACCTGCAGGTAATCCAGCGCCGCCTGGCCACGGCCATCATCGAGCAGCGCATCGGCCTTCTCGCAGCTCAGGCACTGGAAACAGGCCCAGCTCGGATCGATGCGGCCAAGGGTTTCGTCGCAGACCTCGATGCGCTCGGGCACCCAGCCCGGGCCGTCGATGTTGCCGTAGCAAGCGGCCAGGTCCTGGGTCACGCAGATCGACTGCGGGCATTCCAGGGTGTCCTCGCGGTGCGCGCGCTCGAACAGCGCTACGGCTTCGCCGAGTGCGCTCTCGCCTTCCACGCGGTTGCCGACGCGGTTGCGCAGCGCCCAGTGGCCGACATAGACGTCAACCCACGGGTTGTCCAGTGCCTTGCCCAGGGCGCGTGCTTCGGGCAGCAGCGCATCGACGCGGTCGATCTGCAGTTCACTGACCTCGTCGGCGAGGCGGTTCAGCAGGTGCGCGTTCTGCGCCTGGCCGGCCTGGCGCAGGTCACCCTGCAGCTTTTCGACCCAGTTCCAGATGTCCATGGGGGTAATTGCTCCTGTCTAGCGAAGGCTGGATGAGAAGGTGCGGTGCTCAGCGCAGCATCTGCTGCAGGGCACCGGCGATATCGGTGAAGGCACCATTGAGATCCGGGCCCGGCGTAGCAGTCGCGCGTGCCAGCGGGCGGCCCTGCGCGGCGACGATGACTTTCAGCGAGCGCAGCAGGCGGGCTGCGGCCTCGGCCTGTGGGTGGCCCTCGCGCTGGGCGCGCAGCAGTGCCTGCACCGCCGGGTTGTCGAGATTGAGATACAGCCGCGACGGTGCGCGTGATTCGATGCGCGCGGTGAACTGTCGCGCCAGGCGCAGCGCGGCCATCGAGACGCGCTTGTCGTTCTCGTCGTCTTCCAGCCGTTGCTTCAGCTCGGCCTCGCGGTCGGGCACCACCACCACCGGCAGCGCCTCCGGGCTGAAACGTGCGGGCAGCAGCTGCTCGCCGTCGCCCAGCTGTTCGCGCAGCCACGCCAGCTGCGCCTCGTCGAGGCTGTCATCACTGCGGAACAGTGCGCGGTTGCCCTGCTCGGTGCCGAGCTCGACCAGGCGCAGGCCCTTGGCCTGGGCCCAGCGCCGCAGGAACGGCACCACCGCGTAGCGATGGCCATGCGCGACCGGTACGCCCATCGCGCGGAACAGCATCTCTTCAAAGCCACCGCCGTTGTCGAGGATGACATGCACGGCACCGCGCGCCGGCAGCGCACTGGCCGGCAGGTCGCCCTGCGAAGTCGGCACCCGCACATGCTCCATCAGCAGTTCGAACAGGCGGTCATCGCACAGTGCCGCACCCAGCAGCGCCTCGTTGTGGCGGGTCAGCACGCGCCGCCAGGCTTCCGGTTGCTGCTTCGCAACGTCGGCCAGGCCGTCGATCAGCGCCTCCAGCAGTGCATGCTGCACCGCGCGGTACTGGTCATCGCGCTGCAGGTCTTCGCGGCTGGCGGTGGGCGTCAACCGCGAGGATTCGATCACCCCGCCGATGAAACCGGCCCACGGCGGCAGCAGGTCGCGCGCGTCGTCATCCAGCAGCATCCCACGCACGAACACCGACAGGTTGCGGTTGTCGCTGGTGCCATAGGTGGCGCCGTCCTGCACCCACAGCAGGCCAGTGGCATCGCTGTTGCCATCGGCACGCAACGGCACGGTGACGATCGGTTCGAAATCGTGCTCGAACCGCGCGGCGAACTGCAGCGCCTGCCGGCGGGCCTGCACCGGATGCACGGCGACCTCCCCCTGGCCGCGCCACGGCGGCGGCTCGGGATTGAGCGCCTCGCCCGCAGCACCGATGAAGATCGGCTCGGACAGCAACGCGCAGTAGCGGCCCAGCACCTCATGCAGGCGCGCCTCGTTGGCCAGCGGCAGGAAGTCCGGATGCAGCTCCAGCTCCACCTCAGTGCCCACCGCGCGTGCAGGCACTTCGCTGACGGTGTATTGCTCGGCGTTGCTGGACACGTACAGATGGCCCAGATCCGGCGTCTGGTAAGAGGTGGTGCGCACGCTGACCCGGCGGGCCAGCACGAAGGCCGACAGGAAGCCGAGGCCGAACATGCCGATCAGCCCTTCATCGTCCTCTCCGCCCTGGCGCAGGCCACGGGTGTAGCCGACGCCGACGGTGGCCAGGTAATCGTGGATCTCCTGGCGGGTCAGGCCAGCACCGGTATCAGTGATGCGCAGCACGCCGGCACCGGCATCAACCTGCACCGAAATGCGCGAAGGCACGTCAACGCCGGGCTGCTCGATGCGGCGGCGGATGATCGAGTCATGCGCGTTCTGTACCAGCTCACGCAGCGCCACCACCGGGGTGGAATACAGGTGCTTGCCCAGCACCGTCATCAGTCCATTGAGATCGACCCCGGCACGACGGATCTCGGCGTTGGGGGTGGTGAGTGCGGTGTCCTGCATGTAATCGTTTACTCCTGGGCACGGAAAGACGCCAGAGGGCGACTTCGTCGAGCGGGAAAAACTAGCACAGTGAAGCTGACCGTTACTGCATTGGGCACTTGTAGAGCCGAGCCCATGCTCGGCTGCTGTTCGACCACCAGTCGAGCATGGCTCGACTCCACAGAAAGCAGCCGAGCGTGGGCTCGGCTCTACAGGGCTGGCATCACGCCGCGTCGATGGCCTCGGACAGGCGTTCCACCGCGATCACCTCCATGCCTTTCACCGAACCGCCCTTGGGCGCATTGGCCTTGGGCACGATGGCGCGCTTGAAGCCATGGGTGGCGGCCTCGCGCAGGCGGTCTTCGCCATTGGGCACCGGGCGGATCTCGCCGGACAGGCCCACCTCGCCGAAGGCGATGGTCTTCTCCGCCAGCGGCCGATCCTGCAGCGACGACAACACCGCCAGCAGCACCGGTAGATCGGCGGCGGTCTCCTGGACGCGGATGCCACCGACCACATTGACGAACACGTCCTGGTCGCCGACCAGTACACCGCCATGGCGATGCAGCACTGCCAGCAGCATCGCCAGGCGATTCTGCTCCAGGCCGACCGCGACACGGCGCGGGTTCGACAGCGGCGATGCGTCGACCAGCGCCTGTACCTCCACCAGCAGCGGCCGCGTGCCCTCGCGGGTGACCATCACGCAGCTGCCCGGCTGATGGGTGCTGCCGCCGGACAGGAAGATCGCCGAGGGGTTGGAGACCTCCTTCAGGCCCTTGTCGCCCATCGCGAACACACCCAGCTCGTTGACCGCACCGAAGCGGTTCTTGAACGCGCGCAACAGGCGGAAGCGGCTGCCGCTCTCGCCTTCGAAGTACAGCACCGCGTCCACCATGTGTTCCAGCACGCGCGGGCCGGCGATGCCGCCTTCCTTGGTCACATGGCCGACCAGGAACACGGCGGTGCCGGTTTCCTTGGCGAACCGCACCAGCCGCGCCGCGCTCTCGCGCACCTGGCTGACCGAACCGGGCGCAGCGGTCAGGCTCTCGGTCCACAGGGTCTGCACCGAATCGGCCACGATCAGCCGCGGCCCAGCCCTGGAGGCATGCTGCAGGATCGACTCGACCCCGGTCTCGGCCAGCGCATTGACGCCGTCCAGCGGCAGCTCCAGGCGATGCGCACGGCCAGCCACCTGCGCCAGTGACTCTTCGCCGGTGACGTACAGCACAGGCAGTTCAGCGGCCATCTTCGCCACCGCCTGCAGCAGCAGCGTCGACTTGCCGATGCCCGGGTCGCCGCCCACCAGCACCACCGCGCCTTCGACCAGGCCGCCGCCCAGCACACGGTCGAACTCGCCGATGCCGGTGGAGACCCGGCGATGCTCGGTCTGCTCCACATCCTTCAGCGCAGTGATCTTCGGCGGATCGATCTTGCCGGCCCAGCCCGCCCGGCGCGAGGCCGGCGCCTTGGCCGCCGCCGCGCTCTCCAGCACGATTTCCGACAACGAGTTCCAGGCGTTGCACTCGGTGCACTGGCCCTGCCACTTGCTGAATTCGGCGCCGCATTCATTGCAGACGTAGGCGGTGCGGGCTTTGGCCATCGGAGGATTTCCAGCAACGGGAACAGGCGTGGCAGGATAGCCGAGCCGGGTCGCAGCTGCTGCGACCGCTCAAGTCCTGCCCACCCGCGCCGATAGGGGTCGCGGGCGTGCGCCTTGCGGGCGCCCCCCTTCCTCCCCCACTGGATTCAACATGACTGGCAGTTACAGTCAGAGCCTGGTCATCATCTCCCTGCTGGTGGCCATTCTTGCTTCGTACACGGCGCTGGACATGGCCGGGCGCCTGGCCACCGCCGAGGGGCGCGTGGCGCGCTGGTGGCTGGCCGGAGGCGCGGCGGCCATGGGCCTGGGCATCTGGTCCATGCACTTCATCGGCATGCTCGCCTTCGACCTGCCGATCCCGGTGGGCTATGACCTCAGCATCACCCTGTACTCGCTGGCGGTCTCGATCGGTGCCTCGGCCTATGCGCTGTGGCTGGTATCGCGCCCCAGCCTGCCGTGGCGCCGGCTGCTGGCCGGGGCCGTGCTGATGGGCCTGGGCATCGCTACCATGCACTACCTGGGCATGGCTGCGATGCGCATGCAGCCCGGCATCGACTACCACCCGGGCTGGTTTGCCGCCTCCATCGCGGTGGCCATCGGTGCCGCTGGCGCCGCCCTGTGGATCGCCTTCCGCCTGCGCGCAGAGCAGCGCCACACCCTGCGCCTGCGCGCGCTCGCATCGCTGGTGATGGGCCTGGCCATCGTGGGCATGCATTACACCGGCATGGCGGCGGCGCGCTTCCCCGAAGGCAGCCTCTGTGGCGCCGTCGGCAGTGGCGGCATCGACACGCGCTGGCTGGCGGTGCTGGTGATCGTCACCACCGTGGCCACGCTGGGCATCGCCCTGGTGGCCTCGCTGTTCGACCGGCAGATGCGCGTGCGCACCGGGCTGCTGGCCGATTCGCTGGCGCACGCCAACGACAAGCTGATCCAGGCCGCGCTGCACGATCCCTTGACCCAGCTGCCCAACCGCATGCTGCTGCAGGACCGCATCGAGCAGGCCATCGAGAAGGCGCGGCGCCGCAATCATGCGGTGGCGGTGATGTTCTGCGACCTGGATGGCTTCAAGGCGGTCAATGATGCCTATGGTCATCAGCTTGGCGACCGCCTGCTGGTGGCGGTGGCACAGCGCATCGGCGGCCTGCTGCGCCCGCAGGACACGTTCGCCCGCCTCGGCGGCGACGAGTTCGTGATCGTGCTGGCCATCGACATTCCCGACGATGCGGTCGTGGTGGCCGAGCGCATCATTGCCGCCGCCGGTGAGCCGTTCACGCTGGATGCGGCCGAACTGCAGGTCAGCGCGAGCCTGGGCATCGCCCTGTACCCGGATGATGCCAGCAACGAGCGCGAGCTGATGGCGCACGCCGATGCGGCGATGTACCACACCAAGGAAACCGGGCGGAACGGCTATACCTTCTTCACGCCCTCGATGCAGCTCAGTGCCAATCGCCAGTTGCGCCTGCTGCAGGACCTGCGCAAGGCCATCGCCCGCAACGAACTGATCCTGCATTACCAGCCCAAATTTCCGGCCGCGGGCGCACCGGCCACCGGCGCCGAGGCGCTGCTGCGCTGGCAGCACCCGGAGCTGGGGCTGCTGGCGCCGGATGTGTTCATTCCGATCGCCGAACGCAGCGGCCTGATCCTGCCGATCGGTGACTGGGTACTGGACCAGGCCTGCGCGCAACTGCGGGAATGGCACGATGCCGGGCATGCGGAATGGACAATGGCGGTGAACCTGTCGCCGCTGCAGTTCGCCTCGCCGGCACTGCTGGACAGCGTGCGCGAGGTGCTGGAGCGGCACCGGATCGAACCGGCACGGCTGACCCTGGAGATCACCGAGACCACGGCGATGAAGGACGTCGATGCCAGCTTGGCGATCCTCAGCGACCTGACCGCAATGGGCGTGCACATCGCCATCGATGATTTCGGTACCGGCTACTCCAGCCTGCTGTACCTCAAGCGGATGCCAGCCACCGAACTGAAGATCGACCGTGCGTTCGTGCACGACCTGGAACGCAATGACGAGGACGCCGCCATCGTCTCATCGATCATCGCGCTGGGCCGCACCCTGCAGCTGCAGGTGGTGGCCGAAGGCGTGGAGACCCAGGCGCAGCGCGAGTACCTGAGCGAGCTCGGCTGCGACCAGCTGCAGGGCTACCATCTGGGCCGGCCGATGGAGGCCGAAGAGTTCCTGCGCCGGGTGGGATGAGGCGAGCGTCTCCTCCACGCACGGGATGGAACCACGGGTAGAGCCGGCCGCTGGCCGGCGTCCCGCAATTGCCGGCCAGCGGCCGGCACTACCGGACAACGGGAAACCAGAAAGGCCGCCCGGGGGCGGCCTTTCTGCGTGGCAACGTCGCGAGGACGTCAGTGCATCATGTGCACGTTCATGTTGTGCATGACCCACAGGGTGCCGATCACGATGATGCCGATCACCACGACGGTGAAGGCCGCAGCGTTGACGTTCCAGCGGCTTTCCGAAGAGCGGTCCAGGTGCAGGAAGAACACCAGGTGGACCAGCATCTGCAGCACCGCGGTGACCGCGATCACCACACCGTTGACGGTGCGCGAGAAATCGCCCGACATCACCATCCAGAACGGGATGACGGTCAGCACCACCGCCAGCACGAAGCCGATCAGGTACGACTTCACGCTGCCGTGGCTTTCGCCGCCGGTGCCGTGGTCGTGTGCATGGTTGTCATGTGCCATTACAGCGCTCCATTGAGGTAGACGACGGAGAACACGCCGATCCAGATCAGGTCCAGGAAGTGCCAGAACAGGCTCAGGCACGCCATGCGGGTCTTGTTGGTCGGGGTCAGGCCGTACTTCTTCAGCTGCACGAACATCACCAGCAGCCACAACAGGCCGGCGCTGACGTGCAGGCCGTGGGTACCGACCAGGGCGAAGAACGCCGACAGGAAGGCACTGCGGTCCGGACCGTAGCCCTGATGGATCAGGTGCTGGAACTCCCACACTTCCATGCACATGAAGCCGAAGCCCAGCAGCCAGGTGATGCCCAGCCACAGGTACATCTGGCCCATCTGCTTGCGGTGCATGGCAATCATGCCCAGGCCGAAGGTCAGCGACGAGGTCAGCAGCAGCGCGGTTTCCCACGCCACGAACGGCAGCTCGAACAGGTCCTTCGCGGTGGGACCGCCATCGGTACCGCCTGCCAGCACCACGTAGGTGGCGAACAGCGAGGCGAAGATGAGGCAGTCGCTCATCAGGTACACCCAGAAACCGAAGACGGTGTTGCCGCCGGTATCGTGGTGCTCGTGGTCGTCATGGCCATGGGCCGCCGCATGCGCGGCGTGCCCGTGGCTCAGGGTCGAGGTATTGGTGCTCATGCCTTCAGCTCCGACTTCACCAGGCCCTGGGCTTCCAGGTGCTTGCGGTGTTCGTTCTCGATGCGTTCCACCTCGGCGGCCGGGACCCAGTAGTCCACGTCCTGGTCGAAGGTGCGGTAGATGAACGTGGCGATCATGCCGACGAAGCCGACGATGGCCAGCCACCAGATGTGCCAGATCATCGCGAAGCCGAACACCAGGCTGAAGGCACCGATGACAACGCCCGTGCCGGTGTTGCGCGGCATGTGGATGTCGGTGTACTTGGCCGGCTTCGGCCAGGCTTCACCCCGCTGCTTGCGCTCCCAGAAATCGTCCAGCTCGGTGACTTCCGGCAGCGTCGCGAAGTTGTAGAAGGCCGGCGGCGAGGAGGTTTCCCACTCCAGCGTACGGGCATCCCACGGGTCGCCGGTCAGGTCGACGGTCTTCTTGCGGTCGCGGATCGACACGGCCACCTGGATGATCTGGCACAGGATGCCGGCGCCGACGATGAACGCGCCGCAGGCAGCAACCAGCAGCAGCGGCTCGTAGGCCGGGTTCACGGTGCTCTGCAGGCGGCGGGTCATGCCCATGAAGCCCAGCACGTACATCGGCATGAAGGTCACGTAGAAGCCGATGAACCAGCACCAGAACGCGCACTTGCCCCAGAACTCATTGAGGCGGAAGCCGAACATCTTCGGCCACCAGTAGGTGATGCCGGCGAACATGCCGAACACCACGCCGCCGATGATGACGTTGTGGAAGTGGGCGATCAGGAACAGGCTGTTGTGCAGCACGAAGTCGATGGCCGGAATCGCCAGCATCACGCCGGTCATGCCGCCGATGACGAAGGTGACCATGAAGCCGATGGTCCACAGCACCGGGCTGGTGAAGTGCACGCGACCGCGGAACATGGTGAACAGCCAGTTGAAGATCTTCACGCCGGTCGGGATCGAGATGATCATCGTCGTGATGCCGAAGAAGGCATTGACGTTGGCACCCGAACCCATGGTGAAGAAGTGGTGCAGCCACACGATGAACGACAGCACGCCGATGCAGGCGGTGGCGTAGACCATGCCCTTGTAGCCGAACAGCGCCTTGCGCGAGAAGGTCGCGATGACTTCGGAGAACACACCGAACGCCGGCAGGACCAGGATGTACACCTCCGGGTGACCCCAGATCCAGATCAGGTTGATGTACAGCATGGCGTTGCCGCCACCGTCATTGGTGAAGAAGTGCGTACCCAGGTAACGGTCCAGGGTCAGCAGCACCAGGGTGATGGTCAGCACCGGGAAGGCCGCGACGATCAGCACGTTGGTCACCAGGGCGGTCCAGGTGAACACCGGCATCTGCATCAGCTTCATGCTCGGGGTGCGCATCTTGAGGATGGTGATGAAGAAGTTGATACCACTGAGCGTGGTACCCAGGCCCGCCACCTGTAGACCCCAGATGTAGTAGTCCATGCCGACGCTTGGACTGTATTCGATGCCCGACAACGGCGGGAACGCCAGCCAGCCGGTGGCAGCGAACTCACCGATCCACAGCGACAGCATGATCAGCACCGCACCGGACACGAACAGCCAGAAGCTGAGCGAGTTGACGAACGGGAACGCGACGTCGCGCGCACCGATCTGCAGCGGCACGGCCAGGTTCATCAGGCCGGTGATCAGCGGCATCGCCACGAAGAAGATCATGATCACGCCGTGGGCGGTGAAGATCTGGTCGTAGTGGTGCGGCGGCAGGTAACCCTCGGAACCACCGACGGCGATGGCCTGCTGGGTACGCATCATGATGGCGTCGGAGAAACCGCGCAGCAGCATGACGAAGGCGACGATGAGGTACATCACGCCGATCTTCTTGTGATCCACCGAAGTGAACCACTCCTTCCACAGATAGCCCCACAGCTTGAACTTGGTGATCAGGGCGACGACGCCCAGGCCACCAAGAACCGCGCCGACCAGGGTGGTCAGCACGATCGGATCGTGGGGGATCGACTCAAGAGAGAGTTTTCCCAACATGTTCATTCTCCCGAACCCGCGTGGCCGGCATGGCCTGCGTGTTCGTGTTCGGTGGCATCCAGGTTTTCACCCGATTCCTTGGAATCATGCGCGTCACTCGGGGCGTGGCCCTCGTGCGCTTCATGGGTGGCGGCATCGGCAGCGGCGGCACCGGCATGCGAGTGCTTCATGCCGTAATGCTTGTTGTCGCCCATGTGCTTGGCGATGACCCAGTCGAACAGGCCTTCTTCGGTCTTGCCGAAGTAAGTGACCGGATACCACTCGGCGTTGCGTGCTTCACCCAGGGCCTTGAACGAGGCCTTGTCCAGGGTCTGCTCGCCGGCGCGGACCTGGTCCAGCCACTGGCGGTACTCGGCATCGGTGACCGAGTAGGCGGTGAAGTGCATCTTGGCGAAGCCCGCGCCGCTGTAGTGCGAGGACATGCCCGGGAATTCACCGGTCTCGTTGGCGATCAGGTGGAGCTTGGTCTCCATCGCAGCCATCGAGTAGATCATGCTGCCCAGGTGCGGGATGAAGAATGCATTCATCACCGAATCGGACGTGATCTTGAAGTTCAGCGGCGTGTTGACCGGGAACTTGATTTCGTTGACGACCGCCACCTTCTCTTCCGGATAGATGAACAGCCACTTCCAGTCCAGCGAGATCGCCTCGATGGTGACCGGCTTGACGTCCGAATCCAGCGGACGATACGGGTCCAGTGCGTGCGACGAACGCCAGGTCAGGACCGCCAGCACCAGCACGATCATGCAGGGAATGGACCACACCACCACCTCGATCGCCGTCGAGTGGGACCACTTCGGCTCGTAACGGGCCTTGGTGTTGGAGGCGCGATACTTCCACGCGAACGTCAGGGTCATGATGATGACCGGGATGACGACCAGCAGCATGAGCACGGTGGCCGTGATCAGCAGGGTCTTCTCATCCTGGCCGATCTGGCCCTTCGGACTGAGGATGGCCACGGCATCGCAGCCGGTGAGCATCACCAGCAACGACAGCAGCAGGCCCGGGCGCAACCAGCGCCCAAGGGTTTTCAACGGAATCATCGGTCGATCCAATTGCGAGGGAATGCCGTTCCCCGTCCCTGCCTGTTCCAGCCAAAGCCGGTCCCACCGGTCCGGAAGACAGGCAGGGAGGTGGGGGCGAGTCAGCCTTTCAATTTTAGGCCGTCACCCACCATTTAAGAAAGGCATTGACAATGATCGAGCGCAGGAAAGGCCCGATTCTGGCTGCGACACGTTGTCGCACCGCGCAGGCGCGGCGGGCAAAACAGCCGGGGGCGGCATCCTAGCATCGAGTGGTGGCCGGCGCTCCGCCCTCGTTCGGCAAAGTCATCTGAACCTGTTCAGGCGTGCTGGCAGGTGCCTGGCGTGGGATGCTCGGCGCAGGAGGAAGGCCCGTGGACAAGATCGACTTCAGGAAGCGCGACCGGGCGCTCTATCAGGCCCCGATGGGCCGGTTCGTGACCGTGGACGTACCGCCCCTGCCCTACGTGATGGTCGATGGTCGCGGCGACCCGAACACGGCCCCCGCCTACCTGCAGGCCGTGCAGTGGCTGTATTCGGTGAGCTATGCACTGAAGTTCGCGCTGAAGGCCGAAGGGCGCGACTACGTGGTGCCACCGCTGGAAGCGCTGTGGAGCGCCGAGGACCCGGCCAGCTTCGCCGCGCGGCGCAAGGATGAGTGGGCCTGGACCGTAATGATCCGCACGCCCGAGGGCATCGGCCCTGCACAGTGGCAGTCCGCGATCAGCAAGGCGCGCACGAAGCTGGGAGAGGCTCCGCCCAGCCTTCGCCATGAACTCCTTGCCGAGGGCCCCAGCCTGCAGACCTTGCACGTGGGCGCCTACGACGACGAAGGCCCCATCCTGGCGCAGCTGCATGACGAAGTGATGCCCGCACTGGGATACACCTTTGCCGGGCCCCATCATGAGATCTACCTCAGCGACCCACGCAGGACCGCGGCGGCGCGGTTGAAAACCGTGCTGCGGCAGCCGGTGCGGCCGATCGGGCCTGATGAGGATTCCCGCAGATGACACAAGGCACAAGGAATGCCATGCGCCTGATCAGCCGACTGCTGCACTGGACCACCGTGCCCGCCGGGCGCCGCCTGATGGCCGTGCTGGGTGCTGCACTGGTAATCGTGCTGGCCTGCAATCCGGATCTGCTGCCGTTGCTGCCGGTGGTGGATGCGCTGGGGCTGGACGTGCTGATGCTGTTGCTGGGTGCGCAGGTGGTGGCGGTACTGCCTTGGGTGCGGGAGCGGGCCGCGCGCGGGATCAGAGTGCTTGCACGCCTGATGATCGGCGCATCGGCGGGAGCAGCAGGTGGTTATCTCCGGCAGCTGGCGTGGTGGCTGGCGAAGGATGCGGGTATGACGCGGCGTTGATGGCGTCGCGCCGCTAATCGGCCAAACAAAAAGCCCCGACCAAAGGCCGGGGCTTTTCTACAACTGGTGCCGGAAACAGGAGTCGAACCTGCGACCTACGCATTACGAATGCGCCGCTCTACCAACTGAGCTATTCCGGCGGAGCACGCGATTTTACGGGCTGCGCGCCCCGACGGTCAATCCATCTGGCTCAGCCCGCCTCCACTCGGTTCGCACACACCCGCCCCTCGGCGAAATCCCGCAGGTTCCCCAGCGTGATTGCCGATATCTCCTGCAGCGCCTCTACGGTGAAGAAGCCCTGGTGGCCGGTCACCAGCACGTTGGGGAAGGTCATCAGGCGCTGGAAGACTTCGTCGTCGATGATCTCGCCGGAGAGGTCCTGGAAGAACAGCGCGCTTTCCTGCTCGTAGACGTCGATGGCCAGGTGACCCAGCCGCCGCGACTTCAGCGCGCGGATCACCGCATGGGTATCGACCAGCCCGCCGCGCGAGGTGTTGACCAGCATCGCGCCGGTCTTCATCCGCGCCAGCGAGGCGTCGTTGATCAGGTGCTGGGTATCGGGCGTCAGCGGGCAATGCAGCGACACGATATCGGCGCGCGCCAGCAGTTCATCCAGCCCAACCATGTCGCCCACGCCGGCGAAGGCCGGCGATGGATACGGGTCATGCCCCAGCACGGTGCAGCCCATGCCGCGGAAGATGCGCGCGGTAGCCAGGCCGATCTTGCCGGTGCCGACGATGCCGACCGTGCGCCCATGCAGGGTGCGGCCGAGCAGGCCATCGAGCATGAAGTTGCCCTCGCGCACGCGATTGTAGGCGCGATGGGTCTGCCGGTTGAGCGTCATCACCAGCGCCAGCGCGTGCTCGGCCACGGCTTCGGGGGAATAGGCCGGCACCCGCGCGACGAACAGGCCCAGCGCTTTGGCAGCTGCCAGGTCCACATTGTTGAAGCCGGCGCAGCGCAGCAGCACGGCGCGCACGCCCAAGGCATGCAGCGCGTGCAGTACCGGCGCGTCGAGGCGGTCATTGACGAACACGCATACCGCGGCGCAGTCCTGTGCCAACGCAGCGGTATGCACGTCCAGCGCGGCATCGAAGTACACGAATGCAAAGCCCTGCCCGGCCGCATCGCGCTGGTTGGCCTCATCGAGGAAACGACGATCGTAGGGGCGGGCACTGAAAACGGCGATCTGCATGGGCGGGCCTGGCGGGAATTCCCTGCCGACCATACCGCAGCACCTGCCCTGATGGGATGGCCCCGGCGATACGGATATCGCCGGGGCCGAGTGCCCTTTAGAACCGGTAGCCCAGGCCCAGCATCACGCCGTTCTGGATCTGCCCATCGCGGCGTTCGCCCACGTAGTCGGCCATGATCGACAGGCGCTCGCTGGCACGGCTGGTCACGCCCAGGTTCCAGGCCAGCACCTGCTCGCCCACGGCTTGGCTGCTGGCACCGAACAGCAGGTCCGGAGCTGCGGCGAAGCCGGTGCTGTAGCGGGCCTGGGTGTCACCCAGTTCCTTCTGCCAGACCACGCGCGCGCGCGGGGTGATGCGCTCGCCGTTGTTGCCTTCGAAGGTCTTGAACAGCTGCAGGCCCGCACCCACACGAATGCTCTCCAGGCTGCCACTGCGGCCAACCAGCGCACCGGCGCCCTGCCCCTCGTTGAAGCGGGTGGCCGAAGTGCGCGCGTAGTCCACCACCGGCAGCAGCGGCTGGATCACCAGGCCATTGCCGGTGGTGAACGAGAACGCATGTTCAACACGTGCGGAGATCGCATCGTTGCTGTACTTCGCGCGCAGAGGCTGCTGCAGCCCATCAATGCCGCCGACACCGCGGCGGGTGTCATGCCGCAGGTCGGTGTAGCGCACGGCCGCCGACAGATAGCCCCGCGAATAGGTCGCGTCCAGATAGCCCCCCACGTCCAGCGCGCGCACGTCTCCGCTGAATTCGGAGCCATCGCTGGCCTTGGTCGACATGTCGGCCGCTGCCACGCTGACGCCAAGGGTGACGCGGTCATCGGCCACGCGGGTGTCGGCACCGACCACGATGCCACCGATGTTGTGGCTCAGGCCGGCCACGCCGCCGTCGGCATCGATGCGGCCATGGCTGGCGAAACCGCGCGCCCACAGGCCACGGCTGCGACCCGCTACGCCGCTGTCGCCGGCACCCTCGCCCGCCGGCTCGACCAGATGCATGGCCAGCTGGTTGAACAGGCTGCCATGGCGCATGCCCGGCTGCGCCGACACCGACTGCGCCGCCTGCGAAGCCAACCCGTCTGCATCGCCGCCACTGCGCATCGCTGCCTGGTGCTGCTGCACGACGTTGCCGATGCTGCCGATCAGTGCATTGTCGGCCAGGCGCAGGCTGGCGTGCGCGTCACCGCGCAGGGCGCCAGCCTGCTGTGCGATCACATCACGGTCAGCGAACTGCAGCGCGCCGAGCAACGACTTCAGGCCGCTGTCCTGGCGGGCCGATGCAGCGGCCAGCGCGCGCCCCAGGCCGTCGCCGGAGGTGCCATTGGTGAACAGGCCCAGCTGATCGAAGCCTGGATTGGCGGTCAACCACAGGCCATCGGCGGTCTGGTTGACGTTGAAGCTGAGCAGCGAATTGTGGCGCGGGCGGAACACTTCACCGGCCGTGATGCTGGCGCTGTAACCGGCATCGCCCAGCCGCACGGCATCCTGGAAGCCCCCCTGGTAGATCGGTCCTTCCACCAGGTCGCGACGGTAGGTGCCGGCATAGAAGCCCTGGGCGACGTTCAACGCCAGGTGTGCGCCCTGCGCGATCACCAGCGCGCCCTCCTCGGAGCCGCCATCGTAGAAGCTGCCCACGCGCAGGCGGCCACTGCCGGTACCACCGGTTTCGGTAACGTCGAACAGCACCTGCCCGCCGGGCATGATGTTGACGTAGCCGTGGGTCACCAGATCACCACCACGCGGCATCAGCGTGCCGAACACGCGCAGGCGGTTGAAGCCGTCTTCGCGGTAGGACGGGCCGGTGCCATCCAGCAACGCATCGCTGTCGGTGCCGACCGATGCGATATCACCGTGGCCGACCACGATGCTGCCCGGCATCACCCGCAGTTCGGGGGTGCGCAGCGCACCACCCTCCAGTGCGATGGTGCCGTTGTCCACCAGAATGAAATCGGCGCCGGTGGTTTCGGCGGTGCGCCAGGTGGCGCCGTTGCTGACACGGATCACGCCCGCCGAACTGCCCAGGGTGGACGCATCCAGATCGGCCAGCCGCAACTGGCCGCGCAGCTCTTCCTGGAGGTCGGGATCGGCGAGCAGCTGCTGCAGCGACTGCGTGCCGATGCCGTTCGGCCCCCGCGTGGAGACGTTGTACAGGCTCACCGCGTAGTTGATGTAGGTGCTGGCCCAGTCGGTGTTCCAGCGCGCGAAATCGTCGTCGACGAAGGCCTGCAGCTGGCGCGCGGTGCGCAGGTAGCCCGGGTTGATGTCGCCGCTGACGTTGCTGGTGACATGCAGGGTGTCGCCCGGATCGCGATAGCCTGCCGTGTTGATGATGTTGTTGCCGCGGATGTCCTGGCCCGGGAACGACTCCAGCTTGCTGCCGCTGCCATCCGGATCGAAGGTGACCGACGTACCCGTGGTGCGCGCCGGGTCGCGGAATACCAGCAGGCCATTGGGTTGAACCACTTCATACAGCGCCTTGTGCAACAGGCCCGCATCCATCCCGCCGCCGTAGTTGCCTGTGTAGATCTGGGTCATGCGCGCTGACGGCGCATAGGTGATCTTGCCGCCACTGCTGGCGGCATGGATCTGCACCGAGTCGACCAGTGGCAGATCGCCGCCGAGGTAACGGTTGACGCCACCGGACTGCATGATCGAGCAGGACGAGATGCAGTGGCCGGACACGATGGTGTCCAAGCCCTGGGTGCGGATCACCGCCTGCAGCCACTCGCCGGCGATCAGCGCGCCACCATTGGATGTGCGCAGCACGACTTCGCGGATCGGACGGCCTTCAGCCTGTGCCTTGGCCAGCAGCGCGGGCAGCGCCACCACATCGGCAACGGTGACGCCGCCGCTGAGGAAGACGCGATCGTCCCGCACGTGATAATTCATTGCCATGACGTCATCAACCGCCGCCATGGCGGTGATGCCCATCAGCCCGGCCAGGGCCAGGCTCAACTTCGAATGCTTCATGTGTTCTCTCTCCACCCGCAACACACGGGTCAGGAGTTCAACGTCCGGGCGGCGCAAACTCCCCCAGCGCACCAGCCCCCGAAACATGAATGCATTCACAATGGAATCAGGGGCCATGCACACTCTTCCCCATCCGGTCATCGTCGCGTAAAACTCGAAGACGCACCCGCCACCGACGCCCGAGGCCAGCCCTGTCCGCCCCCTCTCCTCTGATCCATCGCGCGCCGGACCTGTCCGTGCCGGCGGACGCGTTCATTGCGTTCGTACGGGAAGAGCGCGCACCGTTGTGCGCTTTCCTGCGCACGCGCGGCGTTGGGCCGGAGGATGCCGAGGACATCGCGCAGGACTGCATGGAGCGGCTGATCCGCTATCGCGCGCACAGTGCCGACGAGCTGCGGTTGCTGCTGTATCGTATCGCCCGCAACCGCCTGGCAGACCGCGGCCGCTCGTCGCAGTCGCGGCCACACCTGTCCCTCGCCGAACACGATGGCGGCGACGAGCCCTCCAGCACGTCGCCCGATCCATTGCGCCAGGCCGAGTCCGGGCAGATGCTGTCCCTGCTGCGGCAGGCCCTGTTCAAGCTGCCCGAGCGCGCGCGCGAGGTGTACCTGCTCAACCGGATCACCGGCATGAGCTATACGCAGATCGCGCGGCACTGTGGAATCACCGCCAAGACCGTGGAAAAACATATCGCCCGCGCCCTGCAGGGCCTGCGCCAGGAACTCGGATCGGATCCGCTGCACAACGACAGGGACAACGGATGAGTCACGCCAGACCCAGGGAAGACACCCTGCTGTTTGAACGCGCCAGCGCCTGGGTGGCGCGGCTGGAGGCTCCGGACTGCACGGCGGGCGAGCGCGAGGCGTTCGAGGACTGGCTGGCCGAGGACCCGGCCCATGTCAGCGCCTGGATCCAGGCCGAGACCCTGTTCCAGCGGGGCGAAGAACTGGCCGCCGACCCGTGGCTGCGCACCGCCGCAGCACGTGCGGCACGGCCGGCGCAGCGTCGCTGGCTGCCGGCAGTGGCCGCCGCCGCAGGCGTCTGCCTGGCCATCGGGATCGGCTGGATGGTCGCCATCGACGGCAACCCCACAGCGCTGCGCTATGCCAACGATTCCCACCAGCCCCGGCAGCAGACGCTGGCCGATGGCAGCGTGGCCACGCTGGATGCGGGCACCACGCTGCACGCCCGATTCGGTTGGCGCCATCGCAACCTGGTGCTGGAACGGGGCCGCCTGCAGCTGCAGGTCGCACCGTCGAGCAAGGCGCTGCAGCTGCGCGCCGGCGACAGCACCATCCGCGACATCGGCACCACCTTCCAGGTGGAGCGCCTGAACGACGGCCTGGTCGAAGTCGCGCTACTGGAAGGTGCGGTGGAAGTCAGCAATGGCGGGGCCCAGCACACCCTGGCACCCGGCCAGCAGCTGCAGGTGCTGCCCTCGGGCCGCTTCCAGCCCGGCCCGGCGCTGTCGTCCAATGCCGCTGCCGAAGGCTGGCTGCAAGGGCAGCTGGTGTTCGATGCCACGCCGCTGTCGATCGTGGTCGAGCGCATGAACCGCTACGGTCGCACGCCGCTGGTGATCGCCGATCCCGAGATCGCCAGCCTGGCCGTGAGTGGCACCTTCCGTGCCGGCGATGCGCAGGAACTGCTGTCGGCGCTGGAACTGGGCTGGTCGGTGGCTGGCCAGACGCGACCGGATGGCGCGCTGGAACTGCGCCGCACGTACTGAGGAGGCCTGCAGTGAAGGCAGTACCGGGCGCGCTGCGGGAGGGGCTGCTCCGCACCCTGTTCTGCTTCGCGCTGAGCTTTGCCGCGCTGCCCTCTGCCGATGCAGCCGAACAGGCCGGCACCCTGGAGGTCGATGTGGGTTCAGGCCCGCTCGCACCTGCCCTGCAGCAATGGGCGCGCCAGAGTGGCATCGCCCTGCTGTTCGATGCGCGTGAACTGGATGGCCTGCGTACGGCCGGCACCCATGGCCAACGCGATGCGGCCGCGGCCCTGAAGGAACTGGTCGCCGGCATGCCGGTGACCATCCTGCGCACGCCTGCCGGCGGATTCGTCGTCCGCCGCACCCGGCCAGCACCGCCATCGCCCCCGCCGGTCGCGACGCGTGCGATGCCCGCGGCACCGTCGCCGGGCAGGGTGCCCGAGACGCCACCGCAGGTCGAGCTGGCGCCGATCCATGTCACCGGCAGCCGGCTGCCGCGCACCTCCGTGCAGACCACGCTGCCGGTGACCATCATCGACCGCGATGACATCCTGCGCAGCGGTTACGGCAGCCTGTTCGACCTGCTGCGGCACTTGCCGGGCATGAACGGCCACCCGGCAATGAGCACCTCGCGCAGTGGCGATTCGCAGTACCTGCCGGTGGGTGCGGCCACCACCACCAGCCTGGACGGCATGGGACCGCGTGCGACCTTGTTCCTGGTCAATGGCCGGCGCCTGCCACGCTATCCGATGGTGTCGCTGGAACAGGGCGGACTCACCGACCTGGGGGGCATCCCGCTCAGCTTCGTCGAGCGCATCGAACTGGTGCGTGGCGGTGCGTCGGCCATCTATGGTGCCGACGCGATGTCCGGCGTGGTCAACATCATCCTGCGTGACCAGGCCGATGGCCCTGAAGCCATGCTGCAGACCGGCCTGAGCGGGCGCGGCGACGCCGGCCAGTATCGCCTGCAGGCGGCCACCGGTGGCGTGCGCGACGGAGGGGACCGCTGGTTCGCTGGCATCGACCTGCATCGCATCGGCCACGTGGCCGGCGATCGCCGCGAATGGCATGCGGAAACCTCGCAGTACCTGATCGGCGCGTTCCGCGATGGACGCTACTGGCCGGCAACGCGCTGCGAAGGGCCATTGAAACGGCGCGATGGTGCCTGCTGGTTCGACAGCGCACGCCCGCGTTCGCTGCAACCGGCCTCGGACACCGCCTCGGCCTACCTGCGCTATCGGCATGAGCGCGGCGAGGGTCGCTATGCCTACGCCGAGGCGCGGGCCAGCCACAACCGGCAGCGCTTCGACCTCGGCCCGACCGCCGTAGCCATCGGACTTTATGGGTTCACCTTCAACAGCGTGCTGCGCGAAGCCGGCAACGTGCGTCCGCATGTACGTGCCACCGATGCCGACGTCACCTTCGGCATCGGCCACGACCAGGGCCGCCGCAGCTGGGATGCCGGCATCAGCGCACAGCGCAGCGATGTCACTCTGACGACGTCCGGCACCGTGCGCGCCCAACCACTGCTGCGCGCGGCCGAGACGCTGGATTTCCTGCCCGGCTTCACCTCATTGCCGGCAGAGACCGCCGCGCAGTTGTTCCCGTCGATCCGCAACCGCGGGCGCACCGAGCAGTGGCAGGGCTGGTGGGGCATGCAGCGCGAGTTGATGCCATTGGCCGGCGGTGCTGCACAAGTGGCCACCGGCATCGACCTGCGCCAGGAACGCTGGACGTCGCATCCCGACGCGCTGCTGAGCCAGGGCGACCTGGCGCTGGGCCTGCCACAGGAACAACGCCACCTGTCACGCCGCAGTGGCGGTGCCTACGCCGAACTCGGCCTGCCATTGGCGCGCACGCTGCGTATGGACCTGGCAGCACGCTGGGACCGCGATGGCGGTTACCAGGCTTTCTCGCCCCGCGTGGGCGTACGCTGGAGCCCGACACCGCAGTGGTCATTCCTGCTTGCCACCGGGCGCGGCTACCGGGCCCCCAGCCTGTTCGAGCAACGGCGGCCGCCGGGCTATTTCAGCGCGAACGAACTACCCGCCTCCAGTGCACTGCCCGACTGCGCGCAGAGCAACGGCAACGGACGCTGCAGCGTAACCGTGGACGTGGTGGAGAACGATGCGCTGAAAGCGGAGCGGTCGCGCAGTCATTCCCTGGGTGCGACCTGGACACCGACCGATGCGTTTTCACTGTCGCTGACCCACAACATCGTCGAACTGCGCAATGAAATCCTGGCCCTGCAACCGGCCGATGCGGTGTGGAACCGCAGCACCTGGGAGCTGGACGAGGATGGACGCCTGTACAACCTGCGCCTGTCCTTCGACAACATCGGCCGCACCACGTCGCGCAACCTTGTTCTGCGCGGGGAGTACCACATCGACACCGGCAGCACCGGCCAGTGGCTGTTCTCCGTCGATGCATTGAAACAGCAGGAACTGCGCCGCGAGCGTGGCCACGAAGCGACGGTGGACCTGCGTGGCCATGTCACGCCAGCAATGGCCGCCGTGCTCAATGTGCAGTGGCAGAACAGCAACTGGGACATCGCCCTGCGCGGCAACCAGGTGGGACGCACGCGTGCCTGGCTGCCCGGTGCGGAGTGCCCGGAAGAACAGCGCGAGCAGAACCATTGCATGAATCCGCGGCAGCTGCGCTGGAACCTGCATCTGGCAAGGCGGCTGGGGCCGCGCGTGGTCGCCGCGCTGGACGTGCACAACGTGCTCGACACGCAACCGGTGAACTACCTGGTCGGCAATGGCGGCCAGATGCCGGGGCTGGACGATCCACTCGGCCGCTACTTCCTGCTGACCCTGCAGATCCGCTGAGCGTAGTACCCTACGCGCCCTGTTCCATCGGTCCCCACCACCCCATGAAGGCCTATCTCTGGTTCTGGGGCGCGTTCCTGCTGTTCTTCGCGTTGCCCTTCCCCTGCATCCTCTACTTCGGCACGTCGTGGCCGGTGCCACTGGCCGACCGCAGCGCGCCATGGCTGGCCCTGCTGCTGCTCGCGCTGTCGCTGGCCCTGTGGCTCGCGTTGCTGCTCGCCTTCCTGCACTACCTGCTGCTGGGCCCACCGCGCGCGCTGCATCGGGTGCGCACCATCCTGGCCGACGGTGAGCCACGTGAGGCGTTGATCGAACAGGCCGAGCAGACCGGCGTGCACGTGCGCGGCTTCGCGCAGTGGAAGCTGCAACTGGGCTTCCAGAACCTGTCCGGCACGCCGATCAACGAGCAGATGCTGGTGGTGGACAGCAAACCGCAGCTGCAGCGTTTCGTGGCCGGCCAGCGCATCGAGGTTCGCCTGAGCCGGATGCCGGGTGCGTTCCCCAATGTGGTGCTGGACGGTGCCCAGCCCGAACTGGATGTCGCCAGCCTCTGGCGCCGCGGCGCCGGCGCGGTCATCGGCATCGTCGTGGTTGCCAGCGCCTACGTGCTCGCCTATCGGCTGCAGAGCGAGGGCCTGGGCTGGACGTTCCTGTCCTTCGGCCACCCACTGCTGGTGTGCCCGCTGGTGTTGTGCGGCTACGCCCTGGGCCTGCGCGTCCTGGGGCGCCTGCTGCAGGCTGATGCGCGCGGCGACGCGCTGAAGTACCGCGGCATCGGCGTGGATGCGAAGGTGCTGAAGCTGCGCCAGACCGGCACCTACCTCAACGAGCAGCCGCAGGTGGAGTTCCAGCTGGAGTACACCGACCGCGAAGGTGGCATACAGCAGGTGAGCGTGCGCCGCTTCATCCCGTTGATCGAGCTGGCCAACCTTCCACGCGAGCAGGTCACGCTGCTGTACGACCCGGAAGATCGCGGCAACGTTCGCCTGGAGGGTGTATGAAGCAGCCCCCCTCGACGCGACTGGTATTTTCGATGGTGCTGCTGTTGCTGGCCGGCGTCGCCGTTGCCGGCGGGGCACTGCAGACCCTTGCCGAAACGATGGGCCATTCGGTGCAGGATGACCGCGCAACCACGCCGATCACCAGGCCCCCACCGCGCGAGAGGCCTGCTTCGCTCGCACCGATTCCCGAACCGCGGTCGATGCCGATGCCCGAACGCAGCAACCGCTTGTTCGATGCGGACTACCTGCTGGCCGCCCGCCAGGCACTGGAACAGATGCCAGCCCTGGCCGGGCACCGGTTGATGGTGTTCCACAGCATCCACTTCTACGATGATGGCCGCATCAATCTGGACCTGGTCGATCCGCAGCAACCTACGCACGTGGACAGCTACCACTTCGAGCACGGCCAGTGGCGCAAGGGCGACCCGGTCGATCCGCAGCGCTTCGCGCCCACCATCACCCTGCGCCGCAGCAGCACGGCGCTGGCCAACATCGATTTCGAGGCGGTGCCACGCGTCGCCCAGGCGCTGCAGGCGCAGCGCAACGCGCTGATGGCCACGCCGGGTGACGTCGGCCACGTCTATGTGATCGTGCGCAAGGGTGGCAGGCTGGTGTGGCTGCCGGACGAGGTCGCCGGCGATCGCCAGTCCGCACGACTCTCGTTCGACGCACAGGGCCGTTCCGGCAACGCGAACCGACGATAGTCAACGCAAAAAGGGGACGGAGGGGATTAAGTCGTTTACGCCTTGGTGCCGTCTGCGACTTAATCCCCTCCGTCCCCTTTTTGCTGTTTCACCGAGCGGGCGATGGCGTACTGTGCGCCGTAGTAGGTGGACAGCACCAGCAGGCTGGCCAGTGGCAGGCCGCCGGCGAAGCGGTCCCAGGCCAGCAGCGAATCGCTGGCGACGAACAGCAGCGCACCGACGGCAGCCCAGCGTGCACTGCTGGCTTCCACGGCAGCGGGCTGTGGCCGGCGCCATTGCCGTGCCAAGGCCAACACCGCCATCGAGGCCAGCACCATCACGTACGCCAGCACCGGCATACGCATCGGTGCAGGCAGGTGCGGCCACAGCCCAAGCACATTGAGTACAGCGAACGCGCCGAGCAGGACGCTGGCGGCGAGCAGGCCACGCCCGGCACGCAGGCCCTCACGGAAGGCCACGATGTAGCAGAGGTGCGCCAGCAGGAACGCTACCAGCCCCGGTACGAATGCGTCCATCGGCAGCATCAGCGCGATGTCACCCATGCACGACAGCAGCATGCCGGCCAGCACCGCGCGCCGGTAGGACGGCTGCGCAGGATCACGCACCCGCCACGCGATGGCAGCGATCAGCAGCGTGGTCGCCGGCTTCGCCAGCCAATGCAGCCAGCGCCCGTCACCGTGCAGGAACGCGCCGATGATGGCGAGGACCGCCATCAGAAGGATCCCGACGTCGCGCACGCGCGCTGTCATCGCGCCTTCCACAGCTCCGCAAGGCGATCAGGCTTGCCGGCAATGCGCTCCAGCACCGGATACTGCAGGCCACCGTGGTAGTCGATGTTCATCGTCTCGATGCGGTCGAACTGCTTCACCAGCAGCACGATCGGCGCCTTGTCCTTGGCCGCTGTCGCCACCGCATCCTTCAAGCGCTGGCTGCTGTACTCGCGCCCGCCGACCGCGATCACCTTCATGCCGGGTGCAAGACCGGCGTTGAAGGCCGCGCTGTCCCAGATCACGTCACCGACCGTGCCGCTGTCGAGCACGGTCGCGCCCAGCGAGTACGCCAGCAACGCCGCCTTGGCGCGTTTCTCCTGTGCCTTGTAGGCGTCGTTCGGGGTATCGCGGTAGACCAGCTTCCAGCCCGCCAGTTCCAGCCCCCCGGTCAACGAACCGTGGCCGTCCAGGCGCCCGCGCAGGAACGTCGCCCAGTCGTAGGGCGCGATGCCGTTCAAGGTCGCCACCACGTCGTCGAAGGTGTACGGGTTGACGTCCCAGTCGCCGTTGCCGACGCCGAAGAACGCACGCGCGAAGTCATCCAGGCTGCGACGGTTGCCGCTCAGCGCGCGCAGCTTGCCCTCCACTTCCAGCCACAGCATCTGGCCACCGGAGTAATAGTCTTCGCTCATCTGGTAGTTGCGGTACGGCAACGTCCGGCGCTGGGCGATGGTCGGGTCGTTGGTGGTGTCCTGCAACGGCCGCCAGGCCAGGCCCGGGCGGCCGCGATCATAGGTCGCGGCCACATTGGCCAGCATGTCGCGTGCCTGCGCGACCGACCACAGCCCCGAGCGTGCCGCCAGCACCTGCCCCCAGAACTGGGTCTGGCCTTCGTACACCCACAGCAGGCTGTCGCCCATCGGCGTGTTGAAGTTGGCGGTGGCCAGGTCAGCGCCACGGCGGTACTTGCCGTTCCAGGAATGGGTGTACTCGTGCGGCAGCAGATCGCGCATCCAGGCGTTGTCGTCCCACTCGGTGAAGTAACCCGGGTCGGCGCTGTTCTCGCTGGAACGGTGATGCTCCAGGCCGATGCCACCAAGACGGTCGGTCAACGCCAGCAGGAATTCATAGTGGTTGTAGTGACGCGCACCGTAGAGCTTGTCGGCCTGCTGCACCAGCGCGCGGTGCAGGGTGATCTGTGCCTCGCTCGGCTTCAGCGACTTGGCCTCGTCGGCAAACACATTGAGGTGCACCGGCACCTTTGCACCCGGATCGAGATCGATGCGCTGGTAATGCTCGCCGGCAAACAGCGGCGAATCGACCAGGTCGTCATAGGAGATCGGCTTGAACACCACGGTATCGCCGTCGCGGCGTGCGGTCTCCAGCGCAGTGGCGAACGACCAGCCCTTGGGCAGGGTCACGCTGGCCTGCGCCTGCAGGTCGCGTGCATCGACGCCGGCCGGATACAGCGAGTTGGCATTCCACTGCAGGTTGAGCATCTCCGGGGTCATCACCACCCGCCCCTGGCTGCCCCCCTGCGAGGACAGGAAATCGAAGTGGGCGACGATCTCGCTGACGCCCTCGGGCACGTCCACCTTGAACGCATAGACGTTGTACTGGTCGCGCTGCCAGGCCAACGGCTTGCCGTTGGCGGTCACGCGCAGGCCGGCCAGCTTGTCGATCGGGCCGGTGGGCGAATGGTTGCCGGGAATCCACTGCGGGTACAGCAGGGTCATCGGACCGGGTTTGACCGGTACGGTGGCGGTCACCTTGAAGATGCGCCGGGCCAGATCGCGCGCATCCACATCGATGCGCAGCAGTCCTGGGGCTGCGGCATCACCCGAGGGCGAGGCCTGCGCCAGCGCGGGCGTGGCGGCCAGCGCGAACAGCACGGACATCACCAGGGCACGAGTCTTCATCGGCAACTTCCAGCAGCGGAGAATCCTCCGATGCTAGGCCTGTGCGGTGCCCTGCCCCATGGCCAAAGGTCATGGGCGGTGCGCCCATCAGTGCATGCCAAAGGCGTGCGAACCAAGGTTCGCACCCACCTTGTGCTGGTTCGCACCCACCAGAGCGGTTTCGGTAGATCCACGCCATGCGTGGATGACGCGCTTCCCGGTCAGTCGACCAACCGCAGCCGCAGTTCCTTCGGCAGCGCGAACACCATCGATTCCGGCTCGCCGTCCAGCTCGCCCACGCCGGTGGCACCCAGCTCGGCCAGGCGTGCCAGCACGCCATCGACCAGTACCTGCGGCGCCGAGGCGCCGGCGGTCACGCCGATGTGCTGCTTGCCCACCACCCACGCCGGGTCGATCTCGTGTGCACCGTCGATCAGGTACGACTCCACGCCTTCACGGCGGGCCAGCTCGCTCAAGCGGTTGGAGTTGGAGCTGTTCGGCGAACCGACCACCAGCACCAGGTCGCAGCGCTTGGCCAGATCGCGTACGGCGTCCTGGCGGTTCTGCGTGGCGTAGCAGATGTCGTCGTTCTTCGGGCCCTGCATCGCCGGGAAACGCTCGCGCAGCGCATCGATGATGCCGCGCGTATCGTCCACCGACAGCGTCGTCTGGGTGGTGTAGGCGAAGTTGTCCGGTTGGTTGATCTGCAGCGTGGCGACCTGCTCGACATCCTCGACCAGGTAGATCTGGCCGGTACCGGCTTCGCGGTTCCACTGGCCCATGGTGCCTTCCACTTCCGGGTGACCGGCATGGCCGATCAGCACCACGTCACGGCCGGCACGGCAGTGGCGGGCGACTTCGAAGTGAACCTTGGTCACCAGCGGGCAGGTCGCATCGAACACCTTCAGGCCACGACGCTCGGCCTCCTGGCGCACGGCCTGGGACACGCCATGCGCGCTGAAGATCACCGTGTTGTTGTCCGGCACTTCATCGAGCTCCTCGACGAAGATCGCGCCGCGCTGCTTCAGGTCGTCGACCACGAAGCGGTTGTGCACCACTTCATGGCGGACGTAGATGGGCGCGCCCAGCGTTTCGATCGCGCGCTTGACGATCTCGATCGCACGATCGACACCGGCACAGAAACCACGCGGGTTGGCGAGCAGCACATCCATCAGTTCAATCTCCCGGCAGCGGCCGGCTTACGGTTTCGGATTGGCATTATCCGCCTTTTTGGCGGACTTGCCGTCGAACAGGCCAAACAGGGCGATGCCGATGGCACCCACCACGATGGCCGAATCGGCGATGTTGAACGAGGGCCAGGTGTAGCTGCCCACGTACCACTGGATGAAATCGACCACGTGGCCGTGCACCTGGCGGTCGATCACGTTGCCGATGGCGCCGCCGATGATCAGTGCATACGGCACCGCAGCCTTCCAGTTGCCGCGGGCGGTACCGCGCAGCCACCAGGCCATCAGCCCGCTGATGGCGATCGCCAGCGCTGTGAAGAAGTACTTCTGCCAACCACCGGCGTCGCTCAGGAAACTGAATGCCGCGCCGGTGTTGTAGGTGCGGTACCAGTTCCAGAAGCCGTCGATGACCACCACTGGCTGGAACTCCGGCAGGCTCGACAGCACCCAGGCCTTGGACCACTGGTCCAGGCCGATGATGGCCGCCGACAGCAGCAGCCAGACCAGGGCGTTCGGATGTGGACGGGGCGCGGCCATCAGAACCAGCTCCGCACTTCGCCGGCGCCGGTCACGTTGCTCACGCAGCGGCCGCACAGTTCCGGATGGTCGGCGTTGCTGCCGACGTCGGCGCGGTGGTGCCAGCAGCGCACGCACTTGGCCTTGGTGGTCGGCTGGGCGCTGACGAACACCTCGTCGGTGGTCGCCGGGCGCACCTGCACGTCGCCACTGATGAACAGGAAACGCAGTTCATCGGCCAGCGGCTGCCAGCGCGCGGCCTGCTCTTCGCTGGCAGCGATGGTGATCTCCGCCTCCAGTGCAGCACCGATCGCACCGTTGGCGCGCATCGGCTCGAGCACCTTGGCCACCTGCTCGCGCACGGCCAGCAGCTGGTCGAAGTCGGCGGCGTTGAGCTGGGCTTCCGCCGGCAGCGGCGCCAGGCCGTCGTACCAGGTGGTGAACAGCACATGGCCGGCATGTTCGCCCGGCAGGTAACCCCACAGCTCGTCGGCGGTGAAGGTCAGGATCGGCGCCACCCAGCGGGTGAACGCTTCAGCGATGTGGTACATCGCGCTCTGCGCCGAACGGCGACCGTGTGAATCGGTCGGCATGGTGTACAGGCGGTCCTTGGTCACGTCCAGGTACAGCGAGCCCAGGTCCACGCTGCAGAAGTTCAGCAGCAGCTGCACGATCTCGGCCATGTTGTAGCCGTCGTAAGCCGCCTTGATCTTCTCCTGCAGCTCCCAGGCGCGATGCACGATCCAGCGGTCCAGCGCGACCATCTGCTCGAGCGGTTGCAGGTGCCGGGCCGGATCGAAACCGTCCAGGTTGCCGAGCAGGAAGCGTGCGGTGTTGCGCAGGCGGCGGTAGGCGTCAGCATTGCGCTTCAGGATTTCCTGCGACAGCGACATCTCGTTGCTGTAGTCGGCCGAGGCGATCCACAGGCGCAGGATGTCCGCGCCCAGCTTGTTCATGATGTCCTGCGGCTCGATGCCGTTGCCCAGCGACTTGGACATCTTGCGGCCGTGCTCGTCCACGGTGAAGCCGTGGGTGAGGCACTGCTTGTACGGCGCGCGCTTGTCGATCGCCACGCCGGTCAGCAGCGAGGACTGGAACCAGCCGCGGTGCTGGTCGGAGCCTTCCAGGTACAGGTCGGCCGGCTTGCCGAAGCCACGCGCGGCGAGCACGCCTTCATGGGTCACGCCCGAATCGAACCAGACGTCGAGGATGTCGGTGACCTTCTCGTAGTCGGCCGCTTCGGCGCCGAGCAGCTCGGCGGCGTCCAGCCAGTACCACACATCGATGCCCTCGGCTTCGACGCGGTCGGCAACCTGCTGCATCAGCTCCACCGAGCGCGGGTGGATCTCGCCGGTCTGGCGATGGGTGAACAGTGCGATCGGTACGCCCCAGGTGCGCTGGCGCGAGATGGTCCAGTCCGGGCGACCGTCGACCATGCTCTGGATGCGCGCCTTGCCCCAGGTCGGGAACCAGCCGACAGTGTCGATCGCAGCCAGCGCATCGCTACGCAGGTTGGCCTTGTCCATCGAAATGAACCACTGCGGGGTGGCGCGGAACACCACTGGCGTCTTGTGGCGCCAGCAATGCGGGTAGCTGTGGCGGATCGGGTGGAAGGCCAGCAGCGCGCCGCTGTCGCGCAGCACGCCGACGATGGCCTCCTGCGCCTTCCACAGATGCTGGCCGGCCAGCACCACCTCACCGGCCGGCGGGGTCGATTCCAGATACACGCCACGGCCGTCGATCGGGGTCACCTGCCCGGCGTTGTACTTGTCCAGCAGGCCGTACTTCTGGCTGACCACGAAGTCTTCCTGGCCGTGACCGGGGGCGGTGTGCACCGCACCGGTACCGTCCTCGTCGGAGACGTGGTCGCCGTTGAGCAGCGGGATGTCGCGCTGCGGATAGAACGGATGCGCCAGCAGCTGGTTCTCCAGTGCCGCACCGGTGGTTTCACCGTGCAGCACCACGCTCTCGACGCCGTAGCGCTGCAGCGCGCGCTCGGCCAGGGCCGCGGCCAGCACCAGCCAACGGCGCTTGCCGTTGTGGGCCGGGCCCTCGGCCAGCACGTAGTTGATTTCCGCACCCAGCGACACCGCCAGCGAGGCCGGCAGCGTCCACGGCGTGGTGGTCCAGATCGGTACAGCCACTTCGACGTCGGCCGGCACGCCCACGCCGAACGCTTGGCCGATGGCCTGCGCGTCACGCGCGGCGTAGGCCACGTCGATCGCCGGCGATTCCTTTTCCTGGTACTCGATCTCGGCCTCGGCCAGCGCCGAACCGCAGTCGAAGCACCAGTACACCGGCTTGGCGCCGCGCACCAGATGACCGTTGGCCACGACCTTGGACAGCGCACGGATCTCGTTGGCTTCGAAGTCGAAGCTCAGGGTCTTGTACGGGTTGTCCCAGTCACCGGTCACGCCCAGGCGCTTGAAGTCCACGCGCTGGATGTTGATCTGCTCTTCGGCGAACTCGCGGCACTTCTGGCGGAATTCGACGGCGTCGAGCTTGGTGCCGACCTTGCCCCACTTCTTTTCGACCGCGATCTCGATCGGCAGGCCATGGCAGTCCCAGCCCGGCACATAGGGCGCATCGAAGCCGGCCAGGTAGCGCGACTTGACGATGATGTCCTTCAGGATCTTGTTGACCGCGTGCCCCAGGTGGATGCGGCCGTTGGCGTACGGCGGGCCGTCATGCAGCACGAACAGCGGGCGGCCGGCGGCGTTGTCACGCAGCTGCTGGTAGAGCCCCTGCGCTTCCCACCGCGCCAGAATGCCCGGCTCGCGCTTGGGCAGGTCGCCGCGCATCGGGAATTCGGTGGCTGGCAGGTTCAGGGTGGTCTTGTAGTCCTGGCTCACGCAGTGGCTCGCAATCTATGTTCGGAAAGGAGGGCGCGCGCCTGTTCGGCGTCGCGGTGCATCTGGTCGGTCAGTGCCGCCAGATCATTGAATTTCTCTTCGTCGCGCAGCTTGGCGACAAACTCCACGTCGATGTGGCGCCCGTACAGGTCGCCCTGGAAATCGAACAGGTGGGCCTCCAGCAGCGGCTCCACGCCGTCCACTGTCGGCCGGGTGCCGAAGCTGGACACCGACGGCCACGGCTGGTCGAACACGCCGTGCACCCAGGTTGCGTAGATGCCCGACAGTGCCGGGGTCTTCGGGAAGCGCAGGTTGGCGGTGGGGAAGCCCAGCGTACGGCCAAGCTGGCGACCGCGCACCACGCGCCCGCTGATCGCATACGGGCGACCGAGCAGATCGTTGGCGCGGGCGAAATCGCCCCCCTGCAGCAGCTGGCGGATGCGGGTGCTGGAGATGCGCTCGCCATGCAGGTCCACCGCTTCAATCTCGCCGGCGCTGAAGCCCAATTCGGCGCCCATCTCCTGCAGCAGCGCCAGATCACCGCGGCGGCGGTTGCCGAAGCAGAACTCCGGCCCGATCCAGACTTCGCGGGCGCCCAGCCGGTGCACCAGCAACTGGCGCACGAAGGTCTCGGCCGGCATCGCCGCCATCGCGGCATCGAAACGCAGCAGGCCGATCGCATCGACGCCGAGCTCGCGCAGGATCTCGACCTTGCTGCGCGCCAGGGTCAGCCGCGGCGGCGGCGTGCCTTGCGCGAAGAACTCACGCGGCAGCGGTTCGAATGCCACGGCCACTGCGGCCACGCCCAAGGCGCGCGCGCGGGCGACCGCGTGGCGGACCAGCGCACGATGGCCCAGGTGGAGGCCGTCGAATGCACCGATACAGACCACGCTTCCGTTGGGGAACAGCTCCCCGCCCTCGACGCTTCTGAACAGCCTGCTCATCAACTCTCGTTCCGGCCCGACCGGGGCCGCCGCTTCAATGGTGTAACGCTGAAGTATAGCCGCCACGGGCTGCGATCAATGCCCGCGCAGGTCGCGCGGGCGGAAGCCCATCGCCAGCATGGCCACCGCGTAGGTCGCGCCGCCGCCGCCGACCAGCAACGCCAGGGCACCGATCCGCTCCCACACACGCATCGCGGAGAAACCCGGCAGCCAGTGCAGCAGGGCCAACAGCACGCCAACCATGGCCGCGCAGGCCAGCACCAGGCGCAGCAGATAGCCGCCCCAGCCTGGCCGGCGCTGGTAGACATCGGTCTTGCCCAGCCAGTACCAGAGCAGGCCCAGGTTCAGGTAACTGGAGAGCGCGCTGGCGATGCCCAGTGCCAGGTGCAGGCCCGGCTGCTTGCCGATCGCCGCCATCACGCCCTGCACCTTCAGCGCGTCGGGCACCATCACCTGGTACAGCACGGCCAGCAGGGCGAAGTTGAACACCATGTTGGCCACCAGCGCCGCCACCCCGGCGCGCACCGGGGTCTTGGTGTCCTGGCGGGCGTAGAAGGCCGGCAGCACCACCTTCAGCAGGGCGAATGCCGGCAGGCCGAAGCTCAGGCCGTACACCGACAGCGCGGTCATGCGGGTGTCGAAGGCGCTGAACTGGCCGTGCTGGAAGATGGTCGCGATCAGCGGCTCGGCCAGCAGCAGCAGGCCCAGCATGGCCGGCACCGAGATCAGCAGGGTCATGCGCAGGCCCCAGTCCAGCGAACGCGAGAAGCCCTCGCGGTCGGTGCTGACATGGTGGCGGGCCAGCGCCGGCAGGATCACCGTGCCCAGGGCCACGCCGAACACGCCCAGCGGCAGCTCCAGGAAGCGGTCGGCCAGCGACAGCCAGGACTGCGAGCCGTCGGTCAGCTTGGCCGCGATCACCGTATCCAGCAGCAGGTTGATCTGCGCCACCGAGGAACCAAACAGGGTCGGCACCATCAGCGTCATGACCTTGCGCACGCCCGGGTGGCGCCAGCCCCAGCGCGGCAGGGTCAGCAGGTTGATGCCCTTCAGCGAGGGCAGCTGGAACAGCAACTGCAGGATGCCAGCGGCCAGCACCGCCCAGCCCAGCGCCAGGATCTGCTTTTCCGGCGTGCCGCCCAGCCGCGGTGCCAGCCACAGCGCGCCGGTGATCATGCACAGGTTGAGAATGACCGGGGTCAGCGCCGGCATGGCAAAGCGCTGGAAGCTGTTCAGCGCACCACCGGCCAGTGCGGTCAGCGAGACGAACAGCAGGAACGGGAAGGTCAGGCGGAACAGGTCGACCAGCAGGCCCTGCTTGACCGGGTCGGTATCAACGCCACTGGAGAAGACCGAGGCCAGCTGCGGCGCGAAGATCAGCGCCAGTGCGGTGACCAGCATCAGCACCCCGCCCAGGGTGCCGGCGGTGCGGGACATCAGTTCGCGCAGCTCGGCGTGGCTGCGGGTTTCCTTCACTTCCGTGAACACCGGCACGAAAGCGGTGGCGAAAGACCCTTCGGCGAACAACCGGCGCAGGAAATTGGGTACCCTGAAGGCGACCCAGAAAGCATCAGTGATGGCGTTGGTGCCGAACGTGGTGGTCACCACGAAGTCCCGGACAAGTCCGAGAACGCGCGAGACCATGGTCATGCTGCTGAACGACAGCAGGCCCCGCAACAACTTGGGTGAACTCACTCAGCGTCCCTCTTGACAATCGACTTGACGTGCATTTCTTACGCCATCATACTAGCTAGCTTGCTGTTCCCATAACACCGATTTTTTCAGGAAACCACCACCGTGGCCAATATCAAGTCCGCCAAGAAGCGCGCCAAGCAGACCGTCGTGCGCAACGCGCGCAACGTGGCTCAGCGCTCGATGCTGCGCACCGCTGTCAAGAAAGTGATCAAGGCGCTGGACGCCAACGATGCCGCCGGCGCCGAAGCCGCCTTCGCCGTTGCCCAGCCGATCCTGGATCGCTTCAGCGCGCGTGGCCTGATCCACAAGAACAAGGCTGCTCGCCACAAGAGCCGCCTGAACGACCGCATCAAGGCCCTCAAGGCCGCCTGATCCGGCGTTGCCGCCCCACCCTTCGGGGTTGGGCTGCAGACAAAAGCCCGGCCCCGGCCGGGTTTTTTTGTTGCCAGCGATCCACGGGGTCCGCGCGATCCGGCAGTGCCGGCCGCTGGCCGGCAACCCCGAGGAATGCCGGCCAGCGGTCGGCACTACCGGGGAACAAAAAAAACCCGGCCGAAGCCGGGTTTTTCGCATGGAACCACAACAGCATTACTGCGCGTCGCGGGCTTCCTGCTCTTCTTCCTTCTGGCGATCGAAGAAGGCCATGATCCGGCTCATGATCGGGAAGGTGCCTTCGCGCCCCAGTGCGGAGACCAGGAACCACGGCTCCTTCCAGCCCAGCTCGGCAACGATCTGCTCGGCCGCGGCCTGCGCCTCGTCTTCGAACATCAGGTCGGCCTTGTTCAGCACCAGCCAGCGCGGCTTTTTCAGCAGTTCCGGGTCGTGCTTCTCCAGCTCGCGCTCGATCGCACGCACCTGCTCCACCGGCGAGATGCCGTCCACGCCACCTTCCATCGGCGAGATGTCCACCAGGTGCAGCAGCAGGCGGGTGCGCTGCAGATGGCGCAGGAACTGCGCGCCCAGGCCGGCGCCATCGGCCGCGCCTTCGATCAGGCCCGGAATGTCGGCGATCACGAAGCTGCGGTGGTTCTCCACCTTCACCACGCCCAGGTTCGGGTACAGCGTGGTGAACGGGTAATCAGCCACCTTTGGCGTCGCCGCCGAAACGGCGCGGATCAGGGTGCTCTTGCCGGCGTTGGGGAAGCCCAGCAGGCCGACATCGGCCAGCAGCTTCAGCTCCAGCTTCAGCGTGCGCTCCTCGCCCGGCTCGCCCGGCAACGCCTGGCGCGGCGAGCGGTTGGTCGAGCTCTTGAAGTGCATGTTGCCCAGGCCGCCACGACCGCCCTTGGCCACCAGCAGGCGATCGCCGTGCTGGGTCAGGTCGCCGATGACTTCATCGGTGGCGACGTTGATCACCACGGTGCCGACCGGCACGGTGATGGTCAGATCTTCGCCCCCCTTGCCATAGGCCTGGCGGCCCATGCCGTTCTCGCCGCGCTGCGCCTTGAAGATGCGCTCATGGCGGAAGTCCACCAGGGTGTTCAGGTTTTCGTCGGCGCGGATGTACACGCTGCCGCCCGCACCGCCGTCGCCGCCGTCCGGGCCGCCGAGCGGAATGAACTTCTCGCGACGGAAGCCAATGCAGCCGTTGCCGCCGTTGCCGGCGAACACTTCGATTTCTGCTTCGTCTACCAGTTTCATTGTTTCGATGCCTGCGATGGGCGCGGCCTGCTGGCCGCCACCTTGAATGTCATGCCGGCCGTGGGCCGGCAACCCGGCCCAGCCGGTCTTGCTTCAACTCTAACGAAAAGCCCCGCCGAAGCGGGGCTCTTCATGCAGCACTCCCATGCCGGGGCACGGGTGCCGGCGATGCCTGGATCAGGCGTCGGCCGAGACGATGCTGACGGTGCGACGCTTCTTGGCGCCCTTGACCGAGAACTCCACCTTGCCGTCCACGAGGGCGAACAGGGTGTGGTCACGGCCCAGGCCAACGCCCGAACCCGGGTGGAACTGGGTGCCGCGCTGACGCACGATGATGTTGCCGGCTTCGATGGCCTGGCCGCCGAAGATCTTGACGCCCAGGTACTTCGGGTTGGAGTCGCGACCGTTGCGCGAGGAGCCTACGCCCTTTTTATGTGCCATGACTGCTTCTCCTGATGCTTAGCCGGCGATGCCGGTGATCTCGATTTCGGTGTAGTACTGACGGTGACCCTGACGCTTCATGTGGTGCTTGCGGCGACGGAACTTGATGATCCGGACCTTGTCAGCACGACCCTGGGACAGGACCTTGGCGGTGACGGCAGCGCCCTTCAGCGCATCGCCCAGCTTCACGCCGTCGCTGTCACCCAGCATCAGGATGTTGTCAAACTTGATCTCGCTGCCGACTTCGACTTCGAGCTTTTCAATGCGGAGCTTTTCGCCCTGCGCCACGCGGTATTGCTTACCGCCGGTGACCAGTACTGCGTACATGACCAGGCCTTCCTCTGTAGTTATTGTGGTCTGAGCTGCCGCCATCGAGGGCGGACAGGAGCGGGATTGTACGCAGATCATCGGGCGCGGGTCAAGTCAACCCCTGGAGGGCCTGGAGGCCGGGCCCTGCCGGGCCGCGCCATGCCCGGCTGAACGGTCCGGGGTCCAGGCAGCCGAGCATGGCTCGGCTCTACACAAAGCTGTCGGCCCGTCTCACAAGGTGAGACACCGGGCTGGCATTGTCGCCCATTGCCCCCATCTGGTCACCTCGGTAGGCTGACCGATTGCCGTTCCCTGCTGGCCCGGCACCCAGCCAACGCCCCCACAACCGGATCCCCCATGGCGATGGATTTCATCCGCATCCGCGGCGCGCGGACGCACAACCTGAAGAACCTCGACCTCGACCTGCCCCGCGACAAGCTGATCGTGATCACCGGCCTGTCCGGCTCGGGCAAGTCCTCGCTGGCGTTCGACACCATCTATGCAGAAGGTCAGCGCCGCTATGTCGAGTCGTTGTCGGCCTATGCGCGCCAGTTCCTGAGCGTGATGGAGAAGCCGGACCTGGACCACATCGAGGGCCTGTCCCCGGCGATCTCGATCGAGCAGAAGTCGACCTCGCACAACCCGCGTTCGACGGTCGGCACGATCACCGAGATCTACGACTACCTGCGCCTGCTGTACGCCCGCGTCGGCACCCCGCGCTGCCCGGACCACGGCTACCCGCTGGAAGCGCAGACGGTCAGCCAGATGGTCGACCAGGTGCTGACCCTGGACCCGGAACAGCGCTACATGCTGCTGGCCCCGGTCATCCGCGACCGCAAGGGCGAGCACGCGCAGGTATTCGACCAGCTGCGTGCGCAGGGCTTCGTGCGCGTGCGCGTGGACGGCGAGCTGCATGAGATCGACGCGGTGCCGCCACTGGCGCTGCGCCAGAAGCACACCATCGAGGCGGTGATCGACCGCTTCCGCCCGCGCGAGGACATCAAGCAGCGCCTGGCCGAGAGCTTCGAGACCGCGCTGAAGCTGGGCGACGGCATGGCGTCGGTGCAGAGCCTGGACAACACGGAAACCGCGCCGACCCTGTTCTCCTCCAAATACTCCTGCCCGGTCTGCGATTACTCGCTGCCGGAACTGGAGCCGCGCCTGTTCTCGTTCAACGCACCGATGGGCGCCTGCCCCGGCTGCGATGGCCTGGGCATGGCCGAGTTCTTCGATCCTTCGCGCGTGGTGGTGCACCCCGAGCTGTCGCTGGCCGCCGGTGCGGTGCGCGGCTGGGACCGCCGCAATGCCTACTACTTCCAGCTGATCGCTTCGCTGGCCAAGCACTACCGGTTCGATGTCGACGCGGCCTGGAACTCGCTGCCGGACAAGGTGCAGCAGGCCGTGCTGTACGGCAGCGGCGACGAAGCGATCACCTTCACCTACTTCACCGAAGCCGGTGGCCGCACCCAGCGCAAGCATCGCTTCGAGGGCATCATTCCCAACCTCGAGCGCCGCTACAAGGAAACCGAATCGCCGGCGGTGCGCGAAGAGCTGTCCAAGTACATCAGCGAACAACCCTGCCCGGAATGCCATGGCGCGCGCCTGAACAAGGCTGCACGCAATGTGTTCGTGGCCGACCGCCCGCTGCCGGAGCTGGTGGTGCTGCCGATCGACGAGGCGCTGAAGTTCTTCAGCGAGCTGAGCCTGCCGGGCTGGCGCGGCGAGATCGCCGCGAAGATCGTCAAGGAAATCGGCGAACGCCTCGGCTTCCTGGTCGACGTGGGCCTGGATTACCTGACCCTCGAGCGCAAGGCCGACACCCTGTCCGGTGGCGAGGCGCAGCGCATCCGCCTGGCCAGCCAGATCGGCGCCGGCCTGGTCGGCGTGATGTACGTGCTCGACGAACCATCGATCGGCCTGCACCAGCGCGACAACGAACGCCTGCTCGGCACCCTCACCCGCCTGCGCGACCTCGGCAACACGGTGATCGTGGTCGAGCATGACGAGGACGCGATCCGCCTGGCCGACTACGTGCTGGACATCGGCCCGGGCGCGGGCGTGCATGGCGGCGAGATCGTCGGCCAGGGCACCCTGCAGGACATCCTGGAGGCACCGCGCTCGCTGACCGGCCAGTACCTGTCGGGCAAGCGCGCGATCGAGATCCCGGCGCGCCGGCACAAGCCGAACCCGAAGATGACCCTGCACCTGCGCGGGGCCAGCGGCAACAACCTCAAGGGCGTGGACCTGGCGATTCCGTCGGGCCTGCTGACCTGCGTGACCGGTGTGTCCGGCTCCGGCAAGTCGACCCTGATCAACGACACCCTGTTCTCGCTGGCCGCCAACGAGATCAACGGCGCCTCGCACCCGATCGCCCCGTACAAGGAGATCGATGGCCTGGACCTGTTCGACAAGGTGGTGGACATCGACCAGTCGCCGATCGGCCGCACCCCGCGTTCGAACCCGGCCACCTACACCGGCCTGTTCACTCCCCTGCGCGAACTGTTCGCACAGGTGCCCGAAGCGCGTGCACGCGGCTACTCGCCGGGCCGCTTCAGCTTCAACGTGCGTGGTGGCCGCTGCGAGGCCTGCCAGGGCGATGGCCTGATCAAGGTCGAGATGCACTTCCTGCCGGACGTGTATGTGCCGTGCGATGTCTGCCACGGCAAGCGCTACAACCGCGAGACGCTGGAGATCCTGTACAAGGGTTTCAACATCAACGACGTGCTGGAAATGACCGTCGAGGATGCGCTGAAGCTGTTCGAGCCGGTGCCGTCGATTGCACGCAAGCTGGAAACGCTGGTCGACGTCGGCCTGAGCTACATCAAGCTGGGCCAGAGCGCGACCACGCTGTCCGGTGGCGAAGCGCAGCGCGTGAAGCTGTCCAAGGAACTGTCGCGCCGTGATACCGGCCGCACCCTGTACATCCTCGACGAGCCGACCACCGGCCTGCATTTCCACGACATCGAAGCGCTGCTGGGCGTGCTGCACAAGCTGCGCGACGAAGGCAACACGGTGGTGGTGATCGAGCACAACCTGGACGTGATCAAGACCGCCGACTGGATCGTCGATCTGGGTCCGGAGGGTGGCCACCGCGGCGGCACCATCCTGGTCACCGGCACGCCGGAAGACGTGGCGGCCTGCCCGCAGTCGTATACCGGCCAGTTCCTGGCCCGCATGCTGCCCTCCACCAGCGCGCGCCCCGAGCAGCCGGCCGCCGTGGCCAACAAGCCCGACGCCCGCCCGCCGCGCAAGGTGAAGCCCGAGAAGCCTGCCAAGGTGGCGAAGAAGGCCGTGGCCGCCAAGAGCACCGGCAAGGCCAGCAAGAGCACGTCGAAGAAGAAGGACGCCTGATGAGCAGCGAACACAAGATCCTGGCCCGCATCCCGATCAGCGTGCGCTGGCGTGACATGGACAGCATGGGCCACGTCAACAACGCCAAGTACATTTCCTACCTGGAAGAAGCGCGCGTGCGCTGGATGCTGGGCGTGGACGGCGTGTCGATGACCGACCGCATCGCCCCGGTCGTGGCCGCGACCAACGTCAACTACCGGCTGCCGATCGTGTGGCCCAACGACATCGTGGTCGAATTGTTCGTCGAGCGCCTGGGCAACAGCAGCGTGACCATCGGCCACCGCATCGTCGACCAGCAGGACGCGTCGAAGCTGTATTCCGACGGCAACGTGGTGGTGGTCTGGATGGATACGCAGACCGGCAGGAGCGCGCCGCTGCCTGAGGCGATCCGCAGCGCTTCCACCTGAAGGTAGTGCCGGCCGCTGGCCGGCAACCTCCAGACGCTTCGCGCATGCCGGCCAGCGGCCGGCACTACCGATCCAATTCAAAGGACTGAGATGATCCACCAGACTGAACTGAGCGACCTGCTGCCCGGCATGGTCCCCTTCCCTACCGATGTCTTCCCCGCCGACCAGACGTGGCTCGGCAAGCACCTGCTGCCGCTGCTGAAGATCGACCTCGGTGCGCTGCGCCCGGAACTGGCCGGCCAGGTGGCAACGATGCTGTGCCCGATCGAGCCGTACGACGGCTGCATCGGCGAAACCACCGAAGAACACCACAACGATTTCACCGCCACCAACTGGATCGCCTTCGAGCTGACCACCGGCAACCAGATGCGCTTCCTCGGCAACGAGGGCTATTTCATCGGCGACGCAGTACAGGACAAGGACGCGCAGGAACACATTGCGCAGATGCGCGACAGCTACGCCAAGGCCCGCCACTACCACGCCACGCATGGCCGCCTCGCCTGCTACTCGCGCTATGGCAAGGGTGAGGCCAGCGAGCGCGATTATCTGGATACGCTGGGGGGACAGATTTCCTGTGGCAACTGGATTGAAACGGCCGATATTCCGGCCGCCTTCACCCTGGAATTCACCGACGCCGCCAACGACCGGCATGCTCCAGATGATGCCGAACTGGCGATCATCCGCCGCGATGGCCACAAGTTCTTCGCCGTCGCCGAAGTCGCCGGCTACAACTGGTGCGCCACCGGCGCCGACGCGATCGTGATGCTGTATGAGCCGGTGAGCCGCACGGTGCTGTTCTCGTACGACTGGTCGTAAGACCCTGCGGTAGCGCCGGCCGCTGGCCGGCATTTCCTGTGCTGCCGGCCAGCGGCCGGCACTACCCGACCGTCATTTCGCGGCCTTGCGCACGGTCAACGCCGCACTCGCTTCGCCGCCGCCTTCCAGCTGCAGCCGCAGCGGTACCGCCAGCCCCTCCTTCAGCGCCCCCCGGCCCTGCATCAGCATCAGGTGCATGCCACCGGGCTTGAGTTCGGCACGCGCGCCGGCTGCCAGCGGCAGGCGCTCGATCGCGCGCATCCGGCTGACCCCATCGACGATCGTGGTCTCGTGCAGCGACACGTCGCCGAAACTACTGCTGGTCGCACCGGTGATCACCACTGCCCTGCTGCAGCCGTTGTGGATCACGCCATAGCCGGCAGTCATGGGCATCGCCGGATTCGGTGGCAACCGCGCCCAACCCTGCTCCATCGTGACGCAGCGTGATTCCGCAGCCGAAGCCGATGCTGCGGCCGCACACAGCACCCACAGTACGCCAACGAATGGTTTGGTTATCATCGCCCAGGTTCCTTCTTCGCAACGAGACCGCAGCATGACGACGCTCATCGAGGTGATCAACCACGGCCCCATCCGCGAACTGCGCCTGGCGCGGCCGCCGGTCAATGCACTGGACACCGATCTGTGCCGGCAGTTGATCCATGCCATCGAACTGGCCATGGCCGAAGACGCGCACGGCATCGTGCTGTCCGGCAGCGAGCGCATCTTCACCGGTGGAATGGACGTGCCGCACCTGCTCTCGCATGGCGATGACAAGCACAAGCTGCTGGACACCTGGAACGCTTTCTTTGGCGCCGTGCGCACACTGGCCGAGAGCCGCATCCCGGTGGTCGCGGCGATCACCGGCCACGCCCCGGCCGGCGGCTGCGTGCTGGCCCTGTGCTGCGACTACCGGGTAATGGCGCGCAGCGCCGATCCGTCGCGGCCGTATGCCATCGGCCTGAACGAGGTGCAGGTGGGCCTGATCGCGCCGGAGGGCATCCAGCGCCTGCTGCGCCGTGCGGTAGGCGTGCACCGCGCCGGCGTGCTGCTGACCACCGGTTCGCTGGTACCGGCCGAACAGGCGCTGCAGATCGGCCTGGTCGACGAGCTGGCTGAGGGCGACCTGGTGGTGGCCCGCGCCGTGGCCTGGCTGCAGAACCTGCTGAAGCAGCCTCGGCAGCCGATGCTGCTGACCCGCGCCATCGCTCGCGCCGACCTGCACGAAGCGCTGCACCCGGACCTGATCCAGCTCGACCGCTTCGTCGAGGCCTGGTTCGCCCCGGACGCACAGAACGCCCTGCAGGCCCTGGTGGCGCGCCTGGGCAAATAGACGGTAGTGCCGGCCGCTGGCCGGCAACCGCAAGCGCCCCAGGAGGATCATGAGGTTGCCGGCCAGCGGCCGGCACTACCGATGATGGGCTGGCCCGCACCGGTATAATCGGGGCCTCTTCACTGCTGTGGCCGCCCCCTTGAACGACACGCCCGAACCCGTCGTCTCCGAGCTGATCGACCTGCTCACGCTGGAGCGGCTGGAGGACAACCTGTTCCGCGGGCAGAGCCGCGACATCGGCACCAAGTACGTGTTCGGTGGGCAGGTGCTGGGCCAGGCACTGGCTGCGGCGCAGGCCACGGTCGACAATGGCCGTCACGTGCACTCGCTGCACGCCTACTTCCTGCGCGCCGGCAACATCGACCACCCGATCGTCTACGACGTGGACCGCACCCGCGATGGCGGCAGCTTCTCGGTGCGACGGGTCACCGCGATCCAGCACGGCAAGGTGATCTTCTTCTGCGCGGCCTCGTTCCAGCAGGCCGAGACCGGCGCCGAGCACCAGCACAAGATGCCCGAGGTGCCGCAGCCGGAAGACATCGAACCGAATCGCCCGCTGCCGGCCGAGGTGCTGGAGCGACTGCCGATCAAGGTGCAGCGCTGGCTGTCGCGTGGCGGCCCGTTCGAGTTCCGCCACGTCTACCCGCGCGACGAACTGAACCCGCCCAAGCGCCCGCCCTACCACCAGGTGTGGCTGCGCCTGAGCGAGCCGGTCGGCGATGCACCGGAGCTGCACCAGGCGCTGCTGGCCTATGCCTCCGACTTCCACCTGCTGGGCACGGCAACCTTCCCGCACGGCATCAGCTACTACCACCCGCACGTGCAGATGGCCTCGCTCGACCACGCAATCTGGTTCCACCGCCCGTTCCGCGCCGACGACTGGCTGCTGTATTCGCTGGACAGCCCCAGCGCGCAGGATTCGCGCGGCCTGGCCCGCGGCCAGTTCTTCACCCGCAACGGCGTGCTGGTGGCCAGCACCGCGCAGGAAGGCCTGATCCGCGTCGTTCCCGACCAGGCCGCGGCCGCTGCCGTGCCGGCCAAGGAGTAAACCCATGCGCCAGATCTTCAGCAGCCAGCGCGTGGAAACCGTCGAAGGAGTGGCCGAGCTCCTGCGCGGGCATGGCATCGAGGTCAAGGTGACCAACGGGCGCTCCTACAAGACCCGCCGCCGCGGCCAGTTCAGCTATACCGACCTGGGCAACGCCAGTGCCTATCCGGCGGTGTGGATCGTGCGCGCCGACGATCAGCCGCGCGCGCGCGAAATCCTGCGCGAGGCGCGCCTGCTCGATACCACCCGCCGCGACCACCCCACGGCCGAGTTCGCCTTCCGCGACGCGCCTGGAACGGGCAGCGGCGGCCGCAGCTGGGCCTGGCGCATCCGCATCGCCCTGCTGGTGGTGATTGCTGGCGTGGCGTTGGTCATCGGCCTGCGCCATCGTGGTGCCCCGGCACCTGCCCCGCAGGCCCAGCCGCAGCAGGCGCAACCGGCCCCGCAGGCCGCCCCGGAAGAGGACGAAGTCCGGGTCCGCATCCAGCCCTCGAAGTGATTCGCGGGTGAAAAAGGGGACGGAGGGGATTAAGTCGTTTGTGGCACAAACGACTTAATCCCCTCCGTCCCCTTTTTGTCATGAGGATGCCGGCCAGCGGCCGGCACTACCGCACAGAATGCTGGTCACACTTCGCGCGCGGCTCCGTCATGGGACACAATCCCCGCAGGAGAGCCGCCGCCATGACGACGTTCGCCGCATCGATCGACCAGACCCTGGAACGCGAACTGCCCGCCGCCGCCAGCGGTTGCCAGCACGCCTACGGGCGCATCGTGCTGGCCTGCCAGAACACGGTCACCGCCATCGCGCTGGCCATCACCCGCGACCGCCAGGCCAGCGAGGACATCGCCCAGGAGGCCTTTGTGAAGGGCTGGCAGCAGCTGCACCAGCTACGCAGCGCGACCAGCTTCCTGCCTTGGCTGCGGCAGATCACCCGCAACCTGGCCCGCGACTGGCTGCGCGCCCAGCGTGGCCGTCCACTGACCGGCGAGGCGGCCGAGGTGGCGATGGGGATGGCCGCAGATCCGTCCCCGGGCGCAGCCGATCGCCTGCAGCGGGTGGAGGAAGAAATCGCCGCCGAGGACATCATCTCCACCCTGCCCGCCGACAGCCGCGAAGTCCTGTTGCTGTACTACCGCGAAGGCCAGCGCTCGCAGCAGGTGGCCGACCTGCTCGGGCTCAGCGACGCGGCGGTGCGCAAGCGCCTGTCGCGCGCCCGCGCGCTGGTGCGCGACGGCCTGCTGCAGCGCTTCGGTGAATTCGCCCGCAGCAGCGCACCGAGCGCCGCCTTCGCCACCGCCGTGGTGTCAATGATGCTGGTGGCCGCGCCCGGCACCGCCAGCGCCGCGATCGTGCTCGGCACCGGCGTCGGCATCGGCGGCAGCAAGCTCGGCCTGGGCGGCGCCAGCGTAGCCGGTGGTACCGCAATGGGCACCCTGACCGCCACGCTCGGCCAACTGCATGTGCTGCCAGTGGCAAGCTGGGGGGCGATCCTCGCCGGTGTCGCCGGCGGCGCGATCGGCAGCTACCTCGGTGCACGCTTCCTGATGTCCTATACCGAGACCGAACGCGAACGCGCGCAGGTTCGGCACTTTGTCCGCCTCAACACCGGTACAGGCCTGGTCTGGTGCCTGGCGATGCTGCTGGCGGCACTGTTGCAGGCTCCGATCTGGAGCCAGATGCTGCTGCTGGCATTGGGCCTGGGTGTGGTCAACTACCAGTGCCTGGTGCCGCTGCAACGGGTGATGGCGCCGATGATCGCGCGCGATTCGGCGCGGCGTGGGCGCCGCGGAACCAACTGGAAATTCGAATCCATGTACGGTCGCACCGGCATCATCGGGGCGAACCTGCTGGTGATCGCCCTGGTGGTGTATGTGCTGATGCGCAACGGCCACCTGTAACCGACAACGCCGGCACTGCGCCGGCGTTGTCTCCGATCACCGCATTGACACTCAGCGCTGCGGCTTCGGTGCGCCGCCATCGCGTGGACCGCCCTGGCGCGGGCCGCCGTGCATCGGGCCCTTGGCTGCGTCGAACTCGGCCTTGCTCAGCTGGCCGTCCTTGTTGGTGTCGGCGGCAGCGAACCAGGCATCACGATGCTGCTTCATGCGCAGCTCGCGGTCGGCCTTGTCCAGGTAACCGTCCTTGTTGAGGTCGAGCCGGTCGAAGCGCGCAGCCAGACGCGGATCGGCCTTGGCCTCGTCGCGGCTGATGCGGCCGTCCTTGTTGACGTCCAGCCTGGCCCAGCGCTCACCGCCGTGGCCACGGCGGCCATGCTGCCAGCGCGGCAGCTCATCGCGCGAGAGCTTGCCGTCCTTGTTCTTGTCCAGCTCGTCGAACTTCGCGGCCAGGCGCGGATTGGCAGCCGCCTCGCTGCGGTCGATCACGCCGTCGCCATTGGTGTCCAGCTTGGCCGGGCGCTGCGCGGGCATGGCCGGGGTGTCGGCGGCCAGCGCGATTCCGGAAGCGGAGGTGCCCAGCAGCAGGGCCAGCAGCAGGGGGGTACGGATCATGAGGTCACTCCTGGGGATGGGAACAGCGTCGGGGTGATCACTTCACCCTCGGGGGACAACAACGCCCGGGCGCGACGTCGGTTGACGCCACTGCCGATTCCATTCATCCGCCGGACAGTCGCCGCCTCTGCGACAGGCTGGGGCTATGCTGTGCCCATGGCGATACATGGCGACAGAGACGACGAACTGCGGCTTTTCCAGACCGGCGAGCACCCCTGCGGGTACTGGTCCGACCGGGTGGCGCGCGACCTGGTGCTGGACCCGCACGATCGCCGGCTGGGTGGCCTGTACCCGCTGGCACTGAGCTGGGGCTTCCGCCGCAGCGGCGACCTGGTCTACCGGCCGCACTGCGCGCACTGCCAGGCCTGCGTGGCGGTCCGGATCCCGGTGGCACGCTTCGCCCCGGACCGCAGCCAGCGCCGCTGTGCCGCCCGCAATGACGACCTGGAGGTGCGGATCACTGCCGCCACCGCCCGCGACGACCTGTTCGCGCTGTATCACCGCTACCTCACCCACCGCCACGCCAATGGCGGCATGGACGACCACGGCCCGCACGAGTTCGAGCAGTTCCTGATCGGCAGCTGGTCGCACACCCGCTTCATGGAGATGCGCCTGCCCGGCCACGACGGCCAGCCCAGCCAGCTGCTGGGGGTGGCGGTGACCGACGTCACCGAGCATGGCCTGTCGGCGGTCTATACGTTCTTCGACCCGGAACACGCCGCGCGCGGGCTGGGTACCTTCGCAATCCTCCAACAGATCGAGTGGGCGCGCCGCGAGGGGCTGCCGCACGTGTACCTGGGCTACTGGATCCGCGGGCACCAGAAGATGGACTACAAGCGCCGCTTCCATCCCCTTGAGGCCTACGACGGCCGCCGCTGGCACGATTTCGACAACGAACTGGACGGGCGCTGACAAACCGCTGACACCGGGCCGGGTGCAGAATAGGGGGATGAACGCCAAACCCCTGATCCTCGCCCTGGCCCTGCTCTGCGGCGCCACCGCCCCCGCCTTTGCCACGTCCCCCGCGATGACTGAGAAGCCGTCCACTGCGCTGCGCCTGGCCACCTACAACACGTCGCTGTACTCCGATGATGCCGGTGGCCTGATCAAGGAACTGGAGGGCGACAGCGAGCACGCACGCAAGATCGCCGCCGTGCTGCAGCAGGTGCGCCCGGACCTGGTGCTGCTGAACGAATTCGATTTCGACGATGCCCATCGCGCCGCCGATCTGTTCCAGAAGCGCTACCTGGAAGTCGCCCAGCCCGGCGGCGGCAAGCCGCTGCACTTTGCCTACCGCTACCTGGCGCCGGTCAACACCGGTGTGCCCAGCGGCCTGGACCTGGACAACAACGGCGTGGTCGGCGGCGAAGGCCGCGGCCGTGGCAATGACGCGTGGGGCTACGGCCTGCACCCGGGCCAGTACGGCATGCTGGTGCTGTCGCGCTACCCGATCGATGAAACCAAGGTGCGCAGCTTCCAGCTGCTGAAGTGGAGTGCGATGCCCGGTGCCATCCGCCCGGTCGATCCGCGTACCGGCCAGAGCTTCTACAACGACCACGTGTGGTCGCAGCTGCGCCTGTCCTCGAAGTCGCATTGGGACGTACCGGTGAAAACCCCGGGCGGCGTGGTCCACGCGCTGGTCTCGCATCCGACGCCGCCGGTGTTCGACGGCCCGGAAAAGCGCAACGCGGCACGTAACCACGACGAACTGCGCCTGTGGCAGGAATACCTGTCCAAGGGTGAGAAGCCCTGGCTGTGCGACGACAAGGGCCAGTGTGGCGGCCTGGCGCAGGACGCGCGCTTCGTGATCCTCGGCGATCTGAACAACGACCCGGTCGATGGCGATGGCCGCCACGAGGCGATCGTCGAGCTGATCGAGAACGCGCGCGTGCTGCGCTACCCCACCCCGCGCAGCGTCGGCGGTGAGCAGACCAGCCTGGCCTATGCGGCCAAGGGCATCGAACGCAAGGGCGCACCGTTCCACGCCACCGGCGATTTCGGCCCGAAGTCCGGCACCATGCGCCTGGACTACGTGCTGCCCTCGACCGGCTTCGAATACGTGGGCAGCGGCATCTTCTGGCCGGCCAATGAAAGCCCGGAAGCGAAGATCGCCGACGGCAGCGACCACCATCTGGTGTGGGTGGACGTGAAGCAGTAACCGGAATGGCCGATTGCTGAAGATGTTGTAGAGCCGAGCCCATGCTCGGCTACTGCAACCAACCAAGCTTAGTAGCTCTGCCAGTCAATCTGAGCGTCAGCCCCGAGATACCGGTCCTGCCAAGCCTGCTCCCGGCCCGGGGAATCGATGAACTCATCCTCGGAAAGCTGCTCATATCCGAGCTCGATCTCCATCTTGTTCTCTGGATCCAGATGAAACGTCAAACTCGTCCAGAGTGCATGGTGCCATTGCGCAAAGAGCTGATGCATCTCCAGAAGCGCTGCTTCAGCATCATCTGGAATTTCTAGATAGCCGTATGAGCCTGACGGCTTGCGGTAGAACGCCCAACCCGACCAGACATTCTTGATGATCTCGAAGTTCAGCCAGATCTCGCATTGGTCGGTAGGCACGGCATCAATCAGTGATTGGCCAATTCGGTGATACAAGGCAGGTAGCGCTGATGTAAGCCGCTCGTCCAAGCCTTCTCCTGAGATGTCTTTGGCATTCATCCGTCAGAAGATAAAACACGCAGGATTTTGACGCTCAACCAGATGTCGCTTTCAGCTCGCAATTGCGGCCTAGCGCTCTACGTCTTTGCAGCAAACCCTCTAACGGCAGCACCTGGCACTCAATAGCCCCAGCAGGCCGTCGCGCATGACTGAAGATGTGATCCATTGTCGGGCTGAAAGCGTCACATGGAAAAGCAGCCGAGCGTGGGCTCGGCTCTACAGAAGACTCACACAGTTCATGGCAAGCCGGCGGGTGCGGCCTGGCGCTACCGCACAGAAATCTGTACCGACCAACGGTCGGTACCTACCGGGATGCGGCCGCCGGGCATGGCCCGGCGCTATCGGTTTAGGGGCGCAGTTCGACGCCGATGGCGTCGGCGGCGTCACGCGCGATGGCGCGTGCTTCGTCGATGTTTTCCGCGCGCGCCAGGGTGACACCGACGCGGCGGTGGCCATGCACGCTCGGCTTGCCGAACAGGCGCACGGCGGTATCCGGTACCTGCAGCGCGGCGGCGACGTTGTTGAAGTACGGCACACCCTCGCCGTGTGCCAACAGCGCGCACGACGCCGACGGACCACTCTGGCGGATCACCGGAATCGGCAGGCCAAGGATGGCGCGCGCGTGCAGCGCGAACTCACTCAGCTCCTGCGATACCAGCGTCACCAGGCCGGTGTCGTGCGGGCGCGGCGACACTTCACTGAACCACACCTCATCACCCTTCACGAACAGCTCGACACCGAACAGGCCCCAGCCACCGAGGTCATCGGTGATCGCACGCGAGATCTCTTCGGCACGCGCCAGCGCCGCGCTCGACATCGGCTGCGGCTGCCAGCTTTCGCGGTAGTCGCCGTCCTTCTGCAGATGGCCGATCGGCGCGCAGAACGAGGTGCCACCGGCATGGCGCACGGTCAGCAGGGTGATCTCGTAATCGAAGTCGATGAAACCCTCGACGATGCAGCGGCCGGCACCGGCACGGCCACCGGTCTGTGCGTACTCCCAGGCCGGAGCGATGTCCGCTTCGCTGCGCAGGGTGCTCTGGCCCTTGCCCGAGGACGACATGACCGGCTTGACCACGCACGGCAGGCCGATGGCGGCCACGGCAGCGCGGTATTCGGCCTCGGTATCGACGAAGCGGTAGGGCGAGGTCGGCAGGCCCAGGGTTTCGGCGGCGAGGCGACGGATGCCTTCGCGATCCATGGTCAGGCGTGCGGCGCGCGCAGTCGGGATCACCCGCAGGCCCTGCTCCTGCTCCAGCTGGACCAGGGTCTCGGTATGGATGGCCTCGATCTCCGGCACCACCAGATGTGGCTGCTCCTGGGCGATCAGGGCGCGCAGCGCCATCGCATCGAGCATGTCGATCACGTGCGAGCGGTGGGCGACCTGCATGGCCGGGGCATCGGCGTAGCGGTCAGCGGCGATCACTTCCACGCCCAGCCGCTGCAGCTCGATGGCCACCTCCTTGCCGAGTTCGCCCGAGCCCAGCAGCAGCACGCGGGTAGCGGAGGGGGACAACGGAGTTCCAAGCTTGGCCATGGCGGTTCCAGCAGCGACGTGAAGGCGGGTGGGCATTCTAGCTGGCCGCGCACCCTGACCATGGCATCCGACGAACGGTAGTCGACAAGTGATATCAATTTGATATCTTCAATTCGAACCCTCAAGGACGTACCGCCATGAAAGAGAAGTCGCTTGCCTCCCTCAACGGCCTGGGCACCCTGGCCGGATCCCTGCTGGTTGCGCTGGCGGGTACCGCACTGTTCGTACTCGGGGCGACGACCAGGACCGGTTCCGGCTCACCGAACCTGCTGCTGATGCTGGCCGGCATGCTGGTGATCTTCGCTGCGGTCTTCATCCTGGCCGGCCTGTACACCATCCAGCCCAACCAGGCGGCGGTGCTGAGCCTGTTCGGCAAGTACGTCGGCACCGTCAAGGACAACGGCCTGCGCTGGAACAACCCCTTCTATGCCAAGCGCCGGGTCAGCCAGCGCGTGCGCAACTTCGAGAGCGGCAAGCTGAAGGTCAACGAGCTGGACGGCAGCCCGATCGAGATCGCCGCGGTCATCGTCTGGCAGGTGGTCGATGCCTCCGAGGCCGTCTACAACGTGGACGACTACGAAAGCTTCGTGCACATCCAGTCCGAATCGGCGTTGCGCGCGATGGCCACCAGCTATCCCTACGACCAGCACGAGGAGGGACAGCTGGCGCTGCGCAGCCATGCCAGCGAGATCTCCCAGCACCTGAAGAACGAGCTGGCCGAACGCCTGGCCGACGCTGGCGTGCAGGTGATCGACGCACGCATCAGCCACCTCGCCTACGCCGCCGAAATCGCCCAGGCGATGCTGCAGCGGCAGCAGGCCAACGCAGTGATCGCTGCACGCACGCGCATCGTGGCCGGTGCGGTCGGCATGGTTGAAATGGCCCTGGCCGAACTGCAGAAGAACGGCGTGGTGCAGCTGGATGAGGAACGCAAGGCGCACATGGTCAGCAACCTGCTGACCGTGCTGTGCTCGGACCGCGGCACCCAGCCGATCGTCAACGCCGGTTCGCTGTACTGAACCACCCTCGCAACGGGGCGCCCCACCGCCCCGCCAGGAGCTTGCATGAGTGAGAAGAAAGCCTACCCGCTGCGCATCAATGCCGACGTCCTGGCCGCCGCGCAACGCTGGGCTGACGACGAGCTGCGCAGCCTCAACGCGCAGATCGAGTATGTGCTGCGCGACGCCCTGCGCAAGGCAGGCCGCCTGCCGAAACCCACGCCATCTTCAGAGGACAAGGAATGAGCAAGCGCTGGAGCTACCAGACGATCGAGGTCAAGACGTCCATGATGGGCCTGCTCAAGGCCGAGGACATCCAGAGCGAACTGAGCCGCCAAGGCCAACTGGGCTGGGAGCTGGTCAACATCATCATCCCCGCACCGATGCGCCCGGCGATGCTGGTGTTCAAGAAGGAGGCCTGAGCCATGGGCGCCAGCGATCCGAAACAGTACGAGGTGGCCGAGAGCTCGCCGTTGCGCGTGCTGTGGATCGTGCTGCCCCTGCTCGCCGCCTTCGTGGCCTGCTTGTATGCGCAGCTGTACAAGGCGCCGGCCAGTGCCCCCTGGATCGAAGTAACGCTGTCGCCGCCCTGGTTCCGGATGGGCGGCAGTGCCGCCTGGAGTCTGCTGGTGATCGCGGTACTCGGCATCGGGTTGGGCGCAGCATTCTTCCGTCGCCGGGTGGAACTGGCCGACAACGTGCTGGATGTGCGCTCGACGATGTACCGCCGCCGCGTTCCGGTGGCGCAGCTGCGGCTGGACCAGGCCGAGGTGGTCGACCTGCAGCGTGACCCCCGCTATGGCATCCGCTTCAAGACCAACGGCTACGCAATGCCGGGCTTCTATTCCGGCCACTTTCGCCTGCAGGGCGGCGCCAAGGGCTTCGCGCTGGTCACCAACCGCGCGCGCGTGCTCGCCCTGCCGGTCCGCGATGGCAGCACCCTGCTGCTCAGTCTCGATCGGCCACAGGCGCTGCTGGAAGCACTGCGCAAGGTGGCCGTGCCGGGCCCGCGGCAGTAAGCTGCGGCGATGCAACGACGCCTGCCCCTGCTGATCAATACCGAAGCCATCGAACTGTGGCCCGCAGACCTGCTGCGTGCGCGCAGCAATCTCGACGCGCGCCTGCTGTCACGAGCGAACTGGGTGCTGCGGCGCAAATGCGATGGCCGTTACCTGGCGGCGGTGGTGGAACACGGCGTGCACGCCATGGTGCCGCGCCTGGCGCGCGAGCCCGGGGCCGAGGAAGCACTGGCCTTGCTGGATGCAGCCGCGGCCCGGCCATTCGGTGCAAATCTGGAAGCGCAGTGGCTGCCCCTCGCCGGCCTGCAGCAGCGCCTGCAGCAGCTCGGCCTGGATGCCCAGCGCTATGCCGACGACAGCGGCCTGCCGCTGGAACCCGAACCGTGCCTGCTGCACTTCGCTGGGCGCGACCGCTTCGCCCGCCCGCTGTGGCTGCGCCGCGGCGCTGCACAGGGCTGGCGGCGGATGCGCCTGCATGCAGCGCGCGATGGCATCGCACTGGATGCAATCTCCGGCTTCCGCAGCCATGCCTACCAGCTGGGCATCTTCGAACGGAAACGAGCGCGCGGGCTGAGCGTGACGGAGATCCTGAAGGTGAATGCCGCGCCGGGGTTCAGTGAACACCATAGCGGCCATGCGCTGGACATCGGCACGCCGGGCGACGCCCCGGCCGAGGAATCGTTCGACGCTACCGATGCGTTCGCCTGGCTACAGGTGCATGCCGGCGCGCATGGCTTCCAGCTGAGCTACCCGCGCGACAACCCGCACGGCATCGTCTACGAACCCTGGCACTGGTGCTGGAGACCGGCCAACGGCTGAGCCCCTCGTGGCGACCGCAAGGCGAAATTCATGGAGCTGTCCGGGCGGATTCCGCGCGCGCCCACCACGAGATGGAACAAGAAGGCAAAGACAGAAGCCGGTCGCTTCGCTCGAAGCCTCTACAACGGATCAGCGCGCGGCTGTTGGGTCCGCCTTCAAGCGAGCCGAGCACCGCAGGTCCGGCGAGGGCGAAGAGGTGCGTGCGATTCTGTAGAGCCGAGCCACGCTCGGCTGCTCTCCGCACCGCCCCTCGACGGGCCGAGGAGCGCAGGGGACCGGTGCGCAGCACCGGCTCGCGGCCGGCGGCGCGTTTCTTTTGGTTACTTTTCTTTTCGCGCGAAAAGAAAAGTAACGCCCATGAACCATCACGATCGCATCGGCATGGATCGGAGCGACAGCCCTGCGAACGTCACCGCCTCAACGCATTGATCGCCAGCAACACCCATCCGGCCATCATGCTGGTGCCACCGATCGGCGCCATCCGCGTCGGCCACTGCCACAACGTCCCACCCATCAGGCTGCCGGAAAACAGCAGGACACCCAGCAGCAGCACGTACAGCGCCAGGTGTGCGATCGCGCCCTGCGCGCGCGGCCCAAGCGCCACCAGCACCGCGCCATGCGCGAACGCATACAGCGCCGCCATGTTCAGATGCTGCTGCGCCAACGGGTCGGCCACGCCATGCGATGCATAGGCAGACAGGCCGATCGAGGCGGCAGCCAACAGCGCCCCCAGGCAGGCCAGCAGGGAAGGCTTACGTGCGCGACGTTCCAGATTGAACATGAGGGCTCCTTGCGCAGCGCCCCTTGACGGGCGCCGGATGAAAAAAAACGCGCCGCAATGAGCGGCGCGTTTTCGTGTCCAACACTACATGGGTCAGCCGGGGATTACTTGACGGCCCAGTAGATGTCGTAGGTACCTTCCGGGGTGAACGACTTGTCGATGCCGTCCTTCCAGGTTTCGTACGGACGGTCGATGACTTCGTTGCCCGAGGTCACGGCCCAGGCACGCAGGCCGTTGCGCGCCACGTCCAGACCCGCCATGTGGCCGGTGTAGGCCGCATGCGCCGAACGGTGCGGAGCAACGTGCACGTACTTGACCGGAGCGCCGCCGTCGATCTTGACGGTCAGCTCGTCGGCAGCAGCACCTTCAGCACCCTTCTTCTTCACCGGCTGGGCAATGTCGAAAGCGTACTTCTCCTGGCCGAAGTCGGTGGTGATGATGCGGAACGGACCGGCAGCTTCAAGGCCATTGGCCTCCATCACGCGCTTGATCCACTCCTGGTTGTCCTTGATGGACTTGGTGATGGTGTCCTGACCGCGGTCCACGTTGCCGGCGTTGACCACCAGCAGGTTCTCGGCCGGCACTTCAACGATGGCCAGGTCGGTCAGCGGGGCTTCCGGCGTGCGGTAGTCCACGTTCGGCACGGTTGCGAGCATGTTGGCCATGCGCGACAGACCCATCTTGATGTCATCACCGATCTGGCGGCTGACATACAGGCCGGCGTAACGGCCGAACAGGTCGAAGCCGTACTTCACCGAGTAGTCCTGGGTGATCTTGACGTTGCGACCGCCCTTGCCGGTCGGCTCCAGGTTGAAGGTGGTGACCTTGTCGTGACCCTTGGTGGCGTCCTCGATGGCGATCACAACACGCTTGTTCTCTTCGGCTTCGGTGATCTTCCAGGAACCGGTACCCAGGTCCTTGGAGGTGAAGTCGAGGGTGGCACCGACACCCGAGGCCGGGCCGGACAGCTTCAGGTCAACGGCGGGATCGCGCAGTACCAGCGGGTTCCAGTCCTTGAAGCGGCGCAGGCTGCTGACCGTGTCGTACACGATCGTCATCTTGCGGTTGGTCTCGATGCTTTCGGTGATGTGACGCTCGCCCGGCAGACATACGCCAATGATGACGAACAGGCCAGCCACGATCCCCAAGGCGATCAGGAACTCGATAATACGGGTCATTCAGAGAGTCTCCGGGGCCGATCCCACGGCCGGGTTGATTGAAGCGAAGCGCCAATCCTAGCAGGCTTCGCGGGCATTGTTTATCGGGATTGGCGCACCGGTTTCCCTGCCGGCTGCGTATTTGTATGGACAAAGGATTCGAAGGGTAACGCATACCGCTACCCGGCAAGTAGGGGGCAACCCTGGCGGAAACCCGCGACCACGACCCAAGTCTTTGTACTTGAAAGATTTTTTCTCAGACCAGCTGGAGTTCGAACGCCTTCAATACGGCACGCGTACGGTCGCGCACACCCAGCTTGGAAAGGATGTTGGACACGTGGTTCTTGATGGTGCCCTCGGCGACGCCCAGCGAATTGGCGATCTCCTTGTTGGAGAAGCCACTGGCCATCAGCCGCAGGATCTCGGTCTCGCGGTCGGTCAGCGGGTCCGGGCGGTCCAGGCTGACGAATTCATTGCGCATGTGCTCCAGGCCGGACAGCAGGCGCTGGGTTACCGCCGGCTGCACCAGCGATCCCCCGTCGGCCACGGTGCGGATGGCACCGACCAGCTGTGCCAGGGTGACGTCCTTGAGCAGGTAGCCCTTGGCACCGGCCTTGAGCCCGGCCAGCACCAGCTGGTCGTCGTCGAAGGTGGTGAGGATGATGGTCGGCGGCAGCTGTTCCTGCCGCGACAGCACCTGCAGGGCCTCCAGCCCCGACATCACCGGCATGCGCATGTCCATCAGCACCACGTCGGGGCGTACCTGGGGGATCAGCTCGACCGCCTGCCGGCCGTCGCCGGCCTCGGCCACCACCTCGATGCCGTCGTCGAGCGCCAGCAGGGAGCGGATTCCCTGCCGCACCAGGGTTTGGTCGTCGACCAGGCAGACGCGAATCATCAACGCACTCCTTCAGGAACCTTGGTAAGGGCCGCCACCAGCACCGTTGCCGGCACCGTCGCCCGCAGCCGGAAACCCTCACCGGGGCGGGTTTCGATCTGCAGCTGGCCACCACATTGTTGCAGGCGCTCGCGCATGCCGCGCAAGCCATTGCCCACATTGACCATATCCGCGCCGACGCCGTCGTCGCGGGCCTCGACCACCACCCGATCGGGGGCTTCACGGTACACCTTGATCCACAGGTGGCGGGCGCTGGCATGGCGCACCGCGTTGGTGATGATCTCCTGGGTGCAGCGCAGCAGTACGTGGGCCCGCTGCGGGTCCTCCACGTTCAGCGGATCCTCGATCTCCAGCTGGATGTCCAGCGAGGGCACGTTCTCGGTCAGCGGGCGCAGCGCGGCGGCCAGATCAATCGCGCCGGTCTCGCGCAGCTGGCTCACCACCTCGCGCACATTGCCCAGCAGCAGCTTGGCCAGCGCGTGCGAGCGCTTCACGTGGTCGAGGGCCTGGCCCTCGGCCAGGTGCCCGGCGACCTCCAGGTTCAGGGTCAGCGCGGTCAGCTGGTGGCCCAGCAGGTCATGCAGTTCGCGCGAAATGCGGGTGCGCTCGTTGACCCGCGCGCTCTCGGCCAGCAGGGCGCGGGTGGCGCGCAGTTCCGAATTGAGCCGGCGCTGCTCGTCGCGGGCCTCGGTCTGCTGCCGCGCGACCAGGCTGGTCACGAAGATGAACATGGAGAAGCCGCCATACAGCAGCGACTGCATCACCGCTTCGAACAGCGGGAAGCGCAGCAGCAGGTAATAGACCGGAGCCACGGCCAGCTGGCTGACCAGCAGCCACAGCACGCCCAGCCGTACCGACAGCATCCACGGAATGACCCCGGCGGCCACCATCATCAGGATGCTGCCCAGGCCCGACCCGCTGAGGAAGCTGACCCCCAGCGCCGAGACCGTCAGCAACAGCAGCAGGCCGCGGTCCAGCCAGCTGGTGTGGCTGTCGCTGCGCAGGATGCGGGTCAGCCAGTAGTAGGCCGTGCCGAAGGACAGGTAGGCGACGAACAGCAGGATCGCCCAGCCGCCCATGTCAGCGCGGCTGTGCAGGTTCTCGAACTGCGAGTACGCCAGCGGCAGGCCGACCATGACCCAGGTGAACAGGCCGGCCAGGCGGAGGACGCGGGTATGGCTGAGGACTCCCAACATGCCAGCACTCTACGGGCCCGGCCTGCATCGCGCACTCCCACGGAAGTCATGCCCCTGCGGTCGCCTGTTCATGCCGCAGCCCACCCCGGGCATGCAATAATCGTGCGCAGGGTCCCTTGATGGACCAACCGCGTTACCCCACGGAGTCACAATGTCGATTGTCATCCGCGACGTGCGCGAGCACGAGCTCGATTCCGTCCTGGCTTTGAACAACAATGCTGGCCTGGCCATCCTTCCCCTGGATGCGGCCCGCCTGCGCCTGTTCTATGAAACCGCTGAGTACTTCCGCGTCGCCGAGCGCGACGGCAACCTGGCCGGCTTCCTGATCGGCTTTGGCAGCGACAGCCAGCACGACAGCAGCAATTTCGCCTGGTTCAAGCAGCAGCTGGACGCCCCGTTCTTCTATATCGACCGCATCGTGGTCGCCAGCCGCCGTCGTGGCGGCGGCGTCGGCCGTGCGTTCTATGCCGACGCGCAGAGCTTCGCCGAGCTGCGCTACCCGCAGATGACCTGCGAAGTCTTCCTCGACCATGGCGCCGATGCCGCCCTGCTCTTCCACGGCAGCTTCGGCTTCCGCGAGCTGGGCCAGAACACGATGCCGCAGGTCGATGTGCGCGCCAGCATGCTGGCCAAGGAACTGTGCAGCTACCCCTGGGTCAAGGAGACCTACGGCGGCAAGCTGCCGGATGTGGCATGGACACGCGCACGGCAGCTGCCGGCGCAGGCACAGCGGCCGACGGGGACCTGAGCGTGGCGGTGAATTTCGATTACGAACAGGCCGGTGAACTGAAGATCGGCCAGGTGGGCATCGCCAACCTGCGCATCCGTACCCTTGATGTCGAACGCCTCGTGCAGGAAATGCGCGAGCGCGTGACCCGCGCCCCGAAGCTGTTCGGCCGCGCCGCGGTGATCCTCGACTTCGGCGGCCTGAGCCAGGTGCCGGATGTGGCCACCGCGCAGGCGCTGGTCGACGGCCTGCGCAGCGCCGGCGTGCTGCCGGTGGCGCTGGCCTATGGCACCAGCGCGATCGACCTGCTCTCGCAGCAGCTCGGCCTGCCGCTGCTGGCCAAGTTCCGCGCGCAGTACGAGCGTGCCGAGGCCGAACCGGCCCCGCCGCCGCCTGCACCGGAGCCGCGCCGCGCAGCCCGTGCCGAACCGAAGCCGGCCCCGGCAACGCCGGTGGCCAAGGTGGCCGACGCGGCTGCACCGAAGCCGGGCCGCATGCAGCTGGGCAACGTGCGTTCGGGCCAGCAGCTGTACGCGGAAAACTGCGACCTGACCGTGATGGCCACCGTCGGCGCCGGCGCCGAGGTCATCGCCGATGGCAGCATCCACATCTACGGCACCCTGCGCGGCCGCGCGCTGGCAGGAGCCCAGGGCAACACCGCGGCACGCATTTTCTGCCGTGATTTCCATGCGGAACTGGTCGCCATTGCCGGCCATTACAAGGTACTGGACGATGTCCCGGACAACCTGCGCGGCAAGGCCGTGCAGGTCTGGCTGGAACAGGACCAGATCAAGATCGCTGCGCTGGACTGACGCAGCCCCCAAACAGAATCATCAGGAGAAGTCCTTTGGCTGAAATCATCGTAGTCACCTCCGGCAAGGGCGGCGTCGGCAAGACCACTTCCAGCGCGAGCCTGGCCTGCGGCCTGGCGCGGCGCGGCAAGAAGGTGGCGGTGATCGACTTCGACGTCGGCCTGCGCAACCTCGACCTGATCATGGGCTGCGAACGCCGCGTGGTGTATGACTTCGTCAACGTCGTGCACGGCGAAGCCACCCTCAAGCAGGCCCTGATCAAGGACAAGCGCTTTGACAACCTGTACGTGCTGGCCGCCTCGCAGACCCGCGACAAGGACGCACTGACCCAGGAAGGCGTGGGCAAGGTCCTGAAGGACCTGGCCGCCGACGGCTTCGAGTACATCATCTGCGACTCCCCGGCCGGCATCGAGAAGGGCGCCTTCCTGGCGATGTATTTCGCCGACCGCGCGGTGGTGGTGGTGAACCCGGAAGTGTCGTCGGTGCGCGACTCCGACCGCATCATCGGCCTGCTCGACTCGAAGACCCACAAGGCCGAGTCCGGCCAGGACGTGCCGGCCTTCCTGCTGCTGACCCGCTACACCCCGGTGCGCGTGGAAAGCGGCGAGATGCTGAGCATCGCCGACGTCGAGGAAGTGCTCGGCCTGAAGGCGATCGGCGTGATTCCGGAGTCGGGCGACGTGCTCAACGCCTCCAACAAGGGCGAGCCGGTCATCCTGGATGTCGAATCCGCTGCCGGCCAGGCCTATGAAGACGCCGTCGCGCGCATCCTCGGCGAAGAACGCCCGATGCGCTTCACCAACGTCGAGAAGAAGGGCTTCTTCAGCAAGCTGTTCGGAGGGTAAGCATGGGCCTGTTTGATTTCCTCAAAGCGAAGAAGACCACCGCCGAAACCGCCAAGAACCGCCTGCAGATCATCATCGCGCAGGAACGCAGCCACCGCGGTGGCCCGGACTACCTGCCGCTGCTGCAGCGCGAGCTGCTGGAAGTGATCAAGAAGTACGTGAACATCGACGTCGATGCGGTGAAGGTCGACCTGGTGAAGGATGGCCAGCACGACGTGCTGGACATTTCCGTGGCGCTGCCCGAAGGCCCGGACAAACCCTGATCCCCTGCCCCGCCCGTGCCTGCATGGGCGGGGCTGCCTGACCCGCATGACCGATACGACAACCGCCGTGGACATCACCTGCGTGGGCGACATCGCCTTCGCCGACGCGCAGCGCCTGCTCGCCGCGCATGGCCTTCGGCTGCACCACGTGGCGCCCGGCGAACCGATTCCCGGCAGTTACTGGGGCGAGCCAGAGGCCGGCATCATCGCCAGCAACGTGTACGTGCGCGATGACACGCCCGTGCACTCGATGCTGCATGAGGCCTGCCACCTGATCGTACTGCCACCGGAGCGGCGTGCGCAGGTGCATACCGATGCCACCGACTCGGTGGCCGAGGAAGACGCGACCTGCTACCTGCAGATCGTGCTGGCCGGGCAGCTGCCCGGTGTCGGCAGCCAGCGGCTGATGGCCGACATGGATGCCTGGGGATACACGTATCGGCTGGGATCTACGAAAGCGTGGTTTGAACAGGACGCCGAAGACGCGAAGGCGTGGTTGATCGAACGCGGATTGCCGGTGGCGTAAAGCCGCGGGCGCGGTTGACCACGGGCGCGTGGCGACGCGCCGGACCTTGCGGCGCCCCTCTTTTCACTCGGCGCGGTTTGAACAGGACGCCGAAGACGCGAAGGCGTGGTTGATCGAACGCGGATTGCCGGTAGCGTGATGCATCGGTAGTGCCGGCCGCTGGCCGGCAACCAGGTGATGCTTCACGGGTTCATGAGGTTGCCGGCCAGCGGCCGGCACTACCCCATCAGCCCTGTCCGGCCAGCGTCCGCAAGGTAATGCCGACGATGTAGGCCAGGTACGTGCCGGTGGCATAACCCATCGTTCCCAGCAGCACGCCGACCGGCGCCAGGGCCGGATGGAACGCCGCGGCCACCACCGGCGCCGAGGCTGGGCCACCGATGTTCGACTGCGAACCGATGGCGAAATAGAAGAACGGCACCTTCAGCAGCTTGCCCAGGCACCACAGCAGCACGATGTGCACGCTGATCCAGATGATGCCCAGCAGGAACAGCCACGGGCGATCCAGCAGCGCCAGCAGATCCATCTGCATGCCGATGCAGGCGATCAGGAAGTACAGCAGCAGCGAGCCCAGGCGCGATGCGCCCGCACCTTCCAGGTTGCGCGCGCGGGTGAAACTGAGGCTGAGGCCGAGCGTGGTCGACAGCACCACCACCCACACGAACGGCGCGTCCAGGCTGAACTGCGCAGCCCAGCTGACATTCGCCTTGAACCACGCCGCCAGCGGTGCGCCAATGGCGTGAGCCAGGCCGACACCGCCGAAGGCCACCGCCACGATCAGCATCAGGTCGGTGAGGCTGGGAATGCGCTCGTGTTCGGCCTGGAAGCGCGCGATGCGCTCCTTCAGCTCATCGATGGCCGAGGTATCGGCGCCACTGCGCGCGTCGATCTTCGCCGCGCGCCCGGCCAGGAAGATCAGCGCGGCCATCCATACGTAGCCGACCCCCACGTCGACCACCGCGAACTGTCCGAAGGTGGTCGCATTGACGTCGAACACTTCACGCATCGCCAGCATGTTGGCGCCGCCACCGATCCAGCTGCCCGCCAGCGCGGCCATGCCGGCCCAGGTGTCGCCGGCCACGGTTTCCGGATGCACGGCACGCATCAGCAGGAACGCCACCACCGCACCGAGCATGATGCTGGCCGAGGCCCCAAGGTACATCAGCACCAGCTTCGGGCCGAGCCGCAGGATGCCCTTGATGTCGACCGCAAGGGTCAGCAGGATCAGCGCCGCCGGCAGCAGGATGTCGCGCGCGATCGGGTTGTAGAGCCGGGTGTTCTGCCCGTCGATCAGGCCCACAGTGTTGTAGATGCCGGGAATCAGGTAACACAGCAGCAGTGCCGGCACGAAGGTGTAGACGCGCTTCCACAGGCCCTGCTCCCGCGAGGCGGTCCAGAACACGGCGCCAAGGGTGGCGGCGATCAAACCGAAGACGACGATGTCGTTCTGGATCAGGGCAGTCGAAGGCATGCAGGCGCTCTGGTAGAGCCGGCCGCTGGCCGGCTGCTGTTGGCGGCAGATCAGGAAGGCGTGCCGACCAACGGTCGGCACCCACCGGTAACGCAGATGGTGAAACAAATGCGCCGCCCCTAAGGGCGGCGCTGCAATCATCAATTGCCGATGTGCTGCTTCAGCCAGGCATTGACGGTGTCATGCCACAGGATGCTGTTGTTCGGCTTCAGCACCCAGTGGTTTTCATCCGGGAAGTACAGGAACTTCGATTCGATGCCCTGGCGCTGGGCGGCGGTGAATGCGGCCAGCCCCTGCTCGACCGGAATGCGGAAGTCCTGCTGGCCGTGGATGACCAGGATCGGCTTCTTCCAGTCCGCCACGTGGTTGACCGGGTTGAACTTCTCGTAGTTGGCGGCTTTCTGGTACGGCGTGCCGCCCTGTTCCCACTCGGTGAACCACAGTTCTTCGGTGGCGTAGCCCATCATGCGCTGGTCGAACACGCCGTCGTGGTTGACCAGGCACTTGAACGGGCCGTTCCAGTTGCCGGCGATCCAGTTGACCATGAAGCCGCCGTAGCTGGCGCCCAGCGCGCAGGCCTTGTCACCGTTGAGGAAGGCGTACTTCTTCAGCGCCGCATCCCAGCCCTTCTGCAGGTCTTCCAGCGGGCGGTCGCCCCAGTGCTGGCTGATCGCATCGGTGAATGCCTGGCCATAGCCGGTGGAGCCGTGGAAGTCGATCATCACCACCGCGTAGCCCTGGCCCGCGTAGGTCTGCGGGTTCCAGCGGTAGCTCCAGCCATTGCCGAAGCTGCCCTGCGGGCCGCCGTGGATCAGGAACGCCACCGGGTAGGACTTGCCTTCCTGGTAGTTGTGCGGCTTGACCACGTAGCCGTGCACGGTGTCGTTGTTCCAGCCCTTGAACTCGAACTGCTCGTAGTCGCCGAAGGACACGTCCTTCAGCACCTCGCCTGCGGCCGGGGTCAGCGCGCGCAGTTCGCCGATGGCTTCGCCCGTGGCCGGCAGCAGGCCGACCAGCACCTGGTCGTTGCTCTTCAGGCTGTTGCGGGTGATCGCCACGCTGTTGCCGGCCACGTCGACCGCGGTCACGCTGCCGTCGCCGATCAGCTTGGTGGCCTTGCCGCTGGCCACGTCGATCTGGAACAGCGGGTGTTCGCCGAGATCATCGGCAGTGGTGTAGATGCTGGCGCCGTCGGCGGACAGGGTGATGCCACCGGCCGAACGATCCCACTGCGGGGCAATCTCGCGGGTCTTGCCGCTGGCAACGTCCATCGCCATCAGGCCGAAGCGGTCGGCCTCGAAGCCCGGGCGCTTCATCGCGCGGTAGAACAGCGTCTTGCCGTCGGCACTGAACACCGGGCCGGCATCCCAGGCCGGGTTGGAGGCCGTCAGGTTGACCGGCGCCTGCTTGCCGGCGGCGTCGAAGCGGTACAGGTCGAAGTTGGTCGACCACGGCTCCTGCTTGCCGGCCACGCGGATGCTGGCCACCACGCTGGCGCCGTCCGGCGACCAAACGAAGTCGTCATTGCCGCCGAACGGCTTGGACGGCGCATCACCATCGATGGTCGCGCTCAGCGCCGAAGCGCCCTTGACCACACCGGCCTTGGCTGCCGGCAGCGGAGCGACGAACAGGGTGTTGCGGCGACCGTCGTTCCAGGTGTCCCAATGGCGCACGAACAGCGAATCCCACACCTGGCCGCTGGCCTTGGCGTCCTTCTTTTCCTTCAGCTTCTTCTCGGTGCAGGCCAGGTCCGAGGCGCACGCCTGGAACACGCCGGCGCTGAACAACACGCGGTCGTCCTGCGGCGACACACGGTAGCTGTCCACGTCGACGGGGAAGTCGGTCAGCTGGCGCGGGGTGCCGCCGCTGATCGGCTGCGCGTACAGCTGCTGGCTGCCGTTCCTGGCACTGAGGAAATACACGGTCTGGCCATCGGCCGACAGCGAAGCGGAATTGACGTTCCAGCCGGCCGGGGTGATCTGCTTCGGCGGCGCTGCGTCGCGGGTGCGCAGGTTGCGCGCGAACAGCGCCGTCGAGGCCTTCAGGTTGGCGTCCACGCTGCGCTTGGCGAACACCACGGTGCCGCCGTCAGCGGTCAGTACCGGCGCGGAGACGCGGTCCATGGCCACCATGTCGCGGACTTCCAGGCCGCGGGCAGCGGCGACGCTGGGCAGGGCGGCCAGCAGGCTCAGTGGCAGCAGGGCATGACGCAGTTTCATCGGGGTCTCCGCAGGACGGCAAAAAACCGATGGTAGGCCCCCATGGCCGGGGCTGCCAAGGCCATCGGTCATGGCTGCAGGCGGGCAATCGCCAGAAACAGCAAACCCCGCCGAAGCGGGGTTTTGCGGTAGTGCCGGCCGCTGGCCGGCAACACCAAGGCCCTTGGAGGTTCCGTGGTTGCCGGCCAGCGGCCGGCACTACCCGTTGAACCCAGGGTCAGAGCCCGCCCCTTACGCCTTGGCGTACTTGCCGGTGCGGTAGATCAGCCAGCCGACCAGGAACAGCACGGCCAGGCCGATCCATTGTGCGCCCGGCAGGTGGAACGGCACCGCCAGCACGTCGGCACGGCTGCTGATCACGATCGGAATCGCGATGGCGATGCCCATCAGTGCCTCACCGGTGATCAGGCCGGCGGCAAACAGCACGCCCGGCTTGTGCACGCGGTCGCGGCCTTCTTCGTCATCGGCGCGCACCTTGTGGAAGCGCTCGACCAGATGGGCGATCAGGCCGCCGAGGAAGATCGGCACCATCAGTTCCAGCGGCAGGTAGATGCCGATGGCGGCGGCCAGCACCGGCACGCGGAAGCGCGCGTTGCGTGACTTCAGCCAGCTGTCGAAAGCGATGATGGCAGCACCGACCACAGCACCGATGCCGATGAAGGTCCACGGCAGTTCACCACCGAACAGGCCCTTGGCCACCGAGGCCATCAGGTTGGCCTGCGGCGCAGCCAGCGCGTTCGGGTGCAGCTCGGACTTCACGCCGATGCCGTAGGCAGTGGCCAGCAGGTTCAGTACCGGGGCCATGATCAGCGCGCACGAGAACGCACCGATGCCCAGCATCAGCTGCTGCTTCCACGGGGTGGCACCGACGATGTAACCGGCCTTGAGGTCCTGCAGGTTGTCACCACCGACCGCAGCGGCGCAGCACACCACCGCACCGATCATGATCGCAGCCACCGCACCCAGCGGTGCACCGCCGGCACCGACCGGCTTGAGGCCGTCAGCGCCCAGCAGCACGACCAGCACGGCCGAGGCGAACAGGATGGTCGAGATGGTGATGCCCGAGACCGGGTTGTTGGACGAACCGATCAGGCCGGCCAGGTAGGCCGAGACCGAAACAAACAGGAAGCCGGCGACGATCATGATGAGGGTCATCGGGATCGACACGTGCCACTGGCCGACGATGGCCTGATACAGGGCCAGCAGCGGCAGCACGAACGCCACCAGGGCGACCAGCATCCACTTCATCGGCAGGTCGCGCTCAGTGTGCGCCAGCACCGGGCCGCCACTCTTGCGGGCCGCGGCGAAGCCGCTCTTGACGCCGTTGAGCAGCGACTTGCGCAGCGAGATCAGGGTCCAGATGCCACCGATCAGCATCGCACCAACGCCCAGGTAGCGCATCTTCGCGCCCCAGATGGCGAACGCGGCCTCGGTGGAGGAAGCCGCGGCAACCGACGCGGCCAATGCCGGATCGGTGTTCATGAAGAACGCCTGGTAGATCGGAATGGCGATGTGCCAGGTCAGGATCGAGCCGGACACCACCACGATGCCGACGTTGAGGCCGACGATGTAGCCCACGCCCAGCAGCGCAGGCGACAGGTTGGTGCCGATGAAGGCGGTGACCTTGGAGCTGCCGACATAGGCCGAGGTGGCCCAGGCGTCCGGGATCAGGCGCATGCCGCTTTCCGCGGCCAGCTTGACGAAGGCGCCGATCACCGCCGACAGGCCCAGGATCTTCAGGCCCGGACCCGGGTTCTCACCGGCCTTGAGCACTTCCGCCGCCGCCTTGCCTTCCGGGAACGGCAGCGGGTCTTCAACGATCATCGAACGGCGCAGCGGCACCGAGAACAGCACGCCCAGCAGGCCGCCCAGGCCGGCGATGCCCAGCACCCACCAGTACTTGAAGTCCGGCCAGTAGCCCATGATCACCAGCGCCGGGATGGTGAAGATCACACCGGCGGCGATCGATGAACCGGCCGAGGCACCGGTCTGCACGATGTTGTTTTCAAGGATGGAGCCACCGCCCAGCAGGCGCAGCACGCCCATGGAAATCACCGCGGCGGGAATGGCGGTGGCGATGGTCAGGCCTGCGAACAGGCCGAGGTAGGCGTTGGCGGCCGACAGCACCACCGCCAGCACGATGGCCAGGGCCACTGCGCGGAAGGTGAGCTGCTTGGGCGCAGCGTCGTGGTTCATGGAAGCCCCTGCTGGCAAAAAATCCCTGTCACGCTAGCGTTCAGGGCAGATCAAGTCCAGCGTGCCAAAGGATGGGGGCGTGCGCTGCAGCGCAACGGGCCAACACGTGGCCCGGCAATCGACCGACCCGGCAAAGTCCGGATGGGCGCGCCGCAAATGATATGTTATATCTTAATGCTACCTTGTTCTTACTGCATCGCATGCCCCCTTCCCCCTCCCCTCGCCTGGCCTCCATTGACCAGCTGCGCGGCACCGTGATGCTGCTGATGCTGCTGGACCACGTGCGCGAGACCTTCTTCCTGCAGCACCAGGTGAGCGACCCGATGGATGCAGCGACAGTCTCTCCTGCGCTGTTCGCCTGCCGCCTGCTGGCCCACCTGTGCGCACCCGTGTTCGTCCTCTTGACCGGCCTGTCGGCCTGGCTGTACGGCCAGCGCCAGGCGGATCCGCGCCGGGCCACGGCCGCGTTCCTGCTCAAGCGCGGCCTGTTCCTGGTGGTGCTGGAACTGACCCTGGTGAACTTCGCCTGGACCTTCCAGCTGCCGCCGGACACGCTGTACCTGCAGGTGATCTGGGCCATCGGGCTGAGCATGATCGCGCTGGCCGGCCTGCTGTGGCTGCCACGCCAGGCGCTGCTGATGCTGGCAATCGCGGTGGTGGCCGCGCACAACCTGTTCGACGGCATGCGGGTGCAAGGCGATGGCCTGCTGGCGGTGCTGTGGAAAGTGCTGCATCAGCGCGGCTGGATCGAGGCTGGCGCGCTGCGCCTGCGTACCTCCTATCCGGTGCTGCCGTGGATCGGGGTGATCGCACTGGGTTATCTGATGGGGCCCTGGTTCGCCCGCGAGCGCGCGCCGGAGCAGCGCCAGCGCTGGCTGCTGTGGACAGGCTTCGGCGCGCTGGCCCTGTTCGCATTGCTGCGGTTCGCCAACCAGTATGGGGATGCTCCCTGGTCGTACCAGACCACTACGCTGCGCACGTGGTTGAGCATCTTCAATGTCACCAAATACCCGCCGTCCTTGCAGTTCCTGCTGCTGACCCTGGGGGTGGGAATGTTGCTGCTGCGGCTGTACGAATGGCCGCCGCTGGCGCGGGCACTGCAGCCGCTGGCCGATATCGGCGCTGCGCCGATGTTCTTCTACCTGCTACACCTGTATGTGCTGAAGGGACTGTACCTGGGCGCGCTGGCAATCTGGGGCCCGACACACGGTGACCTGTACGCGCTGGATTCGGTCGCCGGCCTGCTGCTGGTGGCCTGTGTGCTGGCGGTGGTGCTGTACCCACCGACGCAGGCCTTCGCGCGGTTCAAGGCGCGAAGGCGCGATCTGCCGTGGTTGCGATACCTGTGATCGCCCAGGCCAGTCCGCCAATCCATGGCGTGGATCTACTGAAAGCGGATCAGGCCACAGGCCTATAATTCCGCGATGAATTCCACCGCTATCGCTTCCGACGATTTCCTGGGCCATCCCAAGGGCGTCTACGTCTGCTTCTTCACTGAAATGTGGGAGCGCTTCTCCTTCTACGGCATGAAGGCGCTGCTGCTGCTGTACCTGACCAAGTACCACCTGTTCGGCGACAGGGCCGGCCTGGACCTGCTCGGTGCCTATGGCGGCCTGGTGTACTGCATCCCGGTGTTCGGTGGCATGCTGGCCGACCGCTGGCTGGGCATGCGCCGGGCAGTGCTGTTCGGCGGCATCCTGCTGGTGCTCGGCCACCTCGGCATGGCCTTCGAGGGCCACGCCGCGTACCGGGTGAACGGCGAAGTGGTGCGCGACACCTCCGCACTGGCGGTGACCTACCTGTCCCTGGCGCTGATCATCATGGGCGTCGGCTTCCTCAAGCCGAACATCTCCACCATCGTCGGCAAGCTGTACGCCAAGGACGACCCCCGTCGCGACTCGGGCTTCTCGCTGTTCTACGCCGGCATCAACCTCGGCGCGCTGTTCTCTTCGCTGGTGTGTGGCTTCCTCGGTGAGGCCTATGGCTGGAAGTATGGTTTCGGTGCTGCCGGCATCGGCATGCTGGCCGGCCTGGCGATGTTCCTGTGGGGCCAGAAGTACCTGCAGGGCCATGCCGAACCGCCGCAACCGGCCGCGCTGAAGCAGAAGGTGCTGGGACTGCCGCGCGAATGGCTCATCTATCTGTGCGCGGTGCTGGGTGTGCTGCCGGTGGCGTGGCTGATGTGGGCTGCCGGCAACGGCGCGTTCGCGCTGGGCGGTGAAATCAGCCTGGCGCTGATGCTGATGCTGGTGGTGCTGGGCGGCGTGCTGGTCTGGTTCGCCTGGTTCACCGGCAGCAAGTGCACGCCGGTGCAGCGCCAGCAGATGATCGCGCTGATGGTTCTGATCTTCCTGGCGCTGGTGTTCTTCACCATGTACGAGCAGTCCTACGGCTCGTGGGTGACCTTCACCGACCGCCTGTTGACCAAGGACATCGTGCCCTCGCTGGTGATCACCGGCGGCACGCCGCTGCCGTGGTCGATCCTCTCGCTGCTGCTGGCACCGCTGGGCTTCGTGATCAGCGCGCGGCTGTCCGAGCGCCGCCCGGGCTCGTCTGCACCGCGCACGTTCTTCGCCGCCATCGTCGTGCTGATGCTGGTGCTGCTGGTGCGCGACTGCCTGGTGATCCCGCAGACCGCCGGCTCGCTCACCTATCTCGGCGGCCTGTTCCTGGTGCTGCTGGCGCCCGTCTTCGCCGCGATGTGGACGTGGATGGACCGCCGCGGCTGGGAGCCGGGCAAGCCGGTGAAGTCGGCCTGGGGCCTGGTGATCGGCGCACTGTCGTTCGTGCCGCTGGCACTGGCGGCGCAGCAGGTGGGCGCCACGGGCGAGATGGCCAGCGTGTGGTGGCTGGTGCTGGCCTACTTCCTGCTCGCCAGCGGCGAGATGTGCCTGTCGCCGGTCGGCCTGTCGGCAGTGACCCAGCTGGCCGTGCCGCGGGTGATGAGCCTGATGATGGGCACCTGGTTCCTGGCCACCGCATTCTCGGAGACGCTGGCCGCGCTGTTCGGCAAGCTGGCCGCGATCGAGGTGCCGGAAGGCGAATCGCTGGACATGGTGGCCGCAGCCGGCGCCTACGCGCACCTGTTCTGGCTGCTGATGTGGATCGGCCTGGGTTGCGCACTGGCGGCCTTCATCGCCGCACCGCTGCTGAAGAAGATGATGCACGGGGTGAAGTAAACCCCGCGCTTGCGGAAAACCAGGGCGGCGGAACGTTCATCCGCCGCCCTGTCAGCTCAGGGCGCCTTGTCCTTGCCGGTCGCAGGCGCGGCCGTCGCGGTCTTGCCACCCAGGCTGCGCGCCAGGAAGGCCAGCAACTTGTCGTAGTACTCGCTGCGATGGGCCTCGGTGTAGAAGCCGTGGCCTTCGGTCTTGTAGTACAGGCTTTCCACCGGCGTGCCGGCGCGCTTGAGCGCCGCTTCCATGCGTTCGGTGTGCTGGATCGGCGCGCGCTTGTCCTCGCCACCGGCGGCCAGGAACACCGGCACCTTGATCCGTTCGGCCAGGTTCACCGGCGACACCGCACCCAGCTTGGCCGGATCCCCCAGCCATTCGCGCAGATAGGTCACGCCTGAACCCCGGTCCTGGATGTCGCCGCGGGTGTACATCATCGGCAGGTCGTAAACCCCGACATAGCCCGCCGCGCACTGATACAACCCGGGTTCGCGGGCGGCACCCATCATCGCCGAGTAGGCCCCGTAGCTGGCGCCGTAGATACAGATGCGACGGCCGTCGGCGATGCCTTCGCTGATTGCCCAGCGGGTGGCATCAGTGACATCGTCCTGCATTGCCGCGCCCCACTGCTGCGCACCGGCCTGGGTGTGGGCCCGGCCGTAGTTGCCCGAACCACGGAAGTTGACCTGCAGCACGGCATAACCGGCCGCGGCCAGCATCTGCGTTTCGCGGTCGTACTGGCCGGAATCGAAGATGTCGAACGGGCCGCCATGCGGCATCACCACCATCGGCAGGTTGCGCCCGTCGCTGCCGGCCGGCAGGGTCAGGAAGCCATGCAGCGGCAGGCCATCGCGGGCCTTCAGTGCAATCGGCTTCACGCTGGCACTACGGTCAACGTCGATCCAGTCGCTGCGGCTGATCAGGTGATCAGCCTTGCGCGCCACCGTGTCGTACACGTAGAAATCGCCCGGGTTCGAGCCCGACCAGGTTTCCACCAGCACGACACGGCCATCGCGGGTGCTGGAGGTGATGTAGACGGGCCCTCCGAAGGCGGCTTCCAGGCTGCGGTACAGGCGCGCCTCCGGCGACTTCTCGTCGAAGAACCGGGTACGCGGCGTATCGCCCAGATACAGCGCGCCCACCGGCACGTGGGTGCCGGGCCGATGGATGATGCGATACGGATTGACCACCTCGTCGCGCAGCAGCGTGGCACGCTCGCCGGTCTGCGGGTTCCAGCTGACGATCGCATCCGGGCCCTGGGCCTGCTCGACGTTGAGGTAGGCCAGGCTGTCATCGGCCGAGAAGCCGAGGGCGGTTTCGATGCGCTTGCTGACCGCCTCGTCGTTGATCAGCTTCCAGGTGTCGCCGCTGCGTTCGCGGAAATACAGCTTGTTGATGTTGTCGCTGCCCGAGCCGTGCACGAAGCGGACCTCGCCGGCGCCATCGGTGGTGAATTCGCCGCGCCGTACCGGCGAAGATGCCACCCGCGCACGGCGGCCGGTGGTCACATCCATGCGATCGACGCGGGTGAACGGGTCCTCGGCCAGCGGCCATACGGTCACCAGCACGTTGCGCTCGTCGCCCGGCAGGTCGTCGGCCAGGAAGGCGGCCACTGCTTCGACTTTCTTCGGCTGGATGCGGGTCCCCGGGCCCTTGCTTTCGACGCGATAGCCGACCAGCAGCTCGCCACGGTTGCCGTTGGCGTCGACGGCATAGAGTTCGCCGGTGGGATTGGGTTGGTCGAGCGAGCCCCACTTCTGGGCCAGGCCGATCAACAGGCGTTCGTTGCTGACCCAGTCGAATTCCTGCGCGTGGTTGCGGCTGGGTGGCCAGAAACTGCCGACCAGCTGCTTGTCCTTCAACCGCAGGATCGCGATCGCGGTGCTGTCTTCCCTCGGCACCGTTGCCGCTACGTACTCGCCCCCCGGCGAAATCTTGATGTCGGTGAAGGTCTCCCGGCGCAGGTACTGCGTCAGGTCCACCGCCCCCACGCTGCCTGCGGCAACGCCCCCGATGACGGCCAGTGCGGCCGCCAGAATCGTCTTGTGCATCCTTCCCCTGCTCCTGTGGACACCTTGTCCTGGTGGCCGATTCTAGGCAGGGCCATGCCTTTCCCGCCAGAGCCGGAAAAGACGACGGCACCGTTGCCGGTGCCGTCGTTGCCACTACCTTGGAGAGAGAGTCAGGACGTGGGTTCGGGGGGCGTGCGCCGGGTCAGTGGACCCCGCGCACCGCCAACATGAGGGCCAGGATGCTGAGGATCACGGCGATGGTGCCGTCGAGCACGCGCCAGGTGCTGGGCTTGGTGAACAGCGGCGCCAGCAGGCGTGCGCCGAGGCCCTGCGCGGTCAGCCACAGGCAGCTGGCGGTGACCACGCCGGCGGCGAAGGCCATGCGGGCGTTACCGAAGTTCTCGGCGATCGAGCCGATCACCATCATGTCCAGCCAGAAGTGCGGATTGATCAGCGAGAAGCCGACCGCGGCCATCAGCACCGCGCGGCGGCTGCCGTCGTCGCTGTCAGCCTCGCCCATGCCACCGCCCCCCGCGATTGCACGGCGTGCCGACTTCATCGCATACCAGGCCAGGAAGGCGACGCCGGTCCACAGCACGGCGCTGGTCAGCCACGGCAGCGCCGAGGTGAGCGTGCGCAGGCCGGCCACGCTGGCGAAGATGAAGATGGCATCGATGGCCGCGCAGGTGGCGACCACCGGCACGATGTGCTTGCGCAGGATGCCCTGGCGCAGAATGAAGGCGCTCTGGGCGCCGACCACGGCGAACAGGCCGATGCCGGTGGCTGCACCAGAGAACCAGGCACCGAGGCCGGTGCTGGCGGAGATGACCGAGAACATGGGATTCACTGCCTTGTATTGCTTGGGGGGACGGTGCCTCGCGAAGGCGGACAGCACCGGAACGGGCGCTATTGTCGCGCCGCAACATGAAAAAGACGAGCTAAACTTCCTAAATCAACATTAGCGGAGCTTAATTCGATGCGTATCGATCATGCCCAGCTGCGCGCCCTGGCCGCGGTGATCCGCGAAGGCAGCTTCGACCGCGCCGCGCAGTCGCTGAATGTCACGCCCTCGGCCATCTCGCAGCGGGTCAAGGCACTGGAGGACCGGATCGGCCGCCTGCTGGTCAAGCGCGGCACGCCGGCCACCGCCACCGCCGAGGGGCAGCTGCTGGTGCAGCTGGCCGAGCAGACCGCCCTGCTCGAACACGATGCGCTGCACCGGATGGGCCTGGCCGATGAGGATCTGCCCCAGGCCAGCATCCCGGTGGCGGTGAACCACGACAGCCTGGAAACCTGGTTTCCGCAGGCGGCCCACCAGTTCGCGCAGAGCACCGGCACCACCTTGGACCTGCGTGTGGAAGACCAGGACCACACGGTGGAGCTGCTGCGCCAGGGCACGGTGCTGGGCGCGGTGACCACCCTGGACGAGCCGGTGCAGGGCTGCCAGATCCATGCGCTGGGCAGCATCCGCTATGCAGCGACCTGCACCCCCGAATTCCGCGAACGCCACTTCGCCAAGGGCGTGACCGCGCAGGCGCTGGCGCAGGCCCCGGTGCTGGTGTTCAACCGCAAGGACGAAATGCAGTCGCGCTTCGCCCGGCGCATGGCCGGCGACGACCTGCCCAGCACCGCACCGACCTGGTGGATTCCCTCCACCCGGGCCTTCGTGCAGGCCAACCTCGGCGGACTGGGCTGGACCATGAACCCGCTGCCGCTGGTCAAGCGCCACCTGGACGCAGGCCGCCTGGTCTACGTGCGCCAGCGCGCGTGGGAAGACGTGCCGCTGTACTGGCAACACTGGAAAGGCGACGTGCAGACCATGGCTCTTCTGACCCGCGCGGTGCTGGATGCGTCCTCGGCGCTGATCCGGCGCAAGCGCTGAGCTGCACAGCGACAAGGGCGTGGAGGGATCAAGTCGCTTCCGCCGTGCAGGCCGTATGGCCTGATACGACTTGATCCCCGGCGTCCCCTTTTTCGGCGCGTGACCGGGGTCCGTTCCGGGGCGCCCGGTTGTGCCAGCATCGCAGCACCCGACACGGAGCGCCGCGATGCAGACCGATCCGCTGTTCCTGCACATCCGGGTGGTGATGGGCATCATCCTCGGCCTGTCGATTACCACCGTGCTCAAGGGCCTGGCGCAGATCATCGAGCATCCGCAGCGCCGCGGCTGCTCGGCCCTGCACCTGGGCTGGGTGGCGTGGACGCTGATATCGCTGGTGACCTTCTGGTGGTGGGAGTTCCGCCTCATCGAGGTGCACCGCTGGACGTTTGAAACCTACCTGTTCGTGATCGTGTACTGCGCGACCTGGTTCCTGCTGTGCGCGCTGCTGTTTCCCGACGACCTGCGCGAATACGGCAGCTACGGGAACTATCTCATGCAGCGCCGGCGCTGGATCTTCAGCGTGATTGCTGCACTGACCCTGCTCGACCTGGTCGATACCGCCATCAAGGGCAGCAGCCGCTGGAAGCTGCTGGGAGCCGCGTACCCGTTGCATGCCGTGTTGATGCTGGCGGTGGCGGTGCTCGGCTGGCGACTGCGCAGCCAACGCACACAGCTGCGCCTGGTGCTGGCAACGCTGGCGTACCAGATCGGCTATTTCGCCGTGGAATACTTCACCGTCGGCAGTGACTGACCCGGCTGCCTGCACTCCCGGGAAACGCCTTCGACGCCCCGCGGCCGGGCGGCATCGGCATCCGCAGGGACGGCCGCGTCGCCGGGCATGGCTTGGCGCTATGGTAGAGGACCGCCGACCGGATGCTGCGTTGCATCAAAAACGGACCGGATCCGGTTAGAATCGCACCTGGATGCGGCAAGGCGTTGTTTCTTCACGCCCTTTCCCTGCCCCACGCGCATCCTGACCCCTTCCCCTCCGCCAACGATCCCGCCCCCATGAAGAAATTTGGCAAGGCTCTTCTCGCCCTGCTCGTGCTGCTGTTGCTGGCCGCCGCGCTGTTCCTGTACTGGCCGCTGACCCAGCGCTCGGTGCCCGCCGCCAGCAACGACAAGCCCGTCGATGTGGTGCTGGTCGGCGCCGGCATCATGAGCATTACCCTGGCCACCTACCTGCAGGAACTGCAGCCGGACTGGAACATCCAGGTCTACGAACGCCTCGACGGCGTCGCCGGTGAAAGCTCCGACGGCTGGAACAACGCCGGCACCGGCCATTCGGCGTTCGCCGAACTGAACTACACCCCGGAACTGCCCGATGGCAGCATCGAGACCAAGCGCGCGGTCGGCATCGCCGAATCGTTCGAGGTCTCGCGCCAGTTCTGGTCGCACCAGGTGAAGGAAGGCCGGCTGAGCCAGCCCAGCGACTTCATCAACCCGACGCCGCACATGAGCTTCGTCTGGGGCGATGACAACATCGCCTACCTGCACAAGCGCCAGCAGGCGCTGGTGAAGAACCCGCTGTTCTACGGCATGCAGTACTCGGAAGATCCGGCACAGATCAAGCAGTGGGCGCCGCTGCTGATGGAAGGCCGCGACCCGAAGCAGAAGGTGGCCGCGACCTGGATGCCGCTCGGTACCGACGTCAACTTCGGTGTGATCACCCGCCAGCTGACCGCCGGCCTGCAGCGCAGCCCGAACTTCAGCCTGCACCTGAACCATGAAGTGACCGCGCTGCGACAGAACGCCGACAAGAGCTGGAACGTCACGGTGAAGGATCTCAAGGCTGGCACCGAAACCACCACCCACACCCGCTTCGTGTTCATCGGTGCCGGCGGCGCCGCGCTGAAGCTGCTGCAGATGTCCGGCATTCCGGAGTCGAAGGACTATGCCGGCTTCCCGGTCGGTGGCCAGTTCCTCGCCTTCCAGGGCCAGGACGTGACCTCGCGCCATGGCGTGAAAGCCTACGGCATGGCCGAGACCGGTTCGCCGCCGATGTCGGTGCCGCACCTGGATGCGCGCAAGCTGGACGGCAAACCGGTGGTCCTGTTCGGGCCGTTTGCGCTGTACAGCACCAAGTTCCTCAAGCACGGCTCGTGGTGGGACCTGTATTCCTCGGTGACCCACAACAACGTTGGCCCGATGCTGGAAGTGGGCAAGGACAACCTGGACCTGGTGCAGTACCTGATGGGCCAGGCGCGCCTGAACGATGCCGACCGCCAGGCCGAACTGGTCAAGTACTTCCCCAATGCCAAGCCGGGTGACTGGAAGCTGGTCACCGCCGGCCAGCGCGTGCAGATCATCAAGCGCGATCCGCTGAAGGGCCCGGTGCTGCAGTTCGGTACCGAGATCGTGACCGACAAGGACCACACCATCGCCGCACTGCTCGGCGCGTCGCCGGGCGCGTCGACCTCGCCGCCGATCATGCTGGACCTGATGGCCAAGGCCTTCCCGGACCAGATGAAGGCCGGTTGGGAAACCCGCCTGCGCGAGATCGTGCCGTCGTATGGGCGCAAGCTCAACGACAGCCCGGCGCTGGTGAACGAGATCCGTACGCTGACCAGCCAGACCCTGCACCTGCCGTACCTGGAGGTGCCGGTGGATGCGAACGCGGCGGTGCCGGCTCCGGCCGCTGCGGCTCCGGCTCCGGCGAAGGAAAAGCGCAATGCCAATGAGGAACTGCAGGCGCTGTAAGCCCGCGCGTTCCTTCGATGCAGACGGACGGCCACCTTCGGGTGGCCGTTCTCGTCTGGGCGGGCCACCGCCTGTAGAGCCGAGCCTGCGCTCGGCTGCTCTTCGCGGCTGCCAACAGCCGAGCATGGGCTCGGCTCAACAGGAAGCCTGCTGGATGCCGGAAAGCCTCTACGCAATGACGCGAATTGTAATCTTGTTAAGAATTATTTACATTTGCGTCCTGCGCAGTGATCGCGCCTCTCCAGAAGGACCTGACCGTGCCCGAAGCCGCCGCCCCGGGTGCTGGACGACTGTTGCCGCCCTTCCCCGTTTCCAAGCCTCGAGCCCACCATGCCCCTGCCTGTCCGTAACCGCCTGCCCCGCCGCGCGCTGCTGCCGGCTGCCCTGCTTTCGTCGCTGACCCTGCTGGTCACGCCCGCCGCGTTCGCCGCCACCGATGCCGCCGCCGATGCCAAGACCCTGGACCGGGTCAGCGTCCGGGCCGAGCGGTCCGCTCCGCCGGCCAGTACCACGCGCCTGCCGATCACCCTGCAGGAAACCCCGCAGTCGGCCACCGCGATCAGCCTGCAGCGCCTGCAGGACGAATCACTGTTCAGCATCAACGATGTGATGCGCAACGTGACCGGCGTCAGCGTGTCCTTCTATGACACGCAGCGCCCGCTGTACTACGCGCGTGGCTTCGCCATCACCGACTTCCAGGTCGACGGCATTCCCACCTACAGCGGCTCCACCAACCAGGAATACGACACCGCCTTCTACGACCGCATCGAAGTGATCCGCGGTGCCAACGGCCTGCTCAGCGGCGCCGGCGTGCCGTCGGCCACGGTCAACCTGCTGCGCAAGCGCCCCGGCAAGGAATTCGACGCGTCGTTCGCGGTCAGCGCCGGCAGCTGGGACTACCGCCGCATGGAAGCCGATGTCACCGCGCCGCTGACCGATGACGGCCGTTTCCGCAGCCGCGTGGTCGCCGCCTACACCGATCGTGGCCTGTATTACGACCGTTACGACGAGAACAAGATGGCCGGCATGGCGGTGCTGGAAGGCGATGTCACCGACAGCACCACCCTCACCCTCGGCTACCAGACCCAGGACAACAACCCGACCGGTTCGACCTGGGGCACCGTGCCGTTCTTCGACAGGCAGGGCAATTTCGCCCATCTGCCGCGCTCGACCAACCTGTCGCCGAAGTGGAGCTACTGGAAGCGCGAGAGCAACACCGCCTTCGCCAACCTGGAACAGCGCTTCGGCGACAACTGGCTGCTGAAGATCAACACCGCCTACACCCGCGGCAACGTGCAGAACGTGCGCCTGTACGGCACCGGCAACCCGGACCCGGTGACCGGCTCGGGCATCTTCCTGCGTGCGGCCGCCGGTGATTCGAAAGACACCCGCCGCAATGTCGATGCTTACCTGACCGGCAGCTTCCCGCTGTTCGGCCGCGACCACGACCTCACGGTCGGTGCCCAGTGGTCGGATCTGGAAGGGACCACGAACACCGTGGCGCTGAACTTCCCGAGCGACTGGGCAACGTGTGTCAGCGCCACGGGTGCACGCGAGCGCTGCTACTACATCCCCAACGTCTACAGCTGGAACGGCGATATCTCCGAGGTGACCTACCGCCGCACCGGCGCGCGCCGCGTGGCCAAGACCACGCAGAGTGGCGTCTATCTGGCCACGCGCCTGCACCTGGCCGATCCGCTGTCGCTGATCGCCGGTGCACGCCTGAGCCGGTGGGAAACCCTCACCCGCTCCTACAACGCCGCCGGCGCCTATACCGGCACCAGCGGTGCGTACAAGGTGAGCGATGAAGTCACTCCGTACGTGGGCCTGGTCTACGAGATCACCCCGAACGTGTCGGCCTATGCCAGCTACACCGAGATCTTCAATCCGCAGAACTACAAGGACCGCAACGAGAACCTGCTGGCACCGGTGCAGGGCTCGAACCTGGAAGCGGGCCTCAAGACGCAGTGGTTCGATGGCCGCCTGACCGCAAATGCCGCTGTGTTCGAGGCCAAGCAGGACAACTACGCGGTGCGTGACATGGGCGTGCCGGAGGGTTCGCTCAGCGACGGCAGCTCGGCCTACATCGGCGTCAACGGTACCAAGGCGCGTGGCTGGGAGATGGATATCAACGGCGAAATCCTGCCGGGCTGGACGGTCAATGCCGGCTACACCCACGTCAAGGTCACCCGCGCCGCCACCGACCTGCTGTACGCCAACCCGCCCAAGGACCTGCTGCAGCTCAACACGCAACTGCAGCTGCGCGGTGCGCTGGAACGCCTGAGCATCGGCGGTGGCCTGCAGTGGCAGAGCAAGGTGCAGGGCTACAACATCGCCTACCCGCTGGGCGGCACGGTGACCGTGAACCAGCCGGCGTACATGCTGGTGCAATTCAATGCCAACTACCGCATCAGCGACAGCTGGACTGCAACGCTGAGCGTGCGCAACGCGCTGGACAAGACTTACTGGGCCAACCTGGACTACAACAACTACGGCGAGCCGCGCTTCGTATCGGCCAGCCTGCGCTGGAAGTTCTGAGCCACCTGCGAACCGGTGGGTGCCGACCGTTGGTCGGCACACCCCACACCCCACACCCTGAATGGGCCCGCCTCCGCGCGGGCCCTTCTTTTTGCTGCACTGCAGGTTGTACCCACTTCGTAATTATGCCGTAATTATCTCAACACCCGTCGGAAGCCGGTCAATGAACCCGAGCTGGGATACGTTGGAACGCAGTCGCCAGGCCCGCCTGGAACGTGCCGCGCCGTGGGCCCGGGGACGCGAGGTCGCCAGCAGCGACGTCGGCGAGTTGCTGCACGCAGTGCTGGAGCCAGGCGACAAGGTCTGCCTGGAGGGCAACAACCAGAAGCAGGCCGATTTCCTCGCCCAGGCGCTGGCCGACCTCGACCCCGCCCGCGTGCATGACCTGCACATGGTGCAGTCGGTCCTCTCACTGCCCTCGCACCTGGACGTATTCGAGCGTGGCATCGCCTCGAAACTGGATTTCTCGTTCTCCGGCCCGCAATCGGTGCGACTGGCCAACCTGGTGGCCGAAGGGCGCATCCAGATCGGTGCCATCCACACCTACCTGGAACTGTTCGGCCGCTACTTCATCGACCTTACGCCGCGCGTAGCGCTGGTCGCCGCGCAGGCCGCCGACCGCCACGGCAACCTCTATACCGGGCCGAATACGGAAGACACTCCGGTGATCGTCGAAGCCACCGCCTTCGGTGGCGGCATCGTCATCGCCCAGGTCAACGAGATCGTTGACAGCCTCCCCCGCGTCGATGTTCCTGCGGACTGGGTCAACTTCGTGGTGCAGGCGCCGAAGCCGAACCATATCGAGCCGCTGTTCACCCGCGACCCTGCGCAGATCTCCGAAATCCAGGTACTGATGGCAATGATGGCCATCAAGGGCATCTACGCCGAGTACGGCGTGAATCGTTTGAATCACGGCATCGGCTTCGATACGGCCGCCATCGAACTGCTGCTCCCCACCTACGCCGAATCGCTCGGTCTGAAGGGAAAGATCTGCCAGCACTGGGCGTTGAACCCACACCCGGCACTGATTCCGGCGATCGAATCGGGCTTCGTCAGATCGGTGCATTCGTTCGGTTCGGAACTGGGCATGGAGAAATACATTGCCGCGCGGGGCGATGTGTTTTTCACCGGCGCCGACGGCTCGATGCGTTCCAACCGCGCGTTCTCGCAGACCGCAGGCCTGTATGCCTGCGACATGTTCATCGGTTCCACCCTGCAGATCGACCTGCAGGGCAACAGTTCCACTGCCACCCGCGACCGCATCGCCGGCTTCGGCGGCGCACCGAACATGGGCTCGGACGCGCGCGGCCGCCGCCATGCCAGCGAGGCCTGGATCAAGGCCGGCCAGCAGGCCGCACGCCCGGGCGAGATGCCACGCGGGCGCAAACTGGTGGTGCAGATGGTGGAAACCTTCCGCGAGCACATGGCCCCGGCATTCGTTGACCGCCTCGACGCCTGGGAACTGGCCGAACGCGCGAACATGCCGCTGCCGCCGGTGATGATCTACGGCGACGACGTCAGCCATGTGCTGACCGAGGAAGGCATCGCCAACCTGCTGCTGTGCCGCACCCCCGAGGAGCGCGAACAGGCGATCCGTGGCGTGGCCGGCTATACCGCCGTGGGCATCGGGCGCGACCGCGCGATGGTGGAGAACCTGCGCGACCGCGGCGTGATCCGCCGTCCCGGTGACCTCGGCATCTCCGTGCGCGATGCCAGCCGTGACCTGCTGGCGGCGCGTTCGGTGAAGGACCTGGTGCGCTGGTCCGGCGGTCTGTACGACCCGCCCAAGCGCTTCCGCAACTGGTAAGGGGCTGAGCATGGAAACCCTCGACTATCGATTCGAAGGCCGCACCGACGTGCCCTTCGCGCGCGATGCGGTGCTGGTGGGCGTGCTGGCGTCGGGCAACCTGGAAATCCTGCTGGAACCGGCGGCGCAGCAGGGCGCGATGACGGTGCGCGTCATCACCGCCGCGCAGGGCTTCGGCAGCATCTGGCAGGCGGTGATCAACGACTTCGCACAACGTCATCCGCTGCGCGATGTGCGCGTCTCGATCAACGACGCCGGTGCAACCCCGGCCGTGGTCAGCCTGCGCCTGGACCAGGCCGTGGAAACCCTGCTGGCCGGAGGCGCGCCATGAACCACGTACAGCGCCACAGCTATTACGAAGCCGATGCGCGCGAGCGCATCGCCGGGCTGGTCGACGCCGGCTCGTTCCACGAGTTCCTCGGCCCGGCGCGACGGATGATGAGTCCGCACCTGGCCCAGCTCGACCAGCCGGCCGCGTTCGACGATGGCATCGTCGTCGGCGAGGCCAGGCTGCAGGGCAAACACGTGCTGCTGGCCGCACAACAGGGTGAATTCATGGGCGGCGGCGTGGGCGAAGTGCATGGCGCCAAGCTGACCGGGCTGCTGCGCCGTGCAGCGCACACCCGCCCTGACGGCGTGCTGCTGCTGCTCGATACCGGCGGCGTGCGGCTGCACGAAGCCAATGCGGGCCTGATTGCGATCTCCGAGATCATGCGCGCCACCCTGGACGCGCGTGCAGCGGGCGTGCCGGTGATCGCGCTGATCGGCAGCGGCAACGGCGCCTTCGGTGGCATGGGCATCGTTGCCCGCTGCTGCACCACGGTCATCATGTCCGAGGAAGGCCGGATGTCGCTGTCCGGACCGGAGGTGATCGAAACCGTTCGCGGCGTGGAAGAGTTCGACTCACGCGATCGCGCGCTGGTCTGGCGTGTGACCGGTGGCAAGCACCGGTACCTGATCGACCAGGCGCAGGTGCTGGTGCCCGATGCCCTTGAAGCATTCGCGCTGGCCGCGCGCGACGCGCTGCACCCCGATGCGGGCGGCACTGACCCGGATGCTGCACTGGCCGCATTGCAGGAACGCCATGCGGCCTTGAAGGCGCGCGTGCGGGCCTGGGGCGATTGCCGCGATGGCCTGGAGATCTGGGCGCGGCTGGGCATTGCCCACCCCGAACGCCTGCCACTGCTCGACACCGATGAATTCCTCACCGCCACCGGCGACCGGAGCCTGCCATGAGCATGCCGTTGCAGACACTGCTCGATGCCCTGTTTCCGCATGGGCATGCCATTGCGGTGAGCGATTCGGTGCTGACCGGCAGCGCCACCACCGACAACGGCGATGTGACTGTGATCGGCACCGCCAACAAGCTCGAGGTGGGCGTGGACCACGCACTGGCACTGGCCGAGACGGTGCTGGCCAGCACCGCCGCGCATCCGCAGCAACCGATCGTGATGCTGGTCGACACCGCCGGCCAGCGCCTGGCACGCCGCGACGAACTGCTCGGCATCAACGGCTGTTTCGCGCACCTGGCGCAGACGCTGGATCTCGCGCGTCGACGTGGCGCCCGACTGGTCACGCTGGTCTACGGTGAATCCGTCAGTGGCGGCTTCCTCTCGTTCGGGCTGATGGCCGACCACATCCATGCCCTGCCGGATGCGCAGGTGCGGGTGATGGACCTGCGCGCGATGGCCCGGGTGACCAAGCAGCCGCTGGATAAACTGCAGGCGCTGAGCCAGACCTCACCGGTGTTCGCACCGGGCGTGGAGAACTACGTGGCGATGGGTGCGGTGGAATCGTTGTGGGAGGGCAATCTTGCCCAGCACCTTCTGCAGGCCCTGCGCACGCCCGCCCATGGCGACCGCCGCGCAGTGCGCGGAGCCGAACGTGGCGGGCGCATGCTTGCCGCACGCGTGGCTGAAGCCGTGAGCCAGGGCGATGCCTGAGCGGCTGCCCCGACATACGCTGGTCTGGCTGTCAGCGCACGCCGGCTGGCAGGCGGACATCGCCGCGCATGAGTCGCGCTTGGCCGACTGGTTTGCACAGGGCCGGCCGGCCATCGTCGCGCGGCGTGCCGCCGACGATGCCGATCCACGCCTGCGTCTCGGCGTGCCGCTGCCGCCCGCCGAGGGCAAACTGCGCCTGGGCCTGCGCGTGCCAGCACACGATGTGCTGCGCACCACACCGCCGCCGGCACTCCAGGCGGTGCTGAAAGGCGACGTTCCGCAGGACTGGCGGCGGCCCCTTGAAGTGCTGCAGAACATCGCTGAGGCGCGCGTATTCGGTGCCTTCGCGTGGCAGCACCTTACTGGCCTGCGCTATGTGCACGCGCGCTCGGACGTCGATCTGCTGTGGCCGATCGACACCACCGCGCAGGCCGATGCCCTGGCTGCACGGCTACAGGCATGGGAAGCCGAACACGACCGGCGGGTCGATGGCGAGCTGTGCCTGGGCGGCGACGCCGCCGTGAACTGGCGGGAGTACGCCGGACGCAGCCGCGAGGTACTGGTCAAGCGCCTCGATGGTGCCGCACTGGAACTACGCGATGCGATGTTCGCCTCCGCCGGGGTGAGCGCATGACCGCCGTCGTGCAATCGGCAGTCAGGCCGGCAGCTGCCGTGGACAGCGCGCGCCTGGGGCGCCTCGCCGTCGCCAGCCTGCATGCGGAGCTGGCGCTGGCGCCCAAGCCCGGACTGGTCACGCCATTCGACAGCGGCAGCCATCACGACATGGACGCCGGCACATTCCTGCGCAGCCTGTTCGCGCTGCGCCACTATTTCACCGCCGTGGCCTGCCTCGGTGCAGCCGGGGCGGACTTCGACGCCTTGCGCCGATGTGGCATCGCAGCCGAAATCGCGATGCTGCGCGCAACCGCCGGCGTCAATACCCATCGTGGCGCGGTCTTCAGTCTCGGCCTGCTGGTGGCGGCCGCCGCGGCCTGTCGCTCCCGCCTGGGCCATGCCGCCACGGGTGAGCAGGTCTGCCAGGAAGTGCGCCGCTGGTCTGCCGAGCTCGCCGACGCACCTCTGGATGCGAACAGCCCTGGCCAGCGCGCGCGCGCACGGCACGGCGTGCAGGGTGTGCGCGAACAAGCGGCCGCCGGCTATCCGCTGCTGCGCGGCGTGGCATTGCCTACCATGCGTCACGCGCTGGCCAGCGGCCTGCCACGCGAGGCCGCGATGTGCCAGACCCTGATGCAGCTGATCGCGTGCGTGGATGACCTCAACCTGCTGCACCGTGGCGGCACCGACGGCCTGCGCTGGGCCCAGCGGCAGGCCCGCACCTTCCTGGACGCGGGCGGCACCTTCGCGCCGGACTGGCGGACACATCTGCGTCGCATCGGTGATGGCTTCGTCGCGCGCCGGCTGAGCCCAGGCGGCAGCGCAGACCTGTTGGCCTGCAGCGGGTTCCTGCTGCTGCAGGAGCGCGCATGAGCCTGGCCCTGCTCTGCCCCGGCCAAGGCGCGCAGCACGCAGCGATGTTCGACCGCGTGCGCGATCTTCCGGCCGCGCGCCACACCCTTGATCGGGCCAGCACGGTGCTCGGCCGCGATGTGTTTTCCGCCGCGGTGGCCGACGACCGTTTCGACAATGCGCAGGCGCAACCGCTGCTGTGCGCGGCCACTCTGGCTCAGTGGCAGGGGTTGCGCGACAACGTGCCAACGCCGACGCTGGCCGCCGGCTACAGCATCGGCGAGTTGGCTGCGCATGCCATCGCCGGCAGCTTCGATGCGGCCACCTGCCTTGCCCTGGCGGCGCAGCGCGCGCAGTTGATGGACGGCGCCAGCCCCGCCGATGCAGGCCTGCAGGCGGTACTTGGCCTGGAGCGCCATGTACTGCAGCCACTGTGCGATCTGCACGGTGCGTACGTGGCCATCGCCAATGGGCAGGACCATTTCATCGTGGGCGGCACGCACGCCGCATTGCAGCGGCTGGCCGGTGCCGCACGGGCGCAGGGTGCCGGCATCCGTCCGCTGGCGGTGCACGTGCCTGCCCACACGCCGTTGCTGGCGGCGGCGGTCGCACCGTTCGCTGCCGCACTCGATGCCTCGCCGCTGCAAGCCCCACGCCTGCCGCTGCTGGCCGGCATCGATGCGCGGCCTGTGCGTGATCGTGCCACGGTGGTGCACACGCTGTCGGCGCAGCTGGCGCAGAGCATCGAATGGGCGCAGGTGATGCGCCAGGCCTTCGAGCGCGGCGCGCGGGTGTTCCTGCAGCTGGGCCCGGGCAACGCACTGGCGCGCATGGTCGCGCCGTCCTATCCGTGCTGCGAAGTGCGCGCGGTGGAAGAGTTCCAGAGCCTGGAAGGCGCCGCGGCGTGGGTCCGCAGTGCGCTGGAGCGGCTGCAGTAACGGGTTCCAGCAGTACGTATCACGCATCACGCAGTACGTCGCCTTAACCCGGGATGGCGGGTCTCCATCCGCGCTGTACGTGAGCCACGTGTCTGGGAGGGCGCATGAGTCCACAAATCGCAACGATCATCGGCCTGGTGATCATGTTCATCGTCGCCACGGCGATGCCGATCAACATGGGCGCGGTCGCCTTTGCGCTGGCCTTCATCATCGGCGGGCTGTGGGTCGACATGGGCGGCAAGGAGGTTTTGGCCGGCTTTCCCGGCGATCTGTTCCTGACCCTGGTCGGCATCACCTACCTGTTCGCCATCGCGCAGAAGAACGGCACCATCGACCTGCTGGTGCACTGGGCGGTGAAAGTGGTGCGTGGCCATATCGTGGCCATTCCGTGGGTGATGTTCGTGATCACCGCGGTGCTCACCGCGTTCGGTGCGCTGGGCCCGGCGGCGGTCGCGATCATCGGCCCGGTCGCGCTGCGCTTTGCCAAGCAGTACAACATCAACCCGCTGATGATGGGCCTGCTGGTCATCCATGGTGCGCAGGCCGGCGGCTTCTCGCCCATCAGCGTGTACGGCAGCATCACCAACGGCGTGGTGCAGAAGGCTGGGCTGGAAGTGACCGAGATGGCAGTGTTCCTGACCAGCCTGGGCTTCAACTTCATGATGGCGACGATCTGCTTCTTCGCCTTCGGTGGCATCGCCCTGCTGCGTCGCGGCTCGATCACCGCGGCAGGAACGATCGGCAATGCCGAACTGGCGATGGCCGGTGGCCCGCAGGCGTCGTCGCGCCAGTTCGCGATCGAAGGCCATGGCGCGCTGGTCGCAGCAGGCGGCGGCACGCTCAGCAATGATCCGGCGGCACTGGATGCGGTGGGCCTGACCCGCGAACGGTTGTTCACCCTGATCGGCCTGCTCGGCCTGGGCGTGGCCGCGCTGATCTACAACCTCAACGTCGGCCTGGTCTCGATCACCGTCGCGGTGGCGCTGGCGCTGCTGTCGCCACAAAGCCAGAAGGGCGCGGTCGATGGCATCAGCTGGTCCACCGTGCTGCTGATCTGTGGCGTGGTGACCTACATCGGCGTGCTGGAACATGCCGGCGCGGTGGACTTCATCGGCAATGGCGTGTCCGACATCGGCATTCCGCTGCTCGGCGCGCTGCTGGTCTGCTACGTCGGCGGCATCGTCTCCGCATTCGCCTCGTCGGCCGCAGTGCTGGGCGCCACGATTCCGCTGGCGGTGCCGTTCCTGATGCAGGGTCACCTCAGCGCCGCCGGCGTGATCTGCGCGCTGGCGGTGTCGTCCACCATCGTCGATGTCAGCCCGTTCTCCACCAATGGCGCACTGGTGGTGGCCTCGGCAGCCAAGGAGGAACGCGAGACCCTGTTCCGCCGCTTCCTGGTCTACAGCGGACTGGTGGTGGCGCTTGGACCGCTGCTGGCCTGGCTGGTATTCGTGGTGCCGGGCTGGATGTAACTACCCAACGGTAGTGCCGGCCGCTGGCCGGCAATCCCATGAAGCCATCCAGCGATCATGGGTTGCCGGCCAGCGGCCGGCACTACCTGGCGGTACACTTCCTCCATGGCCATTGCCCCTGCCCCGCGGTCACCGAAGAAGCGCGCACCTCTGTATGAAGAGGTGGCCGACCACGTGCGCGAGCGCATCTACGACTATCGGCTGCCGCCGGGCGAGTGGATCGACGAGCCCGCGCTGTGCGAAGAACTGGGCATCAGCCGCACGCCGCTGCGCGAGGCGTTGAAGCTGCTGGCCGCCGAAGGCCTGGTACAGATCGACGCAGGTCGTGGCAGCCGGGTCACCCGGTTGACGCTGGAAGACCTCAACCAGCTGTTCCCGGTAATGGCCATGCTGGAAGGCCGTTGCGCGCATGAGGCGGTGCAGCACATCGACGATGCCGGTGTGCAACAACTGGAGGCCCTGCATGCGGCGATGGAAGCGGCGGCGGCCGAGGGCAACATTGCCGAGTACTATCGCAACAACTACCTGATCCACGAAACCGTGCAGCATTACGCGGGCAATCCGTGGCTGATCCGCATCACCCACGACCTGCACCGCATCCTGAAGATGCATCGCGGCCGCCAGCTGCTGACCCCGGGCCGCACGGCGCAGTCGCTGGCCGAACACCGCGAGTTGATGGAGTGCTTCCGCCGCCGCGATGCGCAGGCTGCCGAACGCACCATGGAGCGCCATCTGCTCAGCCAGGGCCAGGCATTGGCCGCCTATGTGGCAGCGGGCGGGCTGTTGAACGTGCCAGCGCCCTTGCCGACCAAAGGCGGCGGTTGAGCGGATGAGGTTGCCGGCCAGCGGCCGGCACTACCCAGCCGAGGTCACGCCCTGGTAGTGCCGGCCGCTGGCCGGCATCCTGGAACATCTCGTCAATCGCCACCACCGCAGCTGCCGCCGTCACCGCTGCCACCGTCGCTGGCGCAGTCGGAGCTGCTGTGGCTGTGATGGCTGTAGCTGTCGCCGGATTGGCCGCCCGGATGATCGTAGCCACCGCCGAAACTGTTGTCGCCCCGGATCCCGGAGCCATCGGCCGTAGCCACCGCCATGCACAGGATGGCGCCGACCAGCGGCAGCAGCCAGACCATCAGCAGCTGCACCGTCCGGCCACCCGCCGACAGCCCATCACGCCTGACGATCAGCACGGTAGCCACCACGTTCAAGCCCAGCACCAGCAGGACCAGCAGAAGGGCAACGATCAGCATTCGGCGACACCATGCCTGGACTGGGGGCATTATGGCCTGCCACCCCGGCAATGGCCCTGCCTGTCATGAAGATGGGACAATGTGGGGGCGTGCCGGCCTGCCCCTGGCCGCCGGCGCCCCTCGCACCACACGGAAGAAGAAGAACAACAACATGCTGAAAGTCATTTTCGATACCGACCCGGGCGTCGACGACGCCTTGGCCCTGCTGTACCTGCACAAGCACGCCCAGATCGACCTGATCGGCGTCACTACCACCTTCGGCAATGCCTCGGTGGAGTCGACCACGCACAACGCGCTGTACCTGAAGCAGGCCTGGGGCTTCGCCGCCCCGGTCGCGCGCGGTGCCGATGGCCCGCTGCAGCCGGAAGCCACCCCGGAAGCCTGGCCGGTGCACATCCACGGCCACAACGGCCTGGGCAACCACCCGGTGCCGGCCAGCCTGGACGTGACCGCCGATGCCCGCCCGGCCCATCAGCTGATCATCGATCTGGTCCGCGCCCATCCGGGCGAAGTGACCCTGGTCGCGGTCGGCCGCATGACCAACCTGGCCCTGGCCCTGCAGCAGGCCCCGGACATCGCCGGCCTGGTACGCGGCGTGGTGATCATGGGCGGCGCCTTCCACGTCAACGGCAACATCACCCCGGCCGCCGAGGCCAACATCTGGGGCGATGCCGAAGCGGCCGACGTGGTGTTCACCGCCAGCTGGCCGGTCACCGCGATCGGCCTGGACGTGACCACCCGCGTGGAAATGGACCGTGACGGCCTGGATAAGCTGGCCGCCATCGGCGGTGCCGACGCCGAGCTGGTCCGTGCGCTGTCGCAGGATTACGTCGACTTCTACCTGCAGGCCGGCCACAAGGGCATGGTCGTGCACGACTGCTGCGCATGCATCGCGCTGACCCGCCCGGAACTGTTCCAGTTCGAGCGCGCCAGCGTGCGTGTGGCCACCGACGGCGTTGCCCGCGGCATGACCATTCCCAAGCCGGAAGGCCTGGCATTCGGCCCCAGCGTGTGGGACGGCCACGTGGTGCAGTCGATCGCCATCGGTGTGGATGCGGCCGCGGTACTGGCCGACATCGAGCAGACCCTGAAGGTCTGACCGGCTAGCGTCTGGCCCTGCCCGGGACCGTCTCGGGCAGGGTCCACAGCACCGGCAGCACCAGCACCGCCACCAGCGCGATCATCGCGCCCGGCGCCGCCGCCCAGCCGCTGCGCTCCACCCACCATTGCGCCAGCCATGGCGTTGCCCCGCCGAAGAAGGCAGTGGCCATTGTTACTCCCAGTGCCAGGCCGCTGACCCGGCCTTCGCCTGGGAACTGCTCAGCCGTGGCCGGGGCCGCCACCGCGCTTACACCGCCGGCCACGCAGGCCAGCAGCACCGCCGCCAGCACGATGCCCAGCGCCGTCGCCTGTGCCATCCACGCAAACAGGGACAGCGGCAGCAGCGCTGCCAGCACGGTCAGGCCCAACAACACCGGACGTCGTCCGACCCGGTCCGACAATGCGCCACACAGGGGCGTGATCGCGATCACTGCCACCGCCGCGATCGTCGACAGCCACAGTGCGTCACCCTCATCGTGGCCCTGCGCGTGCAGGAATGCAGGCACATAGGTGATGCCCACGTAGTAAGTGATCGATCCCAGCGCCGAAATCGCGAACGTGCGCGCCACCGCCAACGGATGATGCTGCAGCACATGCCGCAGTGGTGTGGCGGGAATGCTGCCTTCGCGGCGCTGGCGCTCGAACTCCGGCGACTCGTGCATGCCCGAACGCGCAATCAGGATCACCAGCGCAAGCGCAGCGCCGACGAGGAACGGAATCCGCCAGCCCCAGCTGTCCAGCTGCGGTGTGGGCAGCAGCGCGACGGTAAGTGCAGAGATCGCCACCGCCAGCAGGGCGCCCACTTCGCTGGCGGCCGAGGCCAATGACGTAACCAGGCCGCGTCGGCGCGCCGGTGCGCTTTCCAGCAGGTACGCCACCACGCCGGTATATTCGCCGCCCACCGAGAACGCCATCACGCAGCGCAGCACCAGCAGCAGCACGCCGGCCGTGGCGCCTGCGGTGGCCGCGGTCGGCAGCAGCGCAGTGGCCAGCATTGCCGCTGCCATCAACGCCATCGACGCGAGCAACATCCAGCGTCGGCCGAGCCGGTCACCCAGGTGACCAAAGCACAGCGCGCCCAGCGGACGCATCAGGTAGGACACCGCGAATCCGGCCAAGGTGACCAGCAACGCCTGCTCGCCACCGCCGAAGAACACCCGCGACAGCACCGTGGCGAAGTACAGGTACAGGGTAAAGTCGTACCACTCCACCACCGTGGACAGGCCGGCCACCCACATCGAGCGCTGCCGCGCCGCGGTCATTGCGTATTCGCCTTCAACAGCCTCTATCCCGGTTGGGCAGGTTCCGCGCAGCGTGGCATGGACCGGGTGAAATGCCGGTCATCGGCTGTCGGCTGCGTGCATGCACTGGGTTTCATGACCGCTGAAGCGCTCACCGCCAAGGCCGAAGCAGAAGCATCCTTGCTGGAACACAAGGCCGGGCAACTCAGCCCGGCAGCTGCAGCTCCGCCCGCAGCCCGCCACCCTCGCGGTTGTGCAAGCGCAGCGAGCCGCCCAGCGACTGCGCCAGCTGCACCGCGATGGCCAGGCCCAGGCCGGTCCCGCCGGTATCGCGGTTGCGCGAGCTTTCCAGCCGGTGGAACGGCGCCAGCACTGCCTGCAGCTGGCCCTCGGGAATACCGGGGCCACGGTCGGAAATGCTGATCCACACCCTTCCGGCCTCATCGCGACCCGCCTCGATCTCGGCGGCGCCGGCGTAGCGCAATGCGTTGTCGACCAGATTGCCGACCACCCGGCGCAGCGGCTGCGGCCAGGTCTGTACGACCAGCCCAGCGGGCGCACCGCCAGTGACCGGCTTGCCCATGTCCTCGTAGTCGCCGACCACACTGGCGAGGAACGCGCCCAGGTCCATCGACACCGGCGCGCCAGCGGCGACGTGGCTGCTGCGCGCATAGGCGACGCCCTCGCGCACCAGTTGCCCAAGGTGATCGAGATCATTCAGCAGGCGCTGCTGGGTAGCGTCTTCCGGCAAGGTCTCCACCCGAAGCTTCATGCGCGTGATGGGGGTCTGCAGGTCATGCGAGATCGCGGCCAGGATCTGCAGGCGTTCACTGACATGGCCACGAATGCGTGCCTGCAGTGCATTGAGTGCGGCCGCCGCGCCGCTTACTTCCGCAGGACCATCTTCAGGCAGTGCAGGCCCGTCCTTGCCCGGCTGCAGATGCTCCACCGCATGCGACAGCTGCTGCAGCGGGCGCAGGGCCAGGCGCACGGCCAGCCACGCGCACACCAGCAGCAGCGCCAGCTGCACCAGCAGCACGGCGGGCAGCCAACGTGCCAGCGGCAGGCCCGACGGGGTGACTTCAATGGTCAAGGGTGTGCCGTCGTGCAGGCGCAGTTCCACCTCAAACCGCTCCGGCAGGCGAGCCACCTGGCGCGCCTGCAACCGATAGCGGTGCCGCAGGCTGTCGTCGATGATCGCCGTGACCTGGCGCGCACGATCGGTCTGCAGCCCCGGCCCGGGCGCGGCTGGACGCAACAGGTAGCGGTAAGTGCGTCGTTCCAACCGTGGTACCCAGGCATCGCGCTGGTCTGCGGGCAGGTGCTCCAGCAGTGCGACACTCACCGCCACATCCTCGTCGAGGTTGCGCAGCATCATGCTGCGGGTGGACTGGTAGCGTTCGAAAAAGAGCAAGCCGAAGGACAGCGCGTGGGCCAGGGTGAGTCCGCCCAGCAGGACCAGCAGCAGCCGCGCCGACAGCGTGCGCGGCCAGCGTGGATGGCGTGCGCCGGTGCTCATTCGTCCGGCCCCAGCAACTGCACCGGCACGCTGAACACATAGCCTTCGCTGCGCACGGTCTTGATGTAAGTCGGCTCGCGCGCGTCGTCACCCAGTCGCTGGCGCACGCGGCTGACCAGCAGGTCAATCGAGCGATCGAACAGTTCGGCATCGCGGCCCTGGGTGAGGCTGAGCAGCTGGTCGCGGCTGAGCACCCGATTGGCGTGATCGAGGAACACGCGCAACAGGCGGAACTCGGCGCCGCTGAGCGGATACGCGGTCCCCTGTGCGTCCAGCAAGTGGCGCGCGGTGGTATCCAGGCGCCACTCGCCGAAGGCGAGCTGGCGGCCGGCTTCGCTCACCTGCAGGTTCGGCGGCAGCATCTGCGTGCGACGGATCACCGCATTGATGCGTGCCAGTAGCTCGCGCGAAGAAAAGGGCTTGGTCACGTAGTCGTCAGCGCCCATTTCCAGGCCGATGATGCGATCGGTTTCGTCATCGCGGGCGGTCAGCAGCACGACCGGCACCGCACGATGCTTGCCGGCGCGCAGGTTGCGGCACAGGCTCAGGCCGTCCTCGCCTGGCATCATCACGTCCAGCACCACCAGATCCACCGCATGGGTATCCATCAGCGCGCGCATGGCCCGGCCACCGTCGACCTGGCTGACACGCAAACCGTTGCGCAGCAGGTAGTCGGCCAGCATCTGGCGGATCTCGCTGTCATCGTCGACGACCAGGATGTGCGGTACATGGTTCATTGCGTTCTCGATGAAGACGGAGGTCAGGGCCGCGCTGCGCGGCCATGGTAGCGCGGCTCAAGGGCTGGCCAGCAGGCGCTGGATCTCGCTTTCGGTACGTGCGTAGTCGCCCTCGCCGTAATGGCGGTAGACCACCCGCCCCTGCCGGTCGAGCAGGTACAGTGCGGGCCAGAAGCGGTTGCCCCAGGCGTTCCAGATCCGGTACTGGTTGTCCTGCACCACCGGCCAGGTGATGTCCAACCGTGCGATGGCCCTGCGCACGTTGCCGGGCAGCCCTTCATGGGCGAACTCCGGCGTATGCACGCCGATCACCTTCAGGCCCTGCGACGCGTACCTGGCATTCCACTGGTGGACATACGGCGCCACGTTGAGGCAGTTGCTGCAGGTATAGGTCCAGAACTCGACCAGCACCACCTGCCCCCGCAACTGCTTCAGTGTGAGCGGTGGGCTGTTGTGCCAGGGCCCGCCACCGTCGAACCCGGCAGCGGGAAGGGCCTGTGCCGGCTGCGCATCGGCCTCCGGGTTGGGCCAGGCCAGCAACAACGCTGCTCCGCCGAGCAGGCCCAGCAGCAACGGCAGTGCGTACCCTCGCAGTGCGGTCATCGTTCAGCCCCCCTGCTCGGCCAACGGCAGTTCAGCGGGCTTCACCCCTGCCGCCTCCAGGATGCTGTCGGCTACCTGCGCCGGATGCGAAAGCAGCGACACATGGCTGCTCCCGATCGATTGCAGCTGTGCACCGATGCGACGTGCGGTCGCGGCCTGCAGCTGTGGCGACAGCATGCGGTCATCACGGCTGAGCACGTACCAGCTCGGCTTGCTGCGCCAGGCCGCCATGTTCACCACCTCGCCCAGCGCGCTGGCCTTCAACGGGACCTGCGTGCTGTACAGCAGTGCTGCCGACTTTTTCATTACGTCCGGCGCGAAGTCCTGGGCGATGGCATCGGCCGGCAACGTCAGGTAGCCATCCCTCTCCTGCAGCCGGGCCAGGCCCGGCCCGACCGGGAAGCCTTCGCCCTGTTGCGCCGAAGACTGCCCTGCATCCGGTGCGAAGGCCGCCACGTACACCAGCGCCTGCACCTTCGGGTCATTGCCCGCTTCGGTGATGACCGTGCCACCCCAGCTGTGGCCGACCAGCACCACCTTGCCGGGCGCGGCGGCAATCGCGCGGCGGGTGGCGGCCACATCGTCGGCCAACGACGTGAGCGGGTTCTGCACCGCCACCGCCGGCAGCTTCCAGTCGTGCAGCGTGGTGATGACCTTGCTCCAGCTGGAGCCGTCGGCGAAGGCACCGTGCACCAGGATGACGGTGGGCGGTGCAGCGGTATCGGCCTGGGTGGCGAAGGCCGGGGCGGCAGCTCCGGCCAGGGCGAGAGCGGCGGCAAGCGAGGAGATACGGATCACGGGTGACACTCCGGTGTTGGGAGTGGTCATTTCCGCCTGCCGGTGTATCGGCGCTGTTTCTTCGCGGCGCGGAGTTGTAACGGACTGTAGGGCGCAGGCGGGTTTCTACAGTGGGATACATTCTGGCGCCGGCCTGGCCGGGCGCTACTGGGTGGATACCGTTCCACGCACGCGTGCGCGCAACGCATCGATGTGCATCCACGCATCGTCTTTGTATCCGACTGTACGAAACCCCGGCTGCGGCCACAGTCGCTGACAAAACCCCGGGCAACGGCACACGTTGCCGATACCTGCGCCGCCTGGAATGGCCTCCATCGACCACTGGCCCGCAGGAAACCACCATGATCAGCACCGCCTCTTCCGTGTATACCCCCCGCCTGGACGCCGTCGGCCGCTGGCTCTCGCCATTGGCGCTTCGCACGCTGCTGGCCTGGGAGTTCTTTGAGTCCGGCCGCGAGAAGCTGGGCGGCCAGAACTGGTTCGCCGAGCTGGAAGGTCGCTTCCCGTTCCCGTTCTCCACCCTGCCCGCATCGTTGAACTGGCAGCTGGCCACCTGGCTGGAACTGGTGGGTGCGGTGATGCTGCTGCTCGGCCTGGCCACGCGCTCGGTGGCCTACGTCTTCTGGGTGTTGACGGTGGTCGCCATCGCCGCCGTGCACTGGCCCGACCAGTGGAGCGGCCTGGGTGAACTCTGGCAGGGCTATGCGATCACCGACCAGGGCTACGGCAACTTCAAGCTGCCGCTGCTGTTCCTGGCCATGCTGCTGCCATTGATCCTCAACGGCGGTGGCGCGCTCAGCGTGGACCGGCTGCTGGTCGGCCCACAGCATGCCCCCGTCGGCGATGACGGCCTGGGCTGGGGCGTCAGCCTGATCGCCCTGTTGCTGCCGGTTGCCGCGCTGTTGCCCGGCATCGGCTTCGGCGGCGCCCTGCTTGGTGGCGTGCTGCTGCTGGGCTACGCGCTGCGCCGTCGTCGCACCGCCTGACCTGCTTCGCCCCTTCCCGCGCTTCCTCCTTTCGTTTCCGTCGCCTTCAGGCGACGTCCATCCCGCACGCCTGGCGTGCCATCCCCAAGGAGTCACTACCATGTCCGTCTCGACCAAGAACACCCCCTCCTCCCGCCTGCCGCGCATTGGTGCCATCGGCATCGCCCTGGCCGGTGGCCTGCTGCTGGCCGGCCAGGCCGCAGCGATCCAACCGCTGGCGATCAGCGCCGTCGCCATGAGCGCCGCCGCCGAAGGCAAGTGCGGCGAAGGCAAGTGCGGGGCCAACAAGGCCACCACCGGCAAGCCCGCCGGCAAGGCCAAGGTGGCCGAAGGCCAGTGTGGCGAAGGCAAGTGCGGCGATGCCTCGTTTGCCCGCACCGACCGTGACCACGACGGCAAGGTCTCGCGTGCCGAGTTCAACGCGGTGGCCGCCAAGCGTGCCGCCGAGTTCGACCGCATCGACACCGACCACGACGGTTACATCAGCGAACAGGAAGCGCACGACTACCTGCGCAGCGTCTACACCGCCAACGGCAAGCCGATGCCGAAGGGCCTGTTCTCCCGCGTTGCCGATTGATCGACGTCCAACCGGCGCTGCCTTCAAGGCGGCGCCCTCTCTCTGGAGCATCCGCCATGTCCCTGCCCTTCAATGCCGCCGGCCTTGGCCTGCGCCGTGGCCTGATCGACGAACTGCTGGCAATGCCGGCCAGTGCCATCGACTTCCTCGAAGTCTCCCCTGACAACTGGATCGGCGTCGGCGGTGCACACGGCGCCGCGCTGCGCCAGCTCAGCGAGCGCCATCCCCTGACCTGCCACGGCCTGTCGCTGTCGCTGGGAGGTCCTGATCCGCTGGACCGCACCCTGCTGGCACAGACCCGTGCCTTCCTCGACCTGCACCAGGTGCAGCTGTACAGCGAACACCTGAGCTACTGCGCCGCCGGCGGACATGTCTACGACCTGCTGCCGCTGCCGTTCACCGCCGAAGCCGTACACCATGTCGCCAGTCGCATCGCCCAGGTGCAGGACATGCTGGGCCGGCGCATCGCCGTGGAGAACATCTCCTACTACGCCGTTGCCGGCGCGGACATGAGCGAGATCGACTTCATCAACGCCGTGCTCGCCGAAGCCGACTGCGACCTGCTGCTGGACGTCAACAACGTCTTCGTCAACGCCTGCAACAACGGTTACGACGCCTTCGAATTCCTGGCCTGCGTGCCGTCCCACCGTGTCGCCTCGCTGCATGTGGCCGGCCATTTCGATGAAGACGATGGCTTCAAGATCGATACCCACGGTGCCCCGGTGAAAGGCGTGGTCTGGGCGCTGTTGCGCGAGGCCTATGCGCGGGTCGGCGTGCGCCCGACGCTGCTCGAACGCGACTTCAACTTTCCGCCGCTGGCGGAGTTGCTGACCGAGGTTGCACAGATCCGCCAAGCGCAGGTCGAGGCACGTTCACCCGAGGTGGCCCATGGCTGAGTCGCTGGCTACCCTGCAACGGCGCTGGGCCGATCATGTGCGGGACCCAGCAATTGCCGCACCCGACGGCGTCGAGGCGGGCAGGCTGGCGGTATACCGCCGCCTGTGCATCGACAGCCTGGACACCCTGCTGGCCGGCAGCCTGCCGCGCCTGCAACAGCAGTTGGGCATGCCACGCTGGCGCGACACGGTGGAGCACTACTACGCCCGCCACGCCTGCCAGACCCCGTTGTTCCCACAGATCGCCGGCGAGTTCGCGACCTGGCTGGCAGTACAGGACACGCTGGCACTCCCGGCCTGGACAGCGGAACTGGCGCACTACGAGAGCTCGCAGCAGTCGCTGCACATTGAAGCACGTGACGCCGGGCGGTCCCTGCACCGCGTTCCCGAGGGCAGCGATGTGCTGGCGGTTTCGCCGCTGGTGCGGGTGCTGGGCTACCAGTGGCCGGTGCATGAGGACGAGGCCCTGGAACCGGTGCCGAGCGCTGCGCCCACGCTGCTGCTGATCCAGCGCCGCGCCGATTTCAGCCTGCAGGTCGAGCAACTGTCACCGCTGGCCTACGCGCTGCTATCAGCCTTCGGTGACGACGGCGCGCCGGTGGATGAGGCACTGCAGACGCTGTCCGAAACGCATGGCGTGGCAACGGACGCATTGCGCGTGGCCTGCGTGCCCGTTCTGGGCGAGCTGTGCATGGCAGGCGTGCTGGTTGCATTGCCTGCTTCCTGAGGTTGCCGGCCAGCGGTCGGCACTACCCACTCGGTGCCCGGCCAGCGGCCGGTGCCCCCATTCCTGCTTCGAGGTCTCACCATGGCTGCTTCCAACACTTCCTTCCTGCACGGCTGGCGCCTGTTCGTGGCCATCGCCGTGGTCCTGATCGCATTCGCGCTGGCGGCCTTCGCCCTGTATCCCGATGCAGCCGAAGGCAGCCGTGCGGCGATCCGGATCACTGCACGCACATCGTTCCTGCTGTTCCTGGCGGCGTTCACCGCATCGTCGTTCGCCAGTCTTCTGCCCGGCCCGTTCACCCGGTTCCTGCTGCGCGAACGGCGCACCGTCGGTTTGTCCTTCGCGTTCTCGCACCTGCTGCATGCCATCGCCATCACCAGTTTCGGCATCCTCAACCCGGCGTTCTGGCCAGCACGATCCGCGCTGGCCAATCTTCCGGGCACGGTGGGCTACATCGCCATCCTGGCGCTGGCCATCACCTCGCATCGGGGGATCGCCCGCCGCATGGGCCCCACTGCTTGGCGTCGCCTGCACCTGTCCGGCATGTGGATCATCGCGGCGGTGTTCACCTACTCGTACTTCAAGCGCGTGCCAGGCAACTTCTGGTATGCGGTGCCGTCGGCACTGCTGTTCACCGCCTTCGTGGTGCGCTGGATCACCAAGCGGGCGCAGTCACTGCGCCGAAGCGCGCGTGCGCGGCCACCGCTGCGGAGTTCTCAAGGAGGCGGTTACTTGTAGAGCCGAGCCCATGCTCGGCTGCCTCTGGTTCAGCCGAGCATGGGCTCGGCTCTACAGAGGGATCCCAGCACGATCGGCATCGAATCCCCTGCGGAAAGGGATCTGCCCCACTTCAGGTCACGGCGCGCGGCGCAATGTCACCAGGGTGATCTCCGACGGCACGCCGATGCGTGCCGGGAAACCGGCCCAGAGACCCGCACCATTGCTCACGTAAAGGGTCATCCCGTCCACGTCGTAGCGACCGGAGACGAAGCCACCATTGGCCCGCTTCACCAGTTGGTCCATGCCGATGATCTGCCCACCGTGAGTGTGCCCGGACAATTGCAGCTTCACGCCGCGCGCCGCCGCCTCTCGCGCGTTGCGCGGGCGGTGGTCAAGCAGGATCACCGGCGCAGAGGGATCGGCGCCGGCCAAGGCGGCGTCCAGATCCGGCAGCGGCAGGCCGTAGCGTGCGGCCACCGGATCGGTGACCCCGGCAATGGTCAGCGCTGCATCACCGCGTCGTACCTGCAGGTGGCTGTTCTCCAGCACCTGCATGTGCAGCGCGCGGAACGCCTGCATCCATGCCTGGTACTGCGCGTAATACTCGTGGTTGCCGGTAATGGCGACGACACCGTCCGGCGCCCGCAGATCGGCCAGAGGACGCGCGTCGTCACGACGGGCCTCGACACTGCCGTCGATCAGATCGCCGGTGATCACGATCAGATCCGGCGCCAATGCGTTGCTCTCATCCACCACCCTGCGCACCCAGTCGCCGGTCAGCAGGCGGCTGGCATGGATGTCGGTCAGCTGCAGCACGCGATAGCCGTCGAACGCCGCTGGCAGCCCGGCAACGCTCACCTCGATCTGCCGGGGCTGGGGCACTGCCATGCCCTGACTGACACCATAACCACTGACCAGCAGGGCCAGCACGCCGGCCGCCGGCCGCAAGCGCCGCGTGCGCAATGCGGCTACCGCACGTGGCCAGCGCAGCAAGCGGGACGCGAGCAGGCCCACATCCATCGCCAGCATCAGCAACGCCAACAGCAACACCGCCGTGGAGCCGGTGGCCAGCGTGGCGATGGCCAGTTTCGGAATTTCCGGCGACGCCATGGTGCCCCAGAAGGTGGCGACGATACGCAGCTGCACGGCTACGCCCACCAGCAGCAGCGACAGCACGACCTTCAGCCAAGTGGGCATGCGCTGTGGCCAGAACAGGCGCCAGGCGACATACAGGCCCATCAACAAACCGATCGTACTCAGCACTGCAACCATCCTGGAAAGAAAGTGGGCCGCCATGGTGACGGCTGCAGGCGGTGTTGTGTAGCACCGAGCCCATGCCCGGTATTTCAATCTGCAGCCGAGCATGGGCTCGGCGCTACAACAACAGGGGCGTCAAGCCATTCCGTCGAGGCGCTGCACCCGCAGGCGGGCAATGCGGCGCTTCTCCATCGCCAGCACGGTGATGCGCACACCCGCCACCTCCACCGCATCGCCGGTGTCCGGCAGCCGGCCCAGCTGCTCCAGCACGAGCCCGGAGATGGTCATGTAGTCGGCACTGCGTGGCAGCGATACGCCGGTCAGCCGCTGCAGGTCGTCCAGGGTCAGCGCACCGTCGGCCTCCCACTGGTCCTCGCCCTGCGCGACCACGCCATAGCGCTCGTCCTGGGTATCGACCAGATCGCCGGCAATCGCCGCCAGCAGATCGTTGGCGGTCACCAGGCCTTCCACGCTGCCGTACTCATCCACCGCCACCGCCAGCGGTACCGGATGCTGGCGGATCAGTTCCAGCGCCTGCAGCGCACTGGCGCTGGACAGCACGTACTGCGGCTCGCGCAGGTTGCCTTCCAGCTGCAGCGGCCTGCCCTGCAGCAGGTCAGCCAGCAGGTCGCGGCTCTGCACCACGCCACGTAGGCTGTCCAGGTCACCCTCGCCCACCAGCAGCCGGGTGTGTGGCGATGCCACCAGGCGGGCCACCACATCCTCCTGGCCCCGCGCCAGGTCGATCCACTGCACATCGGCGCGCACGGTCATTACGCTCGACACCGGCCGGTCAGCCAGGCCCAGCACGCTACGGATCATCTCGTGCTCGGCCGGCTGCAGGCGCTCTTCGGCATCTACCGGCTCGTCCACGCCGTCATCGGCATGGCCGTTGGCCGGGCGCGCCCCGAGCATGCGCAGCACCGCATCAGCGGTGCGCTGGCGGAACGGCTGGCGGCGCTCGTTGCGCTCACGATTGAAACGCACCCACTGGTTGAACGCCTCGACCAGGATCGAGAAGGCGATCGCCGCGTACAGGTAGCCCTTCGGGATCTTGTAGCCCAGGCCCTCGGCCACCAGGCTGAAACCGATCATCAGCAGGAAGCCCAGGCACAGCACCACCACGGTGGGATGCTTGTTGACGAAGCGGGTCAACGGCTTGCTCGCCAGCAGCATCAGCGCCATCGCGATGGTGACGGCGGCATACATCACGCCCAGGTTGTCGACCATGCCGACCGCGGTGATCACCGAGTCCAGCGAGAACACCGCATCGAGCACCACGATCTGCGCCACCACCATGGCGAAGCTGGCGTAGACCTTCTTGCCGTCTTCGTGGTGCGCGCGGCCTTCCAGCCGTTCGTGCAGCTCCATGGTGCCCTTGAACAGCAGGAACAGGCCACCGCCCAGCAGGATCAGGTCACGCCCGGAGAAGCTGTGCTCGAACAGCGTAAGCAGCGGCGCGGTCAGTTTCATGATCCAGGCCAGCGCCGCCAGCAGCACCAGCCGCATCAGCAGGGCCAGTGCCAGGCCGATCACCCGCGCGCGGTCGCGCTGGTGTGGCGGAAGCTTGTCGGCAAGGATCGCGATGAACACCAGGTTGTCGATGCCGAGCACGATCTCAAGCACGACCAGGGTTGCAAGGCCCATCCAAATCGAGGGGTCAGCCAACCATTCCATTTCAGGTCCGTTTCGTCAGTGGGTAAGGGAGAAGAAGAAACACTCAGTCTGCTTCCTGCGCCCGCACCGGGTCGTACCCGAGCAGGTCGCCAGGCGTGCATTGCAGCTCCCGGCAGATCGCATCCAGCGTGGAAAAGCGGATGGCGCGCGCCTTGCCGGTCTTCAGGATCGACAGGTTCGCCAGGGTGATGTCGATGCGACCGGCCAGCTCGGACAGGGTCATGCCCCGTTCCTGCAGCACGCGGTCCAGGGTGATGACGATTGCCATCAGATGACACCGTCGAGGTCATCGCGCATCGCCGCGCCCACGGCGAAGACGCGTGCCAGCACGAACAGCATCAGCACCGCCACCAGCCCGGTGATCGACATGCCGCCGCCCACCTCCATCCAGCTGAAGTCCGGGCCCATCCAGGCCGCGTAGGCGCCGATCAGGATCGACAGCAGCTCCATCGCCAGCATCAGCCACGCCATGCGTTGCAGGCGCTGCGCATTGGCGTGGGTGAACGGCCTTTCACGCGCCGCCGATTTCAGCAGCCGCAGCAGATGGCGCAGGAACAGCAGGCACAGCACCAGCAGCGCGACGATCACAGCCAGCCCCAGGCAGAAGTGCAGGAACAGCGCGTTGCCGTGTGCAGCAGCGGCAGCGGCATCGTGGACGCTGTCGAGCAGCCAGCGACGGTCGTGCGCGACCAGCGGCACGGCCAGCAGTGCGGCCAGGATGCCCAGCCAGCACATCGCCCGGACGGCCTGGACGGCGGCCTGGGCCAGGGTGAACAAGCCTCGCGCGGGTCTGGCGCGGGCGGGACGAGCGGTCAAGCGGCCTCCGGCATTGGGGCGGCCTCGCCGCCCCGGGGTGGATTTATCGATAAACGATATATCACAACGTGCGTGAAAGGCTGAATCGCGGGCCTGGGCAGCCTGCGCGGCACGGGGCCAGCGTTATTGGCTGGGTGCAGTCTGCTCCAGCATCGCTTCGCCCGGCGTCACCGAGGCCATCGCCTGCACGCCGGCCTCGGCCGCCTGCCGCGTGACCAGCCGGAAACGCACCTGCAGCTTGGCCTGCCCGGGCGTGGCCCAGCCGTACTGGATCGCCACCTGGTCCGCCGACAACGGCCCACGGCCTGGCAGCGAGCGCGCCTGCAACGGCGTCGGCGCCGCCTGCACCAACCGGGCAAAGCCCTTCTGCACGACCGCCGCGTCGGCCTTTTCGGCGTAGACCGTACACGTGCCATCGTCAGCCCAGCTGACCGCATAGCGGCCGCTGGCCAGCGGCACCATCCAGGCCACGCCCGACTGCCCCTGCAGCAACGTTGCCGCCTCGGCAGGCTGCAGCGGTGACAGCCCGTTGGATTCCATCAACGACTGCAACCGCGCCGGTGCGCCGATGTGCTGCATGCAGGCGGTATCGAACAACTCACTGAAAGGGTCCTGCGCCTGTGCGCTGGCCTTCGGTGCACGTGCAGGCTGCGCCGCCGCCAGGGCAGGCAGCAGGGCCAGGATCAGCCAGGAGGCAGGGCGCATTGGAACTCCACGGTACGGAAAACAGCAGGGAGGATGGCAAAGCCCGGGCGCGGCGCGCAACGGCCGCGTTGCCGCCGGCCTCCCCGCGCCGGGATCAGGTTGTGATTTCGCCCTCGTCCTCGCCATCCCAGTAGTGGATACGGCTGGCGCGCACATGGATCAGTACCAGTCCCGGTGTATCCACTCCCTGTTCGAACCACCGTTCCAGGTCCTTCACCCAGTGCTCGCGCATCGTGGCCCGATCGCGCACCAGCGCCGCCCTTCCCTGCACGTGCACGAACAGCGGCGGCTTGCCCAGCAGCGACTTGCTGCCGGAGAAACCCAGTGCGACGGTGGGGTCAGCCTCGATCTCGCGCACCATGTCGGTGTCTTCCATGGTGAAGAACCAGCTGTCACCGTCATAGTCCACGTCACCGTTGTTGCTCATGGGGCGACCGGCAATTTCTCCACCGGCGCGGGTCTGCAGCATCGTGAAATCGATGCCGGCCATTTTCTTGGCAAGTTCTGGGAGGGTGAGCTGGGTCACGGCGCGGTCCTTGATCGGAGGGACGCCCAGCGTCTGCGCAGAGCGGTGACCGGAAAGTGCATGAGCACTTGCGGCCTCTTCACGGGAAACGAGATACGGCGCATGGTCCATGCGTGACGCACTCCACACCGCCATGCTTACGTTAAAGGCAGATAGAGGAACGCCCCTGCGGAGCACTACACCCAGCTAACAGGGGCGTGCCCGAGAATCGCGCAACCCCGTGGCACGACCGGCATGGCAGCCGGCGTGCACGCGGCGACTCCTCCCCCAACCGCACGGCCTCCACATGGATCTGTTCGCCTGGCTCGCGTTCGGCTGCTACCTGTTGGCGTTCTTCATTGTCTCGCTGTTTGCTGCGGCCTATCTGAAACGTTCCGACTTCATGCCCTACCACGCGCAGGCCGTGGGCATGTCGTGGGCGGAGATCGAACCGCGCATGCAGGTGCTGCTGATGGCACTCATCCGCGTGGTCGGCGCCGGGTGGATCGCACTGGCCGGTGCCGGCGTGATGCTGGCCTGGTTGATCTTCTTCGGTGGTCACTTCGCGCTGCCACAGCTGCTGGCGTTCCAGTTGTTCTGCCTGGTCGCCACCGCGCCCCCGGTGCTGGTCGCCTCCGGCGTGCGGCGACGCACCGGTGCGCGTACCCCGGTATCCACCGGCGCGGTCGTGGTGCTGCTGTCGCTCCTCGGCCTCGCGCTGGCCGTGCTGTCACTGTCCCGGTGAGTTCCCTTGCCCCCTCCCCACGAGGCTCCGCCATGAACCCCGAATCGATCTTCTACAGCGTGGTCAACGGTAATCTTCCACGTTCCCAGGCCGGCACCCTGCTCGGCTGGCGCTTCGTCGGCTATGACGATGCACTGCGTCGCATCCAGGTCGAGTTCGACGCCGGGACGGTGCTCACCAATCCGATGGGCAACGTGCAGGGCGGATTCCTGTCAGCGATGCTGGACGACTGCATGGGGCCGGCGATCTACGCCACCCTGCCAGCCAACCGCATCGCGGTCACGGTGGAATCCAAGACCAGTTTCGTCAACCCGGCACGGCCGGGGCGGATCATCGGCTGGGGCGAAGTCGAGCACAGCAAGGGCAGCATCGCCTTCACCCGTGGCTGGCTGACTGACCCGGCCGGCAAGGTACTGGCCACCGCCAGCGCCACCTTCCGGGTGGGTGCGCTGCGCTGGCGCGGTCTCTCGGTGCCGCGTCCCATCGCGAGGCGGATGATCGCGCGCACGCTGCGGCGCGTGCATGCGCGCATCGGTTGATGCGTATCCTCAACGTGCGTTGCGGCCGCCGCCGGCCACCCGCACGCGGTCGCGGCCCTGCGCCTTGGCCTGGTACATGGCCGCGTCGGCGGCACGCAGCAGGGTGCGCCAGCCCAGCGCATCGGTGCCCCCCTCGGCTACGCCGAAGCTGGCAGTGACCCGCAGTACGTTGCCTCCGGCCAGTGCGATGTCCAGCTGCCGCATGGCCACGCGCAGCGACTCGGCCAACTGGCGGCCGCCGGCCAGATCGCCGTCGGCGAGCAGCACCAGGAATTCCTCGCCACCGTAGCGGGCGATGCTGTCGCTGCGGCGCAGGTGGCGCTGCAGCAGCTGTGCCACCTGCACCAGCACCTGGTCGCCAGCAGCATGCCCATGGCCATCGTTGATGGCCTTGAAGCGATCGATGTCAAGCAGGATCACCACCGCGCTGGTGCCACCGTCGGCATGGCGCTGCTGCACCCTCTGGTCCAGCGCGCGCCGGTTCAACAACCCGGTCAGTTCATCGGTGCCGGCCAGCTGGCGCAGCTCGCTGGTCAACGCCGAGCGCTCGCGCGACTTCTCGCGCAGCACTTCGATGGCATCGAACAGGCGCTGCATCTCGGCCAGCGGGTGGGTCACGTGCTGTTCCGGGCCGGGCGCTTCCGAGGCGATCTGGATCACCTGCTTCTGTGCCTGCAGCAGCGGCCGCAGGATCTGCAGATGGGCAATGCGCAGCGCCACGCCGAGCACCACCAGCGTGCCAAGCACGGTCGCCACCAGCACCACCAGGCGCGTCGCTTCGCGGTTGCGGGTGCGCTCGAAACGGGCGATGGACACGCTCAGGTAACCGTCACGCAGCGCTTCCAGCGACCGCAGGGTCGGTACGTAGCGCGTGGTGAACTCGGCGGCGGTCCACGGCGGCGGCACGCCACGCCGTCCATCTTCGATCAGCTGTTCGATCATCGGCAGCGATTCGCCGAAGAACTGGCGGCGTGCCATGTCCCAATGCCAGGACAGCGTCGGATCGCTGCGGAACACGGCTTCATGGCTGCCTGCCAGCCGCCACAGTTCCAGCAGGCGGCCTTCGGTCTGCAATGCCGCCCGCACCTGTTCGTCACGCCAGGCCCCCGGTACCGCCACCGGCGCCATCACGTTCGAGGCCAGGCGGCCGCCATGCTCGCGCAGGTCGATCAGCACCTGGCCCTGCATCGCCGGGATCGCCGCTTCGCGGTCGGCACTGACCAGCACGCTGATCTGCGCCGAGGTCAGCACGTGCAGGCGATCGACCACGGCGAACATGCTGCTGATCGCGCGCTCCACGTCTTCCACCCGGCGCACTTCGTGCGGCTGTGCCGCCACCTGGTCCACCGCGGCCCGCGCCGACTGCAGGCGACGTTGCGCGTCGGCCAGCAGCCCATGTTCGTCGACCACGCCCGGATCGGCCTTGAACACGGTGTCCAGTTGCAGCAGGGCGGTGTCGACCCGCTTGCGCGCAACCGCCAGCTGCGCGGCCAGCCGCGCCTGTTCGGCCGCATCGGCCGTATTGACTCCCAGCAGGCTGTTGGCTGGGCCGCGCTCGGCCGACACCCGGTTGGCCAGGTCGAAGGTCTGCTGCAGTCGGCGCAGGCTGACCAGGTTGTCCTCGGCAGCGGTGAAGCGCAGCGTGCCCTGCACCAGTGCGATGGCCATCAGCGGCAGCGTACAGACTACGAACAGCCCGGCCAGGATCCAGACCCAGGTCCGCAATCCGATGGGCGACGCCTTGCGGGCCATGCACATTTCCCCTGTCGTGCGGAACACTGTAGCGGCCGCCTGCACAGGCGCCAAGCCGCTAACGGGCCAACCGTGGCCGTCGGTACACCGTGCCCGCCGCGAACGCACCGACAAGGCCGCGCGGACGCTCGAATCGGGACAAATACGTCATGCCCCGCCGCGTCAGATCCAGCGCTGGTCGACCAGTTCGCGCTTCACGTAGGCATAGAACACCGGCGCGGCGACCAGGCCCGGCAGGCCGAAGGCCGCCTCCATCACCAGCATGGCCAGCAGCAGCTCCCAGGCCCGCGCCTGGATTTCGCCACCGACAATGCGCGCGTTGAGGAAGTACTCCAGCTTGTGGATCACGATCAGGTACAGCAGCGCCGCCACCGCCACATAGAACGAGACCGACAGTGCGACGATGGTGATGATCGTGTTGGAGATGATGTTGCCCACCACCGGCAGCAGGCCGGCCAGGAAGGTGATCAGCACCAGGGTCTTGGACAGCGGCAGGTGCACGCCGAACAACGGCAGCACGCCCAGCAGGAAGATCGCGGTGAACACGGTGTTCAGCAGCGAGATCTTCACCTGCGCGAACACCACCTGGCGGAACGCGGTGGCCAGGCGGCTGGTGCGCCCGATCAGCTCCTGCGCCAGCGGACCCATCTTCGGCAGCGGCAGTTCGTCATACAGTGCGATCATCGCACCCAGCACCATGCCGATCAGCACGCGCACACCCACCTGGACCACCGAGGTACCGGCCACGCCCAGCTGGCGCTGATGCTCGGCGGCCCAGTCGTTCAGCGCCGCGCGCAGCGCCGGCATGTCCTCGGGGATGTAGGGTTGCAGCAGCGCCGGTACCTGATGCCGCGAGGTGTTGAGGATCTCCATCAGGCGCGCCAGCAATGCGTCCGGGCCGCCGGTCTCGTTGCGGAAGAACGAGGCCACGCCGATCCCGGCCAGCACCAGCGCACTGATGATGATCGCCGACAGCACGATCACGGCGATCGCCCGTGCGCGTCCCGGCGGCAGCCTGCCTTCCACGGTGGAAGCCAGCAGGTGGGTCAGCTGGAACACCAGCAGGCCGGACAGAAGGGTGACCACCAGGCCCAGTTTCAGCGCCAGCCACATGCCCAGCAGCATCATCAGCCACGCCGCGATCCTTGGAATGGGGGGCTTGGGCTGGGCAACGAGAGCGTCTTGCATGGGAGCGCGTCCGGGCGGGGTGGCCCATGGTAGAGGATTGGCGTGCTGATTCCGCGTGCAGGATGAATGGGCATTTCATCCTCGTTCGGCGGCAGCCGTGCCGTCCCCACGCGCGCTCACTCGCCGCAGCTGGCGGTGTTCTTGCCCTGGCGCTTGGCGTGGTACAGCGCGCGGTCGGCCAGTGCCAACCAGTCCTCGACACTGCCGCCACGCGGCGTGGCCGCAATGCCGATACTGACGCTGAATTCCACACCCGGCGTGGCCTGCCGCGCGGCCTCGAGCAGGTGCAGGCGCACCCGCTCGGCCACGTGCATCGCGTCAACAGGCGTGCAGTCGCGCAGCAGCACGACGAACTCATCGCCCCCCAGCCGCGCGGGCGTATCACCGGGCCGGGCAACGGTGCGCAATGTCGCCGCGATATGCCGCAGCACCTCGTCACCGGCGCGGTGGCCATGCGAGTCATTGATGCGCTTGAAGTCGTCCACATCGAGCATCAGCAGGCAGGCAAAGCCGCCCTGGCCCTGTGCCCGGTCCAGCGCCTGCTGCGCACGCAGGATCAGGAAGCCACGGTTGGCCAGCTCGACCAGCGGGTCCATCCGGCTGAGACGTTGCAGCTGGCGGTTCTGCGATTTGACCCGGCGCGCCAGCTGCCAGCTGAGAATGCTCAGGCCGATGCCATACACGAACAGGAACGGGACACTCAGCACGATCGTGCGCTGCGAGGTGACCGGCTGGTAAGGGAAGCCGAGCGCCCACCAGGTGAGCGCGAAGCCCAGCATCAGGGCCAGCGTGGCGCGCATCGCCAGGCGAACGCCACCGGCAGCGATCTTGTCGGCCACCAGCAGTGCGGCGAACAGTGCACTGGGCACCGCGCTCAACGCCATGAAGGCGATCCAGCCACCACCGAAAAAGGAGTCGGCCACCATGCAGCGGAACTGGACGAGCGCGGGCTGGCCGGAGCGCTGGGTCAGCATCAATGCAAGCGCAGGCCACGCCAGCGCGTTGAGCAGCAGCAGGACCCACGCCAGCGGCCCATCGTGGCGCTCGAGGATGATCGAAGCGATGGGGATTGCCCCCAGTCCATTGCCGACGAAACGCATCCAGCCGATGCGACGTGCCGCGCCAATGCCTTCGACCGCGCCTTCCGCCGAATCGGTGAAGAATGGCATTGCCCCCCCCTTGCGCGATCGCACCTGCTGCCACGGCCCTTGCCGGGCTGCCTGCGATGAGTCTGACAGCTTTGCGTCAATTCGGGATCAAGGTCGCGGCACGACGCGCGGGCCGGCCGCCCTGCTCCGACTGCCCTGCCTCGCCTGCGCTACCACCGAGGCGCCGCTGTCGAACCGCGCAGCATGAAGCTGAACTCCAGCGTCTGCTGAAGCGGTACATCGATCTGTTCGATGATGGCGAGCAGCAGGTTGACCGCGCGCTCGCCGATTTCACGCATCGGCTGCCGGATGGTCGTCAGCGGCGGGGTGAGATAACGCGAAGAGGCCAGGTCGTCGAAGCCGACGATGGAGAGCGCTTCCGGAACGCGGATGCCCCGGTCGCGACAGGCCGCCAGTGCCCCCAGTGCCATCTGGTCGCTGAAGCAGAACACCGCGGTCGGCACGGGCGTGCCGTCCAGCAGCGCCATCACCGCCGCATGCCCGGACTCAACGGAAAAGTCCCCGGGCACGATGCTCAGCTGGCGCAGGCGACCCCGCGCCTTGCCGGCGGCCCGGACCCCTTCCAGCCGCTGCTGGTGCAGGGGGTTGTCAGGTGGCCCGCCGACCACGGCGATCCGTTCGTGCCCCAGGCCGTACAGGTGCTCCATCACCGCGCGTGCGGCGGCCGCGTTGTCGATATGGACGCTGGGGATGCCCAGTGCGGGGTCGAACTCACATCCATTGACCACCGGCGCAGCTGCGCCGCGCTGCTCGACGATTTCGCGCGCGGTCGGTGGCAGGCGATGGCCCAGCACGATCATGCCGTCGGCCTCGTTGCGCCGGAGCATCTGTGCGTAGCGCTCCTCACGATCGGGTTGATGCTGGGTATCGCCCAGCAGAACCGCGTAGCCGACCGCCTGCGCGGCCTCCTCCGCACCCTGCAGGATCTGTGCGAAGAACGGATTGGCGATGTCCGGGACGGTGACCAGGATCTTGCCGCTGCGCTGGGTCTTGAGCGTCCGGGCCACCGTGTTGGGCACATAGCCCAATGCGGCGGCGGCCTGCTCGATGCGCGCACGGGTGGCCGGCAGCACCTTGTCCGGCCGGGAAAGCGCCCGTGACACCGTGCCTGCGGAGACGCCGACGTGCCTGGCGATGTCGTAGATGGTGGCCATGGCGTTAGTTCTCCTGTCCGCTGTGCAGTGCACAACAGGTCCTGCGTGCGCCCCTGCTAGGATAATGCAATCGATTGCATCGAGGGCGAATCACGTTGAAGACGCTCAAGGGTCCAGCGCTGTTCCTGGCGCAGTTCATCGGCGACACAGCTCCTTTTGATCGGCTGGACACGCTGGCCGGGTGGGCCGCGGGTCTGGGCTATTCTGGCGTACAAGTTCCCACCTCCGCGCCCCACCTGTTCGATCTGGCCGAGGCGGCGCGCAGCCAGGCGTACTGCGACGATGTTGCCGGCATGCTGGCCGGGCACGGCCTGCAGATCACCGAACTGTCGACGCATCTGCAGGGGCAGCTGGTCGCGGTCCATCCCGCCTACGACAGCCTGTTCGACGGATTCGCACCCGTAGACGTGCGCGGCAACCCGCCCGCGCGCCAGGCTTGGGCCGTGGAGCAGCTGCGGCTCGCCGCGCAGGCCAGCCAGCGCCTGGGGCTGACCGCGCACGCCACGTTCTCCGGTGCGCTGGCCTGGCCCTACTTCTATCCGTGGCCGCAGCGCCCGCCGGGCCTGGTGGAAGAAGCCTTCGCCGAACTCGGCCGCCGCTGGCGCCCGATCCTGGATGTGTTCGATGCCTGCGGCGTGGACCTGTGCTTCGAGATCCACCCGGGCGAGGACCTGCATGACGGTGCGACATTCGAGCGCTTCCTCGATGAGGTCGACCATCATCCCCGCGCGAAGATCCTGTACGACCCCAGCCACCTGCTGCTGCAGCAGATGGATTACCTCGGTTTCATCGACCGTTACCACGCCCGCATCGGCATCTTCCACGTCAAGGACGCGGAGTATCGCCCCAGCGTGCGCAGCGGCGTGTATGGCGGCTACCAGGACTGGATCGATCGTCCGGGCCGGTTCCGCTCACCCGGTGACGGCCAGATCGACTTCAAGGCGATCTTCTCGAAGTTCGCCCAGTACGACTTCCCCGGCTGGGCGGTGCTGGAGTGGGAGTGCTGCCTGAAACACCCGGAGGACGGCGCGCGCGAGGGTGCCGCCTTCATCCGCGATCACATCATCCATGTAACCGAACGCGCCTTCGACGACTTTGCCGGGAGCGCCACGGACGCTGGATCACTGCGCCGCATGCTGGGAATCTGAGCCACGACCGCCCCGGGAGGGCAAGCCATGACGCACGCCATGTCGCGCCTGGGCGCGATGATGTTTCTGCAGTTCTTCATCTGGGGGGCGTGGTTCGTCACCCTGGGCACCTACCTGGTACAGGGCCCGCTGCAGGCCAGCGCAAGCCAGGTGGCAACGGCGTTTCTCAGCCAGTCCATCGGTGCCATCGTGGCACCGTTCCTGGTCGGCCTGATCGCAGACCGCTATTTCGCGGCGCAGCGCATCCTGGCGGTGCTGCACCTGGCCGGCGCGGTGCTGATGTGGCTGGCGTCCACCGCCACCAGTTTCAGCGTGTTTTCCGCGTGCGTCATGGGCTACATGCTCCTGTTCATGCCGACGCTGGCACTGGCCAACAGCGTCGCCATGCGGCACATGCAATCGCCGGAGAAGCAGTTCCCGCTGGTACGCGTGGCCGGCAGCGTCGGCTGGATCGTTGCAGGCGTGCTGATCGGCTGGCTGGGCTGGGAACAGGCGCATCGGCTTGAACTGACCTTCCGCATGGCCGCATTGGCATCGCTGGTGCTGGGCCTGTATGCGTTCACCCTGCCGCACACGCCGCCACTGGCGCAGCAGCGCGATGCCGGGCTGGGACAGATCCTGGGGCTGGATTCACTGCGGTTGCTGAAGTCGCGCGCCTACCTGGTGTTCTTCCTGGCTTCCATCGCCATCTGCATCCCACTGTCGTTCTACTACAACTTCACCAATCCGTATCTCAACGACCTGGGCGTGCAGGGCGCGGCCGGCCTGCAGTCGCTGGGCCAGGTGTCCGAAGTGCTGCTGATGCTGGCCATGCCGTTCCTGTTCGTGCGGCTGGGGGTGAAGACCATGCTGGCGGTCGGCATGGCAGCCTGGGTCGTGCGCTACGCGCTGTTCGCCTTCGGCGATGCGGGCAGTGGCTTCTCCCTGCTTGTGATCGGCATCGTACTGCATGGCATCTGCTACGACTTCTTCTTCGTCACCGGCCAGATCTACACCGATGCCCACGCCGGCCCCGCCGCGCGCAGCAGCGCGCAGGGCTTCATCACCCTGGCCACCTATGGCGTGGGCATGCTGATCGGCACCTTCCTGTCCGGCGCGGTAGTGGAGCACTTCACCACCGAGGCCGGCCCCGATTGGCAGCAGATCTGGCTGTTCCCGGCCGGCGTTGCACTGGTGGTGCTGATCGCCTTCCTGCTGCTGTTCCGCGACCGCCCGGTAGCGGCGGCCGCGTCGTCCACACCCTGAGGAGACCGGCCGATGCCCCTGCTTGGAATCGCCATCGTTGGTACCGGCATGATCGGCGCGGTGCATCGCCGCGCGGCACTGCTGGCTGGCGCCGAGGTGCGCGGCGTGGCCGCCTCGTCGCCGCAGCGCGCGCGCGAGGTGGCGCATGCGTGGAATGTCCCGCGCGCCTATCGCGATATCGAGGACGTCGTCGCTGATCCCCAGGTACAGGTCGTGCACATCTGCACGCCCAACCACCTGCACCGCGCGATGGCGCAGGCCGCACTGGACGCCGGCAAGCACGTGATCTGCGAGAAACCGTTGGCGACGACGCTGGACGATGCGCAGGCGCTGGCGGCGCTGGCCGCCTCGACCGGACTGGTCGCCACCGTCCCCTTCGTCTACCGCTACCACCCGGTGGTCCGCGAGGCACGCGCACGCATCGCGCAGGGCGATCTGGGGCCACTGCACCTGATCCATGGCAGCTACCTGCAGGACTGGCTGCTGGACCCGGCCAGCAACAACTGGCGGGTTGACCCTGCACTGGGTGGCACATCGCGCGTGTTCGCTGACATCGGGTCGCATTGGTGCGACCTGGTTGAATGGGTCAGCGGCGAGTGCTTCGCCGAAGTGAACGCGGCGTTTGCCACAGTGATCGCCGAGCGCAGCGCAACCACCTCCCAGAGTTTCAGCACGCCGGCGACAGACGGCGCAAAGCAAGCGGTCGAGAGCGAGGACGTGGCCGCAGCGATGTTCAGGACCGGCGCGGGCACGCTGGCGTCATTGACGGTCAGCCAGGTCTCGGCCGGACGCCACAACCGGCTCTGGTTCGAGATCGACGGCGCCAACGCCAGCGTGGCGTTCAACCAGGAGGATGCCGAGCGGCTGTGGATCGGCCTGCCCGAGCAGCGCGAGGAAATCTTCGTGCGCGGCCCGGGCGCCGGCAGTGCCGAACAACGCCGGTTGTCGCCGCTGCCAGCGGGGCACGCACAGGGCTACGGGCAGTGCTTCGAAGCGTTCGTGGCCGACACCTATCGCGCCATTGAAGGCGAGCGGCCGCAGGGCCTGCCCACCTTCGAAGACGGCCTGCGCTCGGCGCGGATCGTTGATCGTGTCATTGCATCGGCCAGGTCACGCACCTGGACCACCATCGGTTGAATCCCGGGAGGATCTGTTGATGAACATCCCTGTCCGTAGAACTGCAACCCTCGTCCTGCTGCTGCTCGCAGTCCTGCCCGCCTTCGCAGGAAACACAGCCGGTGCGCAGAAGCCCATCGCCGTGCAGATGTACACGCTGCGCAACGCCGGCCCGCTTGACCAACAGCTGAAGATCGTCCACGACGCGGGCGTGCGTGCGGTGGAGACCGTCGGTACGCAGAATGCAAGCGCTGCGGAGCTGAAACAGTTGCTGGACCGTTACTCGATCAAAGCGGTTTCGTCGCACGTTCAGCTGGCCGAGCTGCGCGACAACCTGGATGCCGTGGTGGCCTTCAACCGCTCGATTGGCAACAGCACGCTGGTGGTGCCCTATCTGGACCAGAAGGACCGTCCGCGCGATGCCGCCGGCTGGACCGCGTTGGGCCGGGAGCTGGGCCGGATTGCCAAGCAGATGCGCGGCAAGGGGATGCAGCTGGCCTATCACAACCACGACTTCGAGCTGGTCGACTTCAATGGCAGGACCGGACTGGAGCTGCTGTTCGACGCCGCCGGCCCCGAGCTGCAGACCGAACTGGACCTGGCCTGGGTCGCGCGCGCGGGCCTGGACCCGGCCGTGATGCTTGGCAAGTTCCGCGGCCACATATTTGCGGTACACGCCAAGGACAATGCGCCCAAGGGCGAGGCCGAAGACGAAGGTGGATTCGCTGCGGTCGGCCAGGGCGTGCTGGACTGGGACGCGATCCTGCCGGCCGCCGCCACCGCTGGCGTGCAGTGGTACATCGTCGAACACGACCAGCCACGCGACCCGGCCAAGGTCATCCAGGCCGGCGCGGACTACCTGCGTGAACACCTGACCACCAACCTGCCCACCCGTGCCCACCGCTGACGCATCAAGGAGCCCCACATGAAAATGATCCTGGCAGTGGCCGTGGCCCTGGGCGGCATGAACGTTGCGACGGCAGCGTGGGCCAAGGACGACCCGGCCGCCGGCGCGAAACTCTACGCCCAGCACTGCACCGCCTGCCACGGTGCTGAACGCACCGGTGTACCGCCGACGTTCCCGGCGCTCACCGATGTCGGCAAGCGGCTGCAGCCCGCCCAGGTCAAGGACAGGATCAGGAAGGGCGGCGGTCTGATGCCCCCCTTCCCGCAGCTGTCACAGCAGGAGATCGATGACATCGCCAGCTACCTGGCGAAGTAGCGGGTGGGCGCTACAGCTCGCGCACCCAGATGTTGCGGTAGCTGACCTTGGAGTCATGTTCCTGCAGATACAGCGGCGCGCACCCATGCGGTGCGTACGAAGGCGCACCGATGTATTCGGTCCTGCCCGCCAGCACGGTGTCGTCCTGTACCAGCACGCCGTTGTGCAGCACGGTGATCCGTGCGGGCGACGTCAGGCCGCCGCCCGGCGAGAAGCGCGGGGCCTTCCAGAGGATGTCGTAGACCTGCCACTGGCCCGGTGCGCGCGAGGCGTTCACCCGTGGCATGGCCTGCTTGTAGATCGAACCCGCCTGGCCATTGGCGTAGGTCGGGTTGTGGTAGCTGTCGAGTACCTGCAACTCATAGAGTCCCTGCAGGAAGATCCCGCTGTTGCCCCGGTTCTGGCCGTCGAAGCCCTTCGTTTCGGTGGGCGTACGCCATTCGACATGCAGCTGGACATCGCAGAAGGGTTGCCGGGTACGGATGCCCTTGCTGCCCGGAACAACCGTCATGGCGCCTCCGGCAACCTTCCAGGGCACGCGGCCACCCTGCTCCGATTCCCACGCGGAGAGATCCTTGCCATCGAACAGCACGATCGCATCGGACGGTGCCTTGCCGGGTGGCGTTGCCACGGTCGCGGGCACAGGGGTCCACACTTCCGTCTTCTTCGGGTCACGCACAGCGTCGGCACTGTCCTGTGCGAACGCAGATGCAGCGGCCAGCAGGCCGGCGGTGATCAACGCAGGGCGGATCATCAGGTTGGTGTCCATCAGCTGGTCCCCCAGGCAGGTGTGCCGGGGACATAGGCGAGGTCACCGTCGTAGCGCCCCGGCACGGCGACGTACTGCAGCACCCCGGTCGCACCGACCTTGGAGGTGAAGAAGCCGAAGATGGCCAGCTGCTTGATCATCGTGAAGTAATGCGGCATGGCTTCGCCCTCTTCGGGCGTTCCAGTTTCGGTCACGTCTGCATTGCGCGCCTTGGCTTCGGCATCCAGTGTACGCAGCAATCCGGTGCGCGCCTCCGCCGTGAGCGACACGAAGCGGCCACCGGCGCGCTTGTCGATGTCCGCCAGCCCGGCGCGGAACACCGCCTGCTGCCTGGCGGTGTAGCAGTCGCTGACGAACGTCGCCATGAACGCACCGGCGCCCGCGTCCTTCGCCCCGGGTGTCCGGGTCCGCGGCAGGATGGTCTCGGCGATCTCGTCCAGCGTGCTGATTTCGGCATCGGAGAACGCGGCCATCGCCCCGGCCGCTGGCGCTTTGCCCTGCACCAGCGCAGGCAGGCCGACCATGGCCGCACCGGTGGCGGCGACGATCATCTTCAGCAGTTCGCGGCGATCCATCACAGGTTCCCCGCTTTCAGTTCGCGTACCGCGTGGTCGGCCGCGCGCGCGGTCAGCGCCATGTAGGTCAGCGACGGATTCACGCAGGCGCTGGAGGTCATGCAGGCACCGTCGGTGACGTACACATTGGGGGCATCCCAGACCTGGTTGTGCGCGTTCAATACCGAGCTCTTCCGGTCCCGTCCCATACGCGCAGTCCCCATCTCATGGATGCCCTTGCCCGGGGCGTAGTCGTTGTCGTGCATCTTCACGTCCTTGACCCCGGCCGCCTCCAGCATTTCGGCAGCATCGGCGGCCATGTCCTTGCGCATCGCCAGTTCGTTGGCGCGCATGGACACGTCCATCGCCAGCACCGGCAGCCCCCACTTGTCCTTGCGCTCGCGGTCCAGGCGGATCGTGTTGTCGTGGTGCGGCAGCATCTCACCGAACCCGGTCATGCCGATGCGCCAGTCACCGGGCACGGTCAGCGCTTCCTTCAGGTCGGCACCGATGTTCAGCTCGGCGATCTCGCGCGACCAGCCGGTGCGGCTGGCACCGCCCTGGTAGCCGAATCCGCGCAGGTAGCCACGCTTGTCGGCGGCGACATTGCGGAACCGCGGAATGTAGAAGCCGCACGGACGGCGGCCGAAGTAGTACTTGTCTTCGTAGCCCTCGACCCGGCCCGAGGCGCCCGCACCGAAATGATGGTCCATCACGTTGTGCCCCAGCTCGCCCGACGAAGACCCCAGCCCCCCCTCCCAGACATCGGTGGCCGAGTTCATCAGCAGCCAGGTCGAGTTGAAGGACGATGCGTTGAGGAAGATGACCTTGGCCGTGTACTGGTAGGTCTGCCCGGTCTCGGCGTCGATCACCTCCACGCCACGCGCGCGCTTGCGATCCTTGTCGTAGAGCACTTCCTTGACGATCGAGAACGGCCGCAGGGTCAGGTTGCCGGTCTTCATCGCCGCTGGCAGCGTCGCCGCCTGGGTCGAGAAGTAGGCTCCGAAGGGACAGCCCAGAATGCACTTGTTGCGATACTGGCAGTTCACGCGCCCCTGCTCGGGCATCGGCTGGGTGATGTTGGCCGTGCGCGAGTGGATCATGTGCCGCGTGCCGCCAAAGGCCTTCTTGATCCGCGCGGCCACGTCCTTCTCGACGATGTTCAACGGGATAGGCGGCAGGAACTCACCATCCGGCAGCACGTCCAGTCCCTCGCGCGTGCCGGCGATGCCGGCGAACTTTTCCACATGGTCGTACCACGGCGCGATGTCGGCATAGCGGATCGGCCAATCGGTGGCGATGCCCTCCTTGAGGTTCGCCTCGAAATCCAGGTCGGAGAAGCGGTAGCTCTGACGGCCCCACAACAGCGAACGGCCACCGACGTGGTAGCCGCGGAACCAGTCGAAACGCTTGGTTTCGATGTAGGGTGAGTCCTGCTCGTTGGCCCACATTCCTTCCAGGTTCTCGGCGAGGCCGTAGTCGCGCATCAGCACCGGAAAAGCGGCCTTCATCGCCTGCGTCGGCCGGTTGCGATGCGGGAAGTCCCACGCTTCCTTCATCGCATTGACGTAGTCCTTAACGTGCTCGATGTTGCGCCCGCGTTCCAGCATCAGGACCTTCAGGCCCTTCTCGGTCAGCTCCTTCGCTGCCCAGCCGCCACTGATTCCCGAGCCAACAACAATGGCGTCGTAGTGATTATCTGCCATGGGTCTCTCACCTGGGTGGATATCGTTTCAGACGTCGCAGAGGCGGATCGCCTCGCGCAATGAAGCAACGGGATCGGGCGCGGCAGGCATGAACTCCTGCGCCAGATACCCCTTGAAACCGGTGTCGCGGACCGCGCGGCAGATGGCCGGATAGTTGAGCTCCTGCTGGTCTCCGATCTCGTTCCGGCCGGGCACGCCTGCGGTGTGGTAGTGCTTGAAACAGGCATGGTGTTTTCCGATGGTGGCGATGATGTCGCCCTCCATGATCTGCATGTGGTAGATGTCGTAGAGCAGGCCGAAATTGTCCGAGCCGAGCCGCTGGCACAGCTCCACGCCCCATGCGGAGTGGTCGCACAGGTAGTCGCGATGATCGACCTTGGAGTTGAGCAGCTCCATCACCAGCACCACGCCGCGCTTCTCGGCATGCCCGAGGATGCGCTTGAGGCCGGCTTCGGCATTGGCCATGCCATCCTGCGGGTCCATACCGTTGCGGTTGCCGGAGAAGCAGATGAGGTTGCGGTAGCCGGCATCGGCGACCAGGTCGATGTGCCGCGTGTAGCGCTCCACCAGCTGGTCGTGGAACTCGCGGCCGGCGAAACCCTTGGTCAGGCCCAGCTCCGCGCCGTTGCACATCGAGCTGTAGACGCCGTGGGCCTTCAGCGTGGGCCAGTCCTCGGGACCGACCAGGTCGATCGCGGCGAAACCGATGTCCTTCACCGTCGTGCAGAGCTGGGCGACCGACAGCTGCGGGAAGGTCCAGCGGGCGACGGCGTGCTTCAGGTTTCCTTTGAGGGGGGCATCGGCGGCGAATGCAGGGAGCACACCTGCAGCCCCCAGGCCAATGCCGCCGGCAACCGCAAGACGTAGCGCGTCGCGTCGCGTGATGCCCATCGCCGGGGCCGGTCTGATCGAATGGATGGACATCCACCTGCCGGCCTCCCAACCGACATCAAACACTGAGGATTCACTGCAATGCAATCGATTGCACCATAGGGGAGGAATTTGTGTGTTTGCAAGTCGCAGTGCACGAAAATCAATGCTGCGAGGCACAACTCCGCAGCCGACCTGGAAAACAAAAGCCCCGCGTGAGCGAGGCTTTCCTTCTGGCGGTGGAAGCAGGACGACGCCTGTTGGCTACAGCGTCGAAATCGTGCCGCCGTCGATCCGATACTCCGTTCCGGCAATCGACGCCGACCGGGGAGACGCCAGGAACACAATCAGATCGGCCACCTCCTGCGGTGCCGCGGGCCGTCCCACCGGGATCCCGCCGAGCCAGTCCATGACCAGCCTCTTGCCACCTTCATAATCGGTTCCCGCTTCTGCCGCGATCCGCTCTGCAAATTCCCGGGATGCTTCTGTCTCGATCCAGCCCGGCGCTACGCTCAACACCCGCACGCCCTTGGGAGTGACCTCTCGTGAAAGCGACTTGCTGTAGGTCGTGAGTGCCGCTTTGGCGGCGGCATACGCGGTGGTGGACTCCGGCAGAGGCAGCATGCGCTGGATCGAACTGACGTGGATGATCACGCCAGCGCGCTGCGCGAGCATGGATGGCAGCAAGGCACGATCCAGACGGACCGCCGGCATCAGATTCAGGTTCAGCTCGGCAAGCCAGTGCGCATCACTGATCGCTGCGAAGCCGCCGCCAGGTGTCTTTGATCCCCCCAGCACATTGACCAGGATGTCTGCGCCGCCCCATGCCTGCAGCACGGCGTGGGCGAAAATGCCGGTGCCCTCGGCCGTCGACAGATCGGCGGCTACGTAGGCGACTCCTTCCACCGGGCGTGCCGGCAGGCTGCGCGCCGACGTCATCACCCTGGCCCCGGCCTCGGCAAGGGTCCTGACCACGGCCGCCCCCACACCGGCCGTGCCGCCGGTCACCACGGCCCGCAGGCCACCGAGTTGAAGATCGAAGCTCATGCGGTGATCTCCAGCGATGCGATCAGGCCCCGTTCCAGTTCGAAACGGTAGCTCAGCAGAATCGGACTGCCGGGGAAGTTGCCGCTCACGATGGCACGGACAACGTGGTGTTTCCCCTGCCGTTCGATGGCGCTCGGCACGCTGGTGGCGCTGTATTTGGCCGATGCCTCGGCCAGGAAGGCTTTGATGGCGTCGACGCCGACGAGGGTGTGCCCGTCGTCCTTCAGCACAGCCTGGGCGGCAAAACAACGCGCCAGCACTTCGGGGTCATGTTCGGCCGCGAAGTACGCGGCGATGGGTTCTGGGAGAGTCAACGCATTCATTCCTGGCTCCTGCAGTGGTGAGGCGCTCAGGATGTGCACGCAGGTCGGTTAAGTGAATGCCCTATAATCCGAATGGGTTATGTCAAGAATCTTACATAATGCGCGGATCCGAGTTCGCTGAACTGAAGGCCTTCGTGGCGGTAGTGGAACGTCAGAGCTTCGCGCGGGCGGCGGAACATCTGGGGGTATCGCCCTCGGCCCTGAGCCAGACCATCCGTCAACTGGAAGGCCGTCTCGGCACCCGCCTTCTGAATCGCACAACACGAAGCGTGGCACCCTCGGCAAGTGGCGGACGACTGTACGCGCGCATCGCGCCGCTGTTCCAGGAGTTGGCGGTAGCGGTCGCTGAAACCAGCGAAGCGAGCGGACGGATCAACGGGACCCTGCGCATCAATACGCTGGGCATCGCCGCAAGAACACTGATTGCCCCGCGGCTTGCCCGCTTCCACCAGGCCTACCCTGATGTCGTTGTCGACATCGTGGTCGACGACGCGCTCAGCGACATCGTCAGTGGGCGGTTTGATGCAGGCATCCGCGTGGGTGGGCAGCTCGAGAAGGATATGGTGGCCATCCGCCTCACTCCCGACCTGAACATGGTGGCCGTGGCGTCACCGGATTACCTCGCACGCCGTGGAACGCCGCGAACTCCGGCGGACCTGCAGGATCACGCCTGCATCAACTGGCGGCTGCAGAGTGACGGCAGGCAGTACCGATGGGAGTTCAAGAAGCGAGGCCGCCACCTGGAGGTCGCCGTGGACGGTCCTGTCGTCACCAATCACGCTGACGTCGGGATTGCGGCGGCACTGGCCGGCCTCGGAATCGCCTATCACTTCGAGCAGGATCGCGTGGGGGAACTGCTGGCCCAGGGATTGCTGGTGCGGGTACTGGCGGATTGGTCGGTCTCGCGCCCCGGGCTTTTTCTCTACTACCCGAACAGGCGGCACCGCCCCGCCCTGCTGGGTGCGTTCATTGATTGCCTGCTGGACCAGGGCGTGTTCGGTAATCGGTGACAACATCGAGGAACGTCCGCATCGGCCGCCGCCGGACAACAGGATCCCGGCAGTGCCTCAAGAACGACATGGGCCCCAGGCAGGCATGCCAGGAGCCCTTGTCGGGATGCACCGAAGATGCGCTTAGAACGGAATATCGTCGTCAGCGAAGTCGTCCATCGGCGGCGCCTGCTGCGGCTGCGGACGCTGGTTGCCACCCTGGTTGCCGTAGCCGCCGCCCTGGTTGCCGCCCTGGTTGCCATAGCCACCGCCCTGGCCACCACGCTGGCCGCCGCCACCGCCGCCGTACTCCTGGCGCGGCGCCTGCTGGCGCTGCGGACGATCGCCGCCGTAGTTGCCGCCACCACCGCCGCCGCCTTCACCGCGGCCGCCCAGCATCTGCATTTCATCAGCGATGATATCGGTGGAGTACTTCTCCACGCCGTCCTGGCCGGTGTACTTGTCGTAACGCAGGCTGCCTTCGACGTAGACCGAGCTGCCCTTGCGCAGGTACTCGCCGGCGATCTCGCCGAGCTTGCCGAAGAACACCACGCGGTGCCATTCGGTGCGCTCCTGCTGGTTGCCATCCTTGTCCTTGCGGACGCTGGTGGTGGCCAGGCTGATGCGGGTGATCGCCATGCCGCCCTGGGTGTACTTCACGTCCGGGTCGTTGCCGAGATTGCCGACCAGGATGACTTTGTTGATGCCGCGCGCCATAGGTACCTTCGTCCGTTGTCCAGGGGCAGACCGCCAGTGATAGCACAGCCCCGGGCGGGGTGCAGTACGCTGGGCCGCCCCTGGTGAAATTTTGGGGAATGCGAGAACGACGCATCTTACCATTGCCGCCGCCGTCCGCCCGGTCAGGAGACCCCGACCGCACCGAAGGATCAGGCTGATTTCCTTGTCCGGCAATGACTTACCTTCGCCCCGACCGACGTCCAGAGAGGCATTCGCGTCTGCGCATGGCATCATGCCCGGGCACCTTCCACCTGCCCGCTCCGCCCGCCCATGACGATCAAAGGCAAAGCCACCTCCCTCGACATCGCCCACCTGGCCGGGGTCTCCCAGCCGACCGTGTCGCGGGCCCTGCGTGGTAGCCCGATGGTCAACGCCGAGACCCGCGAGCGCATCCTGCGCATCGCCCGCGAGCTGAACTACAAGGTCGACAAGAACGCCTCCAGCCTGCGCCTGCGCAATGCCGGCACGCTGGCCCTGCTGTTCTTCGAGGACCCGACCAACGACGATTCGCTGATCAACCCGTTCTTCCATTCGATGCTGGGCTCGATCACCCGCGCCTGCGCCCTGCACGGGCAGGACCTGCTGGTGTCGTTCCAGCAGCTGTCCACCGACTGGCAGGCAGATTACGAAGACAGCAACAAGGCCGACGGCATCATCCTGCTCGGCTACGGTGACTACCACGAATCGCGCGACCGCCTGCAGCGGCTGGTCGAACAGGGCACGCACTTCGTGCGCTGGGGCGCCGCCCTGCCCGGCCAGCCCGGTGTCTCGATCGGCAGCGACAACTTCCAGGGCGGGCATGACATCACCACCCATCTGCTGCTGCAGGGCTGCCGCCGCATCGCCTTCCTTGGCCATGCCTCCAGCCACTACCCCGAATTCCAGGAGCGCTACCGCGGCCATGTCGCGGCCCTGCAGGACCACGGCCTGGCCGCCGAACCGGCGCTGCAGCACGATGCGATCACCACCGAGGCCTCCGGCCAGGAGGCCTGCCAGGCCCTGCTGGCGCGCGGCGAGCCGATCGATGCGATCTGCGCGGCCAGCGACCTGATCGCCATCGGTGCGATGCGCGCCCTGCGCGAGGCCGGGCTGCGGGTACCGCAGGACGTGGCGGTGACCGGCTTCGACGATATCCCGCTGGCCGCTTCGGTATCCCCGGCGCTGACCACGGTGCAGCAGGACACCAAGCAGGCCGGCCAGCTGCTGGTGGAGCGCCTGCTGACGCTGATCGGCCGGCAGCCGGTGGAGAGCCAGAGCATCCCGGTGAAGCTGGTGGTGCGGGAATCGTCGCTGCGCGGGTAGGCGCCGCAGGGCGGGATCGCTCTTGGCCTCGCCCTTGTTGTTTGGCTTGGTCTTACCCTAGTGCCAGTGCCGAGCCGTGCTCGGCAAACTACCCGCGACAGGCGCGCAGGTTCAGCGTGCCCCGGCCTTCGGCCCCAGCAACGCCAACAGCACATAGACCACGATCGAAGCGACGGTACCGAGCACCGCCGGCAATCCGTAGGCCCACGCCGAACGGCCCTGCTGGCGTGCCCACTGGGCCAGATACCAGGCCGAACCCAGGTTGATCAGCCAGGCAATGGCGAATGCCGGCCACTGCACGATGCCCACCGCGCGCAGCAGGGGCACGGACACCAGCGCGGCAACGATGGCTGCGATCAGGAAGATCAGTGCGGAGCGGGAATGGCGTGATCGTGCCGGTGAGCCGACAGGTAATTCCTTCAATTCCACAGCAGAGCCTCGATCCTGGTGTTATCCAAAAGGAACCACGTACTGCACCCGAAGGGAAGCGTTCTGTAGGGTCGGGCCGTGCTCGACTGATCCGGCATGGCGCGAACGGCAGCCGAGCATGGGCTCGGCTCTACATGACAATCAACCCTGGGCGAAGTCCTTCAGGATCTCGCCGACGCCGCTGGGCGAGATCTCGAAGCCCAGCGCGGTGCCGGGGTTGATCACCACGCCGTAGCCACCCGGCACGCGACGCAGCACGTCCAGCATCAGCCAGCGGATCTGGTGTTCGGCCTGCTGGCTGTAGATGCCCACCCGCGATGGGTCGGTAAACACGGCCACGTGCAGGGTGCCCTGCTTGTCAAACAGCAGCGGGTCGAAGCCGCTGCCGTCGGGGGTCACCAGGCTGCCGGTCTGCAGCACCACCTCGGAGGCGACGAAGGCTTCCATGAAGGCGCGGATCGGCACCGCCCCGTCCATCGCCGCCTTCAGCAGGGTTTCGATCGGGGTCTGCGGGGCGAGGTCGGTCATGGCGGTGCGGCACGGCGTGAGGGGTGCCTATTGTGCCGGATGTGGTCCCCCCGGTAGTGCCGGCCGCTGGCCGGCACCTGAAGGGACCATGGATTCATGAGTTGCCGGCCAGCGACCGGCACTACCGCCCCAGGCGCTGGTCCCGTGCCCGCTGGTCAGCCATCGCCTTGTCCAGTTCGGCCTGCAGTGCCGGCTGCTGCACGGTGGCGTCCAGCACATAGACCTTTACCCCATGCGCCGGCACGTTAGTCTTCAGCTGCCGCTCGACCTTCACCGTGCCGCCATCCAGCGCGTCACGCCACGTGCCGGCCTGCAGGTAGCGATCCACCTCGAAGGTGCGCGCCACATCGCCCTTGTTCAGCAGCACCAGCGCCGTCTGCGCCAGATCTTCCTGCTGCAGCACGCGCAGGAACACCGCTTCGTCGCCGTGCAGGCGCTCGTTCACCTGCAAGCCACGCTGCAGTGCCGGGGTCGCTTCACGCAGTTTGGCGATGCGCTGCAGCGGCGCGAAGATCGGGCTCTGCGGCGCGGCGTCCACGCGCGCTTGGCCAAAGTAGGCCCGGTTGCCGGCATGCTCGGCGCGGCCGCGCATGAAGCCGGTTTCCGAACCGTAATAGACCACCGGAATGCCGCGCGCGGTGAACAGCCAGTTGTGCGCGTCGATGAAGCCGTTGTCACTGGCCTGCAGGCGCGGCATGTCGTGGTTGTCGTAGAAGCTCATCAGCTCGTACGGATTGGCATACGGGCCACCGCTCAGGTGCAGCGGCTCGGCCAGCGTCTCGAAGCCCTTGCCGGCGGTGCCGAAGGTCTGCTCCAGAGCACCGCGCAACGGGAAGTCGAGCACGCTGACATTGGCGTTGGCCGGCCAGGTGTGCTCGGCAATGGTCGCCGCGTTGTAGTCGAAGGCTTCGCCGAACATGAACATGCCCGGATGCTCGGCGCGGATGCGCTTGACGAATTCATGCCACCACGGGTGCGGCAGCCAGCCGATGGTGTCGATGCGCAATGCGTCCACGCCCTGCGCGGTCCACTGCAGGTAAGCGCCGACCAGGTAATCCATCACCGCCGGATTGTCCTGGTTGAAGTCGGACAGCTCGGCCAGGTTGCCGTCGAAGATCGAGCCGTCCTTGCTGTCGACCGGACCGATGTTGTTGTAGAACGCGTGCAGCGGGTTGTGCTCCGGGTCCAGCTTCTGCGGCGGCAGGTTCTGGTGGTCGGCGATCAACTTTCCATCCTTGTCGAAGATCTGACCGAACTGCGGTTGCCGTGTCGGCATGGTCCAGGCCGGCGAACCGTGGTTGCCTACGATGTCCAGCACCACCTTCAGGCCGGCACCGTGCAGGCCCTTGGTCAGTCCGGCGAAGTCCAGGTCCCTGCTGGGCAGGTGCTCATCGAGTCTGTAGAAGTTGATGCCCCAGTAGCCGTGGTAGCCGGTCTTGCCGCGGTCGGTCAGCGTGCTGGTGCAGCTGATCGGCTTGCTGCCGGTGAAAGCTTGGTCGGGGTTGTCGATGATCGGCGTGATCCACACCGCGCCGAAACCCAGGTTGCGGATGTACTGCGCATTGTCGAGCACGCCACGGAAGTCGCCGCCGAGGTAGCCAATGTTGCCGTCCACCTTGTCCGGGCATGGCACCGGGATGTCGAAGGTGCGGTGCGCGCCACCCTGGTCGCGATGGTCATTGGATGGATCACCGTTGACGAAGCGGTCGGTGACCACGAAGTACACCGCATCGCTGGCGAACGGTTCGGTGGTGCCGACGTAGTCCGGGCGCGGCGTGGCCACGGCCTGGCCGGCGAACAGGGCAAGGGAAACGGCAACAGCCAGGACACCACGCATCACACCACCTCCGGACGGGACGGAACCCGCAGCACGCACAGGCCGGCGACGAACAGGCTGCAGCCGCCCAGCACCAGCACATGCATCGGCTGGCCACCCAGCCATGCGCGCAGGGCAAAGCCAAGCGCACTGGCCGCCACCAGCTGCGGGATCACGATGAAGAAATTGAAGATGCCCATGTACACACCCATCTTCGACGCAGGCACGCTGTCGGACAGCAGTGCATACGGCAACGACAGGATCGATGCCCAGGCAAAACCCACACCCACCATCGACAGCAGCAGCCAGTGCGGGTCGCGGATGAACATCAGCGAGACCAGGCCGGCAGCGCCCAGCCACAGGTTGACCAGGTGGCTCCAGCGCAGGCCGATCGCACGCACCATCGGTGGAATCAGCACCGCCGCCAACGCAGCGAAGCCGTTGTAGGCGCCAAACAGCACGCCAACCCAGTTGGCACCTTCGTTGTAGGCCGCCGACTGTGGATCGGTCGAACCGAAGTGGGTACCGGCCACCGCAGCAGTGGTGTAGATCCACATGGCGAAAAGCGCGAACCATGAGAAGAACTGCACCCACGCCAGGCGGCGCATGGTCACCGGCATCGCGCGCAGGTCGCCGACGATGGCGGCCAGCATATGCGTGGCCGGCAACACGCGCGCGGCCGCCAGCAGCAGGCCGTAGCCGGCGCACAGGCCTGCCAGCACATACAGCATCCTGTCGCCTTGCCGCCAGGTGATCAGCAGCGCCAACAGCACACCCAGCCCTAGCCACAGGGCCACCCGCGTCCATGGCGCCGGGCCGTTGATCACCGCTCCCGCATGATGCGCCGGCGGCTCGGCATCATCGAAGGCAGCCAGTTCTGCTGGTGAATATTCGCGGGTGCTGACCACCGTCCAGGTGATTGCCGCCAGCAGCACCGCCGCGCCGAAGTAGAACGCATAGCGCACGGTGTCCGGCACCTCACCGGCGGCGGCCGTATTGGCAACGCCGAAATGGGCCAGGATGAACGGCAGGAAGCTGGCGACGATGGCGCCCACGCCGATGAAGAAGCTCTGCATCGCGTAGCCGGCCGGACGCTGGCGTGGCGCCAGCTGGTCGCCGACAAAGGCACGGAAAGGCTCCATCGATACGTTGATCGAGGCATCGAGCACCCACAGCGTGCCGGCCGCGATCCACAGCGTCGGCGAATTCGGCATCACCAGCAGGGCCAGCGTGGTCAGCACCGCACCGATCATGAAGAACGGACGGCGCCGCCCCCAGCGCGTCCAGGTGCGATCGGACAGGTAACCGATCACCGGCTGCACCAGCAGGCCGGTCAGCGGCGCGGCGATCCACAGCCCCGGTACCGCGTCGATGTCCGCGCCCAGCGTCTCGAAAATGCGGCTGGCGTTGGCATTCTGCAGGGCGAAGCCGAACTGGATGCCGAGAAAACCGAAACACATGTTCCAGATCTGCCAGAACGACAGCTGGGGTTTGGCGGGGCGATTCATCGCGCGCCCTCTACGGCCACGGGCGCCACCGTCAGCGCCTGCACCTGCGCCTGGTTGAGCACGCCGTCGCGCCCGCCCTTGCCCCCGGTGTAGTGCGCGAAGTGCTGCAGTGTGCTCATGTTGAAGCCCTCTTCAAGCGTGACCGCGCATCGGCCCTTCGGCACCGGGAACGTCGCCGAGGTCGAGTCCTGCACGGCCACGCTGTGCGGCAGGGTGACGGTGTGCCGCTGCAACGGCTGGCCCGGGCACTGCAGCACCAGCTGCTTCACCGCGGCGGTCACGCCCGTGTTGATCGGCCCATTCGCGTTGCTGTACTGCAGGCGCAGGCGCACCTGCCCCGCCTTGGCCGAGGTGAACTGCCAGCGCTCGGCACCCTTCAATCGCTGCTGCGGACCGACGCAGACCATCGGACTGTGCAGCGATTCCAATGCGCCGTCGCGCCGGGTCAGGCTCAGACAATGCTGCAGGCCATCGTCACCGATGCGTGCCAGGCCATTGCTGGCGGTGAGCGCCCGGCCGTCCTGCCACAGCACCTGGCCGGCAGCGACCTCGACATTCCAGCCCCTGCCCTCGCGTCGCGCCTGCGGTGCGGCCGGCGTGGCCGGTGCGCGCGCATTGGCGTCGGCCGTCGTCGCCACGCTGCGCGGTGCCGCTGCGGTGGCCACCAGCTGCACGGTGGTGGTGGCGCCACGCGTCTTTACCTCGCCCGCCACCAGCAGGCCATCACCCACCTGCTTCGGCCGCTCCAGCACATAGCGCTTGCCATCGGCCTCCAGGGAGATGCGGCGCTGCTTGCCGAACAGTTCGGGGACCAGCGCGGCTGGCAGCTTGGGCTGCACGCGGCCATCGTCCTGCACGCCGAACACGCCCTCGACCACCATCGACAGATATCCAGCCACCGACCACAGCTGGCGCTCCGAATTGACCACCGGCCCGCTGAGCGCGCCTTCATCCACATGGACGGCCTGGGTGACCAGTTCGTAGTTCTCCATGTTGGAGCCTGCCAGCGCGGCACCGCGCATCAGCGAGCGGATCTCGGCGGCGATGCGCGGCGCATCGTCCAGCTGCCGCGCCGCACGCAGCGAGTAGGCACTGACGAACGGCCAGATCGCCCGGTTGTGATAGATCGGCTGTTGTGCTTCCTGCGGCCAGACCACCGGGCTGCCAGCCGGGCCCATCGGATACGCCGCCAGCGCACGCCGCGCGCGCTCGGGCGGCAGCACCTCGGCGAGGATGCCCAGCGAGAGGCCGAGCAGATCGACCTTGGCGTACGGTACCGGGTGCGCGGCTTCGCCGATGTAGCTCATGTACTGGCCGATATCCTCGCGCCAGAAGCGCGCATCGATCTGCTGCGCCAATGCATCGGCCCAGGCCTTGTAGTCGGCCGCGCGGGCATCGCCGTGCTGCCCGGCCAGGCGTTCGGCCAGGCGCAGTGCCTGGTAGTGGAGCACGTTGGTGGACAGTGCGTAGGAATCACCGATGAAACGCACATCCTCGCGGGTCCAGTCTGGATAGGTCTGCTCGCGCCAGTCCAGGAAGGAGGTCTCGCCGCGGTACAGGCCCATCTGCACGTCGAACACCATCGCGCGGTCCTGCGCCAGCGTGGCCTGCAGCGCCTGCCAGACCTGGTCGGCAAACGCGCGATCCTCCAGCAGGTGACGCGCGGCCAGGAACCACACCACGCGGTCGCTGCTGATCGGCCAGCTGCCGCCGGAGCCGGTGTCCTGCGCAACGAACAGGCCGGGCGTACGGCCATCGCGCGCCGCCGACAGCTTGAACTGCAGCGACTGCCGGGTGCGCTTCGGGTCCAGGCGTGCGAGCGCCAGATCGGCGGCAAAGCTGACATCGCGCGTCCACACATAGGGCCAGCGCGCGCCGGTCTGGAAGCACTCGCAGGGCACCGGCCGGCCTTCGTCGAAGGCGGGATCACGGATCGCATCCACGCGGTCCTGGTCCATCTCCTGCTGGGCCAGTGCGAACAGGGCATCGAACATCACGCTGCCGGTCTGGCTGCGCATCGGCATCGGCGCGATGCGCACCTCGCGCTTCGGCGCATGCAGCACGAAGCTGCCCTTGGCAGCGGCTTCGGCGCGCGCATGGCGGCCGTCGAATTGCAGGTCGGCCGCCTGCGCGGTCGTCCCCAGCGCTGCCCCCAGGGCAGCGGTCAGGCAAATGATCTTCAGCATCGAAGCGGCGGACCGGCTCGCGCCCGTCGGCCTCCCTCCCTCTCTGCACGCGTTGTAGGTCCGCACCGTCGTTGCCGGCGGGCGGGCGCGGCCCCTCCCTCAAGGTGCCCTGGCGCCATGGTAGACGCGGGGCTGTCGGCTGCGTCCAGTTGCATACGTATTCATGGCGTCGCGCGGTAGCGCACCCGCCGCGCTGGCTTATGGTCCGGGTCTGCCAACGGCGCCTTGGGAGGGGAATTGCCGATGTCACCCACTGCTGTACGCGCGGTATTCGCGCACATGCTGGGCCTGGCCCTGATCGGATGGGCCACGCTGGTACAGGCCGCGCCCCAGGTGGCCAGCGTCGAATCGCCGGGCAAGGTGTTGAAGGTCAGCCTGGTGCTGGACGGCGGCACGGCCCGCTACCGGGTCGAGCGCCTGGGCGACACTGTGGTGGAGGATTCGAAGCTCGGCTTCGCCCTGCGCGACGGGCGCCTGGACCGCGATTTCACTCTGCTGGGCCAGCAGCGGCGCAGCGTCGATGACACCTGGGACCAGCCGTGGGGCGAACGCCGGCTCACCCGCAACCATTTCAACGAGCTGATCGTGCAGCTGGCCGAAACCACCGGCAGCAAGCGCCGGCTGGATATAGTGTTCCGCGTCTACGACGATGGCCTTGGCTTCCGCTACGTATTCCCCGAACAGCCGAATCTGCACGAGGCCATCATCGATGACGAGCTGACCGAGTTCGCCATCGCACAGGACTCCACCGCCTGGTGGATCCCCGCCGGCGAGCCGATCCACTACGAGTACCTGTACCAGCGCACCCCGCTGCGCGAAGTACCGCTGGTGCATACGCCGATGACCCTGCGCAGCCGCGATGGCCTGCACGTGGCGATCCACGAGGCTGCGCTGGTGGACTACGCCGGCATGTGGCTGCGCCGCAGCGAGGGCCAGCGCCTGCGCGCGCAGCTGTCGCCCTCGGCTGAAGGCTGGAAGGTGCGCCGCACCCTGCCCTTCGCCACGCCGTGGCGCACGCTGCAGATCGCCGACCGTGCCGGCGGCATGGTCGAATCGGACCTGATCCTCAACCTCAACGAACCCAATGCACTGGGTGATGTGAGCTGGGTGAAACCAGCCAAGTACCTGGGCGTGTGGTGGTCGATGCACCTGGACTACGAGAGCTGGGCGACCGGGCCGAAGCACGCGGCCACCACCGCCAAGACGAAAAAAGTCATCGACTTCGCCGCGGCGCACGGCTTCCGCGGCGTGCTGGTGGAGGGCTGGAACCCAGGCTGGGACGGCATGTGGGTGGGCAATGGCTACGACTTCGATTTCACCCGCGCCACGCCCGATTTCGACATCGAAGCGCTGTCGGCGTATGGCCTGAAGAAAGGCGTGCACCTGATCGGCCACCATGAAACCGGCTGCGCCATCGAACATTACGAGGCCCAGCTGGACGCCGCGCTGGACCTGTACGCACGGCTGGGCGTGGACCAGTTCAAGACCGGCTACGTCTGCGACGACGGCCAGGTCGACCGCCGCAATCCCACGGGGGGCCCACTGTGGCGCGAGTGGCATGACGGGCAGTTCATGGCCCGCCACCATCTGAAGGTGGTGCAGGAAGCCGCGCGCCGGCACCTGTCGGTGAACCCGCATGAGCCGATCAAGGACACCGGCCTGCGCCGCACCTATCCCAACTGGATCTCGCGCGAAGGCGCACGCGGCATGGAGTACAACGCCTGGGGCCAACCACCGAACCCGCCGGAGCACGAGGTCAACCTGGTGTTCACCCGCATGCTGGCCGGGCCGATGGATTACACCCCCGGCATCCTCAGCCTGAAGGGCCGCCACGGCCAGGCCATCCCCAGTACGTTGGCGCGGCAGCTGGCGCTGTACGTGGTGCTGTACAGCCCGATCCAGATGGCCGCCGACCTGCCCGAACACTACCTGCAGCATCGCGAGGCGTTCCGTTTCATCGAGGACGTGGCGGTGGACTGGGAGCAGAGCCGCGTGCTCGATGGCGAAGTGGGTGACTACGTGACGATCGTGCGCCGCGACCGCAACAGCCGCGACTGGTTCCTCGGCAGCATCACCGATGAACACGGCCGCGTGCTGCCGGTGTCACTGGGCTTCCTGGAACCTGGCGTGCGCTACCGCGCCGAGATCTACCGTGATGGTGAAGGCGCGGATTTCCGCAGCAACCCGTTCGCGTTCGTTCGCGAAACCCGCGAAGTGACCAGCGCCGATGCACTGACGCTGGTGCTGGCACCCGGCGGTGGCCAGGCCATTCGCTTCACGCCGATCCGCTGAACGTTTTCCTGCCTGCGCCCCCGTAGCGCCCGAGCCCACGCTCGGGCGGCGGTGCGTAGCACCGAAATGCAGCCGAGCATGGGCTCGGCTCTACAGAACGAGACACTTGAAAGCGATTACATCCCTGCAGACGCCATTGAATACGTATGCAGGGTGATTCCCGCGAAGAACGCGCTGCCTACCATAGCGGCGACGACAGCGGCCACCGCGTCGCACGTTCACGGCCCCGCCGGAACGCTCACAAATCGATCTGCAACATTGCCTGGGAGGGGAAAATGTTGAACCACAAGCGCAGCGCGCTGAGCATCGCGCTGGCCGTTGTCCTGGCGCCGACACTGGCGTCGGCACAGTCCACGCAGAACACCACCACACCGGCCGGCACCGCCGCCACCAACCTCGATACGGTGCAGGTCACCGGCATCCGCCGCGGCATCGAGAGCGCGATCGCGGTCAAGCAGGACGCCACCTCGGTGGTCGAAGCGATCTCCGCCGAAGACATCGGCAAGCTGCCCGACGTCAGCATCGCCGAGTCCATTTCGCGCCTGCCCGGCCTGGCCGCCCAGCGCGTGGCGGGCCGCGCGCAGGTGATCAGCGTCCGCGGCCTGTCGCCGGACTTCGCCACCACCCTGCTCAATGGCCGCGAAGTGGTCAGCACTGGCGACAACCGTGGCGTCGAGTTCGACCAGTACCCGTCCGAACTGGTCAACGGCGTGACCGTGTACAAGACCCCTGACGCGGCACTGGTCGGCCAGGGCCTGTCGGGCACCATCGACATGCAGACCGCGCGCCCGCTCAGCTTCGGCGAGCGCGTGATCGCGGTCATTGGCCGCTACCAGAAGAGCTCGCTGGGCCGCGCCGCCAACACCGATCCGTACGGCAACCGCTTCAGCGCCAGCTACATCGACCAGTTCCTGGACAAGACCCTGGGCATCGCCATCGGCTATGCGCACAGCGACATGCCGATCCAGGAGAACCAGGTCGGCCTGTACGAACCGTGGACCACCGAGCACACCGACAAGGGCGACCGTCCGGGCGTGGGTGCCGGCACCTACTTCTCCGATGGCATCAAGGCGCTGCGCCGCACCGGCAACAACAAGCGCGACGGCGTGATGGCCACGATCCAGTTCCGGCCGAACAACAGCTGGACCAGCACCTTCGATGCGTTCCACACCGAAGCCGAGCAGATCGACACCGCCAACCAGTTCGAGCTGAACCTCAGCAACTACAACGGCAACTACACCCCGGGCCTGCTGGTCAGCAACCCGCAGGTCAACGCCAATGGTTCGTTCACTGGCGGCACCGCCAGCGGCGTGTACCCGCTGGTACGCGGCATGTACAACAAGCGCAAGGACAAGATCGACGCGTTCGGCTGGAACAACGAGTTCAACTTCAGTGGCGTCAAGCTGGTCGCCGACCTGAACTACTCCAAGGCCACGCGCGACGAGCTGAACCTGGAAAACAACCTGCAGCTGACGCCGATGCCGCAGCTGGATACGGTCGGCGTGTCGATCCGCCAGGACGGCTTCTCGCAGATCAGCCCGGGCCTGAACTACTCCAACCCGGATGCGTTGTTCCTGACCAACACCATCTATGGTTCCGGCTACGGCAAGGTGCCGAAGGTGGAAGACCGCCTGAAGGGTGGCAAGCTGGCCGCCACCATCGCCCTGCCCGACGCCGTCGCGTCGTGGGCGCCGGACATCGACATCGGCGTGAACTACGCCGACCGCCGCAAGGTGAAGACCCAGTCCGAAGGCAACATCCTGCTGGGTGCGCAGGGCGACGCCAACATCGCCTCGGACCTGCAGTACCGCCCGGTCAACCTGGGCTTCGCCGGCCTCGGCACCATCCCGGCCTGGAACGTACCGGCCGCGGTGGGCCGCTACATGACCTTCAACCCGGTCGACAACCTGGACTACCTGATTCCCAAGTCGTGGACGGTACAGGAGAAGATCACCACCGCCTGGGCGCGCCTGAACATCAACGCCGACATCGGCGACGTCGGCGTGCGCGGCAACATCGGCGTGCAGATGCAGCACACCGACCAGAGTTCGGATTCGCGCTACTGGGACAGCTCGCAGTCGGCCGGCAACAACGTGCAGCCGTACTCGAACGGCCGCACCTACAACGATTGGCTGCCGAGCCTGAACCTGGCCTTCCTGTTCCCGCACCAGCAGACGCTGCGCTTCGCCGCTGCAAAGCAGGTCGCACGCCCGCGCGTGGACCAGATGCGCGCCGGCCTGGAGTTCGGCGTGGACACCGGCACCGGCCGCCCCGGCGGCAGCGGCGGCAATCCGCTGCTGGACCCGTGGCGTGCCACCGCGCTGGACCTGTCCTACGAGAAGTACTTCGGCGAGAAGGCCTACGTGGCCGCCGCGATCTTCTACAAGGACCTGAAGAGCTACGTCTACACCCAATCGGTCGACAACTACGACTTCACCGCGCTGCTGGGCAGCTACGTGCCGCCGCCGGGCATGACGGCACCGGTGCTGACCACCGGCACCTTCTCCGCCCCGCAGAACGGCAAGGGCGGCACGCTGAAGGGCCTCGAACTGACCGCATCGTTCCCGCTGGAGATGCTGACCGACAGCCTGCGTGGCTTCGGCGTGCAGGCCAGCGCGACCTTCAACAAGAGCGACATCACCATCCTGGACCCGGAGAGCGCCTCCAGCGTGGGCAGTGATCCGATCAGCCTGCCGGGCCTGTCCAAGCGCGTGTACAACTTCACCGCCTATTACGAGCGCAGCGGCTTTGAAGCACGCGTCAGCCAGCGCCGCCGTTCGGACTTCATCGGCGAGATCGGCAACTTCAACGGCAACCGCAGCCTGCGCTACGTGGTCGGCGAGAACGTGACCGATGCGCAGATCAGCTACACCTTCAGCGACAGCAGTGCCCTGCGTGGCCTGACCCTGCTTCTGCAGGGCAGCAACCTGACCAACGAGCCGTACCGCACCTACGCCGGCAGCAAGGACCGCCCGCTGGAGTACATCGAGTGGGGCCGCACATACATGCTGGGCGTGAACTACAAGTTCTGATCACGGCCGGGTCGTGCCGGCCGCTGGCTGGCACCCCGAACCCGGTAGCGCCGGCCGCTGGCCGGCAACACAAAGGGAGCAGGACCGGAAACCCGCTGCGCAGGCAGCGGGTTTTCTTATGCGCGGATGCCAGCACGTGATCGGCAAGGCCCATGCAGCGACGTTCCAACCCGTAGATCCACGCCATGCGTGGATGCCGTTCTCTGGAATCCCACCCACAAAAAAGGGACGGGGCGCTTCGGCCCCGTCCCCGCAAGTACCGCCACCGGAGAAAACGGTCAGCTGCGTCGGGCGCAATACACCGCGCGCGGCGGCAGCTGGAGTTCGTTGCCCTGCACCGTGCCCGCATCCGGGCCCGGTACCGCCACCTGCTGCCAGTTGCCCGGCGGCAGCGGATGGGTCACCGCCTCGGCCGACAGGTTGAAGGCCAGCAGGAGGGTTTCATCTGCAAGCATACGCTCGAACAGCAGCACAGGCTCGGCGCTTTCAAGGAATCTGATGCTGCCATGCAGAAGCGCCGGCTGGGTATGCCGCCAGGCCAGGAACGCGCGGAACGCCGCCAGCACCGAGTGCGGGTCGCGTTCCTGCACGGCCACCGCCGCCGCCCGGTGCTCGGCCGGAATCGGCAGCCAGGGCTGGCCGCTGGTGAAACCTGCTAACGGCGCATCGGTCCATGGCAGCGGGGTGCGGCAGCCATCACGGCCCTTGAAGTTCGGCCAGAAGGTGATGCCGTAGGGGTCCTGCAGTGCCTCGAACGGTACCTCGGCCTCGGCCAGGCCCAGCTCCTCGCCCTGGTACAGGCAGACCGAGCCGCGCAGCGAGCACAGCATCGCCACCAGCATCCGCGCCAGGCGCGGATCGGCCGGGTGGCCGCCCCAGCGGCTGACCGCCCGCTCCACGTCGTGATTGGACACCGCCCAGCACGGCCAGCCTTCGGTCATCGCCGCTTCCAGCCGCGAGACCGTGTCGCGGATATAGGCCGCGCTGTAGTCATCCACCAGCAGCTCGAAGCTGTAACCCATGTGCAGGCGGCCATCGCGGGTGTACTCGGCGGTGGTCGCCAGCGAATCCTCCGAAGAGATCTCGCCCAGGCTGACCGCGCCCGGGTACTGATCCAGCAGCGCGCGCAGGCGCTCCAGGAACGGCAGGTTCTCCGGCTGGGTGTTGTTGTAGTAGTGGTACTGGTAGGCGTACGGGTTGTCCGGGCTGAAGCCGCGCCCCACCCGCTTCTCCGCCGGCTTGGGCGGGTTGTCACGCAGCTGCGCATCGTGGAAGCAGAAGTTGATCGCATCCAGGCGGAAGCCATCCACGCCGCGATCGAGCCAGAAACGGACATTGTCCAGGGTGGCCTGCTGCACGTCCGGGTGGTGGAAGTTCAGGTCCGGCTGGTCGACCAGGAAGTTGTGCAGGTAGTACTGCTCACGGCGCGGCTCCCACTGCCAGGCGCCGCCACCGAACAGCGACAGCCAGTTGTTCGGCGGGGTGCCGTCCTCGCGCGGGTCGGCCCACACGTACCAGTCGGCCTTCGGATTGCTGCGGTCCTGGCGGCTCTCACGGAACCAGGCATGCTCGATCGAGGTATGGCTCAGCACCTGGTCGATCATCACCTTCAGGCCCAGGCCGTGGGCCTTGGCCAGCAGGCGGTCGAAGTCGTCCAGGCTGCCGAACAGCGGGTCGACGTCGCGGTAGTCGGCGATGTCGTAGCCGAAATCGGCCATGGGGGACTTGAAGAACGGCGAGATCCAGATCGCATCCACGCCCAGCGCGGCAATGTGGTCCAGGCGCTCGATGATGCCCGGCAGGTCGCCCACCCCATCGCCGTTGGCATCGAGGAAACTGCGCGGGTAGATCTGGTAGATGACGGCTCCGCGCCACCATGGATAGTGCGACATCGACAGCCCCCCTCCGGGCATGCGGGACCCGCCGGCAGCGGGCCGAAATCCTGATCCGGCAAGCTTAGCGGTGGCCTCGCGGGCATGGCGCAACCTGCATACGTATTCACGCGAAGGGCCGCGCAGGCCGGGCTGGAATTGCCGCTCGGGCCGGTTTGCGCCCGAATTCACGGCCAGCGCCTATAATCGATGGTGAGCCTGAAAGCCTGATCGCATGACCATCACCGAAGACACCCGTCCCGCCCTGGGCCTGCCCCAGATCCAGTCGCTTGCCGCGGCCGACATGGCCGCCGTCGACGCCCTGATCCGGCGCCGGCTGTCCTCGGACGTCGTGCTGATCAACCAGATCGCCGACCACATCATTTCCGCCGGCGGCAAGCGCCTGCGCCCGATGCTGGTGATGCTGGCCGGCCACGCGGTCGGCCACGCCGGCCCGGAGCACCACCAGCTGGCGGCGATCATCGAGTTCATCCACACCTCTACCCTGCTGCACGACGACGTGGTGGACGAGTCCAGCCTGCGGCGTGGCCGCAGCACCGCCAACGCGCTGTGGGGCAACGCGCCCAGCGTGCTGGTGGGCGACTTCCTGTACTCGCGCAGCTTCCAGCTGATGGTCGAGCTGGAGCGCATGCCGGTGATGCAGATCCTGGCCGATGCCACCAACCGCATCGCCGAGGGTGAAGTGCTGCAGCTGCTGCACGTGCACAACCCGGATACCGACGAAGCCGCCTACCTGCGCGTGATCGAGCGCAAGACCGCGGTGCTGTTCGCCGCCGGTACCCGCCTGGGCGCGCTGGCCAGCGGCGTGGATGAAGCCACCCAGCAGGCCCTGTTCGACTACGGCATGCACCTGGGTTACGCATTCCAGATCGCCGACGACGTGCTGGACTACTCGGCCAACGCCGAGGAGCTGGGCAAGAACCTGGGCGACGACCTCGCCGAGGGCAAGGCCACGTTGCCGCTGATCCACGCGATGGCCCACTCCGATGACGCTACCCGCGAGCGCCTGCGCACCATCGTGCAGGACGGCGACGCCTCGGCAATGCCGGAAGTGCTGGCCGCGATCCGCGCCACCGGCGGCCTGGAGTACAGCCGCCGCCGTGCCGAAGAGTACGCCGAAGCCGCCGAGCGTGCCCTGGATGGCCTGGCCGACAACGATGCCGTGGCCGCCCTGCGTGGCCTGGCCCGCTACGCGGTGCAGCGCTCGCATTGATGGGTTGAGGTGTGCCGACCAACGGTCGGCACCCACCCACCGGCATTCCGGTGGGTGCCGACCGTTGGTCGGCACGGAAACGCTCGCATTGACCGCATCTGGTAGTGCCGGCCGCTGGCCGGCAACCTCATGATGCTGCGGGTGTCACGGGAATGCCGGCCAGCGGCCGGCACTACCACTGCACGGCTCAACGCTTCTCGAAGCGTTCCTCGAAGAATTCATCCAGCGCCTTCCACGCGCGCTTGGCCGCCCGCTCGTTGTACTGGCAGCCCGGTGGGCTGTTGGCGTCGCGCTCGGCGAAGCAGTGCACGGCACCGCTGTAGTTGGTGAACTCCCAATCGACCTTGGCCGCATCCATTTCCTTCTGGAAAGCGGCGATGTCCTCGGCGGTCACGCTCCTGTCATCGGCCCCGTTGAGCACCAGCACGGACGGATGGGCGCCACCGGCCTGCGCCGGCAGCGGCGAACCCAACCCACCGTGCAGGCTGACCACAGCGGCCAGCGGCGCACCGGCGCGGGCCAGCTCCAGCACCGTGGTGCCACCGAAACAGAAACCGACCGCACCGATCCGGCTGGCATCCAGCGGTACCTTGCCGGCCTGCGCCTTGAGCACGTTCACCGCTTCCAGTGCACGCGCACGCAGCAGCGGCCGGTCGTTGCGCAGCTTGCTGGCCACCGGTCCCGCCTCCGCATCGCTCTTCGGCCGCACGTCCTTGCCGTAGACATCAGCCACCAGCACCACGTAGTCATCACCGGCCAGCTGCTTGGCCTTCTCGATGGCCGACTCGTTCACGCCCTTCCAGTTCGGCACCATCACCAGGCCGGGGCGCTTGTCATGCTCGCCATCGTCATAGACCAGCACACCACTGAAGGTCGTGCCCTGGTGCTTCCACTCCACCGGCTGCGTCTTCATCGCCGCCCACGCCGGCATCGCCGCCAGCCCCAGCATCATCGCCACACCGCATCGCCAACGATTCATGCGCCTGCTCCGCAAGAAAAAGGGGACGGAGGGGATTAAGCCGTTTTCGCCCCTCCCGCGTCGCATTCTGCATTGGCGGCGTGACGCAGGTGTGGTTGGATACGACTTAATCCCCTCCGTCCCCTTTTTTCGCATGAATCCTGTTGATCGCTTTCTGTCTGGCCTGATCCCGCGTTTGCCTGCCGAGGATGCCCCGCAGTGGGCATATGTCCAGGGCGCCAGCGCCGAGGACCTGCAGCGCCTGCGTGTGCAGTGGCCGCAGGTGCCGGACAGCCTGGTGGAACTCCTATCGCGCGTGGATGGCACCCACTACCGGGAGTACCCCGGCGGCAAGGTCTGCGTACTGATGCTGGGCTCGGACGTGGAGGACGGTGGCTACCCGTACTACCTGCGATCAGTCGCGCAGATCTTCGAGGACCAGCAGCAGTGGGACGACAGCATCCGTTCCATCTACGAAGAGTGGCTGGATGACGAGCCGGAGATCCTGGGTAAAGGCATCGACGGTGATCTGCCGATGAGCAGGCGCCTGTGCTTCTCGCACTGCATGAACAACGGCGGCACCTCGATGCTGTACCTGGATTTCGATCCGGCACCGGGTGGCACCGTCGGCCAGGTGGTGCGCTACCTGCACGATCCGGACAGCTACGCAGTCATTGCGCCGAGCTTCGATGCGTACCTGCAGCAGCTGATCGATGGCGATTACGCGTTCATCGACGAAGACGAATGAAGGCAGCCGAGCATGGGCGTGGCTCTACAGTAGAGCCACGCCATGCGTGGATGAATTTCCCCGCAGGTTGCCGGCCAGCGGCCGGCACTACCCGCGTTCGATCCAGTGCAACGTGCCCGGCTCGAATGCCAGCAGATCCGACGCCGCCAGATGCGCGCGCGGCCAGCGGCGTTCCGGCGGCTTCGGCTGCCGGGCACCCACCGGACCGTCGTAGTCGCGCACCAGCAGGCCGATGCGCGCGGCCCCAGCCTGCAACAGCGCATCGATACGCTGCAACCACTGGCCGGCATCGTCCAGGGCTTCATCGCGGCGTGCCTGCTGATCCTGTTCATGCCGCGCCAACTGCGCCGCCAACGCGCGCGCGATCTTAGCTTCGCTCCAGCCCTTCTTCCGCCAGCGTTCGGCATCGCTGTTCCACTCACGAACCGCCTGCGCCGAGGCCAGCGACGTGCCGCAATCGCAGTGCACGGCACTCAACCACGGCTGCCAACCGGACCCGACCGCTGACTGCAGGCTGGGCGAATCCTGCGCAAACAGGCGCCGGCCACTGCGCTGCATGATCGCGGCGGCTTCAATGTGCGATAAGGATGCGGGCAGGAACAGGGTAATGAAGGTGCACACGCGGCTATCCGGGTCCGTCCGGGGATGCGCCCATGGTAACTCGCCGGGGTCAGAGCCCTTTCCTGAGGAAAGGGATCCGACCCCGATCCGGCGGATCAGGCGATGCCCAACCCCGGAATCGCGCTGATGCTGTCCGGATCGAATCCGGCCAGTTCGGCGAAATGGCGGCCACGCGCCACGTAGTCGCGGTAAGCACCAAAGCTCGGCGCACCCGGCGACAGCAGCACCACCCCGCCCTGCGCGCCCAGCGCCGTGCGCGCCAACGCCATCGCCTCGGCAAGATCGCCCGCAGCGTGCAGGCCGAAGCGGCTGGCGTCGGCCAGCGGCTGCAGCATCGCGTGGATGCGCGGGCCGTTGCTGCCCATGGTCACGATCTCCACCGGCGGCACATCGTGCGCCATGTGCTGCATGAAGTCGGTCCAGTCCAGGCCACGGTCGTGCCCGCCCACCAGCAGCGCGATGCGCTGCCCGGCGAAGCACTCCAGCGCAGCCAGGCTGGCATGCGGCGTGGTGCTGATCGAATCGTTGACGTAGGTCAGGCCATCGGCCACGCCAATCCGCTGCAGGCGGTTCGGCAGCGGGCGGAAATCCTGCACCGCCGGTGCCAGCGCCACCGCGTCCAGGCCCAGCGCTTCCAGTGCAGCCAGCACCGCGCACAGGTTGCCGCGGTTGTGGCGGCCCGGCAGCGGCGTGTTGCGGGTATCGAACACCGCCTGTTCGCCGCGATGCACGATGTCGCCCCGCATATGCCAGCCCTGCGGCTGGTTGAACCAGACCACCTCACTATCGGGCAGCGACAGTGCCGCCAGGTGCGGATCGGCCGCATTGAGCACGGCAATGCGCGGCGCGGCTTCCGTCACCAGCCGCAGCTTGTCTTCGATGTAACGTTGTTCGCTGCCGTGCCAGTCCAGGTGTTCCGGGAACAGGTTCAGCACCACTGCCACCTGCGGGTGGGCGCCACTGCGCGCCACTTCACCGGTCTGGTAGCTGGACAGCTCGACGGCCCAGTACTCGGGCGCTGGCTGCGGGTCCAGCACTTCCAGCAGCGGCAGGCCGATGTTGCCGACCAGTCCGGTGCGGTGGCCGGCCGCGCGCAACAGGTGCGCGACCAGCGCGGTGGTGGTGCTCTTGCCCTTGGTGCCGGTCACGCACACGGTGTCGTGCACGATGCCATCGTCAGCCGCATGCTCGGCGAACCACAGCGCAGTGCCGCCGATGAAGGTGGTGCCCTGCGCTGCCGCCGCCAGCGCGATCGGCTGATAGGGACTGATGCCGGGCGATTTGATCACCACGTCGAACGCGGCCAGCGCTTCAGCGGAAGGCTCGCCACGCACGTCCAGGGCGCCCTGTGTTTCCACGCGTGCGGCCCCGACTTCGGCCGCCGGGCAGAACAGGCTCAGCGGCAGCGTGGGCAGGCGCTCACGAAGTACCGCAAACGCGGCGCGGCCCTCGCGGCCCCAGCCCCACAGCGCGACGCGCTTTCCTTCAAGCTTCGAAATCTTCACGCACCCGGTCCCACAGCGCAGCCGGAACGCGGTGCTCGCCCTGCAGCTGCAGCAGCGGCGCCAGTTCCAGTTCGGCGGCATCCAGCTGCGGCTGGATTTCATTGCAGAAGCGCTTCACCAACACGTCTTCCTTCCATTCCGGGCGCTGGGCCAGGGTCGCCATCGCCGCACGCGATTCGCGGCCTTCGCCCACGCACTCGAACGGCTTGTGGTCTTGGAACTCCAGCAGCGCGTCGAAGCCAGCGGCCTGCTCGGCATCGTCCAGCAGGTTGCGGCCGAAGATGCGCACCAGGCGCGTCTTGGGCATGAACGGAGCCAGCGCCAGGAACACGAAATGGCACTTCGGGCAGACGCCGCACCAGCGGTTCACCGGGCGCTCGCCAAGAATGTGGAAATTGCGGTTGCAGCTGGAGAAGTGCGCGTCGTAGAAATCGGTCTTGGCGAACTGGCGGGCCACCGCCAGCTCGGACAACGGGCGCAGCAGCGAGTAGTACTGCAGGTCCGCCGCAACGTGCGCCTGTACATGGCTGCCGAAGGCCTGTTCAAACACCCAGCCCTTGGACCACTGGTGGTTCACTTCGCCGGTGCCTGGAATCTGGCTGCCGTAGCTGGCCGAACGCTCGTTGGAGAACACCACCTGGTCCACGCCCTGCAGCAACGCGGCCAGCACCATGATTGCCGAGTTCACCGCAGTGACCGGGATGTGGCCGTTCCAGGCGCCCTGGCGGTTGAGCTCGAACAGTTCCGGCGCCAGCGCACGGCCCAGGTTCAGTGTCGGCAGGCCGGTGCGCTCGGCACAGGCGCGGATCAGCTGCGAGCCACCGATCCAGGTCACCGTTTCGTCCACGCCGGCACGGCGCAGCGCTTCGATGCTGACCAGCGAATCCTTGCCGCCGCCGATGGCCACCAGTGCGTGCGGCTGCAGGCCCAGCGCCGGCGCCTGCACGGCCTCGCCCTGCACCGGCAACCGGAACCGGCCGCGCAGGTTCAGGCCGTTACGGTAGGCGAATTCGCCCAGGCCATTGAGGTAAATGGTCTCCACCAGTGCGGCGGTATCGGCATCGATGCTGTAACTGTCGATGCTGACCGTATCCGGTACGCCGGCCTTGTAGTAGCTGACGCCGGCGATCAGGTGCAGCAGCTGCAGCGCACGCTGCACGGCAGCGGCGCGCGCCTCGTCCAGCACGAACGGGGCACCCGGCACGGTGATGGTCTCCACCATCTCCGGGCCGTCGTCGAAGGCGTAGACCAGCCGGGCCACGCCGGTATCCGCTGCGAAGTCGCAGCGGACGAAGCGGAAGCGGGAAACCTGGTGTTTGTCGAAAGCAGTCATGGTGTATCCGGTCAGGCACGGGCCCGCGCGAGGGCGCGGGGCGTGTCGGTGGGCGGGTGCAGGGCGCGCGCGGTGGTCATTCGATCACGTCTTCGCGCGGCAGCATCCGCTGGTTGTAGGTGTTGGCCATCACATAGCCGTAGGCACCGGCATCGGCGATCAGCATCACGTCGTCCGGCGCGGTCGACACCGGCAGCTTGCGGCGCTTGCCGAACACATCGCTGGATTCGCAGATCGGCCCGACCACATCGAACGCCGCTTCGGCATAACCGCCCTGGCGGCTGAGATTCTCGATGTCATGCCAGGCGTCGTACAGCGCCGGGCGCATCAGTGCGTTCATGCCGGCGTCCAGGCCGACACGGCGCACGCCGTCCTTTTCCACCACCTGGGTGGCATGGGTCAGCAGCACGCCCGATTCGGCCACCAGGTAGCGGCCCGGCTCGATCGCCAGGCGGAATGCCGGGTGCAGTGCCTTGACCTCGGCCAGGCCCTCGGCCCAGGCGTCCAGGTCGAAGGGTTCGTCTTCGTCGCTGTACGGAATCGGCAGGCCACCACCGATATCGATGGTCTGTACGCTGCCGATGCGGCGAGCGAAACCGGCCAGCTCATCGCACATCAGCCGCCAGTGCTGCGCGGTTTCCACGCCGCTGCCCAGGTGCGCATGCAGGCCCACCACGCGGCTGCCCAGTTCGGTGGCCGCGCGCACGAACTCGTCGACGCGGGCGATCGGCAGGCCGAACTTGGACTCCTTGCCACCGGTACGGACCTTGGCGTGGTGGCCCTCACCCCGGCCCAGATCGACGCGCAGCCACAGCTCGCGGTTACGGAACAGGTCCGGCCAGCGCTGCAGCGCTTCCACGTTGTCGACGGTCACGGTCACGCCCAGCGCAAACGCCGCCTCGTACTCGCTGCGCGGGCAGAAGCTGGGGGTGAACAGCACGCGCTTGGGCGACAGTTCCGGCAGGTGCTGGAACACATGCTTCAGCTCGCCGTGCGACACGCACTCCAGGCCGAAGCCTTCGGCTTCCAGCAGCTGCAGGATGGCCGGGTGGCTGTTGGCCTTGATCGCGTAGTAGCGCTGGTCGATCGGCTTGATCGCGGCCAGTGCACGGGCGCGGGCGCGCACCGTCGGCAGGTGGTAGACGTAGCGCGGCGTACCGGCATCGGCCAGCTGCAGCAGGTGCGCACGCTGGCCGCGCCACCACGGCGTGCCGCGCGGGCGCACGGTGCCGGCAATCTCGCGCCAGCGCGGGCCGAACACTTCGGTCTCCTCCACCGGCATCGCGCCGCTGTCGATCAGCTCTGCGTGCAGGATCGGCAGCAGGCCATCGGCATCGGCCTCGTCGATGACGAAGGTCAGGTTCAGGTCGTTGGACGACTGCGAGATCATGTGCACGCGCTCACGGCCGAAGGTCGCCCACACGTCCGACAGCTTGTGCAGCAGCGACCGCATGCCGCGGCCCACCAGGGTGATCGCCGCGCACGGCACGATCACTTTCACCTTGCAGATCTGCGACAGGTCGGCCGACAGCGCGGCCAGCACATCGGTGTTGACCAGGTTCTCGGACGGGTCCAGCGACACGGTGACGTTGGTCTCGGCCGAACCGATCAGGTCCACCGACAGGCCGTGCTTCTTGAACAGGTTGAACACATCGGCCAGGAAGCCGACCTGCTGCCACATGCCGATGCCTTCCATCGACACCAGCACGATGCCATTGCGGCGGCTGATCGCCTTCACCCCCGGCACCGGTGCGGCGCTGCCATCGATGCTGGTGCCCGGCAGTTCCGGGCGCTCGGTATCGAGGATGGCCATCGGCACGCCGGCATCGCGGCACGGCTTGATCGAGCGCGGGTGAAGCACCTTGGCGCCGGTGGTGGCGATTTCCTGCGCTTCGTAATAGTCCAGGCGGGTCAGCAGGCGCGCGTCCGGCACGTCCTTCGGATTGGCGCTGAACATGCCCGGCACATCGGTCCAGATCTCCACCCGGCTGGCGCCGAGCAGCGCACCGAAGTACGCCGCCGAGGTATCCGAGCCACCACGGCCGAGGATGGCGGTACCACCATCGGCATGCCGCGAAATGAAGCCCTGGGTGATCAGCAGGCGGGTCGGCTGCGCGCGGAAGCGCTGCATCCACTCCGCGTCGGCGCGCCACTGGCAGTTCACCGACAGCCGCTGCGACCAGTCGCTCTGGTTCGGCTGCGGCGGCATCGCGTCCAGCCACTGGCGGGCATCCATCCAGCCCATGTCCAGGCCCGAGGCGCGCAGATAGGCCGCGCCCAGGGTGGAGGACAGCAGCTCGCCCTGGCCCAGCACTTCGGCCTGCCAATCCAGCGGACGGGTGGCCGCCCGCGCATCGTCGAGCAGGCCCTGCAGTGCCGCCAGCCGTTCGGCCAGCACCTCGCGGCCCAGGCCGAGTTCGGCCAGGAAGCCCTCATGCCGCTCGACAAGCGCTGCCACGCGATCACCGCTGTCCGCCGCGCCGTCGGCAATCGCGGTCAGTTCGTTGGTGACCCCGGACAGCGCCGATACCACCACCAGCACGCGCGATCCGGTCTCTTCCGCGCGTTTTTTCGCCAGCTTCCCGATCGTGTCCCAGCGGTGACGACGCGACACCGAGGTGCCGCCGAACTTCAGTACGATCCAACGATCGACAAGGGGGGAAGCTGACATGGATTGGCTATGTAGAATGTGGGGAAGCCGCCCTCGGGGGCGGAACCTTTGATTCTAAGCGCAATATCCCCGTAGATGGCCGTCCTCCGTTACCTGCAGCTCGACGTCTTCGCCCCCCGCCCCGGAACCGGCAATCCACTGGGCGCCATCCTGGACGCCGACGCGCTCTCCAGCAGCCAGATGCAGGCCCTGGCCGCCTGGCTGAACCTGTCCGAGACGGTGTTCTTCCTGCGCCCCACCGCGCCCGGCGCCGACTACCACATCCGCATCTTCACCCCGACCCGTGAGCTGGCCTTCGCCGGCCACCCCAGCGTCGGCGCCGCCTGGGCGGCGGTGACCTGCGGCCTGGCCCAACCGCGCGACGGCGCCCTGCTGCAGCAATGCGCGGCAGGGGTGCTGCCAGTACGGGTGAGCGGCCCGGCCGAGGCACTGGAGATCCAGCTGGCCAGCCCGCCGGCACGGCAACTGGACACGGAGGCAGACGGAGCGCCCGCCGCGCTGTTGGCGCTCGCTGCCGACGGGCAGGTGCCCGAACTCTGGGACAACGGCGCACGCTGGTGGCTGCTGCCACTGCGCGATGCCGCCGCCGTTCGCGAGCTGGCACCGGACATGGCCGCGCTGGCCGACTGGAGCCTCGCCACCGACGCTACAGGCCTGGCCGTCTTCGCCGATGAAGCCGGCACCGGCCACACCCGCGTGGTGCGTGCCTTCTGCCCCGCCGATGCCCCCAGCGTGCCCGAGGACCCGGTCACTGGCAGCGCCAATGCGCTGATCGGCGCCTGGCTGCGGCAGCGCGATGCCCTGCCCGGCGGCGAAGGCCGCTACGTGGCCAGCCAGGGCCGCGAAGTGGGCCGCGATGGCCGCGTGCAGGTGCAGGTCGACGCGCAGGGCACGGTGTGGATCGGCGGCCAGGTGCAGCCGGTCATCGACGGCCAGATCCGTTGGCTGTAGAGCCGAGCCCACGCTCGGCTGCTTCTTCTCACACCCCGACACAGCCGAGCATGGGCTCGGCTCTACAACCGCGCGTTAAGCTGCGCGCCACCCGATCCTGGAGTTTCGCCCCGATGACCACCCGCCGTTTCCTGCAGCTGGATGTGTTTTCCCCGCGCGCCGGCGCTGGCAACCCGCTGGCCGTGGTACTCGATGCCGACGGCCTGGACGATGCCAGCATGCAGGCCATCGCGCGCTGGACGCGCCTGCCCGAGACCACCTTCGTGTTTCCGCCCCAGGCCGACGGTGCCAGCTACCGGCTGCGCATGTTCAGCCCGCAGAAGGAAGTGCCGTTCGCCGGTCACCCCAGCGTCGGCACGGCGCATGCGGTGCTGCAGGCAGGCCTGGCCACACCGGTCGACGGCGTGCTGGTGCAGGACGGCATTGCCGGTGCCCTGCCGCTGCGCGTCAGCGGTGAGGGCGCGCAGCAGCGCATCGCCATCCGCACACCGCGCGCGCAGTTGGCGGAGATCGCTGAAGCCACCGATCCGCGCCTGCTGGCAGCACTGAAGGACTGGCCACTGGGCTCGCTGCCGCCGGCGCGCATGCAGGGCGGACGCAGCTGGTGGGTGGTGCAGGTGGCCGATGAAGCCGCATTGCGCGCCCTGCATCCGGACTGGGACGCGGTGGCTGCGCTGGCCGAGTCCACCGACAGCATGGGCGTGTTCGCCTATGCCTTCAGCGATGGCAGTGAGGGATTCGATCTGGCCGTGCGCGCTTTCGTCGGCAATGGTCGGCGCTTCGAGGACGCCGCCTCCGGGGCCGCCAATGCAGTGCTGGCCGCGTGGCTGGACCTGCGCGACGCGCTGCCACGTGGCCGTGCACCGTTCGAAGTCAGCCAGGGCCGCGAAGTCGGCCACGATGCGCGTCTGACCCTGCGGGTCGATGAGGACGGCGAGGTCTGGTCCGGGGGACAGGTGCAGACCGTCATCACCGGCACCCTTGATTGGTAAAGGGGTACTGTAGAGCCGAGCCCACGCTCGGCTGCTCCTCGGCCAGATCACGGGACCTGCAGAAGCCGAGCATGGGCTCGGCTCTACAGATGCGCCGGCTCAGCCCAGCTCGGCTTCCAGGCTGATCGGCACCGCGCTCAGCGCCTTGGATACCGGGCAGTTCTGCTTGGCATCATCGGCAATGGCACGGAACTGCGTCGCATCGATGCCGGGCACCACCGCCCTGACCTTCAGGCGGATCTGCGACAACTGCGGACCGCCTTCCAGCGACAGGTCGACCTTGGCTTCGGTGTCCAGCGAGGTCGGGGTGAAGCCTGCTTCGCCGAGCTTGGCTGACAACGCCATGGTGAAACAACCCGCGTGCGCGGCGGCAATCAGCTCTTCCGGATTGGTGCCCTTTTCGTCGCCGAAGCGGCTGTTGAAACCGTAGCGGGTCTTGTCCAGCAGCCCACTCTGCGGCGTGCTCAACTGCCCCTTGCCCGTCTTCAGATCGCCTTCCCAGTGCGCGGTGGCGTGTCGCGAGATTCCCATTGTGCTGCTCCTGCGTGGCGGTGATGAACGGCTACCCTCGCACGCCACGCGTTAGCCCTGCGTCGCTCCGCCGCACGCCGGACGTCGCCCCCGAGTCCGGCGCGTGGACACTTCCTCGCCAGCCCGGAACGCATTTTCCTCTTGTTTTCAGTGGTTTCGCGCACCCCACCGATCGGCGGGCGCCGGCGATCGAACACGCTGGCGTGCCCCCATCCCCCACCGCCGACCATGTACTGAATCGGCCTGGATATGAAAAAACATGCACTTTCCGCGCTTCGGGCTATTGGCGGCGCCCAAGAGTTGCCCTACATTGCGCTTGCCGACGGGGTTCGGCGCCGACCAAACAACCAACCGTTCACGGAACAGGAAACCATGGCAAAGACCGCTAAGAAGGCTGCCCCGAAGAAGGCAGCGAAGAAAGTCGCGACGAAGGCAGCCGCCAAGCCGGCCGCTCCGAAGCCGATCAAGGAAGTGCTGACCAAGTCCGGCCTGGTTGCACACATCGCTGAAGCCTCCGGCGTCGTCGCCAAGGACGTCCGCGCTGTGCTGGCCTCGCTGGAAAGCGCCGTCGCCTCCTCGGTGCACAAGAAGGGCGCTGGCTCCTTCACCCTGCCGGGCCTGCTGAAGATCACCACCGTCAATGTGCCGGCCAAGCCGAAGCGCAAGGGCATCAACCCGTTCACCAAGGAAGAGCAGTGGTTCGCCGCCAAGCCGGCCACCACCAAGCTGAAGGTGCGTCCGCTGAAGAAGCTGAAGGACGCCGCGCTGTAAGCGCGCGCCCCAACGTGGATTCCGACGGGACGGCTCTGGCCGTCCCGTTTTTTTTGCGTGCCCGGCGGTAGATCCACGCCATGCGTGGATGCGTCGCGCTGTGGCAATCCGCAACACAGCGTTGCCGCCTCCCCGGGAATGCCCGTACAGGCCCGTCGCCACTGGCCGAGCGCGGCCTGGGCAGGTGCTGGAACGTACCGGGTGGAACACTGCGTGCAGCGCCGGCCGTCGCCTCAGGCCGTGGCCTTGCCTATGGTGGGCACATCCTCCACAGCTACGGCGAGCACACCCTCATGGCCAGCCCCTCCACCCGCTACCGGATCTCGGTGACCCCCATCGAAAAGGACGGGCTGCAGTGCACAGGGCGCTGCACCATCGAACTGGAGCATCGCGCCAGCCGCGACCTGATGCGCCTGCTGGAGGCGGCCCCGCGTACCGCCGGGATCAGCGGCGACGAGCGTGCGACCCTGGTGATCGCCACCCAGCTGCTGCGCGATATCGTGCAGCGCCATGCCGAGACCGGCGGCCACGCATTGGCGGCCATCGCCGGTCAGGTCCTGCCAGCGCTGGACGCTCTGGATCAGCTGCCCTCCTCCCGCTGATCCCGGCGCAATCGCTACACTGCCGCCCTCCAGGTTGCCTCGGGGAGGAGGCAGACATGCGCAGGATCCCGTTGCTGATCGCACCCTTGGTGCTGCTGGGCTGTTCACGCCCGGCAGCACAGACGACCGGCGACATCGCGGCAGCGTCCGCTCCCGTCGCTGCTACCGCAGCCATGGACACCCGCACCGGCCCCGATCCCGCAGCAGTGCAGGCAAGTGAAATGCCGGTGCTGTCCGCTGTCGCCGACGGTGCCGAGCCGCCATCGACGATGCTCAACCGCTACGTAGCGGCGTTGCTCAACCGCGACCGCGCCGCCAGCGATGCCGCCTGGACGATCCCGCCCAGCGACCCGCGGCATGCGGACGACGCCGCGCTGCGGCAGCTGCAGGACCTGCGCACCCTGCGCCTGCACAGCGATCCCCCGGTCGCCCGCGACGATCGGCAGCCACCGCAGCTGCTTGAAGTGCCGGTGCAGATCCGCGCGGTCACCGCCAACGGTACGTTCCGCTTCGGTGGCTGGTACCGCGTGCAACCCAGCAGCGATGGCAGCGCCTGGCAGATCCAGTCGGCGCAACTGCGTCCGATGCTGGACTGAACCGTTACAGCCGCATGCACGCGCGATTCAGCCTGCACGGCTACTCTTTGATCCATCCATTCCCTGCCATCGGTCACCGCCATGCGCCTGCGTTCCCTGATGACCCGCCTCGCTGCCTCCACCGTACTGATCGCCGCTGCGATCGGCGCGCAGGCGGCTCCCTCCATTTCCGGCCGCGAACTGTCGGTGGGTGCCAGCGACGTCCAGCAGTACCTCGATGGCAGCTTCCCGCGCACCCAGGACGCCCTTGGCGGCCTGATCTCCCTGACCATGAGCCATCCTCAGCTGAGCCTTCCGGCCGGCGAGCGCTTGAACCTGGGCATGGACGTGGCACTGGCCACCGCCGGCGGCAACCCGGCCAAACTGGGTACGGTGAAGCTCAGCAGCGGCCTGCGCTACGACGCGCAGACCCAGGGCTTCCACCTGCAGCAGCCCAGCGTGGACGACTTCACCCCGGCCAACCAGGGCGGCCGCCTCGACTCACGCACCCGTGGCCTGCTCAATGCCTGGCTGAGCGACTACGCCCAGCGCGAACCGATCTACAAGCTGGACCCGGCCGTGGCCGGGGTGCTCGGCGCGCTTCAGGTACAGGCGGCACAGGTCAAAAACGGCAAGCTGGTGGTCACCTTCAACCAGAACCTGGGCAACCTGGTGCCGGCAGGCCTGCTGGGCAAATAAGGTAGTGCCGGCCGCGGGCCGGCAGCGCAGACTGCATCTGCCGGCCAGCGGCCGGCACTACCGGTATAGCGGATCACGCGGCAAGTGCCTTGACCACCGCCTCGCTGAAAGCAGGAATGTCATCCGGCTTGCGGCTGGTGATCACGTTGCCGTCTACCACGACCTCGGCGTCGCGCCAGTTCGCACCGGCGTTGGCCAGATCCTGCTGAAGGGAGGGCCAGGAAGTCAGCTCGCGGCCATCGGCCAGCCCGCTGTTGATCAGCAGCCACGGGCCATGACAGATCGCGGCGACGGGCTTGCCGGCTTCATCCACTGAGCGGATGAAGCTGAGCACCGCGTCGTCGGTGCGCAGTGTGTCCGGATTGATCACACCTCCCGGCAGCACCAGGGCATCAAAGCCCGCCGGATCCGCCTCATCCAGCGGGATGTCGACCGCGACGGCGTCGCCCCAGTTCTTCTCTTTCCAGCCCTTGATGGTCGCCTCCTTTGCGGGCGACACCACGCTGACCCGCGCACCTTCCGCTTCCAGCAGCCGTTTGGGCTCGGTCAATTCGGACTGTTCAAAGCCGTGGGTCGCGAGGATTGCGATCTGTTTGCCCTTCAATCGCTCTGCCATGGGTGCACTCCAGTTGGGGGAGTGCACAGCGTGGACGAACGGCCCTTGCACGGCGGTGACCCTGCCGTGCACGGCAGGTGGAGAGCCTCCCGCAAGTGCCGGCAGCTGGCCGGCTCCTGCATCGCGCCATGCCGGCCAGCGGCCGGCCCTACCCGGTACCGGTCAGCGCTTGGGCTGCAGCATGGTGCCGGTGCACTTGGGCGAGCCGCAGCGGCATTCCCAGATCTTCTTCAACTTGGCGGTGTGGCGCTCGGCCAGGGTGATGCCGTAGTTATAGGTCAGCTCTTCGCCAGCCTTGATATCGCGCAGCGCCTCGATGAACACCTTGTCGCCACGGCTGTCGCCGTCCTCATCTTCCTCGATCACCGCCTCGCAGTTCGGGTCGCAGCTGTGGTTGATCCAGCGCGCGTCGTTGCCCTTGTAGTTGGCATCGATCACCCAGTCGTCATTGAGGGTGAACAGGAAGGTATGGCCGCTTTCGACGTCGCCGCTGTCATCGGCATCAACGTCGCCATGGCTGCGCAGCAGGCCCTTGTACTGGATCACGCGCTCGCCCTGCTTGATCGGGGCGACGGCGAACACGCCGTTGCCATGGATGGCGGACTTGCGGGCTTGGATCTTCTTCGGCATCGGCACGGGCTGTTTGCAGCGGATGGAACAGGGATTCTCGCCCATTCCGGGTGATTGCGAAAATCACCCGGTTGGCGCAGCATGGCGCCCCGGGCAGCGCCCGCTGGCAGAGCCTCCCGGCCCGGCCCCAGCGCCGGCTGAATGCCCGGGTTGGATGGTGGCGAATAAAAGCGTACAATTTCAGTCCGCTTTAAGAACCACTCGCATCCCCATGTTGCGCGTCACCAAGCTCACCGATTACGCCACCGTCGTGCTGACCGTGCTCGCCGCCCGTCCGGGCGAGGTGCTCAGTGCCACCGAACTGGCCGAATTCACCGGCCTGGAGCCGCCCACCGTCAGCAAGGTACTCAAGCCGCTGGCCCAGGCCGGCCTGGTCGAAGGCCTGCGCGGCGTCCGTGGCGGCTACCGGCTGACCCGCCCGGCCATCGAGATCTCGCTGTTCGAAGTGGTCGAAGCGATGGAAGGGCCGCTGGCCCTGACCGAATGCAGCCACGACCACCACCAGTGCGGCATGGCACCCAAGTGCGGCGCGCGCAGCAGCTGGCGGTTGATCAACGACGTGGTCTCCGAGGCCCTGCGCGACGTCAGTCTTGCGCAGATCCTGCCCCCCCTTCCCCTTGCCGATGACGAACAGCGCCGCACCATCGCTGTCGACGTCGTCTCCTGATCCACAGGCAGCCCCCCATGGCCACCGAAACCATCGAAAACGTCGCCCACGACGACACCCCCAACCGCGAGATCCACGAGCAGCTCGGCCGCAAGTATTCGGCTGGCTTCATCACCGAGATCGAGTCGGACTCCCTGCCGCCGGGCCTGGACGAGGACACCATCCGTGCCCTGTCGGCCAAGAAGGACGAGCCGGAGTGGATGACGCAGTGGCGCCTGGACGCCTACCGCCACTTCCTGACCATGCCGATGCCGGACTGGGCCAAGCTGGAGATCGCCCCGATCGATCTGCAGGCGCTCAGCTACTACTCGGCGCCGAAGGGCCCGAAGTACGCCTCGCTGGACGACGTGCCGAAGGAACTGCTCGACACCTACGACAAGCTGGGCGTGCCGCTGCACGAGCGCGCCAAGCTGGCCGGCGTGGCGGTGGACGCGGTGTTCGACTCGGTCTCCGTCGGTACCACCTTCCGCAAGGAACTGGCTGAGAAGGGCATCATCTTCTGCTCCATGTCCGAGGCCATCAAGGAACACCCGGAGCTGGTGCGCCAGTACCTGGGCACCGTGGTGCCGGTGGGTGACAACTACTTCGCCGCGCTCAACTCGGCGGTGTTCTCCGATGGCAGCTTCGTGTTCATTCCCAAAGGCGTGCGCTGCCCGATGGAACTGAGCACCTACTTCCGCATCAACGCCGGCCACACCGGCCAGTTCGAGCGTACCCTGATCGTGTGCGAGGACAAGGCCTACGTCTCCTACCTGGAAGGCTGCACCGCGCCGATGCGCGATGAGAACCAGCTGCACGCTGCGGTGGTCGAACTGGTGGCACTGGAAGACGCGGAGATCAAGTACTCCACGGTGCAGAACTGGTACCCGGGCGACGAGAACGGCGTCGGTGGCATCTACAACTTCGTCACCAAGCGTGCCGAATGCCGCGGCGCGCGCAGCAAGGTCACCTGGACCCAGGTCGAGACCGGCTCGGCGATCACCTGGAAGTACCCCTCGTGCGTGCTGCTGGGCGACGACTCGGTCGGTGAGTTCCACTCGGTCGCGCTGACCCATCACCGCCAGCAGGCCGACACCGGCACCAAGATGATCCACGTCGGCAAGCGCACCAAGAGCAAGATCGTCAGCAAGGGCATCAGCGCCGGCCGCGGCCAGAACACCTACCGCGGCCTGGTCAAGGTCGACCGCAATGCTGATGGTGCGCGCAACTACACCCAGTGCGATTCGCTGCTGATCGGCAAGCAGTGCGGCGCCCACACCTTCCCCTACATCGAGGTGAAGAACCCGGGCGCCACCGTCGAGCACGAGGCCACCACCTCGAAGATTTCCGACGACCAGCTGTTCTACTGCCGCGCCCGTGGCATCAGCCAGGAAGACGCGGTGTCGATGATCGTCGACGGCTTCTGCAAGCAGGTGTTCCGCGAACTGCCGATGGAGTTCGCGGTGGAAGCCAAGAAGCTGCTGGAAGTCTCGCTGGAAGGTTCGGTGGGCTGACCGCCCGCCCCTGCCCCTCGCAAACGCATTCTCTTTACCGGCGGGCCCAGGCCCGCCCCACGGAAACCCCCACCATGCTGAAGATCGAAAATCTCCACGCCCGCATCGGCGACAAGGAAATCCTCAAGGGCCTGTCGCTGGATGTGAAGCCCGGCCAGGTGCACGCCATCATGGGCCCGAACGGCGCCGGCAAGTCCACCCTGGGCAATGTCCTGGCCGGCCGCGACGGCTACGAAGTGACCGAAGGCAGCGTGCAGTTCGACGGTGTCGACCTGCTGGAGCAGGACCCGGAAGCGCGTGCCGCTGCCGGCCTGTTCCTGGCATTCCAGTACCCGGTGGAGATCCCGGGCGTGAACAACACCTACTTCCTGCGCGCGGCGCTGAACGCCCAGCGCAAGGCACGCGGTGAGGAGGAACTCGATTCCATGCAGTTCCTCAAGCTGGTGCGGGAGAAGCTGGCCGTGCTGCACCTGAAGGACGAGCTGCTGCATCGTGGCGTCAACGAAGGCTTCTCCGGCGGCGAGAAGAAGCGCAACGAGATCTTCCAGCTGGCCGTGCTGGAACCGAAGCTGGCGATCCTGGACGAAACCGACTCGGGCCTGGACATCGACGCGCTGAAGAGCGTGGCCGACGGCGTCAATGCGCTGCGCGCCGCCGACCGTTCGTTCCTGGTCATCACCCATTACCAGCGCCTGCTGGACTACATCAAGCCGGACGTGGTGCACGTGCTGGCCGATGGCCGCATCGTCAAGAGCGGCGGTCCCGAGCTGGCGCTGGAACTTGAAGCGCACGGCTATGATTTCCTGAAGGACCGGGTCGTGCCCGAGGCGGCGGTCTGATGAGCGCCCTGCTCGACTCGATGGCCCAGGCCTTCTGCGGCAGCGATGCGCGCCGCGAAGTGCTGGATGCGGCCCTGCGCGACGGCCTGCCGGCCGCACGCAATGAAGCCTGGAAGTACACCTCGCTGCGCCAGCTGGAACGCCGTGCGTTTGCTGCGGCACCGCTGCAGGGCCCGGCGCTGGACGCCGCGCTGCTGGACGACATCCCGGCGCCGCGCCTGGTGTTCGTCAACGGCCGCCTGGATGCCGCGCTGAGCGACGTGCATGCCCTGCCGGCCGGCGTGCAGCTGCAGCCGCTGTCGGCCGCACTGGCCTCCGGCGAAGACGCCGTGCGTTTCCTTGGCCGCCGCTACGAGCGCAGCGAGGAGATCTTTGCCCGCCTCAACGCCGCACTGGCCGATGAAGGCGTGGTGCTGCGCGTGGACGAAGGCGTGCAGGTCGACGTGCCGCTGCAGCTGGTATTCGCCAGTGTGGCCGGCGAGACCGACCTGGCCTGGCATCACCGCCACCTGATCGAACTGCGTGCCGGCGCCAGCCTCGGCGTGGTCGAGCACCGCTTCAGCGTGGGTGACTCCGCCCACCTGGACAACACCGTGCTGCATGCCCACGTCGCGCGCGACGCCGTGCTCAAGCACGCCCGCGTGCAGGCCGGCAGCGCACGCCAGACCAGCTTCCTGCGCACAGACGCGGTGTTGGCCCGCGACGCGCAGTACCACCGCGTCGACCTGGAACTGGGCGCCGCGCTCAGCCGCCATGAACTGAACGTGCGCCTGGAAGGCGACAATGCCCGGCTGACCGCCAACGGCGTGCTGCTCGGCAATGGCCGCCGCCACGTCGAAACCCGCCTCGGCATCGACCATATCGCCCGCGATACCGCCTGCGAGCTGCTGTGGCGCGGCGTCGCCGCCAACCGCAGCCGCGTGGTGTTCCATGGTGGCATCCAGATCCGCGAAGGCGCCGATGGCACCGACGCGAACCTGTCCAACAAGAACCTGCTGCTGTCGGCGGACGCCGAAATCGACACCCAGCCGACGCTGGTGATCGACGCCGATGAAGTGAAGGCCGCGCACGGCGCGACCGTTGGCCAGCTCGATGCCAATGCGCTGTTCTACCTGCGCTCGCGCGGCCTGCCGCAGGCCCAGGCGCAGGCGCTGCTGAGCGCTGCGTTCTGCCATGAACCGCTGAAGATCCTGCCGGACGCGCTGCGCGCGCAGCTGGCACGCCGCCTGGACAAGGCCCTGGCCGAGGCGGGTGTGGCATGAACCTGTCCACGCCGCGCCCGATCGAAGAACGCACCGGCGCTCCCGACTGGGACCGCGTCCGCCTCGACTTCCCGCTGCTGATGCGCGAAGTACATGGCAAGCCGCTGGTCTATTTCGACAATGCCAACACCGGCCAGAAGCCGGTGCAGGTGATCGGCGCGGTGGACGAGTTCTACCGCCGTTACAACGCCAACGTCAGCCGCGCGGTGCATGCACTGGGCAGCGAAGCCACCGATGCCTACGAAGGTGCGCGCAACACGCTGGCGCGCTTCCTCAACGTGCGCCCCAGCGAGCTGGTGCTGTGCAGCGGCACCACCTTCGCCATCAACCTGGTGGCGTATTCTTGGGCGCTGCCGCGGCTGAAGGCCGGCGACGTGATCCTGGTGTCGCGCATGGAGCACCACGCCAACATCGTGCCGTGGCAGCTGGTCGCGCAGCGTACCGGTGCCACCATCCGCGTGGCCGAGATCACTCCCGATGGTGCGCTGGACCTGGATGCGCTGCGCGCGGCGATGACCCCGGAGGTCAAGCTGCTGGCGGTCACCCATGTCTCCAACGTGCTGGGCACGGTCAACCCGGTGCGCGAGATCTGCCGCGAAGCGCGCAAGCGCGGCATCATCACCGTGGTCGATGGCTCGCAGGCCGTGCCACACCGCAAGGTCGACGTCGCCGCGATCGGCTGCGATTTCTACGCCATCACCGGCCACAAGATGTGCGGTCCAACCGGTACCGGCGCGCTGTGGGCGCGTCGCGAGCACCTGGACGCGATGCCACCGTTCCTCGGCGGCGGCGAGATGATCAAGGAAGTCAGCTTCGACGGCACCGTGTTCAACGATGCCCCGCACAAGTTCGAAGCCGGCACCCCGAACATCGCCGGTTTCATCGGCCTGGGCGTGGCCGCCGACTACCTGCAGCAGCTTGGCCAGGACAACGTGGAGGCGCGCGAAGCCGAACTGCTGGCGCACTTCACCGAAGAGCTGCGCCGCGTCGATGGCCTGCGCATCATCGGCCAGGCACCGGAGAAGGCCGCCGTGGTCTCGTTCCTGATCGATGGCGCGCATGCCCACGACCTGGCCACCCTGCTCGACCTGGAAGGCGTGGCCGTGCGCTCGGGCCAGCACTGCGCACACCCGCTGCTGCAGTACTTCGGCGTCGCCGCCACCTGCCGCGCCTCGCTGGCGTTCTACAACACCCACGCCGAGATCGAGCGCTTCATGACCGCGCTGACCAAGGTGCGCAAGCTGCTGGGGTAAGACTCACAGCGCAGCCGGAAGCAACGAGAACGCCGCGGGAAACCGCGGCGTTTTTCATGGCGCCGCCAAGGGCAGGATGGAAGACACGCAGAGCTCCGCAGGCCATTGCCCAAGGTGCCCCTTGCCGTAAGGGAACGCGGGTTGGCCCGCCGATACGATTCCGGTGAGTTCAACCGCCTGCTCCGACGGCAGCGCCGTGACGGGAATTCCATTCACCCACACGCCGTCGGCCGCCCATGGATCCTGCACCGGTGGCCCCGGGTGCAGCGCAGACATTTCGAAGCTCTCAACGTAGGCACCCCGTACGCGCACCAGTCTGCCGTGATAACGCATGGGATCGGCACGCAGCGCCTCCACCGTCACTGGCAACGCACGGGACGCACTGAAACGCGGGCACCCCAGGCCGTTGGGCGCGATGCCGCCACTCTCCTCGTGCGCCGGCAGGCAAGCCAGAAGAGCCACAAGCAGGACAGTTGCGGCCAGCGCGATTCCCTTCGGTATGCCCACCCCTGCACTCCGCCTGGCATTTGAAGAATGCACGAGCATAGCGGTTGCCAGGACCGTCAAGGGTCTCCCCCATTTGCGCCCGCCCACTGCCCACCTAAAATGCCCCCATGAGCACCCTGACCTTCCGCGCCGCCACGCCGGCCGACATCCCCGCCCTGATCGCCCTCGTCACCTCGGCCTACCGTGGCGACGCCAGCCGCGTGGGCTGGACTACCGAAGCCGACCTGCTGGATGGCGCCCGCATCGACGCCGAAGGCATCCAGGCCGACCTGGACCGCCCCCGCTCCACCATCCTGCTGGCCGAGCGCGAAGGCGTTCTTGTGGCCTGCGCCCACGTTGCCGACGTTGAGGGCAAGGGCTACTTCGGCATGTTCTCGGTCGACCCCGCACAGCAGGGCGGCGGCGTCGGCAAACAGCTGATGGTCGCCGCCGAAGCCCACGCCGCACGCGAATGGAACGTGCCGGTGATGCAGATGACGGTGATCGACGTACGCGACGAACTGATCGCCTTCTACGAGCGTCGTGGCTACCAGCGGACCGGCATCAAGAAACCCTTCCCGTATGGCGACGAACGCTTCGGCATCCCCAAGCGCGACGACCTGCGCTTCGAGATCCTGGAAAAACCGCTGGCCGGAGCGGCCGCGTGAGCGATACCTGGACCTTCGTGTGCGCCAGCAACGAGCTGCTGCCCGGTGAAATGAAGAGCGTGTTCGACGAGGTGACCGGCACCCCGATCGTGGTGTTCAACCTCGACGGCGAGCTGTACGCGCTGGAAGACCAGTGCACGCACGAGGAATTCGAGCTGTCCTCTGGCGAATTCAACACCGCCGAAGGCAGCGTGGAGTGCGTACTGCACGGTGCGCGCTTCGACGTGCGCGATGGCCGCGCCCTGTGCGCCCCGGCCTATACCCCGGTGCCCAAGTTCCCGGTGAAGCGCGAGCACGACGCCGTCTGGACCCGCGACGACCGCGATTGAGGCGGCGCACGGCCTGGGGGTATCCACCCTGGGCTGGATCTGCAGGAGGCCCCGCAAGGGCCTTCGCAGGGCGTTCCCCGGCCGCCCCGGCGTCCCGCAGCACCCCGTACATGCGAATCATTATCGTTGATGTTATTCTACGTAACATCTTCGTAACGACTTCGCCCTCGCGCCATGGTCTCGCCCGCGCCCACTGCCACGTTGTGCCAGCTCGCCCGCCAGGGGTGGCCACTGGCCGTGGCCGTGCTGCTGACGCTGCTGCTGGGCTGGTCGGCGCTGCACGAAGGGCGCGGCAGCGACCCGACTGCCCAAGGGTGGCAGGCACATGCCGAAGGCTTGCGCCAGGTCATGCCATTGCCGGCGCCGTCGGCGGACGAGTGCCCGCAACATGCTGCACCTGCACCGGAGCCGCCGCTTGAGGGTGAGGGCAACACGCCCTGCGCCGGACTGGCCCCCCTGCGCGCGCCCCTGGTCGCACATATCCCGCTATGGCGCTCCGATGCCCTGCGCCGGCAACTGCACGATCCCGCACTGCGATTGAACCCCGGCCACGCACCGCCCGCACCGCACGCCAGCTGAGGCGCCCTGCGGCTGTTGCCGTGCGCCTGAAGTCGTTCGCCGCATCGCCGGGCATCAGCTCGGCTCTACAGAAGACGCTCCCTCCCTGTCGTCGCGCTGTCTGCGCTTCGGCCTTCGCCGTTTCCCGATCCACGCCACTACCCAAAGCCATGACCCACATCACGTCCCGCAAGCACGCCCCGCGCGTTTCCCTGCTCGCCACCGCCACCCTGGCCGCAGGCTTCGCGCCGCTGGCCGCGCAGGCTGCCGACAGCGCTGATGCCGCATCCAGCAAGGCCACCGACCTGGACAAGGTGCAGGTGCGCGGCAGCTGGTTCAATCCGTCCTCGCCGAAGTTCACCGCCGAACTGCTGGACACCCCCAAGTCAGTGTCGATCGTGTCGGAGAAGCTGATCGCCGAAACCGGTGCGACCAACCTGCAGGATGCGCTGCGCATGGTGCCGGGCATCACCTTCGGTGCCGGCGAAGGCGGCAACCCGACCGGCGACCGCCCCTTCATCCGTGGCTTCGATTCGCAGAGCAACGTCTTCGTCGACGGCCTGCGCGACGTCGGCTCGCAGACCCGCGAGATCTTCGATCTGGAGCAGGTGGAAGTGGTCAAGGGCCCGAGCTCGGCCTACGGTGGCCGTGATTCCGGTGGTGGCAGCCTGAACCTGGTGAGCAAGACGCCGAAGCTGAAGAACGAGACCAACGCCAGCATGGGCATCGGTACCGACAGCTACGCACGCGGCACCGTGGACGCCAACTACGTCCTGGGCGACGGCATCGCCGCGCGCCTGAACCTGATGAAGCACGAATCGGACATCGCTGGCCGCGACGCCGCCAATGTCAGCCGCTGGGGCATCGCGCCGTCGATCGCATTCGGCCTGAACGGCCCGGCGCAGCTGATCGCCAGCCACTACCACATGCAGAGCGATGACCTGCCGGACGCCGGTGGTTTCCCCTACGGCAACCCGAACGGTGCGCCGGCCTCGAAGTGGGTCGACGGCCGCCCGATGGTGCCGGACCGCAACAACTACTACGGCCTGGTCGACCGTGACTTCCAGCGCACCCGTGCCGACATCAGCACGCTGGATGCCAGCTACGATTTCGGCGGCCACAAGCTGCGCAACATCGCGCGCCTGGGCAACACCAGCAACGATTACCTGTGGACCCAGCCGGACGACAGCCAGGGCAACCCGAACAACTACGGCACCTTGTGGCGCCGTACCAACGCCCGCGCCGTCGACGTCAAGAGCTTCGCCGACCAGCTGGGCCTGACCGGTGTCTTCCAGACCGGCGCGCTCAAGCACAGCTACAGCGCTGGCGTGGAGTACAGCGACGAGAAGATGACCCGCGGCAGCTATCTGATGACCCCGGGCACCAGCAACCCGCTCACCGGCAACAGCAAGTGCCCGACCACCGGCGCGGCCACCGGCTACAACTGCACCGATTTCGCCAATCCGGATCCGCGCGATCCGTGGGCAGCCACCCATTCGGTGTACCGCAGCGACAAGGCACTGGACGTCGAGCAGCGCACCAGGACCACCTCGGCCTACGTGTTCGACACCATCGAGCTCAATGAGCAGTGGATGATCAACCTCGGCCTGCGCTACGACGACTTCCGCACCACCCTGACCACCCCGGTGGCCGGCAAGGCACCGACCCGCGTGCGCAACAGCAACGACTTCCTGAACTACCAGGCCGGTGTGGTGTTCAAGCCGGCCGCCAACGGCAGCATCTACCTGTCGTGGGGCACCTCCTCGACCCCGCCGGGCATGGACGGTGGTGACGGTTCGGACGGCCTGAGCGCCGCCGTGGCCGACCTCAAGCCGCAGGACACGAAGAACCTCGAACTGGGCACCAAGTGGGACCTGTTCGACCAGCGCCTGAACCTGACCGCAGCGATCTTCCACACCGTGATGAACAACGCACGCGTGACGGTCGACAACGGCACCAGCCAGAACGCCGGCAAGAAGGAGATCAACGGCTTCGAACTGGGCTTCACCGGCCAGCTGACCGACGCCTGGAGCCTGTACGGCGGCTACACCTACCTGGACTCGGAACTGAAGGACAACGGTTTCGTCTGTGGCGCACCGGTGGGCCGCACCTGCCCGTCCAACGTGTACGTGCCGTCGCCGTACAACGGCAACGTGTTCCCCAACACTGCCAAGCACAGCGCCAACCTGTGGACCACCTACCGCTTCCCGATCGGCCTGACCCTCGGCGCCGGCGCGTTCTACTCGGACAAGCAGTACGGTGATGTCGCCAACACCAAGTGGATCCCGAGCTACACCCGCTTCGACGCGATGGCCAGCTACGCGATCCAGGACAACATCAGCCTGCAGCTCAACGTGCAGAACCTGACCGACAAGACCTACTTCACCAAGGCCTATGCCTCGCACTACGCGAGCATCGCCCCGGGTCGCTCGGCCACTCTGGCACTGAACGTCAAGTTCTGATGTAACCGCGCTCCACCACGGCGGCAGGCGCTCCTGCCGCCGTTTTTGTTTCCGGCGATACTCACCCCATGGCAACCCGTACCCCCATCGACAGCGACGCCCTGGCCGAGCTGCTCCAGCACGATCCACAGGCTGCGTTCGCACGCGTGCGCGACGCCGCACAGGCCGGGCAGGTCGAGGCGCAGCTGCTGCTCGCGCAGATGCACATGGAAGGTAAAGGCACCGCGCAGGACGCCTCGGCTGCGCTGCTCTGGTACGAAACCGCCGCCAACAACGGCGCGCCGATGGCGATGAACATGCTCGGCCGCTGCCATGAGCTGGGCCAGGGCACCACGCCCGATCCCACGCTGGCCGCGGTGTGGTACCGGCGCGCGGCCGACACCGGGCTGGACTGGGGCCTGTACAACCTGGCCAACCTGCTGGCCACCGGCCGCGGCGTGCCCCAGGACCGCGCGCAGGCACTGGCCCTGTACACCCGTGCCGCGCACCTGGGCCATGCCAAATCGATGAACCTGCTGGCCCGCCACCTTGAAGACGGCCTGGAGATCGAGCGCGATCCGCAGGCCGCCCTGGGCTGGTACCGGCGCGCGGCCGAGACCGGCGATTTCCGCGGCCAGGCCAACTACGCCTCGATCCTGCTGCACGCCGGCCAGGTCGAGCAGGCCGTGCACTGGCTACGGCTCGCCCTGGCGCACGGCAGCCCGGCGTTCATGGCGCACATCGTGCCGGAACTGGCCGCGTCGCCGCATCCGCAGGTGCGCGCCCTGGTCGCACCGCCGTCCCTCTGAGGAGCCCCGCATGCTGCTGCACATCCCCGACATTCTCAGCGCCGACCAGGTGGCCGACTTCCGCCGCCGACTGGATGCCGCCGACTGGACCGATGGCCGCGAGACCGTCGGCCATCTGGGCGCGCAGGCCAAGCACAACCAGCAGCTGCCCGAGGCCTCGCCGCTACGCCGCGAACTGGGCGAGATCATCCTCGTCGCGCTGGCCCGGCACCCGCTGTTCTTCAGCGCCGCGCTGCCACTGAAGTACCTGCCACCGCGCTTCAACCGCTACAGCGGCGGCGGCACCTACGGCTTCCATGTCGATGGCGCGGTGATGAACCTCGCCAATGGTGAACAGCTGCGTTCGGACATCTCCTGCACCCTGTTCCTGTCGGCGCCGGATGAGTACGAGGGCGGCGAACTGATCATCAGCGACACCTACGGCGAGCACGAAGTGAAGCTGCCGGCCGGCGACCTGGTCGTGTATCCGTCCAGCAGCCTGCACCAGGTGCGGCCGGTTACCCGTGGCGCACGCGTGGCTTCTTTCTTCTGGGTGCAGAGCATGATCCGCGACGACGTGCAGCGCCGCCTGTTGTGGGAAATGGATGGCTCGATCGAGCGCCTGCGGCAGACCGGCGGCGACGCCGAGGCGATCCTGCAGCTGACCGGCGTGTACCACAACCTTTTGCGGCGCTGGAGCGAAGTCTGAGCCTTGCCGGGCCGGCCTGCGGCATTTTGGCAATCATTCTCATTTGCAACAGCTAACGGCTCTCATTACAATCACGCCCCGTTGATGCCGGCCGCTGCCGGCAGACCCTTGGGGACCCCTGCGTGCTGCGTCCGCTTCGCCCTCGCCCACTCATCCATCGCAAGATGGGCACCGCCATGCGCGGCCAGCGTCCGGCGCTGGCCAGCCTGCTGGCATGGGTGGCGATGCTGGCGTTGCTGCTGGGCACCCTGCCACTGCTGCCACAGGCCCAGGCCGGAATGGCCATGCAGATGCCGCTGGAAGAGCGCGGTGGCGAAAGCCCCCTGCAGGAAGAGGCGCCGGCCAAGCTGCGCCGCTGTGCCGCCACCCCGGTGAAAGCGGCCGAGCAGGCACACCCGCCGTTGCTGCTGGCCAGCCACTGGCTGCGCACTGAACTCGAACTCGTACCCGCCACGCCGGCCATGCCCGGCGTGCGCCCGGACTGGCCGCTGGCCGCTCCGGACACGCCCTGGGCCGATGCGCCCGGGCGCCGCCAGCAACGCGGCCAGGCGCCGCCGCTCGCCTGATCCACGGCCTGGCGTGACCGCCTGCGCGGTCGCGCCTGCACGCCGCTGTCTGCTTCATCCCTGCCGCCCCTGACCGGGCCTTCCGTGCCTGCCGCGCCCTTCGCGCACGGCATCGCGCCACCCTGCATCCTTCGAGGTAACTGCCATGGCCCAGCGCCATCGTGTCCGTTCGTCCCTGTCCCGTACCCTGCTGACCAGCGCCGTGCTGGCGGCTTTCGCCAGCCCCGCCTTCGCCCACGGTGACGCCGCCGGCGCACCGCAGACGCTGGACAAGGTGGTGGTCACTGCCTCCGGCTTCGAACAGAAGGTGATCGATGCCCCGGCCAGCATCAGCGTGGTCAGCCGCGAGGAACTGAGCAAGCGCCCGTATACCAGCCTGGTCGACGCCCTGCGCGACGTCGAAGGCATCGACGTGGGCCTGGAAGCGACCGACAAGAACGGCCGCGCCACCGTGTCGATGCGCGGCCTGCCGTCCGAGTACACCCTGGTGCTGATCGACGGCCGTCGCCAGAGCAATGTCGGCCAGATCTACCCGAACAACTTCGGTGGCGGCCAGTTCGCCTACCTGCCGCCACTGGAGGCGATCGAACGCATCGAAGTCGTGCGCGGGCCGATGTCCACGCTGTACGGCTCGGACGCGATGGGCGGCGTCATCAACATCATCACCCGCCGCAACCAGGACAGCTGGCACGGCTCGGTGACCCAAGGCTTCACCGTGCAGCAGGACGACCAGTTCGGCGATGCGCGCACCACCGACCTCTACCTCAGCGGCCCACTGCTGAAGGATCGCCTCAGCCTGGCGGTACGCGGCAGCTACTACGATGCCAAGGCCTCGAACCCGGAATGGGATGCACTGACCCTTCCCGACGGTACGCCGTGGGAGCGCAGCATCGGCTTCGGCGGTGGCGGCAAGTCGGTCGCCAACACCAACTGGAACACCGGTGTGCGCCTGGACTTCCGCATCAACGACGATCACGAACTGTGGCTGGACTACGACGTGTCGCGGCAGAAATACGACAACAGCGAAGGCCAGACCGGCACCCTCGACAGCCTGGCCAGCCTGTGGCGCGTCGGCAATGCGATCATTCCCAACCCGAACGGCAGCGGCACCGTCACCCGTCGCGTGGTGCAGCCGCGCGTGGGCTACACCGCCTACCAGCGCTACGAGCGCGATCAGCTGTCGCTGACCCACCAGGGCCGCTACGGCTTCGGCACCTGGCAGACCTCACTGACCCACAGCAAGAGCAACAACCTGGGTCGTTCGCTGCCGCTGACCCTGGACGAGCGTGCCAACCTGCAGACGCTGTGGAATGACGTCTGCCGCCGCACTGGCGCCGCCAACCACTGTGCGGCCAGCCGAGGCAACGCCCTGGCCGCCCTCAACCCGAGTGAGACGGCGCGCCTGCAGGCGTTCCTGCCGCGCCCGCTGCGCAGCATGGAACTGGAAGGCTACGTGCTCGACACGATGCTCGACCTGGACTTCGGCGCGCACAAGCTGACGGTGGGTGGCCAGTACAACAACACTGACATGGTCGACGGTGTGTTTGGCATGGATGGCGCCGGCTACCGCAGCAACGTCAAGCAGAAACACCGCATGTGGGCGCTGTTTGCCGAGGACAACTGGGCGCTGACCGACACCCTCACCGCCACCTTCGGCCTGCGCTACGACGACCACAACGTGTTCGGCAGCCACGTCAGCCCGCGTGGCTACCTGGTGTGGAACGCCAGCGATGCGTGGACCTTCAAGGGCGGCGTCAGCACCGGCTACAAGACCCCGCGACCGGACCAGCTGTTCCCGGGCATCACCGGCTTCGGTGGCCAGGGCGTGCTGCCATTGGTCGGTTCGCCGAACCTGAAGCCTGAAACCAGCACCAACTACGAGCTGGCCGCCTACTACGAGGGCCAGCGCTGGGGCTTCAACGTCACCGGCTTCTTCAACACGTTCGAAGACAAGATCGCCAGCGGCGGCACCTTCCCCAACTGCGAAGTGGCGCGCGCCGGCAGCGGCTACTGCGTGGACATCGGCCCGGGCTGGGCCGCACTGGGCTACAGCACCTTCACCCAGAGCGTGAACATCGACAAGGCTGAAACGCGGGGTGCCGAACTGGCCGCCCACGTCGACCTGCTCGACACCCTGCAGCTGCGCGGCAACTACACCTGGACCAGGAGCGAGCAGACCAGTGGCGCACAGAAGGGGCTGCCGATCAGCGGCACCATGCCGGCAAAACACATGGCCAACGCCAGCCTCAACTGGCAGATCAATGAAGCGGTCAGCCTGTCGCTGATCGGCGAGGGCCGCTACGACCGCTACCGCGACACGCTGCTGGACGCCAACGGCGCCAGCCACACCCGCTACTACGAGGACTACACGATCTTCCATCTCGGTGGCAGCTGGAAGGCCACGCCCTGGCTGACGGTGAACGCACGGGTCAACAACCTGTTCGACAAGGATTTCGTCTCGCAGTCGTGCCTGTTGATCAGCCAGAGCGAGTTCAACTGCGTGGACGACTATGCGACCAAGGACCAGCGCCGCAGCTACTGGATTTCGCTGAACGCGAAGTTCTGATCGCCGCGCCCTGCTCCTGCTCCACGCATGGCGTGGATCCACCGATCGGTAGTGCCGGCCGCTGGCCGGCAACCCGAAATAGCTCCGGGATACAGAACGATACGCAATTGCGAGCTATTCTCATCAATGATGTAATGGGCAGTCCCCGTCCGCCTCGAACCGTGCCGTGAGCCGTCCCGCCCTTTCCACCGTGCAGCAGCAACAGAACCGTGGCTTCTGGCTGCGGACGCTGCACCAGTGGCACTGGATCAGCTCGGCGGTGTGCCTGATCGGCATGCTGCTGTTCGCGGTGACCGGCCTGACTCTCAACCATGCCGCGAAGATCGAGGCCAAGCCCGAGGTGCAGAACCAGCATCTGGAACTGCCGGCCGCGCTGCTGGGCCAGCTGGGCACGCGCGAGGACGGCAACGCGCCGATTCCGCGCCCGGCCCGGCACTGGCTGGACACGCAGCTGGGCATCGCCATCGGTGGCCGCCCGGCCGAGTGGTCGGCCGAGGAGATCTACCTGTCGCTGCCGCGCCCCGGTGGCGACGCCTGGCTGAGCATCGACCGCGAAACCGGCGCGGTGGAGTACGAATCGACCTCGCGCGGCGTGGTCTCCTACCTCAACGACCTGCACAAGGGCCGCAACGCAGGCCCCGCATGGGGCTGGTTCCTGGACCTGTTCGCCGTGGCCTGCCTGGTGTTCTGCATCACCGGCCTGTTCCTGCTGCACCTGCATGCGCGGCAACGGCGCATGACCTGGCCGCTGGTCGGCCTCGGCCTGATGATCCCGCTGTTGATCGCCCTGCTGCTGATCCACTGACTTCCACCGTGAATTCCATCCGTTCCTCCGGAGCCGCCCCATGCGCGTCACCCTGACCATCGCCCTCAGCGGCCTGCTGGCCACCTCGCCGGCCTATGCCACCACCCTCGACATCAACGTCGAAGTGCCCAAGCTCAACGTGGCCGAGTACCACCGCCCGTATGTGGCGGTGTGGCTGGAAGGCGCCGACCAGAAGGTCGCGGCCAACCTGTCGGTCTGGTACCAGCAGACCAGCAACAGCGAGGGCCACGGCACCAAGTGGCTGCCCGACCTGCGCCAGTGGTGGCGCAAGAGTGGCCGTACCCTGCAGGTGCCGGTGGACGGCGTGACCGGCCCGACCCGCCCGGCCGGCAAGCACACACTGTCGTTCAGCGACAGGCAGCCGGCACTGAAGCAGCTGGCCCCGGGCAACTACACCCTGGTGGTGGAGGCGGTGCGCGAAGTCGGCGGCCGCGAACTGCTGAAGATCCCCTTCACCTGGCCGGCCACCGCCGCGCAGAGCGGCAAGGCGCAGGGCGCCACCGAACTGGGTCAGGTCACCCTGTCCGTCAAACCCTGAAAAGGGGACGGAGGGGATTAAGTCGTAATCCCCTTCTCCTTGCCGCATCACCCCGCATCCACTGGAGTCTTCCGCATGAAGCGCACGCTCGTCCTCGCCGCCGCCCTGGCCGCTGCCCTTCCCTTCTCCGCCCTGGCCCACAAGGCCTGGCTGCTGCCCTCGCAGACCGTGATCGCCGGCAACGCACCGTGGATCACCGTCGACGGTGCGGTCTCCAACGACCTGTTCTACTTCAACCACGTGCCGCTGCGACTGGAATCGCTGGTGATCACCGCGCCGGACGGCAGCACCGTGCAGCCGCAGAACGCGACCACCGGCAAGTACCGCAGCGTGTTCGACATCGAACTGAAGCAGGCGGGCACCTACCGCATCGCCTCGGTCAATGACGGCCTGTTCGCCACCTACGAGCAGAACGGCGAGCGCAAGCGCTGGCGCGGCAGCGTGGCGACCCTTGGCGAACTGCCCAAGGACGCGAAGAAGCTGGAACTGAGCCAGTCGATCGGCCGCGTGGAGACCTTCGTCACCAACGGTGCACCGAACGATACCGCGCTGAAGCCGACCAACCGGGGTATCGAGCTGGTCGCTGTCGGCCACCCGAACGACCTGTTCGCCGGCGAGGAAGCCACCTTCCGCGTGCTGGTCGATGGCAAGCCGACCGCTGGCCTGGAGTTCGAGATCGTGCGGGGCGCCACCCGCTACCGCAACGCACAGGACGAACTGAAGCTCACCAGCGACGCCAAGGGCGAGATCAAGGTGACCTGGCCGGAAGCCGGCATGTACTGGCTGGAAACCGGCACCGAAGACAACAAGACCTCGGTGAAGCAGGCCGCCAAGCGCCGCCTGAGCTACGTCGCCACGCTGGAAGTGCTGCCGCAGTGATGTGGACCACGATGCCGGGCACACCCCGGCATCGCCGCCACGACGCATCACCATGACTGATCCCCAGCTCGACATCGCCCGCCTCGGCGGCACCACCATGGGCACCACCTGGAGCGTGTCGCTGGTCGCGCCGCGCCAGCGCGACCTGCATCCACTGCATGCCGGCATCCAGGCGCGGCTGGATGCGGTGGTGGCGCAGATGAGCACATGGGAGCCCGGCTCGAACCTGAGTCGCTACAACCGCGCCAACGCTGGCCAATGGTGCGTGCTGCCGGCCGAGACCCGCCACGTTCTGGCCTGCGCACACGCCATCGCTGCCGCCAGTGACGGCGCCTTTGACCCCACCATCGGTCCGCTGGTTGCGCTGTGGGGCTTCGGTGCACACGCCGGCGAACGCCGCCCGCCCGACGACGCTACCCTGCAGGCCACGCGTGAGCGTTGCGGTTGGCGGCGCCTGCAGTGGCAGGGCGATGCGCTGCTGCAACCGGGTGGACTGGAACTGGATCTCTCGGCGATCGCCAAGGGCTTCGGCGTCGATCACGTTACGGCTTGGCTGCGTGAGCAAGGCATTGCGGCAGCGCTGATTGAAGTCGGCGGCGAGCTGGCCGGCTACGGCCGCAAACCGGATGGCCATCCCTGGCGCGTGCTGGTGGAATCCGCACCCGAAGAAGACGCGCACAGCGAAACACCACTGCGGGTGCTGGCGTTGGATGGCAAGGCGGTCGCCACCTCCGGCGATCGCTGGCATCAGTACCAGGCCGATGGCGAGGTCTACAGCCACAGCCTCGACCCGCGCAGCGGCAGGCCGGTGCGCCAGGTCGCCGCAGCGGTCACCGTGGTGGCAGACGACGCGATGCATGCTGATGCCTGGGCCACCGCACTGACCGTCCTTGGTCGCGAACAGGGCATGGCACTGGCCGAGCGCGAAGGCCTGGCTGCACGCTACCTGCAGCGTGCAGCGGACGGCGCGCGGGAGTTCCTTAGCAGCGCCTTCCAGCGCCTGCTCGACGAGCAGGATGCATGAGCACCCGGCCGTCACGCGCCTGGCTCGGCAACGCCCTGGTCCTGCTTCTGCTGGCGCTGATCGGTTCGGCGTTGCTGCGCCTGCATCTCGGCGAAGCCTGGTGGCAGGGCGCGCCACCGGCGCGGCAGTCGCAGATCGCGGTGCTCGCTACGGCGTTGTATGCGCTGACCTGCGCCGCACTGTGGTGGCGTGGGCGCCCGCGCGACGATGCCGCCTCCGCTGACACCGCGCCGATCCTGCTGGTCTGGTCCAGCCAGACCGGTTTTGCCCGCGACCTGGCCGAACGCAGTGCCGAGGCATTGCGTGGTGCCGGCGTGCCGGTGCGCGTGCGCGGTCTGCACGAAGTCGACGCCGCCTTGCTGGCCAGCAGCCAGCGTGCATTGTTCATCGCCAGCACCACCGGCGAAGGCGATCCACCTGACCACGCGCTGCCGTTCCTGCGCGATGTCATGGTCTCGCCGCCTTCACTGCAGCACCTGCACTACGGCGTGCTCGCACTGGGCGACCGCAGCTACGGTCACTTCTGCGGATTCGGCCACCAGCTTGACCAATGGCTGCGCCAGCACGGCGCGCATCCGCTGTTCGATGCGATCGAGGTCGACAACGCCGATCCGGCAGCGCTTCGTCATTGGCAACAGCTGCTGGGACAACTCGGCGGCGGCGCCAGTGAACTGCCCGACTGGAGCCCGGCCGAATACCAGCCGTGGACGCTGCTGCAGCGCGAACATCTGAACCCGGGCAGCCCCGGCGGTCCAGTGTATTGGTTGCGCCTGCGGCCACCGGCCGGCGCAGATGTGCAGTGGCAGGCCGGCGACATCGCCGAGATCGGCCCGCAACATGCCCGCGCCAACGCGCGCGCCTGGCTGCACGCGCAGGGCTTCGATGCGGACACCGTGCTGGAGGACGGGCAGACCTTGCTGGCGCGCGTCGCGCGCTCGCACCTGCCCTCGCTGGTTCCGCCGGGTGACCTGCCCGCATTGCTGGCGACCCTGCAGCCGCTGCCGCATCGTGAGTACTCGATCGCCTCGGTGATGGCCGACGGCGCGGTGGAGCTGCTGCTGCGCCGCCAGCTGCGCGCCGACGGCACGCCCGGCATCGGCAGCGGCTGGCTGTGCGACCACGTGGCCATCGGCGAGCCGGTGCAGCTGCGCCTGCGCCGCAATGACAATTTCCATGGCGTGCCCGCCGATGTGCCGCTGCTGCTGATCGGCAACGGCACCGGCATCGCCGGCCTGCGCGCCCACCTGCACGAACGTGCCCAGCAGGGCGCACGCCGCACCTGGCTGCTGTTCGGTGAGCGCACCGCCGCACACGACTTCCATTTCGGCGACGAGCTGCAGGCAATGCTGGCGAGCGGAACGCTGGCGCGGCTGGATGCTGTGTTCAGCCGCGATGGCGGTGCGCATCGCTACGTGCAGGACCGGCTGCTGGCCGAAGCAACAACGCTGCGGCAGTGGGTGGATGACGGCGCGACGATCCTGGTCTGCGGCAGCCTGCAGGGCATGGCCCCGGCCGTGGATGGGGTGATCGAGCAGGTGCTGGGTGCCGCAGGCAAGGAAGCGCTGCTGCTGGCCGGTCGTTACCGGCGCGATGTGTATTGAGGTTGCCCCATCCACGCATGGCGTGGATCTACAGCGGGTTCGAGCCGCCTTCTGGTGGGTGCGAACCTTGGTTCGCACCATGACGCGGTGTCGGTGGCCCCATCCACGCATGACGTGGATCTACTGAACGGCGTCAATGCGTGCGAACCGCCTCCTGGTGGGTGCGAACCTTGGTTCGCATCATGGCGCGGTGTCGGTGGCCCCATCCACGCATGGCGTGGATCTACTGAACGGCGTCGATGCGTGCGAACTGCCCCTTGGTGGGTGCGAACCTTGGTTCGCACCATGGCGCGGTGTCGGTGGCCCCATCCACGCATGGCGTGGATCTACTGAACGGCGTCAATGCGTGCGAACCTTGGTTCGCACCATGGCGCGATGTCGGAGGCCCCATCCACGCATGGCGTGGATCTACTGAACGGCGTCAATGCGTGCGAACTGCCTCCTGATGGGTGCGAACCTTGGTTCGCACCATGACGCGGTGTCGGTGGCGCCATCCACGCATGGCGTGGATCTACTGAACGGCGTGTCCGGGCAGCGTGGCAATCGCACACCCGTAGATCCACGCCATGCGTGGATAGCGCCCACCGGCGCCGAGGAATCATCCCGCCGCCGCACTGACCCGGATCGCCAGCAACTCGCCCCCGCCCTGCAACGCATGCCTTTGCCGTTCACCGGCCGCCAACCACGCGGTATCGCCAGCGTGCATCGGCGGCAGACCGCTGTCAGCCCCAAATTCGGCATGACCGGCCAACAGGTAAAGCGCCCAGGCCACGCCTGGTTCGCAGAAGAAGAACATCGAGCCCACCAGCGGCCGATGCAGGAGTTCGGCCTGCAGCAGGTCGCGCTTCCACATCAGGTTGAAGTCGTGGGTGGTGCCGTCGACCAGTTCGCCGTGCAGCGTTTCCTCGCCCGCAAAGCGCACGCGCCCATGCGGCGGCAGGACTTCGGCCACGCGGCCATCCTCGAAGCGCAGGCGCACGCCATTGCCCTGCAGCAGCACCAGCTCGCGCTCCACGCCGGGAAACGCGGAGAACGCCGCGTCCAGCTCGATCTCGGCCACCGACAGGCGCAGCGCCCAGTCGTCGCCCTGCGCAGGCAGGCGCAGGATCTCGCGCGTCCAGCCCAGGCCGTTGCGCCAGCGTTCGCGGCGGTAGTCCAGGCGGGAGATGACCTGGCTCGGAGTGTGCAGCAGGGAGTCGACGTTCATCGGCGCATTGCATCACGCCGCGCGCCATCGTGCATCATCGCGTGGCCAGCGTGCCCTGGCCGCCGCACCCGCCGGCCAGCAGCTGCGAGTGTTTCAACCAGTCCTGGTCGGGGTAATAGGCGAACACCATCGTGCCGCCACGCAACGCATCGATCAGTGGCTTGGCCACCGACAGGCGCACCGCCGGACAGCCCAGGCTGCGGCCCAGCCGCCCCTGCAGCTGCGCGGTGGCCGGGTTCACATATGGCGCGCCGTGGATGACGATCGCGCGTTCGCGCGCGCGGTCATTGAAGCCTGGTTCCAGCCCGGCCAGGCGCAGCGAATACCCGTTGCCGCCCATGTAGGTCTCCTGCGCGGTGAACGCGCCGAGGCTGGACATGAAACTGCCATCGCGGTTGGAGAAGTGCTCGGTGCGGTTCTCGCCGCTGTTGCGGCCATGCGCCACCCATTCCTCGAACAGCAGGCGCTGGTGGGCCAGGTCGAACACCCACAGGCGCGGCTCGGTGGACGGCCGCGAGTAATCGATAACGCTCAGTCGATCACCGTTGATGCCAAGCTCCGGCCGCTGCAACGCACAGCGCATGGCGTGCGCCGCCAGCTGCAACACGTGGCGGTCGGCCTTGGGCGCACTGCGCGACAGCAAGGCAGCCAGATCATCGGCACTGGTGGCGAGGGCGGGCGTCTGTGCCAGCGCCGGGGCGCTGGCCGAGGTCGCCAGCAGGCCGAACGCGGCCAGCCGGTACAGGCGGGATGCAGTCATGGGCACAACGAAGGGACTCAGTTGCCCTTGAGGGTGGACCCTGGCGGCTCGGATTCCAAGACCGGCTGCATTCCGGATTCAGCCGGGCTTGGGCGGACCGCCGGCAGCGAGGTCACCAGCAGGGTCGTGCCTGGCACCAGCACCCGGTACAGCTGGCGGGCGAACTCGGCCGGCAGCGCCATCGGCAGCGAGGGGGTGGCCAGCAGGTCCGGCGTGGCCTGGGCACGGTCCTGGCCCAGCAACGGGTAGGCCGTCCACTGGTGCAGGCGCTGGTTCGCGTCCAGCGGGCTGGGCGTATCGCTGTAACCCTGCCCCATCACGAACAGGGTGGTGCCCTGGAAGGCCGGCAGCGCGTCGGCCTTCAGCGGCGACTCGCCGATCATCACGCCATCGCGCAGCACGTACAGGCGCTGGTCATGCAGGCTGACCAGGATGCCGACCTGCCCGGCCGGCGCCGCGCTGTCGTTCCACCAGGCCTGTGCCGACGCCCCACCCTCCGTCTCCGGCAGGGCCTGGCCGCGTGCATTGACCGGCGCCAGCACTGACGGATAGGCCAGGGTCATCGGCGAGCTCTTGGCATCGGCCACCACGACGGTATCGCCACGCTGGGTTTCGCTGAACAGCTTCTGCGCGAAGGCCTGCGGCAGGCGCACGCAACCGTGCGAGGCCGGATGCCCGGGCAGGCTGCCGCCATGCAGGGCGATGCCATCCCAGGTCAGCCGCTGCATGTACGGCATCGGCGCGCTGTTGTAGAGGTTGGACCTGTGGTCCTTGTCCTTCTGCAGGATGGTGAACACGCCGGTCGGTGTCTCGTGCCCGGCCTTGCCCGAGCTGATCGTGGTCAGGCCGATGGCAATACCGTTGCGGTAGACGTAGGCACGCTGCTCATCGAGGCTGACCACCAGCACGATCGGGCCGGTCGGCGAGATTTCCGGATGCCACAGGTATTCGCCCGGCTTCAGGTCGGTCGGCCCGCGCACCTCGGCGGTGCCGGCGGTGGCAGCTGCGGGCTTGGCAGCCGGTGTCGTCGCAGCGGCATGGGCCAGCAGCGGCAGGGCCAGTGCAAGGGCGAGCATCAGGGTCGTGGGGCGGTGCGGAAGCATCCAGCGGGGGTCCTTTCCATGCAGAGCGGCCAACGTACACCATCGGCCCGTGGTGGCCGCGGCAAAACCAGGCGCCGGAAATGAAACTGCCCGGCGACACAGCCATGTGTCGTACCGGGCAATCGTTACGTCCTTGTCGGCCTGCTGCCGCCCCCTCGCATCCTGCGCTGTGGGGGTAGCGTTGCATCCTGCACGCGGCCGCGTCTGTCCTGTTTGTATCTCAGCCCCTTCCACAGGTCTGTGATGCCACCATCCTGGTGATTGGTGCCGCGTCCTGCGGCGGTCGGTGGTCACGGCCTTCCTGTCCGCGACCGGTGAACCAGCCTCCTGCCGGTTCCGACGATTCCTGCTGTCAGCGCCTGGGTACGGTCCGCACCGGTACCGATCCGGGTACCGGATCCGCCGGCAACAACCTGTTGCCTACGGTGATCCGCTGTCGATTCCGTTCGACGATCGCTTTCCCTATCCCCTTCACCTGCGCCAGGTCCTCGACGCGATGAAACGGGCCGTGTCTGCGCCGGTGCTCGACGATCGCCTCGGCCTTGGCGGCCCCGACCATCGTCAATCCCTGCTGCAGCGCCTGGGCATCGGCGCGGTTGATGTCGATCGGTTCGGCGGCATGCGCCCCAGCGATCCCCACTACCAGCACCAGTGCCCTCAACACGACACTCCAAGGCACGACGTGTATCTCCCTGTGATTCTGGCCGCCCCGACCGGCAATCCCGTCGGCAGGAACAGTGTCCGTCACCACATGTGCACAGCCTATCGGTTTCCCGGATTTCCGTAAGCCAGCCAAATACCCGACGTGATGTAGGAAAAACCCTACCCGTGGCACAGGCGTAGAATGGCCGGATCAGCCCATGCAACCGGAGTTTCAGATGGACAGCGCCAAGCTCGGCCAATTCGTCAATGACAAGTGGGACAGCGAAATCGTCCCGCAGTTGGTCGACTACATCCGCATTCCCAACAAGTCGCCGATGTTCGACGCCAATTGGGTGCAGAACGGCTATATGGAACAGGCGGTCACCCTGATGGAGAACTGGGCCAGGGCCCAGCAGCTGCCCGGCCTGAAGGTTGAAGTGGTGCGCCTGGAAGGCCGTACGCCGCTGATCTTCCTGGAAATTCCAGCGACCGGCGCCGAAACCGGCGACGACACCATCCTGCTCTACGGCCATCTGGACAAGCAGCCGGAAATGACTGGCTGGGATGACGATCTCGGCCCGTGGACGCCGGTCCTTCGCGGCGACAAGCTGTATGGCCGCGGCGGTGCGGACGACGGCTACGCCATCTTCGGCTCGCTGGCCGCCGTGCTGGCGCTGCAGGCCCAAGGCCTGCCGCACGCCCGCTGCGTGGTGCTGATCGAGGCCTGCGAAGAGTCCGGCAGCTACGACCTGCCGGCCTACGTCGACCACCTGGCCGAGCGGATCGGCAAGCCCTCGCTGGTGGTCTGCCTGGATTCGGGCTGCGCCAACTACGACCAGCTGTGGTGCACCACCTCGCTGCGCGGCCTGACCGGCGGCAACTTCACCGTGAAGGTGCTCAACGAAGGCGTGCATTCCGGCGATGCCTCCGGCGTGGTGCCGTCCAGCTTCCGCCTGCTGCGCCAGCTGCTGTCGCGCATCGAGGACCAGGACACCGGCCGTATCCTGATCGACGGCATGAACGTGGAAATTCCGGCCGAACGGCTGGAACAGGCCAGGCGCGCGGCCGAAGTGGTGGATACCGAGATCTTCGAGAAGTTCCCCATGGTCGACGGCCTGCGTCCGATGAACGAGGACCTGACCGAGCTGGTGCTCAACCGCACCTGGCGCCCGGCGCTGTCGGTCACCGGCGTGGGCGGCATGCCGCCGCTGGAATCGGCCGGCAACGTGCTGCGCCCGCAGACCTCGGTGAAGCTGTCGCTGCGCCTGCCGCCGACCGCCGATGGCAAGGCCTGCGGCGAGCTGCTGAAGGAAGCGCTGCTGCGCGACCCGCCGAACGGCGCGCAGGTCACCCTGGACCTGGAAAAGGCCTCCACTGGCTGGAACGCCCCGGCCATGGCGCCGTGGCTGACCCAGGCCATCGACGATGCCAGCCAGGCCTTCTTCGGCAAGCCGGCAATGTACATGGGCGAAGGCGGCTCGATCCCGTTCATGGGCATGCTCGGTGAGAAGTTCCCGGGTGCGCAGTTCATGATCACCGGCGTGCTCGGCCCGCACTCCAATGCGCACGGCCCGAACGAGTTCCTGCACATCCCGATGGGCAAGAAGGTCACCGCCTGCGTGTCCAAGGTGATCAGCGAGCACTACGCCGCCAGCCTGCGTGGCGAGACCAGCGGTTCGCCGGTGGCTGCCGACAGCGGCACCCGCCACGGCGACCACGGCTGCTGCTGATCCGGCACCGGTGACGGACGCAGCCTGGCCTTGCTAGGCTGCGTCCACACTCAAGCGGAATCCGCGCGCATGAATGGTCTGTTCGGCAGCAGCAGCTGGTTGTACATCCTGCTGGTCGGCTTCTTCGTCGGCCTGCTCGGGCGTTTCTTCATGCCCGGCAACAACCGCATGGGCTGCCTGCTGACCATCGTGCTGGGCATCCTCGGTGCACTGCTGGCCGGTTGGTTCGGCCAGTACATGGGCTGGTACGCCCCCGGCGAACCGGCCGGTTTCCTCGGTGCGGTGGTGGGCGCGGTGGCCGTGCTGGCCGTCCTGCGCCTGTTCAGCGACCGCCGCTGACCCCGTCCCTCCTTCCCCTCCTGTTCCCGACGTTGGCGCGCCCAGCGCCCCCGGATATGCCCGCATGACCGAACCCGCCTCCGATCCCCAGCGCAGCGCGCGGCGCCTGCAGTGGGCCCGTACCCAGCTCGACGATGCCAGCGCGGTGGTCGAGCGCGCTTCGGTCGATGCCGGCATGCGCAGCTACTGGCGTACCACCAGCACCCGTGGCAGCCACATCGTGATGGACGCCCCACCGGGGCTGGAAGATCCGCGGCCGTGGCTGCGCATGCGCGGCCTGCTGCACGACAACGGCCTGCGCGTGCCCGCACTGTTGGCGCAGGACCTGGAGGCCGGCTTCCTGCTGCTGGAAGATCTCGGCGGCCCGACCCTGGCCAGGATCCTCGACGAGCGCAATGCCGATGAATGGTTCGGCCGCTCGATCGAACAGCTGCTGCGCCTGCAGGCGATTCCGGTACCGGCCGACTTCGGCCAGTTCGGCGAAGCGCTGCTGCAGCGCGATGCCGGCCTGTTCGACGAATGGTTCCTGCAGCGGCACCTGAACCTGGAACTGGACTGCGGTGAGCTCGAGGGGCTGCAGCTGGTGCATCGCCGGTTGATGGACAACGCGCTGGGCCAGGCCCAGCTGATGACCCACCGCGATTACATGCCGCGCAACCTGATGCCGGTCGACGACGGCCCCGCGGTGCTGGATTTCCAGGACCTGGTGCGTGGCCCGATCGCCTACGACGCGGTGAGCCTGTTCAAGGACGCCTTCCTGAGCTGGCCGCTGCAGCGCGTTGACGCGTGGCTGGCGCAGTACCACGAACGCGCGCGCGACGCCGGCCTGCCGGTGCCCGACCGCGCCACCTTCCTACGCGATGCCGACTGGATGGGCATCCAGCGCCACGTGAAGATCCTCGGCCTGTTCTGCCGCCTGCGCTACCGCGACAACAAGGGCCATTACCTGGACGACGCACCGCGCTTCATCGGCTATCTGGATGAAGTGCTGCCACGCTATCGCGAGCTGGCGCCTCTGCAGCAGCTGCTGGAAAACCGCATCAAGCCGGCGCTGGCCGAACTGGGCGCACCGATGCGCGTGGCCCGATGAAGGCGTTGGTCTTTGCCGCCGGGCTCGGCGAGCGCATGCGCCCGCTGACCCTGCACACACCCAAGCCGCTGCTGGAAGTGGCCGGCAAGCCACTGATCGTCTGGCACCTGGAGCGCCTGGCAGCGCTCGGCGTGCGCGAGGTGGTGGTCAACACCGCGTGGCTGGCCGAGCAGTTCCCGGCGACGCTGGGTGATGGCAGCCAGTGGGGCCTGCGCCTGCATTTCCTTTACGAAGGGCAGACCCCGCTGGAAACCGGCGGCGGCATCCTCAATGCACTGCCGGTGCTGGGCGATGCCCCGTTCCTGGTGGTGAACGGCGATATCTGGACCGATTTCGATTTCGCCACGCTGCCGCGCGAGCCGCAGGGCCAGGCACATCTGGTGCTGGTCGACAATCCGGTTCAGCACCCGAACGGTGACTATCGGCTGGATGCACAGGGCCTGCTGCACCACGACCGCGCAGGGCCATGCCTGACCTATGCCGGCATCGGCGTGTACCGCCCCTCGATCGTGGCCGACTGGCGCGCGGTGATCGGCGATGCGCCGGGCAGCGAGCGGCTGCCGCCGAGGTTCTCGGTGGTGCCGCTGCAGAAGCATTTCATGGCGCAGGGGTTGATGACGGGGCAGCACCATCGGGGGCGTTGGACCGATGTCGGGACCGTGGATCGCCTGCGCGCGCTGGATGTGGAGCTGGCGGCGAACGGCTGAGCCCCTCGTGGCTGGACGCCCACGGAAGAAAGGAAAGAAAAGCAAAAGCGGGTCGCTTCGCTGCGCTTGCTCCGGTGACGACCAACGGTCGTCACCCACCAACAGCAGTCAACAGTCAGCAGTGCAGTACGCAGTCCCGGCAGATCGCGGGAACCTGTCGAAGGCGGGGTGGCTCAGGTTGCGGGGGCGTGAGCGCCATGGATGGCGCGATCGAGGCTACATGGACGTACTTGCGCCGTCCCCCGCAACCTGAGCCACCCCGCCTCCCCTCAGGAAGCCAGCCTTTGACGTTGACGTTGCTTCTGCGGGTGCAGGGCGCAGCCCTGCCAACAAACCCCGCCCTCAGTAACGAGGCCGGCCTTCTTCCAGCACCTGGCGCAGGAACGGCACGGTGATCCGCCGCTTCGCCGCCAGCGATTCGCGGTCCAGCCAGTCCAGCAGGGTGATCAATCCACCCAGCTCACGGCCGGTGTGCGACAGCAGCCATTCGATGGCCGCTTCGTCGATGGCCAGGCCGCGTCGCAGTGCACGCTCGCGCAGCACCGCAGCACGACCTTCCTCATCCAGCGGCTGCAGCAGCACGCGCACGCACTGGCCCAGGCGCGAACGCAGGTCCGGCAGCACCAGGCCCAGCTCGCCCGGCGCCTTCTGCGCCGTGTACAGCACGGTTACACCTGCAGCGCGCGCGCGGTTGTGGAAATCAAACAGCGCGATCTCGTCCTCGCGATTGCCGGCAACCTCGTCCAGCCCGTCCAGCGCCACCAGTTCGCGTGCGTCCAGCCCATCCAGCGCTGCACGAACGCGGCCGGCGGCGCTGGCCAGTGGCACGTACGTCGGCAAGCGCCCGGCCTGCTCGGCGCTGGAGCACATCGCCAGCGCCTGGTGGGTCTTGCCGGTTCCCGCCGCACCTTCCAGGTAGACCCAGTCGTGGCTGGCGCCAACCGCGATCGCGCGCAGCTGCGCCAGCGCGCCATCCGGCGCGCCGATGAAGGTCTCCAGGCGCTGGTCCCGCGGGTAATGCAGGGCCAGCGGCAGTTGCGGCACACCCATCACTTCAGGTCGGGGCCCTTGTCGTTCGGAACGATGATATGGGGGGCGTCCACTACGCCATCAAGCACGATCGCCGGCTTCTCGCCCACGTACAGCTCGCTCTGTCGGTAGCGCTGATGCGCATAGCGCAGCAGAACATTGGTCACCGCCGCCACCGGCAGCGCCAGCAGCATGCCGAGGAAGCCGAACAGCTGGCCGCCGGCCATCACCGCAAAGATCACTGCCACCGGGTGCAGGCCGATCTTGTCGCCGACGATACGCGGGGTCAGCACGTAGCTTTCCAGCAGCTGGCCCACGGTGAACACCACGCCCACCAGGATCAGCAGCTTCAGGTCGAAGCCCTGCGCCTGCACCAGTGCCGCGATCACCGCCATCAGCACGCCAGTGGTCGCGCCCAGGTACGGTATGAAGCTGATCAGGCCGGCAATCAGGCCGATCAGTAAGCCCAGCTTGAGGCCGACCAGCGTCAGGCCGCCGGCATAGATCACGCCCAATGCCAGCATCACCAGGAACTGTCCGCGGATGAACGCGCCCAGCACCTCGTTGGACTCGCGCGCCAACGCGCTGATAGTGCCGATCTGGTTGCGCGGAATGACCGACGCCACCCGCTCGACCAGCTTGTCCCAGTCGCGCAGGAAATAGAACGCCAGGATCGGCAGCAGCAGGATGTTGACCACCCAGGTCACCATCGCAAAGCCCGAACGCGAGACGTAGCCCATGAATGTGGTGGCGAAGCCGCCGGCCTGCTGCCAGTGGCTGCGCACCCATTCGATCAGGCGGTCCGGATCCAGCCACTGCATCACTTCCAGGCCGGTCTTCTGCTCGAACCAGGGGATCCCCTTCTCCATCAGCCACGCCTGTGCCTGCGGCGCGACCGCGATCAGGGTGGTGATCTGGCGCTCGATCATCGGCACCAGCACCAGCAGCAGCGCCACGATCACCAGCACCATCGCCGCGAACACCAGCACCACGCCGGTCATGCGCGAACGGCCGGTGGCCTCGATGCGGTCCACCAGCGGGTCGCCCAGCCACGCCAGCGCCAGCGCCAGCACGAACGGGGTCAGGATCGGTGCCAGCAGCCACACCACCCAGCCGACCAGGCCGGCGAACAGGATGTACTTCAGGCGGCGCAGGAACTGCGCGATTTCGGCTTCCGGGGTCAGGGTCATCGCAAACGGTACTCGTTGCTGACCGGCACGGCCACCGGGGCACCGGTGGTGTCATCGATCGGGGTCGGCAGGGCCGGCAGCGTCGCGCTGGGCACCAGCACGCCGTTGTCGCCCAGCATGCGGTTGAAGCCGGCCAGGCCGGTGGTCATCTCCAGGCTCAGCTCCAGCTGGCCGGCCGAGGCGTGCAGCGGGGTGACATTGCGCACCACCGGCACCTCGCGCAGCCCGGCGGCAAGGCGCAGGTAGTCGTCGGCACTGTTGATGCCGGTGACCACCACGCGGTAGGTCCCGGCCTGGCCGACGGCGGCACCCGCCTTGGCATAGCGCCTGACCAGCGCGTCGGCGGCGCCGTCGGCACCGGCGGCCATCGCGCGCATGGCGTTGGCGTCCTTGCTGGTCCACTTGTTCAGCTCACGGCCGTTGTCGACGAACACCCAGTCCGCCTGCCAGCCGCCGTTGGCGCGGTAGAGCTTGCCGATCAGCTGCATCGGCGGCGCGTAGCGCGACGAGGCGCGGGCCACGGCGGCACTGTCCTGGCGCCAGATGGCACCGGCCAGCGCCTGTTCGGCGGCACCGCCGCTGGGCAGGCCGAGCTTGTAACCCCGCTCGATGGCGCGGTTCAGCAGCGGGCGGGCGGCGTTGGCCTGCTGCACGCTGACCAGGCGCGGGCCACTGCCGTCGTCGACGGCCAACCACACCACCGGCTTCGGCCGCGGCTGCGGCCACAGCGGCAGACCCAGCGCCGAGACCAGCGAGTCAACGTCATCCTCGCGGAAGCGGGCCACCAGCAGGGTCCTGAAGCTCGGCGCGCCGCTGGCGCCCACGCTCTGGTCCTGCTTGTAGTCGTAGCTGGCCACGTAGTCCTTGGCGTTGCGCAGCGCCTGCACCACGCCGGGGCGGGACATCACGTTGCGGTCGCCCGACAGTTTGCCCAGCACCACGCTCAGGGCACGGGCCAGGGCGCCGTTGCGATCGGCTTCGGCCTGGCTGTTGACGGGCACTTCGGCCTCGTACGCACCCGAGGCGGTGGCAACATCTCCCTCGGTGCGCAGGCCGCTCTGGGCCATCGTGGCCACCGGCAGGCTCAGTGCAAGGAGCAGGGTCAGAATCAGGCTGCGGCGCATCAGGACATCCATTGGCTCGACGAATCCGGGGGAATTGTTGCCCGAATACGGCCTTTGCGCCAATGCGGCCTGTTAAAATCGCTCGTTCAACCCCTGCCAGCGCCGACGCCCGTGACCAACACCCCGTCTTCCGCCCCCTCCCCCCTCACCTACCGTGACGCGGGTGTCGACATCGACGCCGGCAACGCGCTGGTCGAGCGGATCAAGCCCCTGGTCAAGCGCAGCTTCCGCCCGGAAGTGATGGGCGGCCTGGGCGGCTTCGGCGCCCTGTTCGACCTGTCCAACAAATACCGCGAGCCGGTGCTGGTGTCGGGTACCGACGGCGTGGGCACCAAGCTGAAGCTGGCCCACCAGCTGAACCGCCACGATACGATCGGCATCGACCTGGTCGCGATGTGCGTGAACGACGTGCTGGTGCAGGGCGCTGAGCCGCTGTTCTTCCTGGACTACTTCGCCACCGGCAAGCTGGACATCGACACCGCCGCAGCGGTGGTGGGCGGCATCGCCAACGGCTGCACCGAGGCCGGCTGCGCGCTGATCGGCGGTGAAACCGCTGAAATGCCCGACATGTACGCCCCGGGCGAGTACGACCTGGCCGGCTTCACGGTCGCTGCGGTCGAGAAGAGCGAGCTGAAGGACGGCGCCAGCGTGGCCGCCGGCGACGTGCTGATCGGCATCGCCTCGTCCGGCCCGCATTCCAATGGCTACTCGCTGGTGCGCCGCATCTACGACCGCGCCGGCCGCCCGGCCGACCTGGAACTGGAAGGTGGCGTGAAGCTGGTCGATGCGCTGATGGCACCGACCCGCCTGTACGTGAAGCCGATCCTGTCGCTGCTGAAGTCGCACGGCGACGCCATCCACGGCATGGCCCACATCACCGGTGGCGGCCTGACCGAGAACATCATCCGCGTGGTGCCCGACGGCCTCGGCCTGGACATCCAGGCCTCGTCCTGGACCCTGCCGCCGGTATTCCAGTGGCTGCAGAAGGAAGGCGCGGTGGCCGACAGCGAGATGTGGCGCACTTTCAACTGCGGCATCGGCTTCGTGCTGATCGTCGCGCCGGACCAGGTGGCTGCGGTGTCCGAGGCGGTCAATGCGCAGGGCCTGGAGCACTGGACCATCGGCCAGGTGGTCACCGCCGAAGGCGCCGAGCGCGTCCGCATCGGCTGAACCCGACCCCGAGGAGCCCGCATGGACGCAACGCCCCCCCTGGCACCCGCCCCGGTACCGCCGCCGTTGGCGGCCGTGCCGGTCTTCAGCAGGCAGGACGCTGACCACCTGCGCGCGCTGTCCATCGCGCACTACGTGTTCGGCGGCCTGATCGCGCTGCTCTCGCTGTTTTTCATTCTGTACATCGTGCTCGGCATCAGTGCGCTGAGCGGCCATCTGCCGATGAACTCCGGGGGCCAGCCCTCGTCGCCGGCCGAACAGCGCCTGTTCGGCTGGGTGTTCACGGTGCTGGGGACCGTGTTCGTCGCCGGTGGCCTGGGCATGGCCGCATTCGTCATCCAGGCCGGACGCTGCCTGGCCCAGCGTCGTCGCCACCTGCTGTGCCTGATCGTGGCCGGCCTGCTCTGCCTGTGCGCGCCGCTGGGCACCGTTCTGGGGGTATTCACCCTGGTTACGCTGCTGCGCCCGCAGGTCAAGGCCGCCTTCGATGCAAGGGGTGCAACGACATGACGACACCCGGCGCACCACCGCCGCTGCCGCAGCAGACCCTGGCGCAGCTGCAGCTGGCCAGCCACCTGCAGACGCTGAAGGTGCTGTTCTACGCGCTGGCGGTTTTCCACTGGATGGCCGCGCTGGCGTTCCTCGGTTTCATCGGCCTGGTCGCCAGCTCACGCGGGCTGGCCGATGGCGCGGTACTGGCCACGGTGTACGGGGTCATTTCGCTGCTGGCTGCCGCGCTTGGCGTCGTGCAGCTGCACACCGCACGCCTGCTGTCGCACCGCACCGGGCTGGCCTGGTGCCAGCGCGCGGCCTGGCTGGCGGTACTGGCTGGCCCGCTGGGCATGGCCCTGACCGCCTATGCCTGGGTGTTCCTGTCCAAGCCTGACATGGCCGCACTGTTCGACCGTGGCGACCATCTCAGCGTCTGAGCTTGCCGGCAGACGCCCCCCTCCCCTGATCGACTCCCCATGTCCGCGCCTGCCCTCTCCACGACCGCCTCGCCTGCCGCTTCCCGTTTCACGGGCCCCAAGAAGCTGGCCTTCGCCGCCGTGCTGGCGGTGTTCGCGATCAGCTGGATCCACCCGCTGTGGCCCACCGAGCAGGCCCTGCACAGCACCCTGACCGTGATCGGGCTGGCCGCACTGCTATGGGTCGACCGCCGGGGTGGCTGGCTGGGCAACGGTGCCTTCATCGCGATCTGCGGCTTCATTGCACTGCACTGCGTGGCTGCGCGCTGGCTGTACTCGAACGTGCCCTACGACGCATGGGCGCAGACGCTGACCGGCTGGTCGCCGAATGTGGCGTTTGGCTGGCAGCGTAATCATTTCGACCGGCTTATCCACTTCCTGTTCGGCGTCTGCTTCACGCCTGCGCTGCTGCAGCTGGCACGCCATGCCTGGCCGGCGCTGCGCCGCGGCCAGGCTTTCACCCTGGCGGTGATGGCAGTGATGTGCGCCAGCCTGGTCTACGAGTGGTTCGAGTGGGCCATCGCACTGGCCCTTTCGCCCGACGCCGCCGAGGCCTACAACGGGCAGCAGGGCGACATGTGGGACGCGCACGCCGACATGCTGCTGGCGACCGTGGGCAGCCTGCTGACCTGGCCGTTGATCCGCCGGAGTGCCCGGCAATGACCACGCCCACCCGCATTGCCGTGCTCGCCTCCGGCCGCGGCAGCAACCTGCAGGCCATCCTCGATGCCATCGCAGCGGGCCGCCTGCCCGCCGAGATCGTCGGCGTGTTCTCCGACCGCCCAGCCGCCGCCGCGCTGCAACGGGTCGGTGCACGCCTGCGCTGGGCACATGCGCCGAAGGAATTCGACGACCGCGCCGCCTACGAGCAGGCCCTGGGCGATGCACTGGCCGCGGTCGCGCCGGACTGGATCGTCTGCGCCGGCTACATGCGCATTCTCGGCGCAGCCTTCGTGCAGCGCTTCAATGGCCGCCTGGTCAACATCCACCCCTCCCTGCTGCCACTGCACAAAGGGCTGGATACGCATGCGCGGGCTTTGGACGCCGGCGATACCGAGCACGGGGCCAGCGTGCATCTGGTCGTTCCCGAACTGGATGCCGGCGCCGTGCTGGCCCAGGCGCGGGTGCCGGTGATGCCCGGCGATGACGCCGACAGCCTGGCCGCGCGCGTGCTGGAGGTGGAGCACCCTCTGCTGATCGCCACCCTCCAGCTGCTGTGCGCCGGCCGCCTGACTGAACGGGAGGGGCAGCCGCACCTGGACGGTCACCCCCTGTTTAGCCCACTGGCCCTAGATTCCGCCGGGAACCTGAACCGGTAACGCCCACGCACACGCCCCGCTGACTGCGGGGCTGGCATCCTGCCCCCCTCCTGCAGCTCCTGTCCTCCATGAAGACCACGACCCTGCTGTCCACTTCATTGCTGCTGTCGCTTGTCGTGCTTCCCGGCGTGGGTTGGGGCCAGATGCAAGCGCCTGCGGCCCCTGCGCAGCCGGCGCCTGCAGTCCAACCGCCTGCGGAACCGGCCGTGCCGATGCCGCCGGCGCTGGCCTGGGAGCCGCCGCCGCTGCAGCCGTTCACCGCGACCTACCAGGCCTTCTACAAAGGCAAGGAGGCCGGCGACGCCAGCATGCAGGTCACCCACACCGGCGGCAACCAGTGGCGGGTGGACATGCAGGTGGTCGGCCGCCGCGGCTTCGCCAGCGTGCTGGGCCTGAACATCGAGCAGAGCACGGTGTTCGAAGAGCGCAGCGGCGTCTATGCGCCGCTCAGCCAGAGCACGGTGCGCAAGGGCCTGTTCCTGGGCAAGAAAGCGGTCGGCACGTACAACTGGCAGGCCGGCACCGCGCAGTGGAGCGGCGACGTCAAGAAGGAACGTGCGCAACCGATCGCGCTGCAGCCGGGCGACCAGAGCGCGCTGCTGATCAATCTGGCGATCATGCGTGATGCCCGCCCGGGCGCCACCATGCACTATCGCTACGTGGACATGGGCAAGGTCCGCCAGCACGACTACCAGGCCGCGCCGCAGACCGAGAATGTCGAGGTCGGCGACCTGTCCTACAACGCGCTGCGGGTCTACCGGACCAACGGCGGCAACAACGAAACCATCCTCTGGATCGCCAACGGTGTCCCCACCCCGGTGCGCATCCTGCAACGCGAAGACGGCGAAGACCGCGTCGATCTGCGCCTGATCGAGTACCAAGGAGTCTGAGCATGAGCACCCTGACCCGCCCCCTCACCTGGATCGCTGCAGCCGCACTGTCGGTGGCCAGCCTGCCGGCCATGGCCCTGCAGCCATTCAAGGCCGATTACCTGGCCAGCTACATGGGCATGCAGGCCAATGGCAGCATGACGCTGAGCAGCGAGGGAGCCAACAAGTGGCGCTACACGCTGCAGGTGAAGAACCAGCTGGCCGACCTGAGCCAGAGCACCGTGTTCGAAGAGGTGCGTGGCCAGCTGCGCCCGCTCAGCAGCCAGGACCGTTCGGCACTGCTGGTGAAGAAGCGCAATGTGCAGGCCAACTACAACTGGACCAGCAACCAGGCCACCTGGACCGGCGACATCAAGCCGGACCGTGCGGGCCCCATCGCGTTGAAGACGGGCGACATGGACGCGCTGCTGATCAATCTGGCGATCGCCCGCGACCTGGCCGCCGGCAAGCCGCTGACCTATCGCATGGTCGACGAAGGCCGCATCAAGAACATGACCTACCGCGTGATCGGCAAGGAATCGATCACCGTGGGCGGCAAGAGCTACGAGGCCACCAAGGTCTCGCGTGCCGACGGCAACAAGGAGCTGATCGCCTGGATCGTGCCGGAATTCCCGGTGCCGGCGCGCATGCTGCAGCGTGAGAGCGGCCGCGATGCGCTGGACCTGACCATCAAGGCGATGAACTGACCGGAGATCCACGTCATCCACGCATGGCGTGGATCTACTGGAAACCTGAAGTAGATCCACGCCATGCGTGGATGGACGCCCCGGGAAAAACGCCCGCTTTCGCGGGCGTTGTTCTTACTTCTTTTCCTCGGCCGCGGCCGGCTTGAACTCGGTGCGGCAGTCCACGCGGATCTGCTCGCCGGTGCTGCGCCAGACGAAGGTGCGGCAATGGCGGTTGCCGTCCTGGCTGTCGTTCACCGCGACCGCGTAGAACGATTCGATGATCTCGTCACGCGAGACCGTGCCGTCGCCGTTCCAGTCCATGTCCTTCTGCTCGATGCCCTGGGTGATGGCGATGTTGGCGTACCAGGCATAGCCCAGCCACGCCAGCACGATCAGCACCAGGGCCAGCAGCGCCTTGCGGCGCGGGCTGAACTTGCCGCGCAGGATCATGGCACGCGCCGGATGGTGGCACCGAGCGAAGACAGCTTCTCTTCGATGTTCTCGTAGCCACGATCAAGGTGGTAGATGCGGTCGATGGTGGTCTCGCCGCTGGCCATCAGGCCGGCCAGGATCAGCGACGCCGACGCACGCAGGTCGGTGGCCATTACCGGTGCGCCACTCAGGTGCTCGCTGCCACGCACGATGGCGGTGTGGCCTTCAACCTGGATGTCCGCGCCCAGGCGCAGCAGTTCATTGACGTGCATGAAACGGTTCTCGAAGATCGTTTCGTTGATCACGCCCACGCCGTCGGCCACGCAGTTGAGTGCCATGAACTGCGCCTGCATGTCGGTCGGGAACGCCGGGTACGGCGCGGTGGTCAGGTTGACCGCCTTCGGCCGCTTGCCCTGCATGTCCAGGGTGATGGTGTCTTCGGTGGTCTCGATCTTCGCGCCGGCCTCGACCAGCTTGGACAGCACCGCGTCCATGGTGTTCGGGCGCGCACGGTTGACCGTAACCTTGCCGCCGGTCATCGCCGCAGCGACCAGGAAGGTACCGGTTTCGATGCGGTCGGGCAGCACTTCGTGGCGGCCGCCGGACAGGCGCTCGACGCCTTCGATGACCAGGCGGGCAGTGCCCAGGCCTTCGATCTTCGCGCCCAGCGCGATCAGGCAATGCGCCAGATCGGTCACTTCCGGTTCCATCGCGCAGTTGTCGAGGATGGTGGTACCTTCGGCCAGCACCGCGCCCATCAGCACGTTCTCGGTGCCGGTGACGCTGACCATGTCGAAGGTGAAATGGCCGCCCTTCAGGCGCTTGGCGCTGGCCTTGATGAAGCCGTTCTCGACCACGATCTCGGCACCCAGCGCCTGCAGGCCCTTGATGTGCTGGTCGACCGGACGCGAACCGATCGCGCAGCCGCCGGGCAGCGACACTTCGGCCGCGCCGAAGCGGGCCAGCAGCGGGCCCAGCACCAGGATCGAGGCGCGCATGGTCTTGACCAGCTCGTACGGCGCAACGTGCTGGTTGACCGAACGCGGGTCGACCACGATCGCACTGCCACGCGACAGCGTGCCCTGGTCGATGGTGACCTTGGCACCCAGCTCGCCCAGCAGCTTCACCGTGGTGACCACGTCGTGCAGGTGCGGCACGTTGGTGATCTCCACCGGCTCATCGGCCAGCAGGGTCGCGCAGAGGATGGGGAGGACGGCGTTCTTGGCGCCGGAGATGCTCACTTCACCGTGCAGCGCAGCGCCGCCGGTCACAACGATCTTGGCCATGTATTCGGGATCTTCTGCGGTTCAGCCGGCTTCGGCCGGGGTCACGGTTTTCAGTGCCAGCGCGTGGATCGCGCCGCCCATCAGGTCGCCCAGCGTGGCATAGACCATGCGGTGGCGGGCCAGCGGCATCTTGCCGGCGAAGGCCTCGCAGACCACGGTCGCTTCGAAATGCACGCCATCATCGCCCTGCACATCGGCGCGGGCGCCAGGCAGGCCGGTTTCGATCAGATTGCGGATGGTGTCGGCGTCCAACGGGCTTTCCTAATAAAATGTGCCTCCATTCTACTTCCGCTGCGTGGCGTCCGCATGGCCGAATCCCTGTTGCCCCCCCGTTCCGTCGACCCTGCCGGCCTGGTCGCCAGTGGCCGCCGCGTGTTCGAGATCGAGCGGCAGGCGCTGGATGCCGTCGCCGACCGCCTTGGCGAGGCCTTCCAGCAGGCCTGCGAGGCGATCCTGGCCAGCCGCGGCCGGGTGGTCGCCACCGGCATGGGCAAGTCCGGCCACATTGCCCGCAAGATCGCCGCCACCCTGGCCTCCACCGGCACACCGGCGTTCTACGTGCATCCCGGCGAAGCCGGCCACGGCGACCTGGGCATGATCACCGAAGCCGACGTGGTGCTGGCCCTGTCCTATTCGGGCGAGTCCGATGAGGTGCTGATGCTGCTGCCGGTGCTCAAGCGCCAGGGCAACGTGCTGATTTCCATGACCGGCCGCCCGCAGTCGAGCCTGGCCACCGCCGCCGACATCCACCTGGATGTAAGCGTGCCGGCCGAGGCCTGCCCGCTGGCGCTGGCGCCGACCTCCAGCACCACCGCCTCGCTGGCGATGGGCGATGCGCTGGCCGTAGCCCTGCTTGACGCACGCGGCTTCACCGCCGACGACTTCGCCCGCTCGCACCCGGCCGGCAGCCTCGGCCGTCGCCTGCTGCTGCACATCACCGATGTCATGCATACCGGCGAGGACCTGCCCAGCGTGAGCGCCGATGCCAGCCTCAGCGAGGCGCTGGTGGAAATGAGCCGCAAGCGGCTCGGCATGACCGCCGTGGTCGACGCCGATGGCGTGCTGATCGGCCTGTTCACCGACGGCGACCTGCGCCGGGCGCTGGACAGCGCGCTGGACGTGCGCACCGCGAAGATCGCCGATGTGATGACCCGCAACCCGCGCACCATCGGTGCCGACCAGCTGGCCGTAGAGGCCGCGCGGCAGATGGAGACCCAGAAAATCAACGGCCTGATCGTGGTCGATGGCCAGGGCCGTGCGGTCGGCGCCCTGAACATTCATGACCTGTTGCGGGCCCGGGTGGTTTAACCGACAGTCCGTAGACCCCATTCAGTCTGTAATGCCCCACACGCCCCCACCGAGCCTGATCGCCTGATGCCCTGGTCCCCGCTGCCCGCGTTCCCCGCCCACCTGCATGCCGCTGCGGCCCGCGTCCGCCTGGCCTGCTTCGACGTGGACGGTACCCTCACCGACGGTCGGCTGTACTACGACAAGGACGGCAACGAGAGCAAGGCGTACTTCGTGCAGGACGGTCTGGGCCTGAAACTGCTGCAGCAGCACGGCATCCATCCCGTGCTGATCACCGCGCGCAACAGCCAGTCCGCGCTCAAGCGCGGCGCCGACCTCGGCATCGACACCCAGATCGCCGTGGGCGACAAGCTGGCCAGCGTGCAGGCGCTGTGTGCGCAGCATGGCATCGGCCTGGAGCAGGTGGCCTTCATGGGCGACGACCTGCCGGACCTGGCGCCGCTGGGCGCGGTCGGCCTGGCGGTGGCGCCAGCCAACGCCCACCCGTGGATCGCCGAGCGCGTGCACTGGCAGACCCGCGCCGATGGCGGACGTGGCGCCGCCCGTGAACTGTGCGACATCCTGCTGGCCGCCCAGGGCCATGTGGACGCGGTCCTGGCGAGGTTCGGCGCATGAACCTGCCCACCCTGAACTGGCGCACCGTGCTCGGCATCGGCCTGCTGCTGGCGGCCCTGCTCAGCAGCTGGGCCGCCCTGCGCAACCGTGACAAGGGCCCGGCCACTGCCGGCCAGGACGCCGGCGTGGACTACATCCTGCACGACTTCCAGATCGTCGCACTGGATGAGCAGGGCAAGGAATCGACCACCCTGCGCGCACCGCGGCTGGAACGGCAGCGCGGCGACCAGACCATCAACATCGCCACCCCACTGTTCGAGATGCCGGACAAGGATGGCAAGCACTGGACCCTGCGCGCCGAGACCGGCTGGCTCAGCGCCAAGGGCGACGAGATGAAGCTGCGCGGCAATGTCGCTGGCGACAGTCCGGCCGATCCGGGCGTGGTGCCGACCACGTTCCGCACCGACCACCTGGACGTGTTCCCGAAGGAGAACCGTGCCCGCACCGATGCGCGGGTCACCATGACCCGTCCCGGCATGGAACAGTCCGGCGTGGGCTTCGAGGTGGATTCGAAGAACAACACGTATCATTTCCTCAGCCAGTCCAAGGGCCGATACACGCCCCGACGCTGATTCCGCCACCCTCCTGCGACGTCCCCGGACCGGCGCAAGGAAGGCGGCCCACCCACCCGCCGCCGGTTTCCCGGACGGCCCCACCGGTAGAACGGACCCCGATGAAGATTCCCTTTGCAGCCGTACTCGCGCTCGGTCTCCTTGTTCCCAGCGTTGGCTTTGCCAAGTCCACCGACCGCAACGAGAACATGACCATCGACTCGGGCGCTCAGTCGGGCGTGCTCACCGGCGATGGCAAGACCGTGCTCTCGCAGGGCGTAACCGTTACCCAGGGCACGCTGGACATCCGCGCGTCCGAAGCGGAGATCTACCTCAAGGACGGCGAGGCCGTGCGTGCGGTATTCACCGGCAAGCAGGCCACGATGAAGCAGCAGCTCGACGACGGCACCTGGATGGACGCGGTGGCTGATCGCATCGACTACGACATCAAGACCGAGATCATCACCCTGACCGGCAGCTACAAGGTCACCAGCGCGCGCGGCACCAATGCCGGCCAGCGCATGGTCTACAACACCCGCACCGGGGAGATGAACTCCGGTGGCGATGGCAGCCGCGTGCGCACTGTCATTCCGCCGAAGAACAAGAACGCGGCGGCACAGCCGGCCGCCGCACCCAAGGCGGCGGCTCCGGCCAGCACGCCGGCCAAGCCGGCGGGGAGCAAGAAGTAATGCTCGTCGCCAAGGGCCTGCGCAAGCGCTACAAGCAGCGCGAAGTCGTCAAGGACTTCGGGCTGACCCTCGACGCCGGTGAAGTGGTCGGCCTGCTCGGCCCCAACGGTGCCGGCAAGACCACCTGCTTCTACATGATCGTCGGCCTGGTCGCCGCCGATGCAGGCAGCATCGTGCTCGACGGCAAGGACATCACCAGCGACCCGATGTACACCCGTGCCAAGCAGGGCGTGGGCTACCTGCCGCAGGAGCCGTCGGTGTTCCGCAAGCTGACCGTGGCCGACAACCTCCGCCTGGTGCTTGAACTGCGCGAAGACCTGGATTCGGCCGGCCGCGAGCGCGAATTGAACAGCCTGCTCGACGAGCTGCAGCTGGGCCATGTCGCCGACCAGCTCGGTGCCAGCCTGTCCGGTGGCGAACGTCGTCGCTGCGAGATCGCCCGCGCACTGGCCGCGCAGCCGCGCCTGATCCTGCTCGACGAACCGTTTGCCGGTGTCGACCCGATCTCGGTGGGCGAAATCCAGCGCATCGTCACCCATCTCAAGCAGCGTGGCATCGGCGTGCTGATCACCGACCACAACGTGCGCGAGACCTTGGGAATCTGCGACCGCGCGTATATCCTCGCCGAGGGTACCGTGCTGGCCCAGGGCTCGCCGGAGGCGATCCTGGACAACGCTGACGTACGTCGCGTCTACCTTGGGGATTCCTTCAAGCTGTGACCGCAGGTGCTGGGTCCCTTTCCTTCCATTCGGCACAGGCATGAAGACTCGGCTGCAGACATCGTTGGGACAGCAGCTGGTGCTCACCCCCCAGCTGCAGCAGGCGATCAAGCTGCTGCAGATGTCCACGACCGAGCTGGAGCTTGAAATTGCCCAGGCCGTGGAAAGCAATCCGCTGCTGGACTGGGCCGACAGCAACGACAGCAGTGCCGCCAATGAAGGCGGCGACAACACGGACGCCGACACGCCGGCCGAACGCACCGACAATGGCGACGACTGGGCACCGGCCGAGCTCGACTGGAGCGCTGCCGGCAGTGGCGGCAGCTTCGACGATGATGATGACGCCGGCAGCGCCGCCGAGCGCGTGGCCGAAACCGAGACGCTGGCCGACCACCTGCTGTGGCAGCTGCACCTGTCGCATCTTTCCATGCACGACCGCAGCATCGGCGCTGCGCTGATCGATGCGTTGGACGACGACGGTTACCTGCGCGAACCGCTGGCCACCATCGCCGAAACCCTGCTGCCGTCGGTTCATGCCGATGAGGATGAAATCCTTGCGGTGCTGCATCGCATCCAGCGCTTCGACCCGGTCGGCGTTGCCGCGCGCACGCTCGGCGAATGCCTGCAGCTGCAGCTGGATCTGTTGCCTGGCGACACCGCGGGCCTGGCGCTGGCGCGGCAGATTGCCGCAGGCCCGCTGGAACGACTGCCACGCAGTGGCGTCGCCGGTCTGGCCCATGAACTGAAACAGCCGCTGGACGAGGTCGAGACAGCGGTCGCCCTGCTGCGCTCGCTGGACCCGCGTCCGGGGACCCAGATCGCGCCGCTTTCGCAGGATACCTACGTGGTGCCCGACGTGGTGGTGTGGCGGCAGAACGGCATCTGGCGCGCGGCGCTGGCCGCCCATGCCGGGCCGAAGGTGGTGATCCACCGTGGCTACGAACAGCTGATCCGCCGCTGTGGCGAGGCCGACGCCGGCTACCTGCGTGGCCAGCTGCAGGAGGCGCGCTGGCTGCTGAAGGGCCTGCAGCAGCGCGGTGAAACCCTGCTGCGGGTGGTACGCAGCCTGATTCTGCAGCAGGCCGGTTTCCTCGAGTTCGGCGAACAGGCGCTGCGTCCGCTGACCCTGCGCGAGATCGCCGCCGAACTGGGCCTGCACGAGTCGACGGTGTCGCGCGCGATCGCCCGCAAGCATGTGCGCACACCGCGCGGCACGTTGCCGCTGCGTGCCTTCTTCGCCTCGGGCATCGATACCGAAGGCGGTGGCGAGGCGTCCAGCACCGCCATCCAGGCGATGATCCGGCGCCTGATCGACGACGAAAACCCGCGCAAGCCGCTTTCTGACGCCAAGCTGGCTGACCTGCTCAAATCGTCGGGAATTCCAGTAGCGCGACGCACCGTGGCGAAGTATCGTGAAGCCATGAACATCTCCGCCTCGCACGAAAGGGTCAGAATCGCTTGACGCACCGCCGCGCCCGGCGGAGAGGTTCATTGGCACATCCGAACACAGGAGAAACCCGATGCGCATCGAAACGTTTGGCAAAGACGTCGAAGTCACCCCGGCCCTGCAGTCCTATGTGGAGGAGAAGCTGGCCCGGATCGGAAAACACTTCGACCAGCACTGCGAAGCGCGGGTGACCCTCAAGCTGCAGAAGACCGAACACCACGTCGACGCCAGCCTCAACATCCCGGGGCAGACCCTGCACGCCGAGGCCGGCGGCCAGACCATGTATGCCGCGATCGACCTGCTTGCGGACAAGCTTGACCGCCTGGTCATCAAGCACAAGGAGAAAAAACAGCAGCACGCACCGCTGCCGGTGGGTGACAATGGTGGCTGATCGTCACCGTTCCCCGCAGACATGCCCCTGACTGACCTCCTGGCGGCCGTGCAGACCCAGCTCTGCGCGGCCACCGACCGCGACAGCGTCCTGCAGGCCGCCGCCGGGTTGCTGGCCTGCCGCCAGGCCAATGCCGAACAGATCTATCTGAACCTGTGCCAGCGCGAAGCCCTGGGCAGCACCGCGATCGGCCACGGTATCGCCATCCCCCACGGCCGCGCGCCGACCCTGGACCGCCCCCGTGGCGCCCTGCTGCGTCTGGCGAGCCCGGTCGACTTCGGCGGCGATGAGCCGGTGGACCTGGTGTTCGCGATGGCCGTCCCGGCCCACTACACCCACCAGCACCTGATGCTGCTGTCCGAGCTGGCCGAGCTGTTTTCCGCGCCGGATATCCGCCAGGCCCTGCGTGAGGCCGGCGATGCCCGGGCCCTGCGCGAGGCGCTGGACATGACCCCACCTGCGAGCGCCGCATGAATACCAGCATCACCGCCCGTGAACTGTTCGAACAGCAGCGCGAGCGGCTGGGGCTGCGCTGGGCCGCCGGCAAATCCGGTGAGAAGCGCGAGCTGGAGGCCGGCAATACCGTCTCGCGGCGTCCCTCGCTGGCCGGCTACCTCAACGCCATCTATCCCAACAAGGTGCAGATCCTGGGCACCGAGGAACTGTCCTGGCTGGATGCGCTGGAACCGCGCCAGCGCTGGGAGACCATCGAAAAGATCATGCAGTCGCACCCGCTTGCGCTGGTGCTGACCCGCAACCAGGCCTGCCCGGAAGACCTGCGCGCCGCCGCCGATGAATCCGGCACGCCGCTGTGGCTGTCGCCCAAGCGCGGCCACGAACTGCTCAACCACCTGTCCTACCACCTGGCGCGCACGCTCGCACCGAGGGTGATCCTGCACGGCGTGTTCATGGAGATCTATTCCATTGGCGTGCTGATCACCGGCGAGGCCGGGTCGGGCAAGAGCGAGCTGGCACTGGAGCTGCTCAGCCGTGGTCACCGCCTGGTCGCCGACGACGCCCCCGAGTTCACCCAGATCGCCCCGGATGTACTCGACGGCACCTGCCCCGAACTGCTGCAGGACCTGCTGGAAGTGCGCGGCCTGGGCGTGCTGAACGTGCGCGAGATGTTCGGCGACACGGCTGTAAAGAAGAACAAGTACCTTCGGCTGATCGTCCACCTGACCAAGCCGATGACCGAACCCACCCCGCATGGCTACGAGCGTCTGACCGGCGACTCGGGCACCCGCCATGTGCTGGACCTGGACGTTCCGCTGATCACCCTGCCGGTGATGCCCGGCCGCAACCTGGCCGTGCTGACCGAAGCCGCCACCCGCCTGCACATCCTGCGCACCAAGGGCATTGACCCGGCGGCCATGTTCATCGCCCGCCACAGCAACCTGCTGGAACGGCGAACACCCTGATCCTCCTGCCCCTCGAAGAGCCTGTCCATGAGCACCGCAATCCCCACCGCCCCGACCCTGATCATCGTCAGCGGCCTGTCCGGCTCGGGTAAATCCGTCGCCCTGAAGACCTTCGAGGACCAGGACTACTACTGCTCGGACAACCTGCCGATCCACCTGCTGCCGGACTTCGTGCGCAGCCTGCTGGCCAACCACGACGGCAGCGCGCCGCGCCGGCTGGCGGTGGGCATCGACGTGCGCGGCCAGGCCGACCTGAGCCAGCTGGGCGACTGGCGGCAGCTGGCCACGGACGCCGGCGTGGAAGTGAAGGTACTGTTCTTCGAGGCCAGCGACGAAACGGTGCTCAAGCGCTACGCCGACACCCGCCGTCGCCATCCGCTGAGCCAGCTGGGCCTGTCGCTGCCCGAAGCGATCGCCCGCGAGCGCGAACTGACCGCGCCGCTGCGGCGTGAGGCCGACGCTGTGATCGATACCAGCACCCTCAACGTGCACCAGCTGCGGCGGCGGATCATCACCGAGTTCGCGATGGACCATGCCACCGGCCTGTCGCTGCTGTTCGAATCATTCGCCTACAAGCGCGGCGTACCGGCCGAGGCGGACTTCGTGTTCGATGCGCGGGTGCTGCCCAATCCACACTGGGACCCGGACCTGCGCGCGCTGAGCGGCCGCGAGCCGGGCGTGCGCGACTATCTGGAAGCGCAGCCCGACGTGCAGCGTTACCTGGCCCAGCTGATGGATTTCCTGGATACCTGGATGCCGAAACTGGGGGATGGCACCCGCAGCTACGTGACCGTGGCGTTCGGCTGCACCGGCGGCAAGCACCGCTCGGTGTTCCTGGCCGAGCGCATGGCCCGGCACGCCCGCGAGATGGGCTGGCAGGACGTGGCCACCTACCACCGCGAACAGGATTGAGGGTGGTCGGCCGGGCTGCGCCCGGCACCCGTTGGTAGTGCCGGCCGCTGGCCGGCAACAGCAACAGCAACAGCAAAAGCGGCATTCCGTGGGATGGCGGGGCGGTGTGGGTAGGCAGGACACGCCGTGAACCCCGCTCCGCGGTCCGGCCCAGCCGCTGGCGGCTGGGCGTTCGGGCGCTTGCGAAGCAGTGCTTCGCAAGCAAAGCGCCCTCACCCTTGGGGGCTCGCTGGCGCCATCCATGGCGCCAGCGGTCCTGCAGATCCACACCGCCCCACCTCTGACAGATCTCTGCTGCTGTTGGTAGGTGTCGACCTTGGTCGACACGGTAGATCCATGCCATGCGTGGATGAATCGCTGCCAGGCATCGAAAAACGCATGGGGTCGGATCCCTTTTTCAATGAAAAAGGGCCCCGACCCGAGCAACACTGAATACGGGACACAGTACCCCTCATCTGCTGCTATCGCCGATTCACCTTGACCTGTTAACGTGCAGTAATGACCTGTGGCATTCTCCTCGTAACACATCCCGGGGTCGGGACCGCCCTGCTTGACGTGGCGACCCGGCTCCTGCGGCAGTTGCCGCTGAAAACCGAAGCTTTCGAAGTACCGTTCGACGCAGACCTGGACGCCCTGCTCCCGCTCGCCTCGGCCGCTTTGCGGCGGGTCGATGGAGGTGACGGCGTGCTGATCCTGACCGACCTGTACGGCGCCAGCCCCGCCAACCTTGCCGGGCAGCTGGCCCGGCTGGGGACCCCGGTTCGCCGGGTATCGGCGCTGAGCCTGCCGATGTTGCTGCGGGTGATGAATTATCCGGAACAGGGACTGGATCAACTGCCCGCCACAGCCGCGGCGGGTACCCGTAATGGAGCGATAGTCGACGATGCTTGAACGAGAACTCACCGTCAGCAACCGCCTGGGCCTGCATGCCCGGGCCACCGCCAAGCTGGTGCAGACCCTGGCACCGTTCCGCTGCAACGTGACCATGGCCGCCAAGGGCCGTGAGATCAACGCCAAGAGCATCATGGGCGTGATGCTGCTGGCCGCCGGCCAGGGCACCCCGGTCACCGTGCGCATCAACGGCGAGGACGAAGCCGCCGCGATGGAAGCGGTGGTCGGCCTGTTCGAACGCCGCTTCGACGAGGACAGCTGAGCGTGCCGCGCGCACGCGCCAGCCAGGTCCCTTCCGGCCAACGGCCGGTACAGCTGCTGGCCGGCCACGGCGCCGCGCGCGGAACGGCGATGGGCCGGGCACGCGTGCGGCTGCCGCATGCGCTGGAGGTGGCCGAGCAGCGCGTGGCCGCCCACCAGGTCGAGGCCGAACTGGCGCGCCTGCACCGGGCGCTGGATGCCGCGCGTACGGAAATGCACGAGCTGCGCCAGCGCCTGCATGGCGCCCTGAACCAGGAAGCGGGCGAGTTCCTCGACCTGCACGCGCTGCTGCTGGACGACCCCGAGCTGCTGCACGGCCTGGACGAGCTGATCCGCAGCGGACCGTACAGCGCCGGCTATGCCTTGCGCCTGCAGCGCGACCGCCTGGCCAAGGTCTTCGATGGCATGGACGATGCCTATCTGAAGAGCCGCATGGACGATCTCGACCATGTGATCGGGCGCATCCACGCCTTCCTGCAACCCGAACGGCCGTCGGCGGTGAAAGGCCTGGCCGGCGAGATCCTGGTCTGCGACAACATCGCGCCCTCCGAGCTGGCGCAGCTGCAGGCACAGGGCGTGGTCGGCATCGTCACGGCCGCCGGCAGCGCGCTGTCGCACAGCGCGATCCTGGCGCGCAGCCTGCACCTGCCCCTGATCGTCAACGTGCCGCAGCTGCTCAGCCGCATCGCCGATGGCGATGTGCTGATCATCGATGGCGCCGACGGCAGCATCACCGTCAACCCGCAGGCCGACAACCTGCGGGACTACCGCGTCCGGCTGAAGGAGCACGCGCGCGAGCAGCGCGAGCTCGGCCGCCTGCGCAGCAAGCCCAGTCGTACTCGCGACCAGGTCGACATTGCCCTGCTGGCCAATGCCGAATCACTGGAAGACGTGACCCAGGCACATGCACTGGGCGCGCAGGGGCTCGGCCTGTACCGCACCGAATTCCTGTTCCTGCAGCGCAATGAGCTGCCGGACGAAGAAGAGCAGTTCCAGACCTACCGCGATGCCGCGCTGGGCATGAGCGGGCGGCCGGTCACCATACGCACGCTGGACCTGGGCGCGGACAAGGCCGACCGTACCGGCCTGACCCTGAGCAACGAAGAGAACCCTGCACTCGGCCTGCGCGGAGTGCGCCTGTCGCTGGCACGGCCGAAGGTGGCCGACACCCAGCTGCGCGCGATCCTGCGCGCGTCTGCGTACGGCAAGCTGCGCGTGCTGGTGCCAATGGTCAGCACCCGCGAGGAGCTGCTGGCCGTGCGCCGGCGCATGCTCAAACTGACCGAACAGCTGCGCGGCGAAGGCCACATGGTGTCCGACCATGTACCGCTGGGCGCGATGATCGAAGTCCCCGCCGCTGCGCTGGCGCTGGAGAGCTTCATCGACCTGGTCGATTTCCTGTCGATCGGCACCAACGATCTGGTGCAGTACCTGCTGGCTGCCGACCGCAACAACGAGGCGCTGGGCGAGTTGTATTCACCGTTGCACCCGGCCGTGCTGCGGCTGCTGCAGATGGTGATCGAGACCGGCGCGCGTCACCGCGTCCCGGTGGCGGTCTGCGGCGAGATGGCCGGTGATGCCCGGATGACCCCGCTGCTGCTGGCGCTGGGCCTGAGCGAGTTCAGCCTGCACCCCGGTACGTTGCTGGAGGTACGCCGCGCGATACGCGACGCTGACCTGGGCGCACTGCGCGCCCGTGCACCGAAACTACTGGCCGCGCGCGACCGCCGCGCCATCGAACGCTGGCTGGCGCTGGTGGCGGAAACGGCCTGAGCGCCAAGGGTGGTGCCATCCGGCGGCTATGCGCTGAAACATCGCCTTGCGATAATGACGCGCTGAACACCCCTGTTGCCGCATCCTTGCCGGGATCGCGGCTTTTCTTATCCCGCGGGAGCTGCGATGGCTGAAGCTGTACGCCACGACAAGACTGCGCGCCAACTGCGGATGCTGTCCGATGCACTGGACAGCGGCCGGCTGGGCCCGGTACGTCGCCTGGTCAACACCCTGGCCCCGGCCGAGATCGGCAACCTGCTTGAATCGCTGCCGCCGGGCAAGCGCGAGGTGGTGTGGGGCCTGGTCGATCCTGAAGACGACGGCGAGGTGCTGGTCCACGTCGGCGAAGACGTGCGCGAAAGCCTGCTCGCGGACATGGACCCGGACGAGATCATCGCCGCGGTCGAAGACCTGGACATCGACGATCTGGCCGACCTGGTCGAAGACCTGCCGGATACGGTCATCGATGAAGTCCTCAAGTCGATGGACCGCGAGAACCGCGAGCGGCTGGAACAGGTGCTGTCCTATCCCGAGGACAGCGCCGGCCGCCTGATGAACCCGGACGTGGTGACCGTGCGCGCCGACGTCAACGTCGACGTGGTGCTGCGCTACCTGCGCCTGCGCGGCGAATTGCCGGACCACACCGACCACCTGTTCGTGGTCAGCCGGCGGCACCAGTATCTCGGCCGGGTGTCGCTGGCGGCACTGGTGACCCATGAGGACACCACCCCGATCAACCGCCTGATCGACGACGAGCAGCCGGCCATCGACGTCGGCGAGAGCGACCAGGAAGTGGCACGGCAGTTCTCCGACCATGACTGGATCTCCGCGCCGGTAGTGGACGAGAACAACATCCTCGTTGGCCGCATCACCATCGATGACGTGGTCGACATCATCCGCGGCCAGGCCGAGCACCAGGCGCTGGGCGCCGCCGGCCTGGACGAGGACGAGGACCTGTTCAGCCCGGTCTGGCGCGCCATGCGCCGCCGCCTGATGTGGCTGTCGATCAACCTGTGCACGGCCTTCCTGGCCTCCAGCGTGGTCGGCCACTTCGAGGGCACGATCGACAAGCTGGTGGCGCTGGCGGTGCTGATGCCGATCGTGGCCGGCCTGGGCGGCAATGCCGGCACCCAGGTGCTGGCGCTGATGGTGCGTGGCCTGGCGTTGGGCCAGGTGGGCGCCTCCAACGCGCGCACGCTGCTGTGGAAGGAAGTGCGGGTGGCCGCGCTCAACGGCCTGCTGCTCGGCTCGATCCTGGGGCTGATCGTGCTGGTCTGGTTCCACTCGCCCGGGCTGTCGGCGGTGATCGCCATCGCGCTGACCTGCAACCTGCTGTTCGCGGCACTGGCCGGCGTGCTGGTGCCGCTGACCCTGAAACGCTTCGGCTTCGACCCGGCGCTGGCCAGTGGCATCTTCCTGACTGCCGTGACCGACTCGATGGGCTTCTTCACCTTCCTCGGCCTGGCCACGCTGGTGCTGCTGCATTGATCCCTGCCGGGCCGGATCCCCGCAACGCGGAGCTCCGACCCACACCAAGACCCAGGGTCGGATCCCCGCAGCGCGGGGCTCTGACCCGATTCCAACTGGACCCTCATGGCAACAACGATCGAAAACTATTTCCAGCCCGGCTGGCGCGACCAGCAGCACACCTGCCCAGCCTGCGAATGGAAGGGCAGCTCGCGTGCCATGGAGATGGAGCTGGACGAGGACGCCACCGAGTACGACTGCCCGGTCTGCGAAAACCCGTTGCTGGTGGTGCTGCACCCGGACATGGCGCAGGTGCAGGCCGCCGCCGCCAGCGGCAATGCCGAAGCCCAGGAACAGCTGGATATCATCGCCAGCTTCCCGCGCCCGCAGTGATGCGGCCCATGATGCCGCGTTGACCTGCGGCGGACTAGGATGCGGCTGAACCCACCGCTCCGGGAACGTCGATGGTCCGTACGATGATGCGCTGGCTGCCGATGCTGGCGATCCTGATGATGGCCGGCTGCGCCTCGCACCCGGACAGCACACGTGGCCGCTTCGAATCGCGTGCGGTGAAAGTGGATGGCCGTACCGCCTATTACCAGGTGTTCATTCCGGCAGCCGCGGCGCGCACGCCTGGCGCACTGCCGGTGGTGCTGTTCCTGCATGGATCCGGCGAGCGTGGCGGCGACGGCGTCAAGCAGACCCATGCCGGGCTGGGGCCGCACCTGCGCAGGCACGCGGCCGACTTCCCCGCGTTGGCCGTATTCCCGCAGGTGCCGGGCCGCCAGGAATGGAGCGGGCGCAACAACCGCGTTGCGCTGGCCGCCCTGGACGCCACCATCGCCGAGTTCGGTGCCGATCCCTCGCGGCAGTACCTGACCGGGATGTCGATGGGCGGCTATGGCAGCTGGAACATCGCGCTGGATCAACCCGGGCGCTTCGCCGCGATCGTGCCAGTATGCGGCGCAGTGCTGGCGCCGCGCGCGGTGCGTCCGACCCTGTTCGTCGAAGAGGTGGCCCAGGAATCCAATCCTTATGCCGTGATCGCCAAGCGGCTTCGGCACACACCGATCTGGATCTTCCATGGTGCGCTGGATGACGTGGTGCCGCCGGATGACGACCGCCGGCTGCACGCCGCATTCCAGAACGCCAACGCGCGTGACGTGCGCTACACCGAGTACCCCGAAGGCAACCACAATGCCTGGGACGCCACCTACGCGGACCCGGCAATGTGGGCATGGCTGTTCGCGCAGAAGCGCTGAACCGCGGCTTCTGCTGGGAAACATCTGTTGGTGGATACCTACCGTTGGTCGGCTTGGGTATTGGTGGGTGCCGACCGTTGGTCGGCTTGGGTATTGGTGGGTGCCGACCGTTGGTCGGCACTATCTCTCCGCTTCGGGGTAATCCATTGCTTGGTAACTCCCATCAATCTCCCATCGGCACCAGGCATACGGATACTCTCCCACGCAGCTCGCCAAGTTCGCCCTGACCGGGTTGGCGACGATGTACATCGCATGGCGAAACAGTGATTCTTCAGAACGAATGGCGTGATCGTGATAGCTCGATTGCCAAAATGGTCCTGTCTTGCCCAGCATGCGGTTGATCCGCAATGCACTGCTCGATTTGAAGCGTTGCATGATGTAGTCCAGCGAGAACGCACGGATCTCCACAAGCCAATGGATGTGGTCCGGCATGACCACATAGGCAAGTGAGTGCGTCAGGCCATCATCATCAATGCGACGGAACACATCCATCACCTCCTGTGCCGCAGTGGCATCATCGAAGTAGCGTCGACGTTCCTGGGTGACGGTGGTCAGGATGTAGGATTGCCCGATCCGGGAATGGCGGCCAAGGCGTAGGCGTGCGCGGTTCATGGGCCCAAGCGTGCGCCTGCCGGTATCTCTCTTCTATCGGGCAACACGTCAATACAGGTAGGCCCGAAACCATTCAATGGCCAGGCCCGCACTTCACCGCACTGATGGTTCAGTGCCGACCAACGGTCGGCACCCACCAAAGTGGTCAGCCCAGCAAGGTTTCCAGTACGGCCATGCGCACGGCGACCCCGTTGGCGACCTGGCGCAGCACCCAAGATTGCGGGCCATCGGCGACGTCGTCGGTCACTTCCACGCCGCGGTTGATCGGGCCCGGGTGCAGTACCGCAGCGTCCTTGCCGGCACGCGCCAGGCGCGCGCGGGTCAGGCCATACTGCGCGTGGTACTGCTCCAGCGACGGCACCAGGCCTTCTTCCATGCGCTCGCGCTGCAGGCGCAGCATCATCAGCGCGTCGACGCCTTCCAGCATCGCGTCGAAATCATCGCCGACCACGCAACCCTTCAGGGTCTCGTCGTCCGGCAGCAGCGACTGCGGGCCGCACACGCGGATCTCGCCCACGCCCAGCGTGCGCAGCGCGTGCAGGTCGGTGCGCGCCACGCGCGAGTGCTTCACGTCGCCGACGATCACCACCTTCAGCTTCGAGAAATCCGGGCCCTTGGCCTGGCGCAGGGTCAGCATGTCCAGCAGGCCCTGGGTCGGGTGCGCGCTGCGGCCGTCGCCGGCGTTGATCAGTGCGGTGCCCTCGCCCGCCGCCTCGGCCAGCGCGGCCACGGCGCCGTCATCGGGGTGTCGCACCACGAAGCCGCGCACGCCCATCGCTTCCAGGTTGCGCAGCGTGTCGCAGGCGGTTTCGCCCTTGCGCGTGGACGAGGTCGAGGCATCGAAGTTCAGCACATCGGCCCCGAGGCGCTGCGCGGCCAGCTGGAACGAGCTGCGGGTGCGCGTGGACGGCTCGAAGAACAGCGTGCACACCGCCGAACCGGCCAGCACGTGGCGCTTGTTGCCGACACGGCCGACTGCGGCGTCGCGGATCTGCCCTGCCCGATCGAGCAGCTGCAGCAGGGTTTCGCGCGGCAGGCCCTCCAGGGTCAGCAGGTGGCGCAGGCGTCCGGAGGCATCGATTTGCTGGGCAGTCATGGCGGGAGTCGTGCAGTCAGGGAATGGGGGTGGCGTCGTCGGGGGACGACAGCCAGCGGTCGATGATCACCGCCGCGGCCACGGCGTCGAGGGCGGCCGCATCACGGCGACGCTTGCGCCCTTCGGCGCGCTCGACGGCGAAACGGCGGGCCGCCTCGACCGAGCTGGAACGCTCGTCGATCATCACCACCGGCAGCTTGAAGCGTTCCCGCAGCTGGCGGGCAAAGCCCTGCGCACGCTTGCGGTTGGGCTGGTCCTGGCCGTCCAGGGTCAGCGGGTCGCCGACCACCAGGCCGTCGGGCCTCCATTCCTTGAGCAGGCGTTCGATCGCGGTCCAGTCCGGGCCGTTGCCGTGCACATCGACCACGGCCACCGCGCGCGCATGGGCGGCGAAAGCACTGCCGATGGCCACGCCGATGCGTCGCGAGCCAACATCGAAACCCAGAACTGTGCCGTCACGGCGGATCGCCGGCGCAGCAGGAACCGGGGCGGGCGTGATGGGCTCAGACATGGCCGCTGTAGTCGGTCAGCCGGAACAGGTCCACGCCGATGCGCGAAGCCGCTCCCTGCCAGCGCTGCTCCAGCGGCAGCTGGAACACCAGCTCGGCATCGGCCGGCACGGTCAGCCAGCTGTTCTCGGACAGCTCGCTTTCCAGCTGCCCTGCGCCCCAGCCGGCACAGCCGAGGGTGACCACCGCATTGGCCGGGCCTTCGCCACGCGCCATCGCTTCGAGGATGTCGCGCGAGGTGGTCAGGTACAGGCCGTGGCCCACGGTCAGGCTGGAATCCCACGCGCGCGCGTCGTCATGGATGACGAAGCCGCGTTCGGGATGCACCGGACCGCCATTGAGCACCATGCGCGCCTGCAGCTCGCCATCACCGGTGGTGATGTCCATCTGCGCGAGCACTTCACCCAGCGTGTATTCGGAAGGCTGGTTGACCAGCACGCCCATCGCCCCGTTCTCGTCGTGCTGGCAGATCAGCGCGACGCTGCGGGCAAAGGTCGCGTCGAGCAGCGACGGCAGCGCGACGAGCAGGTGATCGGCAAGGGAGGTCGGCATTACAGGCATGGGCCCATTCTACCTGCTGGGGGCGGGATGGTCGCGCGATGGCGCCGAACCGCGATGGGCTAGGATGGTGCTTTGCCACGGAAGGTCATTGATGCCATCTTCATCGCCCCTGACCCTGCCGGCACGCAGCGCCATCGTCCTGATCGCCCTGCTGCAGGGCCTGATGCTGTACGCCGCGCAGGAGCTGTCCGATGCCTGGCCGTTCCGCGATATCGGCTGGCGCTACTGCTGGTACGCCTGGGTGCTGGCCATTCCCAGCGCGGTGGCGCTGAGCCTGGTCGAGCTGGGCCAGCGCCGCCTGTGGCTGCAGGCCGCGCTCGGCTCGGCGGTGGTGCTGGCGCTGGCCGCCTGGATCGGCTGGAACCTCAATGGCGAGACCGCACTGGAATCGGGCGCGCTGCAGTTTCCGTTGACCCTGGGCATGGGCGTGGCGGTGTTCGTGGCCCTGCCCTGGTGGCAGTTCCAGCTGCAGCATGGGCACTGGCGCGCCAGCTACCCCGAGTTGTTCGAGCGCGCCTGGCAGAACGGTTTGACCCTCGCTTTGGCGGCGCTGTTCACCGGGCTGACCTGGCTGCTGCTGTGGCTGTGGGCAGCGCTGTTCCAACTGCTGGACGTGAATGTCTTCCGCGACCTGTTCCGGCAGGACGCTTTCATCGCACTGGCCACCGGCAGCCTGGCCGGGTTCGGCGTGCTGATCGGGCGCACCCAGCACCGTGCGATCCAGATCACCCGCCAGGTGCTGTTCGCGATCTGCCGTGGGCTGCTGCCGCTGCTGTCGTTCATCGCCGTATTGTTCGTGCTGAGCCTGCCGCTTACCGGGCTGGAACCGCTGTGGAAGACCCGTTCGGCCGCCAGCCTGCTGGTGGTGGTGTCGCTGCTGCTGGTGACGTTCACCAATGCGGTCTACCAGCAGGGGGAAGACAGTGTCTCCTACCCTCTGGTGCTGCGCAGGCTGGTCGAAGCCAGCCTGCTGACGCTGCCGGTCTACGCCGCGCTGGCACTGTATGCATTGGGCCTGCGCGTGGCGCAGTACGGCTGGACCCTAGATCGCTTCTGGGCGGTACTCGTCGCATTGGCCACGGCCGGCTATGCCGTGGGCTACGCGCTGGCGGTGCTGCGCCGGCAGCGCCGCTGGCTGCAGATGCTGGAGCCGGTCAACCGCTGGATGTGCTGGGCGGTGCTGGCACTGGCCCTGCTGGGCAACTCGCCCCTGCTGGACCCGGTGCGGCTGACCCTGTCCAGCCAACTGGAGCGGCTGCGCGCGGACCCGCCGGCGATCACCAGCAGCGACGTCAACGTGCTGCGCTTCGATCTGGGGCGCCGTGGCGTGCAGGCGCTGCGCGAACTGCAGCGCGATCCGGCCATCACCGCTGATGCCAACGCGCCACAGGTGATCGCTGCAGCACTGGCACGCACCTCACGCTGGGACGACGGCCATCGCCTCGACAAGGGGCCGCAGGACGTCGCCGCGCTTCAGCGCGCGCTGAAGCTGGCCAAGGGATCCAGTTCGCCACCGGACGACTGGTGGAAAGCTCTGGCCACCCGATCGATCAATGGCGAATCCTGCGCCCAGAGCGAGCGCGACTGCCTGATCGTGCATCGCGACCTGGACGGCGATGGTACCGGCGAGGTGCTGCTGTGCGAGCTGAACACCCACCGTGGACCGGACTGCGTACTCTACGCACGTGGCAAGGATTCGCAGTGGCGCCGGGCCGGTGCGCTGTTCGGCACCGTCAGCGGCCAGGCCGAGACGATCAACCAGGCCCTGCGTGACGGCAGGCTCACGCTCATTCCACCGCGCTGGCCGATGCTGTCCATCGGCGGGCACCCTGCGGTGGCCATCGATCCCGAATCCGAATCCGATTCCAACGAGCCTTCCCCATGAGCGGCTACTGCCTCATCGCCCCGGGCCATCCGGTGCACGACTATTACCACGCCAACGAGTACGGCTTCCCGCAGCGTGACGAGCGCGAGCTGTTCGAGCGGCTGGTGCTGGAAATCAACCAGGCCGGCCTGAGCTGGGAAACGATCCTGAAGAAGCGCGAGGGCTTCCGCGCGGCCTACGACGGCTTCGATGTCGACCGCGTGGCCGCGTATGCCGAGCAGGACATCGAGCGCCTGCTGTCGGACGCGGGCATCATCCGCAACCGGCTGAAGGTGCTGGCGGCGATCCACAACGCGCAGGTGATCCAGCAGCTGCGGGCCAGCCATGGCAGCTTCGCGGCGTGGCTGGATGCACACCACCCGCGCAGCAAGGCCGACTGGGTGAAGCTGTTCAAGAAGACGTTCCGCTTCACCGGCGGCGAGATCACCGGCGAATTCCTGATGAGCCTGGGCTACCTGCCCGGTGCGCACGCCGAGGATTGCCCGGTGCATGCGCGGCTGCTGATGCTGTCGCCGCCGTGGTTGAAGGCCGCCGCCCGCTGATGGATATCCGCCGGGCATGGCCCGGCGCTGCCATGCATGGGTTCAGGTAGTGCCGGCCGCTGGCCGGCAACACCGTTGAACGTCACACGCCCATGTAGCGGCCGGGGCGGTGGTTGAACATCAGCACCAGGCTGAGCACCACCGCGCCGATGGCCGAGTACAGCACCTTCGATGGCGACAACACGAAGAACGCGGCCACCATCAGGCAGGCGTCGTAGGACATCTGCACCTTGCCCGCGCTCCAGCCACGGGTGCGCTGCAGGTACACCGCCAGGATGCCGATGCCACCAAGGCTTGCACGGTGGCGGATGAAGAACAGGATGCCCAGGCCGGACAACGCACCACCTACGATCGCCGAGTACAGCGGGTTGATGTGCGAGAAGTCGATCCAGCGCGGCAGCAGGTCGGTCAGCACGCCACAGGCGGTGACCGCAGCGAAGGTCTTCAGGGTGAATTCCCAGCCCATGCGCCGCAGCGCCACCCAGTAGAACGGCAGGTTGACCAGCACGAACACCAGGCCGAAGTTCCAGCCCATCGCGTAGTGCAGCAGGAAGGCCATGCCCGCCATGCCGCCGATCATCAGCCCGCCCTTGGCGAAGATGGCCAGGCCCAGCGAGGCCACCATCGTGGCCAGCACCATGCCCTGCACGTCCTCGGCGATCGAGTGACGCAGCGCTTTGTCGTCGGCGGTGGTGCCGGCGCTGTCGGGCGGCGGGGTCAGCGGACCGGCGGTGACCAGGTGGCCGTCAGCGTCGTCGCACGGCGCGGGGCCATGGGAGGGAAGGGACATGCGGGTGGGGGAACAGCAGGTGGGGAGCGGTATTAGACACGATCTGCATGACAGTTGCAGATGAAATCGTTCAGCTGAATGCGTCCTGCCCTGCCCTCCGCCGGCCGCTGGTTACCCCTTTCCGGCCAGGTGGTATGCCACCAGCGCGTTGGCGTGGCCATGGCCCAGGCCGTGCCGCTCTTCAGGAAGCTGACCAGTTCCATGTATTTCAGGCCCTTCTTCCCCGCCAGCAGCCCGAACCAGTGCGCCACCGGCTGCCCGTAGGTCTTCTCGATGAAGGGGAAGTACGAGGCCGGGCCTTTCGGCTTGGTGTCAGTGCTCATCTGCAGCTCCCGTTGAAGTCATTCATTCGACGAACCACAGTCCCTTAAATCGACATACCCACACGTTTGACCCGGTGCCGACCAACGGTCGGCACCCACCAAGGCAGAATGCCGTTCCAACAGCTCGCGGGAAACTGTCGAAGGCGGGCTGGCTCAGGTTGCGGGGGCGTGAGCGCCATGGGCCCGAGGCATGCCTCGGGCGGGTTGGGCAGGACGCCCAACCCCGGTCTTGCCGTGTGCGCAGGACAGCGCACACGAGCAAGCGCGACCGAGCCACACGGACGGCGTCCCCCTCAGCCGGACCCACCACGCCATCCCACGGAATGTACGCATTTGACGTTGACGTTGCCTTGGCTCGAAGCAGGTGCCGGGCGCAGCCCGGCCGTATCATTCCCGCATGCCCCGCGAAAATCTCAACGACCTGCAGGCCTTCGTCCACGTTGCCCGCGAGGGCAGCTTCACCAAGGCTGCCGCCCAGCTGGGCGTGTCCCAGTCCGCGCTCAGCCATGCCATGCGCGGACTGGAGCAGCGCCTGGGCGTGCGCCTGCTGACCCGCACCACCCGCAGCGTCTCGACCACCGAAGCCGGTGCCCGCCTGCTCGATACCCTGGCCCCGCGCCTGGCCGAGATCGAGGACGGGCTGGCCGCGCTGGCCGAGTACCGTGAACGCCCGGCCGGCACCATCCGTATCAATGCCACCGGCCACGCTGCCGAGTACATCGCCTGGCCCAGGCTGGCGCCGCTGCTGCAGCAGTATCCGGATTTGAAGGTGGAACTGGCGGCCGACTACGGGTTGGCCGACATCGTGGCCGAGCGCTACGACATCGGCATCCGCTTGGGCGAGCGGCTGGCGCGCGACATGATCGCCGTACCGATCAGCCCGCCGCTGCGCATGCGCGTGGTCGGGGCGCCCAGCTACTTCCGCCAGCACGCGGTGCCGCGGCATCCGGACGACCTGGCCGGGCACAACTGCGTGACCCTGCGGCTGCCCACGCATGGTGGGCTGATGCCGTGGGATTTCGGCCAGGACGGCAATGAACTGAGCGTGCGCGTGAGCGGCCAGTGGACGTTCAACACCATGGGCATGACCCGCACCGCTGCGCTGGCAGGCAGCGGATTGGCCTGGCTGCCGGAAGACCAGGTGCAGCCGATGCTGGACGATGGCCGGCTGCAATCAGTGCTGGACGACTGGTGCCCGCACTTCGATGGCTACTACGCGTACTACCCTTCGCGCCGCCACGTGACCGTGGCGATGCGGACGGTGCTTGATGCGCTGCGCGGGCCGATGGCTGGATGAGGTGTGCGGACCAACGGTCCGCACCCACCTCGGTCCGCACCCGGTGATCAGCCCTTGGCCTGTGCCGCACGCTGCGGGTTGTAACGCTCGCCAACGATCGACACTTCGTCCAGCGCCTGCGCGATGCGTTGCAGTTCTTCCGGTGCCAGCTGCAGGTCGGCCGCGCCCAGGTTCTCTTCCAGGCGATGAACCTTGGTGGTGCCCGGAATCGGCACGATCCACGGTGCCTGCGCGAGCAGCCAGGCCAGTGCGACCTGCGCAGGCGTCGCACCGCGCGCTGCCGCAATCGTGCTGATGCGATCCACCAGCGCCTGGTTGGCGCGGCGCGCCTCCACTTCGAAACGCGGCACGCTGTTACGGAAGTCGTTGGCGTCGAAGGTGGTATCGGCGTTGATCGCACCGGTCAGGAAGCCGCGGCCCAGCGGGCTGAACGGCACGAAGCCGATGCCCAGCTCCTGCAGGGTCGGCAGCAGCTCACGCTCCGGTTCGCGCCACCACAGCGAGTACTCGCTCTGCACGGCGGTGACCGGCTGCACCGCATGCGCGCGACGCACGGTGGCAGCGCTCGCCTCGGACAGGCCGAAGTGGCCGACCTTGCCCTCGGCGATCAGGTCGCGCACGGTGCCGGCCACATCCTCGATCGGCACGTTCGGGTCGACGCGGTGCTGGTAGAACAGATCGATATGGTCGGTACGCAGGCGCTTGAGGCTGGCTTCGGCCACGGCACGGATGTTCTCCGGGCGGCTGTCCAGGCCGGCATCGGTGCGCGCGTCCTTGAAACCAAACTTGGTGGCGATCACCAGCCTGTCGCGGTAGGGCGCCAAGGCCTGGCCGAGCAGGTCTTCGTTGGTGTACGGGCCGTACACCTCGGCGGTGTCGAAGAAGGTCACGCCGCGCTCGACGGCAGCGTGCAGCAGGGCGATGCCCTGGCTCGGTTCGACCGGCTGGCCGTAGGCATGGGTCAGGCCCATGCAACCCAGGCCCAGAGCGGAAACCTTCAGGCCGCTGCGGCCGAGTTCACGTGTCTGCATCGTCGTACTCCAGAGGGGGAGTGCTGACGATACGCCTGCGGTGGCGATGGATTGAGCCGGCTGGACCGCAGTCGGTCATGACTGGAATTCATCAATCCGGTCATGACCGTTGCCGGCCAGGTCAGCGGATTTCGGAGATCTCCACCCCATCCAGCCCCTGCGACAGGGTGCGCGCGTCGCCGCCCTGGCTGAGCTTGATGCGCAGGCGCACCTCGTTCTGCGAATCGGCGTAACGCAGCGCGTCCTCGTAGCTGATCTCGCCGGCCTGGTACAGCTCGAACAGGCTCTGGTCGAAGGTCTTCATGCCCAGCTGGACCGAGTCCTTCATCACTTCCTTCAGCTTGTGGATCTCGCCGTCGCGGATGTAGTCCTGTACCAGTGGCGTGCCCAGCAGGATCTCCATCGCCACTTTGCGCGAGCGGCCATCGGGCGACGGCACCAGCTGCTGCGCGACCACGCCCTTGAGGTTCAGCGACAGGTCCATCAACAGCTGGTTGCGGCGGTCTTCCGGGAAGAAGTTGACGATGCGGTCCATCGCCTGGTTGGCATTGTTGGCATGCAGCGTGGCCAGCACCAGGTGGCCGGTTTCGGCGAACGCGATGGCGTGGTCCATGCCTTCGCGGGTACGCACCTCGCCGATCATGATCACGTCCGGCGCCTGGCGCAGGGTGTTCTTCAGCGCAGCTTCCCAGCTGTCGGTATCGATGCCGACTTCGCGCTGGGTGATGATGCAGCCCTCGTGCTTGTGCACGAATTCGATCGGGTCTTCGATGGTGATGATGTGGCCGGTCGAATTCTGGTTGCGGTAACCGATCATCGCCGCCAGCGAAGTCGATTTACCGGTACCGGTGGCACCGACGAACAGGATGATGCCGCGCTTGGTCATCGCCAGCGTCTTGATGATCGGCGGCAGGCTCAGCTCTTCCACGGTCGGAATGCGCGTCTCGATGCGACGCAGCACCATGCCGACCTGGTTGCGCTGGTAGAAGCAGCTCACGCGGAAACGGCCGACACCGGACAGGCCGATGGCGAAGTTGCATTCGTGGGTCTTCTCGAATTCCTCGCGCTGTGCCGGGGTCATCACGTTGAGGACCAGGTCGCGGCTCTGCTGCGGCGTCAGTGGCGTCTGCGTGATCGGCGAGATCTTGCCGTTGACCTTCATCGCCGGTGGCATACCCGCAGTGATGAACAGGTCAGAGGCGCGCTGGTGCGCCATCAGCTTGAGGAACGAAGTGAAATCGATGGTGGTCGCGGTGGTGTTCACGGCGGGCTCCCGGAAAGCGGTTTACCAGGTAACGGTCGGTGGAGGAAACAACACGGAGCGGCCGCGCCATTGCGCGCGCCGCCCGTCGCTGTCCCGCCTTACTCGAACAGGCGCTTGTCCTTGGCGTACTCGCGGGCCTGGTTGCGGGTGATCAGGCTGCGCTTGACCAGGTCCTGCAGGTGCTGGTCCAGGGTCATCATGCCGTACTGCTGGCCGGTCTGGATGGCCGAGTACATCTGCGCCACCTTGTCCTCGCGGATCAGGTTGCGGATGGCCGGGGTGCCGACCATGATTTCCCACGCCGCGGTACGGCCGCCGCCGACCTTCTTCAGCAGTGCCTGCGAGATCACCGCACGCAGCGACTCGGACAACATCGAACGCACCATCGGCTTTTCGCCGGCCGGGAACACGTCGATGATACGGTCGATGGTCTTGGCCGCCGAACTGGTGTGCAGGGTGCCGAACACCAGGTGGCCGGTTTCCGCGGCGGTCAGTGCCAGGCGGATGGTTTCCAGGTCGCGGAGTTCGCCGACCAGGATGATGTCCGGGTCCTCACGCAGTGCCGAGCGCAGTGCTTCGTTGAAGCCATGCGTGTCACGGTGCACTTCGCGCTGGTTGATCAGGCACTTCTGCGAGGTGTGCACGAATTCGATCGGATCCTCGACGGTGAGGATGTGGCCGTATTCGTTCTTGTTGATGTAGTCGATCATCGCCGCCAGCGTGGTCGACTTGCCCGAGCCGGTCGGGCCGGTCACCAGGATCAGGCCCTGCGGTTGCTGGATTACCTCGCGGAACAGCGGCGGGCAGGCCAGGTCCTCGAGGGTGAGCACCTCGGACGGAATGGTACGGAACACCGCACCGGCGCCGCGGTTCTGGTTGAACGCGTTCACACGGAAGCGCGCCAGCGACGGGATCTCGAAGGAGAAGTCCACTTCGAGGAATTCCTCGTAATCGCGGCGCTGCTTGTCGGACATGATGTCGTACACCAGCGCGTGGACCTGCTTGTGGTCCAGGGCCGGGATGTTGATCCGGCGAACGTCGCCGTCCACGCGGATCATCGGCGGCAGGCCTGCAGACAGGTGCAGGTCGGACGCTTTGTTCTTTACGGAAAACGCCAGCAGTTCGGCGATATCCATGAGCGGCTACTCCCCAATAACGGCTTCGACTGGAAGGATCTTTCCCCGGGCGGCAGTATAGCCTCCTGATTCAACGGAACGCGTTACGTGGCCACTCCCCTGCCCCAGATCCTGAGCAACCTGCATGCCGCCGCCGAGGCGGCCGGCCGGCCCGATCCGCGCCTGCTGGCCGTGTCCAAGACCCAACCGGCCGAGGCCGTGGCCGCGCTGGCCGCACAGGGCCAGCAGGCCTTCGGCGAGAACTATGTGCAGGAAGCGCTGGCCAAGATGCAGGCACTGCAGCACCTGGCGCTGGAGTGGCACCTGATCGGCCACCTGCAGTCGAACAAGGCCGAGGCGGTGGCCACCCATTTCGACTGGGTGCAGAGCGTGGACCGGCCCAAGCTGGTAACGGCGCTGGCGCGCCATCGCCCGGCCGCACGCGGCCCGCTGAATGTGCTGATCCAGGTCAACATCGACGATGAATCGAGCAAGCACGGCTGTGCACCGGAGGATGTCGAGGGGCTGGCCGCAGCGATTGCCGCCGAGCCCTCGCTGTGCCTGCGTGGCCTGATGGCGATTCCTGCGCCGTGGCCCGAGGTGGAGCGCCGTCGGGATGCGTTCGTGCGCATGCGCACACTTTTCCAGTCGCTGGCCGCCCAGCGCGCGCAGGTCGACACGCTGTCGATGGGCATGAGCAGCGACTACGCCGAAGCCATCGCCGAGGGCGCCACCCTGGTGCGCATCGGCACCGCCCTGTTCGGCGCGCGCGCGCGCCCGGCCTGATTTTCCAAGGAGACTTCCATGGCAGATGATTCCATCACCTTCATCGGCGGCGGCAACATGGCCCGCAGCCTGATCGCCGGCCTGATCCGCCAGGGCGTGCCCGCCGCGCACATCCATGTGGCCGAACCGGTTGCAGCGCTGCGCGAGTCGCTGGCTGCCGACTTCGGCGTGCAGGTACACGACAACGCCACCGATGCCGGCGCACAGGGCAGCACCTGGCTGCTGGCGGTGAAGCCGCAGGTGCTGCGTGAGGTCTGCCAGTCGCTGCAGGCACTGGCCCAGGCAAACCGGCCGCTGGTGGTGTCGATCGCTGCCGGCATCACCAGCGCACAGCTGGAGCGCTGGCTGGGTGGCAACCTGCCGGTGGTGCGCGCAATGCCCAATACCCCCGCTCTGCTCGGCGCCGGCGTGACCGGCCTGTATGCCACGCCCTCGGTGAATCCGCAGCAGCACGCGCAGGCCGAACAGGTGCTGGCCAGCGCTGGGCGCACGGTGTGGATCGAACGCGAGGCACTGATGGATTCGGTCACCGCCGTGTCTGGCAGCGGGCCGGCCTATGTGTTCCTGCTGGCCGAAGCGATGGAAGCGGCGGGCATTGCCCAGGGCCTGCCGGCCGAGGCCGCGCGCACGCTGGTGGTGCAGACCCTGCTGGGCGCCTCGCGCATGCTGGATGAGGCCGGTGAGAGCCCCGCAGAGCTGCGCCGACGCGTGACGTCACCCAACGGCACTACCCAGGCCGCGATCGAGAGCTTCCAGGCTGGCGGCTTCGAGGCACTGGTGGACACCGCACTGCGCGCCGCGCAGGTGCGTGGACAGGAATTGTCTGCGGCGAATGATTGATCCCCTGGGGTCAGATCCCTTTGCCGAGGCAAAGGGATCTGACCCCATCTACCCCGATGATCACTGCCCCAACGTGGCCATGACGAAATCGACGAAGCACTGCAAACGCGGGCGCGGGCGTCGATCGGGCAGGTACATCAGGTGCATCGGCCGCGGTTCCGGCAGGTAGTCGCGCAGCAGCGGCTTCAACCGTCCCGCTGCGATCTCCGCCGCCAGCAGTGCGGTGGGCTGCAGTACCAGCCCGGCCCCGGCTACGGCGGCTTCGCGCAACGCGAAGCCATCGTTGCTGCTCAGCCGTGCCTCCCAGTCGACCTGTTCGCCGTTGGCCAACTGCCAGCCATGCCCGCCGCGCCAGGCCAGGTGGCTCAGGCAGTCGTGCCCCTGCAGGTCATCCGGTGTTCGCGGCGTGCCGCGCCTGCGCAGGTAAGACGGCGCCGCGCACAGGCTCATCGCATACGGCGGCAGCGGCCGCGCCACCACCTCCTGCGATGGCAACGGCCCGACCCGGATCGCCGCGTCGAAGCCATCTTCGATCAGGTCCACGCGGCGGTTGCTCAGGTCCAGCTCGATATTCAACTGTGGCTGCGCACGCAGCAGGCCAGCCAGCTGCGGCGCCAGCACGCAGCTGCCCCAGGTGGTGGGCGCGCTGACCCGCAACAGGCCACGCGGCTGTACCTGCAGGCCGGCCACATCGGCCTCGGCCTGCTGCACCTGCTCCAGCACCTGCCGGCACCCGGCCAGGTAGGCGCTGCCGGCTTCGGTCAAGCGCTGGCGGCGGGTGTTCCGTTGCAGCAACGCGGTGCCCAGATGTGCTTCCAACTGCTGGATGTACTTGCCCACCATCACCGCCGACACCTGCAGCTGTTCGGCGGCCCCTGCAAAGCTGCCGCGTTCGGCCACGGCGACGAAGGCCTGCATGCAGCGAAGGGTATCCATTGCTAATCCAGAGTTAGGAATCTGCAAATCATACGCCGCTTACCTAACCACGCTGTGACGGCGCAGACTGCGCTCACTCCCACACGCAAGGAACGGCCATGAAGATCCTCCTCGTCGGTGCCAGCGGCACCCTCGGCCAGGCAGTCGCCCGTCAGCTCGGCCAACAGCATCAGATTCTCGCCGCCGGCCGCCGCAGTGGCGAACTGCGTGTGGACCTGACTGACGACGCCAGCGTCGCCGAACTGTTCGCCCGCACCGGTGCAGTCGATGCGGTGATCTCCACCACCGGCTCGGTGCATTTCGGACCGCTGCAGGAGATGACGCCGGCACAGTTCAACAGCGGCCTGCAGGACAAGCTGCTGGGCCAGGTGCGGCTGGCACTGGCCGCCCAGCACCACCTCAATGCCGGTGGCTCGATCACCCTGACCAGCGGCATCATCAGCGCGCAGCCGATCCGCGACGGCGTCAACGCCACCGCAGTGAATGCCGCACTGGAAGGCTTCGTGCGCGCTGCCGCACTGGAGCTGCTGCCGCGCGGCCTGCGCATCAACGTGGTCAGCCCGAACGTACTGATCGAATCGATGGCGGCCTACGGCCCCTACTTCCCGGGCTTCGAAGCGGTAAGCGCGCAACGCGCGGCGCTGGCCTTCCAGCGCGCGGTGGAAGGCATCCAGAGCGGCGAGACGATCACGGTCTGGTAAGAAAAAGGGGACGGAGGGGATCAAGTCGTTTTCGTCCGCCGGGCATGGCCCGGCGCTACCGGGAGCGCGTCCCCTTTTTCATTCCCAGCGCATCGGGCCATCGCCGCGTTCGCCGAGAACGTCGCCAGGGTTGGCCAGGCGGCAATGCTGCAGTGACAGGCAGCCACAGCCGATGCAGCCGGTCAGTTCATCGCGCAGCAGCTGCAGCATGTGGATGCGCTCTTCCAGCTCGGTGCGCCAGCGCGCGGACAGCTTGGCCCAGTCAGCCTTGGTCGGTGCACGGCCTTCAGGCAGGCTCTCGAAGGCGCGGCCGACCGCTTCCAGTGGCATGCCCACCCGCTGCGCAACGCGGATCACCGCCAGCCGGCGCAGCACGTCGCGGCTGTAACGGCGTTGGTTGCCCGAGGTGCGCAGGCTGCTGATCAGCCCCTTGCGCTCGTAGAAATGCAGTGCGGAAACGGCCACGCCACTGCGCTGGGAGACCTCGCCAACGCTGAGTTCCTGGGATGCCATTGCTTGACCTCAACTATAGTTGAGGTGGCATGCTGCTATCTTCGCCGCCCGTTGACAAGCGCGGCCCGCCCCTGACCGGTATGACCCCGACCCTCTCTCCCGCCGACACCCGCCTGCCGGCTGACACATCGATCCTGTCCGCGCGCTACCGCGCCACCACCCTCGGCATGGTCGCGCTGGTCGCGCTGCACGCCTTCGAAGCATTGGCCGTCGCGGCCGCGATGCCCACGGTGGCCGAAGCACTCAGCGGCCTGCGCCTGTATGCGCTGGCCTTCGGTGGCACACTGGCCACCAGCGTGATCGGCATGACCCTGGCCGGACGCTGGGCCGACCGCCAGGGCCCGGCACGGCCGCTGTGGTACGGCCTGGCCTGCTTCGTGCTGGGCCTGCTGCTGGCCGGCTTCGCCGTGCGCATGGGCATGCTGGTGGCCGGGCGCCTGCTGCAGGGCCTGGGTGCGGGCGCGATTTCGGTCTCGCTGTACGTGATGGTCGGCCGCAGCTACCCCGAGCACCTGCGGCCGAAGGTGTTCGCGGCATTCTCGGCGGGCTGGGTGGTGCCCTCGATGGTCGGCCCGGCGCTGAGCGGCCTGATCGTCCAGCATCTCGGCTGGCGCTGGGTGTTCCTGGCGGTGCCGCTGCTGGCAGTCCCCGCTGCCCTGTTGCTGCGGCCTGCGCTGGCGCGCATGCAACCCTCCGCCGACAGCAACGACGACGAGGGGCGCGGCAACGTCGTACGTTGGGCCAGTGGTGCATCGCTGGCGGCGCTGCTGCTGTACTTCGGCGGCCAGCAGCACGGTCCGACCGCCCTGCTCTGCATCAGCGTGGCGATGCTGGCGCAGCTGCTATGCGTGCATCGCCTGCTGCCGGCCGGAACGCTGATCCTGCGCAGGGGCCTGCCCAGCGTGATCGCACTGCGCGGCATCGCCGCCGCCGCATTCTTCGCCTGCGAAGCCTACCTGCCGCTGCTGCTTCAGCGCGAACGCGGGCTCCCGCCCAGCTGGGCCGGCGCGGTGCTCAGCCTCGGCGCACTCGGTTGGTTCGCTGGCTCCTGGCTGCAGGGTCACCAGCAGCGCGGCTGGTCACGCCAGCAGCTGCTGCGCGTCGGCACGGCGATGATGACGGTCGGCATCGCCGCAACGCTTGCGGTGTTGTTCAATGCAGTGCCATTGCCGGTGGCCCTGGTGGGCTGGACGGTCACCGGTTTCGGCATGGGCATGATCTACGCCAGCCTCTCGGTACTCACGCTTTCGCTGTCAGCAGCGCATGAGCAGGGTGCCAACACGTCGGCCCTGCAGCTGAGCGAGGCCCTGTCGGTGACCACCGCGCTGGCGGTCTCCGGTGCGTTGTTCGCGCTGTTCGTGGAAAGCGCGCCGCACACCGGCTACCTGCTGTGCCTGGCGATCACCTTCGGCCTGGCGGTGCTGGCCGCGGTGATCGCGCGGCGGGTGTAGCGTCGCCCGGTTTCGGCAGTGTCGGCCGCTGGCCGGCACCATCACGGGATTCCCGCGTGCGCGGAGAGTGCCGGCCAGCGGCCGGCACTACCGGGTCCCCGTCCCCACGTCATCGATATCCCGGTGCAGGATGCGCCGCACTTCCAGCACCGCTTGCGGGGTCTCCTGCACGCTGTGGCCGGAAATGATCACCTTCTCCGACTGTGCACCCGGCAGGTGCGCACTCCAGTACGGCACCAGTCCGTCATCGGACTTGTCCACCGGCAGCTCCGGCTTGCGCTGGGCGATGATCGAGTGGTACTTCAGTCCCGCTTCGATCGGCAGCTGCGCTGCGGCCTTGACGAACGGATCGCTGGCCTTGAGGTTGTCGATGCTGTTGGGAATCTTCGGCTTGGCCGTGCCATCGACCTGCTGCTCGGCCTGCGCCAGCGCCATGAACACGTCCTCGAACTTGCCGAGAATGGTCAGCGGCAGGCGCACCAGCCGGCCCAGCAGGCGCCCGACCTTGTTGCCGGCGATGTCCGTGCCCTGGTGGGGAGCGGCGATGAAGATCGCACGCTCCACGTTCGGCTGTGCCTTGAAATGCAGCAACGGCCCCAGCTTGTTCTGCACGCGCTTCAGACGCTCGCCCTTCAGGTCATAGTTGGCCAGCAGGTCGTTCCACAGCACGTCACCGGAATCGCTCACCAGCAGCCGCGCGAGCACGCCGCCCATGCTGTGGCCGATGTAGACCATATCCTTCGATGCACGAGTGCTGCCATTGGGATCGAAGTGCTTCAGCGTGTCGTTGAACGCGTTGGCGATCTCGTAGCGGTTCAGCGCGATCGGTGCGTTGGTCGGGTAATAGACCTGCCACACCTGGAACTGCTGGCGCAGCTCGGGGTCGCCCATGATCTCGTTGGCCAGGTTCACCCAGGCTTCCGGGCTGCTGGCCAGGCCGTGCAGCATGAAGATGATGCGGCGGTTCGGGTCCCACGGTTGCATCAGGTAGATGTGTGGCTCGCCGATGCCCTCGCTCATGCCGAACAGGGTGCGCAGTGACTGCCGGGCGAAGCCGCTCTGGGCAAGCCACAGGCCGTAGGCTGCGGTGAAATTGCCGGCCAGCGGCACCTGCTCGCCGTGCAGGGTGATGCGCTCGGTGGCTTCCGGCGAATAGGCATCCAGTTCAACCCGGCGCGTCCGCATCACATCGTCCAGGCTGCTGCCTTCGAAACGCAGCAACGCGGTGACGTTGATCGAGGACATCTCGCTGAACTCGGGCACCGAATCGTCATGCCGGTGGCGACGGCCACGGCGTGCGCCCTCTTCGTCATCCTGCGGTGTCTCGGCCTTCGGGCCCTCAGGCGCGATCACCGGTGCGACCAGCTTCGGCGGGTCCATCACCATCACCAGCTCGGCACCGAAGCCATCACGGCGATAAGTACTGCGCAGCCCGACGAAGCTGACCGTGCCGGCCGGCACCAGCTGTGCGGGAATGCTCTTCAGGTTCAGCTGCTGGTAGTTGGAGGCCAGCGACCAGCTGCCAACCGCGATCGGCTTCGTGTAGTCCTCGCCAGCCAACGCAGCGGCGCGCGCGCGGACGAACAGCACCACCGCTGCCTTCTCGGCGGCGTAGTTGTAGTAGTCGCGCACCTGTGTCTGCCGGTCCTCGAAGGCACGGTCGGACGGCGATCGGCCGCTGTAGAACAGGTAGGCATAGGCGTAGCGCGCGGCTTCCAGCCAGGCGTCCAGCGCTGCGTCGCTCATCGGCGGATCACCGGCTGCGGTCTTCTTCGGCGTCAGCGCCAGCGCGGCCTTCACCCACAGTTCGGACAGCGCCGACAGCCGCTGCTCGACATTGAGATCGTCGGTCATCAGCAGCGTGCTGCGGCAGACCAGGAAGTCCTTCTCGCACTGCGATTCGTCCAGGCCTGCCGCGCTGAGCGTCTCGCGCGCGGCGGGGCTGAGCTTGCCGGTATTGAGCACGTCGGCACGCTTGTTGACCAGCGAATCGCTGGATTTGACCTGCTTGACGGTGACCATCGCGCAACCGCTGCTGCCCAGCAGCAGGAAGGCGGCGAACAACACCGGCAGCGCACGCTGCCAGCGGATCAGGAGGAGTCGAGTCATTACTGCGGGTCCTGCTCGGTGCCAGGCACGCCCTGGCGGATCACGGTGGAGAAGTGTTCGCCGCTGCCCAGGTCCAACGCACGCTGGGTGATGCGGCCCTTGTCGTGCAGCTCGGCGTACGGCACACCCGGGGTCAACGCACCCACTTCCTGTGCGTACTCGGCCAGGTACCCGGACAGCAGCAGGCGGTAGTCCAGCGGCAGGCGCGGCGCGATATGGCGGGCCAGGTCGAAGACGATGGTGGTGCAGTTGCTGGTGAGCGTGTTGTAGAAGCCCGGCTTGGCATCCAGTTCGCGTGCCTGTGCGATGTACGCGGCAAACAGCTCCTTCAACTGCGCGCGGTCCATGCCATGCAGGCGGTACAGGTAGACGTCCTCACCGCGCGCATTGGTGCGGGTGCGGATGATGTCGGTTTCCTCCGCGGCCACCAGGGTCATCTCGAACCTGCGGAAGAAGCCGCCCAGTGCCGAGAACGATTCGCCGCGCTCCTTGCGGATCTCCAGCGAGAACACCACGTGGCGCCCATCCTCGAAGCCAAACGAGATGAGGGTGTGGGCGATCGCCGGGCCCATCCAGTACGACAGCACCAGGTCGGCCGAGCGCAGCTGGTCAAGATCGTACGCGCGGCGCACCCAGTGCGCGTCGTAGTCGGTTTCGCTGCGCCAGGTGAAATCACGCACGCTGTCGAACACCACGTGGCGCCCGTCGAAGGACACCACATGCAGGCGCTGGGCCACGTCGTCGGCCCATACGCGGTCCTGGCGCGGGGTCAGCAGCAGCCACCAGAGGCCAGCCAGCGCCAGCGAAGCGCCGAACGCCAGGCCCAGGCGACGGCTGCTGCGGCCACGCGCGACCCGCCACGAGGCCCACAGCGCAGCCAGCAGCCACAGCACGGCAATACCGTTCGCCAGCCAGCCCGGCCCGGGCATCTGGTAAGCCAGCAGCCCGGTCACCCACAACGCTGCCAGCGCCATGGCACTTCCTGTCATCCAACGTCCTGCGGCTCTCACTGGCATCCTGTCGCGGTCCCGAAGCCGCATAGTTAGCCACAAGCGGGTTCACCGTGGCATCTACGGCCCGTTCAGGCACGCCGGCGCACCGTCTGCGGCGGCCCCGCGGCCAGATGAATCACACAGGAGCAACGATGGGCATCACTTCCGTGGCCGGCGTTCCGGTCCAACCCCGGCACCGCGCAACCTGTCACTGCGGCACGGTCGAGCTGCTGCTGGACCTGCCGGACGGGATCGTCGATCCCCGCCGCTGCGACTGCTCGATGTGCCGCCGCCGTGGCGCCATCGCCGCCAGCGTCCCCCGTCAGGGCCTGCAGGTGGTGCGCGGGCAGCATCACCTGCAGAAGTACCAGTTCAACACCCATGTGGCGGAGCACTACTTCTGCGGCGTGTGCGGCATCTACACCCATCACCGGCGCCGCTCCAACCCGGACGAGTACGGCTACAACGTGGCCTGCCTGGAAGGCATCGACCCGTTCGCGCTGGGGGTCATTCCGGTCAGCGACGGGATCAATCACCCGTCAGACCGCAGCGACTAGTGGCGCGTGCGCCGCGGCGGCGTGGCGATCTTCTGCCAGGGCGCCATGCCGCTGCGCCCCGCCCGCGCGGGTCGTTTCAGCCAAGGCCGGCGTGGCGGCGCCTGCGGCGCATCCGCGACTGGGGGAGGAAGCGGTCGACGGCTGGGCCAGAGATGGTCGAGCAGCCACATGGCGGGTCTCCGTGGGGGACGGGGACGATCGACATTAGACCTGGGTGGGCATGGGCGGTGTGAGCGGAAGACGACAACGGGATGACGGCGGAGGGGGCGATGAGCCTGCTACGCCGTATGCTCGGCCAACATGCCTTTGCGTTTCCGCAGCAACAGGTGCAACAACACAGCACACACAGCCGTCAGCAGCGCCAGTACACGCAGCAGTGTTGCCAGCGCCTTGGCGCTGACCTGCTGCAGCTGCTCAGCGCTCATCGCCGGCAGCAGTGCCGCCGCCTGGTCGCGGGACCCGCTCGCCAGATAGGCACCGGCACGCGCCAACGACGCGGGCGATGCCCCATGCAGCTGCTGGTCGACCACCATCGCCAGCAGCGCCGTCACTGCGGCCAGGGCGATACCTTCGCCTGCTACCCGCACGGTTCCGAAGATGCCGGCGGCCATGCCCGCACGCTGTACAGGCACCACGCTCACCGACAGCCCATCCATCAGCCCCCACGGCAAGGCCGTGCCTGCACCGACCCACATCAGCAACGGCACCCACTGCGAGGGCGACGGATGCGTCGCATGGCGCGACAGCAGGTACAGGCCAGAGGCGCACACCAGCAGCCCCAGCGTGCACAGCCGTGCGCTTCCAACGCGCTCCGCCCAACGCGCGGCCAGCATCGGCAGCATCAGCATCGGCGCGGACAGCGCCAGCATCTGCAGTCCCACCAGCGTCGTGCTCTGGCCATGCACGCCCAGCAGTTGCAGAGGCAACACGACCAGCAGCACCACGTAGCCCAGGCAGGTCGCCACCGGCAGCAGCTGGACGCCGAGAAACGCCGGTTGCCAGAACAGTGAGAGGTCCAGCAACGGGGAAGGATGCAGCCGTTCGGTACAGACGAACGCGCCGCCCAACAGCAGCGTCGCCAACAGCGCCAGCTGCACGCGACCGGCGTGCAGGCCGTACTCTCCCAGCCACAGCAGGGCCAGGGTCAATGCCGCCAGCATCAGGCTGAAGCCCAGCATGCCGGCGATGTCCAGCCGTCCGCGCTCGCCCCGGCTTTCGGGCAACGCGCGCGCGGCCAGGGCGAACGCCGCCAACGTCAGCACACCGCCCGCAGCGAACACGCTGCGCCAGCCCAGCGCCTGCAGCAGCAGGCCCGCGAGCAGCGGCCCCAGCGCCAAGCCCGCACCGAATGTCGTGCCCAGCAGGGCGAAGACACGGGCACGCCTCGGTCCCTGCCAGCCCTGCGCCAGCGCAGCGGTGCCCGAGGCCAGCGCTGCGGCGGCGGCCACGCCCTGCAGGCCGCGCGCCAGATCCAGCCACAGCAGCGTAGGCGCCAGGCATACAGCGGCCGTCGCGACGGTGAAGCCGGCCGTGCCCAGCAGGAACATCCGCCGTCGGCCATGGCGATCAGCCAGGCCACCGGCAGCGAGCAGCAGGCTGCCGAAGGTGAGCATGAAGGCGTTGGTCACCCAGGCCAGCGCAGTGGGCGATGCCACTGCGGAGCGGGCCAGCACCGGCACCGCGACGGCACCGGCGGTGAAGGACAACGGCAGCGCCAGCGCGGCCAGGCAAACCGCAAGCAGCGTCCAGCGTTGCGGCGTCTGGGCAGGTACAGGGAACGTCGAATCCGGGGCCATGCGGGCCTCCTTCCATCAGGGGCATTGATGATGAGCGGGCCGTTATTCCTGAAAAACAGGCTCTATGGACGTTGATTGCGGCCATATGTTCCGCAATCATGTCGGTCATGGACTCCATCTCTGCTCTGCTCGCCTTCGTCCGAACCGCAGAGGCGGGCAGCATCGTCGGCGCCGCCCGCGTACTCGGCCTGTCCGCCTCGGCGGTAGGCAAGCGCATCGCCCGCCTTGAACAGAACCTGGGCACCCGTTTGTTCCAGCGCACCACCCGCCGCGTGCACCTCACCGACGAAGGCGAACTGCTGCTGCAGCGCTGCCGCCGCGCACTGGATGAACTTTCCGAAGCGCAGGCGGACCTGGCGCAACGACAGCACGCTCCAAGTGGGCTGCTGCGCATCGGCCTGCCCACCATCGGCTACCGCTTCCTGCTGCCGGTGTTGCCCGGCTTCCAGCAACGCTATCCGCAGGTGCAATTGGAACTGGAGTTCAATGACCGCATCGTCGATGTGGTCAGCGAAGGGCTGGACGCGGTGATACGCAGCGGCGAGCTGGCCGATTCCAGCCTGACCGCACGGCGACTGGGCGACTTTCGTTTCATCCTCTGTGCGGCACCGGGGTATCTGAAGGCGCACGGCATTCCCGGCGATGTAGGCGACCTGCGCCTGCACACAGCGCTGCGCTTCCGTTACCCCACCACCGGAAAACTGCATCCGTGGCAGCTGCCGGGCATCGAAGGCGACGCCGGGGCGCGCCTTTCCACGGCGATGACCTGCAACAACATGGAAGCCGTGCTGGCCGCTGCGATCGGTTGCATGGGCCTGGCCTGGATGCCCGACTTCCTCGCCGCCGACGCGCTGGCCGACGGCCGCCTGCAACAGGTGTTGCCCACACTACCTACGCGCCAGGGCCAGTTCTCGCTGCTATGGCCCGGTGGGCGCCATCCCAGTGCACGCCTGCGGGTGTTCATCGACTATGCCGTCGCGAACCTGTTCCAGAACGCCTCATAAAAAGGGGACGGAGGGGATTAAGTCGTAATCGGCCCTACTGTGCCCGAAACGACTTAATCCCCTCCGTCGCCTTTCTCCCTGGGCGCTGGCGCTGCGTTGAGCTGGTAATGCGCGACCAGCGCATCCACCACCGCGCGCACGCCCGGCAACTGTCCACGACGATGCGGCAGCAGCACGCTGGTGGTCACTTCGCCGGCATGCCACGCCGGCAGGACCTGCTGCAGGCGGCCGGCCGCAATCGCTGCGGCACACAGGCTGTGCGGCAACACCGTGATGCCAAGGCCCGCTTCGGCCGCCGCGACCAGAAGCTGCGACTCATTGCCGACCAGCGCCACCTGCGGTTCCACCTGCACGGTGCGGGCGTCGGTGCCGTGCAGTGTCCAGCGCGTTGCGTGGCGCGCCGTCAGCAGGCCGGCATGCGCGCTTAGCTGCTCGGGCGTATCCACTGCTGGCGCGCCTGCCAGATAGCCAGGCGACGCCACCAGCACGATGCGTTCTCTACTCAGCGAGCGCTGCACCAGACCGGAATCCGGCAGCGGACCGAAGTGGCTGCGCAAGGCAATGTCGATGCCTTCCTGCGCCAGGTCGACGAAACGATCACTCACTTCAACTTCGATGCGCAGCCGCGGATAGCGGCGGGCCAACGGGGGCAGGCACACGGCGAGCTCGCCCTGCACCACCGGAATCGAAGCGCTGATGCGCACGGTGCCACTCGGTTCGGCCTGGCGGTCACGGACGATGGTCTCGGCGGACTCCACCTCGGACAACGCCGCGCGTGCGCGATCAAAGAACGCCTGGCCGACTTCGGTCAGCGCGAAGCGCCGCGAACTGCGTTGCAGCAGCCGTACCTCGAGGTGTTCTTCCAGCAGCGCCACGCGCTTGCTCAACGTCGAGCGCGGCAGGCCCAGATGGCGTCCGCCTGCTGCAAAACCGCCCTGCTCCACTGCGGCCACGAACAGGGCCAGATCGTTGAGGTTGAGCATGCGCAACGTCCACAGGTATGGACTTCAGGATGCCATTCGAACCGCTTCCGGGGCAATGTCCACGCAGGCACGCTTTCCTCACCCGCCGCATCGCGGCTTGAACCGGAAACCTGCCATGACCCCTGTCCTCTTCTACGGCGTGCCCTCGGGCTGCTCGTTCGGCTCCATCGTCGCGCTGGAATGGCTGCGCCAGCCGTATCACCTGTGCCGTATCGACATGCCCGGCCAGGTGCAGGGCGAAGACTATCGCCGCCTCAATCCACTGGGCGAAACCCCCACTCTGCGCACCGCGCAGGGCGAACTGCTCAGCGAGAGCCTGGCCATCCTCAACCACCTGGCCGCCCAGGGCGTCGCGCAGGGGCTGGGCTTCGCACAGGGCACCTCCGGCTTCGACCGCCTCAACCACCGGCTGGCCTATCTCAACACCAGCTTCTTCGGTGCCTACGCCCCGCTCTGGCACGCGCTGGAACACGCCGAGGGCGATGACGGCAAGGCGCTGCGTGCCTATGGCACCACCAAGGTGCGCCAAGCCCACCAGGCGCTGGAGCAGATGCTCAGCACAGGCCCGTGGCTGCTGGGCGAGCAGCGCAGCTTCGCCGACGCCTACTTCGCCGGCATCGCCCGCTGGAACGATTACCACCAGGTGGTCGACCGCCGCGAGTTCCCCAGGGTGCAGCAGCTGTTCGAGCGCCTGCAGGACGACGCCGGCGTGCAGTTCGCCCACGCCGTCGAAGCACAGCGGCCGGCTACCAGCAGCGGTGGCTTCCTCGGCGAGGTGCGGCTGGAAGACGTGCTTGAGGCCGCGGCGGCCTGAGTCCTGCCCTGCCTGTGCGGCAGCGGCGCGCAATGCCTCTTGCGCGCCGCGCTACAGTGGTATGTCCCCTGCTGCAGGAATCCGCGCATGTCCACGTTCTCCGATCCGCAGGCGGTGGCCCGCTATGCCGAAGCACCGCTGCGCCAGGTGCCCGGTTTCCTCGCCCTGCAGCAGATGAGCCGCCTGCTGCTGGCCGAACGCGTTCCCGCGCAGGGCCGCGTGCTGGTACTCGGTGCCGGGGGTGGGCTGGAGCTGAAAGCCTTTGCCGAGGCGCAACCGGGCTGGCAGCTGCTGGGTGTGGATCCGGCCGCGCCGATGCTCGCGCTGGCCGAGCAGACACTGGGCCCGTTGAACGCACGCGTCGAACTGCTGGAAGGCTACATCGACGATGCCCCGGACGCGCGCTTCGATGGTGCCAGCTGCCTGCTCACCCTGCACTTCCTCGATGCCGCGCAGCGCCTGCACACGCTGCGCGAGCTGCACAGGCGCCTGCAGCCCGGCGCGCCGCTGGTGGTGGCGCACCACAGCGTGCCGCAGGATCCGGCCGGCAAGCTCCGCTGGTTGCAGCGCTACGCCGCGTTCGCCGAAGCCTCGGGTGTTGCCCACGCCGATGCGCAGCGCGCGATCGACGCCATTGCCGAGCGGCTGCCGCTGCTGGCGCCCGAACAGGAGGTCGCCCTGCTGCAGGAGGCCGGCTTCGACGGCGTGGAGCTGTTCTATGCGGGCTTCAGCTTCAAGGGCTGGGTGGCGTACGCCGGCTGATGCCTACGGCACCACCGTGATGCCGATGCGCTGCATCAACAGCGCGACCTGCTGGACATCCAGCGTGGCGCCACGCAGATTGGTGCTGCGCAGGTCCAGCTCACCCAGCTCCGAGTGGGTCAGGTCGCAGCCGGTGAAGTTGGCGCTGTTCCAGTCGATGCCCTCGAACTGGCCACCGGACAGGTCCGAGCCGGCAAAGCTGGCGCCGCTGACGTTTGCACCGTCCCAGCGGTTCTCCCACAGTTCGCACTTCTCCAGCGTGACCCGCGAGAAATTGGCATAGCGCAGGTTCGACTTCTTGATGAAGGCGCTGCAGAACCCGCTGCGCGTGGTGATCTGGTTCATGAAGCTGGCGTTGCTGAAATCCGCACCCTGCGCGCGGCACTCGCTGATCTCCAGGCCCAATGCCTTGACGAAATTGAAGTGGCACATGCTGATGTCGCAGCTGCGGAAGCTGGCTTCCTTCAGCGTGGCGCCGTTGAAGCGGCAGCCACTGCGGCTTTCGGCGTCATAGAAGCTGCAGTTGATGAACTCGGTGGCAGTCAGGTCCACGCTGGAAAAATCGCATTCGTGGAACTGCTGGTCGACCACTTTCTGGCCGGTGTACTGGTCCGCGCCGATGCGCAGCTTGCGGTGAACGGTGGGGGACATCGTGGATTCCATGCCAGGTGCCCCGCCATCATGCCGGGCCGCGAGGGCGATCCATAGACGTGGGCGCGGGAGGATTCACCGGCAGTCCAGCCGCGCTGTGTCCCCGATGCCAATTGCACGTTGTTGCACCTTTATGCACGAACGTGCAGACTTATGGCATGAGCTCAGACCCCAGCCCCCTCCCCGCCCAACGCACTCGGCAGATCCTCGAAGAACTGCGCCAGCAGGGCCGCGTGGTCGCCGCCGAACTGGCGCGCCGCTATGCCGTCTCCGAAGATTCGATCCGCCGCGACCTGCGCGAGCTGGCCGCACAGGGCCTGTGCCAGCGTGTCTACGGCGGCGCCGTGCTGCCGCCGCCCAAGGAACGCCCGCTGCGCGAGCGCCTGACCCGCGACCGCGGCGACAAGGCCGAGCTGGCCGCACGCGTGTGCGCGTTGCTGCAACCCAATCAGGTTGTGCTGCTCGATGCCGGTTCAACCAACCTGGCGATCGCCCAGCAGCTGCCGCCCGCTCTCGGGCTGACGGTGATCACCAATGCCCCGCAGATCGCCACCGCCGCCAGCACGCTTGAAGGCACCCTGGTGCAGCTGATCGGCGGCCGCTTGGCCAGCGGCGGCGGTGCGGTCGGCGCAGAAGCACTGGGCCAGGTGCAGCGCCTGCGCGCCGACGTGTACCTGCCCGGCCCCTGCGCGGTGGACGGCGATACTGGTGTATGGGCAATGGATGCAGAAGAGGCCACGCTGAAGCGCGCGATGGTCGCGTGCAGCAGCCGCGTCATCGTCGCCGCCACTACTGAAAAGCTCGGTGCACGCGGCCACTGGCAGATTGCCAGCCTCGACGAGATCGACGACCTGGTGCTCACCACCTCGGCCCCGCCGGCGCTGGCGGCACGCTTCCGCGCCGCAGGCATCGCGGTACACCCCACTCCGCCCTGACCGTACCGCTCATGTCCCTTGCCAACCGCGCGCGTGCCGAACAGCACGCGACCCGCGCTGCGTTCTTCATTCCCGGCTTCGCCACCGCGCTGTGGGCCACGCTGGTGCCGTTCGCCAAGGCACGCACCGGGATCAACGACGCCACGCTGGGGCTGGTACTGCTCTGCCTCGGTGCCGGTTCGCTGCTGGCAATGCCGTTGTCCGGCGTGCTGGCCGCGCGCCTGGGTTGCCGGCGGGTGATGGTGGCCAGCAGCCTGCTGATCTGCCTGACCGTGCCCGGCCTGGCGCTGGCCGGTTCGGCTTGGACACTCGGGCTGGTCCTGTTCGTGTTCGGTGCCGCCGTGGGCGCAATGGACTGCACGATGAACGTGCAGGCCGTCATCGTCGAGCGCGAAGCACGGCGCGTGATGATGTCCGGCTTCCATGCCTTCTTCAGCATCGGCGGCTTCCTCGGCGCGGCCACCATGACCGTGCTGCTGTCCGCACAGCTGCCGCCCTTGGCATCGGTGCTGATCGGCGTTGGCGCCATGCTGCTGGTGATGCTGTTGTCGGCAGCGCACTGGCACAGCGAACGCATGCCGCACGACACACCGATGCTGGCCCTGCCGCACGGCATCGCGTTGTTCATCGGCGTGCTGGCGTTCGTCGCCTTCCTCGGCGAAGGCGCGATGCTGGATTGGAGCGCGGTCTTCCTCAGTGACGTTCGTCGCGTCGATGCCAGCCTGGCCGGCGTCGGCTACGTGACCTTCACCCTGACCATGACCGTGGCGCGCCTGTTCGGCGACGCACTGGTGGCGCGCGTGGGCCGCCAGCGCGCGATCGTGTTCGGTGCTCTGCTTGCCGCTGCGGGCGTGCTGGTGCTGACCCTGGTCACGCCGTGGCAGGCGTCGCTGGTCGGCTACGTGTTGGTCGGCCTCGGTTGCGCCAACATCGCGCCCGCGCTGTTCTCGCTGGCCGGCCACCAGACCCGCATGCCCGGCGCGCTGGCGATCACTGCCGTGTCCACGCTCGGCTTTGCCGGCATCCTTGCCGGACCGGCACTGATCGGCTTCGCCGCAGACCATTTCGGCCTGATCGCCGCGTTCGTCGGCGTGGCCACGGCCTTGTTGCTGGTGGCGGTGTCCACGCGCTGGCTGCGGGTGTAGCCCAGGGCATCAGCGCCGCCTGCGGCGCAGCTTCAACCGCACGCGCCGGTAGCCGATCACCGTCGCCGTGGCACACAGCGCGGTGCCAGCAGCGCTCAGCAGCAGCAGCACCGCCAGCCGGGCACCTTCCTGGCGCAGCATCGCCGGCAGGTCCCAGCTGTGCAGGAAGTAGAACAACCAGCGCCCCACCCGCTCGCGATGCCCCATCGTCAGCAACGGATCGCCGGTCGCCAGATCGAGATAGACGCGCGTCGCCTCCGCATCGCCAAAGTCCACCACTGCCACCGGGAAGCGGCGCACTGCTGCGCCGTTCATGGCCTCGGGCGCACGCGGATAGAAATAGGCATCCGCTGCCTGCTGCACCACGAAACCCTGCATCGGGGCATCGGACAGCGCGCGTGCCTTCTGCTGCAGCCATGCGGTCGGCAGCCACCGTGCGACCTGCAGGTGCCCACTGCCGCCGGACACGATGCGAGTTTCACCCCGGCCGTCCAGCAGTACCGCGAACAGTTCACCACTGATCCGTCGCCACTGAATCTCCACCGGCCGGAAGCACTCAGCATCGGCCACCGCCAGAAGCTTCGCCGGATCGCCCAACGCGCCATCCACCGCCACCGCGCCGCCACGATAGCGCCCACCGTCGATCGCAGCATGCGTGCTGCTGAAGACGCCCAATGGATTCATCGACATCAGGCCACTGAAGATCCAGGTGAACACGAAGGCCGCTGCCACCAGACCGATCAGATGGTGCCAGCGCATCCACGGCTCGACGTACGGTGTCTTCGCACCGGAGCGATAGTGCCCACGGAAACGCCAGCGCCACACACCCACCACGATGCCGCTGACCGCCGCCAGCGTGCACAGTGCGGACAGCACGATCACCCCCCACGTCCACACCGGGTCCACCGACTGCATGCGCAGGAAATACAACCAGTGCAGCCAGGCGCCCACATAGTTCCAGCGCTGCTGCATATGCGGCGCGTCCAGCACGACTTCACCGGTACGCGAGGACACATACAGGTCGCCCGGTTGCTCACCGCCCACCTCGACGCGATACAGCGGCCGATGCGCGTCCAGTGCACGCGAATGCGTCCAGCGGTCCTCGTCCACGCGCATCGCACCCACGAAGGCCGGGCCTGCGGCGAACTGTGCAGCGGACGCTTCGGCACGCTGTGCCGACACCGGCAGCAGCGCCTGGCCGGTCACGGCAGACCAGGCGCCCACGTTGCTGCCACTTCGCACCACATACGCCGGCTCGCCACGCAGTGTGGTCAATGCCACAGCCTCCGGCTCGGCCTGCACGGCGGCAGGCAGTACCGACAGCCCCTGCAGGTCGCGGGCCTCACCCAGCACCGGCAACGCCGCCAGCCGCTCGCCGGGCGTCAGCTTCGGGTAACCAATGAACAGCATCACCATGCCGCTGACGAACCACAGCAGCATCAGCAGGCATCCGCCGATGCCCAGCCAACGATGCACCAGGTAGGTACAGCGCTTGGCGGTGGATCGCAACGTCATCGCCAGCGTCCTCAGAAGCGATGGTCAACAGTGAATTCGACGCGCCGGTCTGCACCCAGCAACCACTGCGTACTGGTGTAGTACGCGGTGGCGTAGTACGCCTTGTCGAACACGTTGAACAGGCGCGCGCTCACCCGCGTGCGCGGTGCCGCCTGCCAGGTCAGCGCCAGGTCGGTGGTGCTGTAGCCGGGCAGCTCCAATGTGTTGGCGTTGTCGGCGTAGCGCTTGCCGACGTAACGCACGCCCCCCGCCGCACTCCAGTCCGGTGCGAACTGCCAGCTGAGCCACGCACTGGCCAGGCACTCGGCCACGTTAGGCGGCACGTTGCCATCACGCGATACCAGCACCGCCGGCGAACCCGTGGTTTCCAGGAAGTCCTCGAATTCGGCCTTCAGCACCGTCGCGTTGGCATCCAGCGTCCAGTGCGGCGCGACATTCCAGGTCAACGACGCTTCAATACCGCGCGAGGTCTGCGCGCCCACCTGCACGCGGCGATCAGGCACCAGCGGATCGCGGCTGAGCAGCCCGGTCTTGCGGATGCGGTACGCCGCCAGCGTCCACTCGCCACCGTCGAACGCCTGCTTCAGGCCCACCTCGATCTGCCGCCCCTTGGCTAGATCGAACGCTCCATTCGCGGGGCTGATCATCAGCAGTCCACTGACCGGATCTGCCGCCTGCGAGTACTGCGCATACAGGCTCAGCGTCGGCTGCAGCGCAAATACCGTGCCGGCGCGCCAGCCGGTGCTGCTGTAGATTTTCGAGAACGCGTTCTGGCCACTGATCAGATCGGTGCGATCGATGCGCGCGCGATCGTGGCGCAGGCCAGCCAGCACCGACCAGCGCTCGCTCAGCGCCAACCGGTCTTCCACGAACAGCGCGTACTGCTCGGCGGCGTTGCGGTAGCGCGGCAGGTTCGGCGCGTCGCTGGCGAACTGGCCCGGCACCGGATGGACCGGATCGACCGGGCCGGAGCTGCCCGTATAGGTGTTGTTGGTGTGCTTGAAGTGCGCGCGGTTGGCGTCCAGGCCCACCGCGAAGCTGTTCGCCCTACCGCCCACATTGCCCTGCACGCGCAGCGTCGAGGTCAGCCCGGTCTGGTCCTGGTTGTGGGTGATCTGGGTGTTGCCCGAGCGATCGATCAGGCCGGTGCGCGGGTTGTAGACATAGGCCTCGGCGTTGCGCCAATCGCGCTGGCTGTCGATCTGGTAGAGGCGCGTGCGCCATTCCACGTTCGCGTTCGGTGTCCACAGCGCATCAAGCTGGGTCCAGCGGTCGCGATAACGGATCTCGCTGTCGTCCACGTTGTAGTTGCGATGGCGCAGCGCGTCCAACTGGCGTCCCTCCACCAGCGGCGTGCCGAAGTAGCGCATCGGCTTCTGATGGCCCTGCGCGTGGGTCAAGGTCAGCTGCAGGTCGGTGCGCGGCTGCCACAGCAGCGCGCCGGAGAAGGTGGCATCGCCGTTGCGTCCCCGATCGACCCAGCCACCGCTGTAGTTGCCGCTCACATCCAGCCGGTAGGCCAGCTCGGGCGTCAGCGCGCCGCCACTGCCGAAACCCAGGCGCGCGGTGTCCTCGCTACCCACGGTCACGCTGATCTCGTTTTCGATGGCGCCGCGCGAGGGCTTCTTCGGCACGATGTTGATCACCCCGCCGATCGCACCGTCGCCGTGGATGACCGAGGCCGGCCCGCGCAGTACTTCGATGCGCTCGATCGACCAGGTATCGAACGGGAAGGTGATGCCCACGCCGCCGTACTGGCGCAGCCCGTCGTACAGCCGCATCACCGAGGCGCCATCGGTGAAGCCGCGGCTGGACAGCGCACTCAGACCGTTGCCCGGGTGCGGCATGGCACTGATCGCACCCGCCCGGCTGATCGCATCGTTGAGGTTGCTGTCGCCGCGCTGATCCAGCTGTTCGCGCGAAATTACCGTCAGGCTGGCCGGTGTCTGCAGCACGCTCAGGCCCAATGCAGAGCCTGCGCTGGCAATGGAGGACAGCTCGCCGCTGCGGGTGTCAACCACCCGCACGGTATCCAGCGTGGTCGGGGGTGCCGCGTCGGCGGCAAGCAGGGGCGCAGCATGCAGCAGCAGCGCGCACAGGACAGGCAGCGTCGCCCGGCGCAGGCACGCGGGGTTGGGGTTCGTTTTCATTTTTTCACGGCATGCAAGGCCACCCCGCAATGGCAGGGCAGCAATCAGAAAGGGACAGACACGCGCGTGCGGGCACCGGCCGTGGCCGGCAACCTCATGGAAGAACGTTCAATGCAGCGCGCGTGCGGCTCAGGCAGCCATCAGTGCCGGCGGCCCACGCGCGCCCAATGTGCCGCTGATCCGTTGCGGCAACGTCTGCACCGCACCGCACAGTGCGCGGCACACCGGTACCATCGGCGCCAACAGCAGCACGGCCGCCACCAGCAGGGTGATCAGCCGTGCAGCGATCAGGCAGTAATCGCAGTCCACACCCATCTCGTGATCGGCATGCGGATCGGCGGGCGGCTTCTTTGCGGTCTCGCCGTGCGGCATCGCCATCGCGTGATGGTCGTGGTGCCCTTCCATCGCGTGCTGCGCATGCTCTGCGTGCATTGCGTGGTCCATGGCGGCCACCGGCGCAGCGGCAGCCACGTGACCCTGCGCCAGCCAGCGGCTCACCAGCGGGGCGAGCAGCACCAGCAGCATGGCAAGCCAAGCCAGGGCCTGGAACCGGCGGTGGAGGACAGAATGACGCACCCGGCCATTCTACGGGCCTGTGCCCAACCTTGGACCCCGTTCAGGGTTTGCCCCCTGCGACACGGTGACGCAGGAGCTCGCCTCGCGCGGCGACATGTGAATGCACCACACCGCGGTCCCTGCGCTTGCGGGCTCTGCCTCGCCAACGTTAGGGTTCAATTGGCCACGGCAAGGAGCCAGAGGAATCTGCATGACCACCCGCATCACGCACCGGCAGCGCATCAGCCTGCTCGGCCTGACCGCGCTGCTTGCTGCCTGCGCCGACAAGGGGCCGCCCCCACCGCCAGAGCCGCTGGAACTCTCACAGCCCATCGCCGTGGACGCGCCCGGCCAGCAGGTGCAGTTCGAGTTCGAAACCACGGCGCGCAATTTTGCCAGCTACCGCACTTATGCGGTGGAACTGGATCTGCAGCACGTCTCCCCATCGCCAGATGCTGCTTCTCCGCGCGACCTGCACATTCCTTTACGCGTTGGACTTCAGCAATGGTCCGGCGGCACTTGGCAGCCGCTGGCAAGCCCCGACGCGTATCAGATCGCACAGTCGCAATCTGGCCAGCCACTGCCAGACTGGCACCGCGGTAAGGGTCTGAACTACGCCCAGATCCAACGGGGCAGCGATGGCGCATACCGATTGCATGTCGCGTTGCTGCCGTTGCAGGCGCATGGCCGGTATCGGGTCCAGGTCAGCACGGTTGAAGACATCGCACCACTTCGTGGCGCAAGCGCCAGGATGCTGATTCACGAATCGCGTCCGCTCGCCAAGTAGCACAGCGCCTTCGTACACCTTCCAGGAGGAACACCACGCACATGGACAAGCCACGCTACATCGTCGATATCGTCATTGCGGCACCGGGTACACCGCTTCTCGACCCCGTAACGCAGCAGCCGCTGAGCAATCCGGATGGTTCCCCGCAGACATCCGGGCCCGGTCACATGTTCTACGTCCTGCGAGCACCGGGGAAAGATCCAGCGAGCTACGGCTTTGCACCGATCAAGCACGGCAGCATGAACGGACCTGGCGACATCGTGGACAGCGATGCAAAGACCTACAAGAACCCGCATTACACGCGCTCTCTGGAAATCACCGAAGCCCAGTACAACAAGCTCAAGGCGTTCGGCGACGATCCAGTGGCGCACGGCTTCAGCAAGCACTATGCCGACGTGCGCCACAACTGCGTGGACTTCACCTGGGGCGCATTGAATCATGCCGGCATCCAGCGCAAGCACAGCCTGGACGTGAACAGCATCGGCGGCCCCGTCGGCCAGTTGCTGCCCGATGTCCGCATTCCGCTGGGCGTCCAGTCACAGGGCAAGGACGGCTATCGTCCGCTGCGCAACATCCATGGCGTGGACAGCATTGAGCCCCCTTTCCCCAACAGCGAACTCAACCGCACCACCACTCATCCCCTGCCCGAGCGCAGCTTGAAGCAGCGTCTGCTCAGCGAAACCGATGGCATTGATGGCCCCTTGGGCGAGCGTCTGGCTGCGGACGCGCGCGCACCGGGGCACAGCCTTCATGCCTTGGACCAGAAAGTGCGTACCGCACTCGCCCAGGCCAGCGAACAGCAGGGACTGCCCCCCGGCCAGGAGCACGAACGACTGGCCGGCCATCTGACCCACGCGGCGGTGCAGGCCGGCTTCAGCGAAAAGGACACGCTGCAGGTGGCATTCAGTTCAAACAGCACCGCCGAGGCACCCGGCTACGTATTCCTGCATCGCAGCCGCGACACCGCCTCGCCGGACCCTGCCGCCAATCGCCAGCGCCTGTCCCTGCTCGATACGCAGCAGGGCGACGCGGATACGCTGTATCAGCAGGCCAATGTGCAGCAGCAATCCCGCGACGCAAGCCGGCTGGCGCAGGACGAGCAACAGGCACAACAGCAGGCGTCGCCGCGCATGGCCTGACCCAGCCGCATCAGGCGCTGATACCGTTCCTGCATCAACTCACGTACTGCGCCTGACCGTTCCCGAACGACCAGTTCTCCTTCTTCACTTCCACCAGATTGATGAACACATCCTCGCGGCGGATGCCCACCGCCGCATGCAGTCCATCGGCGATGCCGGCGTACAACGCCTTTTTCTGCTCGAGCGTGCGCCCTTCGTTCCAGGTGATCTGGATGCAGATGAAGTCGTCGGTGCGATCCACGCCCAAGTAGCCGGGGTCGTAGATCAGCGTGCCGGGCGCGTGTTCCTGGAAGATCTGGAAGCGGTCGTTTTCCGGAACGCCCACCGCGCGCATGGCCTGGTAGATGGTTTCGCCGACGCGTTGCAGGTAGTCGGCGGATTTACCTTTGCGGAGATCGATGCGGGCAAGCGGCATGGTGGCACTCCAGAGTGGATGGGTACGACGACAGGCTGAGACTACGCCTGCCCGGGGCCGCGGGACAGCGCAGGGATGGAACCCTCTGGCTCCATGCGTGGCATGGTCCCGCCTCCGCCGCGCGGGGTGACGCGATTGCCGTGGCGGCATCCCTCCGGAGTCGTCATGTGCACGGTCGGCAGGGGCGGCGATGTGCGCCATCAGTGATGGGCCGCACTACTTGCGCGTGTCGAACGACACACATCGGAAAACGTCTGGCCTGCCTAGGGACAGTTGAGAATTTTCCTTACAGACCGATGTGATTGCCCGGCTTGAAGATCGCCGCGCCGAGGCAAGACGCCTTGGCCGGGATTGGCGTCTCGAATAAACGAACAGGCTCACAGGATGTTGCGATATCGATCGCAGCAAAGAGAATGCACCGATTGCCGTCAATGGCGGGCGGTGCGTGGGGATCGCAAGATCCGCCGGGCCTTTTCTCCCTGTGAGCTTTTCAGCCTTGGTACGCCAACCCGCACCGTCCGCCACCTTCACTCCGGAAGGTGGCCCTACGCCAGTGAGGGTTTCGCCATGACCAATCGCACCGCCGTCCATCCCCGCCTGCACACCCTGATCGGCGACGTCGCCGCCGATGTGCCCGAAGACGTCGCACGCGAGATCGAGTGCGCACTGAACGAACAGAACCTGCCGGCGCAGTCGGCCACGTTCTTCGCCCGTCTCAATGCGATCAACCATGCTGACGGCGATGACGGACAGCCGTGTATCAGCCTCACCCTCGGCGCCAGCAAACACGCTTCGTTGCGCCGCTCGCTATCTGCGCTCGGCGCGTTGCTCGATTTGCTGCAGGCCGCCGACCATGCGCGCAACGAAGGTGGCCCGGACGAACAGTTGGGCGCCTTCCATATCGACGGACTGATCGTGGCCGCCCGACAACTGGTGCGCGAGGCACATCATTGCCTCTCCGGCGGCGACGCCTGACCGGCCCGGATACGCTCCCGCTACAATCGCGCAGGGAGCGCAGGAGACCGCAATGGACGCCGAACACCTGGAATACTTCAAGGCCGCACTGGAAGGCCGCGCAACCGTGGGCTGGAACGTCTGGTTCGCCGCCAACCAGCACGCGCTGGCACAACAGCTGAGCCGCCCTGCACTGCTGCGCTTGAAGTTCAGCACACTGGATGAAGCCGAACGCCTGCTGGCCGAGGCCGGCATCGTGCCCCGCAGCACAGCGGGCAAGCGCTACGAAATGTACTGCGCGCAGTTCTCGCCGGACGTGGTGGACGCGAACGGTCGCCCGCTACCGGCCCTCTGGCGCGCGGCGCACGGCGGTGCCATCGGCCTGCTGGCCGACGGTGAGCAGGAGGCCGGCCAGGCGAAGCTGCTCGCGGAGTTCCGCCGCGTCCGCAAGCGCGGGCTGCAGCAGGCCCATGAATGGTTGGCCGATCTGTGCTTTGAGGGCGAGTTGGAACTGACCAGCGGCAATGCCGAGGTGGGCCGTAGCCTATTGGCGGTGGTGGTGCAGGCGGGTAGCGGCCATGACCTGCTGGATGCCACGGCGATGATCGCGCGCGAGCTGCTGGAGCGGCACGGCTGAAAGGGCGTGTGCTTCCAGCTGATCCTGCTGGATCGCTGGTAACAAAAAAGCCCCCATTTCTGGAGGCTTCTTTCGTTCTGCAACATGGTGGGCGGTACAGGGATCGAACCTGTGACCCTTGCCGTGTGAAGGCAATGCTCTACCGCTGAGCTAACCGCCCGGTGTGTTGCTGAGCCGCTCATTATAGGGGCTTTTCAGAGGCCGTCAACACTTTTTCACATTCGTGTTCACGGGTGTCTCGGGATGTGCAGCCGAGCATGGCTCGGCTCTACAGAACAGCGGGGTACGCGTGTTTCGGTGGTTCCGCCGAGCATGGCCCGGCGCTACCGGAATCACATCGTATGGGTCGGCTTGTCCGAGCCGGTAAGCCCGGCCAGCAGGGTCTCGATCTTGTGGCGTACGCCCTCGCCTTCGGCACCATCGGCCAGCTGCACGCCGATGCCGGCGGTGCGGTTGCCCTGCGCGCCGGCCGGGGTCACCCAGATCACCTTGCCGGCCACCGGCAGGCGCTCGCTGGAATCGGGCAGGGTCAGCAGCAGGAACACCTCGTCGCCCAGGAAGTAGCGCTTGGGCGTGGGCACGAAGATGCCGCCATTCTTCACGAACGGCATGTACGCGCTGTACAGCGCGGCTTTGTCCTTCACGGCCAGGGACAGGATGCCCTGGCGGGCGTTGCTGGCACTCATCGATTTCCCCTTGCGGCAGGCCGCTCGTTCACCTTGTTCCAGGCCAGCAGCAACTCGACCACCGCAAGGTCTGCACGCACCGTGGTGCGCAGCAGGTCGCGGGTGCGGTTGGCCGCATCGAACCAGGCTGCAAGCTTGTGCAATCGCTCCGGCGTGGTCAAGGCATCGGTGCTGGCCTGGGCCAGCGCCAGGTCGGCGGCAAAGCGCAGGCGCAGCGCCGCGTTGTCGTCACCGCACCACTTCTGCGCCAGCTCCACCGCGCCGGTCTTGCCGGCCGCCAGCTGTTCCAGATCTCGACCGACTTCGCGGCGCAGGCTCAGGCCGTCTTCGCGCAGCCAGTTGTCGGCCTGGCCGGGGTGGCCGCGCGCCGCGTCCAGCGCTTCGCGCGCGGATGCCTCGCTATGGCCCTGCTGCTGCAGCCAGGCCAGCGCTTCGTGCTGCGGCGGCAGCTTGAACTCCAGGCGCTGGCAACGGCTGCGGATGGTCTGCGGCAAGCGTGCCGGGTCGCTGCTGATCAGCCACAGGTAGCGGCCGGGCTGCGGCTCTTCCAGCGTCTTCAGCAGTGCGTTGGCCGCCGAGCGGTTGATCGCATCGGCCGGGTCGACGATCACCACCTGCGCCACGCCGTACTGTGGGGTCAGCGCCAGCTTGTCGGTGATCTCGCGCACCTGCTCGATCACGATCTCGGTGCGCAGCTTGTCGCCGCTCTTGTTCGGAATGAAGCTGACCAGCTGCAGGTCCGGGTGTGTACCCGCTGCGATCAGCTGGCGCGTGCGCGTGGCGTGGGCTGCATCGCCCTGCGCCAGCACGTGGTCGGCCAGCGCCAGCGCCACCTCGTGCTTGCCCAGCCCGGCCGGACCGCAGATCAGCAGGCCATGACCGAGGCGACCGGCGTCGAGCGCGGCCACCGTCTGCTCGAACGCGCGCTGCTGCCACGGTGAAAAGGTACTCATGCGCCCTCCCCGCCCTGCAGCCAGCGCTCGACACGCGCAACCACGTCGGCGGCCACGCGTTCCTGCACCTGGCCGGCGTCGATCAACGCAAAGCGCTGCGGGTCCTGCTGTGCGCGGCTGCGGAACACTTCGCGCACGCGCTGGAAGAAATCGTCCTGCTCGCTCTCGATGCGGTCCGGCCACAGGTCACGGCCGTTGGCGCGCGCGCGGCCTATGGCCACGTCCACGTCCAGCAGCAGGGTCAGCCCCGGCAACAGGCCGACCGCGCGACGCTCCAGATCGGCAATCCACTGCGGATCCAGGCCACGGCCACCGCCCTGGTAGGCATAGCTGGAATCGGTGAAACGATCGCTCAGCACATAGGCGCCGCGCTGCAGTGCTGGCTGGATCACCTGGCGCACGTGCTGCGCGCGCGCGGCGAATACCAGCAGCAGCTCGGCTTCGGCGCTGAGCGGTTCGGCGGCGATCTCGGCATCGGGTTTCAGCACCAGGCCGCGGATGCGCTCGGCCAGTGGCGTGCCGCCGGGTTCACGGGTCAGCACCACCTCGTGGCCGTGGCCGCGCAGGCACTCACGGATGGCATTGATGGCGGTGGTCTTGCCCGCGCCCTCGCCGCCTTCCAGGCTGACGAAACGCGGGTGGCGAAGCAGCGCGGGACTCATTGCGCCGGGGTCTCCTGGGTACGTTGCTGGCGCAGCTGCTGCAGGTAGCGCGCCACGGCGGCGTTGTGCTGGTCCAGGCTGGGCGAGAACACGTGCGCGCCGCTGCCATCGCCCACGGCGACGAAGTACAGCGCGTCGCCCGGCGCCGGCTGTGCGGCCGCCATCAGCGCGTCACGGCTGGGCATGGCGATCGGGGTCGGGGTCAGGCCGGCACGGGTGTAGGTGTTGTAGGGGGTGTCGGTGGTCAGGTCGCGACGGCGGATGTTGCCGTCATACGCAGCACCGAGGCCGTAGATCACGGTCGGGTCGGTCTGCAGGCGCATGCCGATCTTCAGGCGGCGCATGAACACCCCGGCAATCTGCGGGCGCTCGCTGGCCAGCGCGGTTTCCTTTTCGATGATCGAGGCCAGCGTCAGCAGTTCGTAGGGCGTGTTGATCGGCAGGTCCGGCGCGCGGCTTTCCCAGGCCTCGTCCAGCGCCTTTTCCATTGCGGCGTGGGCGCGCTTGAGCACGTCCAGATCGCTGTCGCCGCGCTGGTAGACGTAGGTCTCCGGCAGGAAGCGGCCTTCCGGATGCTGGCCACCGAAGCCGAGGCGCTGCATCAGCGCGGCGTCATCAAGCGTGTCGGTGGTGTGCAGCAGCGGTTCGGCGCGCTTGAGTGCGGCACGCAGCTGGCGGATGTTCCAGCCCTCGACAATCGTGACGCGGTGCTGCAGCACCTTGCCGGCGCGCATGCGCAGCAGCAGCTCGCGCGGGGTCAGCTCGCCACTGAGCGCATACTCGCCCACCTTCAGCTTGCCGGCGGCATCGAGCTGGCGCGCCAGCAGCTGCCACTGGGCGTCCTGGCCCTCGTCCACGCCGGCATCGCGCAGCTTGCGCAGCACGCTGTTCATGCCATCGCCGCTGGCGATGACCACGCTCTCGGCGGACGGGGTGATCGGGGCATCGGCGAAGCGGGCCTGCTGGTAGAAGAACCACGCGCCCGCGCCGGCCACGACGGCGGCCAGCACCACCACCAGCGTTACCACGAACAGACACCCGCGCTTGGCTCCCGCCATGGACTACCTCTGAACTCGATTCCGTCGTGCAGGATACCGTGCCGGTGGATCGGGGTCATGACCGGGGTGGCGCAGGCACCCGGTAGTGCCGGCCGCTGGCCGGCAATCGCGCGGATCGTGGACGAATGAGGTTGCCGGCCAGCGCCCGGCACTACCCCTGCTGGCCGAGCGCGCGCAGCAGGCCGCGGGCCTTCGCGCGGGTCTCGTCCAGTTCCTTGTCCGGGTCCGAATCAACCACGATGCCGGCGCCGGTGCGGAAGCTCACCTCGTGGCCATCCACTTCGGCGGTACGGATCAGGATGTTCAGGTCCAGGTCGCCATCGCGGTTCAGCCAGCCGAACGCGCCGGTGTAGGCACCGCGCGGCACCTGCTCCAGCTCGCTGATGATCTGCATGCAGCGCACCTTGGGGCAGCCGGTGATGGTGCCGCCCGGGAACGTGGCGGCGATCACCTCGCCGGGCGTGACCTCCGGACGCAGGTGGCTGCTGACGTTGCTGACGATGTGGTGCACATGCGCGTAGCTCTCCACGGTCATCAGCTCATCGACCACCACGGTACCGGGCAGGCAGATGCGGCCCAGGTCATTGCGTTCCAGGTCGATCAGCATCACGTGCTCGGCACGCTCCTTCGGGTGGCCGACCAGCTCCTGGATGCGCGCGGCATCATCGTCGCCCTCGAAGCGCGGACGCGTGCCGGCAATCGGACGCGTCTGCGCGTGGCCGGCATGCACCGACACCAGCCGCTCCGGCGAGGAGCTGACCACGTGGCGGCCGTGCGCGCTGAACAAGCCGGCGAACGGTGCCGGGTTGGCACGGCGCAGCTGCGCGTACAGCGCCTGCGGGCTGACCGGCGCAGCGAACTGCGCGCTCCAGCGCCGCGACAGGTTCACCTGGAACACATCGCCGGCACGCAGGTAGTCGATCACCCGGCGCACGCCGTCGGTGAAGCGCTGCGGCGCATCCTCGCCCACCGACTGCGGCGGCTGCCAGCCCTGCCCGGCCTCCGGCAGCGCCTGCGACGCCAAGGTCACCAGCGCCTCCAGCAGGGCCTGCTCACCGGCTTCGGCGATGATGAAACTGGCGTCGTTGTGATGGTCATGCAGCACGGCGGCCGGGCAGCGCAGCGCCAGCGCGGTCGAGCGGCCGTCCTCGCGCGCGCGCGCCGGCAGCACCGGTTCGATCTGGCTGGCCACTTCGTAGTCCAGCATCAACGCCCAGCCGCCGCGGAACGGCAGGCTGTGGCTGCCGTCGTGCGGCAGGCGTTCGTGCTGCCAGGCGCGATCCAGCGCCTGCAGGAACGTGCCGGGCTGCACGGCACCCTGCAGGTCGCGCACCTGGCCATCGGCATCCAGCCGCAGGCAATCGCCCTGCGCGGCCAGCAGCAGGCTCCAGCGGCCCTGGGCGGTGCCCGAGGCGGTGGATTCCATCAGCAGCGGGAAGCGTGCCGGGTCGTGCTGCTGCAGGGCCAGCAGATCGATCGGGTGCGGCAGCGGGTGGATCAGCGGTGCGTGGGTCATGATGGCCAGTTCAGGGATTCAGATGCACGGAAGCCGCCTTGCGGCGGCCTCCTCGTGCGTAATGCACGTTCAGTCGAGCATGGCCCGACGCTACAACCTGGTCAGACGCGCTTGAAGATCAGCGTGCCGTTGGTGCCGCCGAAGCCGAAGCCATTGGACATCACCACGTCAACCTTGGCCTGGCGTGCTTCGTTGGGCACGTAGTCCAGGTCGCAGCCTTCGCCCGGCTGCTGCAGGTTGATGGTCGGCGGAATGACGTTGTCCTGCAGCGCCATCACCGAGAAGATCGCTTCCACGCCGCCGGCCGCGCCCAGCAGGTGGCCGGTCATCGACTTGGTGGAGCTGACCATCATCTTGTAGGCGTGGTCGCCGAAAGCGGTCTTCATCGCCATGGTCTCGCCCAGGTCACCCAGCGGCGTGGACGTGCCATGCGCGTTGAGGTAACCCACCTGTTCGGGGGTCACGCCGGCGTCCTTCATCGCCATGACCATGCAGCGCGCGGCACCTTCGCCGTTCTCGCTCGGGGCGGTCATGTGGTACGCGTCGGAGCTGGCGCCGAAGCCGGCCAGTTCGCAGTAGATCTTCGCGCCACGGGCCTTGGCGTGCTCGTACTCTTCCAGGATCAGGATGCCGGCGCCGTCGCCCAGCACGAAGCCGTCACGGTCCTTGTCCCACGGGCGCGAGGCCTGTTCCGGGGCGTCGTTGCGGGTGCTCATCGCCTTCATCGCGCAGAAGCCACCCACGGCGGTCGGCGACGAGCCACGTTCGGCACCACCCACCACCATCACGTCGGCGTCGCCGTACTGGATCATACGCATCGCGGTGCCGATCGAATGGTTCGAGGTCGCGCACGCCGACACCGCCGAGAACGACGGCCCCTTCAGGCCGGCGATGATGCTCAGCTGGCCCGGCAGCATGTTGATGATGGTCTTGGGCACGTAGAAGGGCGAGATCTTCTTGCCCTCATGGAACTCGATGGTCTGCTCTTCGATACCGAGCAGGCCGCCAATGCCGGCGCCGACAATGGCGCCGATGCGCTCGGCATTGGCGTCGGTGATCTCCAGGCCCGAGTCGTGCAGGGCCATGAACGAGGCACCGAGGCCATAATGGATGAACGGGTCCATCTTCTTGGCATCCTTGCCGCTGACCCGGTACTTGCCGAACAGTTCGTTGTCGGCGGTGATGTCAAAGCCCTTGACCTCACCTGCAATCTTGGTGGTGAACCGGTCCAGGTAGGCATCAGAAACGTTGGTCAGCGGACCGATGCCCGAACGACCCTGGGTGATGCCTTCCCAGCTGCTGGCCAGATCATTGCCCAACGGCGAGACGATACCCAGGCCGGTTACGACGACGCGACGCTTCATTGCTGATTCTCCTGACCCGAAGGTTCAATCGGGTAACACGGTTTGCTTCGGTGTGATGCTCAAACACACGGGGCCGCAACTGCGGCCCCATGGGGTGCGGTGCGCGGCGAGCGGAGACCCGCGCGCACTGCCGTCTGACATCAGGCCTTGACGTGGGCCGTGATGTAGTCGATGGCGGCCTGCACGGTGCTGATCTTCTCGGCTTCTTCGTCCGGGATCTCGCACTCGAATTCTTCTTCCAGGGCCATCACCAGCTCGACGGTGTCCAGCGAGTCAGCGCCCAGGTCATCGACGAACGATGCGCTGTTGGTGACTTCATCTTCCTTGACGCCAAGCTGTTCGACGACGATTTTCTTGACGCGTTCTTCGATGGTGCTCATGGGATCTCGCTCCAGATGGAGTTGTGGTTCAAAAGTGGTCGCCATCAAGGGCGATGGCCGTGGGATAGTGTAGTGGAAACCGGCGCGGCCTTGCATTGCAGCAAAAACCTCCGCAGATCAACCACTTGCGGCGCAATCCCTGCGCCCCTTGCTTACGGCATGTACATGCCGCCGTTCACATGGAGGGTTTCGCCGGTGATGTAACCGGCAGCCGGGCTGGCCAGGAACGCCACCGCATGGGCGATGTCCTCCGGCGAACCCAGGCGTTCGAGGGCGATGTCGTTGATCAGCGCGGTACGCGCTTCTTCCGGCAACGCCTTGGTCATGTCGGTGTCGATGAAGCCGGGTGCGACAACATTGACGGTGACGCCGCGCGAGCCGATTTCCTTGGCCAGCGACTTGCTGAAGCCGATGATGCCGGCCTTGGCGGCCGCGTAGTTGGCCTGCCCGGCATTGCCGGTCACGCCCACCACCGATGCGATGTTGATGATGCGGCCCTTGCGCGCCTTCATCATGCCGCGCATCACCGCCTTGCTGGTACGGAACACGCTGGTCAGGTTGGTGTCGATGATCGACGCCCAGTCCTCGTCCTTCATGCGCATCAGCAGGTTGTCGCGGGTGATGCCGGCATTGTTGACCAGGATCGAGATCGGGCCGAATTCCTTGGCGATGCCATCGAGCACGCTGTCCAGCGCGGCGGCGTCGGTGACGTTCAGCGCGCGGCCGTGACCGCCGTGGGCGGCCAGGCGCTCACCGATCGCGGCGGCGCCGGATTCGGTGGTGGCGGTGCCGATGACGGTGGCGCCCTGGGCGGCCAGCAGATCGGCGATGGCGGCGCCAATGCCACGGCTGGCACCGGTGACCAGTGCGATTTCACCCTGCAGGGGCTTGCTCATGATGTTTTCCTCAGACGGGAGCGGCCGCCGCACCGTGCCGCTTGCAGCGGCCACCGGTACGGTCGGCAGGAACAGGGAAGGTCAGGCCGACCATGCCTCGCGGGCGCCTTCGAAGTCGCCCGGCGTGGCCAGCGGACGGCCGTCGATGGCCTTGTCGATGCGCTTGACCAGGCCGGTCAGCACCTTGCCTGGGCCGCACTCGGCGATCTGGGTGATGCCGCGGGCGGCCAACGCCTGCACGCAACCGGTCCACTGCACCGGCTGATACAGCTGCTGGACCAGCGCAGTGCGGATGGCGTCCACGCCGTCGTGCACCTGGGCATCGACGTTCTGCACCACCGGCAGCTGCGGCGCCTGCCAGGACAGGCCGGCCATCACTTCGGCCAGGCGGTTGGCCGCTTCGCGCATCAACGGGGTGTGCGAGGGCACGCTGACGGCCAGCTTGACCGCCTTGCGCACGCCCTTCTCGGCCAGCAGCGCCAGCGCACGGTCGACCGCATCGGCGTCGCCACCGATCACGATCTGGCCCGGCGAATTGAAGTTGGCCGGCACCACTACCTGGCTGCCTGCGGTTTCGGCGCAGACATCCAGCACCAGCTGGTCTTCGGCACCGAGCACGGCGGCCATGGCGCCGACACCGGCCGGCGCCGCTTCCTGCATCAGCTGGCCACGCAGGCGCACCAGGTGCGCACCGTCATGCAGGCTCAGCGCGCCGGCGGCAACCAGGGCGGTGTACTCGCCCAGGCTGTGGCCGGACAGCACCGACGGGCGCGGACCGCCCACGGCGTTCCAGGCACGCCACACGCCGATACTCGCGGCCAGCAGGGCCGGCTGCGTGTATTCGGTACGGTTGAGCATTTCCTCCGGGCCGCCCTGGGACAGCGCCCACAGGTCGACGCCGGCACCATCGGATGCCTCGGTGAAGGCTTCACGCACCTGCGGGTGCAGTTCGGCCAGCTCGGCCACCATGCCCACAGACTGCGAGCCCTGGCCGGGGAAGACAAAAGCGAGGGTGGATACGGTCACGCGGTCATCCGCTTGTTGCAATCGAAGCGGGCCATGATAAGGGGGAATCCGCTGTGTCGTCTGTACGTGCGCGTATGCAGGCGTATGGAGCAATGACAGGGTCAGATCCCTTTTCCACGGGAAATGGGATCTGACCCCGGCCAACGATCAGCAGAACAGCTGCAGCACGTCCAGATCGCCGTCGGCGAGGAAATCCACGCACAGGCCCACCAGCATCAGCACGCCAGCAGTGCTGGCACCGTGGGTGATGAAGATCGAATGGGCCAGCGCGCGCGCTGAGCGGCCCAGCTTCATGCAGACCCTGGCCAGGCTGCGCAGGCGGCCACTGACCGCATGCACGTGCTCGCGCACCGGCGCCTGGGCCTCGCCCATCGCCTCGGCCATCATCGCCTGCAGATGTTCGGGGCGATCAGCGTAGTACTTGGCCACGCCATAGCCGAACATCAGCCAGTCGCGGGCCTGCGCTTCGGACAGGTCCATCACTTCCAGCGGATCTTCCTCGAAATCGATGAAGCCGACCTGCTGCCCATCCCAGGTGAGATTGCGCGGCAGCGGCTGGCCAAAATAGGCGCCGCGCGCATGCGCTTGGGCAATGGCCTGCATCGCCGCCATCACCAGCCGATCACGACCTGCTTCGTCGGCTTCGCGCAGGCAGGTATTGAACGAGCTGCCGTTGTCGCCGATTACCAGCGCGGCATGGCCGGTGCCCAGCACGTTCGGCACGTTCACGCCTTGGGCCTGCAGCTCTGCAAGGCGGCGGGCCTCGGTTTCGCGCGCGGCGTCGCCGCCACGGTGCGGAGGAGGACGAAGGGCGTCGAGATGGAAACGACGGGCAACAAAATTGAGCAGGCCCAGGGCCAGCGCCCGGCTTCCCTTGCCGTACTGCTTCAGCCAGGCACGTTGCCCTTCGATGACGATGGGCTCAACCATGACAGGTCCTCCTTAAACGCGTTACGGCCCCGAAGGGCCGTAACGACAAGACTTCACATTGTCGTAACTTTCACTATCAATAGCGCAGCAGGGCCGAACCCCAGGTGAAGCCGCCACCAAAGGCTTCCAGCAGCAGCAGCTGGCCGCGCTCGACCCTGCCCGAACGCACGGCGGCGTCCAGCGCCAGCGGCACCGAACCGGACGAGGTGTTGCCGTGCTTGTCGACGGTCACCACGACCTGGTCCATCGACATGTCCAGGCGCTTGGCGGTGGCTTCGATGATGCGCAGGTTGGCCTGGTGCGGGATCAGCCAATCCAGGTCGGACTTGTCCAGGCCGTTGGCGGCCAGGGTCTCGTCCACGACCGAGTCCAGCGCCTTGACGGCGTACTTGAACACGTCGTTGCCCTTCATGTTGATGGTGCCGCCACCATTGGCGCCATCCTTGAAGCCGGTCGAAACGCCGACCGGGTTCCACAGCAGTTCCTTCTTGCTTCCATCGGCATGCAGGTGGGTGCTGAGGATGCCGGTCTCTTCGTCGGCCTTGAGCACGACGGCGCCGGCGCCATCACCGAACAGCACGCAGGTGGTGCGATCGTTCCAGTCGACCATGCGGGTCAACGTTTCGGTGCCGATCACCAGCACGTGCTTGCAGTCGCCGGAGCGGATGAATTTGTCGGCCACGCCCAGCGCGAACACGAAGCCGGAACAGGCTGCGTTGACGTCGAAGGCGGGGCACCCGGCCACACCGAGCTTGGCCTGGATCAGGCACGCGGTGGACGGGAAAATAAGGTCAGGCGTGGTCGTGCCGACCACGATCATGTCGAGCTGCGAGGCATCGATGCCTGCGGCTTCAAGCGCGCGCAGGGCGGCGTTGTAGCCAAGGTCGCTGGTGGTCTCGCCTTCGGCCGCGATGTGCCGTTCACGAATTCCGGTGCGCGACTGGATCCACTCATCCGAGGTTTCGACCATTTTTTCCAGGTCGGCGTTGGTCAGGACTTTCTCCGGCAAATAGCTGCCGGTGCCCGCGATCCTCGAATAGATCCGCTTGCTCATCATGTTTCCTGTTGCGCGGGCCGCCGATCACCGGCACGCCCGGGAAAGAAGGCAAAGGCCGCTGCCCGGGGGCAGCGGCCTTCCCGGCACATCAATCTTCTTCGACGGCCGAGGTCTTGGTCTGGATGACCTTCTTGCCGCGGTAGAAACCGTCAGCAGTGATGTGGTGACGCAGGTGCACTTCGCCGGTGGTCGGGTCGGTCGACAGCTGCTTGGCGCTCAGGGCGTCATGCGAACGGCGCTGGCCGCGGCGGGACGGGGTAACACGGGATTTCTGGACAGCCATGGGATTGCTCCAAACTCGGTTCGTTTTGCTTCGTCGTTTCGTCGCACAGGACGCCAGCGCCCAGCACACTTTTCGCTTTCGCCGCAGCCGCCGACGACAACCGGCTGCTATTGTTTCTTCAATGCCGCCAACGCCGCAAACGGGTTGGCCTTCTTTGTTTCTTCTTCGCTCGGTGCCCAGTCCTTGTCGACTGCTTCACCGTCGGGCGACAGCGGCACCACAGGCACCGCCAGCACCAGCTCGTCCTCGACCAGGTCCAGCGGACGCAGCTGGCCGTCTTCCGGCACCAGCAACGCCTCGTATTCCTCCGGCAGGGACGATTCCTCGTCCTCGTCGCGGATCAGACCAAGCCTCTGGGTCACCTTCACCGGCAACAGGAATCGCTGCATGCTGCGCTGACAGGTCAGCGGCAACGCGGTGTCGATGGTCAGTTCCACATAGGATACCCGCAAGACGTCGTCGCGACCGAATTCAAGCGAGTAGACACACTCGCCGTCGGTATCTGCGACCAACCCCTGCAGGCGGGTCAATTCAGCCAGGGAGACCTGACCGTCGAAGCGCCTTCGCGCTACAACCATCCGCCAGGCATCCAGCGTTTCGGGCACGTTCGCGGACATAAGCCGCTGAATACTAAGGATCGCACCGCCCGCTGTCAAATGCCCGCCATACAGGACTTGCTGCTGGCGTTGCCGGCGGGCCAGACTGCCGCGCCCTGCCTCGGTATTCTCGCATGTCACTGGTCCTGGCCTCCACCTCCCGCTACCGTCGCGAACTGCTGCAACGGCTGGGCCTGCCCTTCGACTGCGCACGCCCGGAGGTGGATGAAACACCGTTGAACGGCGAGGGCCCGATGGCCCTGGCCACGCGCCTGGCCGCCGCCAAGGCGGCCGATGTCGCCACGCGCCATCCGGGTGCCTGGGTGATCGGCTCGGACCAGGTCGCCGACCTGAACGGCCAGCCGCTGGGCAAGCCGGGCACGGTCGAGGCGGCCTGTGCGCAGCTGGTGGCGATGTCCGGGCAGACGGTACGCTTTCACACGGCAATCAGTCTCAGGCGGGATGGAGAATCCCTCGCCGCCCTGGATCTGACCGAAGTACGCTTCCGCGCGCTGGATTCGCAGGAGATCGCCCGCTACGTCGCCACCGAGCAACCCCTGGACTGCGCCGGCAGCTTCAAGTGCGAGGGCCTGGGCATCAGCCTGTTCGAGGCGATCGACAACCGCGACCCGACCGCGCTGGTCGGCCTGCCACTGATCGCGCTGTGCGGCCTGCTGCGCAGGGCCGGATTTGCGGTGCCGTGAACGGTAGAGCCGAGCCCATGCTCGGCTGCTTTTTTCGAGGCTGCCTGCCATCTGACTCGGAAGCAGCCGAGCATCGGCTCGGCTCCACAGGACCAGAGGACCTCAACGAACCTCGAACGGTTGCTCCTGCCACGCCTCCACGCTGCCATCGCGCCCGTGCAGGCGCAGGCCGAGCCAGTGCCGGCCCGGCGCCAGCGTGGTGGTGTCCAGCGACGCGTCGAAGCCCACCGCCGGATGCTGCGGATCGGTACTGTCCGGCCAGGCGGGGCGAACGTCGAACACGCGCCCGTAACGCGCGTCACCGATCGAGCGGCCATCAACCAGCACTTCAACCCGCGCCAGCCCGACCCCATCCTTGAATGCCCAGCCCTTGATGGCGAGCGTTCCGGAGACCTTCTCACCGTTGGACGGCGCATCCAGCCAGGCCATCGCGGGTGTTATGCAAGGCCCCTGTGCACGCTTGGCCGGCAGCCGGAACAGCAGGAACCGCTGGAAGCCATGATCGCTGCTGACCACCCGCGGCGCAGGCAGCGGCCCCACCTGCTCGCAGAGGGTGTGATAGCGCGCCAGCAGATCGCGGTAGCGCTGGTCACTGGGTGACAGCACCAGCAGCATCGGCACACTGCGCGGGCCTTCGTGCAGCAGGTCCCACTGCGCCAGCTGTGCGGTGCGCCCATGCTTGTCGTTGAGCGGATGTGGCAACACCTCGATATCGCCATTGCCCAGCTGGAAGCCCAGTTCGGCACCGACCTTGAAGTTGCCCGCCAGGACACGCGTACCCGGTGGCATCTGCCGCAGTTCGTCACGCACCGCCACGGCCAGCGGCTGCCAGCCGGCAAAGTTGCGCGGGTAGTACTTGCTGCCGGCCATCTGCTCGCGCAGTGCCGGCGTGGACGCCATCAGGTAGTAGCCGAACGCCAGCACGGTACCTGCAGCGGCCAGCCACCAGCCGGTACGGCGCAACCAGCGCGGCCAACCGTTGAGGACCACCGGCACGGCCACCAGCAACGCCAGGTAGCCTGGCAAGGGCCAGTGGAAACTGATCCGCTCGACATCGGTGAAGAAGCCCAGCAGGAAGATGCCCAGCGTCGACACCCCGCCCACCAGGCCGAAATAGCGCCACTGCACCCGCGCCCCACCGCCACTGCGGGTACCCGCCAGGGCGACCTTCCACATCGCGATGCACAGGATCGGCGTCACCAGCATCGGCTGGATCACCAGGAACCACAGCCCCTCCCACTCGAACGCCCACGGGTGGCGCTCGACCACCTGGAACTTCAGGCCGGCATCGTGGTTGTCGGCATTCCACGCCAGCAACGGCAGCCAGGCCAGCACGCCCACCGCCAGCGCCACCCATACGCGCGGATCGGCCAGCATGCGACGGCCCTGCGGCAACGCCAGCAGCGCAATGAAGCCGACACCGATGACACCAATGAAACGGTAGTGGCTGAGCGCACCGATCAGCAGGCCCAGCGCCAGCTTCATCGCCGAGGACGCATCCACGCTGTGCAGCAGGCGCGCGCCGGCGTGCAGGCAGATCACCGCCGCCAGCGCCATCGGTACGTCCGGCACGGCCAGCAGGCCCAGCGTGGCCGACAACGGCATCAGCAGGGTCAGGCTGCCCGCCTGCCACCCGGCCACGTTGCCAAACCAGCGCGTGGCGATGCGCACCACCAGCATCGGCAGCAGCGCGCCGATGGCCAGGAACGGCAGGCGCAATGCGAGTACGTGATGGCCACAGATCTCCACGCCCAGGCGTGCAAGCCAGGCGGTCAGCCCCGGCAGGTCGGAATAGGCAGCGGCCAGATGCTGCCCTTCCTGCCAGTAGAACGCTTCGTCGACGAACAGCGGCAGGCGCGCGGCCACCACCAGCTTGGCCGCTGTGATCAGCGTCCACAACCAGAGAAAAATCGCCCGCGCGCGCTGTTCGCCTTGCATTGCTCTATGGATAATCGAATGGATTCCAGACCTGAGACGATCATGCCAGCCTCGTCCCCCAATCCCAGCATGCTAACCGATCAACTGCGCCAGGCCCTGCGGGAGGCACAGGATCAGGTGAACGCACTGGTGCTGGGCAAGGTGCCGGAAGTCAGGCTGGCCTTTGTCGCCCTGCTTTCTGGCGGCCACCTGCTCATCGAGGATCTGCCCGGGCTGGGCAAGACCACGTTGGCGCACGCATTGGCCAGCAGCCTCGGTCTCAGCTTCCAGCGCGTGCAGTTCACCTCCGACCTGTTGCCGGCGGACGTACTTGGCGTTTCGGTGTACGAGGCCGGCAGCCGCCAGTTCCAGTTCCATCCCGGCCCGGTGTTCACCCACGTGCTGCTGGCCGATGAGATCAACCGTGCACCGCCGCGGACACAGAGTGCGCTGCTGGAAGCGATGGCCGAGCAACAGGTCACACTGGATGGACAGACACATCCACTGCCCGATCCGTTCTTCGTCATCGCCACGCAGAACCCGGTCGACCTGTCCGGCACCTTCCCGTTGCCGGATTCGCAGCTGGATCGTTTCCTGCTGCGGCTGGCGATGGGCTACCCCAGCGCGCAGGCCGAGCGCGAGCTGCTGCGCGGCAGTGATCGCCGCGACCTGATCGCACGCGCGGTGCCAAAGCTGGACGACACCCAGGTGCGTGCATTGCGTGAAGCGGTTGGCCAGGTGCATGCCAGCGACGCGCTGATCGACTATGTGCAGGCGCTGCTGACCCGCAGCCGACACCATGCCGGCGTGCGCGTAGGCCTGTCACCGCGCGCGGGACTGGCCCTGCTGCGTGCCGCCAGGGCACATGCGCTGCTGCTTGGCCGCGGGCATGTGGTGCCCGAAGACGTGCAGACCCTGTTCGTGGCGGTGGCCGGCCATCGCCTGGTGGCCGAAGCCGAATCCAGCTCCGGGCCGGCGCTGGCGCGGGCGATCCTGCAGACCGTCGCGGTGGACTGAAGGTGGCCACACGCTGGGCACGCATGCAGCTGCTGGCACGCCCCCGCAAGCCCGAAGCCCTGCCGCAGCGACTGGACCGCCATCGCATCTACGTGCTACCGACACGCTTCGGCCTGTTCGTCGCCACCCTGCTGTCGGCGATGCTGCTGGGCGCATTGAACTACAACAACAACCCGGCCCTGCTGCTGGCGCTGCTGCTGGCCGCGGCAGCGATCGCCAGCGCCATCGCCGCGCACCTGCAACTGTCCGGCATACAGATCGATGCAATCTCCGCCGAACCAGTACCGGCCGGGCATCCCCTGCGCCTGCGCGTGGACCTTTCGTTGCTCGACCCGCGCGCGCGCCACGGGCTGCACCTGCAGCTGGGCGCAAGCGAGGCCTGGGTTGCACTGCCTGCACACGGTCGCGGCGAAGTGGAGCTGGATGTTCCCAGCGAGCGCCGCGGCTGGCTGGAACTGCCCCGCATCCGCCTGTCGAGCACGCAGCCGCTGGGACTGGTGCGGGCATGGTCGTGGGTGTGGCCGGAGCAACCGCTGCTGGTCTACCCGCTGGCCGAGGCCCAGGCACCGCCCCTCCCGGAAAGTGGCAGCGATCCCCTGCACACCCGCGCCCACGCCACGGGCGAAGAGCTGCATCAGCTGCGCCCCTATCGTGCCGGCGATGCTCCGCGCAGCATTGCCTGGAAACACTCGGCGCGCCGCGACAGCCTGCTGGTACGCGAGTACGAGAAGCCGATCGGCATCGAAGTGGTGCTGGATTGGCGCACGCTGGCAGCGCTGGGCCATGAAGCGCGCATCGCACGCCTGGCACGCTGGGTCGACATGGCCGAACGCGAAGGCCGTCGCTATACGCTGCTGCTTCCGGCCCATCCGCCGTTGGGGCCCGGCCAGGGTGCCAGCCACCACCACCTGTGCCTGCGCGCACTGGCATTGATGCCCCATGACTGAGCCTGCCGTCCTGCTCGACCGCAACGCCCGCAGCTGGACCCTGGCCAGCGCAGCGCTGGCGCTGCTGCCACTGCTGCTGCAGCTGCCGCCGGTGCTGGCCAGCGTGATCGCGATCGCCGCCGTGCTGACCGCTGCGCTTTCATGGCGGCGGCTGCTGCCGATGCCGGTCCGCCTGTTGCTGGTGCTGGCCATGCTTGCCGCCATCGTCTGGCAGATGGGCATGGTGCGGCCGGGCCGCGATACCGGCTGCGCATTGCTGGCAGCGATGCTGGCGATCAAGTCCAGCGAGCTGCGCAACCTGCGCGATGCGCGCAGCCTGCTGGGCTTCGCGTTGTTCTCGCCGTTCGCGGCCTTCCTGCTCGACCAGGGGCCGCTGACCACCGGGCTGGCAGCGCTGGCCGCAGTTGCCGCACTGCTGGCCCTGCAACGCCTGGCCCTGGACGAGGGCCACAGCCCTCGCCTGCCGCTGCGCGGACAACTGCGTGGCGTCGGCCGCCTGCTGGGGATCGGCCTGCCACTCGCGCTGGCCTGCTTCTGGCTGTTCCCGCGCTTGTCCACGCCGCTGTGGGGCGTACCCGAGCGAGCGGTGGGCACACCGGGCCTGGCTGACAGCATGGCGCCGGACCAGTGGCTGGACCTGATGGCCGACGACACCCCGGCGTTGCGCGTGCAGTTTTTCGGCGCGGTGCCCGAGCCTGCGCAGCGCTATTGGCGCGGCCCGGTGCTGACGTCGTTCGACGGCCACCGCTGGAGCCGCGATCGCGCGACGGCCGGGCGCCCCGCACCGGTAGTCGAAACCGCCGCACAGGGTTGGGACTACCAGATCGACTACGAGCCCACCGACCGTCGCCTGCTGGTGGCACTGGACCTGCCCAGCCGCGCACCGGAGGGCAGCAGCTTCGATGCCGACATGAGCCTGCGCAGCGACCGCACGCTGTCCGCGCTCAGCCGCTGGCGGTTGCATTCGGCGCCGCCGCAACGGTTCGACACCGATCTGTCGCCCTACCTGCGCCGCGCGGCGCTGCAGCTTCCGCCCGGCTTCAATCCGCGCACCGCCCAGCTCGCGCGGCAATGGCGGCAGGAGGCCGGCAGCGATGACGAGGCCATCGTCCGCCGTGCGCTGCAATGGATCACCCGCGACTTCTCCTACACGCTGGATACACCGGTGGCGGGGCGCGATCCGGTCGACGATTTCCTGTTCAACTACAAGGCCGGCTTCTGCCAGCACTTCAGTTCGGCCTTCGTAGTGCTGATGCGCAATGCCGGCATTCCGGCCCGGGTGGTGACCGGCTTCGCAGGCGGTACCCGCAACCGCATCGGCGACTACTGGGTGGTGCGTCGCATGGATGCCCACGCCTGGGCCGAAGTCTGGCTGCCGCAACGCGGCTGGGTGCGGGTCGACCCGACTGCCGCCGTGGCACCCGAACGCATCCTGGACACCCTGGACGACCGCCTGCAGGCCGGCACCGATACCCCACTGCAACAGCGCTGGCTGCAGCTGGGGCAGATGGGTGACTGGCTGCGCCGCGGCTGGAACGACCTGGTGCTGTCCTTCGATGCACGCCGCCAGCAGCAACTGCTCAAGCCGTTCGGGCTGGATGACCTCGGGCCGGCGCAGCTGGTGACCGGATTCGTGGCCGCCGCCCTGCTGGCACTGGCGTGGATGGCCTGGCTGCTGGCCCGCGGCGAGCGCGAGCGCGACCCGCTGCTGCGCGCCTGGCACCGGCTCGGGCGGCGGTATGCGCGCCTTGGCCTGGCCCGCGAACCGCACGAAACCGCACAGGACTGGGCACAGCGGGTTCACCGGCAGCGACCCGACCCGACCCTGCTCGCGCTCAGCCAGCGTTTCGCCGACGCGCGCTACGCTGGAACTTGCACCGACCTCGCTTCATTATTGCGGGACCTGCGCAGGCATCGCCCGACTTCCGGAGCCTCCCCATGAACACCAAGTTCCTACTCACCGCTGTGGCCACGCTGGCCCTGTCGGCCTGCGCCACGGCCCCCAAGCCGCTGCAGGGACAGTTCAGCCTTATTTCCCCGCGCGACTCGGTCGCCACCCAGCAGGTCGGCACGCCGGTCCGATGGGGCGGCCGCATCATCGAGACCAAGCCCGGCCAGGGCGAGACCTGCTTCCAGATGATCTCGCGCCCGCTCAACGCCAGTGGCCGCCCGAACACCACCTCGTCCGACGCCAGCGACGGCCGCTTCATTGCCTGCCGCGCCGGTTTCTACGACCCGGCCGTGTTTGAAGCCGGGCGTGACGTGACCTTCATCGGCAAGATCGACGGCTACCAGAACACCCGCATCGGGGACTACGACTACCGCCTGCCGAAGCTGTCGGCCGATGTGATCTACCTGTGGCCGGAACAGCGCCAGGTCGATGTGGTGCCCTACCCCTATGGCCCGTGGGGCCCCGGTCCGTGGGGCCCGTACTGGGGTGGCTACGGCCGTTGGGGCTGGTGGTGATCGCCACCCACCCTGCATGATCGGAAAAGGCCGCCTTCGGGCGGCCTTTTTCATCCACGCATGCATGGACAGGGCTTCAACGCCCCGGCGTACCGAAATGCCCCAGCGGCGCGCCGGCCAGCAGGTGCATGTGGATGTGGAACACGGTCTGCCCGGCATGTTCGCGGCAGTTCATCACAATGCGGTAGCCGTCCTGCGCGAAACCCTCGCGGCGCGCGTATTCGGCAGCGGCCAGGGCCAGCTTGCCGACCAGGTGCGCCTGCGACGGCTGCAGGTCGTCCAGGGTCGGGATGATCTCGTTCTTCGGAATGAACAGTACGTGCACCGGCGCCTGCGGTGCGATGTCCTTGAAGCCCAGCACCTCGTCATCCTCATAGACGATGGTGGCCGGGATCTCGCGACGGATGATCTTGCTGAAGAGGGTTTCGTTGCTCATGGTCGGCCTCGGCGGGAGTGTCTTCCGCATTGTAGGCCGGCCGCGCCGGGTGATGCCCGGGTGGTCCTCAATCGCGGAATTCGCTGCGCGTCCCGAACGCGTGCGACAGCGTGCCGCGGTCAACGTATTCAAGCTCGCCGCCAAGCGGCAGGCCCTGTGCCAGCCGGCTGGGCTGCACCTTGCGCGCGCGCGCCAGCTGCGCAAGGTAATGCGCGGTGGCTTCGCCTTCGACGGTGGCACTGGTGGCGATGATCAGCTCCTGTACCTCACCTTCGGCCAGCCGCTGCTCCAGCTGCTCCAGGCCCAGCTCGCGCGGGCCGACGCCATCGAGCGGCGACAGCCGGCCCTGCAGCACGAAGTAGACACCGCGAAAACCCGTCGCGTTCTCGATCGCGAGACGATCGGCCGGCGATTCGACCACGCACAGCTGGCTGCGCTCGCGGCTGCTGTTGGCACAGGTCGGGCACAGCTCGGTTTCGCTGAAGTCGCGGCACTGCGCGCAGTGGCCGATACGCTCCACCGCCAAGGCCAGCGTTTCGGCCAGGCGCTGGCCGCCTTCGCGCTCGCGCTCGAGCAGGTGGTAGGCCATACGCTGCGCCGTCTTCTGGCCTACGCCAGGCAGCACCCGCAGTGCGTCGATCAGTTGTTCAAGCAGGGGTGCGGACACGGCGGCATGCTTTGATGGCGCCGAGCGAGCTCGACGGCTACAGATTCTGTGGCACCCGCTTGCACGGATGCCACGCTGGCAATCAGAACGGCAGCTTCATGCCCGGCGGCAGCTGCATGCCGGCGGTGGCCGAACCCATCTTCGACTTCGACTCGGCATCGATCTTGTTCGAGGCATCATTGAAGGCGGCGGCGATCAGGTCTTCCAGCATCTCCGGGTCGCTGGTCAGCGACGGGTCGATGCGCACCTTGCGGCATTCCTTGGCGCCGGTCAGGGTCACGCTGACCATGCCGCCGCCGGCACTGCCGGTCACTTCGATCCTGGCGATTTCTTCCTGGGCCTTCTGCAGGTTTTCCTGCATCTTCTGGGCCTGCTGCATCAGTTGGGCGATATTGCCGCGCATAGTGTCTTACTCGTCAAAAGAACGGATGGAATCGGAAACAACCCGGGCACCGTGCTGTTGGATCAGCACCTGCACTTCCGGGTCGTCCATGAAAACGGCCTCTGCCACCCGCTGCCGCTCGCCACGCTGGCGGTCGGCACGCTGATGCAGGGTCTCGGCCGGAACGTGTTCGGTTTCCACGGTCTCGACCACGATCTTCGGCGCCTGGCCAAGGGCCTTCTCCAGCATCTCGCCCAGGGCAGCCAGCGCGCGCTCCGAGCGCAGGTACTCAAATCCGGGCGAAAGGCCCAGTTTCAAGGTCCCGTGCTGGCAGCTGATGAAGGCGGCGTTGGCAGCCAGCTGCCGCGAGGGGCCGCTGAGACCGCTGTTGGCGACCAGGTCCAGCCAGTCTTCGGCAGTGGCCAGCTCGCTGACACCTTCCTGCGGTGCGGCCTCACGCGCCGGAGCCGATTCGGCCGGCGCAATGGCAATACCTTCGGCGCGGAACGAACGCTCCGGCGGCGCAGGCTCGCCTAGATCCGCGGCGGGAGCCGGCGGTTCATGCCAGGGCGCGACCATGGCGGCATCCGGGCCGGCCATCTCGGCCGCCAGAGCCCCATCCCGCGCCTCGGCTTCGTCGGTGGCCCACGGCGGCAGGTCATCGCTTGCCTCTGCAGCGATGGCAGGCGCCAGCGCCTCGGCCTTCACCGGCGGCGGTGACACGGGCTCTTCCACCGGAACCGGCTCGGGTTCAGGCGTCGGATCCGGCTCCGGTTGCGGGGCCGGCTCGGGTTCGGGTTCAGGTTCGCGCGGTGCAGCCGCCGGAGCGGCCACCTGCGCCGCCACGGCCGGGCTGGCCGAAGCGACGGCAGCAGCCGGCGTCGCTTCATGGCTTCCGGCATGGGCGCCACCACCGGCAGCGTTGCCACCCGGCGTGCCTCCCACCGCACCGTCGACGGCCTTCGGCACCGGCGGTACCGCTGCGGCCGGACGGAACGCCAGCATGCGCAGCACCGCCATTTCAAAGCCCGCGCGCGGGCTCGGTGCCAGTGGCAGGTCGCGACGGCCATTCAAGGCCATCTGGTACCAGAGCTGCACCACTTCCGGGCGCAGGCGCTCGGCGAATGCCGCCACATCCAGGCCTTCCGCCACGGCGGCGCCCGGCACCAGCTGCTGCACCTGGATGCGATGCAGGCCTTCGGCCAGCGCTTCCAGCACGCCACTCCAGTCCGGCGAGAATTCGGCCAACGCGGCCACCACCTGCAGCAGGCGCGGGCCATCGCCCTCGGCCAGCGCATCGAGCATCGCTGCCACCTGGGTGCGATCCACAGTGCCCAGCATGGTGCGCACCACATCCTCGCGCAGCGCGCCGCCGGCATAGGCGATCGCCTGGTCCAGCAGTGACAGGCCGTCACGCAGGCTGCCGTCAGCGGCCTTGGCCAACTGCACGATGGCGCTGCCGTCGGCCTCGATCTCTTCCGCCGCCAGGATGCGGGTCATCTGGCCCTGGATCTGGTCTTCGTCCAGGCGCTTGAGATTGAACTGCAGGCAGCGGCTGAGCACGGTGACCGGCAGCTTCTGCGGGTCGGTGGTGGCCAGCAGGAACTTCACGTGCTCCGGCGGCTCTTCCAGCGTCTTCAGCAGTGCGTTGAACGCCGCCTTGGACAGCATGTGCACTTCGTCGATCAGGTAGACCTTGTACTTGCCGCGCGAAGGCATGTACTGCGCGTTCTCGATCACCTCGCGCACGTCGTCCACGCCGGTGTTGGACGCGGCGTCGATTTCCAGCAGGTCGATGTAGCGACCGGCGTCGATGTCCAGGCAGGCGGCGCACTGGCCGCACGGGTCGGCACTGGTGCCCTGCTCGCAGTTGAGCGACTTGGCGAAGATGCGCGCGATGGTGGTCTTGCCCACGCCACGGGTACCGGTGAACAGGAACGCGTGGTGGACCCGGCCGCTGTCCAGCGCATTGCTGAGCGCACGGACCACATGCTCCTGGCCCACCAGCTCGGCAAAACGCTTCGGACGCCACTTGCGGGCAAGGACGAGATAGGACATCAGGCCACCGTTTTCCATCGGAAGTTCCATTGTGCCATGCCTGTCCAGCCCCTTCGCCAACAATGCCCCCGGATGCGTCCCTGATCTGGGCGCTTGTGTCCGGCCGCGCCGCCCGCTAGAATCTGCGCCCCTGCTGAGGCGTTAGCCGATGGCAGGGATCCGGAGAGGTGTCCGAGTGGTTGAAGGAGCACGCCTGGAAAGTGTGTAAGCGTCTAAACCGCGCTTCGGGGGTTCGAATCCCCCTCTCTCCGCCAGATTACGCAAACCCCTGTTTACGCAGGGGTTTTTGCTTTTCTGAGGCGACCTTCGGCGGGACACAAATCGGGACACATCTCTCGATGCGCATCCCACACCACCTCGTTCGCGCGCCCTCAGGGCTCTGGTCTTTCCGGCAACGGGTCCCCACCGATCTCCAGGCCATCGTTGGCCGGCGCATCTTCAAGCGCACCCTGCGCACGTCCGAGCTGGCCGTGGCCCAGTTGCGCGCCCTGCAACTGGCGGCGCGCTATGCTCAAGCCTTCGACGTGTTGAGGGAGCAACGCATGGGAATCAAGGAAGAGGACATCGACGCGCTGCTCAGGCGCCTGACCGATGGCGACCCGCTACAGCAGTTGATCTTGAACCGGACCAAGACAGCAGACGGGACGGTGACCGAGCACTGGCAAATCGACACGCCAGACGATGTCAGGCTCTATCAGCAGATGATGGAGCTCTCTGCCTCTCAGCCCAGTGAGCTGAGCGAGTTGATCCGTGAGGGCGTGCCGCCCATGCCCGTGGCCCGTCGCGTGACCAAGCCTGCCGTGGAGACCATCACCCTGGGCAAGGCCCGCGACGCTTGGCTGGCCAGCATCCAGCCCGGCTGCCTCCCCAAAACGTTCACCATTAAAAAGACCGCCATCGAGGCACTGGTGTCCTTCCTGGGGGAAAAGGCCAAACTCCACTCGGTCACCCGGTCCGACCTGGCTCGGTGGTATCAGTTCATGCGAGACGGGGGCGCAGCCACCCCCACCCTTACGAACAAGCAAAGTTATGTCGGCGGCCGCGGAGGGTTTTTCGAATGGGCGATTGCATCCGGCCACTACCCCAAAGGCGACAACCCAGCGGCCGGCCATATCACTTACTCTACTAGGGAGAAGCGGGCGCGGAAGAAGTTCGGCTTCAAAGCCTATGACAGTCATCAGGTCCAAGCGCTGTTCGCACCCGCCGCGTTCCAAGACCTGGCCCTGTCCGCCCGTTGGGCCTCGTTGCTGGGCCTCTACACGGGTGCCCGGGCATCAGAGGTCGGTCAGCTCTTGGTCGAGGATGTCTTGACGGTGGACGGACTGCCCTGCATCCGTATTTCTGACGAGGGGGAGCACCAGAAGGTCAAAACCGAGGTGAGCCTGCGCACCATCCCCGTGCATCCCGACCTCATTGAGCTGGGCTTCTTGGACTGGGTGGGCACCCTTCGAGCGCAGAAGGCACCACGGCTCTTCCCCGCCGCCAAGGCGAACGCCAAAAACGGTGCGGGCAACTGGATCACGAAGGCGTTTGGCCGACACCTGGAACAGGTCGGGGCGAACTGGCCGGAAGCCAAAAGGGGCTTCCATTCGTTGCGCAAGACCCTCATCCAAGAGCTTCAGGGCGCTGGCGTAGTGTCCGAACTCCGGGCCCAACTGGTGGGCCATGAGCTGGACGACGAGCACCATGCGACCTACAGCAGGACCTTCACGGTCCGGGAAAAGCTGGAAGGCCTTAAAGGCGTCTCGCCGGGGCTGGCGGTGCTTTCGTATGGGTTAAATCTGCCGGTCCTCAGGAGTCTCCTGACCGGTTAAAGCGCTACCCCCCCCGCGACGGCGGGTGAAGCGGTTTGTCTTTTTAGCTTTTCAACATCAGGAGGATGTATGGGACGGCGAAGCGGCTTAGAAGGGTTTTTGCGGGCAGCCGGCCGGGCAGCGGCGGCGGCAGAGCGGGAGACCAAACGCCAGCAGAGGGTGCAAGCCACTCAACAGAGGCAGTTGGAGCGCCAAGAGCGCATGGCGGCCGCACAGCTGTTGCGAGAGATTCGCGCCTACGAGCTGTCGGAACGTGAAGCCGCTCGCCAAGCCAAAGCGGGATACCTAGAAGATCGACAGGGCGAGGTCGACGATCTCAACGCCGAGTTGAAGGACCGCCTGGAGGAGCTCGAGGGGTTGCTGGTGCACACCCTGTCGGTGAACGACACCATCCGCTTTGACAGCCTACGTCACACCGCCCCCCACCCTGCCTTTGAGGTGCCGAAGGAGTTGGTGCCCGGCTTCGCACCAGCCGCTGCGGAGATCGTCCCACCGACGGGCCTTGCCCGCTTTTGGCCGGGAGCCGGGAAGAAGCACGCGGCTGCATTGGCGGCGGCGCAACAGGCCCACCAGCAAATCCTCGACCAGTTCCAACGGGCAGAGACGCTAAAGAAGCAGAAGCTGGCTGACCTGCGTGCTCAACACGAGGCTGCTCGCGCCCTCTACGAGGCCGACGTGGCCCGCCGAAACGGGGAAGTTGACGAGTTCCAACGCGCCTACTTGGCCCATGAGCCTGATGCCATCGTGGCCTACAACGACATGGTCTTGGCACGCTCGGAATACCCGACCCAAGGCTTTCCCCAGCGATACAAGCTCGCGTATGCGGACGCGTCCAAGGAACTGATCATCGAATACGACCTTCCAGAGCTTTCGGTCGTTCCCACGGAGGCCGACTACCGCTACGTCAAGACCCGGGATGCTATCGACGCCAAGGCGCGTAAGGCAAGCGACATCAAAGCGCTCTACCAGGACATCATCGCCTCGATCACCTTGCGCACACTGCACGAGGTGTTTGAAGCCGACCAAGCGGATGCCTTAGCGTTGGTGACCTTCAATGGCGTGGTCGATGCACACGACCCCACCACTGGGCAAGAGGTCCGCGTCCCTGTGGTCTCGGTCCGCGCGACCAAGGCCTCCTTCCTGCAACTACGGCTGGACCGAGTAGAAAAGATCCCATGCCTCCGAAACTTGGGCGCTCAGGTATCCAGCCGGCCGGATGAGCTACAAGCCATCAAGCCGATTGTTGAGTTCAACATGGTCGATAAGCGCTTCATTGCCCAGACAGACGTGCTCTCGGGCCTGGAGTCGCGGCCCAACCTGCTGGAGCTGACCCCTGGTGAGTTCGAAGCGCTGGTATCGAATCTCTTTAGTCAAATGGGGTTGGATACAAAGCTGACACGCAGCTCCCGCGACGGCGGCGTGGATGCGGTGGCCTTCGACACCCGGCCGGTGCTTGGTGGAAAGGTCGTCATTCAAGCCAAGCGCTATAAGGACACAGTTGGCGTCAGCGCGGTTCGGGACCTCTACGGAACCATGCTCAACGAAGGTGCCAGCAAAGGCATCCTAGTTTGCACCAGCGGCTACGGCACTGCGGCGTTCGAGTTCGCAAAGGATAAGCCCATCGAGTTGATCGATGGAGGCGGCCTGCTCTACCTCTTAAGGGAGCATGCAGGCCTTGACGCACGTATCGCAGCGTAAGGACCAACAAAATGGCAAACGGATCCGCCGCTCACGATAGCAAAGTGGCTGTGTTGGTCGATTGCGACAATGTAAACCCTGAGATCGTTGACCATGCCCTACTGATGGGAGCGCAGTTCGGCCGGGTGGTGGTTCGGAGGGGTTACGGCAACCACTCCACGCTGACCAAGCGTTGGCAGGAAACACTCGTCCGGCAAGCGTTTACCCCATGCCTGCAATACCAATACGCCGCTGGCAAGAACACGGCGGACATCGCGTTGGCGCTGGACGCCTTAGAAGCCATGTTCGACCAGCGCGCAGACACCTTCTGTTTGGTCACCAGTGACTCCGACTTCGCCTACCTGTGTCGTAAGCTTCGAGAACGAGGAGCCACGGTTTGCATCGTGGGTGAAGCTAAGACGCCAGAGGCGTTGCGTAACGCCTGCGACCAGTTTTTTGAGTGGCAACCAACGGAGTCGAATGCGACCTGCGAAGAGTCGCCTGCTCCGACCGCTAAAGTCGCGCCCAGCAAAGCCGAAGTGGCCAAGCCGATTCCCAAACGCCGCCCTCGCTTCCTTGTCGACGCGGTTGCCTTACTAGCCGATGGGACCACGGACGGGGAAGTGGTGCTAGGGACACTCGGCCACTATCTGAAGCGGACTGACCCATCCTTCTCGCCGAAGGCCTACGGCCACTCCGGCCTCCTGGACATGATCCAGACATATGACCTGCTGACAGCCACACAAGCGCCCGGCGGGCATTGGCTAGTCAGACTGGCACCACAACCCGAATCGACAGCCGCATGACTTTGTTACCGGCAGGCTTCTGTCATCCCTAGGCATTGTGAGTCAACTTCAATATTTGTGAACCAGCGCAGATTCCGTCTCTTGCCAATCTGGGACGAAGTGCTTCGATGTGAAGACCCTTCATACTGAGAGCTTCAAAGATCCAATGCCTGCCAACGTAGAACTTCGCATCGCCAGCCGCCTTCTGCCCGCCCTCATGGCGCAAAGCGGGACCAGAGACGTCGCCGAACGCGAAGCCGATATTCAACACGCCCTGGATGTAGCCGCCGCTCTGATGCGCCGGTTCGCAGCATCACCTGCCGGACAAGCGCAGCAAGTCTATGTGCCCAGCGCCGGGGCGCGACCTGCCCCACGGGCGGCGACTGTAAGCCGAGATCAGGTGCCGCCAACATTCATTTCGCCGGACGAATGGCGCAAGGCACGCGGGCTGGCTCCCGCGCCGGCTCCTCGAAAGCCTTCTGGACCGACGATTCACTGAAAGGCAAAGCCCCGCATCTGCGGGGCTCTTTCGTTCAATGGAGGGTGGGCGGCCGTGGCTTCAAAACTGGCACCGGGGAGTCGGCGACAACCGGAGCCATGGTCTGGCACTCAAGGACGAACTGTGACGGCGAAGGCATGGCCTCCAGTTCGGTCGCTCTACGAAGAACATCCGCATCGACCTCCGCCAATGCCTCGGCGGAGCCCCGCGACCGCGCCTTCTCCAGCTCCTTGGTCCGTTGCTCCAGCGCAGACAGGCGGCGCTCCCGGCGCTGCGTCCATTCGGGGCGCGAGTAGCCGTTGGTTCCCATGGGGTAGTCGGTGTTGAAGCGCTCCCATTCGTGCTGAGCCAGGTGATGTAGGCGTTCAGCCCTGCCCAGCGACACCAATCGCAAGGCACGCCCCAGGATTGCCGCTCGCAGTGCCCGGACCTGGAGAACCGCCTTGGTGATCCACTGCCGTAACGGGACGGTCTCCCCAGCCCGCCCAAGTTCGGCTTGAGCCCATTCGAGACCAGCACTGATGCGCTGGGTCGCCAGGTCTGCCCTGGCGCGCGCGATGTCCTGAAGGTCTCGCAGGGCCTGAGCCACGCGCTCGGCGAGGCTGATGGGCCGCTGATCTTCGTTCGCTTCGTGCTGGCGGCCCAAGACCTGAGGCAGCCGCATTCCGGACACGCCTCGAATCTCCAAGCCAGGAGCCAAGCCCCGCATGGAGGACGGACGGCCACCTTGGCCATGACCGACTGACGGATGCATGGGCACGGCCCTGCCCTCACGCCCAGCTTGAATGGTGAGATGGTCCAGATGTTCGGCGTTGCCGGCCTCAATGGCGTCATTCTCTGCTACCAGCCGGCTGTCCATGCCCTTTCGGGACAGCGCGGCAGCCGCCTTGCCCAGGTGCTTGGTCGGCTCTCGAGACAATGCCACCGCCTGGAGTTCGTCTCCCCGGTCCGACGCCGCCCGAGCCTGCTCTGCCAAGCTGCGGTGGTCAATCGTGACCGTCAGGCCAGCGGCTTCAAGATGTGCGTTGGTCGTTTCAGCGACCATTTCCCGGACCCATTGAACCTGCACTTTCCCCGACACGCCCCCATCGAGCTCGCGCGTTTTCTGTCCAAACCCATCCGGACCAATGCGCCTGGTGCTGGCAAGCAGGTGCACGTGATGGTTGAGCCCGTCCGGGGTTCCAGGAGAGTGAATGCTGGCTTGGATGGCGAACTGGTAGCGGTCTACCAACGCCTCGGCAATGGAGAACGCCAAGTGTGCGCGCTGTTCGTCCGAAAGCTCATGGGGCAACGACAGCTCGAACTCGCGAGCCACCGTAGCGTCCTTACGGCGCTCGGCGGCTTCGGCCACGGCCCAAAGCTCGCCGGGCACCAGCGCCCAGTCGGGTGCATCTGGCGGCGCGAGGCAAAAGGTTTCGACAACGCCGCTCCTACGGCGGTAGTCGTGCTGTTGCCCGGTCGCGAAATCGGACAGCAGTAGACCGCCCCGGTAGGCGGCTGCGGCGACGGCGGACTGTCCCTTGCCTCGGCTGAAGGTTTTGACTGATGTGTGGAAGATGGCCATAAAGACTCCTGTGAAAACAGGTTCTTTATGGACCAGCTTTTGCCGTTGGCAAGCCTCGCAGAGGCTTGGGGTCCCAGGGGCGAAGCCCTTGGCGCGCGCATCCGCCAGGATGCCTAAGTGCGCTCTTGCCAGTCCCGGCAGGCTCGAGCTTTTCCCCTCAAACAGCACGGCTCACATCGGCCTTGCACATGAATAGCCGCTTCCAGATGAGTTAACCTACACGGGAGCGCCTACTGCAGCGGCAGGGAGGCGCGCACGCCTACCCACTTTCATCCAAGAGCCCGACCATGAAGGTAGAAGAAGCAAAATATTCCATCGCAGAACTGCGAGCATGGTTTGTGGACAGAGTTCTGACGGTCAACAAAGACTATCAGCGCTCGTCGGGCTTGTGGCCAACATCCGCCAAGAGTTACTTCATCGATAGCATCCTTCGAGACTTTCCTTTCCCGAAGGTTTATTTTCACGAGAAGCTCGATAAGGCCCAGAAGCGCCCACACAGAGAAATCGTGGATGGCCAACAACGCCTAACGACAATCGTCGAGTTTGCGGAGGACGGGTTCGCACTTGGAAGCAACGCAGCGGAGTTCGCTGGAAAGCGACTTAGCGATTTGCCACAGGATGTGCAAGATTCGTTCTGGACATATACAGTTTCCGTGGATGTCATCCGCAACGCGGACCGAACGAACATCCTCCAAATGTTCAGAAGGATGAACGCCTTCACCCTCCCCCTGAATGCCGCCGAAAAACGTCACAGCGAGTTCTATGGCGAGTTTAAAGACTGGGTCAACCAGATCTTGGACATCTATGGCTCAATATTGGTCGACTGGAAAGTATTTACCAACCGGCAGATTGTCCGCATGGGCGACGCAGAGTTTGTAACCGATGTCGCTTTAGCGGCTGACGAAGGGATAGTAAGCACGAGCCCAAAGCGCCTGACTGATATATACGCTCGGAACGAAAGGGGCGGAAATGATCTCGCGGACATAGATGCAAAGGTGCGCGGCGCTCTAGAGGTGGTTCGCCAGCAACTTTCAGGAATTCAAGGTAGCTACGCTGTCAAACCCCACATGCTTCACTCTCTTCTGACTGCACTTATGCACAACAAGTTCGATCTCCCTGGAGTGACTGCCGACACCGGAGTTGCGTCTACTGGAGACTGGCTCACGGACCCTCAGCGAGCAACCGCGCAGATCCGTGAGCTTGCGGAGGCCTTCGAGACTAAAAGCCTAGACAGGTTCCCGGCTTTCGTAAACGCATCGGCTGAAGGCGGGAATCGGGCTCCGCAACGCCAGATCCGAGTCAAATGGCTCTGCATGGCGCTTCAGGGAAACCTTCCTTAACGCGGCCGGGTAATCGTCATGGCCCTGCTGCCGGTATTCACACTTATGTCCAACAAGTTTGACGACTACAGCGTCGAACTTTCAAACTTCCTGTCCGGGAAGGCAAAGGTGATGTCGACAGCAGCGGACTTTACGCTATCCGATGAGTGTCTTCTCGAGGGTCTACTGTCACGTTCTTGGCAAGAATGGGCGCACTTTTGCAGATCGGTCGTCGTCCTGTCATGCACAGGGTCTGTAACTTCTGCAGGTGTCCCGATAGTTGCTCACCCCGACGCACTTAGCCCTCAACATGTTGGTGGGGCAGCGGCCAAAGCAAAGAAAACCCCAGCACATCCTACTTGGGGGAACGTAGCTAACGCTCTTAGAAATGAAGTGACTTGGGGCGATACCGATGTGCTCGCAACCATCCTTCCAAGGATGAATGTGCCGCGACATGGACACCTGTTAGCGGCCTTCTCGCAAGCGCACGAGAGCGCCAAAGCCATCCAGACCATTAGAAATGCCGCTGCACACTTCAACGACGAAACGATGGCAGAAGTGGTGGCCTTAAGCTCAAGATACGCTGCATTCCAGATTACTCATCCCACGCAAGCTTTGTTCTGGACAGTACCTGCATCCGGAGACTACCTCTTTAGATACGTTCTGGATGACCTAAAGGAGAACGCATCGATAGCTATTAGCTAGCAGCTAAAGCGGCTTCACTCTCTCACCCAGATGATTGCTTTACCCAAGTTTCATCCAACGCTTTGCCTCCTCTACAACAGCCTCGTCCTCCGCGATGTCTAGTGGTGAATTCACCGCACGCCAGCCAGAAGACATTCTAGTCCGCTTTCGATTGGCGCTATTGAATCTTAGGTTGCGCCATACCAGACCCTGCCTAGCTGGGTGCTTTTTGTCCGCCAGGAGCTTCTCCAGACTCCCGTTAGGCAGGTGCCCCGCCTTAGGATCAGTGATTTTTCGGACTTCAATAGCAGCCAGGTTTTTTCTAAGCAGTTCGGGAGAAGGCGCGTCTGCGTAATGGACTACGTCAAGTGGCTCACAATACTGCCTCAGCCGCCACACCAGTAAATCCAAGCCACCAAGCTCAACATCTTCAACTTGATATGAACGAATAAGGTAGCGATCAAAATCCCATCGGACCAAGTTATCGAAAACGTCTTGTTCAACCTCCGTTAGCGAAAGATTGATTGACAGGTAGGACCGAACTAGATCCATAGCGTCCTGGATTCTGTGACCCAGACGCCTTGTGTCGCAACGATTGAGCATCAGAATACACTTGAGATATTTCTCCACCGACTGCTCAGCCGAAGCCAAATACTGCTGGTAAAGCCTCGCCCTCATCGCCAGACGAGCAGCGACATAGTCGCCGTCGCCAGTGTCCCGGAAGCAGCGAATAGCAAAGAGATTGACCTTCGCGTGAAGCGTTGGCGGCCTATACGATGCCCGCCAGTCAGCCAACGATGTATTTATGGAGTCGCGGTCCATGCTGCCCTTAATGTTCATTCTTTTGGACAGCCTATTCGTTAAAGGACTTGAGAGGAACGGGAGGACTACACTTTTCAGCCAAAACAGCCTAACCAACCCAAACCGTCATTTACCTTAAGTTCATATTTACGCTCGCCCGTCAGCGCGGGCTTGTTAGCTTTTATAAGTTAAACAGTACGGTAATGACTCCGAAAATGGACTGACCTGACCAGCGCAAGTTATTGATTTTAATGTAAACGCCAGCGTGTTTTAGGGCAGTACGATTGGCTAGGCAGACGTGCAAAATGGCACCTCTCAGACGATGCCTAAGGCCGTGAATAAAAAGCCGATTTTTCGTTGACGATTTTTAGGCCCGCAGTATCTGTACTTCCATCCTTCAGATGGAAGCAACGCAGTGACCTCCCCCACCTCGAAACACCTCAACTCCTACCTCGCAGACCCAACGGGCACCCTCAAACTGACAGACGTGCGCATTGGCCGCGTCCGCATTGGCGAAATGATCGTGACCGGCCGGGAAGCAGCCATCCATGCTCAAGAGATCATCAACGACGCCTGCGAGCGGACCCGTCGAGCGCTCCTTGGAAAGAATGGCACGCGCCACCCTGAGCCTCTCCCCGTGGCCGCCCCCGCTCGATTGCTGTCTATCGAGATCCGGGACTACCTGGCTGACCGCGAGCGCATGGGCCTGACACGCAACACCATCGAGGCCACAGCGCGGTCATTGAAGATGCTCCTGATGGCCTGCGGGGATATTCCGGTGTCCCGGGTCGACCACGTGCATATCTACCGACTCTGGGAGCTTATGCGCTGGGCTCCGCCACTTCTCCAGTCAGACCCGCAATATCGGAACTACACGTATGAGCAAGCGGTGGCTCAAGGGAAGGCACTCTGTGTCCAGCCACCCGCACCGGCCACCGTAGAAAAGCATCGACGGTTCCTGGTCACCTTCTTTGGCCGATTGGACAAAGCAAAAGCCATTGTTGGCTCTCCCATGCACTTTTTCCCAGAGGCAAAGAAGGACTTGGTCATTGACCCCGACAAGGCCGAGCGTTTGTTTGACGAAGATGATCTGCGTCGCATCTTTGCCCCCAACACATTCATCCCCTGGGCCATGAAAGCGCCCCACCGGTGGTGGGTGCCGATGATTGGACTCCATACGGGAGCGCGTATCAATGAAGTCGCTCAGCTGAAGTTGAACGACATCGTCCAAGAGGCAGGCGTGTGGTGCATCAAGATCCAGAAGACGGTAGACGCGGACCTGAGCCACAGAGACAGGAACCGGAGCCGCCAAAGCCTAAAAGGCAAAGCAGCCGTCCGAACGCTCCCCATTCCCCAACCGCTGCTCGATGCTGGTTTCCTGGCGTTCGTGGAGGACATCCGCGCTTGTGGCCATCCTCGCCTCTTCCCCCACCTGTCTGCCGGCGTGCGACGCGACAATGGCGATACCAACGCCCGTTACAGCCAAGGCGTCCTCAACCAGTTCAGCAGATACATGAAGGATCTCGGATTTCCTAAAGGCGTCGGGTTCCACGCCTTCCGACACACCCTTGCCACCGAGCTACACCACATGGGGGTGGCCGATGAGGACATTGCCCTGGTCACCGGCCACTCCATCAGCAAGCGGGTGCCTGTGCTGCACGAGGCGTATTTCAACAAGAAGCCCGCGTTGGCACGAACAAAGCAGATCGCAGTCCTGGAGAAGTATCGCCCTGATGTGGCACTTCCGGTCTACCAAGCGGGGCAGTTCAAGGCGGCGTTGTCGGACCCTCGCAAGTTCTATCCATGATCTAATCGAGAGCTAGGCCAACTTGAAGCTGGCCATTCAATGCCGCAAGGGAACCCCACCCGGGTTCCCTTAAGCCAAGTCCTTCCTTCGTGCCCGCTCCAAGTCCTTCGGCAACTTCGGCGGCACGGTGGGGTCGAAGTTCAGCTCGCGCGGAACGTTCAACCAGAACGATTCGATAGCCTCGGCAAACTCATCCAGATGTGTATCGGTCACCTTCATGCTGGTGTCGTCAGGAAAAGCCCTAACCCACCCGTTTACCAAAGGCACAAACTCCGGATAGGCCTGCCGAAGATCATCCATCGAGGGCCCCTCACCGTGCTTGAACACATTGACGACCAATCGCATCGCATCCAAGCGAGCATATCCTGGGAACGTTGCGGCATTCCATCCAAGCGCCTCTACTAGCGATTCTAGCTGCGAGCTATCCATCGTCCACATCGCTCTTCTGGAGTGGACACCTATAACAAACCCGGGTAGCCGAAGCTGATCCACCAAGAGCCGTCGCCAAGCTTTGTCCCAGTGATGGAACATACCGGCTACAACGCTTAGGCGAGTCCTCTCATGCATTTCTGAGAGCAGCTCGTAGAACATGATTCCATGATTTTGCGCATCCTCAGCTTGCTCCCCCTCGTCGTGGATGTCGGGGTCGAAGTTGCGGCCGGACTCCTCCCAATGAGCTTCTGCTGCCGCATCTGCCTCCGCCGAGATGTTCCCGAACCTCGAAAGCAGCCTATCTTTAGCCTGTTGGACATAGAAGCGGTGTGCTGTGAGCAACGTATGCCTAACTGGATCTTCCAGCATGAAAGCAGAACGCATTTTGGAGGTCATAGTTCTTCCTCGACTTCAACCGGAAGCTGAGACAGCCAATCCACCATCGCACGAATTCCTACTGCATCGGCGCAAGTAACGTCCACACCCTTGGTCTCAATATCAATCTGACAAGTGAGCCAAGCATGTTCGGTTTTTTGCCCGAGCCCAACGTGAGGCTCTATAGCCCCACGACTCCAGAGCCAGATGGATTGACCTCGGAGCTTGGTCACCAACGAATCGATGTGAGCACTGGCATCTGCCTCCCCGGCCAGGACCTCAAATGCCCTAGATGCCGGACCGCGCGCGTCTTTCTTCGGCAGGCCGCTTGCGTCCAGTGTGATGGCATCATTCTGAGCAAGTCTCGCAAGGATTTCCCTGCAAGCAGCGATGTCAGGGTCATCGTCGGCGAGGAACCCATGCGCCTGCGCGTGCCGGAAGGCGTAATCGAGATCCACTATGGCGCACGCTGGAAGACCCAGAGCCGCGAGGACCTCTATCGATTTCTTGGTGTCGGCCACACCGCTCATTGGCACAATCGCCAGCGACGATTGGCCCAGTGTCTTACCTGCAATGGCCTGGAAGAGACATGGGAGCAATCGAAGCTCTGTCTTTCCTTCCGCCAACACCACCTTGTCAGCGAACAACACCTGAGAAGAGTTGGTCAGACTAAAGATTTGGTGCATCTGGTGGGTAGGATTCTCCACCAACTGCTCTATGACGGATAGCAGGCGCGGCCTTGCTTTTGTCCCGTGGGGATGCTTCTTGGTCATCAACAATGCGTTTTTCGCATCCTTGGCAAGGATCATCTGCGCGGAGTGCGTCGAGAACACCACCTGATACCCCAGCTCCGACAAAGCACGAAGCGCTTCCCGCACCTGTTCCACGGCGAAGGGGTGCATGAACAGCTCTGGCTCATCCACTAGGAGCAAGGTCGCGCCACCAGCGGCTGCCGCCCCTCTCTTCAAGTCAGCCAAATGCCGGACCATGGCCATCTGAATGGCCCGCTGCGCTCCATGCCCATATGAACCAAAGGAACGCCCCTGCCCTCCACCCTCGTAGACCTTGACGGTCCCCGCCTTAATCAGGTCGTTGAAAGCTGGAACAGGAAAATCAAGTTTGATACTGATTCCGGGGAAGAGGTCCGAGATCTTGCCGTTGATGGACGCATCGATACGACCCAACTCGTCAAAACGGTCGTCACCTTCAGCTGAAATCATCCCCAAAATGGCTGCCAAATGAGGAGTCAAGGTTTGCTCGTGCTGCTCTTGAATGGCAGACAGCATTGATGCAAGCAGCTTGCCTATGGTCGTCGTCGTCTTGGCCTTGCTCGCATCCTCCTCCGCATTCTCCATCGCCCCAATGCGGATGGGATCCGGGAACAGAGCAGTGATGGCGTTATCGATTCCCGCAGGATTAGGGTCCCACTGGTTGGTAGCCGGGTCTAAAACCGTCAATGTCACCTCTCCGCCAGGCACTTCCTGGACCCGTCGAATGCGCAGGATCCCATCCTGTATGTGCGGCTCGATCTTCTTCCGGTGCTTGCCTTCTAGGACATCTAGATCAGCACCCGTTATACCGACCATCGTCCCGGTGACTTGGACAGGTTGGCCGGGGTCATGGAAGTCTTCCAAACCTAGCTTGGTCTTCCTAACTAACCACTGCAATGCTGTCAGGCAGTTGCTCTTTCCGCAGTTGTTCAATCCCACTAGCGGCGTGAAGCTAGTCAGTTGCAGGCTCGTCGAGATACACGACCGAAAGTTAAGAACTTCCAAATCTGAGATGTGAACAGCCATTCCATTGCCCCCTTCCTTGATTGTCCGCTTAGCCTTTGCGAAAAGCGCCGCAAAGGCACCCTAAGACGTTTACGGCAGGGTCCGGCTGTACTTAATCCTGCAGCAGATGACCGGACCTCATTTCTTGAGCTTTCGCAACAACTCCATTGCTTGAGCGCGCTCTCTCCCGCTCATGTCGCCAAGGCAAAGAATCGCTTCGGCTGTTTCCTCATCTTCGGCGACCAAGTAGGCCATTGGCACGCCCAGCACTTCGGCCAAACGCCCGAGCCCATCTAAGTCAATCCCGCTGACCTCAGTCTCATACCGGTTGACCCTGCTGCTCGCTAGCTTCTTATCAAGCCCCATCAGAACCCCCAGCGCTCGCTGGCTGGCGATGCCGCGCAGTTCCCGGGCCTGCTTGAGGCGGGCGGCGAACAGTGAACGGGGGGAAGCCTTGGGCACGTGAACGAAGGTTGAAAACTTGGGTGGACAGCATGACGTGGTCCCTCAATGCATGGCAGACTCTTCATGAAATGTAGCACCCTCCCGACCGACCACAGGGGTTTTCATGAAGAAGAACCAAAGGATGGCCACCGCTCTGGCGGCCACGCTGCTGTTGAGTGCCCATGCCGTTTCCGCCCAAGAAGCCAGCCAGTCCAACCCGGAGTCAGGGAAGCCCGGCTTCTTCCGCCAGCTGGGAAAAAGCCTCAAGGACGCGGGCGGCAACATGATTGGGGTGAAGCCGGCAGGTGCTCTTGGAAGCCAAGCCGCCGGGTCCCAAGCCATCTACCTTCCGATTGATGGCGCGGGGAAGCTGCCTGGGCTCTTCAAGTCCGATAACCATCAGCTGGCCCAGCAGGGCCGACTGGACTGGCCTCGGGTCGCTCTGACGTTCCAGGAATGGGGTGTGTCCCTGCCCTGCTGGACCGTCGAAGCCCGGATCTGGACGAGCCCTACAGCCTCGACCACAGAGGTGTTCCGGACCTGCGCTAACGCGGCACTGACCGAGGTCGACGACCTGGGGGACATGGCCGAAATCAACACGGCCGCCCTCTGGAAAGGGCGCGACAGCCTGATGGGAGTTCGAGTGCCCTCGAACAAGGCCAACACGGGGGCCAGTCGGTCTACCGGCCCCAACCCGCCCAGCCAGCCGTTCGTCCTCAACGTGAGCCGACCAGGTGTGTCCGACCGGGCCGTCGACGTGGCGCTTCGCGTGGCCTGGGTCTCTGGGTTCATTCGGACCGCCGACCTGCACCCGGGGGCGTCGGGGATGCTGACTCCGTTCAAGGACAGCCGGATGTGGATCGCGGGGTTCAAGCTGGAAGGCAATCGAGACCGGTAAGCCCTCTCTTTCTTTACCCGTCCGGGGCGGCCCACCGCCGCCCCTCATCACTCCCAAGGAATGACTATGAAAGCACCGAAGCTTGCCTTCGCCGGCTTGGCGACCGCTTTTGCACTGACCGCCTGCGGCGGCCCGCCCTCCAACGCGGAAGCCCAGAAAGCCCTGGTCACCCTGCTCGAGCAGAGCGGAGCCGGGCAGATCTCCGACGTCCCCGAGTTCCAGCTCAACGGGTGCGTTGAAGCCAAGGAAGCCGCTGGATACCGCTGCGATACCAGCGGAAAGGTGACGCTCGACATTGCTGGCCGGCGGGTTCCGGTCCCCATCGGTAAAAATCTTAGGTATGCCAGGGAAGACGGGGTGTGGCGGGCCTACGCCAAATGAGCCTGCCTCCTCCGCTGCTTGACCAGACCACGCCCACCCGGCGCAAGTTGATGACTCCCAGGGACAGGTTCTTCTGGTGGTATTCGGGAGCCCTGCTTCTCACTGGACCTTTCGGGTTCGTCGTCGGGCCGCTCATGGCCCGACGCGCAAGCCGGAAGGCGGCTCGGCTCTACCCGGCAGAAGCCCGGGTAGCCCAGGCGCGGGACAAGGGCTTCTCATGGTGGCAGTGGTGGGCCATGACCGTGCTGACGCTGCTGGGCGCTGCTGGAGCCATGGCCATCATCAGCGGGCTGCCGATGTTTCTGTTCGTGATGTATGCGCAACTGACTCAGTAACATCTCACGCAATCAAGATCAGCAAGGGCCGCTCATTGCGGCCTTTTTTTCTCAATCCCCACTTGACTAAATCCTTAGTGCAGCTAGCTTTCCTAAAACCCGGAAAGATGGAAATGAACCATATTCAAGTTTTCAGCCTCCTGCAGAGAATCGGAATTTCGCTAAATCAGGAAAGAAAGGGAAAGCATCGATGGTCCACAAAACCTTTGAACGCTGCCACTCCAGTCTATCGATTTCCCTCCCTGCGAAAGGTGATGGACTTTTGGAGAGCGCGCTGCCAATCGACGCTTTATGAGATCCATGTGATAGATGAGTCGGTCCGCCTGCTTGGACTACACCACCCTGACATGACAGAGGCTTTATTCCTTGCCCTACAGCAAAAAGGACCCCACTCATACGAAGACACACTATATAAAATCCGGTCGAATCTAATAGAGCGTCCAGCGGCAAACCAATGGCGGAGGCAGATCACAAGCGAGGTGGATCAGCTTGGCTATATTTACGCCGAGGCGGAACTCCGGCGAGCCGCCTACTTTCGCGCACTGAGCAGACTCGGCTACTATCAGGACTCAAATACTCAAGCCCATGAGGTTTGCTGTGACGAGTCCCAAGATAGATGACTGGATCAAAAGTGAGCTTGATTTGTTTGGGATACCAACTCCGACAAACCGACTAAGCGCATCGTTGCAGATGGCTGTTGTGCATTTGCTCGCATCGGGTCTATCGAATGACCTTGATGAGGAAAGTTTCACCGGAGCATTGCTCGGTTCCTTCTGTCAGACAAGTCGATTAGCGACAGCTGGCACACCGGGCACGTCTGAGACTTCACTCACATGGCGCAGGCACAACAAAAACGGCAAGGACTGCCTCTCTGAGCGATCTACGGGTGCCGACTTTTCTTTAATCATTAGGCATGACGACGACTTTGCTGTAGCCGCAGTGTTCCAAGCTAAGAACGGGCAATCCAACATAGGGAGCTTTGACGCCAGTCATATGTCACCTGCAATACCAGAAAAAGGGAGAGGAAAGGAGCTTCAGTTCTGCCGGATAAGAGACTATTGCTACGAAATCCTCGCCGGGTTTACGCCACCCAAAAATAATCCAAATGGTCTCAATGGCCTGGACTGGGCTCACTACCTGATATACGAGCCTTTCGCAATCTATTGCTCACCTCTCAGCTCACTATCAGTCATCGAACACTACATCACAATGCACCTTAAATGCGGTGCCGTCAGATACAAGGAACATGGCTACAGTATTTTCACCGATTTACTTAGAGAAGGTTGCGCTCCGAGGAGTGCCAAGCATTCCGGCTGGCTCCCCCTGAACTCTAAGGATGAGATAAGCAGCTTTGTCGCGTCAGCACTAGATCTATTCGATGTCTATGAGAGCCATGTAGATCCCCAGCCTGGCTGGACACCTCTGATTGAAGGCCGCGCAAAGATCTCGGTTTCACAGAGGATCGATGAAATCAGAAAAGCATTGGTCCGCCCCCTAGAGAGCGTCAAAGTCCAAGCTTCAGATTTTCAAACACTGGAGGGGCGAAGAGCGGACAAGAGAATGGGGCATCAGACGGCCGGCCGCGACACGAAGATGTCCAAAGGACCCAGCGGCCTATGAAGGCTGCGCCTGGCCTCAAGAGTCGCTAGAATCGCGGGACACAACACAGGACACCTGTCCGGTTTGCGATCTACTGCAGGGTCAAGAGGTTAGGTTCGGGTCGATCCGATCCCCCTCTCTCCGCCAGATAAATGAAGAAGCCGCCCAGTGGGCGGCTTTTTTATTTGGCTGGCGGGAATCGCCGCAGCTACTACCGGACTGAACAGGCCCTGCCGTCGTGGCCGGTCCAACGGCCGGCCCGCCGACGGCGCGCGATCCGCCGCAGGTCATCTGCGCCGGAGCAGTCTCCGCACGCAGGCGCCGACGAACGCCAGCCCCAGCAGCACCCACACGACCGTCATTCCCCACAGCGCACCGAACGTATCCAGGACCGGCTCCAGCCGCGGTTGCGCCGGGTCGTAAAGCACGCGTACCGGCTGCCCAGGCTCATAGCCGAAGATCATGCCGCCCTGCGGGTACGAGACGCGTTGGCCGGTCGCGGTGGTGAACGCGACCTGCGGATGCGATCCGCCGGCGTTCAGGCGCTCAACCTGGCCATCAACGGCCTGCGCGACCTCCAGGAACTCAAGACGATGTGTCACCTCGAAGGCGGCCACGGCAAGGATCAACAGACCCACCACGCCAAACAGCAGACCGCGCATCAGCTGGGCAGTCCGGAAAAAAGAAGGGTCGGGCATCGCTGGGCAGCTCCGTTGCAGGCGGGAAGACGAATGGGGCCGGCGGATCCTGCCGCGCGGTCACTCCCGTTGCCCGACAGCATAACCCAGAGGCCACCCAGCCCCATCCGCACGCTATGGTGGCTGCATGAGCCTTCGTGTCTACCAACCCGCCGACGCACGCGCCTGCCTGTCGATCTTCGACAGCAACGTACCCACCTACTTCGCGCCCGAAGAGCGCAGCGACTTCGAACGCTTCCTGCGCGAGCAGGCCACGGGCGGTGCATTCCAGGTGATCGAGCGCGATGGAAACGTCGTCGCCTGTGGTGGCCTCTCGCGCCGTGGCGACGGCAGCGCCGGCTTCTGCTGGGGCATGGTGCAGCGCGCGCTGCACCGCCAGGGGCTGGGCCGCACACTGGCACTCGCGCGCCTGCGCCAGGCCGGAGCGGATCCCTCGATCAAGCGCATCGCGCTCAGCACCAGCCAGCACACCCAGGGCTTCTATGCCGGCCTGGGTTTCCAGGTGGCGCGCATCGTGCCCGATGGGCATGGCGCCGGGATCGACGCCGTTGAAATGGAGCGGGAGCTCTAGCGCTCCCGCCCCGGTGCCATCCGCGCAGGGCGTGGTTCTACCGCCCGCCTGCTCCCTCAGAACCCGACGCGCAGGTTGATCTGCCCGCCGACATCGCGGCGGCCATCGCCATGCTGGCCCTGCACGAACATCGACAGCTGGCTGTTGCGGCCGAAGCCGACCGCCACACCCACCTGGCTGACCAAGGCATTGCGTGCCATCACCGCGCTGTAGACATCGAAGGCGTCGCCGCCCACCGCGAAGCGGTTGCGGCTGGCCACATCGGTGTCACCCGAGGCGTGCTGCCAGCCCAGGCCGACCGTGAGCTGCGCCGGGAAGCGCTCGCCGCTGCCCACGTCCCAGCGCCCACGCACGCCCACGGTGCTGACATTGAGCGTGTCCTTGCCGCCTTCCAGCACCAGTGCCGCGCTGCCGCCCTGCTCCACCGCACGATCGCTGTCGACCCAGTGCTTGGTGAACTGCACATAGGGCTGCAGCTGGGTCCTGCCGTGGGTCCATGTCCAGCTGCCTTCCACCTGGGCGATGGTCACATCGGAATCCTGGCGGCTGTACAGGGTCTGGCCCAACAACGGCACTTCACGCGTGGTGCGCGTCCGGTAGTCACCGCGCGACACGCTGCCGCCAACCGCGAAGCCGTTGTTCCACTGTCCCTGTGCATACAGGCCGAACGTGTGGCCACGCAGGCGGGCCCGCGAGCTGCGATCATACAGCCGCGTATCCAGCCGTTCGTTGCCGGCCGCTGCACCCAGCACCATATGCTCGCCCAGCTGCCAGTCGACACCGGCCATCAGCGCATTGCGATTGGCGCGGATCTCGTCGCCATTGCCGTCGCCATCCTGCCTGAACACCTTGCCGCTGCCGGCCAACCAGGCCGAAGCGCGCTCGCCACGCACGGTCGGCAACTCGCTGCCGAGTCGCTGGCGGATGCCTTCTTCCAGGTAGTTGTCGTACAGCAGCACCGCGCGGCTGGCCGCGTGCACTTCACCGGAGAGCTGTTCGAATGCGCTGCGCGCAGTGCCGGCGTCATACATCAGCACCGTGTTGTACAGGCCCAGAGCCGCGCCACTCTGCGGCAGGCTGTCCAGCGCCGCGGCGGTGTTGTACTGGTTGCGCGTGTTGGTCACGGTGGTGAACGCTGCGGTCTGTGCCACGTCGATCTGCAGGTTGGCCGTGTTGGCGGTGTAGACCGGGGTGATGGTCAGGAAGGCCGACGGCGAGGTTGCCGAGGCGAACTGCCCACTCACGCCACCGCCCGCATTGACCACCGTGTACTGCTGGCCCTGCTGGTAGCTGGTGCTCGGCGAAATGGTATTCACCCGCACGGTGCTGCCGCCCACATTCGCGCTGCCGCCCACCTGCACCGTGTCGCTGCCGGTGGCGCCCAGGTCGATGCCCAGCGTGCTGCCCGGTGACAGGTTCAGATTGCCGCCCACCGTGATCGTGCCGGTGCCATTGCCTGCACCACTGCCATTGCCCGCGCCATTGCCCGGCGACAGCACGCCGCCGCTGGACACCGTCACGCCACCGCCGGTACCACCGATGGTGCCGGTGCCGGACAGGGTCGTACCACTGCCGATGGTCCACTGGCCGCCGATCGTGCCGGTGACATTCAAACCGCCGCCGGTGACCTGGCCGGTGCCGCTGAAGCCACCACTGTTGCCGCCCAGATTCAGCGTGCCCGGGCCGGCCTGCACGATGCTGCCACCGCCGGTGATGCTGCCGCCAAGCGTGGTGGTGCCACCGGTATTGATGACCAGGCCACCGTTGTTGGTGATGTTGCCGGTGATCGCGCCGCTGGCTCCACCATTGCCGACCTGCACGGTGCCGCCGGCATTGATGGTGGTACCCCCGGTGTAGGTGTTGTTGCCGGTCAGCGTGAGGGTGCCGGTGCCGGCCTGGGTCAGGCCGCCACTGCCGCTGATGGTGCCGCCCACCGTGGTGTTGCCGCCGACGTTGAACACGAGGCTGCCGTTGTTGGCAACGTTGCCGGTGATCGCACCGCTGGCGCCACCATCGCCGACCTGCAGCGTGCCGCCGGTGTTGATGGTGGTGCCGCCGGTATAGGTGTTGTTGCCGGCCAGGATCACGGTACCGGTGCCCGCCTGGGTCAGGCCACCGCTGCCGCTGATGGCGCCGCCGACGGTGGTGTTGCCGCCCACGTTGAACACCAGGCTGCCGTTGTTGGTGACGCTGCCGCCGATCGCACCGGTGGCGCCGCCATTACCCACCTGCAGCGTGCCACCCGTGTTGATGGTGGTCGGGCCGGTATAGGTGTTGTTGCCGGTCAGGGTCAGCGTACCGCTGCCGGCCTGGGTCAGGCCGCCACTGCCGCTGATGGTGCCGCCCAGCGTGGTGTTGCCGGCCACGTTGGACACCAGCGTGCCGTTGTTGGTGACATCACCGACGATCGAGCCCGTTGCTCCGCCATTGCCCAGCTGCAGCATACTGCCGGCGTTGATGGTGGTGCCGCCGGTATAGGTGTTGGTCCCGGTCAGCAGCAGCGTACCGCTGCCGGCCTGGATCAGGCCGCCGCTGCCACTGAGGGTGCCGCCCAGCGCGGTGTTGCCGGCCACGTTGGAAATCAACGCGCCATTGTTGGTGATGTCGCCAGCGATGGCGCCGGTCGCGCCGCCGTTGCCCACCTGCAGCGTGCCGCCGGTATTGATGGTGGTCCCACCGGTGTAGGTGTTGTTGCCCACCAGGGTCAGCACACCGCTGCCCGCCTGGGTCAGGCCACCACTGCCGCTGATCGCACCGCCGACCGTGGTGTTGCCCGCAACGTCGAACACCAGGCTGCCGTTGTTGGCAACGTTGCCGGTGATCGCGCCGGTCGCACCGCCATTGCCCACCTGCAGCGTGCCGCCGGCACTGATGGTGGTGCCGCCGGTATAGGTGTTGTTGCCGGTCAGGGTCAGCGTGCCGCTGCCGGCCTGGGTCAGGCCGCCACTGCCGCTGATGGTGCCACCGAGCGTGGTGTTGCCGGCCACGTTGGATACCAGCGCACCGTTGTTGGTGATGTCGCCGACGATCGCGCCGGTCGCACCGCCGTTGCCGATCTGCAATGTGCCACCGGCATTGATCGTGGTTCCACCGGTGTAGCTGTTGTTGCCGGTCAGCACCAGCGTGCCACTGCCGGCCTGGGTCAAGCCGCCGCTGCCGCTGACCACCGCGCCCACGGTGGCCGTCGTACCCAGGTTGTAGACCAGGCTGCCGTTGTTGGTGATGTCGCCCAGCACCGAACCGGTGCTGCCGCCGTTGCCGATCTGCAGCGTACTGCCACCGTTGATGGTGGTGCCTCCGGTATAGGTGTTGTCGCCGCTCAGGGTCAGCGTGCCGGTACCGCTCTGCACCAGGCCGCCGGTGCCACTGAGCACGCCGGCGAACGTGGTGCTGGCGTTGTTGCCGCCGGTGGTCAGCGTTGCAGCGCCCAGCACCACGCTGGAACCGGTCACGCCAGCGAGGCCTCCGATGCTCTGGCTGCCACCGGCACTGATATCCAGCGTACCGGCACCGGCCAGGTTGACCGTGCTGGCACCGGACAGGCTGCCACCGGCCGCCACCGCCAGCGTGCCACTGTTGATGGTGGTGGCACCGGTATAGGTACTCGCACCGCCGAGGGTGACCGTCGCCGCGCCATCCTTCAGCAGGCCGCCAGCGCCGCTGATCGGGCCGTTCAAGGTCAGTGCGTTGCTGCCGCCCAGAGTCAGCGTGCCGCTGGCCAGCTGCACGGTGTTGGCCAGCGTCAGCGCGCTGGTGCCATCCAGGCTGGCGTTGCCGCCTACGGTCAGCGCACCGGTTCCCAGCGAACCGTCGTTGCCCAGTAGCAGGCCACCGGCATTGAGGGTCACGCCGCCCGTGAAGACGTTGACGCCAGTCAAGCCCTGGATGCCTGCGCCGTTCTTTACCAGCCCCCCTGCACCTCCGATGGTGCCGGCGAACGTGGTATTGCCCACGCCATTGAGGGTCAGCGTGCTGCCACCCAACGCCACTGAAGAGCCTGCCACGCCTGCCAGCGAACCGATCGCCTGCGCGCCCCCCGCACTGATGTCGAAGGTGGTACCGGCGTTGGCCAGGTTCACCGCACCCGTCGCAGCGAGGCTGCCACCGGCGCCGATCGCCAGCGTGCCGGCGTTGATGGTGGTGCCACCGGTGAAGGTGTTGGTGCCGGTCAACGTCTGGGTACCGGAGCCTTCCTTGATCAGCCCACCGGAGCCGGCCACCGAGCCACTGAACGTGCCATTGGTGGCGTCTCCGATCGTCAGCGTGTTGGCGCCCAGATTCACCGTGCCGTTGCCGATCAGGGTACCGAACTGCTGCGTGCCGCTGCCTGCCGACAGATCGAAGGTCGCCCCCGAGGCCAGGTTGACGATGCCACTGGCGTACAGGCTCGCGCCCGCACCCAGTGCCAGCGTACCAGCGTTGATGTTGGTGCCGCCGGTATAGGTGTTGGTGCCGTTCAAGGTCAGCGTCGCGGCACCCTCCTTGGTCAGGCTGCCGGTACCACTCAGGTTGCCGTTGAGGGTGAGGTTGTTGCTGCCCAGGACGGTCAACGCGTTGCTGAGGATGAAGTTGTTGCCGAGGATGACCGCAGTGTTCGAATCGAGCGTCGCAGCGCCTCCGACCGTCACCGTACCGGTGCCCAGCGCAGCATTGTTGCCGACCACCAGGCCACCGGCGTTGAGCGCCACGCCACCGCTGAAAGTGTTGGCGCCATTGAGCGTCTGCACGCCCGCACCGTTCTTGATCAGGCCGCCACTGCCGCCGATCACACCGCTGAAGGTGCTGTCCACGGTGCCGCCCAGGGTCAGTGTGCTGCCGCCCAGCGCCACCGTGCTGCCTGCAACGCCGGCCAGCGAACCGATGGCCTGGTTACCCGCGGAGATGTCGAGCGTGCCCGCACCGGCCAGGTTCACCGCACCGGTTGCGGCGAGGCTGCCACCGGCACCGATTGCCAGTGTGCCGCTGTTGATGGTGGTCCCCCCGGTGTAGGTGTTGGCACCGCTCAGGGTTACGGTGGCCGCACCGTCCTTGATCAGTCCGCCCGTGCCGGAAATCACGCCCCCCAGCGTCAGCGCCTGGCTGCCGAGCAGATCGAGGCTGGCACCCGCTGCCAGCCCGATGTTGTTGGCAAGGCTGACGCCGGTCGTTGCATCCAGCGTTGCGTTGCTTCCGACCGTCAACGCGCCGCTGCCGAGCGCAGCGCTGTTGCCGACCACCAGGCCACCGCCATTCAGTGCAACGCCACCACTGAACAGATTGGCGCCACCCAGCGTGAGGATGCCGGCGCCATTCTTGGCCAGGCCACCGGTGCCGGAAATCGCGCCATCGAAGAGGCTGTTGCCCACACCACCGAGTATCAGCGTCTGTGCCCCCAGGCTCACCGTCGAGCCGGCCACGCCGTTCAACGATCCGATGGTCTGGTTGGCACCTGCGGTGGAGATGTCGAAGCCGGTGCCCGCAGCGCTCAGCGTCACCGCACCGGTCGCGGCCAGGCTGCCGCCCGGACCAATCGCCAGCGTGCCAGCGTTGATGAAGGTGCCGCCGGTGTAGGTGTTGGCACCGGTCAGCGTTTCGATGCCCGCGCCCACCTTGGTCAGGCCACCGGTGCCTGCGATCGAGCCACTGAAGGTGCCATCGGTGGCGCCGCCGACCTCGAGCGAGTTGGCACCGAGGTTCACCGTACCATTGCCGACCAGCGTGCCGAACTGCTGCGTGCCGCTGCCGGCAGACAGATCCAGCGTGGCACCCGTGGCGAGGTTCACGGTACCGCTCGCCGCCAGGCTGGCACCGGCCCCCAGCGCCAGCGTGCCGGCATTGATGTTGGTGCCACCGGTATAGGTGTTGGCGCCGTTCAAGGTCAGCGTCGCGCTGCCATTCTTGGTGAGGCTGCCGGCCCCGGACAGGACGCCGTTGAGCGTCAGTGCATTGGTCCCGAGCACGGTCAGCCCGGCGTTGAGCGCGATGTTGTTGGCCAGCGTTGCCAGGCCGGTGGTATCCAGCGTGGCGGCACCACCAACGGTCAATGCGCCGGTGCCCAACGCCGAATCATTGCCAAGCACCAGTCCGCCCGCGTTGAGCGTTACGCCGCCGCCAAACGTGTTGGCACCGGACAGCGTCTGTACGCCCGCGCCTGCTTTGATCAGACCGCCGCCGCCACTGATCACGCCATCGAACGCGGCGTTGCCGGCCGTACCGAAGGTGAGCGAATTGCCGCCCAGCGCCAGGGTGCTGCCACCCGCACCGTTGAGCGCGCCGATGGTCTGGCTGCTGCCGGCACCGGAAATATCAAAGCCAGCGCCTGCACCCAACGTGACATCACCCGCTGCAGCAAGGCTGCCGCCCGCGCCCAGCGCCAACGTGCCGGCATTGATGGTGGTACCGCCGCTGTAGGTGTTGGCACCGGACAGCGTCAGCGTGGTGGCACCATTCTTGACCAGGCTGCCATTGCCGCCGACCACGCCCGACAGCGTCAGCGCATTGCTGCCCGGCAACGTCAGTACGACGCCCGAGCCCAGCGTGACCGCATTGCCGAGTGTCACTGCCGCGCCCGTGTCCAGCGTGGTGCTGGCATTCACCGCCAGCGCGCCGGTACCGAGCGCACCATTCGCACCGACCACCAGGCCACCGCCGTTCAAGGTCAGGCCGCCATCGAAGGTATTGGTGTTGTTGAGGGTCAGCAGGCCCGCACCGTTCTTGATCAGGCCGCCATTGCCGGCCACCACGCCACCGAGGGTGAGATCGTTGCTGCCGCCCAGGGTCAGCTGCGTACCGGCACCGAAGTTCACTGCGTTGGCCAGGTTCAGCGCCACGGTGCTGTCCAGCGTGGTCGTGCCACCAATGCCCAGTGCACCGGTACCGAGTGCGCTGGCGTTGCCGAGAATCAGGCCACCGTCGTTGAGTGCAAGGCCACCACTGAAAGTATTGGCACCGGACAGCGTCTGTACGCCCGCGCCTGCCTTGATCAGACCGCCGGTACCATCGATCACGCCGGCAAAGCTGCCACTGCTGGCGCCGCCAAAGGTCAACGACTGCGCGCCCAGCACCAGCTGGCTGCCTGCCACGCCGTTCAGCGCGCCGATGGTCTGCGCCGCACCGGCTGCGGAGATGTCCAGCGTCGCACCGGCACCCGCAAGATCCACCGCGCCGGCCGCGGCAAGACTGCCGCCCGCCCCCAGCGCCAGCGTGCCGGCGTTGATGGTGGTGCCACCGGTGTAGAGGTTGGCGCCGGACAGAGTGAGGCGGGCCGCGCCGTCCTTGATCAGCCCACCGGCACCGAATACCGGACCGGTGAGCGTCAGGTCATTGCCGCCCAGCACGGAGAGATTCGCACCGGCGGCCAGGCCGATGAGGTTGCCTACGGTGAGTGCAGACGTTGCATCCAGCGAAGCGTTACCGCCCACGTCCAGCTGGCCGGTACCCAGTGCCTGCGCATTGCCCAGCTGCAGCAGGCCCGCGTTGAGGCCGACACCCCCGCTGAAGGTGTTGGGTCCATTCAACGCCAGCGTGGCCGTACCATTCTTGACCAGGCTGCCAGTGCCACTGATGAGACCGCCCAGTGACACGTCCTGGCTGCCCAGCAGATCCAGCGCCGCGCCTGCCCCGAGGTTGACGTTGTTGGCGAGGTTCAGCGCTGCTGAACTGTCCAGCGTGGCAGTGGCGCCCACCGACAGTGCACCGGTGCCCAGTGCGCCGGCGTTCCCCAGGAACACGCCGCCGCCGTTGACGGTGAGCCCACCACCGAAGCTGTTGGCGCCGTTGAGGGTCAACGTGCTGGCACCGTTCTTCACCAGCCTGCCGGTACCGGACACCACGCCACCCAGCGTGATCGCCTGCGAGCCCGGCAACGACAGCGCCGCACCCGCGCCCAGGTCAACATTGTTGGTCAGGCTCAACGGGGCGCTGCCATCGAGCGTGACGTTGCCGCCGATGCCCAGTACTCCAGTACCGAGCGCGCCGCTGTTGCCCAGCAGCAGGCTGCCGGCGTTTGCGTTCAGTCCACCGCTGAAAGTGTTGGTGCCGTTCAAGGTCAGTGTCGACGCGCCATTCTTGACCAGGCTGCCGGTGCCAGTGATGTTGCCGCCCAGGGTCAGGTCCTGGCTGCCCGGCAGGTTCAGGGCCGCGCCGAGGTTGATCGCATTGCCCAGGTTCAGCGCCGCAGTGGCGTCCAGCGAGCCGTTGCCACTGACCGTCAGCGCACCGCTTCCCAGCGCACCGGCGTTGCCCAGCACCAGGCCACCGGCCGCAAGATTCACCCCACCGCTGAAGGTACTGGCACCGGTCAGCGTCTGCACGCCGGTACCCTGCTTGATCAGCCCACCGGTGCCGCCGATCACGCCGGCGAAGGTCTGGTTGGTGGCATCACCGAAGGTGAGCGTGCTGCTGCCCAGCGCCAGGGTGCTGCCCGCCACACCGGACAATGCACCGATGGTCTGGTTGCCACCCAGCGAGATATCCAGTGCGCTGCCAGCGCCGGCCAGGCTGACCGCGCCGGTCGCCGCCAGGCTGCCACCACTGGCCAATGCCACCGTTCCGGCATTTACCGCCAGTCCACCAGTGAACGTGTTCGCGCCGCCCAACGTCAGCGTGGCAGCGCCGTTCTTGACCAGGCTGCCGCTCCCACCAATGACACCCCCCAGCGTCAGCGCATTCGAGCCCAGCACATTGAGCGAACCACCGGCGCCAAGCGTGATGCCATTGCCCACGGCGAGCCCGGCGCTGGCGTCGAGCGATACCGCGCCGCCGACGTTCAGTGCCCCGGTTCCCAGTGCACCGCCGTTGCCCAGCACCAGGCTGCCCGCGTTGAGTGCCAGACCACCGCCGAACGTATTGGCGCCGTTGAGGGTCAGCGACGATGCACCATCCTTGATCAGGCCGCCAGCGCCGCTGATCACCCCGTTGAACGTCAGCGCCTGCCCGCCAAGCAGATTCAGGCTGGCACCCGATGCGAGGCTGACAGCATTGGTCAGCGCCAGCGCCGTGGTGCCGTCGAAGGTGGTGTTGCCGCCGACAGAGAGTGTACCGCTGCCCAGCGCGGCGGCATTGCCCAGCAACAAGCCACCGGCGTTGAGCGCAACACCGCCCGTGAGGCTGTTGACGCCCGACAGGGTCTGCACACCGGTGCCGACCTTGATCAGGCCGCCGGTGCCTGCGGCGAACGTGCCGCTGTAGCTGGTATTGCCCAGCCCGCCCAGGGTCAGGGTGTGGCTGCCGAGGTTGACCGAACCGCCGAGGCCGGCCAGCGAGCCGATGGTCTGGTTGGCCGCCGCCGAAAGATCCAGGCTGGTGCCAATGTCCAGCGAGATCGCACCGGTGGGCGACAGGCTGCCGCCCGCGCCCAGCGCCAACGTGCCCCCGGCCAGGTTGAAGCTGCCGCTCAGCGAATTGGCACCGTTCAAGGTCAGCGTGCCGGCACCGTTCTTGGTCACGTTGCCGGCACCGGATATCGAGCCACTCAATGTCAGCGCATTGCTGCCCAGCAGGTTCAGCGAGCCCCCGCCATTGACCACCAGGTTGTTGCCCAGGGTGAAGCCTGCCGTCGTATCCAGCGAGGCGCTGCCACCGACGGTCAGGTTGCCGCTGCCGAGTGCACCGGCATTGCCCAGCAGCAGGCCGCCGGCATTGAGGTTGACGCCCCCGGAGAACAGGTTTGCGCCGCCGAGAGTAACAATGCCGGTGTTGCTGACCGTCAGCCCACCAGCGCCTGAAAGCACGCCATTCAAGCCGAACGCATTGGTCCCGGCCAGGGATAGATTGCCGCCGAGGTTGAACGCATTGACCAGATTCAGACCGGCCGTGGAGGATGCGATGGCACCGCCGTTGGCCGTGAACAGCCCTGTGCCGAATGAACCGGCATTGTTGAAATTGACCAGGCCATCATTGAGCGTCGTCGGGCCGGATGCGCCCCACGCGCCCTGCAGGTTCCAGGTACCGCTGTTGACGGTGAGCTTCTGGAAGTTGAGGTACTGGTTCCAGCCCAGTGTGGTCACCGCTCCGCCGGTGCCTGACCCGGGACCGGCGGAACTGTTCTGCAGCACCAGCGCGTTGTTGCCCGCACCGCTGCCGGTACCCGCGTCGACCGTTCCCGCTGCCGCAACCTTCACCCCGGTAACACCCGTAATCACGCCGGCAAGGGCGGTGCCACCGCCGGCCACAACGCTGGAACCCGACACTGCGGTGAAGGTATTGCCGCCGGTTGAATCACCCAGGTGAACGCTGCCACTGACCGCCCCTGCATTGAGGAACGTATTACCGCCAGAAGCGCCCAGGCCGACACGCCCGTCGATGGTGCCGGTGTTGGTCACATTGGCTGCCGCACCACCGTAGGTCACCACCGTGGTCGCGTCGGAAACGCTGCCTGCGCCGATCAACGACGTGCTGATCAGGCCGGCGTTGTTGATGGTGGTGGTGCCGTTGACGTTCTGTGCCACCAGCGCCTGTCCACCGAAGCCCAGCAGCGTTGCGATGTTGACGACACCCTTGATCTGTCCACTGGCGTTGTTGTTGACGACGATCGCGCTGTTGTTGGCGGAACCATTGCCGATGACCAGGCCGGGCGAGGCAAGGACGATCGAGCTCGGATCGATCGTGCCATTGTTGTTGACCGTCACGTTGTCGCCGGTCAGCGTTGCTGCGTTGCCTCCACCTACGATCGGCGGCGTACGCAGCAATGCACCCGCAGCGATGTTCAGCGTGAGGCCGTTGGTCGCGTTGGAGTAATTGTTGATGGTGGTGGTGCTGTCGCAGTTTACGGTCGTGGTACCCGTACACGCCGCGAATGCCGATCCACTGGCCAGTGTGGCGGCCAATGCCGCCGCCAGCTGGTGCGTCCGCAATCGCGGTATCCGCCCTGCGCTGACCGCGCTCCCCCCGGGATTCAGGGCGACCTCCGAAGCAACCTGCATTACCCCAAGGGCACGATTGAAAACCAGACGGTAAATGCGGTTCATCGGTAAATCTCCATGAAAAGACCGGATGGCACAGCTGGCAGGTTTTTTTGGAGACAATGCGGGCCACCCCTGCTCCCGATACGGGAACAAGGCCTGAAGGCATTAACTCCTGAAAATCTTCACATCTTCACCTGATCGCACCCAGGGACAGGTACGTCAGCGTGTCCCTCAAGGCGAAAACTCCCCGATTTCGCCCGACGAATGGCGGCACTGTGCGACCGGCGGTGCCAGCGGCATGTGAATCGCGCGCGTTATTTTCATGACGCACGTCAAATAAAAGAGGCCAGCAGAATGGTTTTGCCGAAAATGCATATCGCTGTATGTGGCGGGGAATCCATCCCCGCCATGAGTAAATAATTCAGCTACTGGAGAGTTTCATCAGCACCAGGCCGGGAACAATCAGCACCGCTGCACCGATCCGCATCGGGCTGACCTGCTCACCCAGGAACACGATGCCGACCACGAACGCGCCGACCGCGCCGATGCCGGTCCAGATCGTATAGGCGGTGCCCAGCGGCAGGCTGCGCATGGCCACCGCCAGCAGCCAGAAGCTGGCGATCATGCCGATGATCGTGACCACGGTGGGGGTGAGCCGGGTGAAGCCTTCGGACTGCTTCATGGATACGGCCCAGACGATTTCCAGCAGGCCGGCAAACAATAGATAGATCCAGGCCATGACGGCCCTCCTCTTGGTAGGGCCAGGCCGTCCTGGTCTTTGATTCCCGATGTGGGGGAGGTCGTTCCTCCTGGCCGGCATTCTAGCAACGGGGGCCACGCCCGGCCGCCGTGGCCAGGAACGGGTTACAGCCGGTTCAGTGCGTGAAGCTGGCGTCGATGGCCCGGCCTGCGCTAGAATGGGGGTCTGCCATCGGTAAACCGATGTGCGGTCCGGCTGTGGTCTCCGGCGCATCGCGCGCTGCTTCCCCTGATCCGTGAACTGGCCGCCCACCGGGCGGCCAACGTCTCTATGGTGGCCCCGTCGGCCCCTCGCGACGCTAGGTCGAAAACCCCGCCAGGGCCGGAAGGCAGCAACGGTATCGATCGACGCGGGCGCCGAGGCCAGCCGGCGGGGCCACCGCCTTTTCCGGCGACGCCCTCGCCTCTGGTAGATGCCAACCCTGGTTGGCGCCCTTTGCCGGGCATGGCCCCGCGCTACTACCGCGCGCGCTCCAGCGCCTCCAGTTCGGCAGCCCGCGCCGCATCGGCGGGCTGGCCGGTCCTGCTCACGGCGGATCCTGCACCAGTACGTGCGGCGCGGTCGGGTCGGCCAGCGGCACGCACTGCCCCGGCTGCGCCACGCGGTGCCCGCGCGCGGCCAGCGCCTGGCCATCGGCCACGCTGGCGTAGTGGTAGAGCATCATCCGCGCCTGCAGTTCGATGCTGTACTCACGCTCCAGGTCGTCCACGCCCGTGTGTGACGGGTTGCCGTGCAGGCCGCAGTCGTGGGCGATCAGTTCGTTGTCGTTGGCGTAGCGCGCCAGCATCTCCGGAATCGGCCGGGTATCGCCGCTCCAGGTCAGCGCGCCCTGCAGGCGCAGGCCATAGGCCGTCTCCGGCCAGTGATGGCGCACCGGAAACACCTCCAGGCGCACCCCCTCATGCCAGAACGCCTCGCCCACCACGATCAGGTGGAAGGCATCCCAGAAATTCGCACCGCCCTCGGCCAGCACGTTCGGATAGTCACCAATGCGCTTGTGCAGCAGCGGCACCACCGTGGCAGGCACGTACAGGCGCACCTTGCCGCGCCGGTTCGCATTGAAGAAAGTGTCCACGAACAGGCGCTCGAAGCCGGCCACATGGTCCAGGTGCACATGGGTGACGAACAGCGCCTGCGGCATGTGCCCGTAGTGCGCCTTGAACGCGGTGAGGCCTTCACCGCCGCAATCGATGGTCAGCCACGGGCGACCACCGCGCTCGATCACCGACATCGGCGATCCCAGCTCGACCGCCGACGCGTTGCCGACGCCGAGGAAACGCAACGACCAGTCCATCAGGTGCCCCGGTTCCAGGCCATGTCATAGGCACGGCGCAGCCGTGCGTAGTCCTTCTGCACGTCTTCCACGCTGCGCTCGCCGCGCAGCTTGACCAGCGAGCGCAGCAACCGCTTGAGGTTGCGTTCGCGCCAGCCGGTGGCCGGGATGCGGATCACCCCACGGTCGAAATCGATCAGCCAGCCATGGCCACTGCCATCGAACAGGATGTTGTGCGCGTTGAGGTCGGCATGGTCCAGGCCGGCACGGTGGAAACGGGCGATCAGCCGCCCGGCCTCCTCCCAGGGCGCGCCGCGGCCCGCAACCAGTGCGCGGTCGGCCAGCGAGCGCACGCCCTCGATCCGTTCCATCAGGATCGCGGCCCGGTAGCGCAGGCCTTCGCGCATGTAGAACGCGGCGATCGGCCGTGGCACCGGCAACTTCTTCTCGCGCAGCGCGCGCATCAAGCGGAATTCGGCGAAGCTGCGGGTCCGGTCCGAGCCGCGCCAGAGGTATTGGTCGAGGCTGATCCGGGCCGCCATGCCGCCGCGCAGGTAGTGGCGCAGCACGCTGGCACCGAACGGCGCATCGACGAACCAGGCGCTGCCGCGGCCGCCCTCGCCCACCGGGCGGGCCTTGCTGCCCCAGTGCTGGGGCGAGAACAGGCCAATATCGGCTTGCCGCAGCCGCTCGCGGTCGAACAGAATGGCCCCGATGCCGCGACCCTCGCGGCATGGCGTCAGCGCTTCATTGGCGTCGAATGCGACCATTTCATTGAGTCTAACAACACATGGCATCAGCGTCCTCCTCCTTGTGCCTCCTGCGCCTGTCCGCACTCGGCGACGTCACCCACGTGGTGCCCCTGGTGCGCACCCTGCAGGCTGCGCGCCCGGACACGCCGATCCACTGGATCATCGACAAGGTTGGCCACAAGCTGCTTGACGGCCTGCCCGGCGTCACCTTCCATGCCTACGACAAGAAGAGCGGCATGGCCGGGGTCAAGGAACTGCGGAGGCAACTGCCACCGGGGCGCTTTGAAGCGCTGTTGCAGATGCAGGTCGCGTTCCGCGCCAACCTGCTGTCGGCCTTCATTCCGGCCGAGCGCCGCATCGGATACGACCGCAGCCGCTCCAAGGACCTGCACGGGCTCTTCATCAACGAGCGTATTCCCGATCGCCCCGGCATCCACGTGCTGGATGCCATCGGCAGCTTCTGCGAGCCGCTGGGCCTGCGCCAGACCGAAGTCAGCTGGGATCTGGCCGTGCCGCCGTCCGCCTTCGAGTGGGCCGCCGCGCAGTGGCAGGACGATGGCCGCCCGGTGCTGATGATCTCACCCTGTTCCAGCCACGTGCGCCGCAACTGGTACGCCGACCGCTACGCCGCGGTGGCCAACCATTCCGTCCAGCGCGGTTGGCGGGTGGTGCTGTGCGGTGGCCGCAGCGAACTGGAGCGCCACATGGCCGATGCGATCCAGGCGCAGCTGCAGACGCCGGCACTGGACCTGGTCGGCAAGGACACGCTCAAGCAGCTGCCCGCCCTGCTGGCCCGCGCCAACCTGGTGATGACCCCGGACTCGGGCCCGATGCACATCGCCAACGCAATGGGCACCAAGGTGCTGGGACTGCATGCGGCCAGCAACCCGAACCGCAGTGGCCCGTACTCGGACCGCCGCTACTGCGTGGACCGCTACGACGACGCAGCGCGCAAGTACCTGGCCAAGCAGGCCACCGATCTGAAGTGGGGCACCAAGATCGAATTCGACGATGTAATGGAATTGATCACCGTCGAAGACGGTATCGCCGCCTTCGAACGCTACGTCGCCGACCACCTGGGGTGAGCGGCGGACTGCCCGGGATCACGTGCGCTGCGCGTAATCCTGATAGGACTTCTCTTCCACGTACGCCGAACCCAGCGCCAGGTTGATCGCCTTCTTGATGCGCGCGCGCTCGTCGTTGCGCAGGTAGACGCTGCGCGCCAGGTCGATGAAGCCCTGGTCGAACGCCTGCGCCTTCTCCTTCAGCCGGATGTCGTCCTCGATGTCCCAGAGCTGCTCGTTGACCGCCTTCAGCTCGGCACGCAGCTTGGCGATGTCCTTCACCGCGGCCGGGTGTGCCATCCAGGTCTGCTCCAGCGCCGACAGCTCCCTGCGCACATTGGCCAGCTTGCCCTCGTCGCTGATGCGCTCGGACTTGATCTGCAGGATCGAGATCTTGTCCAGCAGCTCGCCGAAGGAAACGGGGACGAGGATTTCAGCGGTCATCGGGAAAAGCTCCAGCAGGTGATGCGTACATGGTAACCCGCAGCGTCCGCACGGATATCCCGGGTAGATCCACGCCATGCGTGGATGAGCCTGCCAGCAGGAACAGCATCCACGCACCGCGCGGATCTCCCGTGATGCATCTGGAGGACCAAGCCCCTCTGTTGAGGGGCTGCCCCGACAGGGGCGGGGAGAGGCCAGCAAAGGGAGGGGCCCACACGTTGCGCAGCAACGTGTGGGGCGACGCGCAGAGCGCGTCGCGTCCCGCGCCAGATAAAGAAAAAGGGCTGCCTTTCGGCAGCCCTTTTTCTTTATCTGGCGGAGAGGGGGGGATTGTCGGGTGCATCCATGCACCCGCCCCTTCCGCGCTACGCGCTCCAGGGCCAGCCTACGGCTGTCCGGTTCTGCTCCTGCAGAACCGTCGAACCCCGTCGGGGGTTCTCATCCCCCCGCATCAGAGGTGTCGATCACTACAACAACCGCCTGCATCCCCCGAACGTTGGCCAAGAAAAAAGCCGCCCAGTGGGCGGCTTTTTTCTTTGTCTGGCGGAGAGGGGGGGATTCGAACCCCCGAGGCGCTATAAACGCCTGCCTGATTTCGAGTCAGGTACATTCAACCACTCTGCCACCTCTCCGGGTGGTCCCCGGCGGACCGGGGACGCGCATCATACGAGGAAGCGAGGCCGGCGACAAGTCATTCCGGTCAACGAAGTGAAAATTTCCTGAGTGCATGCCTTGCCGGATGCCTGCAGCCCCCCGATGATGCGTGTCTCCCCAGCAATACCCCGCCCCCCGCACCCCATGATCGAATTCGGACACCTCACCCACCCCGGCCTGCGCCGCGAGCTCAACGAAGACACCTACTACGGTGACAGCGAGCTGGCCCTGTGGCTGGTGGCCGATGGCATGGGCGGCCACGCCTGCGGCGAGGTGGCCAGCGCGCTGGCCCGCGAAACCATCGTGCGCGAGATCCGCCGTGGCGCGCCGCTGGTCCACGCCATCCGCACCGCCGACGAAGAGATCATCCGCGCCTCGCGCCGGCGCAACGACACCCTGCCGATGGGCACCACCGTGGTCGCAGCACGCGTGCACGGCAATCGCTATGAAGTGGCATGGGTCGGCGACAGCCGTGCGTATCTGTGGCGCGATGGCCAGCTGGCGCAGCTCAGCCAGGACCACAGCGTGGTGCAGGAGCTGGTCGCGCAGGGCAACCTGACGGCCGAGCAGGCACGCGCGCATCCGCATCGCAACGTGGTCACCCAGGCGCTGGGCGTGACCGATCCTGCACATCTGAACGTGGCCACCACCAGCGGTGAGCTGCGCCCGGGCATGCAGCTGCTGCTGTGCAGTGACGGTCTGACCGAGGAAGTGGACGACCGCAGCATCGCCCGCACCCTCGCCTTCGACGATGCCAGCGCACAGGAATGCGTGGACACGCTGGTCGCGGCCGCGCTCGACGGCGGTGGCCGCGACAACATCAGCGTGATCCTGGTGCGCTGCCATTAAGCGGCAGATCCACGCCATGCGTGGATACGGCACTGCCGGCCAGCGTCCGGCAGTACCCCATGCCAGGCATTACGCGCTGGCGGGCTCTTCCACCTTCGGGCCATCCCACAAGGCGTAGCCGGCCTTCTTGCGCAGTCGTTCCAGACGCGCGCTGTGCGCTTCCAGCTCAGACGGGGTGGCCACCACGCGTGGGCGCGGCAGCAGTTTGCTGGTATCGAACGCCTGCAGCGCGGCACCGGCGCCACCACCGTCATCGTCGCCCAGGCCGAAGCCGATCTCTTCCTGGCCCGAGGTCAGCGCGATATAGACGTCGCCCAGGATCTGCGCGTCGAGCAGGCCGCCATGCAGCGCACGGTGCGAATTGTCCACGCCCAGGCGCTTGCACAGCGCATCCAGCGAATTACGCTGGCCCGGGAAGCGCTCGCGCGCCATCACCAGGGTATCGATCACCGTGCAGCGATCGGTGATCTTTCCATACTGCGGGCCCAGCAACGACAGCTCGTTGTCGAGGAAGCCCAGGTCGAACGCCGCGTTGTGGATGATCAGCTCGGCGCCATCGATGAAGGCCAGGAATTCATCGGCGATCTGCGCGAAATCCGGCTTGTCAGCCAGGAACTCCAGGGTCAGGCCGGTGACTTCCTGCGCGCCCTGTTCGAACTCGCAGTCCGGCTTGATGTACTGGTGGTAGTTGTTGCCGGTCGGGCGGCGCTTGAACAGCTCCACGCAGCCGATTTCGACGATGCGGTTGCCCTTCTTCCACTCCAGGCCGGTGGTTTCGGTATCGAGGATGATCTGACGCATGGGCTCAGTTTACCGGGCTGGCGTCGCGGATCCGGATGGCCGCGTTGCGCGCCAGGGTATCCACCCGCTCATTGTCCGGATCGCCGGAGTGGCCCTTCACCCAGCGCCAGTCGATCTGGTGCCGCAGCGTCGCCGCATGCAGGCGCTCCCACAGCTCGCGGTTCTTCACCGGGTCGCCGCCGGCGGTCTTCCAGTTCTTGCGGATCCAGCCGGGCATCCATTGGGTCAGGCCCTGCCGCACATACTGCGAATCGGTGTAGAGCACGATGTTGCACGGCTCGGTCAGCGTTTCCAGGCCGGAAATGGCCGCCATCAGCTCCATCCGGTTGTTGGTGGTGTGCGCTTCGCCGCCGCTCAGTTCACGCTCGTGGCCCTTGTAGCGCAGCAGTGCAGCCCAGCCGCCGGGGCCAGGATTGCCAAGGCAGGAGCCGTCGGTGTGGATTTCAATGGTTTTCAATACAACTCCAGATCAGGTAGCAACGGTGCCGTGCCAACGCACCGGCAACGGTTTCGGCCCGGGCAGGGCCAGCGTTCGCTTTTCAGCATGGAACAGGCAGGCCGCGCGCAGTGGCGACCAACCGCCCGGGCGACGGCTGCCGGCGCCGCGCCAGAGCGGGCCGAGGAAACGCATATCGTCGCACTCCAGCCCGTGGCGGCCGAGCAGCAGGCGGATCCGCTGCGGCGTGCGCACCACCAGCCCGTGCTGGCGCCAGTGCCTGCGGTAAGGGCTGAACGGGTTGAGGCTGCTCAGCCACAGATGGCCGCCCGGCATCAGCACGCGCTCGCACTCATCGAGCAACCGATCAGCGTCAGCTGCGGTGACATGCTGCAACACGACCGCATTGACGCTTTCATTGGCCAGCGGCAGCGGCAACGCACAGCGGGTGTCGCCGGCATAGCCGTGCCCCTGCCGGTACAGGCGCAGGCCGCGCCCGCCAAGCTGCGCATCGTCCAGCCATGCGGCACTCGGCGCGATCCACAGCCAGGGCTGCACCGGCAGCAACGACAGCTGCGGCAGCAGCAGTTGCCGCTCCAGAACGCGCAGGGCTTCCGCCGGTTCGCTGTCGAACCACGGGGTCTGGCTCGCTTGACGGATGCTCTGCAGCGCGGGCATGGTCCAATTCTATGCGACTGACTGCCCTGCCCGCATTTGCGGACAACTACATCTGGACCTTGATCGACGACGACGGTAACGCCGTGGTCGTCGATCCCGGCGATGCCGCGCCGGTGCTTGCGCTCGCCGATCAGGGCCTGCGCGTGGACACGATCCTGCTCACCCATCATCACGATGACCACATCGGTGGCGTGCCGGTGCTGCAGGCACGTTTTCCTGGAGTCCGGGTGATCGCACCCGTCGAGGAGCGCATCCCCACGGCAACCGAACGGGTCGGCGAAGGTGAACGCGTTCAGGCACTGGGTCAGGCGTTCCACGTACTATCCGTGCCCGGGCATACCCGCAGCCACATCGCGTTTCACACTGCTGAACATCTTTTCAGCGGAGATTCGTTGTTCAGCCTGGGCTGTGGACGCCTGTTCGAAGGTACGCCGTCCCAGCTGCTGGCATCGATGCGCAAGCTGGGTACCTTGCCCGCGCAACTGCTGCTTTGTTGCGCTCATGAGTACACCGTGTCAAATGCCGTCTTCGCGCGGCATGTCGACCCCGCCAACGCTGCCTTGCGGCAGCGCCAAGAGGAGGCTTTGGCCATGCGCCGCGATGACCGTTCCACCCTGCCGGTAACCCTGGCCAGCGAATTCGACTGCAATCCGTTCCTGCGTGTGCACACTGCGCCGATCCGCGCGTCGGTGTCGGCGCACCTGGGCCGTGACGTCGTTGACTACGTCGACGTGATGGCCGGTCTCCGGCACTGGAAAGACGGCTTCCGCGCATGATGCGCCGAAGTCTGCCGCTGGCCCTGGGCCTGGTCCTGGGGCTGGCCGGAACCGCCGGCGCCCAGTCGCTGGGCGCTGGCATCGGCCAGAACCTGACCGCCGCCGCGGCCCTGCCGCTGGATCCGGCCGCGTTGCCGGCCGCGTCGGTCCGCAACGGCCAGGAGATCTTCTCCAGCTTCCGCGACGGCCTGGCCGAGCCCACCTGCAATGCCGAGGCCACCAGCCCGCGCTGGCAGAAGCAGTTCGCCCACGCCCCGTCGCGCCTGGCCAACCAGGATGACGATGCACTGGTGCTGTTCGGCTATGTGGTCGAAGAGCTGCGCAAGGCCAACCTGCCTACCGAGTTCGCGCTGATTCCGTTCGTGGAAAGCGGTTACCGGCCCAATGCACGCAATGGCAGCGGCCCGACCGGCCTGTGGCAGTTCATCGCCACCACTGCGCGCAATCACCGCGTGCCCATGGCCAACGGCTACGACGGGCGCCTGTCGGCGGTCGATTCCACCCAAGCCGCAGTGCGCTACCTGAAGACCCTGCACGGCATGTTCGGCGGCGACTGGCGCCTGGCCACCATGGCCTACAACGCCGGCGAGTACCGCGTGCTGCAATCGATGCGCAAGGCCGGCATGAACGCGCAGAACGCCAAGCCCTCGGCGCTGCCCGGCCTGTCGCCGGTCACCCATGCCTACGTCGAGAAGCTGCATGCCCTGGCCTGCGTGCTGGAAGATGTGGAAGACCAGCCAGGTGTCATGGCCTCGCTGGACCGCACCGTGCCCGTACTGAAGGACCACACCCTGCCCGCCGGCACCAGCGTCCAGCAGTGGGCCGCACAGCGTGCCCTGGACCCGGCCAGGATCGTCCGCCTCAACCCCGCCCTGGCGGGCGGTGGGCGCGTCTCGTCCGGCACCACCCGCGTGCTGGCGCCGGTCTCGGCCGCCAGCGCGACCGTGGCGGACACCGCCACCGCACTGGTGGCCAGTAGCGTACCTGCTGCCGCCGCCTCGCCAACGCCGCAGGTCGCCAAGACCGTGGCCGCGATCGCCGATCGTCCGCGCAGCCGTCGCCACACCGTGCGTGATGGTGAATCGGCCTGGACCATCGCCCGCCGCTATGGCATGCCGGTCAAGGCGCTTCTGTCGCTGAACGGCCTGAGCGGCAGCAGCGTGCTGAAGCCGGGCGCCGTGCTGCGCGTCGAAGACTGACGCGCAGGCCAGGCCCTCCTGTAGAGCCGAGCCCCTGCTCGGCTTTTTTCTTGCCTGCGACTTGTCGGGGTTCATGGCCAGCCGAGCATGGGCTCGGCTCTACAATTCAATTTCCAGCAGCGCCCGCACAAAAAAAAGGCCCGGCAATGCCGGGCCTTCTTCGATCTGCTCGCCGCGAGGCTTACAGGTTCGCTTCGGTGGTCTGGATCATGAACTTCTTGCGCATCGCCTCGATGTAGGCCTTGGCCGCGGCCATGCCGTCGATCTGGCTCAGTTGTTCCTTCAGCTGCTTCTGCTGCTCTGCAGTCACTTCCTTGATGTCGCCCGGATTGACCTTGTTCACCGCGAACAGCAGCGCGTGACCATTGACGTCGACCTTGCCATAGCTCGGCTTGCCTTCAGCCGGCACCGGCGCACTGAAGATCGCGCGGTTGATTTCCGGGGTCGGCACCGGCTGGCTGCGCGGCAGGCCCGGCATCGGGCTCAGCTGCAGCTTCTCGCTGGCGGCCAGCGACTGCAGGGTGGCGCCCGCCTTCAGCTTGGCCAGGATGGCATCGGCGGCCTTGTCGCTGGCCTGGCGCTGGCGATCAGCACGGATCGCAGCGATCACCTGTTCGCGGGCCTTGTCCAGCGGCAGGGCCTGTTCCGGGGTGTGTGCAGCCACACGGATGACCACGCTGTGGTTGGTCGCGCCGCCCAGGGCGATCGGGTCACTGGCGGTACCGTCCTGCACCAGCACGTCGGAGAAGGCGGCACGCAGCACGGCCGGGTCAGCGGCGATGCCGCTGGCGGTCGCGCGGGTGATCGGGCCCAGGGTCTGCAGCGGCAGGTTCACTTCCTTGGCGGCGGCCGCCAGATCGCTCGGGCTCTTGTTGATGGCATCGACCAGGCGACCGGCCAGTTCGTTGAAGCCGCGCTCGCCGTCGGCCTTCAGCTGCTCGGCAGCCAGCGTGTCACGCACTTCCTCGAACGACTTGCCTTCGCCGCCGCGTACCGCGGCCACTTTGATGATGTGGTATCCGAAGTCGGTCTTGACCGGACCGATCACGTCGCCGGCCTTGGCCGCGAACAGGGCATCGTCAAACGGCTTGCCCATCGCGCCACGCTCCACCCAGCCCAGGTCACCGCCCTGGTCCTTGGAGCCTGGATCCTCGGAGTTGGCCTTGGCCAGGGCTGCGAAGTCGGCACCGGCCGCCTTTGCCTGGGCCAGCAGCTTGTTCGCCTTGGCCTCAGCACCGGCGCCGGTAATCAGGATGTGGGCGGCCTGGCGCTGCTCCGGAGAGGTGAACTTTGCCTTTTCCTCTTCATAGCGCTTGCGCAGGGTCGCTTCATCGGCCGGGGTCGGTGCCGGCAGGTTCGCACCGTTGATCTCGACGTACTCCAGCGACACGCTCTCGGCCTGGCGGAAATCCTTGCCGTGGCTGTCGTACCACTTCTTGATCTGATCATCGGTGACCGGCGCGGTATCGGCCGGTACGGGCGGCAACGCGGCCAGCTCGACGTCGCGGGTTTCGCCCAGCAGCTTCAACAGGCGCTCGGTCTCGGCCTGGGTGACGAAGCCGGAGCTCTGCAGGCCCGATGGGATCACCGACTGCTGCAGGCTCTCACGCACCAGTTCCTGGAACTGGGTCGGGGTACGCGGCGGATTGCCACCGGCCAATGCCAGGCGGTAGTTGTTCTCGTTGAACTTGCCGTTCGAATCGAGGAACGCCGGCATGGTCGCGATGTACTCGCGCACCGCGCCGTCGCCGATCACCACGCCCGCCTGTTCACCGACCAGACGCACGACCTGTTCGTCGATCAGCTGATCGAGCACGGCCATCTTGTTCTCGGTGCTCTCGAACGCGCGCGGGTCGAAGTTGTCGCCCTGCTGCTGGCGCTCACGCATGCGCTCCTGCTCGAAACGCGTGCGGAAATCCTGCGAGCTGATCTCATGGTGCTGCCACAGCATGCGCACCGGCCACCACGACGGCGCCGAACGCCACCAGGTGGGCGGCGCGGAAACCTTGGCCACGTTCTGTGCGCCAACGCCACCGAGGTAGCTGTTGTCGATCACGAACAGGAACGGAATCATCAGCAGCCCCAGGATCACGGTGACGATCCAGCCTGAGGTCTTGTCGCGGAGTTTCTGCAGCATGGTGAGGAATCACAAGGCCTGATTGGCGAGCCCGGCAGTGTAACCCGCTTCGCCGCAGGGACCAAAAGCAGCACCGACGCGGCCTGCGCCCACTTGCGCAGGCAGGCACCACCAGTGCGTCGGCCAACTCCACATCCTGGCGCAAAGAAAAAGCCCCCGGCTTGCGCCGAGGGCTTTTAGAGTTGGCGGAGCGGACGGGACTCGAACCCGCGACCTCCGGCGTGACAGGCCAGCATTCTAACCAGCTGAACTACCGCTCCGCGCTTGAACTTTGCAGGCGCCCAGTATATCCGAGGACTCTCTGGAAACCCAGCCCGATGAACACTTTTTTCAAAGTTTTTTCACAGGGACTTAAGAAGTCTGCAATGGCGGAGCGGACGGGACTCGAACCCGCGACCTCCGGCGTGACAGGCCAGCATTCTAACCAGCTGAACTACCGCTCCGTTCTTGCAAAGACTTTTTCGCCTTCCTCCGAACCTCTCGGTGAGAAGACAAGGCCCCCAGCCTTGAACCGGGGGCCTTGATGTACTGGCGGAGCGGACGGGACTCGAACCCGCGACCTCCGGCGTGACAGGCCAGCATTCTAACCAGCTGAACTACCGCTCCGCGTTGTTACCTTTTTGCTTTCAGCCGGCCTGGACCGGGGAGAAAACAAAGCCTCCAGCTTTTGGCCGGAGGCCTCGTTGAATGGCGGAGCGGACGGGACTCGAACCCGCGACCTCCGGCGTGACAGGCCAGCATTCTAACCAGCTGAACTACCGCTCCACACTCAAACTTTTACCGCGGTGCTGTGGTGGGTGCTGAGGGTTTCGAACCCCCGACCCTCTCCGTGTAAAGGAGACGCTCTACCGCTGAGCTAAGCACCCCAGCGAGCCGCTTAGTTTACAGCATCCTTCAGGGCCTTGCCAGCCTTGAACGACGGATTCTTCGAAGCAGCGATCTTGATGGTGTCGCCGGTCTTCGGGTTGCGGCCGGTGCGGGCAGCACGGTCGCGGACCTGGAAGGTACCGAAGCCAACCAGAGTGACCGCATCGCCGTCCTTCAGCGCCTTGGTGATGGCAGCAACGACGGCATCGACAGCGCGGCTGGACTCTGCCTTGGTCAGGTCGGCAGCTTCAGCAACGGCATCGATCAATTCGGTCTTGTTCATTCTCTACAACTCCTTTGGCGGTGGGTTCCGCTTATTCGACAGGGAAGCAACCGCACGCCATCTGCATGCGGCCGCCATGTGGAAACGGTTCGCCGAATCCAGCGATCACCAGGCTGCGACCACTCATTCGCGAGTGCTGCTTTTATACCAGTGGCCCTACCCCCACGCAAGCTGGAAAGCCAGCAACGACGCGGGTTTCGGGCCATTGGACAGCGCGCGTCAATGCTTGACGCGCGCGTTTCCACTCGGTTTGGCCTTGCTGCGCACCGTGACACGCTGCGCACTCTTGCGCGCCTTCTTCGGTGCCAACGGACGCTCCAGCGCCAGGTCCAGGACTTCTTCGATGTACTTCACCGGCACGATCTTCAGATCGCGGGTGACGTTGGCCGGGATGTCGGCCAGGTCCTTGCGGTTCTCTTCCGGGATGATGACCGTGCGGATGCCGCCACGCAGTGCGGCCAGCAGCTTCTCCTTCAGGCCACCGATGGCAGTGACTCGACCACGCAGGGTGATCTCGCCGGTCATCGCCACGTCGGCGCGCACCGGCACCTTGGTCAGCATCGACACCAGCGAGGTGACCATCGCCGCCCCGGCACTCGGGCCATCCTTCGGCGTGGCGCCATCGGGCACGTGCAGGTGCACGTCATGCTTCTGCAGGAAGTCGCTGTCGATGCCAAAGCCCACGGCGCGCGAACGCACCACCGACAGCGCGGCCGACGCCGATTCCTTCATCACGTTGCCAAGCTGGCCGGTCAGGATCAGCTGGCCCTTGCCCGGCACCAGGGTCGATTCGATCTGCAGCAGGTCGCCACCGACTTCGGTCCAGGCCAGGCCGGTGACCAGGCCGATTTCATTCTCTTCCTCGGCACGGCCGAAGTCGAAGCGACGCACGCCCAGGTACTTGTCCAGGTTCTTGCTGGACACATTGACCAGCGCCTTGGGCTTCTTCGCACCCTTCTTCGCCTTCACCGGCTGCGGGCCGGCCAGCGCGATCTCCTTCACCACCTTGCGGCAGATCTTGGCGATCTCGCGTTCCAGGTTGCGCACGCCCGATTCGCGCGTGTAGTAGCGCACGATGTCCTGGATGGCGTCACTGCCGATTTCCAGCTCTTCCGGCTGCAGGCCGTTGGCCTTGACCTGCTTCGGCACCAGGTAGCGGGTCGCGATGTTGAGCTTCTCATCCTCGGTGTAGCCGGGGATGCGGATCACTTCCATGCGGTCCAGCAGCGGGCCGGGAATGTTGAGCGAGTTCGAGGTGGCCACGAACATCACTTCGGACAGGTCCAGGTCCACTTCCAGGTAGTGGTCGTTGAATGCGTTGTTCTGCTCCGGATCGAGCACTTCCAGCAGCGCCGAAGACGGATCGCCACGGAAGTCCATCGACATCTTGTCGATCTCGTCGAGCACGAACAGCGGGTTCTTGCTGCCGACCTTGTTGAGGTTCTGCACGATGCGGCCCGGCATCGAACCGACGTAGGTACGACGGTGGCCACGGATTTCGGCCTCGTCGCGCACGCCGCCCAGCGACATGCGCACGAACTTGCGGTTGGTGGCCTTGGCGATGGACTGGCCCAGCGAGGTCTTGCCCACGCCCGGCGGTCCGACCAGGCACAGGATCGGGCCCTTCATCTGCTTCACGCGCGACTGCACCGCCAGGTATTCAAGGATGCGCTCCTTGACCTTCTCCAGGCCGTAGTGATCGGCATCGAGGGTGTCCTGCGCCACCTTCAGGTCCTTGCGCACCTTGCTGCGCTTCTTCCACGGCACGCCCAGCAGCCACTCCAGGTAGTTGCGCACGACGGCGGCTTCGGCCGACATCGGCGACATCTGCTTGAGCTTGTTCAGTTCATTGCGCGCCTTGGCTTCAACCGCCTTCGGCATGCCGGCCTCGGCAATCTTGCGGGCCAGTTCTTCCAGCTCGCCCGGCGCGTCGTCCAGGTCACCCAGTTCCTTCTGGATGGCCTTCATCTGTTCGTTGAGGTAATACTCGCGCTGGCTCTTCTCCATCTGCGACTTCACGCGGCCGCGGATGCGCTTCTCCATCTGCTGCACGTCGATCTCGCCGTCGACCAGCCCGACCAGCATCTCCAGGCGGTCACCGACGGCCAGCGTTTCCAGCAGGCGCTGCTTGTCGGCCAGGCGCACGCTGATGTGCGCAGCGATGGTGTCGGCCAGGCGCGCCGGCTCATCGATGCCCGACAGCGTCTGCAGCAGCTCCGGCGGCAGCTTGCGGTTGGTCTTCACGTACTGCTCGAACAGCGACATCAGCGAGCGGGCAATCGCCTCGACCTCGCGCGCCTCGCGCTCGTCGGTGGCGTCGATCTCCACGGCCTGGCCATGCAGCGAGCCGTCGCGCTCGTCGACGTGGGTTACCTGCACGCGCGACAGGCCTTCAACCAGCACCTTGATGGTGCCGTCGGGCAGCTTCAGCAGCTGCAGCACCTGCGCCAGCGTACCGACCTGGTAGAGGTCGGCCGCATGCGGGTCGTCGGTTTCGGCCGACTTCTGCGCCAGCAGCAGGATGCGCTTGTCCGCCTCCATTGCCTGTTCGAGCGCGTGCATGGACTTGTCACGGCCGACGAACAGCGGGATGACCATGTGCGGGAACACCACTACGTCGCGCAGCGGCAGGACCGGCAGGTCGAGGGTTTCACTTGGGGAACGGGCCATGGGGGCTCCAGGGAAGGGGGAAAACCGCCTCCGGGAGGGCATCTTCCGGAGACAAAAAAAGCCGATGGCCCCGTTATGGGGCCATCGGCTTTCAGATGCAAGGCATTCCTTGAAAATCCTTTCCAATCAACAACCTGGAAGGATCACTCGGCGCCTGCGGCCTTCTGTTCAGGGGCCGCCGGGGTCTGGTAGATCAGGTACGGCTCGGACTTGTGCTCGATCACCGATTCGTCCACGACCACCTTGCTGACGTTCTCCTGCGACGGCAGGTCGTACATGGTGTCCAGCAGGACCGATTCGACGATGGTGCGCAGGCCACGGGCGCCGGTCTTGCGCTTGAGCGCCTTCCTGGCGATGGCCGACAACGCGTCCGGACGGAACTCCAGCTCCACGTTTTCCATCTCGAACAGCTTCTTGAACTGCTTGGTGATGGCGTTCTTCGGCTCGGTCAGGATCTTGATCAGGGCCGGCTCGTCCAGCTCCTCCAGGGTCGCGACCACCGGCAGGCGGCCGACGAACTCGGGAATCAGGCCGAACTTGATCAGGTCTTCCGGCTCGACTTCCGCCAGCACCTTGCCCACTTCCTGCTTGCGCTCGCTGCTCTTCACCTTGGCACCGAAGCCGATGCTGCCGACGTCGGTGGAACGCGCCTGGATCACCTTGTCCAGCCCGGCGAACGCGCCGCCGCAGATGAACAGGATGTTCTTGGTGTCCACCTGCAGGAATTCCTGCTGCGGGTGCTTGCGGCCGCCCTGCGGCGGAACGCTGGCCACGGTGCCTTCGATCAGCTTCAGCAGGGCCTGCTGCACGCCTTCGCCGGACACATCGCGGGTAATCGACGGGTTCTCGCTCTTGCGCGAGATCTTGTCGATTTCATCGATGTAGACGATGCCCTGCTGCGCCTTCTCGACGTCGTAGTCGCACTTCTGCAGCAGCTTCTGGATGATGTTCTCCACGTCCTCGCCCACGTAACCGGCTTCGGTCAGCGTGGTGGCGTCGGCCATGGTGAACGGCACGTTGAGCAGGCGGGCCAGGGTCTCGGCCAGCAGCGTCTTGCCCGAACCGGTCGGGCCGACCAGCAGGATGTTCGACTTCGCCAGTTCGACGTCGTCGTTCTTCTGCCGGCTCTCGATGCGCTTGTAGTGGTTGTACACGGCCACTGCCAGCGTGCGCTTGGCACGGTTCTGGCCGATCACGTACTGGTCGAGGACCTCGAGGATCTCGCGCGGCTTGGGCAGCGAACTGCGCGCCGACTGCGCCTTTTCCTCAAGTTCCTCACGGATGATGTCGTTGCACAGCTCCACGCACTCATCGCAGATGAACACGCTCGGACCCGCAATCAGCTTGCGCACTTCATGCTGGCTCTTGCCGCAGAAAGAGCAGTAGAGGATCTTGCCGGTGTCCGTGGAACGACCTTGGCGGTCTTCGCTCATGCTTCGCTTACCCAGTTACCCCACCCGCTGAACGGGGGTTCGATTCGAGAATAGCACAGGGCCGAGGGGACACCAGTCCCACCCGACCCTGCAGGAACGAGGCCTCCCTGGCCCCGTGAAGGCCGGTCAACCGGCCTGGATCGACTCATCCGGACGACGCTCCAGGACCTGGTCGACCAGACCGTAGGCCTGCGCCTCGAAGGCGCTCTTGAAGTTGTCGCGCTCGGTGTCACGGGCGATCGTCTCCAGCGACTGGCCGGTGTGCTTGGCCAGCACCTCGTTCAGGCGCGAACGCAGGGTCAGGATCTCGCGCGCGTGGATGTCGATGTCGGTGGCCTGGCCCTGGTAGCCACCCAGCGGCTGATGGATCATCACGCGCGAGTTCGGCAGCGCATAGCGCTTGCCGGCTTCGCCCGCGGCCAGCAGCAGGGCGCCCATCGAGGCGGCCTGGCCGATGCAGGTGGTGCTCACATTCGGCTTGATGTACTGCATGGTGTCGTAGATCGCCATGCCGGCGGTGACCACGCCACCCGGCGAGTTGATGTAGATGTTGATGTCCTTTTCCGGGTTTTCCGATTCCAGGAACAGCAACTGCGCCACCACCACGTTGGCCATGTGATCGTCGATCGGGCCCACGAGGAAGATCAGGCGCTCCTTCAACAGGCGCGAATAGATGTCGTAGGCACGCTCGCCGCGGCTGGTCTGCTCGACCACCATCGGAACCAGGTTCAGGGCTTTGGTTCGGTTGTCCATTACGTGAGGTACCTATCTTGGGGGGCAACAACCCCGCGCCGGCAAAGGCGCGGGGCATCCGGTGATCCGCCCGGGCTTACTGGCGGATCGCGTCCTGGAACGACAGCTTCTCTTCGGTGTGCTGGGCACGCTCGGCGATCCAGTCGATCACCTGCTCTTCCATCACACGGTTCTGCAGGCCAGACATCAACTGGGGGTCGTTGCGGTACATCTCAATGACCTGCTCCGGCTCTTCGTAGGTCGAAGCGATCAGACGCATCGTTTCATTCAGGCGCTTGGCTTCCAGGCGCAGGTCGTTGATGCGGGCCACTTCACCGACCAGCAGGCCGACCAGCACGCGCTTGGCGGCAGCGTCCTTGAAGCCTTCGTGGGCATCGGCCGGGATCTCGCCGACGTTCTGGCCGTTGCGGCGCAGCTGCTCGACCTGCTGGGCCAGCATGGCGCGGGCTTCGTTCTCGACCAGGCGCGGCGGCATTTCCACCGACGAGTAGGCCGCGATCAGCTGCTCGCCCACTTCACGGCGCAGGCGGTTCATCAACGCACCCTTCAGCTCGCGCTCCAGGTTGGCGCGGATGTCGCTGCGGAACTGCTCCACATCGCCGCCCTTCACGCCGAAGCTCTTGATGAAGGCTTCGTCGACCGCCGGCACGACCGGCTCGGAGACCTCGGTGACCTTGACGGTGACCTGCACGGTCTTGCCGGCCAGCACCGGCACGCGCCAGTCAGCCGGGAACTCGACGTCGAGGGTCTTCTCTTCGCCCTTGGCCAGGCCGACCAGGCCCTTCTCGATGGTGTCGAACATCATGCCCTGGCCGAGCACGATCGAACCCTTCTCGGTGCCCTCGGCCGGCAGGCGCTCTTCGCCGGCCTGCGACCAGGTTTCCACCGCGACCAGGTCACCGTCCTGCGCGCCACGGCTGACCGGGGCCCAGGTACGACGCTGGTTCTGCAGGTTCTCGATCATCTGGTCGATGTCGGCGTCGGTGATCTCGGCGGTATGGCGCACGACGGTCAGCTTGCTGACGTCGATGTCGCCGAAGTCCGGCACCACTTCCACGGTGGCCACGAAGGAGAACTCACCCTCGTCGCCCTTGTCGATGCGCGGGCTGCCGACGATGCGCAGGTCGTGCTCGCGCACGGCCGCATCGAAGGTTTCGCGCAGCAGGCCGTCCAGCGCCTCGCCACGGACCTGCGCGCCGAAGCGCTGCTCGATCACCTTGGCCGGCACCTTGCCCGGGCGGAAGCCCTTGATGCGGGTGGTACGGGCGATTTCGCCGAGGCGGCCGGCGATGTGGCTCTGCAGACGCTCTTCCGGCAGCGAGAAGCTCAGGCGGCGTTCCAGGTTGCCGGTGGATTCGATCGAAGCTTGCATGTTGACTCCTGCCACCGGTGGCCCAGGCCCCCGGCTCGATGATTGGGATGAAACGGTTGTAAGGACGCGACGTCTGGGACGCGCCTGCTTGCCGCAGCCCTTTAGTTTCGCCCAATTCGGCTTGCACTGCCAGCGCGTGCCGGTCAAGGGGGCGCAGATGGCCCGATCAGGGCGGGGACAGGCCGGCACTGGTGCGAAAGGGGGGACTCGAACCCCCACGCCTTGCGGCACTGGAACCTAAATCCAGGGCGTCTACCAATTCCGCCACTTTCGCGTGGCCGGCGCAGGTGTTCATTGTCGCAGGCGATGGCGGGAAGCGGAAGGCCTGCACAAAACTGAACATGGCAATGGTGCGCAGCCCGCGCGTTGAACCACCCCGGCGAGCGCAAGCTCATCCGGGGTGGCGGGGTTCACTGCTGCGGCCTGGCCTTGGCCGACGCCGTATCGGCACCCTGCCCGGCTGCAGGATCCACCTTGCGGATCTCCACGCCCCCGTCGCCGGTGCGCCGCAGGGCCGCCGGCTCCGGCGTGGCCTTGCGCACATCCACCGAACCATCCGCATTGCGCTGCACGTCCACCGCATCGGGCAGGGCCTCCCGCTCTGCCGGCTGAGCCGGCTGCATCTGCATGGCCTCACCGACCGGGCGCGCAGGAGCACTTTCAGTGCCAGCATCGCGTTCGACGGTCTGCGCGGGGTCGTCGGCGGGCGCGCAGGCCGCCAGTGCCAGCAACGCGAAGGAAACCCACAGCGTGCGGTGCAATCGATTGATATGAGCCATCAACATCTTCCTTCGTGCATGCGCCGTCGGCGCGGAAGATCCATTGGGTGCGATGCAGGATGCGATGCGGTGAGATGCAGCGCACAGCATTGATAACACTGATGACGCGTATGACCCTGATTTCAGCATTGCTTCAGTCGATCCACGCCATGCGCGGATGAAATGCCCCCCCCAGCGAACAGGCAAGAAAAAAGCCACTTGGCGAACCAAGTGGGAAGCTGCCGCGCATTCGCGCCGCAGCTCCACGCTTTGCGCGGCAAAGCGCGGGCCCCACTTCATCAGCCGCCACATCCCCGCGGCTTCGCCGCGCCCCCTTGACTCAAGGGGGCTCCACTCCAGCCAGCACCGCTGGCATCTGCAGATGCCCCTCAGCGAACAGGCAAGAAAAAAGCCACTTGGCGAACCAAGTGGCTTTCGTCTGGTGGGCTGTCAAGGATTCGAACCTTGGACCTATTGATTAAGAGTCAACTGCTCTACCAACTGAGCTAACAGCCCGAAATCGGGGCGCGAATTATGACCCGATCCGCTCGGTGGGTGCAAGCACTTTTTTCAACGTGGTTGAAACCAGCACTGCGAGCCCCGCTCCTGCTGCAGATCCACGCCGAACGGGTTCTGCAACGCGTGATCCATCGGAACGATGGGAGTCACACCCATAAGAAAAAAGCCACCTGGCGTACCAGGTGGCTTCTGTCTTGGTGGGCCGTCAAGGATTCGAACCTTGGACCTATTGATTAAGAGTCAACTGCTCTACCAACTGAGCTAACGGCCCGTGAAACTCAGACACACATTGTAGCGTGCTTTCTGTTTATTGCAATACCGTTTCGGCTGCGCCGATGCGGTTGAATCAGTGGGGTGGCTGAGGGGATTCGAACCCCCGACCACCGGAATCACAATCCGGTACTCTAACCAACTGAGCTACAGCCACCACTGAAACTTTCGCTCCATCGCCGATGAGGCTGGCGCTGGAACTTGATGCTTCGCTACCGGGCGGAACCAGAAGTCCGTCCCCCGAAGCGAGTCCGGCATTTTCCGGTAGTCGCGAAGGAATTGCAAGCACTTCTTCACATTGATGTGCAGGGGCCGGAACAGGACATCAGAGCTGCTCCGCCGAGACCACGCGCGCGATGTCTGCATGCTCATCCAAGAATGACAGCGTCACCTCACCTTTGGGCGTGACCTGCAACTGCAGGTGCAGCTGGCCCGCCCCGTCGATCAGCTGAAGCATCGCATTGCGCGACTGCGGCCTGCCAGGAAGCACACGACGGGTAATCGCTTGCACAGTCTGCGCGTGCAAGCGCTCATCTTCAGCCGAGAACATCGGCCGCAGCTGTCCTTCGGCACCATCGTTTCGATCACGTCGAACGGCGCGTTGCGCTGGGCTGTCGCCCCATCAGCAGGCCAGTCAACACCAGCAAGGCGAGACCACCGCAATACAGAGTGAGCCGCTATTGGTGCCTGCGCAGCCGATGCACTTCGGCCATCACCCGCTCTACCTCTCCCGCGCCTTTCGAAACTGCACCTCATGCCGATCGCCGGAAGGTGCGTGCCACCTGTACCGATGGTCAGGCGCAGGCAACAGCTCGACATCGTCGGGCCCACTCCCGAAAGCGTGAATAATAAGTGAACGAATCATGAATGAATCTCAAACAGAAATGGGGGAGATCCATTCATACAACGTTAGCTGCAGGACATGGAACGCGAGGCGCGCGTTTGCAACCATGCCGGTTCCTGCAATGAAGGTGAGAGCAATAGATGAGCAAGCGGCTAATCGGATTCGTCGCGCTAGCAGCCGTGCTGGCAGTGGCAGCCGTTGCAATGTCCAGCTACCGGCAGCAGGCGGCTGTCGATGTGACGGCAGAGGAATCCTGGAAGAGTGGCAGCCTCGATGAAAGGCCCGACCAGGGAAGGCCGCTTCCTGCGTCAGGTGCGGCGGCCGCGCAGAGGCTTGAGCGGGACAACAAGATCCCGCCAGGCTCGTACAAGGCGGTGGGACCCAAAGCCTACGAGATCGTAAGAGGCAATGAGTTCCGGCCTCCCGGTGACGCGCTCGCCCACGTCAAGCAACTGATGCTGCGCTCCGAATCCGGAGATGCCACAGCAACCTACGAAATCTATCGAACCATCGAGCAGTGCCAGACCTTCATCTCGGATCGCGCTGACAAGCTGGCGGATTCAGCCACCACGGTCGGGTCCGGCAACTGGTTCCTGGAGCGATCGGAACGAATCCTCGGAGAGTGCGAGTCGCTGGCCCTGGATCGGGACATCTATCACGCCGACTGGCTTTCGAAGGCCGCCGCCATGGGCTCGCAGGAAGCGATGCGCGCTTACTCGCGATCGCCGGAGAAAGTCATCGGTTCGCTTGATGACGCAATCCGTGATCCCGCGGCGCTCGAGGCGTGGAAGGACACCGCCACCGGATATCTGCGCGAGCTGGAATCACAAGGGAACGTCAATGTCATCAGCGACATGGCGATGGCCTACACCTATGGCGGCATCGTTCCTGCCGATCCCGTTGCCGCCCTGGCGTACACCCGCGTCCTCAACCGGCTGGACCCACGTTTTGCCACCACCAATGACATTGCCAACCATGAGAAAAACCTGAGCAGTCAGGAGAAAGAGAAAGCCCGCATTTCATCGAATGAAATCTTCAGGAACTGTTGCATCCCACGATAAGGACCTATTGTGAAAGCTAGACTGATTGGGATTATCCTTCGCTTGGTAGAAACTCCATTCCCGCCATTGCAGGCGTGCTGCTGTTCATGGCGAGCGGGAGCGTTCAAGCGAAAAAGCTTCCTGGCGTCATCAACTGCACCGCCGGATGCACGCTGACAACCCCGTATCCCGATCCGGTGACCAACCAGCAGCTTTCCCAAGAGGTCCAGAAGCTCAATGACGGCCGGACCACCGTCTGGACAGCCCAGACGCGAGTTCAGACCGGCGATGTCCTGACCGTCTGCAACGGTATTTCCTGCGTCAACTACACGTGGCGAGGCGCAGGCTTCGACTCCGGCGAAGTGATTTCGACCGTCCTCCCGCCCAACTCCCGCGGTGGTGGTGGCGGTGGTGGTGGTGGTGGCGGTGGTGGTGGCGGCAGTGCCCCGATCGGCGGCGGTTGCCATGGCAATTGCGGTGGCGGCAGGGTCGATGTAGGCGAACTTGAGCAGATATGATTCAGCCTTGGGGGCACTTCAACGAAGTGCTCTCGCCAGGACACAGAACAGAAAGGTCAGCGCACCGCGCTGGCCTTTTTTGTGACCCACGGCGGCGCGCGCCACACATTTCCGCTGTTCCTGGAATAGGCTCCGCCAGCACCAAAGTAATTCATATGCCATTGATTCCAATGGCGCGCCCGACAGGAATCGAACCTGTAACCGCCGGCTTAGAAGGCCGGTGCTCTATCCAGTTGAGCTACGGGCGCCCGAACCGGAACGGTGTCCAATCCGACGTGGCGTGGGATTGGTCGGGGTAGAGGGATTCGAACCCCCGACATCCTGCTCCCAAAGCAGGCGCGCTACCAGACTGCGCTATACCCCGGTCTTGCAATCCCCTCGGGTTGGGCCCGGGGAGTTGTTCATTGTCGCCAAGCGCGTTGGGAACTGTCAACGAAGGATGCACAGAACCCGGGCCTGCCACAACGCCGAAAGCAGTCATCGGCTATGCTCACGCCCATCGGCCGGATGGCCGTCCCGACCTTCATCCGCACGGAGAACACGCATGCGCAGCGGCAACCCGGCTCTTTCCGAGTCGACTTTCCTCGACCTCGCCAGTGGCTCGGTAGTGACCAGCCCCGACCAGGTCATGACCCTCAATGGCACCGCCAACAAGACCGGCATCCTGCTGCTGTTGACCGTGCTGACCGCGGCGTTCGCCTGGAGCCAGGCGGTCGACGAGTACGGCCAGATTTCCGGCAGCGCGAGCCTGTACGCCATCGGCGGCGCGATTGGCGGCCTGGTGCTGGCACTGATCACCATCTTCAAGAAGGAATGGTCGCCGGTCACCGCGCCGATGTACGCGCTGGTCGAAGGCCTGTTCCTGGGCGCCGTGTCGGCCCTGTTCAACATGAAGTATCCGGGCATCGTGTTCCAGGCGGTGCTGCTGACCTTCGGCACCCTGGCCGCCCTGCTGTTCGCATACCGCAGCGGCCTGATCAAGGCCACCGAGAACTTCAAGATGGGCGTGGTCGCCGTCACCGGCGGCATCGCCCTGCTCTACCTGGCCTCGTTCGTACTGGGCTTCTTCAACATCAACGTGCCGGTGATCCACGACTCCAGCTGGCTGGGCATTGCCTTCAGCCTGTTCGTGGTGGTCGTGGCCGCGCTGAACCTGGTGCTGGACTTCGATTTCATCGAGTCCGGCGTCGCCCAGCGCGCGCCGAAGTACATGGAGTGGTATGGCGCATTCGGCCTGATGGTGACCCTGGTCTGGCTGTATGTGGAGTTCCTGCGCCTGCTGTCGAAGATCCAGCAGCGCTGAACCGGACAGAGCCATAAACGACAAAGGGCGCCTTCGGGGCGCCCTTTTCTCTTTGTAACGCGTGGCTGCATTTCCCGGCTAGCCAGCCACGCCAGCCTGTGCAGCGTAGTGCGCCGCAAGGTGCTCGACCAGCGCGCGCACCTTGGGCGCGAGCGCACGTGCATGCGGATACAGCGCGAAGTAGCGCCGCTGGCCGGCATGCCAGGCCGGCAGCACGCGGATCAGACGACCGGCGCGCAGGTCCTCCTGCACCGTCAACGCGGTGAACAGGCTGATGCCCATTCCGGCCAGCGCGGCGGCGTACAGCGCGGGCGTGGCATCCACACGCAGGCGCTGCCCGGCTTCAACGCTCACGCAGGCGCCGCGCGGCCCCTGTAACTGCCAGGGCGGCATTGATGGGGTGGGACTGAAACCCAGCAGCGTGTGCTGCTCCAGATCCGCAGCCTGCCGCGGCAGGCCATGCCGGGCCAGGTAGGCCGGTGCGGCGACCAGGATGCGCGGGCAGCTGGCCAGTTCGCGCGCGACCAGCTGGCTGTCCGGCAATGAAGCTGCAATGCGCAGCGCCAGGTCGAAGCCACCACCGACCACATCCACCACCTGATCATCCGCCGACAGGTCCAGCGTGACCTGCGGGTAACGCTGCAGGAACGAGGGCAGCCAATGCGGCAGTTCCTGGCTGGCCACTACCTGCGGCACGCTGATCCGCACCCTGCCACTGGGTTGCGCCTGCCCGGCGCGGGCACGATCGTCCGCCTCCTGCAGGCGGTCCAGCAGCGTTGCCGCCTCGCGGTAGTAATCGCGCCCGGCCTCGGTCAACGACAGCCGACGGCTGTTGCGATCGAGCAGGCGTACCTGCAGGTGTTCTTCCAGCTGCCGCAGCTGCCGCGACATCGCCGAGTGGGTGGTCCCCAGGCGCTCGGCGGCCGCGGTGAAACTGCCCGCGTCAACGATGGCGCGCAGCGCGCGCAGGGCGGCGAAGTGATCCATCGGCGGGCAGCTCCACGTGGCGGGGCCCACGGCATGCGGGCCCCGCCAGCTTATCAAGCGCCGTCACCGGCCTTGCGTACCGGCAGCGCCAGGATCGCGTCGGTGCTCATGACGTCGCCGAAGGCGTCTTCGATCTGCGCCAGCGAGGCCTCATGCAGCGCGCGATGATCGATGCGACGGCCGCCGGCCAGATCCAGATCACGGCTGGCGCTGGCATCGGACGAGACGATCACCCGGTAGCCACGTGGGGCGGCCGCTGCGTCGCGCGCGGCACCGGCCACACAGGCATGGGTCTGCAGGCCAGTGACGATCAGGGTATCGATACCGGCATTCTTCAGCATCGGGTCGAGCACGGCTGCGGACGCGCCGGCGAACACGCTGACATTGTCCTTCTGCACCACGGTCTCGCCCTGGCGCGGCTGCAGGTCGCGATGGAAGGCGGCATTGACGCTGCCCTGCGCGAACAGGGGTGCGCCGGCCGGCAGCACGTGCTGGACATGGATCACGCGGATGCCGTGGGCATCGGCGAATTCGACTACCCGCCTGGCCTGACGCAGTGCGGCCACGCCATCGGGAATGACCATGCGGCCACCCGCAAAGCCCGGTACGGCCCTGGCATCGAAGTACTCGTTCTGGAAGTCGATCACCAGCACGGCAGTCTTCGCCGCATCCAGCGAGGTCGCGACCGGCGCACCCGCCATATGGCGGATGGTGGCATGGGCCGGCTCGGCAGCAGCAACCGGGATGGTGGCGGTCATGCCGAGCAAGCTGGCCAGGCCGAAGGCGGTGAGATTCATGGAGCGACTCCTGTGCAGTGGAAAGTGGGCACAGGATGCGGAGCGGATGGCGCACGAACCAGCCGTGAAACAGCACATGATCTGTGCGATATCAGCACAGACCGCTTCTGTGGAGTCGAGCCATGCTCGACTCTACAGAGGCGGAAAAACGCAACGGGGCGCCCGAAGGCGCCCCGCTGTGGGTCCGACCGAGGTCGGCCGGCCGCTTACAGGCGGCTGGCAATGGCCTTGGCAAAGCTCATGGTGGTGCCGGTGCCACCCAGGTCGCCGGTCAGCGAATCCTTGGCTTCCATGGTCGCCACGATGGCCTTGCGCAGGCGCTCGGCGTTTTCCGGCTGGCCGATGTGGTCCAGCATCTGCGCGGCCGCCAGCAGCAGCGCGCACGGATTGGCCTTGCCCTGGCCGGCGATGTCCGGCGCGGTGCCGTGCACGGCTTCGAAGATCGCCGCATCCTTGCCGATGTTGGCGCCCGGAGCCAGGCCCAGGCCGCCGACCAGGCCGGCGCACAGGTCGGAGATGATGTCGCCGAACAGGTTCGTGGTGACGATCACATCGAACTGTTCCGGGCGCATCACCAGCTGCATGCAGCAGTTGTCGACGATCATTTCCTGGAACTCGATGTCCGGGTACTGCGCGGCCACTTCACGGGCGACATTCAGGAACAGGCCCGAGGTCGACTTGATGATGTTGGCCTTGTGCACGGCGGTGACCTTCTTGCGGCCGGTGCTCTTGGCCAGCTCGAAGGCGTAGCGCACGATGCGCTCGGAGCCCTTGCGGGTGATGCGGGTGCCGGAGAAGGCGGTCTCGCCGTCGGCCGACACTTCCTGGCCTTCGGCCAGGTAGGCACCTTCGGTGTTCTCACGGACGGTGATCAGGTCGACGTTGTCGAAACGCGACTTGGTGTTCGGGAAGGTGTGGGCCGGGCGCACGTTGGCGTACAGGTCGAAGTGGCGGCGCAGGCTGACGTTGATCGAGGTGAAGCCACCACCGACCGGGGTGGTCAGCGGGCTCTTCAGCGCGACCTTGTTGCGCGCGATCGATTCCAGGGTCACCGCCGGCATCAGGTCGCCGTGCTTTTCCAGGGCCACCAGGCCGGCGTCGGCGTCTTCGTACTCCAGGCCAGTCTTGAGCTGGTCGAGCACGAACAGGGTGGCGTCCATGATTTCCGGGCCAATGCCGTCGCCGCGGATGACCGTAATTTTCTGCGTCATTGATCGATGTTCCGAACAGGGGGAAAAACGCCGTCCGGACGTGCCCGGAAACGCCGGCGCAAAGGAAGTTTCACCGGCAATTATGCCTGAGCCGGGGCCGAGGTCCCAAATAGACCATGGTCCCAGTCCCCGGCTCAGGCAGAATTGCCCGCGCATCGCCCCTCTACCCCCGCCCTGTCGGCGCGCCCCTTCAACAAGAAGGGGCTCCTGGGCTGTTGGATCGCGGGACAGGCCCCCTCGAGGGCCCGGTAGTGCCGGCCGCTGGCCGGCAACCCCGGCCATGTCGGGTTCAGGGGATGCCGGCCGCTGGCCGGCACGACCCTCAGTGCTCGTGCGCGGCTGGCGCGGCGGCGCCGCCTTCGAGCTGGTCGAGGAAGTCGACCGCGCGGCGCAGGTGCGGGATCACGATGGAGCCGCCTACCACCAGGCCGACCGAGAAGGTCTCGAAGAACTCCTCACGGGTCACCCCGGCGTCCTTGCACTGGGCCACGTGGTAGCTGATGCAGTCGTCGCAGCGCAGCACCATCGAGGCCACCAGGCCCAGCAGCTCCTTGGTCTTCACGTCCAGCGCGCCGGCCTGGTAGGTCTGCGTATCCAGCGCGAAGAAGCGGCGCACCACCTGGTTCGGTTCGCCCAGGATGCGCTCGTTCATGCGCTTGCGGAACTCGGTGAACTCGGCGATGCGGTCCTTGCTGCCGTCGTCGGCCGCGCTCATGCCTGGCCCTGCCCGGCCAGCAGCGGCTCGAGCTTGCCTTCACGGTGCAGGGCCATCATGTCGTCGTAGCCGCCGACATGGACGTCGCCGACGAAGATCTGCGGCACGCTGGTGCGGCGGGTCAGCGCCATCATCTTCTCGCGCTCGGCCGGGTCCAGGTCGATGCGGACCTCGGTCCACTGCTGGCCCTTGCTCTTCAGGAAGTTCTTGGCGGCCACGCAGTACGGGCAGACGGCAGTGGAATAGATGGTGATGGCGGGGGCACCGCCGGCGGTCTGGGCTGTCACGGGAAACTCCACGATGGATCGACGGTCTACATATGGTACCGGTGCGCTGGAATTTCCACGCCACGGCCGCAACACTGTGGATTAACGAATGGTTGCCCCCCGCCCTGCCACGCTTGGCGCGCCCCGCCCGAGGACCTTCTGCTTGCGAGCCCTGCTGCTGACTACCGCCGTCACCCTGGCCCTGGCCATGCCGCTGGCCCAGGCCCAGGAGAAGCTGCCCGACATCGGCTCTTCGGCCGGCGAGCTGCTGACCCCGGCCCGCCAGGCCGAGTACGGCGCGATGATGCTGCGCGAGCTGCGCAACTACGGCTACCTGCTGGAAGATCCGCTGGTCAACGACTGGCTGCAGACCATGGGTACCCGGCTCGGCTCCAATAGTGACCAGCCGCGGCAGCCGTACACCTTCTTCGTGATGAACGACCGCCAGATCAACGCGTTCGCCACGCTGGGCGGCTACATCGGGGTCAATGCCGGACTGGTGCTGACCGCCGAGCGCGAGGACGAGGTCGCTGCGGTGCTGTCCCACGAAATCGCCCACGTCACCCAGCAGCACGTGCTGCGCGGTGTCGAGCGCGCCCAGCGCGACCAGATCCCGATCCTGCTGGGCATGCTGGCGGCGGTAGTGGCCGCCCAGGCCAGCAACAGCACGTCGTCCGGCAACGCGACGATGGCGGCGATCAGCTCCGGCATGGGCCTGATGCAGCAGCGGCAGATCAACTACACCCGCTCCAACGAGTCCGAGGCCGACCGCCTCGGCATCCGCACCCTGTCGCGCAGCGGCTACGACGTGGATGCCATGGCCGGCTTCTTCGAGCGGATGTCGGCAGCCATGCGCGGCAACGAAGGCGGCTACAGCGTGCCCGAGTTCCTGCGCACCCACCCGGTCAACATCACCCGCATCAGCGAGGCCAAGTCCCGCGCCCAGCAGATGAAGAAGGATACGGTGCTGCTCACCACCAGCACGCCCACCGGCGAGCGCAAGGAGCGGGTGGACCCGGCCGATCCCAGCCTGGGCGAGCCGCTGCTGCGCGGCAACAACCCGCTGCTGCCCGGCAGTGTGCTGCGCCTGCCGATCGGCCAGCTCAACCGTGGCGCCAGCGGTGACTTCGAGTGGGCGCGTGAGCGTCTGCGCGTGCTCAGCGCGGACTCCACCCCCGAGCTGGAGCGCGAGTACGCCGACCTGGCCAAGCGGCAGAAGGACGGCCTCAACGATGCGCAGCGCTACGGCCAGGCGCTGGCGGTGATGCGCGGTGGCCGTGCCGGTGCCGGCCAGGCCCGGCAGACCCTGGCCGGCCTGCTGCAGACCCACCCCGGCAACCTGTGGCTGGCGCTGGGCCTGGGCGAGGCGGAGTCACGCGCAGGCCAGGCGGCCCAGGCCAACAGCCGCTTCGAGCAATTGTTGCGCGAACACCCCAACAGCCGCCCGGTGGCACTGACCTATGCCGAGATCCTGAACGAACAAGGCAGCCGCGAAGCCGGCCAGCGTGCGCAGGCGATGCTGCGCCCCCTGCTGTCGCAAAGTGGTAACGATCCGGTCTTCCAGCAGCGTTTCGCCCGCGCCAGTGAGTTGGCTGGCGACAGCGTGCGCGCCAGCGAGGCCTATGCCGAGGCCGCCTTCCTCAGCGGGCGGCCAGAACAGGCGCTGATGCAGCTGCAGGCGCTCAAGCGCAACCCGGCGCTGGATTACATCGGCCGCGCGCGGGTTGACGCGCGCATCGAATCGATCACCCCGACGGTGCTGGAACTGCGCCGGCAGGGCGTGCAGGACCCGGATCTGGACCGTCGCTGAGCACCGCATGACCGGCCGATGGCAATCCGGGCCGGTTCCGGCCGGGTAGTCACAAACATGTCATCAAACCGTAGTCTACTGGCACCACTCCAGTAACCGAGCCCTACGGTGTCCTCGTGCAGAAACGCATCCTGATCGTCGATGACGAGCCCGCGATCCGTGAAATGGTCGCCTTCGCCCTTCGCAAGGGCGATTACGAACCGGTCCACGCCGGCGATGCCCGGGAGGCCCAGACCGCGATCGCCGATCGCGTTCCCGACCTGATCCTGCTGGACTGGATGCTGCCCGGCACCAGCGGCCTGGACCTGGCCCGTCGCTGGCGCAAGGAAACGCTGACCCGCGAAGTGCCGATCATCATGCTGACCGCCCGCGGCGAGGAGAACGATCGCGTCGGTGGCCTCGAGGCCGGTGTCGATGACTATGTGGTCAAGCCGTTCTCGGCACGCGAACTGCTGGCCCGCATCCGCGCGGTCATGCGCCGCGCCCGCGAAGATGACGAGGACGGCAGCGTAGCCGTCGGCCCGATCCGTATCGACGGCGCCGCCCATCGCGTGTTCGCCAACGACCAGCCGGTGCCGATCGGCCCGACCGAATACCGCCTGCTGCATTTCTTCATGACCCACCCGGAGCGCGTCTACACCCGCGCGCAGCTGCTGGACCATGTGTGGGGCGGCAGCGTTTACGTGGAGGAACGCACCATCGACGTGCATATCCGCCGCCTGCGCAAGACGCTGGAGCCGTTCAACGCCGAGAACATGGTGCAGACCGTGCGCGGCGCCGGCTACCGCTTCTCCACCGCCACCTGAGTCTCGTCGTGCCGGCACCGCGCACCTGCAGTGCAGGTGCCGGTGCCGGCAACTCTGCTATAACCCTCGGTTCACCCCAGTGAACCGCCGCACCTCAACGACGAGATCGCAATGCCCCGCCACATCCGCTCTGCCTGGTTGAAGACCCTGGCCACCGTTGCCGCGGTGCTGCTGTTCGCCGGACTGGTGGGGTGGTTCACGGGCCATCTGTGGTTGTGCATCGCACTGGGCGCGCTGGCGACCCTGGCCTGGCATTACTGGCGCCTGCGCAGCGTTCTGCGCCGGCTGACCGCTCGCCAGCGCTGGGACACCGCCGAAGAAGGCACCGGCGTCTGGAACGAACTGGACCGCCTGCTGTACCGCAACCAGGTGGAAATGCGCGTGCGCAAGCGCCGCCTGCTGGACATGCTGCGCAGCTACCGCGCCGCTGCCGCCGCGCTGCCCGATGCTGTCGTCGTGCTGGATCGCAACAGCCAGCGCGTGCAGTGGTTCAACGAAGCGGCTACCGCCCTGCTCGGCCTGCACCATCCCGGCGACCTTGGCGAGGCCCTGGTCGAGCGCCTGCAGCCGATGCCGCTGGCGCACTGGCTGGCCGGTGGCCGCAATGCCGAGCCCATCCTGGACGTACCCTCGCCGGTCGATCCGGCGATCCGCCTGAACCTGCGCCTGATTCCCTATTCGTCGGACTACTGGCTGCTGATCGCGCGTGACGTCAGCAAGCTGCTGCGCCTGGAGCAGGTGCGGCGGGATTTCGTCGCCAACGTTTCACACGAGCTGCGCACGCCGCTCACCGTGGTCCACGGCTACCTGGACATGATGGACCCGGAGGATTTCCCGGGAACCGGACCGATGCTGGAAGAAATGCGCAAGCAGAGCCAGCGCATGGCCCAGCTGGTGGAAGACCTGCTGACCCTGTCGCGCCTCGAATCGCAGGAACACAGCGAGGACGAGACCGTAGCCATGCAGCCGATGCTGGCCACCCTGCGCCGCGAAGCCGAAGCGCACAGCCAGGGCCGCCACCAGATCAGCATCGACGACCTGGCCGGCGTTGACCTTCAGGGCTCGACCAAGGAGCTGCACAGCGCCTTCTCCAACCTGGTCACCAATGCGGTGCGCTATACGCCGGCCGGTGGGCGCATCGCGGTGGAGTTCCGCCGCGAGGGCGACGGTGCGGTGCTGGCGGTGCGTGACTCCGGCTACGGCATCCCGGCCACCCACCTGCCGCGCCTGACCGAACGCTTCTACCGTGTCTCCAGCAGCCGCTCGCGCGAAAGCGGTGGTACCGGCCTGGGCCTGTCCATCGTCAAGCACATCCTCGGCCTGCACCACGCACGGCTGGAAATTGAAAGCGAAGTCGGCAAGGGCTCGGTGTTCTCCTGCCATTTCGATGCCGACCACGTGCGCCCGCGCGAGTCCGCCCCCTTGACCTCCATCGAAGAATGACGCCATGAGCAGCCTCGGATCCCTCCCCCTCCCCGTGAGCCCGGACAACGATCCGTTGCGTGACCCGGCGCTGTACATCAATCGCGAACTGTCACAGCTGGATTTCAACTTCCGCGTGCTGGCCCAGGCGATGGACCCGCAGGTGCCGCTGCTGGAGCGCCTGCGCTTCATGTGCATCTCCTGCACCAACCTCGACGAGTTCTTCGAGATCCGCGCCGCCGCCGTGCGCCACGCGCAGGAGTACGGCCTGCCACCCGCACCGGACGGGATGAGCCCGCAGGCCATCCTGAGCGCCATCCATGACCGCGCCGCCGAACTGGTGGACCAGCAGTACCGCTGCTGGAACGAGACGCTGCGGCCGGCGCTGATGGAGGCCGGCATCGGCGTGCTCGGCCGCCACTCCTGGACCGACCGCCAGAAGCGCTGGCTGCGCGCCTACTTCCGCAACGAGATCATGCCGGTGCTGTCGCCACTGGGCCTGGACCCGGTGCACCCGTTCCCGAAGATCCTCAACAAGTCGCTGAACATCGTGGTGGTGCTCAAGGGCACCGATGCGTTCGGCCGCGCCGGCCACCTGGCCATCGTGCGTGCGCCGCGCTCACTGCCGCGCATCATCCAGCTGCCGGAAAAGCTCGGCGGGCCCCAGAACTTCGTGTTCCTCTCGTCGGTGCTGTCGACCTTCGTCGATGAGCTGTTCCCGGGCATGGAAGTCCAGGGCGCCTACCAGTTCCGCGTCACCCGCAATTCCGAGCTGGTGGTGGACGAGGAGGAAGTGGAGAACCTGGCGCTGGCACTACGCGACGAACTGGTCGACCGCGGCTACCGGCCAGCGGTGCGGCTGGAGATCGCGCACGACATGCCGCGCGAGATCGTGCGGACCCTGCTGCAGAATTTCGGCCTGACCGAGAACGCGGTGTACCGCATCGATGGCCCGGTCAACCTCAACCGCATCATCCAGCTGTACGACCTGATCGCGCAACCGGACCTGAAATACCCGCCGATGACCCCGCGCACGCTGCGCGACAGTGACGGCATCTTCGAGACGGTGGCGCGCCAGGACCTGCTGCTGCACCACCCATTCGACGCCTTCACCGCAGTGCTGGACCTGATCCGGCAGGCGGCAATCGATCCGAACGTGCTGGCGATCAAGCAGACCCTGTACCGCACCGGCAAGGACTCACTGATCGTCGATGCGCTGATCCAGGCCGCGCGTAACGGCAAGGACGTGACCGTGGTGGTCGAACTGCGCGCCCGCTTCGACGAAGAAGCCAACCTCGGCCTGGCCGATCGCCTGCAGGAAGCCGGCGTGCAGGTGGTGTACGGCGTGGTCGGCTACAAGACCCACGCCAAGATGCTGCTGATCGTGCGCCGCGAGGGCCGCAAGCTGCGCCGCTACGTGCACCTGGGTACCGGCAACTACCACAGCGGCACCGCCCGCGCGTATACCGACATCAGCCTGATCACCGCCGATGCGGACATCGGCAATGACGTGCACCTGCTGTTCCAGCAGCTGTCCGGGCTGGCGTCGAAGATGAAGCTCAAGCGCCTGCTGCAGTCGCCCTTCACCCTGCACACCGGCATCCTCGGCCGCATCGAGCGCGAGACGCGCATCGCCGCCGCTGGCCGCCCGGCGCGGATCATCGCCAAGATGAACGCACTGAACGAACCGCAGGTGGTGCGCGCGCTGTACGCCGCGTCGCAGGCCGGCGTGCAGATCGACCTGATCATCCGCGGCGCCTGCACGCTGCGACCGGGCGTGCCGGGCATCTCGGACAACATCCGCGTGCGCTCGATCGTCGGCCGCTTCCTGGAACACAGCCGCGTCTACTGGTTCGGCAACGACGGCGCACCGGAAATGTACTGCGCCAGCGCCGACTGGCTGGAACGCAACCTGCTGCGCCGGGTCGAGACCTGCTTCCCGATCCTCGATCCGGAACTGGCCAAGCGGGTCTACCGCGAAGTCCTGCAGAACTACCTTGACGACAACCTCAACGCCTGGGAGCTGGACGCGCACGGCATCTACCACAAGCGTGCCCCAGCCCACGACGAAGCCCCGCATTCGGCGCAGATGGCGTTGATGCAGGGGCTCTGACCCTGCCCCGGTAGATCCCGACCGCTGGTCGGGGTTCGATCGCCACGGGGTCAGATCCCTTTCCTGCGGGAAAGGGATCTGACCCCTTGCAGTCCTGCGGCACGCCCTCTTCCAAAATGTGAAGGCCGCGCGGTGACGAGCACACCGCCCCTTCGGCTAACATTCGTCCATGCCGCACACCACCACGACTCCGCCCGCATTGCAGGATGGCGACCTGCTGGCCGCCATCGACCTTGGCTCCAACAGTTTCCACATGGTCATCGCGCGCTATACGCTCGGCCAGCTGCGGGTGATCGACCGCCTGCGCGAGACGGTGCGCATGGCCGATGGCCTGGATGGCAAAGGTGGTCTCTCTTCCGCTGCACGCCAACGTGCACTGGAATGCCTGGCCCGCTTCGGCCAGCGCATCCGCAATGTGCCGCCGCACCGGGTGCGCGCGCTGGCCACCAACACCGTGCGCCAGCTGCGCTCGCCGCAGTCGTTCCTGGTACCGGCCGAGACCGCACTGGGGCATGCCATCGAAGTGGTCAGCGGGCGCGAAGAAGCGCGCCTGATCTACCTGGGCGTGGCCCACGCGCAACCGCCCAAGCCCGGGCAGCGCCGGCTGGTGATCGACATCGGCGGTGGCTCCACCGAGTTCATCATCGGCATGGGCATGCAGACCCTGGAGCGCGAAAGCCTGCAGGCCGGCTGCATCGCCAGCACCCGGCGCTTTTTCCCCGGCGGCAAGCTGAGCAAGAAGCGCTGGAAGGACGCGCTGGCCGAGATTGGCCGCGAGTTCCAGCCTTTCGCCAGCAAGTACCGCGCGCTGGGCTGGCAGGAAGCGTTGGGCTCTTCGGGCACGCACAAGGCGATCAGCGAGATCTGCGCGACGATGAAGCTGAGCAAGGGCGCCATCACCGCCGAGGCCCTGCCGCAGCTGCGCGATGAACTGCTGAAGGCCAAGAAGATCGACGACATCCAGCTGCCGGGCCTGTCCAGCGACCGCCGCCCGATCATCGCCGGCGGCATCCTGGTGCTGGAAGCGGCCTTCCAGGCGCTGGGCCTGCAGAAACTGCTGGTCAGCAAGGCGGCGATGCGCGAAGGCATCCTGTATGACATCGTCGGCCGCGCCGGCGAGAACGACCTGCGTGACGAATCGGTGGCTGCGCTCAGCCAGCGCTACGGTATCGATACCGTCCAGGCCGAGCGCGTGCAGGACACCGCGCTGTCCCTGCTGGAACAGGTGCAGGAGCGCTGGAGGCTCGATGCCGACGATGCGCGCATGCTCGGCTGGGCCGCGCGCCTGCACGAGCTGGGCCTGATGATCGCGCACAGCGGCTACCACGTGCATGGCAGCTATGTGCTGGAACACTCGGATATCGCCGGCTTCTCGCGCCAGGAGCAGCAGATGCTGGCGGCTCTGGTGCGCAGCCACCGCCGCAGCGTGACCAAGACCGCCTTCGACGCCCTGCCCGAGCGACTGCTGCTGACCGCACGCCGGCTGGCGGCCCTGCTGCGGCTGGCGGTGCTGCTCAATCGCGCCCACGAAGACGATCCGCTGCCGGCACTGGAACTGACCGCCGACGACAACCGGCTGTCGCTGATCGTGCCGCAGGCCTTCATCGATGCCCGCCCGCTGCTGCGCGCGGACCTGATCGGCGAGACCGATGGCATCGCCGGGCTGGGCATCCAGTTCCGTCCGTTCGTGGCCTGAATACGCTGTCCGCTGTTGTCCACAGGACAACCGAGGTGACGCATTTCCCACTCCCACTTTGCGCAGTCTGGCGGTTTTTTGTGCTGCTCCGCACCACAACGGCGCGCTGTGGGCCATCGCTGCCATCACGTAAGCGCCTGCTTTTGTTCACGTTTTGTGAAGGCTGGCGCGGCCGCGTGACATGAATGGATACGAACTCTTTACAGAGCATTAACTAACGAGACTACTATCGGGTCACCGGCTCGGTCATCGACCCTGCTGGCTCCTTCGACGCCCCCTTTGGCGTCCTGTGCACGACCTGAGAGAGAGAGAGCTCGCCATGACTTCACGCACCACCGCACTGGGGCAGGCCATCCGCTACGCCCTGGCTACCACTGCAGCGCTGGCAGCGCTGCCCGCGTTTGCCCAGGAAGGCAGCAACGCCAACCCGACCAACCTCGACCGCATCGAGATCACCGGCTCGCGCATCCGCCAGGTGGACGTGGAAACCGCACAGCCGGTGTTCGCGATCAGCCGCAACGACATCGAAAAGCAGGGGTTCAGCTCGGTTGCCGACATCCTGCAGAACGTCACCGCGATGGGCAGCCCGACCATCAGCCGCGCCAATGCGCTGACCGCAGGCGAGAACGCGGGCGGCACCTACATCGACATGCGCAACCTGGGCACCCAGCGCACCCTGGTGCTGGTCAACGGCAAGCGCCTGGGCATCAGCACGTCCGGCTACCAGGACATCTCCACGCTGCCGGTGTCCGCCGTGGAACGCATCGAGGTGCTGAAGGACGGCGCCTCTGCGATCTATGGCTCCGACGCCATGGCCGGTGTGGTGAACATCATCACCCGTTCCAATGTCACTGGTGTGACTGCCAACGTCTACCACGGCCAGTACAGCCAGGGCGACGGTGCCCGCGACCGCTTCGACGTGGTCGCCGGCTGGAGCAATGAGCGCGTGTCGTTGACCCTGTCGGCCGAGCATGCCGAAGAGAAGGGCGTGTGGGCGCGCGATCGCGGCTTCAGCAAGTACGGCATGACCGATCGCCATCCTTACGACAGCAGCAACTGGACCACGATCAGCCAGTACGGCCAGTTCACGGGTCTGCGCGGCCCGGGCTGTACCGCCACTGCGGGTTGCGGCTATTCCCTCAACCGCGGCGCGGATCCCACCAACCCGGCCAATTACCACCTCACCGATACCACGCCTTTCACCGGTGACGTGAGCAACGCCAACGACCAGATGCATGTGATGTATCCGGTCAAGCGCGACTCGGTCTATTTCGACGGCCGCTTCAAGATCACCGACAACGTCAACTTCCGCACCGAGCTGGGCTACAACAAGCGTGAGTCCACCCGCCAGATCGCGGGCTATCCGCTGCAGTCGAGCACCGCCGGTGTCGGCTCGATGTCGATCAACAGCTACTTCAACCCGTTCGGCCGCCAGCACGGTTACGCCAACCCGACCGCCGTGGCCTGGAACCGCCGCACCTGGGAAGTGCCGCGCGTGACCACCAGCGAGCTGAAGACCTACCGCGCGGTGGCGTCGTTCGACGGTTCGTTCGAGATCGGCAGCCGCTACTTCGACTGGGAAGTGGGCTACCAGTACAACCGCAATGAGCTGGAATCGGTGGCCACCGGCAACCTGCACAAGGGTCGCGTCGCCGGCGGCGTCGGCCCGTCGTTCTACAACGCCGCCACCGGCAAGGTGCAGTGCGGTACCGCAGCTGCACCGATCTCCTATGACGTGTGCAAGCCGTGGAACCCGTTGGTGCCGTATGGCACGACGGCTGCCGATGGCCTGTACGGCAACGAAGAACTGCAGGCGTGGCTGTTCCCGGAAGAGATCACCAAGGGCCGCACCACCTCCAAGAACTTCTTTGCCAACATCGCTGGCAGCATCGTGACCCTGCCGGCTGGCGATCTCGGCTTCGCCTTCGGCGTGGAAAGCCGCAAGGAAGAAGGCAAGTACACCCCGGATGCCCTGGCCCAGACCGGCGCTACCACCAACCTGGCCGCAGGCCCGACCGGCGGTGACTACACCGTCAACGAGGCCTACCTGGAAGTGAACGTTCCGGTGCTGGCCGACCTGCCGGGCGCGAAGGAACTGACCTTCAATGGCGCAACCCGCTTCTCGGACTACAACACCTTCGGCAACACGCTCAACAGCAAGTTCGGCTTCAAGTGGAAGCCGATCGACTCGCTGATGGTGCGTGGCACCTGGGCCGAGGGCTTCCGTGCACCGACCATCAGCGACCTGTTCGGTGGTGGTTCGGAGACCTTCGCGCAGTTCAGCGATCCGTGCGACACCCGTTTCGGTTCCTCGGCCTCCAGCGCCGAAGTCCGTGCACGTTGCGCACGCGACATCGCCAATGCGAATACCTTCCGCCAGCTGCGCCAGGGCGGCACCCCGGTGAACACGTCGACGGACGCAACCCCGGTGCCGTTCACCTCCGGGTCCAACCCGCTGCTGACGCCGGAAACCTCGACCAGCAAGACCCTGGGCCTGGTCTGGAGCCCGAGCTTCATCCAGGGCTTCAACGCCTCGCTGGACTGGTGGAAGATCCGCATCGACAACACGATCATCGCCGACACGCCGACCCAGATCCTGCAGGACTGCTACGAGTCGGGCATCGAAGCGCGCTGCTCGCGCTTCCAGCGTGACCCGGTGACCGGCATCGTGACCAACCTGAAGTTCGGCAACCGCAACGCGGGCTTCATGGAAACCGAAGGCTACGACCTGGACGTGAGCTACCGTCTGGACACCCGGTTCGGCAAGTTCAACGTGAACTCGGCCACCACCTACGTGTCCAGTGCGACCTACCGCACCTCCAACGACAACTCGATCGTTCCGATCGTCACCAACGGCATCGGCAGCGCCTTCCGCGTCCGTTCCAACCTGGTGCTGGGCTACGAGCGGGGCAACTTCGGCGCGAGCTGGACCGCGCGTTACTACTCGGGCGTGAAGGAAACCTGCTCGAACATCGCGCTGTACCCGGACGAATGCTCGGATCCGGGTGTGTATGCACCGTGGTACAAGGGCGCCCGCAACTACAACGAGCGTGGTGCGGTCACCTTCCACGACGTGCAGGTGCGTTACTCGCTGCCGTGGGATGCCACCGTGTCGGTCGGTGCCAACAACGTGTTCGAAAAGACCGGCCCGATCATGTACAGCAAGCCGAACTCGGCCTTCTCGTACTACGGTGGCTACGACATCGGCCGCTTCGTCTACATGAAGTACCAGCAGCGCTTCTGATCCATCGCGCTGTGACATGAAGCACCAGGACCACGGCCCTTCGGGGCCGTGGTTTTTTGTTGGCCGCAGCGCCCCTTCGGTGGCCGGCGCCCCCGTCATCTGACGGTCGCAAAGCGGTCATGTCGGCTACATCGCCAGGCCCGAGCATGCCGGAAACCGGGAGGCCCGCCATGCGCTATGCCATCGTCACCGAGACCTATCCGCCGGAAGTCAACGGCGTCGCCCTCACCGTACAGGGCCTGGAGCAGGGTCTGCGTGCAGCCGGACACGAGATCGACCTCGTCCGCCCCCGCCAGTCCACCGAAGCGCTGGATTCGGCACCCGGCACCCTGCTGGTTCCCGGCGCTGCCCTGCCCCGCTACCCCGGCCTGCGCTTCGGCCTGCCAGCCCCGATCCGGCTGGGCCGCCATTGGCAGAATCAGCGTCCGGATGCGGTCTACATCGCCACAGAAGGTCCACTCGGCTGGTCGGCACTGCGTACCGCACGTCGCCTCGGCATTCCGGTCGCCAGCGGCTTCCACACCCGCTTCGACGAGTACTTGCCCGACTATGGCGTGGCATGGCTGCAGGCCGCGGCCATGCGCTGGATGCGCCGCTTCCACAACCAGGCGGACGCTACCCTGGTGCCGACCCGCGAACTGCAGCAGTTCCTCGGCGAACAGGGCTTCGAACGCGTGCGCCTGCTGGCCCGTGCGGTGGACAGCCAGCAGTTCGATCCAGGCCGGCGCGACCCTGCACTGCGCGAGGAATGGGGCGTGGATGGCAACGGCCTGGTGGCGATCCATGTCGGCCGCATTGCTGCCGAAAAGAACCTCGGCCTGGCGGTGAAGGCATTCCGCCGCCTGCAGCAGATCCGGCCCAAGGCACGCTTTGTATGGGTGGGTGACGGCCCGGCCCGCGAGAAGCTGGCACATGAAAATCCCGATTTCATCTTCTGTGGCATCCAGCGCGGCGATGCGCTGGCCCGCCACTTCGCCAGCGGCGATCTGTTCCTGTTCCCCAGCCGCAGCGAGACATTCGGCAATGTGACTCTGGAAAGCATGGCCAGCGGTGTGGCCACCGTGGCCTTCGACTACGGCGCCGCGCGTGAGTACCTGCGCAACGGCGAGAACGGCGCAGCGGTGGACAGCGACGAGCAGTTCATCGAGGCCGCCGTGCAACTGGCCGCCGATGACGCGAAACGCCACGAACTGGGCGGCAATGCTGCACGCGCGATGAAGCGATTGCATCCACAGCAGGTGGTGGCCGAGTTCGATGCGTTGCTGGCCGAGCTTGCGCAGTCGCGGAGGAGCGGCCATGCGCACCACGCCGCTTGAACTGCTGGCAGGGCGCGAGGCGCGCTTGTGCCGGCGGGCGAACCACTACTGCCGGCGCCGCCGCGTGCGCCACCTGTTCTCGGTCATCAGCCGTCTCGGCGATGGCGTGTTCTGGTATGTGCTGATGGCTGCGCTGGTGGTGCTGGATGGCTTCGATGGCCTGCGCGCCTCGGTGCACATGGCCGCCACCGGCCTGGCCGCATTGCTGCTGTACAAGGGCCTCAAGCGCTGGACGCGGCGTCCGCGGCCTTACGCGGCCGATCTTCGCATCCGCGCCTGGGTGGTACCGTTGGACGAATTCAGCTTCCCCTCCGGGCACACCCTGCACGCAGTGTCGTTCACCATCGTCGCACTGGCCTATTACCCCTGGCTGGCACCCTTGCTGGTACCGTTCACCCTCGGTGTCGCGCTGTCGCGGGTGGTGCTGGGCCTGCACTATCCTTCCGACGTGCTCGCCGCCACGGGCATCGCCGTCCTGCTGGCTTCGGCCAGCCTGACCTGGCTGCCGCTGCCGGTGTAGCCCAGGGATCAGATCGCTTTTCCGCCGGAAATGCGATCCGACCGCGCGACTCCCGCGGCGCTACCATCATCATTGATGGCCTAGAATGCAGGCATGACCACGTTGTTCATATCCGACCTGCACCTGGACCCCAGCCGTCCGGAGATCACCGACCTGTTCCTGCGCTTCCTGCGCGAGCAGGCGCCCGGCGCCGATGCGCTGTACATTCTCGGCGACCTGTTCGAGGCCTGGATCGGCGACGACACGCCCTCTCCGGCCGCCGATGCGGTGGCCGATGCGTTGAAGGTGCTGTCCGACAGCGGCGTGCCCGTGTACTTCATCCGCGGCAACCGCGATTTCCTGCTTGGCGAGGACTATGCGCGCCGTGCCGGCCTGCGCATCCTGCCCGACCCGTGCGTGATCGAGCTGTACGGCCGCCCGGTGCTGCTGCAGCATGGTGACCTGCTGTGCACCGATGACATCCCCTACCAGCAGTTCCGTGCGCAGACCCGCGACCCGGTGTTCCAGGCGCAGTTCCTGTCGCAGCCGCTGGCCGCACGCATCGCCTTCGCGCAGAAGGCGCGCGAGGCGAGCCAGGCCCGCCAGTCGGAAATGAAGCAGGGCGATCGCGCGCAGTTTGAGACCGTCACCGACGTCGCCCCGTCCGAAGTCGATGCAACCTTCGTCCGCCACGGCGTGGACACCATGATCCATGGCCATACCCACCGCCCGGCCATCCATACGCTGCAGGCCGGCGGCCGCGACCGCACCCGCATCGTGCTCGGCGACTGGTACGAACAGGGCTCGGTGCTGCGCGTGGATGCCAATGGCTGGTCGCTGGATACCCTGCCCCGCGGGTAATTCCCGCCGGCAGGAAATCCGCGGCCGCACAAGGCGGCCGCGGACAGTACAGACTCAGCGGAAGGCCGCGATGGTGGCCTTGGTGTTGACCAGCACGCGCTGGTTGTCAGCGGTACTGGCATTGCCCATCGGGATGCCGTTGTAGCTGATGTTCGGGTTGGACCAGTAGTTCAGGCGCGGGCAGCTGCGGGTGCAGTTATAGGCCATGATCGTGCGCCAGCCGGTGCCGCTGGACGGCTCATAGCGGTAGCCGTGGCCATAGGCGTAGGGCGATGTGCTCGGGTCGGTGGCGATGTCATGCCGCGCGCTCTGCAGGTGGCCGATCTCATGCGCGAATGAGTAGTAGCCGGTCGCGCAATCCCAGTACACCGCCGCGAACGCCGTCGACGCGGTCGAGCCGATCCCCGAGGCCAGGCCGCAGTAGGCACTGTTGTTGATCAGCAGCACGCCGACATCGGCCGCGGTGGTGTTGCGGCTGGTGTGGATGCTGTCCATGTAGCCGTCGCTGGTGCCACGGAAACGCGACAGGTCGGTGGTGAAGTTGCCAGACTCGCTGTAGCTGGTGGTCTCGTAACCGGCCAGTTGCAGCGTCAGGCCGACGTTGCTGTTGCCGTAGCCCTGGTTGGACTCGGCCACCGCCAGCTGGACCAGCGACTGCATGTTGCCGCCATAGGCGGCGACGGCGGCATTGGTCGCCACCACCAGCACACGGATGGTCGCCGGCGTACCGGACGATGCCTGCGCGATGCCGATGCGATCGTTGTTGCCCATCGGGATCTTCGGCAGCTGGTTGTAGTCGGCCGGATGGTCGGCCGGCATCCGCGATTCATCCACTTCCACCAGCACGTGGCGGTTGCCCAACGGGCGCAGGCGATACAGCTTTCCATCCTTGCGGATCGAGCCGGTGACGGTGTCGCCCGAGCGCACCAGGATCAGCGAATTGCCGGGGTCGTCCTGGCCGTTGGAGGTGGCCGCGGTCAGTTTGTCCGAGGGCGAACGGAACTGGCCGTACCAGATGCTGCCGCCATCGGGCAGTGCTTCGACCTTGCTGCGCACCGCCTGCACCCGCCGGCCGAGCAGTTCGAATTCCAGCTGCGGTTGTGCAGTAGCTGCTGCATCGACACGCACTTCCTGTACCGTCGCCGTGGACGGGGTGGCCAGCAGCTTGCCCAGCGCGGGCTCGCTGTTTGCCGATGCGCGGCTGATGACCGTCACCGGCTCGAACAACGGTGCCGCATGTGCGACCGCTGCCACCGACAAACCCAACACCAGGCCACCTGCCGCTTTGCCAATCGATCTGGACAACATTGCGTCGCTCCTTGAATGATGTGAACAGCGTTGATGCAGCACGACCCGGTTTGCCGGGTCTGGTCATATGGCCTGCGCGGGTCGTGTGAATTCAATAGGCGAGAGAAGTGAAAATCAGGATTTGTGATCGACCGCATCTGGGTTAAGTAAGGTCAAAAGCGTTACTACACGTCGCCAAGACACCGCTTTCGCGCTACCGTGACGCAGCCACGACGGGGAATGCACATGGCACCATCGCAGGACACGGACGAAGAGGTCGGCTTGCTGCGGATCGGGCTGTTCTTCGATGGCACCCGCAACAACGCACACAACCTGGCCCGTGGCAGGCCCCAGCTGCCGCAACCGCGCCCGGCGCAGCTGCGTGCGGATGACGATTCGACCTACCAGAGCCGGTTGACCAGCAGCTACGACAATGGCCTGACCAACATCGCCCGCCTGCAGCAGCTGTACCCGGACAGCCGCAGCGGGACATCGGCGGCCCCCTCGCTGTCGATCTACGTGGAAGGTGTCGGTACCCGCGATGACGCCGACGACGACCTGATCGGACTGGCGTTCGGCATTGGCGCCAGCGGTGTGCGCGCCAAAGTGCGACGCGCGCTGCAGGTGCTGCTGCCGGCAGCACTGGGTGCACTCGCTACGCGCTGGCAGCGACCACTGCGTGGCGTGCAGCTGGATCTGTTCGGCTTTTCACGGGGTGCGGCCGCCGCGCGCGATGTGGCCAACCAGTTGCAGGCCTGGGATCGCACCCGCTGGCGGCAGCTGTTGCAGGCCGCTGGCCTGTCCTGCACAACGGACTTCGCCCCGGCCGCTCCGCTGCTGCGCTTCATCGGCCTGTTCGACACGGTGGTTGCGGTCAGCGGTGGCCGCACCGACGAACAACCTCATCTCGCGCTGCATGCAGGCGTTGCCAGGCAGGTGCTGCAACTGAGCGCGCGTGACGAGCATCGCCAGCACTATCCATTGACCAGCGTGGCGCCAACGTTCACCGAGATCGCCCTGCCCGGCGTACACGCCAACATCGGCGGCGGCTACAACCAGCTCGAAGAAGGGCCCAAGCTGCTCAGTCGCCCGCGCCGGCAGCTGCTGCGCCGCCCGAGCGTGGCCGAGTACCAGACGCCACCGCTGGCGATCCTGCAGGCGACCACGGCCTACGCCGAGGCACAGGCCGACGCCGAGCGCTGGCGGCAGCAGTTGGGCCTGGACGAAAAGGAAGTCTGGGTGGATGTCTGGCACCAGTGGCAGCAACAGCGTCGCGCCGGCAGCCGCAGCGTAGTGCTGTCACCGGTGCTGTACGTGACGGCGGCCGTGGTGTTGCGCCGGCGCATCGACTGGCGCTACCAGCTGATCGCGCTTCAGGTGATGCAGCAGCATGCCATCGATGCCGGCGTGCAATGGACGGCCAATGCCAACGCAGTCCCCGACTGGGAACTGCCGTCGGCCCTGCAACCGATCGCACGACGACTGGTGGCCGGACAGCCACTGACGCAAACGCAGGAGGCGCTGTTGCGACGGCGTTACCTGATGCAGTCGGCGCACTGGAACTTCGACGCGCTGGGCGACACCGCACTGACCTACGCTGCCGACGCCGGCGTCAGCGAGCTGCCGTACCGGCCGGGCCCCGGCCTGTTCTACATCAACCGGCCAACGGTGGATGGCAAGCGCGTGGTACTGCCGAACGCATGAAAAAGGGGACGGAGGGATCAAGTCGTTTTGGCACAAACGACTTGATCCCTCCGTCCCCTTTTCTTCAACCGGCCTGCTCGACCAGGTTGGCGAGTTCGTCCGCATCGAATCCGGCCAGCAGGCGCGCTTCCATGTTGAACGGCCCGTGCAGGTAGCCGCCGGCGTACTCCACCAGCAGCTCCTTGAAACGCGTGCGCGGCTCGACACCGGCGCGGTCGCAGTACCAGCGATACCAGCGCGAACCGGCGGCAACATGCGCCACTTCCTCACGCAGGATCACCTCCAGCACATCGGCGGTTTCGCCATCGCCGACATTGCGCAGCTTCTCGATCATGCCCGGGGTGACGTCAAGGCCACGCGCTTCCAGCACGCGCGGCACCAGCGCCATGCGCGCCAGGCCGTCATGCGCGGTCTTTTCGCACATTTCCCACAGACCGTTGTGTGCGGGGAAATCCGCATAGTCGTGGCCATGCACCTGCAGGCGCTCGCGCAGCAGCATGAAATGCCGCGATTCGTCATCGGCACAGCTGACCCAATCAGCATGGAACGCCGACGGCAGGCCCCGGAACCGGTACACCGCGTCCCAGGCCAGGTCGATCGCATTGAGCTCGATATGGGCAATCGCGTGGATGAAGGCAGCCCGCCCTTCCACGCCACCCAGTCCACGCCGTGGCACCTCGCGCGGATGCACCAGCACCAGTCGTCCCGGACGACCCGGCATGCAGATCGGATCCGGCGGCGGCGCATCCGCGGCCACCTTCAGGCGGCCGGCACGGAACGCGGCCGCATACGCCTGGGTCAATGCGACCTTGCGCAGCGGATCGGCTTCAGCCAGGCACTGCTGCGCAGCGCGCAGCAGGTCGCCACCAACGTCGGGCACATCCACCACGCCTGATCCTCAGGCGCGGCGCTTGTGCTTGGCATCGTCCGAACGCAACTGCTGGATGCGCTCGAAGTAGCCCGGCTCGATACCGGTCGGGTAGTGGCCGTTGAAGCAGGACGAATCGAAGCTGCGCAGCGCCGGGTTGCCTTCGCTCACCGCCGCTTCCATGTCTTCCAGGTCCTGGTAGATCAGCCAGTCGCAGCCCAGGTGGGCCTCGATCTCTTCCACCGTGCGGTTGTGCGCGACCAGCTCTTCGGCCGCCGGCATGTCGATGCCGTAGATGTTCGGGTAACGCACCGGCGGCGCGGCGCTGGCCAGGTAGACCTTGCGCGCGCCGGCATCACGGGCCATCTGCACGATCTGCTGGCTGGTGGTGCCACGCACGATCGAATCGTCCACCAGCAGCACCACGCGGTTGCGGAACTCCAGGTGGATCGGGTTGAGCTTGCGGCGCACCGACTTCACGCGTTCACCCTGCCCCGGCATGATGAAGGTGCGGCCGATGTAGCGGTTCTTGATGAAGCCTTCGCGGTACTTCACCCCGAGCACATTGGAGATCTCCAGCGCGGCATCGCGCGAGGTATCCGGGATCGGGATGATGGTGTCGATGTCGTGGTCCGGGCGCAGGCGCAGGATCTTCTCGCCCAGCTTGATGCCCATGCGCATGCGTGCCTTGTGCACCGAGACGTTGTCGATCATCGAATCCGGGCGCGCGAAGTAGACGTATTCGAAGATGCATGGTGTGTGCTCGGCCGGCTCGGCGCAGATTTCCGAGAACAGCTCGCCGCGCGCGGTGATCACCAGCGCTTCGCCCGGCTGCACGTCACGCACGCGCTGGAAACCCAGCACGTCCAGCGCGGCCGACTCGGACGCCACGATGTACTCGTCGCCTTCTGCGTGGCTGCGCTTGCCCAGCACCAGCGGGCGGATGCCATGCGGGTCGCGGAAGGCCACCAGGCCCAGGCCCAGCACTACGCTGACCACTGCATAGCCGCCCTTGCAGCGGCGGTGCACGCCGGCCACCGCGCGGATCGCGGCTTCCGGGCTGAGCTGGCGCTGCTGCTCCAGTTCGTAGGCGAACACGTTCAGCAGCACTTCGCTGTCCGAATCGGTGTTGACGTTGCGCCGGTCCTGTTCGAACACCTGCTGGCGCAGCGCCTCGGTGTTGATCAGGTTGCCGTTGTGGGCCAGCGCGATGCCGTAAGGCGAATTCACGTAGAACGGCTGTGCCTCGTCCATGCCTTCCGAACCTGCCGTCGGATAGCGCACGTGCGCGATGCCGACGCTGCCTTCCAGCGTGGACATGGTGCGGGCGTCGAACACATCGCGGACCAGGCCGGTGGCCTTCTGCACCCGCAGGCGGCTGCCATTGGCGGTGGCGATACCTGCCGCGTCCTGGCCGCGATGCTGGAGAACGGTCAAGCCGTCATACAACTGCCCGGCGACGTTCTGGTTGCCGACGATTCCGACGATGCCACACATGGTGCGAGGTCTCCGCTGGGCTGTGCCCAGTTACAAGGAAGGTGGCCGTACCTGGCCGCGGTGGTCGCCGCGCCTGCGGTCGACATTGGCCGGATCGTCCGGCTCGATACTGTCCGGCAGTGCTGGGGCGTCCGGGCGCACTTCGGCCGGATCGTATGCATCGCCCTGTTCCGCTTTCGCGGGCCGCAGCCATCCGCCGCCCGCCACTACCTGGTTGAGGATGCCATTATCGCCTGCCCCGCCCGGCTTTCCCAACCCGGCGCCTGCGTTCTTCCCCAATTCCATCAATGCAGATGGGGACAGCATGTCGGTCGGCAAGGCCTTGGGCAGCATATCGGCGCCCGGTACCTGCCAGCGCGGCAGCTTCCCGTTCATCCAGGTCACGGCCGGATTCAGCACCGGGCGAACCGCCGAGCGCTTCCAGGAGGGCTCGGCAGTCAGCGGGGTGAAGCCGGCCAGCAGCACCAGGATCGCCGCGATCAGGCCACCACGCACGGCACCCAGTACACCGCCCAGCAACCGGTCCAGGCTGGTCAGCATGCTGCGGTGGATCATCGCCTTGATGACCATGCCGATCACCGCGACCACGATCATCACGCCGATGCCCACGCCCAGGTAGCCGCCGACGAAATGTTCGCCGCCAGGTGCGGCGGGCGCCGCCCACCAGCGCGCGGCATCGTTGCCGAAGGCGAAGGCCGCCCATGCGGCCAGCAGCCACGACAACGTGCCGATGACGATTCCCACGAAGCCACGCAGCATCCCGAGCAGCGTCGAGGCGGCGATCACGATCAGCAGCACCACGTCGATCATGGCGCCCCGCTCCTTCGGCGGCGCTGGCAACGGGCCTGCGCGTCGGTCATGGGTGCGGTCGGACCATGCCGGCGACGCCAACCTTGGCGGCGACCTGCGCCTTCAGCTGTTCGGCGTCAGCCCGGTTGGCCACCGGTCCGACACGGACGCGATGCAGGGTGCCCTTTTCGGTACGCACCTGCTCGACGAAGGCGCTGAAGCCGGCAGCACGGACCTTGTCACGCAGCGCATTGGCATCGCTGGCCTGACCGAACGCGCCCAGCTGCACGGCGAAGCCGACGCCGCTGGCCGCCGGTGCAGCCGGCGTGGTCGGTGCCGTCACCGGCTTGCTGGCGGTGGCCTCCGGCTTCGGCTCGGGCTTCGGGGTTTCGGGCTTCGGCGCCGGCTTCGGCGGCTCGGGCTTGGCCGCCGGAGTGGCCGTCGCAGTCGGCGTACTCGGCGGCAGGCTTTCGCTGCGCACCGGGTTGCTGCTGGCGGACGGCGAGGTGGCTGCGGACGGGGTACTGGCGCTTGGCGTAGCCGGTGCCGGGGTAGCTGCCACCGGGGCGCTACTGCCCGTTGCGGCATCCAGGGTGATCACTTCGGCCTTCACATCGGCGCGGATCTTCACCGCCTGCAGCCGGGCCGCCTCGGCCTGTGCACGGTCGGCATACGGCCCCACGCGCACACGCCATGCCTGACGGCCGTTGATGGTAGTCGCTTCTGCGAAGCCCGGCAGCTGCGAGCGCTGCAGGTAGGCGATCACGGCATCGGCGTCGGCCTTGCTGCCGTAGGCGCCGAAAGTGACGGCGTAGTTGCCGGCGGCAACCGCCGGGGACGTGTCCACGGTCGGCGGCGTGGCCGGCGTGGCGGCCTCCTGCAGCGGCTTGGCCTGCCCGGTCTGCAGGCCGGTAGCCCCACCGGCCGGGGCCACCAGCGGCAGTTCACGGGTTTCGAACTGGCCATCGGCCGGTGCATCCGGCGCGGCGATCGGCACCGAGGCCACGCCGCTGTCCGGTGCAGGCCCCTTGACCAGCATCGGCAGGAAAATCACGGCCAGTGCAACCAGCACGATGGCACCAATCAGACGCTGTTTCAGAGGCGTATCCACGTGAGGCGGCAACTGTCCGGAGGTTGCGGTCGATTATACGGGTGCCGGACCGGACGGCGTCGGGATTGGCTGAACGTGGCTCAGGCGCTGCCCTGCAACCACTGCAATGCGGCGGCAGCGGTATGGAAGGAGCCAAACACCAGTACGCGGTCACCGCGCTCGGCCCGGGCCAGTACCTGTGCCAGCGCCTGTTCGACCGAAGCGGCCAGCTGCGCGCTGCCAGCAGCGGTCTCGGCCAGGCGCGCCTGCAACTGGGCGGCACTCTGGCCACGCGGGCCGTCCAGGCCGGCAAGGGTCCACTCGGCAACCACGCCCTGCAATGCCTGCACCACACCCGCCGCGTCCTTGTCCTGCAATGCGGCATACACCGCCAGGGTGCGCCCGGCCGACGCCTCGGCCTTCAGCGCGCGCGCCAGCTGGCCCGCCGCCTGCGGGTTATGCCCGACGTCGACGCGGATCTGCACACCGCCACGCTCGAACGCCTGCAGGCGGCCCGGAATGCGCGCCGCCGCGATACCGGCGGCCCACGCCGCGCGCGGCACCGGCTTGTCCAGCGCGCGCAGCGCGGCGATGGCCGCACCGGCATTGGCCAGCTGGATCGGGCCGGCCAGCGCCGGGGTCGGCAGTTCCATGCGCAGGCCAACGTCCCGCCAGCGCCAGCGCTGGGCGTCGATCGGCTCGTAGAAGTAATCGCTGCCGCCGCGGATCGCGTTGGCACCGACCAGGTAGGCACGTGCGAGCACGCTCGAGGGCGGGTCGGTCTCACCCAGGATCACCGGCTTCCAGCCACGGATGATGCCGGCCTTCTCGGTGCCGATCGCCTCGCGGTCCTCGCCCAGCCATTCGGCGTGGTCGATGTCCACGGTGGTGATCACCGCCACATCGGCATCGACGATGTTGACCGCATCCAGGCGGCCGCCCAGGCCCACTTCCAGCACCGCCAGGTCCAGCCCGGCGTCGGCGAACAGCTGCAGCGCAGCCAGCGTGCCGTACTCGAAATAGGTCAGCGTGGTCTCGCCACGCGCGGCCTCGACCGCACTGAACGCAGCGACCAGCGCGGCATCGTCCACGTCCTGGCCGTCGATGCGCACGCGCTCGTTGTAGCGCAGCAGGTGTGGCGAGGTGTACGCGCCCACCTTCCAGCCGGCGGCACGTGCAATGGCTTCGATGAAGGCCACGGTGGAGCCCTTGCCGTTGGTGCCACCGACCACGATGGTGCGCTTGGCCGGCGCCCCCAGGCCCATCGCCGTGGCCACGGCGCGCACGCGCTCCAGGCCCATGTCGATGCTCGCCGGATGCTGGCGTTCAATGTAGTCCAGCCAGTCGGCCAGGGTGGTCGGGGTGTTCGTCACGGCAGCGGTTCCAGCAGAAGCAGTTGGTGCGAGGGGATCGATCAGAGTGCGCGGTGCTTGGCTTCGCCGAAGAACGGCGTGTGGTGGGCGCAGTCGTTCAGGCGCACCACTTCCAGGCTGTCAAGGTCGGCGCCTTCGAGCAGGTTGAGCGTGGTCGGTGCCTGGCGGAAGGTCCACAGGCGGGAGATCGGCAGGCCCAGCACCTTGCACAGGATCACGCGGTTCACCGCGTCGTGGGCGACCACCAGCAGGGTGTCGTGCTCGCCGAGGCCGTCGGTGGCGCGGGCCAGGCCGCGCCAGCTGCGCTCCAGCACCAGGCGCAGCGATTCGCCGCCGGGCATCAGCACGGTATCCGGCTCCTCGCGCCAGGCCTGCAGGCGCGACGGATCCTTCTCGTGGATCTCGCTGGCCAGCAGCCCCTCCCATTCGCCGTGGGCGATTTCCTGCAGTTCCGGCTCGGTCAGCAGCATGTCGGCACGGGCGGCGCCAAGCGCCAGCTGCGCGGTGCGCTGCGCGCGCGACAGCGGCGAAGCGACGGCACGGGTAATGTCGACCGAGGCCAGGCGGGCACCCAGTGCCTGGGCCTGGGCTTCGCCGATCGGCGACAGCGGGATGTCGATCTGGCCCTGATAGCGGCCTTCGGCGTTCCACGGCGTTTCACCGTGGCGGGCAAGCAGGATGCGCATGCGTGCAAGGGGTCCTGGGGGGGAGGAGGTTCCCGCGTTTCGTTCACATCCTGTGAAGTGCGCGGAACACGGATGATACCTGTTCGGCGCGCCGGGTCGGGGCGGGCATGAAAAAACCCCGCGACGTGGGTCGCGGGGTTTCGAAAACTCCGGCTGTCTGGTCGAGGTTGCCGGCCAGCGGCCGGCACTACCTTACTTCGCCAGGTTCAGTTCCTTCAGCAGCTGCGGCGCCGGCGCCACTTCCTGCATGATCCACTGCATGTAGCGGCTGTCGACGGCGATCATGCGGGTCATCACCGGGTCGAACACCCAGTTGGAGCTGACCGATTCCCAGTTGCCGTCGAATGCCAGGCCGACCAGCCTGCCGTTGGCGTCCAGCACCGGCGAACCCGAGTTGCCGCCGGTGATGTCCAGGTTGGACAGGAAGTTCACCGGCACCGAGCCGATGCGCTTGTCTTCCAGGCCGCCATAACGCTTGGCCTTGACCGCATCGAGCAGCGCCTTCGGCGAATCGAACGGATCTTCACCGGTTTCCTTTGCCGCCACGCCTTCCAGGGTGGTGAACGGGGTGTACTTCACGCCGTCCTTGCCGTAGCCCATGACGTTGCCGAAGGTGATGCGCAGCGACAGGTTGGCGTCCGGGTAGACGAACTCGCCCTGGCTCTTCTTGTAGTCGGCCACGGCCTGCAGGTACAGCGGACGCGCGGTCAGCGATTCACCTTCGCGGATCTTCTTCTGCTCTTCCTGCTTCAGCAGCGCCGGCATGACAGCCACGGCGTACTGGATGGCCGGATCGCTGCTGGCTTCAAACGCGGCACGGTCGGCCTTGAACCACTTCAGGCGTGCGTCCAGGCTGCCGAGCTCGGTGCCCGACAGCTTGCCCACCAGCGCCTTGACTGCGTTGGCATCGCTGCCGGCCAGCCACTTGTTCAGCACTTCATTGTCGCGCTGCGCGGCCGGCAGAGCCACGTACTGCTCCAGCCAGTAGGCCTGCAGCTGCTGGTCCATCTTCGCCACGTAGCGGCGGTCCATCTGCTTCAGGCCACCTTCAATGGTGGTCAGGTCGCGTTCCTGGTAACCGGCTTCGCGCTCGGCATCCGGCTTGCTGCGCTCGATCGACAGGCGGTACAGGGTGATTGCCGCGCCAACGGCCGAGGTGTTGTTGAACTGACCAACGAACAGGTCGCGTTCGCGGGTCGACTTGCTGGTATCCAGATGCTTGAGCAGCTGCGCATGTGCGGCCAGCGCGGGCTTGCCGGCAGCGCCCTGCTTCTTCAGCCACGCCAGCACGGCGGCCTCTTCCGCCTGTTTCTGGCCGGCGGCGTCGATGCGCTTGAAGCCTTCCAGCTGGCCCAGGTAGTTCTTGGCCACGTTGTTCATGCTGGCGGCGGTGGCGGCGTACTTCACCTTGACGTCGGCGTCGGCCTTGCCGGCGTCGGCGATCATCTTGAGCACGGCGTTGTAGTGCTTGGCGATGGTCGGGTAGGTGAAGCTGGCGGTTTCGTTGAACTCACCGGCCAGCGCATAGCGGTTGGTGCGGCCCGGGTAGCCGGCCACCATCACGAAGTCGTCGGCGCCCAGCGGCTGGTCGGCGAACTTCAGGAAGTGCTTGGGCTGGTACGGCACGTTGTCGGCGGCGAAGGCGGCCGGCTTGCCATCCTTGCCGACGTAGGCGCGGTAGAACGAGAAATCGCCGGTGTGGCGCGGCCACATCCAGTTGTCGACGTCGCCGCCGAACTTGCCGACGCTGCCCGGGGGCGCGTAGACCAGGCGCACGTCCTTGATTTCCATGTTGCGGAACAGGCGATAGGTGTTGCCGCCGGAGAAGCTGTACAGGCGGCAGCGGAAGCCGGCATCGGCTTCACAGGCGGCAACCTGGGCCTTGTCGAAGGCGTCCAGCGCGCGACTGCGGGCCAGCGGGTCGTTGCCGGCGGCGGCGATGGCGGCCTTGGCCTGGGCGGTGACGTCGGTGATCTGGTCGAGCACGAACACGCGGGCGTTCGGGCCGGCGCTCAGTTCATCCTTCAGGGTCGGCGCGTTGAAGCCGTCCTTGATCAGGTTCTTCTGCGCGGTCGAATTGAGCTGGATGGCGCCATACGCGCAGTGGTGGTTGGTGACCACCAGGCCCTGCGGCGAGACGAAGCTGGCGGTGCAGCCACCCAGCGCAACCACCGCACCCATCGGGTCACCGGTCAGGTTGGCCAGCTGCTCCGGGGACAGCTTCAGGCCGGCCTTCTGCAGCGGCCCGGCGATTTCCGGCAGCTGCTGCGGCACCCACATGCCTTCTGCGGCGTGGGCGACCTGGACCAGCCCAAGGCTGGCGACGATGGAAAATGCAAGCAGGTTCGAGCGCATGGAGCGGCCCCTGGTAGTGGAACCCTCGATTGTAGCCCGCCGCCCTGCCCCGGCCCGAACCCCGGAAGTCATGGGCCTGCTTCTTGCTCTGCGCACATCGGCCGCGCACACGGAATCGTCCAGAGGGGGCGTGGTCACCCTGCCCGGGACTGTTGGCGCCATGGATGGGCTTTTGCGTGTCCCGGCCAGGGTGACCACGCCCCCTCCCCCCGGAATCAGGGAGGCGCTGCTGTTTGCAGTACGTTCGAAACGCCCGCCGGCGCACGCCTTTCGTTCCGCCAAAGCACCCGCAGCGCAACATGGGAAATCCGCGCGGCACCCTATAATCCGCGCTTTCCCCCTGATGAGTTCCACCCCGATGGCGCAGCAAACGATGAAGGCCCTGGTCAAGCGCGAAGCAGCCAAGGGCATCTGGATGGAAGAGGTTCCGGTGCCGACTCCGGGCCCCAACCAGGTGTTGATCAAGCTCGAGAAGACCGCGATCTGCGGTACCGACCTGCACATCTACCTGTGGGACGAGTGGAGCCAGCGCACGATCAAGCCGGGCCTGACCATCGGCCATGAATTCGTCGGTCGCATTGCCGAAATCGGCCCGGGCGTGACCGGCTACGAGATCGGCCAGCGCGTCTCGGCCGAAGGCCACATCGTCTGCGGCCACTGCCGCAACTGCCGTGGCGGCCGCCCGCACCTGTGCCCGAACACCGTCGGCATCGGCGTCAACGTCAATGGTGCCTTTGCCGAATACATGGTGATGCCGGCCAGCAACCTGTGGCCGATCCCGGACCAGATCCCGTCGGAGCTGGCCGCGTTCTTCGACCCGTACGGCAACGCTGCGCACTGCGCACTGGAATTCGACGTGATCGGTGAGGACGTGCTGATCACCGGCGCGGGCCCGATCGGCATCATCGCCGCCGGCATCTGCAAGCACATCGGTGCGCGCAACGTGGTGGTGACCGACGTCAACGACTTCCGCCTGAAGCTGGCCGCCGACATGGGTGCCACCCGCGTGGTCAACGTCGCCAACCAGTCGCTGAAGGACGTGATGAAGGAACTGCACATGGAGGGCTTCGATGTGGGCCTGGAAATGAGCGGCAACCCGCGTGCGTTCAACGACATGCTCGACTGCATGTACCACGGTGGCAAGATCGCCATGCTGGGCATCATGCCCAAGGGTGCCGGCTGCGACTGGGACAAGATCATCTTCAAGGGCCTGACCGTGCAAGGCATCTACGGCCGCAAGATGTATGAGACCTGGTACAAGATGACCCAGCTGGTGCTGTCCGGCTTCCCGCTCGGCAAGGTGATGACCCACCAGCTGCCTATCGACGACTTCCAGAAGGGCTTCGACCTGATGGAAGAAGGCAAGGCCGGCAAGGTCGTGCTCAGCTGGAATTGACCCGAAGGGTCAATTCCCCCGCATGTTTCCTTGTCCCCGCGCCTTTGGCGCGCCCCCTTGAACAACAAGGGGGCTCTCCCCCGGATGGGATCAAGAACACTGCGGAATTGAAAAAGGCGCCCGATGGGCGCCTTTTTCGTACAGCGTGCCAGGCAAGCCCGGCACCTACCGAAGCAAGGGTTACTTGCCGACGGCCACGGTCAGCAGCACGCGGCTGTGTGCCAGCTTGCCCGAGTTGTCACGGCCATTGCCGTCGGTACCGTAGTAGCCCAGGCCGACGTTGAACAGGCCGAACTGGCGGCTGACGCCGACGTTCCAGTCGGTGTAGTCCTTGGCCAGGCCCTTCTCGAAGCTGCTGCGGCCGACATTGGCATTCAGGGTGAAGTCCTTCGGCAGGCCCCAGCTGCCGCCCAGGCCGAAGTACCAGCCATCGGTGCTGCTGTTCCAGACATCGTTGGTGTAGGCCACCGTCAGCTTGTAGGTTTCATCCAGCGTGGTGGTGGTGATCAGCTCGTTGTAGTTCAGCTCGCTGGCACCGAGGTAGGTGTAGCGGTTCAGCAGCGCGTCGAAATTGACGCGGGGCGTGACGTCAACGCCGTAGCCGATCTGGTAGTCCACCTCGGTGCTCGGGTCGCCCGGACCGAAGTCGACGCCCGAACCCCAGACACCGGCATACAGGCCGACCGGCGAGGTGTAGGTGAAACCGGCCTGCAGGGTCGGCTTTTCGTCGGTCTGCGAGACACCACGGAACAGGTAGTCCGACACGGCGGTGACGTTCCAGCTGTACGGCGATTCGTTTTCCTGGGCACTGGCGGCGAACGGGGCAGCCAGGGTCAAGGCAGCGGCAATGGCGAGGCAGGCACGGGCGTGCTTCATGAGCGTCTCCGGTGGGGGCGGTGGCGTGGAAGGCCGAGGGCGGGCGTATCGGCCGGAACGGGACAGCTCCGGTTCACGAATTTTTAACCACTTTGCTATTGCGATGCAACATGCGCCGGCCGTGGCGATGCCCCGCCCGGGCCGGTCGGCAAGCGGCGATGCCCGTTAGAATCAGCGGTTTCCCGTTCAGAGCCGTGCCCACGCCATGACCGACGCCTCCTCCGCCCTGACCCGCCACTACGCCGAGGAACTGGACGCCATCCGCGCCCAGGGCCTGTTCAAGTCCGAGCGGATCATCACCAGCCCGCAGTCGGCCGAGATCACCCTCGACGACGGCCGCAAGGTGCTGAATTTCTGTGCCAACAACTACCTGGGACTGGCCGACCATCCGGACCTGATCCAGGCCGCCAAGGACGCACTCGATACCCACGGCTTCGGCATGGCCTCGGTGCGCTTCATCTGCGGCACGCAGGACCTGCACAAGCAGCTGGAAAAGCAGATCGCCGACTTCTTCGGCAAGCAGGACACCATCCTGTACGCGGCCTGCTTCGACGCCAACGGCGGCCTGTTCGAGCCGCTGCTTGGCGAGAACGACGCGATCATTTCCGATGCACTGAACCATGCTTCGATCATCGACGGCGTGCGTCTGTGCAAGGCCAAGCGCTTCCGCTACGCCAACTGTGACATGGCCGATCTGGAAGCCCAGCTGCAGGCCGCCGATGCCGCTGGCTGCAAGACCAAGCTGATCACCACCGACGGCGTGTTCTCGATGGATGGCTTCATCGCGCCGCTGGACGAGATCACCGCGCTGGCAAAGAAGTACAACGCCCTGGTGCACATCGACGAATGTCACGCCACCGGCTTCCTTGGCGCCACCGGCCGCGGCTCGGCCGAAGTGAAGGGGGTACTGGAGAAGATCGACATCATCACCGGCACTCTGGGCAAGGCCATGGGTGGCGCACTGGGCGGCTTCACCTGCGCCAGCGCCGAGGTGATCGAACTGCTGCGCCAGCGCTCGCGCCCGTACCTGTTCTCCAACTCGCTGCCGCCGCACGTGGTGGCCGCAGGCATCAAGGCGTTCGAAATGCTGGCGGCCGCTGACGACCTGCGCAGCACCCTGGCCGAAAACACCGCCTACTTCCGCGAAAAGATGACCGCCGCCGGTTTCGACGTGAAGCCGGGCGTGCATCCGATCAGCCCGGTGATGCTGTATGACGCACCGTTGGCGCAGAAGTTCGCCGAGCGCCTGCTGGAAGAAGGCATCTACGCCATCGGCTTCTTCTTCCCGGTGGTACCCAAGGGCCAGGCCCGCATCCGTACCCAGATCAGCGCCGCGCACAGCCGCGAGCACCTGGACCGGGCGATTGATGCGTTCACCCGCATTGGTGTCGAACTGGGCGTGGTCAAGGGCTGATCATGGCCGGGGTCGGATCCCTTTCCGCAGGAAAGGGCTCTGACCCCGCACGGTCAAAGCGTGCCGACCAAGGTCGGCACCTACCGGAGCCTGATGACGTGCCGACCAGGGTCGGCACCCACGGGCGTCACTTCTTTTTCTTCTTGCCCTTCGGCTCTTCCTTGCTGGCAACCACTACCGGCTTGGCGGCAGCGTCCTGGCCATTGCCCTTGGCAACGCGGATGCCGTTGGCCTTCATCCAGGCATCGAACTCATCGGCGGTCATCTTCTTGTCGCCGTTGCTCATCAGGAAGCGGTAACTGCCGCGACCATCCAGCTCCGGGGTTTTCACTTCCACCACCGGGGTCTCGGCAGGCGTTTCCGCCTTGGCCACCTTCTTGTGGCCGCCGCAGGCGGCCAGCAGCACCATCGGCAGCAGCAGGCCTGCACAGCGCAGGGTTTGATTGAGGGTCGGGTGGTACATGGCAGGCTCCGTTCGGGAAAGTCGACAGCCAGGCGCCCCCTACGCCTGGAACGGCGGCCGGCAACTGCCGGCCACGGGCGATGATCAGCCCGGTGCAGCGGCCCCCAGCCGCTGCTGGTCGCTGACCTGCAGAACCCGCCACTGGCCCTTGCCGAGATCGCCGAGCAGCAGCCCACCGATCGCGACCCGGACCAGGCGCAGCACCTGCAGGTCGAAGGCCGCCAACAGGCGGCGGATATGGCGGTTGCGGCCCTCGTCGAGGACCACCTCCAGCCATGCGGTCTTGTCGCCACTGCGCAGTACGCGCACGGCACAGGCGGCGAGGAGCTCGCCCGCGTCTTCGACACCGGCGCGCAGCGCGGCCAGGGTGTCCTCATCGGGCAGACGATCCACCTGCACGTGATAGGTCTTCTGAGGGCCGGTCTCCGGATCGGTCAGGTGCGCCGCCCACTGCGGATCATTGCTGAACAACAGCAAGCCTTCGCTGGCCTTGTCCAGGCGCCCGACCGGCGCGATCCACGGCAGGCCGGCACCATCGAAGCAGCGATAAACGGTGTCGCGACCACGCTCGTCCTGCGCCGTGGTGACCACCCCGCGCGGCTTGTTGAGCATCAGGTACAGGCGCTGCGGCGCCCCCATCGGCTGGCCGTCGACCTCGATCGGCGGGGGCGGACTGGCAATCGGGAACTCGGGATCACGAACGATGCGGCCGGACACGCGCACGCGGCCCTCGGCGATCCAGCGCGCGGCCTCGCTGCGCGAGCACACGCCGGCCTTGGACAGTATGCGCGCCAGGCCATGGCGCACGCCACTGGTGACATTCGGAGTCGCACGCCCACGCGGTGCGCGGGAGCGGGCGGCGGGGGCGGCAGGTGGGCGGCGCGTGCGCAAGCCTCTGCCCCCGCGGCGCTTACTTCTTGTCGACCGGCTTGGTCTCAGCCGGTGCTTCGGCCGGGGCCGGAGTGGCGGCCGGAGCCGGACGCGCCTTGACCACGCGAACACCGCGCGCCTTCATCCAGGCGTCGAACTCTTCGGCGGTCATGCGCTTGCCGTTCTGGCTCATGTCGAAGCGCCAGGGCGTGTTGTCGAATTCGGTCTGCGGCTTATAGGCCGCCGGATCGTTCGGCTTCACCGCCGGTGCGCTCGGAATGGCCTTGGCGATGTTCTGGCAGCCGTCGATGCGCAGGCGCTGCAGCACCTGGTCCAGCGACTGCGACGGGTCGTAGTTGCTGCTCAGCACACCGGCCGGCATGCCCAGCTGGTTGCCACGGATGTACAGCTCGTCGGCCACCGGCGCGATGGTCGTGGCCGGCAACGGCAGCGGCGAGGCGCTGGTGTTGACCGAGCAATCGACCGCAGCGTGGGCGGCGGGAACCAGGGCCAGCGCCAGGACGGCGGCCGATGCAGAGCGCAGCATGAGGGGCATCCACGGAAGGAAGTGACGCGGCGAGTTTAGCAATGCCGCGTCAGCTTTCAAGCGCCACTTTCAATGAATACGACAACTTGTTGGTTTTACGGACAAAAGACCGACGAACGGTTGTGTTGCCGCGTCACAGGCGAGCTTCCCGGCCGCAGAAACAACAAGACCCGGCCGAAGCCGGGTCCTGCAGTGTCCTACGGGCGGAGCGTCAGAACTTAGTTCTGGACGTTCAGCTCGGTACGACGGTTCTTGGCGCGACCTTCCGGGTTGTCCGAACCATCCGGGTTGGTGTTCGGAGCAATCGGACGGCTCTCGCCGTAGCCGATCGGGCCGACCAGGCGACCGGCGTCAACGCCGTTCTTGGTCAGGTAGTTGTACACGGCGGTAGCACGACGCTCCGACAGCTTCTGGTTGTAAGCGTCGGTACCCTTCGAGTCGGTGTGACCGGCAACTTCAACGCGCAGATCCGGGTAACGCTTCAGGATCTCGGTGGCTTCGCTCAGGATCGCCACGGCGTCCGGACGCAGGTTCGACTTGTCGAAGTCGAAGTTCACGCCCTTCAGGTCGATGGAGACCGGAACCGGGCAACCGTCCGGACCGATGGTCTGACCCGGCTGCGAGTTCGGGCACTTGTCGTCGCAGTTGTTGACGCCGTCACCGTCGTCGTCCAGGTCGGCGCAGCTCGGGGCAACCGGAGCCGGAGCCGGAGCAGCCGCGACCGGAGCCGGGCCCAGCGGGATCACGACGCCGACCGAAGCCAGCACGTCGCCGAACCAGCTCTCGTCACGTGCGGCGATGCTCTGGTCGTCGAAGTCAGCGCGGTAGGCCACTTCGGCGCGGACAGCAACACGCTTCTCGAAGGTGGTCTGCAGGCCGACGCCCAGCTTGGCGGCAACATTGCCGTCCTTACGCTGGCGCGGGCCGTTGTTGTCGAGCGCAGCGTACTCTTCTTCCGACTTCTGGTAGCCCAGGCCACCGACGATGTACGGGTTCCAGCCGCGGCCTTCCTTGATGAAGTGGCGACGCAGGTCCAGCGAGACGCCGTACTGCGACCAGTTCAGGTCCTGGTTGCTGTCGAAGTTCGGGTTCTGGTAGTTCAGCTCACCGTCCAGCGACCAGTTCGGGCTGATGAACTTACCCAGGCCCAGGGTCACGAACGGAGCGTCATTGGTCAGACGGTCGCTGTCCTGGAAGTTGAAGCCGGCCGAACCGGTCAGGTACCAGCGGTCATCGAACTCCTGCGCCGAAGCTGCCTGGGCGAAAGCCAGGCCGCCCAGCAGCGCGGCAGTAAGGATCTTCTTGTTCATTGAGTACAGCTCCTATTTCGGGGGTATGAAACCGGTAGAGGCATGGGCCAGCACTAGTGCGTCGATGTTCGACAGCCGATTCAGCACGCCACCGCCGCGAACATTATGCTCAGGCGGGTGAAGGCCATGTTAACAGTCCCGTAACATGTGAAGTGTTGCGCCCGACCGTCCACCGGTCCGACGTTGAAACCCTATACAGGATGATGAAAATCCGCAAGACCCACACGCTGCAAGGGTTTGACGGGGTTTAGGCGCGAGAAGCGACATATTGCGCAACGTGCTGCATCACACGGTTCAGCGCGTCTGAGGAAACGTGAGGAACCTTATGATGGGATCACGAACCCAGCCGGAGCCGTGATGAAAGCCGTCGCCCTGAGTCGTGAATACGCGCCCGCCCTGCGTGATGTCCTGCTGCCGCCGCCGCTGCCTCCTCGCGGTCGCGATCTGCTGGTGCGGATCGAAGCGGTTTCGGTCAACCCCGTCGATGGCAAGCAGCGGGCCGCCACCGATCCGGCCACTCTTGAGGTTCCCCGGGTGCTCGGCTGGGACGCAGCCGGCGTGGTCGAAGCCATCGGTGACGAGGCCAGCCTGTTCGCCTCCGGTGACGAGGTCTACTTCGCCGGTGACGTTACCCGGCCGGGCTGCAACGCCCAGTACCAGTGGGTTGATGAGCGCCTGGTCGCGCGCAAGCCGACCACGCTCGATTTCGCTGAAGCGGCGGCGCTGCCGTTGACCACTCTCACAGCCTGGGAACTGCTGTTCCAGCGCATGCCGCTGCAGCTCGATGGCCGCCGCCACGTGGGCCAGCACCTGCTGGTGATCGGCGGCGCCGGCGGCGTCGGCTCGATGGCGATCCAGCTGGCACGCCATGCCGGTTTCGAGGTGATCGCCACCGCCTCGCGCGAGGCCTCAATCGAGTGGTGCCGGCAGATGGGGGCCACGCATGTGATCGACCATCGGCAGCCACTGCAGCCCCAGTTGCGGGCGCTGGGCATCGATGCGGTGCAGGTCGCGCTCAATCTGGCCGACACCGACCACTACTGGGATGAACTGGGCCAGCTGCTGGCACCGCAGGGCCACGTCGGCCTGATCGTCGAGCCGCGGGGTGCGCTGCGCATCGGCGATCCCTACAAGGCCAAATGCATCGGCATCCACTGGGAATTCATGTTCGCGCGTTCGCGCTTCGCCACCGCCGACTGTATCGAACAGCACCGCATCCTCAGCCGTGCGGCCAGCATGATCGATGCCGGCCAGCTGCGTGGCACGCTCAAGGAAACGCTGGGCACGATCAATGCGGCCAACCTGGACATCGCGCATCAGCGCCTGGCCAGCGGGCGCACGGTAGGCAAGCTGGCGCTGGTCGGCTGGGACGACTGACGCGGTGATGTAGAGCCGAGCCCACGCTCGGCTGCTGTGCCTGCCGCCACCCGCAGAGCACGGGCTCGGCCCTGCACAACCGCCCGCATGCAGGATCGACGCTACCTGTAGCGGCGGATTGGCCGGCATCTGTATCTATGGATGATGCAGAAACAGCGATACGGTGGAAACAGATCCCCCCCCCGGACCGCCATGCCCACCACCCTGCCCTTGCGCCTGCTGCAATTGATCACCGGCCTGTTCCTGTACGGCTTCGGCGCCTCGCTGATGATCCGTGCCGCCATCGGCGTGGCACCCTGGGATGTGCTGTCGCAGGGCATCGCTGCGCAGACGCCACTGTCATTCGGCCTGGCAACCAATGCCATCGGTGCATTGGTGCTGCTGCTGTGGTGGCCGCTGCGGCAGAAGCCGGGCGTCGGCACCGTGCTCAACGTGATGCTGATCGGCCCCTCCGCACAGTTCGGGCTGTGGCTGCTGCCGCCGGCCGTCGGCCTTGGCTGGCAGCTGGCGATGTTCTGTGGCGGCATGCTGCTGGTGGCGCTGGCCACCGGCCTGTACATCGGTGCCCGCCTTGGCCCGGGGCCACGCGATGGCCTGATGACCGGTCTGCATGCCCGTACCGGCTGGCCGATCTGGAAGGTGCGCAGCCTGATCGAAGGCAGCGTACTGCTGCTGGGCTGGTGCCTGGGCGGCAATGTCGGCCTCGGCACCCTCGCCTTCGCCCTGCTGATCGGGCCGCTGTGCGGAATGACGCTGGGCTGGTTCGGGATCGGTCGGCCCGCGCCGGTTGTGCCGGCCGCTGGCCGGCAACCGCAATCGCCCTGAGTTGACCGGAATGCCGGCCAGCGGCCGGCACTGCCAAACCGTCAGACAGCGGCCAGCCCTTCCAAAGAAGCGGGCCTTGCCCCGGCCGCCGTTTCGCGGCACGCTTCGCGCTTCCGTACGCAAGCGTATCGACCATGTCGCCAGCCAACGAAAGCGCCTATCCCCACCTGTTCGCCCCGCTGGACCTGGGCTTCACCCAGCTGCGCAATCGCGTCCTGATGGGTTCGATGCACACCGGCCTGGAAGATCGCGCCCGCGACTTCCCGCGGCTGGCGGCCTACTTCGCCGAGCGCGCCGAGGGCGGCGTCGGCCTGATCGTCACCGGCGGCTTCGCGCCCAATGTGGTCGGTTGGCTGAAGCCATTCGGTGGCAAGCTGTCCTGGCCCTGGGAAGTGCGGCCGCACCGCCAGCTCACCGCCGCCGCGCACCAGCACGGCGCGAAGATCTGCCTGCAGCTGCTGCATGCCGGCCGCTATGCCTACCACCCGTTGTCGGTGGCACCGACGAAGCTGAAGGCACCGATCAACCCGTTCACCCCGCGCGCATTGTCGGCCAGCGGCGTAGAGCGCCATATCGCCGACTACGCTCGCAGTGCCAAGCTGGCCCGCGAGGCCGGCTACGACGGCGTGGAAGTGATGGGCTCGGAGGGCTACCTCATCAACGAGTTCATCGCCCCGCGCACCAACAAGCGCGCCGATGCCTGGGGCGGCGACGCGCGCCAGCGCATGCGCTTCGCGGTCGAGATCGTGCGCCGCATCCGCGAGGCCTGCGGCCCGGACTTCATCATCATCTACCGCCTGTCACTGGTGGATCTGGTCGACGACGGCAGCGACTGGGACGAGATCGTTCAGCAGGCGCAGGCGATCGAGGCGGCTGGCGCAACGATCATCAATTCCGGCATCGGCTGGCACGAAGCGCGCATTCCGACCATCGCCACCTCGGTGCCGCGCGCGGCCTTTGCCGGCGTCACCGCCAAGCTCAAGCCGCATGTGAAGGTACCGCTGGTGGCGACCAACCGCATCAACATGCCCGACGTTGCCGAACGCATCCTGGCCGGTGGCGGCGCCGACATGGTGTCGCTGGCACGCCCGCTGCTGGCCGACCCGCAGTGGCCGAACAAGGCCCGTGCCGGCCGCGCGGAGGCGATCAACACCTGCATCGCCTGCAACCAGGCCTGCCTGGACCACGTGTTCGAGAACAAGCTGGCCAGCTGCCTGGTCAATCCGCGCGCCGCCCACGAGACCGAGCTGGTCTATCGTCCCACGGCTACGCCGAAGAAGGTCGCGGTGGTCGGTGCCGGCCCCGCCGGCCTGGCCTGCGCCACTGTCGCTGCCCAGCGTGGCCACCAGGTCACCCTGTTCGATGCCAATGATGAGATCGGCGGCCAGTTCAACGTGGCCAAGCGCATCCCCGGCAAGGAAGAGTTCCACGAGACCCTGCGCTACTTCCGCCACGCGCTGCAGGAGACCGGCGTACAGCTGCGCCTGGGTACCCGCGTCGACGCTTCCCAACTGGCTGGCTTCGACGAGGTGGTGCTGGCCACCGGCATCACCCCGCGCAAGGTCGATTTCCCCGGTGCCGATCACGCCAAGGTGGTGAGCTACCTGGACGTGCTGCTGGGACGGGTCGAAGTGGGCGCCAATGCGGCGATCATCGGCGCCGGCGGCATCGGCTTCGATGTCGGCGAATTCCTCAGCCACGCCGGTGAATCCCCCTCGCTGGATCCGCAGCGCTGGATGGCCGAATGGGGCGTGGATGCCAGCTTCGAGGCACGCGGCTCGCTGGGCCGGCCCGAGGTCGAGCCGTCACCGCGGCGCTTGTGGCTGCTGCAGCGCAGCCCAGGCAAGCCGGGCGCGCGGCTGGGCAAGACCACCGGCTGGATCCATCGCGCCACGCTGAAGGCCAAGGGCGTGCGCATGCTCGGTGGCGTCGAGTACCTGGGGGTGGACGACGAGGGCCTGCGCATCCGCGTGGACGGCAGCGAACAGCTGCTGCCGGTCGACCATGTGGTGATCTGCGCCGGGCAGGAACCGAACCGCACGCTGCGGGCCGAACTGCAGGCGGCCGGCATCAACGCGCAGCTGATCGGCGGTGCCGACGTGGCCGCCGAACTCGATGCGAAACGCGCCATCGACCAGGGCAGCCGGGTCGCCGCCGCGCTCTGATGAGCGCCTGAATGGGGGACGGAATGTGATTTCCGTCACCCCGGTTGAACCTGAATGTCAAGCCGAGCGGTTCACGATGCGTTCGGCTATGCCCCCCTACCTTGCGCCATCTTTCCGCTCACCAGCCAGTTTCCGGTGAGCCGGCGCAGTCCCCACGATCGGTACTGATCGTTTCTTTTGGGGCTGCCCACGGGGCGGCCCCGATGGCCGCCTCCCCATGACGCCAAGTCGTCCCCCACCTCCTGTCGCCCCGCGGCCGGAACCGGAGGGTGCGGCCCATACGGAGCAAGGAGTTATATGAAACTGGCCTGGATTCTCTGGCTGTCGCAGTTGTTGCCTCAGCCGGCCGCTGATTCACTGTGTTTGAGCACCACCGTCTACCTGGAAGCCCGCGACCAGACCCTGCGCGGCCAGCAGGCTGTTGCCGAGGTCGCCCTGCGCCGTCTCGACAGTGGCCTGTGGGGCGACTCGATGTGCCAGGTGGTCACCGCACGCAAGCAGTTCGCACCGACCATCGTCTCCCCCGGCACCCAGCTGGGCAATGACGCGGCGTGGAGCGAAGCGATGAACGTGGCCTTCGACGCCGAGCGCAACTGGGCGCTGCCGGCCGGCGAACGCCGCGAGATCGTCCCTGGTGCCAGCCACTTCGCCGCGCTGTCCATCGCCAGCCCGAACTGGCGCAACGCCTACCAGGTGGCGACCATCGGCGATCACACCTTCTACAAGGTGCAGAACCTCAAGCCGCGGCAGTCGTAACGATCCGTGCTGGCGGCAGCGTTGCCGGCCGCCGCCGGGCTCTGGGATAGTGGGCGTTTCCCGCCCGCATCACCTGGAGTTCCCATGAAGCTGTACAGCAAGCCCGGTGCCTGTTCCACCGCCGACCACATCGCCCTGCAGTGGACCGGCCAGCCGTTCGAGGTTGAACTGCTGAACAAGGACACCCTGAAGGGTCCGGAATTCCTCAAGATCAATCCGGCCGGTGCCGTTCCCGCACTGGTCGACGGCGACTTCGTGCTGCTGCAGAACGCCGCGATCATGGGCTACATCGCCGACCGCTTCCCGCAGGCCGGCCTTGGCGGTGACGGCAGTCCGCGCCAGCGCGCCGAAGCCACCCGCTGGCTGGCCTTCGTCAATTCCGACGTGCACCCGGCCTTCTCGCCGCTGTTCGCGCCGGGCAAGTTCATCGCCGACGAGAGCCAGTACGACGCGATCCGCGCCGCCGCGCACAAGCGCCTGCGTAGCCTGTTCGAGACCGCTGACAGGCAGCTGGCCGACAAGCCCTGGCTGGCCGGCTTCCGCAGCTTCGCCGACCCGTACTTCTACATCACCCTGCGCTGGGCCGCCGGTACCAAGGTTGATCTGTCCGGCCTGGACAACCTGGCCGCCTACAAGGCACGCATGGACGCCGATGCCGGCGTGCAGGCCGCGCTGAAGGCCGAAGGCCTTGCCTGACGCCACCGGCTACCAAGCGGGGTCGGATCCGTCTGCGCAGCAGGCGGCTCTGACCCCTCGGCTCCAACGGGGTGATCAGCCGATCTGGCGGATCACTTCGCCCTTGGCATCGCGCAGATAGGTCGGCACCACGTCGATGCGCAGCGCCTCCGTCAACGGGTAGATGCCACGTTCGGCACGCACGCCGGCCAGGGCCCGCAGCCCCGCCTCGCTCAGCGCCCAGCGCGCGCTGTCCGCCGACAGTTCGCCCACGTCGCCATGCCCGGCTGGAATGAACGCCCATTGCCGCTCGCGACCGACCAGTTCCAGCGACTTTCCGTGGCGCAGGCGCAGCGGTAGCAGTTCGCACACGCTGGCGACCTGGCCCGCGCCGAGCACCAGCGTGGTGACGCCCGCCTCCTGCCGCCAGTCCAACGTCTCGACGAACAGCATGCCGGTGCTGGAGCCCTCGCGCTCGCTGCCGGCCCTCACCCGTTCGGCCAATGCCGGATCTTCCAGCAGGTTGCCGCGATGCAGGTCGCTGACCCACAGCGGCATTGCCGGCTGCAGTGCCTGCAGCACGCCACGTGTCGACCAGCGCTTGACCGCCTCCATCTCCTCATCGGTCAGCCCGACCAGCTGCAGGAACTGCAGGTGGCCATTGGCGGTGTCGCGTGCCGGCAACTGCGGGTCGGCAATGAAGGCCAAGTGGCACAACCGCGTGTCGGTCTCCAGTGCGATCGGGCCGTTCGCATTCAGATGGTGGCCATCCTCGAACACGTTGCCGCTGCCGAACACATAGCGCGCCAGGTTCTGCAGCAGGTTCATCGGCCACACCGGCGGCGTGCTGTCGGCGTTCTCAGCGGCTTCGGCAGCAAGACGGAACGTCAGCTCGAAACCATAGCCGCTGGCGGCAGCATCACTGCTCTCCTTGGCATACAGCTCGGAGAAACCGTAGGTGATGTAGTGCCAATGCGGAACCGGCGCATCCGCCCAGTACACGCTGATGCCATCCAGCGGATCCTGGCCGCCGAGCGTGTAGGGAAGCGCGGTGCCGTAGTGTCGCGGCTCCTGCCCGGCATACAGCGGCGCCAGCGCCGCATTGATCGCGTCCCAGCCGGGGGTGTCGGTGTCATCGTGGTCGTCCTGCACGCGGGACTCCTTGTGGGAAAGTGAACCGATCACTTTACGCGGTGGCTCAGGCCTGCACGACCTCTTTGCCAGCGTTTACTACGGCGGACTGGGTTTCCTGCCACCAGCGCTGGGCCAGCGCCGGGCTGCGCGCCTTGCCCACCGCCGCCAGCAGTTCCGGGCACAGGCGTTCCAGCGCCAGCGCATCGGTGCAGCGTTCGATCTTCAACTGCATGAAGTAGCCCTTCAGCCCCAGATGGCGCCGCACCGCCTCGCTCATCGCGTCGTACAACTGCTGGTACAGCGCCGGGTCCTGTTCGCGGCCGGTGCTGATGCCACGCGCCGGAGCGGCCTCTACGCTCCCGCCGATCACCTCGATCAGTCCCTGTGCGGCCAGCTGCTCCAGTGCATCCGGAGGTGCGCGCAGGCCATCGAACAGGCCGCGCAGTTCGGTGTCATCGCGATGGCCATCGACCATCAGCAGGATTGAACGCAGTGCCGCCGGCAGGCGCCGGCCACGGTCTTCGATTTCCTGACGGCCAGCAGCCGTCTTGGCGTGCAGCAATGCCATTGCCTCCCCCTCCCTTGATGCGCCATGCCAGCGTGCCGTGTGCGGGCACGCCCCCCTTATTGCCATCCCCGGGCGGCGCGCGCGTTCCCCGGCGCGCACCGCGTGTTGCAGGTCGATGACAGGCCGAGCTTAGCGCAAGTGCCGCGGGTAGTGCCGTCCGCTGGCCGGCAACCTCGGGATTGACGGGGGGGGGCCGGCCAGCGGCCGGCGCTACCGGATCAACGGCCCAGCGCGCGGCGGATCTCCTCCAGCGCGCTGGGGTCGTCCAGCGTCGACAGGTCGCCCGGGTCGCGCTGCTCGGCCAACGCCTGCAACGAGCGCCGCAGCAGCTTGCCCGAACGGGTCTTGGGCAGCGCATTGACCACGTGCACATGCGCCGGGCGCGCGACCGCACCAAGCGAAGTCGTCACCGTCGCCATCATCTCGGCCACCACCGGCGCCGGATCCTCGCCCTCAAGCCCCTGCTTGAGGGTGACGAACACCAGCGGCACCTGCCCCTTCAGCTCGTCCTTGACCCCGATCACGGCAGCCTCGGCCACGCGCGGGTGGCTGGAGATGGCCTCCTCGATCTCGCGCGTACCCAGACGATGCCCGGCCACGTTGATCACATCGTCGGTACGGCCGAGGATGAAGGTATAGCCATCGTCATCGCGGATCGCCCAGTCCAGCGAGCTGTACAGCAGTTCCTTGAAGTGGCTGAAGTAGCTCTGCAGGAATCGGTTGTCGTCGTTCCACACCGTGCTCATGCAACCCGGCGGCAAGGGCGGCGACACCACCAGCACGCCCTTCTGCCCCGGCGCCACTTCCTCGCCGGTGTTCTCGTCGATCACCTTCATCCGATAGCCGAGATTGGGGAAGCCCGGTGAACCGAAGCGCACCGGCTTCATCTCCAGGCCCGGCAGCAGGGTCAGTGCCGGCCAGCCGGTTTCGGTCTGCCAGTAGTTGTCGATGATCGGCTTGCCCAGCGCTTCGCTGATCCAGTGCGCGGTGGGTTCGTCCAGCGGCTCGCCGGCCAGGAACAGGTACTTCAGGGCGCGCAGATCGTGGCGATGGATGAAGTCCGCGTCGTGCTTCTTCAGCACGCGGATGGCGGTGGGTGAGGAGAACATGGTGCGCACGTTGTACTGTTCGCACAGCGCCCACCAGATGCCCGGGTCCGGATTCGTCGGCAGCCCCTCGTACAGCAACGAGGTGCAGCCACCGATCAGCGGGCCGTACACGTTGTACGAGTGGCCCACCGCCCAGCCGACGTCGGAAGTGGAGAACATCACCTGGCCCGGCTTGCAGTCGAACACGGTCTCCATCGACTGCGCCATCGCCACCGCGTAACCACCGACATCGCGCTGCACGCCCTTCGGCTTGCCGGTGGTGCCGGAGGTGTACAGCAGGTAGCTCGGCTCGCTCGCTTCAAGCCACTGCACCGGCACATCGACTTCACCAACCTGTGCACGCAGCGCGGCGTAGTCCACGTCGCGACCCGACACGCGGGGTTCGGCGGCATCCAGCCCACGCGAGACGATCAGCACGTGTGGCGGAGGCGACGCCGCTTCGGCGCAGGCCGCGTCGACCATCGGCTTGTACGGAATCAGCTTGCCACCGCGCATGCCGGCATCCGCTGCGATCAGCAACTTCGGCTTCGCATCGTCGATGCGCAGCGCCAGGTTGTGCGCGGCGAAGCCACCGAACACCACCGAGTGCACCGCACCGATGCGCGCGCAGGCCAGCATCGCGAACACGGCTTCGGCCATGTTCGGCATGTAGATCACCACGCGGTCACCGTGGCCGACGCCGAGATGCTTGAGCACGGCGGCGAAGTCGTTCACTTCGCGATACAGCTGGCGATAGGTGATCTCGCGGGTGCTGTTGGTTTCGGTGGAAATCGCAACCAGCGCGAGCTGGTCGGCGCGCGTTGCCAGGTGGCGGTCGACGGCGTTGTAGCAGAGATTGGTTTCACCACCGACGAACCAGCGCCGGAACGGCGGGTTGCTGTAATCGAGCACCTGCTGCGGCGGTTTGTGCCAATGGATGCGCTTGGCTTCCTCGCCCCAGAACGCCTCCGGCTCGTCGATCGAGCGACGGTAGGTTTCCTCGTAGTTCATGACGCAGCCCTCCCAGACAAAGTCATGGGTTCGAGGATAGTCCGGCGCTGGCGCGCGGGCCGCCCTACCTTGGTAGGGGGGTGGGTTTTTCATGCAGGGCTGCGCCCTGCACCTGCAGAGGCCGAAGCCGAAGCAACAGCAGAAGCTGGCTTACTTGGGGATGGCGGGGTGGGTCCGGTGGCGGGAGACGCCGTAAACCCGTCCGTGGGGGCTTGGCCGCGGCATCCATGCCGCGGACACTCCCGCCACCGGCCCCACCCCACCTTCGACAGATTCCGCGATCTGTCGGAACGGCATATTGTTCTGGTAGGTGTCGACCTCGGTCGACACGGTAGATCCACGCCATGCGTGGATGATTCATTCGATATCTGACAGAAAAATCGTGTCGACCAAGGTCGACACCTACCAACAGCTGCGCGGAACAACGGCCACCGTTACCAACAGCCGAGTGAACCTGTCGAAGGTGGGGCGGTGTCGGAGTGCGGGGTGTCAGCCGCATGGATGCGGCTGCCAAGCCTACACGGACGTACTTGCGGCGGCCCCGCACTCCGACACCGTCCCGCCAACCCACGGATAGCCCGCCTTTGATGTTTGACGTTGCTCCGGTTCGTAGCAGGTGCAGGGCTGCAAGCCCTGCCGACCCCCTAGAACGGAGTCGCGGACTCGAACGCGAGCGCTTCGCCCGTCACCGGATGGGTGAACCGCAGGCTGCGCGCATGCAGGTGCACGCGCTGCGCCGGTGCCGCGTCATACAGCACGTCGCCAACAATCGGATGGCCAATACTGGCCATGTGCAACCGCAGCTGATGGCTGCGGCCGGTGATCGGTTCCAGCTCCACGCGGGTACGCTGCGCTTCCACATCACGCGCCATTACGCGCCAGCGCGTCAGCGCCGGCTTGCCGCGTTCGTGATCGACCGTCTGCTTCGGCCGGTTCGGCCAGTCCACAATCAGCGGCAGATCCACGTCGCCGGCATCGCCTTCAAGCAGTCCCTCCACGATCGCTTCATAGCGCTTGCCAACCCGGCGCTGCTCGAACTGCATCGACAACGCCGCCTGCATGTCCTTGCCACGCGCATGCAGCAGCAGCCCGGAAGTAACCTGGTCCAGGCGGTGCACGGTCAACGCATCCGGGTACAGCGACTGCAGGCGCGCGACGACGCAGTCCTGGTTCTCGGCGCTGCGGCCGGGCACGGACAGCAGGCCGGCGGGCTTTTCAGCCACCAGCAGCGCGTCGTCGATGTAGTGCAGGTGGATCATGCGGTTCCAGGAATTCCAAATGAAAACGGGGAAGCCGAAGCCTCCCCGTTTTCTGCGTACCGACCAGCGGTCGGTACCTACCTTGATGCAAGACCTACCGACCGGAGCCGGTACCGCCTGCATCAGCCCAGCAGGTGGGCGACGCCGGCACGCTCTTCTTCCAGCTCGGCCAGGGTCTTGTCGATGTACTTCTGGCTGAAGTCGTCGATCGGCAGATCCTTGACCAGGGTGTACTTGCCGTTCTCGGTGGTCACCGCGAAACCGAAGATCACGCCTTCCGGAATGCCGTAGGAACCGTCGGACGGCACGCCCATGGTGACCCACTTGCCGTTGCTGCCCAGCACCCAGTCACGCACGTGGTCGATGGCGGCATTGGCGGCCGAAGCGGCCGAGGACGAGCCACGGGCTTCGATGATCGCCGCGCCGCGCTTGCCGACGGTCGGGATGAACGTGTTGGCGTTCCACTCCTGGTCGTTGATCGCATCGGCGATCGAGGCGCCGTCGGCGGTGGCGAAACGGTAGTCCGGGTACATGGTCGGGCTGTGGTTGCCCCACACCACCAGCTTCTCCATGCCACCGACCGGCTTGCCCAGCTTGGCCGACAGCTGGCTCAGCGCGCGGTTGTGGTCCAGGCGCAGCATGGCGGTGAAGTTCTCCGGCTTCAGGTCCGGAGCCGACTTCATCGCGATGTAGGCATTGGTGTTGGCCGGGTTGCCGACCACCAGCACCTTCACGTCACGGCTGGCGACCTTGTTCAGCGCGGCGCCCTGGGCGGTGAAGATCTTGGCGTTCTCCAGCAGCAGGTCCTTGCGCTCCATGCCCGGGCCACGCGGACGTGCGCCGACCAGCAGGGCGATGTCGGCGTCCTTGAACGCGACTTCGGCGTCATCGGTGCCAACCATGCCGGCCAGCAGCGGGAACGCGCAGTCTTCCAGCTCCATCATCACGCCCTTCAGGGCGGCCTGGGCCTTGTCGACCGGCAGTTCCAGCAGCTGCAGGATGACCGGCTGGTCCTTGCCCAGCATTTCGCCGGAGGCGATGCGGAACAGCAGGGCATAACCGATCTGGCCGGCGGCGCCGGTCACGGCAACACGAACGGGTGCTTTCATGGGGGTTTCCTCTTGCTTGCAAGCGTTTGATGGGGCGCCGCGGGCATGGCCACGCAGGCCGGGCGGGCGGCGGGGAACAGGGAAACGGCCACCCGTGGGTGGCCGTTTCGAAAGGGGGTCAGGCGGCGAGGTGCTTGTTCCACTCCGCGACGCGGTCGGCCTGCGCGGCCAGCACGGCGTCGACGTCGCCTTCCAGGGTGATCGAATGGATCACATCGCCCTGCTTGACCGAATCGACGATGGCCTGGCCTTCCAGGACCTTGCCGAAGACGGTGTGGCGGCCGTCCAGCCAATCGGTCTTGATGTGGGTGATGAAGAACTGGCTGCCGTTGGTGTTCGGGCCGGCGTTGGCCATCGACAGCGAGCCGACCTCGTGCTTCACGCCATTCTTCTCGTCTTCGAACTTGTAGCCCGGGCCGCCGGTGCCACGGCCCTGCGGGCAGCCGCCCTGGATCATGAAGTCGGCGATCACGCGATGGAAGATCAGGCCGTCATAGAAGCCGTGCTTGACCAGGTTCACGAAGTTGGCCACGGTCAGTGGCGCCTTGTCGGCGAACAGCTCGACCTTGATCGGGCCCTGGGTGGTGTCGAAAGTGGCGATGAGGGACATGAAGATCCTTGGTGCAAAGGGGAATGCGTCTAGCGACCTAGTTTACACCTGCCTCGTGGCGGCGGTGCCTTCGACCATCGGTGGAGCCCCCGCCTTCAGCCAGGGGAAGGTGAGCCGAGGGGCCGTCCTGGCGACCTCGGCCGAACCGGTGGACAGCCAGCTGAATGGGCCGTTTGGCCGGCGTGAAATCCACCTTTTCGCGAATCGTCAAGTTCGACGTATAATGTTGGACTTCTTTTTCCAAATCCGGCGCCGACTGGCCCCCTTTCGTATGTCCATCGAAAATCTTCGCAACATCGCCATCGTCGCCCACGTCGACCATGGCAAGACCACCCTGGTCGACCAGCTGCTGAAGCAGTCCGGCACCCTGTCCGAGCGCACCGTCCTCGCCGAGCGCGTGATGGACAGCAACGACCAGGAAAAGGAACGCGGCATCACCATCCTGGCCAAGAACACCGCCATCACCTGGGAAGACAAGAAGACCGGCATCAAGAACCGGATCAACATCGTCGACACCCCCGGCCACGCCGACTTCGGCGGTGAGGTCGAGCGCGTGCTGTCGATGGTCGACACCGTGCTGATTCTGGTCGATGCGATGGACGGCCCGATGCCGCAGACCCGCTTCGTGACCCAGAAGGCCTTCGCGATGGGCTTCAAGCCGATCGTCGTGGTCAACAAGGTCGACCGTCCGGGCGCCCGTCCGGAGTGGGTGATCGACCAGGTCTTCGACCTGTTCGACAAGCTCGGTGCCACCAACGAGCAGCTGGACTTCCCGATCGTCTACGCCTCGGGCCTGAACGGCTACGCGGGCCTGGAAGACACCGTGCGCGACGGCGACATGACCCCGCTGTACGAAGCGATCATGCAGCACGCGCCGAAGCCGGAAGTGGACCCGGAAGGCCCGTTCCAGATGCGCATCAGCCAGCTGGACTACAACAACTTCGTGGGCGTGATCGGCATCGGCCGCATCCAGCGCGGCACCCTGAAGAAGAACATGCAGGTCGCGGTCATCGACCGTGAAGGCAAGAAGCGCAACGGCAAGGTGCTGCAGGTGCTGGGCTTCATGGGCCTGGAGCGCATCGAGCAGGATTCGGCCGAGGCCGGCGACATCGTGGCCATCTCCGGCATCCAGGAGCTGACCATCTCCGACACCATCTGCGCACCGGACTTCCCGGAAGCCCTGCCTGCGCTGACCGTCGACGAGCCGACCATCTCGATGACCTTCCAGGTGAACAATTCGCCGTTCGCCGGCAACAAGGACCTGTCCGGTGGCAAGTTCCTGACCAGCCGCCAGATCAAGGACCGCCTGGACCGTGAAAAGGTCCACAACGTGGCCCTGAAGGTCGAGCAGCTGGAAGACGCCGACAAGTTCCTGGTCTCCGGCCGTGGCGAACTGCACCTGTCGGTGCTGATCGAGAACATGCGCCGCGAAGGCTACGAGCTGGCTGTGTCGCGCCCGGAAGTGATCATCAAGGAAATCGACGGCCAGCTGATGGAGCCGATCGAGCAGCTGGTGGTGGACATCGAAGAAGTCCACCAGGGCGGCGTGATGGAAAAGCTGGGCACCCGCAAGGGCCAATTGAAGAACATGGAATCGGACGGCAAGGGCCGCGTGCGCCTGGAGTACCAGATCCCGGCCCGTGGCCTGATCGGCTTCCAGAACGAGTTCAAGACCCTGACCCAGGGTTCGGGCCTGCTGTTCCACGTGTTCGACCACTACGGCCCGAAGGAACAGGGCGCCATCGCCAAGCGCATCAACGGCGTGATGATCGCCAATGCGCCGGGCGTCACCCCGGCCTACTCGCTGGGCCCGCTGCAGGAACGCGGCAAGCTCTTCGCTGCCGAAGGCGACAACGTGTATGAAGGTCAGCTGGTCGGCATCCACTCCAAGGACAACGACCTGACCGTCAACGCGATCAAGACCAAGCCGCTGACCAACATGCGCGCTTCCGGCAAGGACGATGCGATCCAGCTGACCCCGGCGATCAAGTACTCGCTGGAACAGGCCCTGGACTTCATCGAAGACGACGAGCTGGTCGAGATCACCCCGAAGGAGATCCGCCTGCGCAAGAAGTTCCTGACCGAGAGCGACCGCAAGAAGGCTTCGCGCGGCGGCTGAGCCAGCACCCCGTGAACCAGAGCGGCTACAACCCGGATCCACACCGGCATCCGGGTCTGCACGTCATTGCCCTGCTCGAAGCGAGCAAGGCGATGCTGGCGCTGTTGGCCGCCACCGGGCTGGAAGTGCTCGGACCGCAGCCGCTTCGGCACGGCATCATGGTCCTGATCCGGCGTTTCAGCCTGGATCCGGACCATGGCACCCTGCCCTCGCTGCTGCATATGATCAGCCCCGACGCGGTCCACCTGGCCGCGGCGGGGATGATCGGCTACGGCCTGCTGCACCTGGTCGAAGCCTGGGGCTTGTGGCGGGCCAAGGCCTGGGCCTCCTGGCTGGGCTGCCTGACTGCCTCGCTGTACCTGCCCTTCGACATCTTCGCAATCATCCGCCACCCCGGCTGGCCGTCGTGGACGATCCTGGCGATCAACCTGATCGTGGTCTACGTTCTCGCCCGCGACCTGCGCAAGCGCCACCGCTGAGCACCGGCTACACTGGGGATTGGAGCCGACCAAGCCGCCCCATGCGCCCGTCCTTGCCGCCTCTGCTGACCTGCCTGCTCGCCGCGCTGCCTGCGCTGCTTTCGGCTGGCTGCAGCCCGGCCACGCCCAGCGCGCATGCGGCCGAACCTGCGAGCCGCAACGTGCCGTTCCCGTACGCTGAAACCGATGTTGCCGACCTGCAGGCGCGGATGACCGCCGGTGAACTGGACAGCACCACCCTGACCCAGGCCTACCTGCAGCGCATCGCCGCCCTGGATCGGGCCGGCCCCCGCCTGCGCGCGGTGATCGAGCTCAACCCCGATGCCCTGAAGGAAGCCGCGGCGCGCGACCGCGAGCGCCGCGATGGACGCCTGCGTGGCCCGCTGCACGGCATCCCGGTACTGCTGAAGGACAACATCAACGCGGCGCCGATGGCCACCAGTGCCGGCTCTCTGGCCCTGCAGGGGTTCCGCCCTGACGATGCGTATCTGGTGCGGCGCCTGCGCGAGGCCGGGGCCGTGGTGCTGGGCAAGACCAATCTCAGCGAATGGGCCAATTTCCGCGGCAACGATTCGGTGTCCGGCTGGAGCGCGCGCGGCGGCCAGACCCGCAATCCCTATCGCCTCAGCCACTCGCCTTGCGGCTCCAGCAGCGGCAGCGCGGTAGCGGTCGCCGCCAACCTGGCCAGCGTGGCGATCGGCACCGAAACCGACGGCAGCATCGTCTGCCCTGCGGCGATCAATGGCATCGTCGGCCTCAAGCCGACCGTCGGCCTGGTCAGCCGCGATGGCATCATCCCGATTTCCTTCAGCCAGGATACTGCGGGGCCGATGACACGCAGCGTCGCCGACGCTGCGGCCGTACTGACCGCAATTGCCGGCCGCGATGATGCCGACCCGGCCACCGCAACCATGCCCGGCCGTGCGGTGTACGACTACACCGCGCGGCTGGATCCGCAGGGACTGCGTGGCAAGCGCATCGGCCTGCTGCAGACGCCGCTGCTGAAATACCGCGGCATGCCGCCACTGATCGAACACGCCGCCACCGAGCTGCGTCGGGCCGGTGCCGTCGTGGTGCCGGTGGAGCTGCCCAACCAGGGCGCCTGGGCCGACGCCGAACGCAAGGTACTACTGTACGAGTTCAAGGCCGGGCTGGAGCGTTACTTCAGCGCCCACCGCGCTCCCCTGCACAGCCTGGCCGAATTGATCGCCTTCAACCGGGCGCACAGCAAGCAGGAACTGGGCCTGTTCGGCCAGGAACTGCTGGTGGAAGCTGACGCTACCGCTGGCTTGGCCGACCCCGCCTATATCCGCGCACGCAGCGATGCGCGCCGGTTGGCGGGCCCGGAAGGCATCGATGCCGCCCTCGCCGCCCACCAGCTCGACGCCCTGGTCGCGCCGACCACCGGCGTGGCGTGGCCGATCCGCAGCGAAGGCGACGACTTCCCCGGCGAGAGCTACAGTGCCGCCGCCGTCGCCGGCTATCCCAGCCTCAGCGTGCCGATGGGCCAGATCGATGGCCTGCCGGTCGGCCTGCTGTTCATGGGCACCGCCTGGAGCGAACCGAAGCTGATCGAAATGGCGTACGCCTACGAACAGCGCACCCGCGCGCGGCGGCCACCGCACTTCGGCACCGACACGCTGATCGACGCCGGCGAGCCTTGATCCGGTAGTGCCGGCCGCTGGCCGGCGCTACCGTTCGGGTTCCGGCTCCATCGGCACGATTGCCGCCTCACCGTCTTCAGCCCCCGGCGAACGCACATCTGCAGTACGTGCGCGTGGACCACGCGGCATGTCCAGCTCGTCAGCATGCTGCAGCCGCGCACGCAGCTGCGGCAGCGACTGCGGATGCTCACGTGCGAGGAAATCGAGCATGCGCTCGCGTACCAGGCAACGCAGGTCGAACGCGTCGCCAGAGCTGCGCGCACTCACCAGCAGGCGCACCTGGATCGCACGCTCGCTGGTTTCGGTCACCTGGGTCACGCAGACCCGGCCATCCCACAATGCCTCACCCCGGCAGATGCGCTCCAGCTCAGCGCGGATCGCCGCGATCGGGGCACGATAGTCCAGCCACAGAAACGCCGTACCGAGCAGATCGGCGCTGCGCCGGGTCCAGTTCTGGAAGGGGTTCTCGATGAACCAGGTCAGCGGCACCACCATCCTCCGCTCGTCCCAGATGCGTACCACCACGTAGCTGCTGCCGATCTCCTCGATGCGTCCCCACTCGCCCTCGACGATCACCACATCGTCCAGCCGGATCGGCTGGGTCACTGCAATCTGCAGGCCAGCGATCAGATTGCCGAACACCGGCTTTGCGGCGATACCGGCCACCAGGCCGATGAGGCCCGCCGAGGCCAGCAGCGCGGTGCCGATCTTCTGCACCATGGGAAAGGTCAACAGCACCAGCGAAGCACCCAGCACGATGATGCCGCCCATCAGCACACGGCTGAGCACCCGCGTCTGGGTCTGGATGCGGCGCGCTTCCAGATTATCGGAGACATCGATGGGATGGCTGCGCAGGATGGCCCGCTCACCCGCTGCCACTGCGCGTACCAGCAACCAGATGAAGCAGGCGGTCAGTGCGATATGCAGCACCCGTTGCAGGTTGCCCAGAAGGGGATCCTGCAGCGGCGTGGCCTGCAATGCAGGGATCAACAGCAGCAGCGGCCACGCGGTGGCCATTGGCAGCCCGAGCACACGCCCGATGCGCGCGCGCCGCCGATCACGCCCTTTCAGCCGATGGTAGATCCACAGGATCAGCCACGCGCCGATACCGCCCACCAATGCGGCCAAACCCAACGGCCATGCGTAGGCCTGTGCGCTCTGCCAGTGCACCGTTGCCACCTCCAGTCGGACAAGCAAGTGGACAGCCTCGCGCATGGCGCATGAGCGTCACGTCAGTCGTTTGTAAGGAGGGTGTTGGTCGGCAGGGCTTGTAGCCCTGCACCTGCCCAGAAGCCGAAGCAACAGCAACGGCAACAGCAACAGCCGAAGCAGAAGCGGGTTTGCTGTGGGATGGCGGGGTGGGTCCGGTTGCGGGGGGCGCTGCAAGTACCCCTCCGGGGCCCGGCCCAGCCGCTGGCGGCTGTGCGTTCGGGCGCTTGCGAAGCAGTGCTTCGCAAGCAAAGCGCCCTCACCCATGTAAGCTCGGTCGCCGCTTGCTCGTGTGCGCTTTCCTGCGCACACGAGCAAGCGGCTGCCAAGCCTACAAGGACGTACTTGCGGCGTCCCCGCACTCCGATACCGTCCCGCCAACCCACGGATAGCCCGCTTTTGACGTTGACGTTGACGTTGCTCTGGCTCGTAGCAGGTGCAGGGCTGCAAGCCCTGCCGAAAAATCCTTACCGCACTTGCTCCTGCTTGCGCACGATCGCCATCGCGATCTCCAGCGACTGCTCGTAGTTCAACCGCGGGTCCACCGTCGAACGATACGCACGCTCCAGGTCGCGCTCGGTCAGTTCGCGCGCGCCGCCGATGCACTCGGTCACGTCCTCGCCGGTCAGTTCCAGGTGCACACCGCCCAGGCGCGTACCGGCGGCCGCATGCAGATCGAACGACATCTCCACCTCGCCACGCACGTTGTCGAAGCGGCGTGTCTTGAAACCGTTGGCGGTGCTTTCGGTATTGCCATGCATCGCATCGCACACCCACAGCACGCGGCGACCATCACGCTTGACCGCGTCCAGCAGCGGCGGCAGTTTCTCTGCGATCTGCGTTGCGCCCATCCGGTGGATGAAGCTCAGGCGGCCCGGCTCGTCATGTGGGTTGAGCACATCGATCAGGCGCAGCAGCTGGTCCGGCGTCACCGACGGGCCCACCTTGATCGCAATCGGATTGCGCACGCCACGCAGGTACTCCACGTGCGCGCCATCGAGCGCGGCCGTGCGCATGCCGATCCACGGGTAATGCGTGCTCAGGTTCAACCAGCCCTGCTGGCGCGGCACCTGGCGGGTCAACGCCTGCTCGTAGGGCAGCAGCAGGGCTTCGTGCGACGTGTAGAAGTCGATGCGGTTGAGATTGTGCACGCGGGCCCCGGCCAGGGTCTCCATGAAGTGCACCGCATCGCCGATCGAGGCCACCATCTTCTGGTACTCGGCCGCCAGCGGCGAGTGGCTTACCCACTCCAGATTCCAGTATTCGGGGTGGTGCAGGTCGGCGAAACCGCCGTCGATCAGCGCACGCACGAAGTTCATCGTCATCGCCGAATGCGCGTGGGCCTGCAGCATCCGCTTCGGGTCCGGCAGGCGCGCCGCTTCGGTGAACGCCGGTGCGTTGATCACATCACCGCGGTAGCTGGGCAGGGTCACGCCGTCGCGGGTCTCGGTGTCGGCCGAGCGCGGCTTGGCGTACTGGCCGGCGAAGCGGCCCACGCGGATCACCGGCTGGCGCAGGCCGTGCACCAGCACCAGGCTCATCTGCAGCAGTACCTTCAGGCGGTTGGAGATGGTGCCCGATTCGCAGTCGCTGAAGTTCTCGGCGCAGTCGCCGCCCTGCAGCAGGAAGCGCTTGCCTTCCTGGGCCTCGGCCAGCTGCTGCTTCAACGCCAGGATCTCCCACGAGGTGACCAGCGGCGGCAGCCGCTTCAGCTCGTGCAGAGCGGCGTCCAATGCCACCGGGTCCGGGTAGGTCGGCATCTGCAGCGCGGTCTTGCCACGCCAGCTCTCCGGCGACCAGGCAGCGCCAGCGGTGGTCGCGGCGGGATCGGACGCGGGTGGAACGGCGGACAGGCTCATTGCAGACTTCCGGGGTGGGGGGCGGTCATGGTCGCAGAGCCAGCCGCTGACGCAAAGGCCCACACCCACCGCCCCAGCCACCTGAACGGCAGGGAAAGGCCAGCGCCGGCAGCCAGATCCAGCATGGTCAGCCGCACGGGACAGGCGCATGATTTGTTACGGAGTAACACTTCCACGTCATGGACCGGCCCCTTCCACGCCCAGCCGCCCCCTCTCTCACCATGAAGCCCTCACCCCTCGCTACCGGCATTGCCTTCGCCCTGGCCTTGGCCAGCCTGCCCGCCTTCGCCGCAACGACCGACGACACCTCTTCCTCCGTCAAGGATCTGGACGCAGTCACCGTCCACGCCCAGCTCGACCAGGCCCGCAACGCGCTGTCGCCGGACATCGGCAGCAGCCAGTACCAGATCACCGCCGAGGACATCCAGAAGCAGCCGCTGGGTGCCTCCGCGCCGCTCAGCCAGGTACTGCTGCAGGCCCCGGGCGTGGTCCAGGATTCCTATGGCGGCGTGCACGTGCGCGGCGACCACGCCAATCTGCAGTACCGCATCAATGGCGTGCTGTTGCCCGAATCGATCTCCGGCTTCGGCCAGACACTGGATGCCCGCACCATCAAGAGCATCCGCCTGATGGATGGCGCGCTGCCGGCGCAGTTCGGCGAGCGCACCGCTGCAGTGGTCGACATCACCACCCGCAATGGCGCCGAGCTCGGCAATGGCGGCAGCGCCGGTCTGACCGCAGGCTCGTTCGGCAAGATCAATCCGAATGCCTCGTGGTGGGGCAACCAGGGGCGATGGAGCTGGTTCCTTACTGGCAACTACGACCAGAACGAGGTTGGCCTGGAGAACCCGACCCGCTCGCGCAAGCCGCTGCACGACGACACCCACCAAGGCAAAGCGTTCGCTGACCTCACCTACCTGGTCAACGAGAACACGCGCCTGAGCGTGTTCGCCGGCTTCGCCAACAATCGCTTGCAGATCCCGGTCAACCCCGGCCAGACCCCGCAGTTCGGTTACCTGGACACCACCACCTTCGACTCCAGCCAGCTGGATGAAACCCAGCGCGAGACCACCCGCTTCGGCATGCTGGTGCTGCAGGGCGCGCTGGGCAGCACCGCCTACCAGCTGTCAGCCGGGCAGCGCTACAGCGATGTGGCGTTCAACCCGGATGTCATCGGCGACCTGGTATTCAGTGGCGTCGCCTCGCAGGTGCAGCGCAGCAACCGCGCCAACACGCTGCAGGCCGATTTCTCCACCCCGCTGGGCAGCGACCACACGCTGCGCTATGGCCTGTACGGCAATTACGAGAACGCGCGTGCGAACAACAGCAGCTGGGTGTTTCCGGTCGATGACGCCGGCCAGCAATCCAGCACCACGCCGCTGCTGATACCTGACCACAGTGCCTTCCATGCCAGCACGCAGGCGTTGTACGTGCAGGATGAATGGAAGATCGGCGACGACTGGACCGTCAACTACGGCCTGCGCGGAGATCGCTACAAGGCCTTTGGCCACACCGAGGGCCAGCTCAGCCCCCGCGTGGGCGTGGCCTGGAATGCCAGCGACAGCACCACCGTGCATGCCGGCTATTCGCGTTACTTCACGCCACCGGCCAGTGAGCTGATCGCCAGCAGCGACATCGCGCTGTACGACGGCACCACCAACCAGCAACCCAGCGGCGGCAACAACACGCCACTGGCCGAGCGCAGCGACTACTACGACATCGGCGTGTCGCAGCAGGTGGGCGAACACCTGACCCTGGGCCTGGATGCCTATGACCGACGCGTCGCGCGCCTGCAGGACGAAGGCCAGTTCGGTGCCGCCTACATCTACTCGACGTTCAACTACCGCCGCGGCCATATCCATGGCCTGGAGTTCAGTGCCGACTACAGCGACGGTCCGTTCAGCGCCTACGTCAACGCAGCGTACAACAAGGCCATCGGCACCCAGGTCATCACCAGCCAGTACAACCTCGATCCGGACGCGCTGGCCTATGTGGCCAACCATTGGATCCACCTCGACCACGACCAGAAGCTGACCTCATCGGGTGGCTTCAGCTACGCCTTTGCCGGACACAACCGGGTCGGCGCCAACTACGTGTTCGGTAGCGGCCTGCGTTCGGACATCGAGGGCGTGCCCAACGGCGGCGAGCTGCCGTCCTACCTGCAGGTGAACCTCAGCGCCGGGCATGACTTCAATGCCGGCAGCGGCCATCCGCTGCATGTGCAGCTGGCGGTCATCAATGCATTGGACCGCAGCTACCAACTGCGCGATGGCGGTGGCGTCGGCGTGTTCGCCCCGCAGTGGGGACCGCGCCGTGGCGCCTACCTGAGCCTGCAGCAGGATTTCTGAGGACGCCAGGGTGCCTGGGGTCGGACCCCTTTCCGCAGGAGAGGGCTCCGACCCCGCCTTAGTTCAGCGCTTGACCTTGCGCAGCGACACCACCAACGCCCACAGCGCCAGCAGCACGAACCACACGCCCGACCACATCGGCATGGTCAGGCCCAGGAACGTCCAGTCGATATTGCCGCAGTTGCCGGTACCGGTCAGCACCGTGCGGAATACTTCCAGCGGCCCCATGGTCTCGCGCAGGAAGCTCAGCGGCGGGCCGCAGGTCGCACCCATCTCCGGTGGCAGCATCTGCACGTAGACGTGGCGCGCAGCGATGCCTACGCCGACCGCGGCGGCAATGAAGGCGAGCACGCCGTAGGTTGCCCGGCCAGGACGGTTGGAGGGCCCGTGCAGTGCACCGATCAGGAACAGCAGGCCCAGCGCGGCGAACGCCAGCCGCTGGAAGATGCACAGCGGGCACGGCTCCAGGCCCATCTTCAGCTGCAGGAAGATCGCGTAGCCCAGCAGGCCCGCGCAGATCAGGAAGCCCAGGAAGAACTGGGCGCGGAAGGGCCAGCGCAGTGGATTCATCGTCAACGCTCGAATGGATCAAGGCGCCAAGCGTAACCGAGAGTGCATGCCATTCGAACCGCCACAGGTGACGCCTGTCGGAACGGTGCGGGTCAGATCCCGCAGAAACGCAAAAGCCCGGCAGAGGCCGGGCTTTCGCTGTGTCGCGTTGGAGCGGTCCGATTACTCGGCCACTTCCTCGGCCACGACCGGACGGTCAACCAGCTCGACGTAGGCCATCGGCGCGTTGTCGCCAGCGCGGAAGCCACACTTCAGCAGGCGCAGGTAGCCGCCCGGACGGTTCGCGTAGCGCGGGCCCAGGATGGTGAACAGGTTGCCCACGGCTTCGTTGTCGCGCAGGCGAGCGAAAGCCAGACGGCGGTTGGCGACGGAGTCGACCTTGGCCAGGGTGATCAGCGGCTCGGCAACGCGGCGCAGTTCCTTGGCCTTCGGCAGGGTGGTCTTGATCAGCTCGTGCTTGAACAGCGAGGCGGCCATGTTCTTGAACATCGCTTCGCGGTGGGCGCTGGTGCGGCTGAACTTACGGCCAGACTTCTGGTGACGCATGGTGATATTCCTTGGTTAATGATGAGGCTGTGCGGATCGTTGTCGCCATCCTGGCGTTGCTGCGCGGACTGCGGATGGTCCTGGCCGCCCGTCCTGGACGACCTGCCCGCGAACCTGGGGTTCGTCGTGGCATGTTGTGTTGCGTTGAAGGCCCCACCGCGAACGGTGGAGCCTTCAGGCATTGCCGATATCAGCCCAGCATGCCGTGGCTGGCGACGCCGGCCGGCGGCCAGTTCTCCAGCTTCATGCCGAGCGACAGGCCGCGCTGAGCCAGCACTTCCTTGATCTCGGTGAGCGACTTCTTGCCCAGGTTCGGGGTCTTCAGCAGCTCCACTTCGGTCTTCTGGATCAGATCGCCGATGTAGTAGATGCTTTCAGCCTTCAGGCAGTTGGCCGAACGCACGGTCAGCTCCAGATCGTCGATCGGGCGCAGCAGCACCGGATCCACGCCGTTGTTGGCCGGCTTGGCCGCACCGCGGTCGCGGTGGGTGAAGTCACCGAACACCGACAGCTGGTCGCTGAGGATGTCGGCGGCGGTGCGCACGGCTTCCTCGGCATCGATGGTGCCGTTGGTCTCGATATCGATGACCAGCTTGTCCAGGTCGGTGCGCTGTTCGACACGCGCCGCTTCCACGGCATAGGCGACACGGCGGACCGGCGAGAACGAGGCATCCAGGACCAGGCGGCCGATGGCACGGGTTTCTTCGTCCGGACGACGACGCGCGGCAGCCGGCTGGTAGCCGAAACCACGTTCGATCTTCAGACGCATGTTGATTGCCGTGTCCTTGGTCAGGTGGCAGATCACATGGTCGCCGTTCAGGATCTCCACATTGTGGTCGACCTTGATGTCGGCAGCGGTGACAACGCCCGGGCCCTGCTTGGACAGGGACAGGGTGGCGCTGTCGCCGGAGTGCATACGGATGGCCACATCCTTCAGGTTGAGCAGGACTTCGAGCACGTCCTCCTGCAGACCTTCGACCGTGGTGTACTCATGCAACACGCCGTCGATTTCGACTTCCGTGATGGCGAAGCCCGGGATGGACGACAGCAGCACGCGACGCAGGGCGTTGCCCAGCGTATGCCCGTAACCCCGCTCCAAAGGTTCGATAACGACCTTTGCACGGGTGTCGGTAAGGCGTTCGATCTGCGGACCGCGAGGACGCAGAACCTGGTTGGCGGTAACCGTCATGTTGCGGGTTCTCCTAGTGAACCCCCGGCCGTCGCCGGGGGCTCTCCAATGTGAATTACTTCGAATACAGCTCGACGATCAGCGCTTCGTTGATGTCCGCAGGCAGATCCGAACGATCCGGAACAGCCTTGAAGATGCCGGTGAACTTGCCGGAATCCACTTCAACCCACGACGGGCTCAGGTCATGCTGGGCGGCGACGGTCAGGGCTTCCTGGACGCGCAGCTGCTTGGCAGCCTTTTCGGACAGAGCGATGGCGTCGCCAGCCTTGACCTGGTACGAAGCCAGGTTGACCGACTTGCCATTCACGGTGACGCCGCGGTGCGACACCAGCTGACGGGCAGCCGGACGGGTCACGGCGAAGCCCATGCGGTAGACGACGTTGTCCAGGCGGGTTTCCAGCAGCTGCAGCAGGTTCTCGCCGGTGTTGCCCTTCTTGGTCGAGGCCTTCTTGTAGTAGTTGCGGAACTGACGCTCCAGCAGGCCGTAGATACGCTTGACCTTCTGCTTTTCACGCAGCTGGGTGGCGTAGTCGGACAGCTTGCCCTTGCGGGCAGTGGCGCCGTGCTGGCCGGGCTTCTGCTCCAGCTTGCACTTGGAGTCCAGCGCACGCGCCGGGCTCTTCAGGGACAGGTCGGCGCCTTCGCGGCGGGCGAGCTTACAGGTAGGACCGATATAACGAGCCATTTCTTATCGCTCCCTTTAGACGCGACGCTTCTTCGGCGGACGGCACCCGTTGTGCGGGATGGGCGTCACGTCGATGATGTTGGTGATCTTGTAGCCGACGTTGTTCAGCGAACGCACGGCCGACTCACGGCCCGGACCCGGGCCCTTGATGCGGACTTCCAGCGACTTCACGCCGTAGTCCAGCGCAGCACGACCGGCCTTTTCAGCAGCCACCTGGGCAGCGAACGGGGTCGACTTGCGCGAACCGCGGAAGCCAGCGCCACCGGAGGTCGCCCACGACAGAGCATTGCCCTGGCGATCGGTGATGGTGACGATGGTGTTGTTGAACGAAGCGTGGACGTGGGCAACGCCGTCGGTGACGACGCGCTTGATCTTCTTCTTGGTCTTAGCAGCGGGCTTAGCCATTTCTCAGTCCCTTACTTCTTGATCGCCTTGCGCGGACCCTTGCGGGTGCGGGCGTTGGTACGGGTGCGCTGGCCACGCAGCGGGAGGCCACGACGGTGACGCAGGCCGCGGTAGCAGCCCAGGTCCATCAGGCGCTTGATCGCGATGCCGATCTCACGGCGCAGATCGCCTTCCACGATGTACTTGCCGACTTCGGCGCGCAGGCGCTCGATTTCCGGCTCCGACAGATCGCGGATCTTGGTGGTCGAAGCAACGCCTGCGACTTCGCAGACCTTCTTCGAACGGGTACGGCCGATGCCGTAAATGCTTTGCAACCCGACCCAGACGTGCTTCTGGGCTGGCAGGTTGACGCCTGCAATACGCGCCATGACGCGGTTCTCCAGCTGAGTGATGGCCGACAGCGCGCCTCGGGCACGCCAATCCGGCAGGATGGATCAAAAAAGTGAACTAGCAATACTAACAAGGTTCCGGTTTACATGGAAGCCCGTGAAACCATTGGTTTCATGAACCCGGCCTGGGGAGTGTGCCCAGGCTCCGGCGCCGGATGGGGTTGGACCTGGGGTTTCCCCCGGGGCCGCCCGCGCTACTCCAGCGCGGGACCACCTCATCACACCCCCACCCGGAACCGCTGCGGGGGCCGCCCTTCGTTTGTGTGGCCGGAATCCGCGAAGCGGAGGGACCATCACGTCAGGAAGACGAAAGTATAACAGGCCTATCAGCCGCGGGCAAAACCGCCGCGGTTGCCGCCCTTCAGGTTGGCCTTCTTCAGTAGGCTCTCGTACTGGTGGGACATCAGGTGTGCCTGCACCTGGGCGATGAAGTCCATCACCACCACCACCACGATCAGCAGCGACGTGCCACCGAAGTAGAACGAGGCATTCAGCTGCGTGCGCATCAGTTCCGGCAGCAGGCAGACGATCACCAGGTAGGCCGAGCCGGCCGCGGTCAGGCGGGTCAGCACGCCGTCGATGTAGTCGGCGGTGGCCTTGCCCGGACGGATGCCCGGAATCAAAGCGCCCGACTTCTTCAGGTTGTCGGCGGTTTCCTGCGAATTGAACACCAGCGCCGTATAGAAGAACGCGAAACCGGTGATCAGCGCAGCGAACACGATCATGTGCAGCGGCTCGCCCGGGCCCAGGGCATTGGCGACCTTCTGCAGGACCTGACCGAAGCTGCTCTGGTTGGCAGCCTGGCCGGACCACATGGCCAGGGTGGCCGGGAAGGCCAGCAGGCTCGAGGCAAAGATCGCCGGGATGACGCCGGCCATGTTGAGCTTCAGCGGCAGGAACGAGGTCTGGTTCATGTACGCGTTGCGACCGCCCTGGCGGCGCGCGTAATTGACCGTGATCCGGCGCTGGCCGCGCTCCACGAACACCACGAAGAAGGTGAAAGCGAGCACGACGATAGCGATCAGCAGCAGCTGGATGAACTGGATGTTGCCGTCGCGGTAGGCGTCGAAGGTGTGGATGACCGCACCCGGCAGGCCGGCGACGATACCGGCGAAGATGATCAGCGACACGCCGTTGCCGATACCGCGTTCGGTGACCTGCTCACCGACCCACATCAGGAACATGGTGCCGGCAGTCAGTGCGACCACCGCGGTGAGCACGAAGCCCATGCCGGGGGCGTACACGACCGGAGCGCCCGACGGCGAAACCTGCCCCTGCAGGGCCAGCGCGATCGAACCGCCCTGCACCACTGCCAGCAGCACGGCGCCGATGCGCGAATACTGGGTGATCTTGCGGCGGCCGGACTCACCTTCCTTCTGCATCGCCTTCAGGGCGGGGAAGATGTGCACGGCCAGCTGCATCACGATCGATGCCGAGATGTACGGCATCACGTTCAGCGCAAAGATGCTGAAACGGTGCAGGGCGCCGCCCGAGAACATGTTGAACATGTCCACGATGCCGCCGCCCTGCTGTTGCATCATGGCAAGCATGGCATCGGGATTGACGCCCGGCACCGGCACGTAGCAGCCGATGCGATAGACGATCAAAGCCCCGACGACGAACAGCAAACGTTGGCGAAGTTCAGTGAACTTGCCCATTCCGCCCGCGAGGTTACCGATGCCAGCTTGCGCCATGATTTTCTTACTCCGTTACGCTGCCGCCGGCAGCTTCGATCGCAGCCTTGGCACCAGCCGTGGCAGCAATACCCTTCAGGGTGAACGCCTTGGTCACTTCGCCCTTGACGACGACCTTGGCCTTCTTGGCAGTGCTCGGGACCAGCTTGGCAGCACGCAGGGCGGCGAAGTCGATCTCACCGGCCGGCAGCTTGTCCAGCGCGTACAGCAGCACTTCAGCGGTGTCCTTGGCGATCGGCGAACGGAAGCCGATCTTCGGCAGACGACGCTGCATGGGGGTCTGGCCGCCTTCGAAGCCAGCCTTGATCTTGCCGCCACCCTTGCGGGCGAACGAACCCTTGTGGCCGCGGCCGGCAGTCTTGCCCAGGCCCGAGCCGATACCGCGGCCGACGCGGGTGCGCTCGGTGCGGGCGCCCGGTGCCGGGCTCAGTTCATTGAGACGCAGAGTCATGGTCGATTACTCCTCAACCTGGACGAGGTACTGAACCTTGTTGATCAGGCCGCGCACCTGCGGGCTGTCCTTCAGTTCACGCACATCGTTGAGCTTGTTCAGGCCCAGGGCACGCACCGACAGGCGGTGACGCGACTGGGTGCCACGCAGGCCACGCACCAGGCGGACCTTCACAGTCTTGTTGGACTCATTAGCCATGGTTGAGTTCCTCCACCTTCTTGCCGCGCTTGGCCGCGATGCGGGCCGGCGACTGCGCAGCAGTCAGGCCCTTCACGGTGGCGCGCACCAGATTGATCGGGTTGCGCGAACCGGTGGCCTTGGCCAGCACATTCTTCACGCCAACGGCTTCCAGCACGGCGCGCATGGCACCGCCGGCGATGACGCCAGTACCTTCCGAAGCCGGCTGCATGAACACGCGGGCTGCGCCGTGACCATCCTTGATGGTGTGCCACAGGGTGCCGTTGTTCAGGTCAACGCTGACCAGGTTCTTGCGGGCCTGTTCCATCGACTTCTGGATGGCGACCGGCACTTCGCGGGCCTTGCCATAACCGAAACCGACCTTGCCTTCGCCGTCGCCGACCACGGTCAGGGCGGTGAAGGTGAACTGGCGGCCACCCTTGACGGTCTTGCTGACGCGGTTGACCGCGACCAGCTTTTCGATCATGCCGTCGTCGATCTTCTCTTCGCGGTTACGGTCGCGATCGCGACCCCGCTGCTGACGCTCTTCTGCCATGTTGATTCCTTGGTTGTTTGGGTATGTACGGCTCGAGGCCGCTTATGGTTGTGGAGTGACGCGTTGTTCCGGTGGACCGCTGCAGAAGAGCGGCGCCGTCCAGCCTCGCTCAGGCTGGCGAGCAGGCAGGCAGGAGGCCATCGGCCCCCTGCCCTTGTCCCTTAGAACTGCAGGCCGGCTTCGCGGGCGGCTTCTGCCAGGGCCTTGATGCGGCCGTGGTAGCGGTAGCCCGAACGATCGAAGGCAACCTTTTCGATGCCGGCGGCCTTGGCACGCTCGGCAACGATGCGGCCGACCTTGGCAGCGGCATCGGCGTTCTTGCCGTTCTTCAGGCCTTCCTTGACGTCGGTCTGGGTGGTGTTGGCGGCAGCCAGCACCTTCGAACCGTCAGCGGTGAAGACCTGGGCGTACAGGTGCTGGCCGGTGCGCAGCACCGACAGGCGGGCGACGCCGAGCTCACGGATGTGGGCGCGGGTCGACTTGGCGCGACGCAGGCGGGCGATGTTCTTGTTCATGATGTTTTTTCCTTGAAAGCGGAAGCGCCTAATTAGGCCTTCTTGGCTTCCTTACGGATGATGACTTCGTCGGAGTACTTCACGCCCTTGCCCTTGTACGGCTCCGGCTTGCGGAACGCACGGATCTTGGCGGCGACTTCACCGACGACCTGCTTGTCAGCGCCCTGGACCAGGATCTCGGTCTGGGTCGGGGTGGAGATGGTGATGCCTTCCGGTGCCACGAACACGACCGGATGCGAGAAACCGAGCGACAGGCTCAGATCCTTGCCCTGCATGGCAGCACGGTAACCCACGCCGACCAGCTCCAGCTTGCGCTCGAAGCCTTCGGACACGCCCTTGACCATGTTGGCCAGGATCGCGCGCACGGTACCGGTCAGCGCGACCAGGTCGGCGCTCTCGGTGCTCAGGGTGGCAACGCCGCTGTCGACGTTGATGGCAATACCGGCCGGCTTGACCAGCGACAGGGTGCCCTTCGGGCCCTTGACGGTGATGCTTTCCGACTGGACGTTCAGTTCGACCTTACCCAGGGTGACGGGCTTCTTGGCTACGCGGGACATAGTTCTACTCCTTTCGCCTTAGGCCACGAAGCACAGGACTTCGCCGCCGACGCCCAGCTGGCGCGCCTGCGCATCAGTCATGATGCCCTTGGAGGTGGAAATGATGGAGATGCCCAGGCCATTCATGACCTTCGGCAGCTCGCTCTTGCCGCGGTACTGGCGCAGGCCCGAACGCGAGAAGCGCTTCAGGGTCGCGATGACCGGCTTGCCTTCGAAATACTTCAGCACGATTTCCAGCTCGGACTTGTTGTTTTCCAGCTGGGTCACGCGCAGGTCGGTGATGTAACCCTCGTCCTTCAGGACCTGGGCGATCGCAACCTTGATCTTGGACGACGGGGCTTTCACCGTCTGCTTGCCAACCGCAGCCGCATTCTTGATGCGGACCAGCAGGTCGGCGATGGGATCAGTCATGCTCATATGAGTACCTTTGAGTGCACCGATATCCGCTTTCGCGAAAATCTGTTGTCTCCTGGAAACGGGCCAGGTCCCTTGATGCAGCGGGCCAGGGCCCACTCCTACAACCCCGTTTGCGCAGGGCAAGACGCGGGAGTATACGCCAAAAGAGCCCGACTTGCGCCGGGCTCTTCGGGTTTTTTCGCAGAAAGGAAGCTGAACGCCTCCCTCCCCGGTTCAGAAGCCCCCGAGGGGGCTCCTGATCGCAGAGCCGGCTGGGATTACCAGCTGGCCTTGCGCAGGCCCGGGACGTCGCCACGCATGGTGGCTTCGCGCAGCTTGTTGCGGCCGAGGCCGAACTTGCTGTACACGCCACGCGGACGACCCGACAGCTCGCAACGGTTGCGCTGACGGCTCGGCGACGAATCGCGCGGCAGCTTGGCCAGCTTGGTTGCGGCGTCGATCTTCTCTTCGTAGGTCGCGTCCACGGAGGACACGATCTTCTTCAGAGCCGCACGCTTCTCAGCGTACTTCTTGGCCAGCTTTTCCCGCTTGATGTCGCGGTTGACCATGGAGGTCTTTGCCATTTCGGTTTCCTCGACAGATCAGTTACGGAACGGGAACTTGAACGCTGCCAGCAGCGCCTTCGCTTCCGCGTCGGTCTTCGCAGTGGTGGTGATGGCGATATCCATACCGCGGATCGCGTCGACGGCGTCGAAGTCGATTTCCGGGAAGATGATCTGCTCCTTCACACCCATGTTGAAGTTGCCGCGGCCGTCGAAGGAACGACCGGAAACACCACGGAAGTCGCGCACGCGCGGCAGCGAGATGTTGATCAGGCGGTCCAGGAACTCGTACATCTTGTGGCGACGCAGCGTGGTCTTGCAGCCGATCGGCCAACCATCACGGATCTTGAACGACGCAACCGAGATACGCGACTTGGTGACAACCGGCTTCTGGCCGGAAATCTTGGTCATGTCCGCGACGGCGTTTTCCAGGATCTTCTTGTTGGTGGCAGCCTCGCCCACACCCATGTTCAGGGTGACCTTGACGAGCTTCGGTACTTCCATCGGATTGGTGTAGCCGAACTGCTTCATCAGCGCCGGCACCACTTCTTCCTTGTAGATCTTTTCGAGACGGGAAGTCATCTTCACATTCCTCAGGCGTCGAGCGCCTCACCGCTGGAGCGGAACACACGCAGTTTGCGTCCATCCTCCAGCACCTTGAAGCCAACGCGTTCGCCCTTGCCCGAAGCCGGGTTCAGCACGTTCACGTTGGAGATATGGATCGAAGCTTCGCGCTCGACCACGCCGCCGGCAACACCTGCCTGCGGGTTCGGCTTGGTGTGGCGCTTGACGATGTTCACGTTGGCGACGACCACGCGGTCGCCGTCGACGCGGACGACTTCGCCCTGCTTGCCCTTGTCCTTGCCAGCGTTGACGACAACCTGGTCGCCCTTCTTGATACGGTTAGCCATGATTATCTCCTGTCGCTCACAGCACTTCGGGAGCGAGCGAGACGATCTTCATGAACTTCTCCGAACGAAGTTCACGGGTCACCGGCCCGAAGATACGGGTACCGATCGGCTCCTGCTTGTTGTTCAGCAGGACGGCAGCGTTGCCGTCGAAGCGGATCAGCGAACCGTCGGCGCGACGCACACCCTTGCGGGTACGCACCACGACGGCGTCATACACTTCACCCTTCTTGACCTTGCCGCGCGGAATCGCATCCTTCACGGTGACCTTGATGATGTCGCCGATACCGGCGTAACGGCGCTTGGAACCACCCAGCACCTTGAAGCACATCACCTGCTTGGCACCCGAATTGTCCGCGACGTCAAGGTAGCTCTGCATCTGGATCATGATTCAGACTCCTTATTCAGCCGCACGCGTGATGACTTCCACCACGCGCCAGTTCTTGGTCTTGGACATCGGAGCAATCTCGGTCACGCGGACGACGTCGCCTTCCTTGCAGGCGTTGTCGGCATCGTGGGCGTGCAGCTTGGTCGAGCGCTTGATGTACTTGCCGTACAGCGCGTGCTTGACCTGACGCTCAACCAGGACGGTAACCGTCTTGTCCATCTTGTTGCTGACGACACGGCCTTCGACCGTGCGCAGCGTCTTCTTTTCAGTATTGTCGCTCATAGCGGCCATCCTTACTTCGTGCTGCCGAGCAGGGTCTTGACGCGAGCAATCTCGCGACGGACCCGGCGAATGTCGTGGGTCTTCGGCAGCTGGCCGGTGACCTGCTGCATACGGACAGAGAACTGTTCCTTACGCAGGTCGATCAGGTGGGCCTTGAGTTCGTCAGCCGACTTTTCACGGAGAGTTTTGATATCCATCAGCGCACCGTACGGGTCACGAAAGTGGTGGTGACCGAGAGCTTGGCGGCGGCCAGGCGGAACGCCTCGCGAGCCACTTCCTCGGAAACACCCTCGATTTCATAGATCATGCGGCCGGGCTGGATCTGGGCCACCCAGTATTCCACGTTACCCTTACCCGAACCCATTCGGACTTCGATGGGCTTCTTGGTGATGGGCTTGTCGGGGAACACGCGGATCCACATCTTGCCGCCGCGCTTGACGTAGCGGCTGATCGAGCGGCGGGCCGCTTCGATCTGGCGCGCGGTCAGCTGACCGTGTGCGGTTGCCTTCAGGCCGTATTCGCCGAAGCTGACAGCGTTGGCGCTCCAGCTCAGGCCATCGTTACGGCCCTTGTGTACCTTGCGGTACTTGGTTCGCTTGGGTTGCAACATTGTCGTTACCTCGCTTCACGGGCCGGGCGCTGACGGTCACCACGGTCGCCGCGATCGTGACGATCGTTGCGCGACGGGGTGTCGTCCTGCTTTTCCTGGCCAACCTGGGAGAAATCGAAGACCTCGCCCTTGTAGATCCAGACCTTGATGCCGATGATGCCGTAGGTCGTCTTGGCTTCAGCGAAGCCATAGTCGATGTCGGCACGCAGGGTGTGCAGCGGCACGCGGCCTTCGCGGTACCACTCCGAACGGGCGATTTCTGCACCGTTGAGGCGGCCACCGACGTTGACCTTGATGCCCAGGGCACCCAGGCGCATCGCGTTGCCGACCGAGCGCTTCATTGCACGGCGGAACATGATGCGACGCTCCAGCTGCTGGGCGATCGACTCGGCAACGAGCTGCGCGTCCAGTTCCGGCTTGCGCACTTCGGTGACGTTGATGTGCGCCGGGACGCCCATCATCTCGCTCACTTCCTTGCGCAGCTTCTCGATGTCCTCACCGCGCTTGCCGATCACCACGCCCGGACGGGCGGTGTGGATCGTCACGCGAGCGGTCTTGGCCGGACGCTCGATCAGGATCTTGCTGATGCCGGCCTGAGCCAGCTTCTTGCGCAGCATGTCGCGCACTTTCAGGTCGGCTGCCAGGTAACCGGCGAACTCGGCCTTGTTGGCGTACCACTTGGAGTTCCAGTCCTTGGAAATGCCGAGGCGGATACCAATCGGATGAACTTTATGACCCATGGTCTTTTCCTTATCCGCTTACTTGGCGGCGCCCACAACCACAGTGATGTGGCTGGTGCGCTTGAGGATGCGGGTACCGCGGCCTTTCGCCCGCGCCATGAAACGCTTCAGGGTCGGACCTTCATCAACCATGATGGTCTGAACCTTCAGCTCGTCGACGTCGGCGCCCTGGTTGTTCTCGGCGTTGGCAATTGCCGACTCCACCACCTTCTTGATCAGGTGGGCAGCCTTCTTGTCCGAGAACTTCAGCAGGTTGACCGCACGTTCGGCCGGCAGACCGCGCACCTGGTCAGCGACCAGACGAGCCTTCTGCGGGGAGATGCGCGCAGTGCGCAGGATGGCTTTCGCTTCCATTGTCATCTCTCCTTACTTGCCCGACTTCTTGTCACCACCGTGACCCTTGAAGGTCCGGGTGATGGCAAATTCGCCGAGCTTGTGGCCGACCATATTCTCGTTGACGAGAACCGGGATGTGGTTCTTGCCGTTATGCACGGCAATGGTGATGCCTACCATGTCAGGCAGGATCATCGAACGGCGCGACCAGGTCTTGATCGGCTTCTTGCTGCCCGCAGCGGCCTCCACCTTCTTGACGAGGTGGTGATCGACGAACGGGCCCTTCTTGAGTGAACGTGCCATGGTCGATTAGCCCCTACGATCGCGGACGATGAACTGCTGAGTGCGCTTGTTATGGCGCGTCTTGTAACCCTTGGTCGGGACACCCCACGGGGTGACCGGATGCGGGTTACCCTGGCCGGCCTTGGCCTCACCACCACCGTGCGGGTGGTCAACCGGGTTCATGGCAGCACCACGAACGGTCGGGCGGACGCCGCGCCAACGCTTGGCACCGGCCTTGCCCAGCTTTTCCAGGCTGTGCTCGTCGTTGCCGACTTCGCCGATGGTGGCGCAGCACTCGACCGGAACCTTGCGCATTTCACCCGAGCGCAGGCGCAGGGTGGCGTAGATGCCTTCACGAGCCACCAGCTGCACGGCCGCACCAGCGGCACGAGCGATCTGAGCGCCCTTGCCCGGCTTCAGTTCGATGCAGTGGATGGTGGTGCCGACCGGGATGTTGCGCAGCGGCAGGGTGTTGCCGGCCTTGATCGGGGCGTCCGAACCAGCGATCACCTGATCACCAGCCTTCAGGCCCTTCGGGGCGATGATGTAGCGACGCTCACCGTCGACGTAGCACAGCAGAGCGATGTGGGCGGTGCGGTTCGGATCGTATTCGATGCGTTCCACGCGCGCCGGGATGCCCAGCTTGTTGCGCTTGAAGTCGATGATGCGGTAGTGCTGCTTGGCACCACCACCGACGTGACGCACGGTGATGCGACCGTGGTGGTTACGACCACCCGAGCGGCTCTGCGACTCGACCAGCGCGGCGTGCGGAGCACCCTTGTGCAGGTCGGGGGTGACCACGCGCACGGCCGAACGGCGGCCGGGGGAGGTGGGCTTGAATTTCATCAATGGCATGGGATGTACCTCAGGCCTTGGCCGTTACATCGATCGACTGGCCGTCGGCCAGGCGAACGTACGCCTTGCGCCAATCGCCGCGGCGGCCAGCACGGTTACGGAAGGACTTGTTCTTGCCCTTGACGTTGACCACGTTGACGGCTTCGACCTTGACGTCGAACAGCTGCTCAACCGCGGCCTTTACATCGGCCTTGGTGGCTTCGTTCGAAACTTCGAAGACATACTGATTGGAGAGTTCCTGCAGGCGCGCGGTCTTTTCCGAGACACGCGGGGCACGCAGCACGCTGAAGATTTTTTCGTTGCTGTTCATGCCAGCCACTCCTCGACCTTCTTGACCGCGTCAGCGGTGATGACGACCGTGTCGGCACCCACCAGCGAGACCGGGTCCAGACCCTGCACGTCACGCACCTGCACGTACGGCAGATTGCGGGCGGACAGGTACAGGTGCTCGGACGCTTCCTCGGTGACGATCAGCGGGCGCTTGCCCACTTCCAGGCCGGCCAGCTTGGCGATCAGACCCTTCGTGCTGGTGGCTTCGACGTCGAAGGCCTCCACGATGGTCAGACGGCCCTGACGGTTCAGCTCGGACAGGATCGCGCACATGGCGGCACGGTACTGCTTGCGATTGACCTTCTGCTCGAAGCTGCGCGGCTTGGCCGCGAAGGTGACACCGCCGCCGACGAAGATCGGAGCAGTCAGTGCGCCATGACGCGCGCCGCCGCCCTTCTGCTTCTTCGACTTCTTGGTGGTACCAGCCACTTCGGAGCGAGTCTTCTGTGCCTTGGTGCCGGCGCGACCGGCGTTGCGGTAAGCAACGACGACCTGGTGGACCAGATCTTCGCTGAAATCGCGACCGAACACGGCTTCGGAGACCGAGACCTTGTTGTTGCTACCCGTGATAACGAGTTCCATCGTCATCTCTCCTTATGCCTTGCTCGCCGGACGGACGATCACATCGCCACCCGCCGCGCCCGGAACGGCGCCGCGAACCGCGATCAGACCGCGCTCGACGTCGACCTTGACCACTTCCAGGTTCTGGGTGCTCTGCTGCACCGCGCCCATGTGGCCCGACATCTTCTTGCCCGGGAAAACGCGACCCGGGGTCTGGCGCTGACCCAGCGAACCCGGCGCGCGATGCGACAGCGAGTTACCGTGGGTTGCATCGCCCATACGGAAGTTGTGGCGCTTGATGGTGCCCTGGAAGCCCTTACCCTTGGTGACACCCTGGACGTCGACGATCTGGCCGACTTCGAAGATGTCCGCCTTGACTTCGCCGCCAACGGCGAAATCGCCGAGCTGCGCGTCTTCAACGCGGAATTCCCACAGGCCACGACCCGCTTCCACCTTCGCCTTGGCGAAGTGGCCGGCTTCCGGCTTGTTGACCAGGGCAGCGCGACGCGCGCCGACGGTCACCTGCACGGCGCTGTAGCCGTCGGTTTCGACGGTCTTGATCTGCGCGATGCGGTTCGGGGTTGCTTCGATCAGGGTCACCGGGATGGAGCGGCCATCTTCAGTGAACACGCGGCTCATGCCGGCCTTGCGGCCCACGAAGCCCAACGAATACTTCTTCGTCATGGTCGTAGTCCTCAGGTCAGCTTGATCTGAACGTCGACGCCGGCAGCCAGTTCGAGCTTCATCAGCGCGTCCACGGTCTTGTCATTCGGGTCAACGATATCGAGCACGCGCTTGTGCGTGCGGGTCTCGTACTGGTCACGCGCGTCCTTGTCGACGTGCGGGGAAACGAGAACGGTGTAACGCTCGATCTTGGTCGGCAGCGGGATCGGGCCACGCACTTGCGCGCCGGTCCGCTTTGCCGTTTCAACGATCTCGCTGGCCGAACGGTCGATCAGACGATGATCGAACGCTTTCAGCCGGATCCGGATCTTTTGGTCCGCCATGGCGGTAGGTTCCTTCGTTAAAAGAGCGACAGACAAAGCCTCTGGGTTGCTTTGCCCCATGAAATTCCTGAATACGGACGGCCCGCAGTCCTGCAGGCCGCCAAGGTCAATCCGTGGACCTCAAAAACGTAGGCAGACCAGTTACCCGGCCTGCCCAGACGTAGAAGCATAATGGCACGCAAGGCAGCTGTCAACAGTCACCTGTTGACGCCGCCTGAATGGCATTGACCCTTCCTGGTCCGGGGAACACAAGGCACATCCTGTGCCTGCTTTCCCATTTGATACGCCCCGATGCCCTACCCAGGCAACATCGGGGCGCAGATACTACCAGATTACTCGATGATCTTCGAGACCACGCCAGCGCCGACGGTACGGCCACCTTCGCGGATGGCGAAGCGCAGGCCTTCGTCCATGGCCACCGGGTTGATCAGGGTGACTTCCATCTTGACGTTGTCACCCGGCATCACCATTTCGACGCCTTCCGGCAGCTTGGCGGCGCCGGTGATGTCGGTGGTGCGGAAGTAGAACTGCGGACGGTAGCCGTTGAAGAACGGGGTGTGGCGGCCGCCCTCGTCCTTCGACAGGACGTACACTTCGCCTTCGAACTTGGTGTGCGGCTTGATCGTGCCCGGCTTGGCCAGCACCTGGCCACGCTCGACGTCGTCACGCTTGGTGCCGCGCAGCAGCAGGCCAGCGTTGTCGCCTGCCTGACCCTGGTCCAGCAGCTTGCGGAACATTTCAACGCCGGTCACGGTGGTCTTCTGCACCGGACGGATGCCGACGATTTCGATTTCGTCGCCAACCTTGATCACGCCGCGCTCGATACGACCGGTCACCACGGTGCCGCGGCCCGAGATCGAGAACACGTCTTCCACCGGCATCAGGAACGGCTTGTCGATCGCACGCTCCGGCTCCGGAATCCAGCTGTCCAGCGCGTCGACCAGCTTCAGGATGGCCGGCACGCCGATGTCGCTCTGGTCGCCTTCCAGCGCCAGACGGGCCGAACCGGCGATGATCGGGGTGTCGTCGCCCGGGAACTCGTACTTGCTCAGCAGCTCGCGCACTTCCATCTCGACCAGCTCGAGCAGCTCGGCGTCGTCCACCATGTCGGCCTTGTTCAGGAACACGACGATGTACGGCACGCCGACCTGGCGCGACAGCAGGATGTGCTCACGGGTCTGCGGCATCGGGCCGTCAGCGGCCGAGCACACCAGGATCGCGCCGTCCATCTGGGCGGCACCGGTGATCATGTTCTTGACGTAGTCAGCGTGGCCCGGGCAGTCAACGTGGGCGTAGTGACGGGTCGGGGATTCGTATTCGACGTGCGCGGTCGAGATCGTGATGCCACGCGCCTTTTCTTCCGGCGCGGCGTCGATCGAGGAGTAGTCCTTGAACTCGCCACCGAAGCGCTCGGCACCGATCTTGGTCAGTGCGGCGGTCAGCGTGGTCTTGCCGTGGTCGACGTGACCGATGGTGCCGACGTTGACGTGCGGCTTGGTGCGTTCGAACTTACCCTTTGCCATTGTTCTATACCTTGATTGTTCGTAAGTGGTTTCAAGAGAGGCTGAGCGAGGCTCAGCCCTTCTTCATGACGGCTTCGGCGATGTTGCTCGGAGCCGGCTCGTAGTGATCGAATTCCATGGTGAAGGTGGCGCGGCCCTGGGTCTGCGAACGCAGCGCAGTGGCGTAGCCGAACATTTCACCCAGCGGGATCATCGCGTTGATGATGCTGGCCGAACCGTCACCGGTGGTGTCGGAACCCTGCAGCACGCCGCGACGACGGCTGACGTCGCCCATCACGTCACCCTGGTAATCCTCCGGGGTCACGATCTCGACCTTCATGATCGGCTCCAGCAGCACCGGCTTGGCCTTGGCGAAGCCCTGCTTGAAGGCCATCGACGAAGCCAGCTTGAACGCCATTTCCGAGGAGTCGACGTCGTGGTACGAACCGAACACCAGCTTCACCTTGACGTCCACGACCGGGAAGCCAGCCAGCGGGCCGCTGGTGATGGTTTCGCGCAGGCCCTTCTCGACCGACGGGATGAATTCCTTCGGGATCACGCCGCCGGTGATGTCGTTGATGAACAGGAAGTCGTCCTTGATCATCGGAGCGATCTTCGGATCGGCACGGTCGGCAGCGGTGATCGGCGACAGCTCGATCACGACGTGACCGTACTGACCCTTACCACCGGACTGCTTGGCGTGCTTGTAGTCCGACTTGACGTCGGCCAGGGTGATGGTTTCGCGGTAGGCCACCTGCGGCGCGCCGACGTTGGCTTCAACGTTGAACTCGCGCTTCAGGCGGTCAACGATGATGTCCAGGTGCAGCTCGCCCATGCCCGAGATGATGGTCTGGCCGGATTCTTCGTCGGTCTTGACGCGGAACGACGGATCTTCCTGCGCCAGGCGGCCCAGGGCCAGGCCCATCTTTTCCTGGTCCGACTTGGTCTTCGGCTCGACGGCCATCGAGATCACCGGCTCCGGGAACGTCATGCGCTCCAGGATGATCGGGGCGTCCACGGCGCACAGGGTGTCACCGGTGGTGGTGTCCTTCAGGCCCACGGCAGCGGCGATGTCACCAGCCAGAACTTCCTTGATTTCCTCGCGGTTGTTCGAGTGCATCTGCAGGATGCGGCCGATGCGCTCCTTCTTGCCCTTCACCGAGTTCAGCACGGTGTCGCCACCGTTCAGGGTGCCCGAGTAGACACGGAAGAAGGTCAGCGCGCCGACGAACGGGTCGGTGATGATCTTGAAGGCCAGCGACGAGAACGGAGCCTTGTCGTCCGACTTGCGGGTCATTTCGACGGTGTCGTCGTCAACGTCCACGCCCTTCACGTCCGGCACGTCGACCGGCGACGGCAGCAGCTGGATCACGCCGTCCAGCATGGCCTGCACGCCCTTGTTCTTGAAGGCCGAGCCGCAGTACATCGGCACGATCTCGGTGGCCAGGGTGCGGGTACGCAGGGCGTTGATGATTTCAGCCTCGGCCAGCTCTTCGCCGCCCAGGTACTTTTCCATCAGCTCTTCGCTGGCTTCGGCAGCGGTCTCGACCATGAACTGGCGAGCCTCTTCAGCCGGGCCCTGCAGTTCGGCCGGGATGTCGCTGTATTCGAACTTCATGCCCTGCGAAGCTTCATCCCAGTGGATGGCCTTCATCTTCAGCAGGTCGACGACGCCCTTGAAGTTGTCTTCAGCGCCGATCGGCAGCTGCATCGGCACGGCAACCGCACCCAGCTTGGCCTTCAGCTGGCCGACGACCTTCTGGAAGTTGGCACCGGTGCGGTCCATCTTGTTGACGAACGCGATGCGCGGCACGTGGTACTTGTTTGCCTGGCGCCACACGGTTTCCGACTGCGGCTGCACGCCACCGACGGCGCACAGGACGAAGACGGCACCGTCGAGCACGCGCAGCGAACGCTCCACTTCGATGGTGAAGTCGACGTGCCCGGGGGTGTCGATGATGTTGAAGCGGTGCTCCGGCAGGGACTTGTCCATGCCCTTCCAGAACGCGGTGGTGGCAGCGGACTGGATCGTGATGCCACGCTCCTGCTCCTGCTCCATCCAGTCCATGGTGGCGGCGCCGTCGTGCACTTCACCGATCTTGTGGCTCTTGCCGGTGTAGAACAGGATGCGCTCGGACGTGGTGGTCTTGCCGGCATCGATGTGAGCCATGATGCCGAAGTTACGGTAACGCTCGATGGGAGTGGAACGGGCCACGGGAGCCTCTCAGATTTCTTGGATTTCGGATGGCCGAACGCCGCCTTTCGGCGGCCTTCGGATTGGCGCAGTCCTTCTGGGACCGCGAGGCAGCACGCACCGAAGTGGTGCTGCCCTGCCTGTTTTACAAGGCCGTCAAACTCACCAGCGGTAGTGCGCGAATGCCTTGTTGGCTTCGGCCATGCGGTGGGTTTCTTCGCGCTTCTTGATGGCGCCGCCGCGGTTTTCCGAGGCGTCGATCAGTTCAGCAGCCAGCTTCTTCGGCATGGTGTTCTCACCACGCTTGCGCGCGGAGTCGATCAGCCAGCGCATGGCCAGGGCCATCTTGCGCGACGAACGCACTTCGACCGGCACCTGGTAGGTGGCACCACCGACGCGGCGCGACTTGACTTCGACCGCCGGAGCGACGTTGTCCAGAGCCTTCTGCACCAGTTCAATGGCGTTGGCGCTGCTGTTCTTCTCGGTGATCACGTCCATGGCGCCGTACACGATCTTTTCGGCGACGGACTTCTTGCCGCTCTGCATGACCATGTTGATGAAACGGGCGATGGTTTCGCTTCCGTGCTTCGGATCGGGCAGGACGGAACGCTGCGGAGTATTACCCTTACGCGACATAGTGCTCTCTCCTTATGCCTTCGGACGCTTGGCGCCGTACTTGGAACGGGCCTGGCGACGCTTGGCAACGCCGGCGGCGTCGAGCGAGCCACGAACGGTGTGGTAACGCACACCCGGCAGGTCCTTGACGCGACCGCCGCGGATCAGGACCACGGAGTGCTCCTGCAGGTTGTGGCCTTCACCACCGATGTAGGAAATCACTTCTTCCTGGTTGGTCAGGCGGACCTTGGCAACCTTGCGCAGAGCCGAGTTCGGCTTCTTCGGAGTGGTGGTGTAGACACGGGTGCAGACGCCACGGCGCTGCGGGCACTTGTCGAGCGCCGGCGAGGCACTCTTGTAGGTGGTCGCTTGCCGCGGCTTGCGGACCAGCTGGTTGATCGTCGCCATCAGTAGGTTCTTCTGATTGGTGGCCGGAAAATCCGGCCAGAGATGCGGAAATGTTAAAGCAGGCCGAAATTTTGGCCTGCTGAGACAGACGATTGTAGCAACCTGCAAGGAAAGCAGTCAAACGCCTCCTGTCAAGCCCGTCCCTGATCCCGGGACGTTACTGGGGGGCCTCCATGTACCCCGTTCAGGTTGGCTGGGTCGATCGCGGACGATCTCCCCTGCCCTTTCCCAATCCCATCGATGGACCGACGGGGTGGTCCGGCCTTGCGGCCGGACCGGATACCTCATTCTTCGCCCGAGGCCTGTTCAGCTTCGGCTTCAACCACCGGGGACTCGACCGCAGCCGGGGTGCCGGCCAGGGTCTGCATTTCCGAGTCGGTGAGACCGGAAGCGCCGCGACGGCGGCTGCTGTGGTAGGACAGGCCGGTACCGGCCGGAATCAGGCGGCCGACGATGACGTTTTCCTTCAGGCCACGCAGGTTGTCCTTGGTACCGCGGACGGCAGCCTCGGTCAGCACTCGGGTGGTCTCCTGGAAGGAGGCCGCCGAGATGAACGATTCGGTCGCCAGCGAGGCCTTGGTGATACCCAGCAGGACCGGATCGAAGCGCGCCGGCAGTTCGTTGCGGGTCGACAGGCGCGCATTCTCCTCGATAACGCGCTGGCGCTCCACCTGTTCGCCGTTCAGGAACTTGCTGCTGCCCTGGTCGGTGATCTCGACCTTGCGCAGCATCTGGCGGGTGATCACCTCGATGTGCTTGTCGTTGATCTTCACGCCCTGCAGGCGGTACACGTCCTGGATTTCCTTGACCAGGTAGGCAGCCAGCGGCTCGACACCCAGCAGGCGCAGGATGTCCTGCGGGCTCGGCTCGCCGTCCACGATGGTTTCACCCTTGGTGACATGCTCGCCTTCGAACACGATGACCTGGCGGTACTTCGGGATCAGCTCTTCGTGCTCCGAACCATCAGTGTCCTTGATGATCAGGCGCTGCTTGCCCTTGGTGTCCTTGCCGAAGCTGATGATGCCCGAACGCTCGGCCAGCACCGCCGGATCCTTCGGCTTGCGCGCTTCGAACAGGTCGGCCACGCGCGGCAGACCACCGGTGATGTCGCGGGTCTTCGACGCTTCCTGCGGGATCTTGGCGACGACGTCGCCCACGCCCACCGGGGCGCCGTCCTGCAGGTTGACGATCGAACGCGGCGGCAGCAGGTACTGCGCCGGCAGGTCGGTGCCCGGGATCGACAGGTCGTTGCCCTTGGCGTCGACGATGCGCACGATCGGGCGCAGGTCCTTGGCCTGGGTACCACGACGCTTCGGATCGGTGATTTCGCGCGAGGCCAGGCCGGTCAGCTCGTCGGTCTTCTCGATGACGGTGACGCCGTCGACGAAGTCGATGAAGCGGATGAAGCCGGCCACTTCCGACACGATCGGGTGGTTATGCGGATCCCAGTTGGCCACGGTCTGGCCAGCCTTGATCGCATCACCGTCCTTGGACGTGATGGTCGCACCGTACGGCAGCTTGTAACGCTCACGCTCACGGCCGTGCGCATCGAGCACCGAGATTTCGCCCGAGCGCGACACCGCCACCAGCGAGCCGTTGGCGTGCTCCACGGACTTGAGGTTGCTGAACTTGACCGAGCCGGTGGTCTTGACGGTGATGTTGTCGACCGCAGCAGCTCGCGACGCCGCACCACCGATGTGGAACGTACGCATGGTCAGCTGGGTACCCGGCTCACCGATGGACTGGGCGGCGATGACGCCGACCGCTTCACCGATGTTGACCAGGTGGCCACGCGCCAGGTCGCGGCCGTAGCAGCGCGAGCAGACACCGAAGGCCGATTCACAGGAGATGGTCGAGCGGACCTTGATGGTCTGCACGCCGGCATCTTCCAGCTTGGCAACCCAGGCTTCGTCCAGCAGGGTGTTGCGGGTGACGATCGGATCTTCGTCGTTGCCCGGCAGGAACACGTCCTCGGCAACCACGCGGCCCAGCACGCGATCCTTCAGCGGCTCGACCACGTCGCCGCCTTCCACGATCGGGGTCATGATCAGGCCTTCGGTGGTACCGCAATCCACTTCGGTGATCACCACGTCCTGCGCCACGTCGACCAGGCGACGGGTCAGGTAACCCGAGTTCGCGGTCTTCAGCGCGGTATCGGCCAGACCCTTACGGGCACCGTGGGTGGAGTTGAAGTACTCCTGCACGTTCAGGCCTTCGCGGAAGTTCGCCTTGATGGGCGTCTCGATGATCGAGCCGTCCGGGCGGGCCATCAGGCCACGCATGCCGGCCAGCTGACGGATCTGCGCCTGCGAACCACGCGCACCGGAGTCGGCCATGATGTACAGCGAGTTCATCGACTTCTGGTCGATGGTCTCGCCCTTGGCATTGACGACCTTCTCGGTACCGATGGTGTCCATCATCGCCTTGGCGATGCGCTCGTTGGTGCGCGACCAGATGTCGACCACCTTGTTGTAGCGCTCGCCGGCGGTGACCAGGCCCGACTGGTACTGCTCCTGGATTTCCAGCACTTCGGCTTCGGCCTCGGTGAGGATGCCCTTCTTCTCGTCCGGGATCAGCATGTCGTCGATGCCGATCGAGACGCCGGCGCGGGTCGCATAGGCGAAGCCGGTGTACATCAGCTTGTCGGCGAACACGACCGTGTCCTTCAGGCCGAGCTGGCGGTAGCTGGAGTTGATCAGGCGGCTGATGTTCTTCTTGGTCAGCTCGACATTGGCCAGCGCGAACGGCAGGCCTTCCGGCAGGATTTCAGCCAGCAGGGCGCGACCGATCGTGGTGTCCACGATCGAGGTCTTGTTCTGCTTGTTGCCGTCTTCGTCGGTCACCACCTCGGTGATGCGGACCTTGACCTTGGCGTGCAGTTCCACCACGCGGTTGTCGTAGGCGCGCTTGACTTCGGCGATGTTGGCGAAGGCCATGCCCTCGCCCTTCTTGTTCTCCAGCGAGCGGGTCATGTAGTACAGACCCAGCACGACGTCCTGCGACGGCACGATGATCGGCTCGCCGTTGGCCGGCGACAGGATGTTGTTGGTCGACATCATCAGCGCACGCGCTTCCAGCTGGGCTTCCAGCGAGAGCGGCACGTGGACGGCCATCTGGTCACCGTCGAAGTCGGCGTTGAACGCGGTGCAGACCAGCGGGTGCAGCTGGATGGCCTTGCCCTCGATCAGTACCGGCTCGAACGCCTGGATGCCCAGGCGGTGCAGGGTCGGCGCACGGTTCAGCATCACCGGATGCTCGCGGATGACCTCTTCCAGGATGTCCCAGACTTCGGCTTCTTCGCGCTCGACCAGCTTCTTGGCGGCCTTGATGGTGGTGGCCAGGCCACGACGCTGCAGCTTGGCGAAGACGAACGGCTTGAACAGCTCAAGCGCCATCTTCTTCGGCAGGCCGCACTGGTGCAGGCGCAGGTACGGGCCGACCACGATGACCGAACGGCCCGAGTAGTCGACGCGCTTGCCGAGCAGGTTCTGGCGGAAGCGGCCCTGCTTGCCCTTGATCATGTCGGCCAGCGACTTCAGCGGGCGCTTGTTGGTGCCGGTGATGGCACGACCGCGGCGGCCGTTGTCCAGCAGTGCATCGACCGATTCCTGCAGCATGCGCTTTTCATTGCGCACGATGATGTCCGGCGCGCTCAGTTCGAGCAGGCGGCGCAGGCGGTTGTTGCGGTTGATGACGCGGCGGTACAGGTCGTTCAGGTCGGAGGTCGCGAAGCGGCCGCCATCCAGCGGGACCAGCGGACGCAGGTCCGGCGGCAGCACCGGCAGCACGGTCATGACCATCCATTCCGGACGGTTGCCCGATTCCAGGAAGGCTTCGATCAGCTTGATGCGCTTGGTGAGGCGCTTGAGCTTGGTTTCCGAACCGGTAGCGGCGATCTCCTCGCGCAGGCGGGTCATCTCCGACTGCAGGTCGATCGTGCGCAGCAGTTCGTAGACGGCCTCGGCGCCCATGGCGGCGTCGAAGTCGTCGCCGTGCTCCTGGCGGGCCTGCAGGTACTGTTCTTCGGTCAGCAGCTGGCGGCGCTCCAGGGCGGTCAGGCCCGGCTCGGTCACCACGTACGCTTCGAAGTACAGCACGCGCTCGATGTCGCGCAGGGTCATGTCCAGCATCAGGCCAATGCGCGACGGCAGCGACTTGAGGAACCAGATGTGCGCGACCGGCGAAGCCAGGTCGATGTGGCCCATGCGCTCACGACGCACCTTGGCCAGGGTCACTTCGGTGCCGCACTTTTCGCAGACCACGCCGCGGTGCTTCATGCGCTTGTACTTGCCGCACAGGCACTCGTAGTCCTTCACCGGGCCGAAGATGGCGGCGCAGAACAGGCCGTCGCGTTCCGGCTTGAAGGTACGGTAGTTGATGGTTTCCGGCTTCTTCACTTCGCCGAAGGACCACGAACGGATCAGGTCCGGCGAGGCCAGCGCGATCTTGATCGCGTCGAAGTCCAGCGTCTGGCGCTGCTGGTTGAAGAGGTTGAGCAGGTCTTTCATGGTGTTCTCCAGAAGGAGGAATGCTGTGTCGATGGGCTTTCAGTTCACTGCCAGCGGCGCGGCGGCGGACCGCCGCGCCGGCATGGATCAGTTGTCTTCCAGTTCCATGTTGATGGCCAGCGAGCGGATTTCCTTCACGAGCACGTTGAAGGATTCCGGCATGCCCGCGACCATCTCGTGCTCGCCGTCGACGATGTTCTTGTACATCTGGTTGCGGCCCTGCACGTCATCGGACTTCACCGTCAGCATTTCCTGCAGGGTGTAGGCCGCGCCGTAGGCTTCCAGCGCCCAGACTTCCATTTCACCGAAGCGCTGGCCGCCGAACTGCGCCTTGCCGCCCAGCGGCTGCTGGGTGACGAGCGAGTACGGACCGGTCGAACGGGCGTGCATCTTGTCGTCGACCAGGTGGTTCAGCTTCAGGTAGTGCATGTAACCGACGGTGGTATGGCGGTCGAAGGCTTCACCGGTGCGGCCGTCGTACAGCTGGGTCTGGCCACTGCTCGGCAGGTCGGCCAGTTCCAGCATGCGCTTGATTTCCGCTTCGGTGGCGCCGTCGAAGACCGGGGTGGCCATCGGCACGCCGTCGGTCAGGTTGCGGGCCAGGCGCAGCAGTTCCTCGTCGCTGAACTGCGACAGGTCGACACGGTTGGCCACGTTGGTGTCGTCGTGGTTGTAGATGTCGTCCAGGAACTTGCGCAGGTCGGCCACCGCGGCCTGGGCTTCCAGCATCGCCTGGATCTTGCGACCCAGGCCCTTGGCGGCCCAGCCCAGGTGCACTTCCAGGATCTGGCCGATGTTCATACGCGACGGCACGCCCAGCGGGTTCAGCACGATGTCCACGGTCTCGCCCGAGGCCATGTACGGCATGTCCTCGACCGGCACCACGTTGGACACCACACCCTTGTTGCCGTGGCGGCCTGCCATCTTGTCACCCGGCTGGATGCGGCGCTTCACCGCCAGGAACACCTTGACCATCTTCAGCACGCCCGGGGCGAGGTCGTCGCCCGCGGTGATCTTGCCGCGCTTGTCGGCAAAGCGACGCTCGAATTCCTTCTCGTGCGCCTGGATCTGCTTCTGGGCGCGCTCGATGGCTTCCGAGGCGTCCTCGTCCTTCATGCGCAGGGCGAACCAGTCAGACTTCTTCAGGCCGTCGAGGAAGGCGTCGGTGATCACGTCACCCTTCTTCAGGCCAGCACCACCATTGACCACCTTGCCCACGATCTGCGAACGCAGACGCATGTAGATGGCCGCTTCCAGGATGCGGAACTGGTCATCGAAGTCCTTCTTGACGCGCTTGATTTCGGACTCTTCGATCTGGCGCGCGCGCTTGTCCTTCTCGATGCCGTCGCGGGTGAAGACCTGCACGTCGATGACGGTGCCGTCCATGCCCGGCGGAACGCGCAGCGAGCTGTCCTTAACGTCCGAAGCCTTCTCGCCGAAGATCGCGCGCAGCAGCTTCTCTTCCGGGGTCAGCTGGCTTTCGCCCTTCGGGGTGACCTTGCCGACCAGGATGTCGCCGGCGCGCACTTCGGCACCGATGTACACCACGCCGCTCTCGTCCAGGCGGTTCAGCGCCTGCTCGGAGACGTTCGGGATGTCGGCGGAGATTTCCTCCGGCCCCAGCTTGGTGTCACGCGCGACGCAGGTCAGCTCTTCGATGTGGATCGTGGTGTAGCGATCCTCTTCCACCACGCGCTCGGAGAGCAGGATGGAGTCTTCGAAGTTGTAGCCGTTCCACGGCATGAACGCGATCAGCATGTTCTGGCCCAGGGCCAGCTCGCCGATGTCGGTGGACGGACCGTCGGCCAGCACGTCACCGCGGGCGATGACGTCACCCACCTGGACCAGCGGACGCTGGTTGATGCAGGTGTTCTGGTTCGACCGGGTGTACTTGACCAGGTTGTAGATGTCCACGCCGGCGTCGGTGGCGCCAACGATCTCTTCCTCATTGACCTTGACCACGATGCGGGCGGCGTCGATCTGCACGATCTCACCACCACGACGGGCGTTCACGGTCACACCCGAGTCACGCGCCACGGCGCGCTCGATGCCGGTACCGACCAGCGGCTTCTGCGAACGCAGGGTCGGCACGGCCTGACGCTGCATGTTGGCGCCCATCAGTGCGCGGTTCGCGTCATCGTGCTCCAGGAACGGAACCAGCGCGGCCGCGATCGAGACGGTCTGCATCGGCGAAACGTCCATGAAGTGGACTTCCGCCGGCGGCTTCAGCAGCGATTCGCCCTGGAAGCGGCACGGAACGAACTGCTCGGTCAGGGTGCCCTTGGCGTCGGTCAGCGCGTTGGCCTGCGCAATGACGTACTCGTTCTCTTCAATGGCCGACAGGAACTCGACTTCGTCATAGACCTTGCCGTCCACGACCTTGCGGTACGGGGTCTCGAGGAAACCGTACTTGTTGGTGCGGGCGTACACGGCCAGCGAGTTGATCAGGCCGATGTTCGGGCCTTCCGGGGTTTCGATTGTGCAGACGCGGCCGTAATGGGTCGGGTGCACGTCGCGCACTTCGAAGCCGGCGCGCTCACGGGTCAGGCCGCCCGGGCCCAGGGCCGAGACGCGACGCTTGTGCGTCACTTCCGACAGCGGGTTGTTCTGGTCCATGAACTGCGACAGCTGCGAGGAGCCGAAGAACTCCTTGATGGCAGCGGCGACCGGCTTGGCGTTGATCAGTTCCTGCGGGGTCAGGCCTTCCGATTCGGCCATCGACAGGCGCTCCTTGACCGCACGCTCGACGCGGACCAGGCCGACGCGGAACACGTTCTCGGCCATTTCGCCGACCGAACGCACGCGACGGTTGCCCAGGTGATCGATGTCGTCGACCACGCCGCGACCGTTGCGGATCTCGGTCAGGACCTTGATCACGTCCAGGATGTCGGAGCTTTCGCCGTGGGCAGCGACCAGGCGCTTGGACTCTTCGTCGTTGCGCTCGCCGAAGTACTTGCTGTCGTACAGCACGGCTTCGCCGGTGGTTTCCTTGCGGCCCACGCGACGGTTGAACTTCATGCGGCCGACCGCGGACAGGTCGTAGCGCTCGAAGGTGAAGAACAGGTTGTGGAACAGGTTCTGCGCGGCATCCTTGGTCGGCGGCTCGCCCGGACGCATCATGCGGTAGATCTCGACCAGGGCTTCCAGCTGGGTCTTGGTCGGGTCGATACGCAGGGTGTTGGACAGGTACGGGCCACGATCCAGGTCGTTCACCCACAGGGTGCCCACGGCATCCACACCGGCCTTGCGGAAGGCCTGCAGCTGCTCGTCCGTGATCTCGTCGTTGGCCTGGGCCAGCAGTTCGCCGGTCGAGGCATCGACCACGTCGTGCGACAGGATGCGGCCGACGATGTAGTCGTCCGGCACGGCCAGGGCAGCGATGCCCGAGGCTTCCAGCTGCTTGATGTGGCGCGCGGTGATGCGCTTGCCGGCTTCCACGATGACCTTGTCGCCGTCGGCGAGGTCGAAGCCCAGGGTCTCGCCACGCAGGCGCTCCGGCACCAGCTCCAGCTGGACGCCTTCATCCGGGTTGATGTGGAAGGTGTTGATCTCGAAGAACTCGGCCAGCATCTCTTCGTTGCTGTAGCCGAGCGCGCGCAGCAGGATCGACACCGGCAGCTTGCGGCGGCGGTCGATACGGGTGAACAGCGCGTCCTTCGGGTCGAACTCGAAGTCCAGCCAGGAGCCGCGGTAGGGAATGATGCGGGCGCTGTACAGCAGCTTGCCCGAGCTGTGGGTCTTGCCACGGTCGTGGTCGAAGAACACGCCCGGCGAGCGGTGCAGCTGGGAGACGATGACGCGCTCGGTGCCGTTGACGATGAAGGTGCCGTTCTCGGTCATCAGCGGGATTTCGCCCAGATAGACCTCCTGCTCCTTCACGTACTTGATGGCCTTGGTCGACGACTCACGGTCGTAGATCACCAGGCGCACGGTCACGCGCAGCGGGGCGCCGTAGCTCATGCCGCGCTGGCGGCACTCACGCTCGTCGAAGACCGGTTCGCCCAGCTTGTAGCCGACGTATTCCAGGGCAGCGTTGCCGCTGTAGCTGGCGATCGGGAAGACCGACTTCAGCGCAGCGTGCAGGCCGTGGTCCGTGCGCTTGGCCGGATCGACGTTTTCCTGCAGGAATTCACGATAGGAATCCACCTGGATGGCGAGCAGGAACGGCACTTCGAGAATCGAGCGCTGCTTGCCGAAATCCTTGCGGATACGCTTTTTTTCGGTGAACGAATAGGACGTCATGAGGTCTTCCACCTTGTTGTGCGGATCGTGCGCCCACGATCCGAAGGGAACTTGAAATTGTCAGTTGGAAGTCGCTGGTATTGCCGGCACCAGCACGCCTTCTCCCGCTACTTCCAACTGCCAACTCGTCTGCTACCACTCCCCCGCTGCCGCGCTCGGCGCTGGCCTGCCGGGGTTTGACTGCAGCCCGTGTTGGGCTTTTTCCTGCTTTTTTCACATCCACGCATGGCGCGGATCTACAACACCGCAACAACGACCAAAGGCCGGGGGCTTACGCCCCCAGCCTTGGCTGCATCGCCGCGAATCGGTGACGATGCAAGGTAACTGCTTACTTGACTTCGACAGTCGCGCCAGCAGCTTCCAGGTCCTTCTTCATCTTCTCGGCTTCTTCCTTCGAAGCGTTGTCCTTCAGGACGCCGCCGGCTTCGGCCAGGTCCTTCGCTTCCTTCAGGCCCAGGCCGGTGATGGCGCGGACGGCCTTGATGACTTCGACCTTCTTCTCGCCGGCAGTCTTCAGGGTGACGACGAATTCGGTCTGCTCTTCAACAGCAGCAGCCGGGCCAGCGGCAGCAGCCACGGCAACCGGAGCAGCGGCGGAGACGCCGAACTTCTCTTCGATGGCCTTGACCAGCTCCATCACTTCCATCAGGGACTTCTCGGCGATGGCGTCGACGATCTGTTCGTTGGTAAGGGACATGATTAATACCTTTGGATGATTTTCTGGATTGAGGTTCCGTCAGGAACCACGGTAAGTCGAAACTCAGGCGGTCTCGGCGGCCGGCTCGGCAGCGTCAGCGGCGACATCGCCGCCCCCCTGCTTCTCGCCAACGGCCTTGATGGCGCGGGCAAACATCGTGACCGGCTCGGTCAGGACGCGGGCCAGCATGGCCAGGGCCTGGTCGCGGGTCGGCAGCGAGGCCAGCACTTCGACGTGGCTTGCCGGGAACACTTCGCCACCGATGGCGACGACCTTAGCCTTCAGCTTGTCGTTGCCCTTGGCGGCTTCCTTGATCAGGCGACCGGCAGCGCCGGGCTCCTCGAGCGAGAACGCGTACAGCAGCGGACCAACCATCTGGTCCTGGGCGACTGCGAACTCGGTGCCTTCAACGGCGCGCGAAGCCAGGGTGTTCTTGACAACCTTCAAGAAAACACCGGTTTCACGAGCCTGCTTGCGCATCGCGGTCATCTGGGCGACCGTGGTGCCAGCGTATTCGGCTGCGATCAAGGAGTGGGCCTTGGCGGCGACGTCTGCCAGCTCGGCGACTACTTCTTGCTTCTGGGACAGATTGAGAGCCATTGCACTCCTCCTATTGAACTCCGCTTACGGCTCCTGCCGTGTGCGGTCCTGTGCGGCATCCATCCTGGACGCCGGGAACATCGGGATGATGTTCCGGGGGTGGGCCGTTCTAGACCTGGAGTGGGCCAACCTGGGAAACCCAGACGTGCGTGAACCAGAAAAACTCCAGAAGGGCACCATCTACGCAGGGTGATTCCGGGGAATCGATTAAGCGCTCCTGACTGCTCCGGCGGCGACTCCTTGCCAGATCGAGCTTCCATGCCCGTCGCCGGTATTGCCACGACCGCGCCTGCGGTCTTTGACGGCTACCGCGGGCGATGCACTGCCAGCGATGCCTTCAAATGTCACGGTCACGGCACCCGGGGCACCGTGACCGCTTGAAACAATTACTTCAGGGTCAGCGACGACTGGTCGACGGTGACGCCCGGGCCCATCGTCGAGCTGACCGAAACCTTCTGCAGGTAGGTGCCCTTCGAGGTGGCCGGCTTGGCCTTGATCAGGTCCAGCAGCAGCGCGGTCAGGTTCGACTTCAGCGCGTCTTCGGCGAAGTCGGCCTTGCCGATGGTGCAGTGGATGATGCCGGCCTTGTCGGTGCGGTAACGGACCTGACCCGACTTGGCGTTCTTCACGGCTTCACCCGGGTTCGGGGAAACGGTGCCGACCTTCGGGTTCGGCATCAGGCCGCGCGGGCCCAGCACGGTGCCCAGCTTACCGACGACGCGCATGGCGTCCGGGGTCGCGATGACGACGTCGTAGTTCAGATCGCCGGCCTGCATCTTCTCGGCCAGGTCATCCATACCGACGGCGTCGGCGCCAGCAGCCAGGGCTTCGTCAGCCTTGGCACCGGCCGGAGCGAACACGGCGACGCGGACCGACTTGCCGGTACCGGCCGGCAGCACGGTGGAGCCACGGACCTGCTGGTCGGACTTCTTCGCATCGACGCCCAGGCGCACGGCGACGTCGATCGACTCGACGAACTTGGCCTTGGTGGCGGTCTTCAGGATGTTGATCGCGTCCTCGAAGGCGTATGCCTTGCCCGGAACGACGGCGGCCTTGATGGCCTTCTCACGCTTGGTCTGTGCCATCTTATTAACCCTCCACCACGAGGCCCATGGAACGGGCAGAGCCAGCGATGGTACGCACGGCGGCGTCCAGGTCGGCGGCAGTCAGATCCGGTTCCTTCGCCTTGGCGATCTCTTCCAGCTGCTTACGGGTGACCTTGCCGACCTTCTCGGTGTTCGGGCGCTTGGAGCCCGACGAGATGCCAGCGGCCTTCTTCAGCAGGGTGGTAGCCGGGGTGCTCTTGGTGATGAAGGTGAACGTACGGTCCGAGTAGGCCGTGATGATCACCGGAACCGGCAGACCCGGCTCGAGCTTCTGCGTGGCAGCGTTGAACGCCTTGCAGAATTCCATGATGTTCAGGCCACGCTGACCCAGCGCAGGACCGACCGGCGGCGAGGGGTTGGCCTGACCGGCCTTCACCTGCAGCTTGATGTAACCGACAACTTTCTTTGCCATGTGAGTGCTCTCCGGGTGCTAGCGCCTTTCGACAACAGGCTCCCCATCGGACCGGGAATCACGCGTCCCGGCATCGCGTTTTGAAATCATGCTGAAGGCCACCTTGCGGCGGCCTCGTCCTGCTGGCTTCCCCAGCGGGGAGCCGCGCACTATAACAGGTTTTTTCTTCACATGCCTGAAGCGGCAGGTAAACGAACGGAACCGGGCCAGGCCCGGTTCCCTTTGGAGAGTCGAGCCATGCCCGACTACCGCACCATCCAGACCCCGGAGTCGAGCATGGCTCGACTCGACAGGACAGGTCAGACGGCCTTTTCGACCTGGCCGAACTCGAGCTCGACCGGAGTGGCACGACCGAAGATCAGCACCGAGACGCGCAGACGGCTCTTCTCGTAGTTGACTTCTTCGACGACGCCATTGAAATCGTTGAACGGACCGTCGGTGACGCGGACCATCTGGCCCGGCTCGAACAGCACCTTCGGACGCGGCTTCTCGACACCTTCCTGAACGCGATTCAGGATGGCTTCGGCCTCGGAATCGGCGATCGGCAGCGGACGATCGGCGGTGCCGCCGATGAAGCCCATGACCCGCGGGGTTTCCTTGACCAGATGCCAGCTTTCGTTGTCGATGCGCGGAATGCCGGCTTCCTCGTGGGTCTCGATCTGGACCAGCACGTAACCCGGGAAGAACTTGCGCTCGGAACGGCGCTTCTGGCCGGCGCGCATCTCGACCACTTCCTCGGTCGGGACCAGGACGTCGCCGAAGCGCTCTTCCATGCCGTCACGGACGATGCGATCGCGCAGAGCCTGCGCCACCGACTTCTCGAAGCCCGAATAGGCGTGAACGACGTACCAACGCTTCATGCAATTCTCCTTAGCGGCTCAGGAACCACTGAGTCAGTTTCTGGATCAGGAAGTCGAAGCCACCCAGCAGAAGACTGAGGATGAGCACCACGACGATCACGACCCAGGTCATGCGGACGGCTTCCTGGCGCGTCGGCCAGACCACCTTGCGCAGTTCGAAGCGCGACTCGGAGAGGAATTCGCGGGTGTCGCGCCCCTTGCCGGTCAGCATGAACACGCCGATACCGCCAACCAGACCGACCACGACCGCCAATGCACGCAGCTGACCCGCCCACGCACCCAGCTGGGCGGCGCGACCGGAGTCGGCGGAGAACCAGAACCAGACGAACAGACCGGCCAGCACCAGCAGCGATGCGGCGACATACTTGACGATATCTCCACCGTTGGCGGAGTTGTCCTTGGAGTGTTCGATCTTGCTATTCATCCGGCTGTGTCTGCTTTAGCGGCCCAGGCCGCTGGATAAGGTGGGCAGATGGCACGCCAGGAGGGACTCGAACCCCCAACCTGCGGTTTTGGAGACCGCTGCTCTGCCAATTGAGCTACTGGCGTACGTTGAAAACTTGCCTTCCCTTAGACGGCGAAGGCGGACCGAGGTTCCCGGCCCGCCATTCGCGTAACCGGCGGCGCTATGCAACCACCGGTACTGCAGGCTTACTCGATGATCTTCGAGACCACGCCGGCGCCGACGGTACGGCCGCCTTCGCGGATGGCGAAGCGCAGGCCTTCGTCCATGGCCACCGGGTTGATCAGGGTGACTTCCATCTTGACGTTGTCACCCGGCATCACCATTTCGACGCCTTCCGGCAGCTTGGCGGCACCGGTGATGTCGGTGGTGCGGAAGTAGAACTGCGGACGGTAGCCGTTGAAGAACGGGGTGTGGCGGCCGCCCTCGTCCTTCGACAGGACGTACACTTCGCCTTCGAACTTGGTGTGCGGCTTGATCGTGCCCGGCTTGGCCAGCACCTGGCCACGCTCGACGTCGTCACGCTTGGTGCCGCGCAGCAGCAGGCCAGCGTTGTCGCCTGCCTGACCCTGGTCCAGCAGCTTGCGGAACATTTCAACGCCAGTCACGGTGGTCTTCTGCACCGGACGGATGCCGACGATTTCGATTTCGTCGCCAACCTTGATCACGCCGCGCTCGATACGACCGGTCACCACGGTGCCGCGGCCCGAGATCGAGAACACGTCTTCCACCGGCATCAGGAACGGCTTGTCGATCGCACGCTCCGGCTCCGGAATCCAGCTGTCCAGCGCGTCGACCAGCTTCAGGATGGCCGGCACGCCGATGTCGCTCTGGTCGCCTTCCAGCGCCAGACGGGCCGAACCGGCGATGATCGGGGTGTCGTCGCCCGGGAACTCGTACTTGCTCAGCAGCTCGCGCACTTCCATCTCGACCAGCTCGAGCAGCTCGGCGTCGTCCACCATGTCGGCCTTGTTCAGGAACACGACGATGTACGGCACGCCGACCTGGCGCGACAGCAGGATGTGCTCACGGGTCTGCGGCATCGGGCCGTCAGCGGCCGAGCACACCAGGATCGCGCCGTCCATCTGGGCGGCACCGGTGATCATGTTCTTGACGTAGTCAGCGTGGCCCGGGCAGTCAACGTGGGCGTAGTGACGGGTCGGGGATTCGTATTCGACGTGCGCGGTCGAGATCGTGATGCCACGCGCCTTTTCTTCCGGCGCGGCGTCGATCGAGGAGTAGTCCTTGAACTCGCCACCGAAGCGCTCGGCACCGATCTTGGTCAGTGCGGCGGTCAGCGTGGTCTTGCCGTGGTCGACGTGACCGATGGTGCCGACGTTGACGTGCGGCTTGGTGCGCTCGAACTTACCCTTGGCCATGGCTGCTTATCTCGAATTCGTCTGAGAGGTGATGCTTAAGATGGTGCTCACGAAAGGAATCGAACCTTCGACCTCTTCCTTACCAAGGAAGTGCTCTACCGACTGAGCTACGTGAGCCGAGTTTTGCATTATGACATGAACTCGATAATATTCAAAGTTCATTCAATGGAGCGGGAGACGGGAATCGAACCCGCACCATCAGCTTGGAAGGCTGAGGTTCTACCATTGAACTACTCCCGCGCCGGGAATGTCACAACGTGAAACTGGTGGAGGGAGGTGGATTCGAACCACCGAAGGCGTAAGCCAGCAGATTTACAGTCTGCCCCCGTTGGCCGCTTGGGTATCCCTCCTTACCACCCCAACCCGTTGCCGCCGAAGCGTTGCGGTGTGTGGTGGTGAGCCGCTTATTCTGCTGATCAGGCGGGGGGCTGTCAACGCTTTTTTCCATCTTTTTCACACGTTGTCGCAAACCCATTGATACGCAAGGTTATTGCCCAGGGACCGACAGGGTCTCGCTGGCGAAAATTGCGACATGGGGGACGCCATCGGCGCCGATCCAGCCCCGATACATGCCCTGGGTGTTGAACGGCATGGCCATTTTTCCGTCTGCGGCAAGCACGATCGCGCCGCCGTCGCCGCCCATCTTCGGAATCATCTCGTTGATCACGCCCCTGCCGGCCTGCTCCGGCGTCTGCCGCTGGTAGCGCATGCGCGCACAGATCTCGTGCGCGGCCGCAGTCCGGATGTAGTACTCGCCCCAGCCGGTGCCCGATACCGCGCAGCCCGCGTCGGCCCAGGTACCGGCGCCGATGATCGGCGAATCACCCACACGGCCATAGCGCTTGTTGGTCATGCCACCGGTGGAGGTGCCGGCGGCAAGCTGCCCCTGCGCATCCAGGGCAACCGCGCCCACCGTGCCGAAGTGCCTTGCGGTCTCCAGGTCGGCGTGCGCCTGGCCACTGGCCTCTTCCTTCAATGCGCGCTGCAGTTGCTGCCAGCGCTTGTCGGTACGGAAGTAGGATGGATCGACCAGGCCGATGCCCTGCTCCACCGCGAATGCCTCGGCACCGTGCCCGACCATCATCACGTGCCTGGACTTCTGCATCACGGCCTGGGCCAGCAGGATCGGGTTGCGCACCCGCTGCACGCCGGCCACCGCACCTGCAGCCAGGGTGGCGCCATCCATCACTGCGGCATCCAGTTCGTTGTGGCCGTCATGGGTGAACACCGCGCCCTTGCCGGCGTTGAAGGTCGGATCGTCCTCCAGCACGGTGATTGCCGCAGTGACGGCTGCAAGCGCCGGGCGACCGGCCGCCAGTTCGGCATGGCCCTTCAGCAGCGCCGCGCGCAAGGCGTCGCGCGCAGCCTTCTCTTCAGCCGGCGACAGGTCCTTGCGCTCGACACCGGCGCCGCCGTGGATGACCAGCAACGGCGAGGCGGCCGGGGCGGCCTGGGCAAGCAACGGCACGGACAGCAGCGCGGACAGCACCAGGCGCAGTTTCATCGGGTACATCTCCAGCAGGTGTAGTGAAAGGATTGCACCGGTAGTGCCGGCCGCTGGCCGGCACCGGTGGCATCAGGGAAGGTGGATTGCCGGCCAGCGGCCGGCACTACCGAAGCGTGAACTCAATCTCGCCGTCACTGACGTCGGCCACGGCCTGGTAATCGGCCTCGGCCTGGAAATCATCCAGCCGCATGCGGCTGCCGCTGGCGACCACCGTCACCGGCACCGCATGGAAGCGCAGCGGTTCCCCCTCGACCAGGCGATCGGCGTCGCGGCCGGGGCTGACCACCCAGACCTTGCCTTCGCCATCTGCGCTGTAGACCTGGGCCCGGCCATCGGGCTCAACGCACAGGGCGGTGTCCTCATCGACGCCGATGCCGACGATGTCAGGGTCGCCGCTGTCCTGGGCGGCACGTGCCACGAACACGATCAGGCGGCCGAGCCGGTCCCGCTTGTCGAAATGGGTGTCGGTGACCACGCGCTGCAGGTAGGGCATCTGCAGGAAGCCGCTGTCCAGGGTCACGGCACTGCCCATCGGGTCGGCCAGCGCACCGGCCGAGGTGATGCTGCCGCCATCCATGGCGCCATAGGCATAGCCGCCGAGGATGGCCAGGCCAGCGCTGGTACCGGCAATCGGCTTGCCGGCGCGCACATGGGCGTTGAGTGCGCGGTTGAGTGCGGTGCCCTTCCAGAAGCGGATATAGCGGGACTGGTCGCCGCCGGCAATGAAGATGGCATCGGCCGCTGCAACCACGCGCAGCACCGCCGGATCATCGGCACCGCGGCGGCTGTCGAAGACCAGGGTCTGCACTGCGGTGGTGCCGCCGATCTCGCGGTACAGGCGGTCCTGCAGTTCGTCGCCACCGGAGGCGCGCAGAATCAGCACACGGCCATTGCCGGCCTGCTTCAGCCACCACTGGAAGGCCTCCGGCACCCACTCGCCACCGCCCATCAGCATCATGGCGGGCGCGCGCGAACCGGGACGCGGAGATTCCAGATCGCCGACTTCGTAATAGGCGAAGCCGGGGCCCTGCAGGTCCTGCGCGGGCGCGGCCAATGGCCAGCCCAGCACCAGCAGCGCCAGCCAAGCGAAGGGGCCAGGGAGGGTCCGGTCGAGGCGTCGCATCTTGATCTCCCTGAACAAAATCGAGTTGCAAGCGTTTTCACTCTTTGCCAGATAGGGGCCCAGTAGTCAAGGACATGAAAAAGGCGTTAAATGCGCGCGCCCATTCCGGAAGTCTGAATGGGGGACAGGGCCCCTCCTCTGCGGGCCGGCTTCATTTCCGAGAATTCCTCATGCGTAGACAGGCGATGGCGTGGTCGATCCAGCTGGCGTTGATGGGCGTGGCTGCTTCCGCGGCGGCCCAGGCACCGGCTTCCTCTCCGGTGCAACAACTGGATGCGGTGCAGGTCACCGGCTCGCGCATTCCGCGCGCCCAAGTGGAAGGCCCCGCTCCGATCACGGTGATCAATGCCGAGCAGATCCGCTCCAGTGGCTTCACCAGCGTGCCGGACGTACTGCGTGCAATGACCCAGAACGGCGGTGAGACGCAGAGCCAGCAGTCTTCCAGTGGCGCCGACTTCTCGCCGGGCGCCCAGCAGGTGGACCTGCGCGGCCTGGGCCCGAACCACACGCTGGTGCTGGTCAATGGCCGGCGCATTGCCGATTTCCCGATGCCGTTCAAGGGCCGCAGCAACTTCACCGATGTCTCCAACATCCCGCTGGGCATGATCGAGCGCATCGAAGTGCTGACCGGCAGCGCCTCGGCCATCTACGGCTCGGACGCGATCGCCGGCGTGGTCAACTTCATCCTGAAGAAGAAGGCCGACGGCACCACCATCGACATGCGCATGGGCACCACCACCGAAGGCGGCGGCGAGTCGTTCGACATGAGCCTGGCCAGCGGTTTCAGCCGTGGCAACTTCAACGCCGTGTACAGCGTCGAGCTGCAGTCGCAGACCCCGCTGTGGGCCTATGACCGTGACATCCAGGACTCGACCCGGGATGGCCCCACCGAGGGTTCGCGCATCGCGCGCCGTGCCTATCTGCGCACCGACTACAACGATGACTACCTGGACCCGGGCGCCGCCACCTGCGAAGCGCTGTCCGGCCAGAACCAAGGCAGCACCTATCGTGCCTACCGCCCGAAGTATGGCTACTACTGCGGCAGCGACAGCTCGATCGGCTACGGCACCATCCTCAGCAAGCGCCGCGGTGCCAACGGCTACGCGTCGCTGAGCTACGACTTCGACAATGGCCAGCAGTGGTTCGCCGACGCGCAGCTCGGCTACCACACGATGTCGCTGATGCGCGACGTCACCCAGTGGGGCCGCATGGATGCCAACGGTGATGAGTCGGGCTACTTCAACAACGAAGCCACTGGCGAGATCGAGTTCTGGCAGCGCCAGTTCTCGCCCGAGGAAATGGGTGGCCTGCGCAACGCCATGGTGCGCAGCACGCAGAAGACCTTCAGCGTGACCACCGGCTTCAAGGGCAACCTGATTGGCAACTGGGATTACGAAGCGGCGTTGAGCCATTCGCAGTACCAGTCGCGCATCAGCTGGGCACAGATCATTGCCGCCAAGGCCAACGACCTGTTCCTCGGCCCGCAGCTGGGCGTGGATGACGACGGTTTCCCGGTCTACAACGCCGATCCGTCACGGCTGTACCGTCCACTGACCCGCGCCGAGTACGACTCGATCGCCGCGCGTACCACCTACACTCCGAAGTCGCGCACGGAGACCGCCGCCTTCACCCTGACCAACTCGGCCCTGTTCGCTCTGCCGGGGGGCGACGCCGGGTTTGCCGCGACCGTGGAAGTGGGCCAGCAGGCCTATTCGCTGAACCCCGATCCGCTGGCGACCGGGTACTACTACTACAGCTGGAAGGATTCGGACGGCAAGGGTTCGCGCAACCGCTGGGCGACGGCTGCGGAGCTGCGCATGCCGCTGCACGACACGGTCAACCTGAGCATGGCGGGCCGCTACGACCACTACCGCTATTCCGGACACAGCATCGGCAAGGCGACCTGGAGCGGCGGCCTGGAATGGCGCCCGATCGATACCCTGCTGGTGCGCGGCTCCTACGGCACCGCATTCCGTGCACCGGACCTGCACTATGTGTTTGCCGGACCGGGCAACGACGAGACCAGCGCCGAGGATCTGTACACCTGCCGCCTTGAGGAAGCCAGCGACTGTTCCGATTACGAGCGCAACCTGATCCGCAGTCGCACCGGCAACCGCCAGCTCGACCCCGAAACCAGCACCTCGTGGAGCGCCGGCATCGTCTGGTCGCCGGCGATCGGCCTGGACCTGTCGGTGGACTGGTTCGACATCGACATGCGCAACCAGGTGCAGGACATGGACGTGCGCACGCTCCTGGCCAACGAAGCAAACTGCCGCCTGGGCAGCGCCGACATCAATTCGCCGACCTGCGTGGACGCGCTCGCCCGCATCACCCGCAGCAACGACGGACGCCTGTATGGCGTGCACGTGGAGCCGATCAACGTCGCCCGCGAATCCACCTCCGGCATCGACGTCGGCCTGCGCTATCGCCTGCAGACGGGCATCGGCGATTTCATCTTCAACGGCACGCACACCTGGGTGAAGAAGCATGATTTCCAGCGCTACCCCGGCGACCGCACCGAAGACCAGTTCGCGGTCAACAGTGGCTTCGACATTCCGCGCACCAAGACCAGCCTGAGCGTGACCTGGGAGAAGGATGCGTGGTCGGCAACGGTGTACGGCTCGCGCCTGGGCAAGCTGCCGACCTCGGACAGCTACGACCAGGTGTTCGACTGGGATAGCGGCGACAGCCCGTACGTGACGGCGACCTATCGCTACAACGCCTCGCTGCAGTACCGCTTCGACGACCACTCGCGCCTGTCGCTGTCGGTGGTCAATGTGTTCAACAAGATGCCGCCGAAGGACCGTACGTACACCGCTTACCCGTACTACGACGTGTCCTGGTTCGACAGTGTCGGCCGCACGATCAACCTGCAGTACACCCACAAGTTCGGTGGCAGCGCACTGTAAGTGCCTGGCCAGCGCCGATACAGGGGACCCCCGCTTTGGCGGGGGTTCTCTTTTCCGCCGCCTGAACGGTACCCACGCGCAGGCTCCGGCCTGACCGGCCAGCGGGGGATTTTAGGAAACAGCTGATTCCGCGCCATCAGCGCCGCTCCCTAGCATCGTTGCATGCTCCGCTTTCCCCGCCCTTCGCTGCAGCAGGCCGTGCCATCAACCACCGCGTCGGTGTTGCTGCGCTGCCTGACCGTCTGCGTCTTCATCTGCCTGGCCGCCGCGGCCGGATTCTACCTGCTCACGGCATTCACCGAAGACATCTCGACCCATCGCCGCGAGATGAATGCAGCGGCCTACAAGGCACAGATCTATTTCGACCAGCGCGAAGCCCTGCTGCGCTACCTGGGTGATTCGGTGCTGGCCGGCAACCCGGATGCACCGGCCGCAGACAGCGAGGGCGTGCGACAGCTGCCGCTGGATGGTCCCGGTGGCCAGCCGGGCCAGCGGCTGCTGCTGTCAGCGCGCGCTGAGCACACGCTGCAGGCACTGCAGACGCACCTGCTGCTGATCGATGCACACGGCGCGCATTGGCTGGCTGGGGGCGAGGTCGACGTCGACCTGGTGCACCTGCCACCGCTGCGTACGCTGCAGGCACGCAGCGGCAGCCTCGAGGGTGCAGACCCGGTGTACTGGCTGCGGCCGGGTGACAGTGGCGTTGCGCTGGCGCAGCCGGTACAGGCGGGCCCCCAACCGGCGCAGTGGCTGGTGCTGCTGCTCGATGGCGCGGCGGCGGCGAGCATGATCGACGGCCAGGGCATTGGCGGTTATGCGCTGCTCGACCGTGCTGGGCAGCCTGCATTATCCAGCCAGGCACCGCGGCTGGATGGTGCGGGCTGGAAGACCCTGCGGGAGCGCCAGGACGACAGCTTCGGCACGTTGTGGAGCGGCGGCCTGCCGCGCGGCGTAGCGCTGGTGAAAAGTGTCGGCAATGACGGCTGGCGGTTGGTCTACCACCTGCCGCCACAGCTGCTGCTGGGCGACCTGGCCGTGCCCCTGCTGGTCTGCGTGCTCTTGCTGCTGCTGGCCGGTGTTGCGCTGCGCCTGATACGGCATCGCGTGGAGCTCCAGCTGATCGAGCCGGCCCTGCAGCAGCACCGCCGCCTGCTGGAGAACCTGGACTTCAGTTCGACGGTGATCGACATGGCGCCGGTCGGCATCTGCGTCCTGCGCCGCAGCGACCGCGCGTTGCTGCTCTCCAACCAGCTGCTGCGCGACTGGCTCGGCGAAGAAGGCGAACACAGCGACTGGCAGGCACCATGGCGCGGACATGCCGGCGAACGCGGGCGTGGACTTGAATTCACCGCCCGCGATGGGCGCCAGCTGCAGGTGCTGCACGCGGCCTGCCGCTACCAGGGCGATGACGTGCTGCTATGCGTCTTCCATGATATTTCCCGGCACCGCCAGGCACAGGCCGCACTGTCGTCGGCACGCCAGGCCGCCGATGCGGCCAACCAGGCCAAGAGCGCGTTCCTGGCCACCATGAGCCATGAGATCCGCACCCCGCTGTATGGCGTGCTGGGCACGCTGGAGCTGCTGGGGCACACCTCGCTGGACGCCCGGCAGTCGCAGTACCTGCGCACCATCGAGAGTTCCTCGTCGGTCCTGCTGCAGTTGATCAGCGATGTGCTGGATGTTTCCAAGATCGAGTCAGGCCAGCTCAGCCTGGAGCCGACGGCATTCTCGCCGCGCGAGCTGACCGAGAGCGTGCTGCGCAGCTTCGCCGCGTCGGCCACCTGCAAGGGCCTGCAGATCCTGGTCTGTACCGATCCGAGCCTGCCGACACGGGTGCTCGGTGATGCCGACCGCATCCGCCAGGTGCTGGGCAACCTGCTCAGCAATGCAATCAAGTTCACCGAGCATGGCCGGGTGGTATTGCGCGTGCGCCAGGTGCAGCGCGAAGCTGAATCGAGCGTGCTGGCCTGGCAGGTGACCGATACCGGCGTGGGCATCGCTGCGGAGGAACAGGCGCGGTTGTTCGAACCGTTCCGCCAGGTCCGCGGCGCCGCCAGCGCGCAGGGCACCGGCCTGGGCCTGTCCATCAGCGACCGCCTGGTACGCCTGATGAGCGGCGAGCTGCAGGTGGTGAGCGAACCCGGGCTGGGCAGCAGCTTCAGCGTCCGCCTGCCGTTGCCGGTGCTGGCCGCTGCCGAGGATGGCCCCACACTACTGCCGGAACCACCGATCCTGGTGCGCGGCCGCGACCGCGAACTGGTCGACAGTGCCTGTGGCTGGCTGTGTCGCTGGGGCGCCAACGCGCAGCCCCTGCTTGGCGACCCGGCGTTGCTGGACCATGACGGTGCGATCCTGATGGATGGCGAAGCCGGGATGCCGCTGGCCTGGTCGGGCCCGCGCGTGGTGGCTTCGATCGAGGGCGGTGACCAGCCGATCACTGCCGGTGATGGCAGCCTGGTGGTGACCCTGCACAGCATGACCGCGATCGGCAAGGCGCTGGCCAGCGTGCAGCACCAGCGTGCAGCGCAGCCGGTGGCCACGCGTACGGCACCACCGATGCCTCTGGGCCTGCGTGTGCTGGCCGTCGAGGACAACCCGATCAACCGGGTGATCCTGGCCGAGCAGCTGCGCACCCTCGGCTGCGACGTGGAGCTGGCACAGGATGGCATGGAAGCGTTGCAGCGGTGCCGTGAGCAGTGCTTCGATCTGGTGGTGACCGATATCAACATGCCGCGCATGGACGGCCACGCGCTGGCCCGCCAGCTGCGCGATGACGGCAACCCGGTACCGGTGATCGGCGCCACCGCCAATGCCACCGCAGAGGAGCGCGAGCGCTGCCTGGCCAGTGGCATGCAGGGCTACCTCAGCAAACCCGTCGACATCGCCCGCCTGCGCAAGGCGCTCACCGCCCTGCGCCAAGGAGACCCCGCATGACCCAGCGCGTCCTGATCCTGGAAGACCAGCCCTTCCAGCGTGGTTTCCTGGCCAATCTGTTCGGCAGCCGCGCCGGTGTCCAGGTCGATGCCTGCGAAGACGTGGATGCCGCCATCGCACTGTGTGCCTGCCAGCCCTACGACCTGGTGGTCAGTGACCTGCTGATGCCCGGGCAGGACGGCATCCAGTTCATCCAGGCACTGGCGGCGCAACCACGCCCGCCGCGCCTTGCCGTGGTCAGCGCGGCCCCGCGGCGGATGATGACCTCGGCACGGCTGATGGCCGAATCGCTGGGGCTGGATGTGATCGGCCTGCTGCCCAAGCCGGTGGCGGCCGCCGACGTGGACGCGCTGTTCGAGGCGCTGGCGCAGGCGCGCCCGGCCACCGACAAGGCCCCCTCACTCGCGGCAGCGGCAGTCCCCGAACCGGATGCGTCGCAGCTGCGCCAGGCGATGGCCGATGGCAGCCTGACGGCGTGGTTCCAACCCAAGAAGTCACTGCAGTCCGGACGGGTGGTGGCGGCCGAAGCACTGGTGCGCTGGCGCCACCCGCAGCTGGGCACGCTGGCCGCCGGCAGCTTCCTGCCGGCGATCTGCCGCTACGGGCTGGAGGGCGACCTGCTGCGGATGATGCTCAAGGCCAGCATCAGCGCACAGGCGCGTTGGCGCAAGCAGGGCTTCCGGGTACCGGTGTCGATCAACCTGCCGCCTCATCTGCTGGAGCAGTCGGACCTGCCCGATGAGCTGCTGGCGCTGACCCTGGCCCACGGCGGGACGCCCGGCGAGTTGTGCTTCGAACTGATGGAGAACAGCACCACGCGGCACGTCAGCGACTTCTATGCCGGTGCCTGCCGGCTGCGCATGAAGGGCTTCGGCTTGGCCCAGGATGATTTCGGGCAGGGCCTGAGCTCGGTCCACAACCTGGTCAATACCCCCTTCACCGAGGTCAAGATCGACCGCGCGCTGGTCAGTGGCTGCGCCCGAGACCCGGCCCTGCACCTGACCCTGTCGACGGTGATCGCACTGGCCAACCAGCTGGGCCTGATCATCGTGGCTGAGGGCGTGGAAAGTGATGCCGACCTGGCCGCACTGCGGCAGTTAGGGTGCAGCCAGGTGCAGGGGTTCCTGATCTCGCAGGCGCTGCCGTCGGACGAATTCAACCGTTTGCTGGACGAGGAAGCACCGCAACTGGACGAAAGACCGCGGGCCGCCCTGCGCTGACGCGGATTCCACGACGGCTTCACAAAAACATCAAGCGGCATTGATGATCCTGTCTATGCAGTAGCGGCGGACTTCGCGCCGCCACCGGTGCCGATGTCCGCCCCATGCCCTGAGACCTGCCATGCCGGCCGAGGCCGCTCCTGTACGCCGACTCGCTCGCCGCTCGCTCCGCGTCCATGCCCTGTTGATCGGCGTGGTGGTGCTGGCGACCCTGCAGGCCGGACTGCTGCTGTCGGCCGGCTCGCAACTGTTGAACGAAGAGCGCAGCAAGATCGAGTACCACTTCCGCCGCCTGGACGGCACGTTGCGCGAGCAGGAGCGCTTCCTGCGCCAGTGGCGGCTGCATGATGTCGGCGTACGAGGCCAGCCGGTTGCCGATGCCAGCGTGGAACTGCAACGCGGTCCGTTGTATGCCAACTTCGCGGTGATTGGGAGCGAGGGGGCCGGTCGTTCGCCACCGACCGAGCTGGGCGACCGGTTCCTGCGCTTCTACGGCACGTTCTGGTCCTCTTCGCGCTACCCACCACCGCAATGCCTGCTGGTCGATGGCCAGGGCACACGCGGGCTGCTGGCACCGGTACAGACCGTCGGTACCGATGCAAGCCAGAACAGCCCGCATCACCTGCGACCGGCGATCGCCGACATCCACCGCGCACTGGGTACGCGGCCCACGCTGCAGCGCGGCGGCATCGCCTGGGTAAGCGTGCCGTGGCGCGACCGGCAGACCTGGCTGCTCGCCATCGCCCACACCCCGCAGGATGCGCGCCTGTGGGGTGAGGACGGCAAGGATTCGCAGGCCGCGCTGGCGTGCCTGCTCGATCCGGCACGTGTCGATGACTACCGGCAGGTGCTGGGTGTTCCGGTGTTCCAGCGGCTGTCGCTGTTCGATGCCGATGGCCAGCGCCTGCTGGGCGATGCAGCAGACGCCAGTGACGCTGGCACCTCCTGGAAGGCTGGCCTTGCAGGCCTGGAGTTCCGCATGCGCAGCGAGCGCGGCTGGCTGGCGGTGTACCACGTCAGCTGGCGGCAGGTGTTCCAGCACCCACAGGGGCCCTTGCTCGGTGCGACCGTGGTGGCCCTGCTGCTGGCACTGGGTGGCACGCTGGTGCTGCGCGCGTATCGGCGTTCGGTCATCGAGCCGCTGCGCAGCAACCACGCGCGGCTGCTGGAAAGCGAAGCCTTCAGCCGCACCATCCTGGACAACGCGCCGATCGGGCTGTGCCTGCTGCACCGTACCGATGGCAATGTGCTGCTGGACAACACCCTCGCCCGCCGCTGGCTGGGCGAAGACCACCACAGCGGAGGCTGGCATGGCCCTTGGCGGCGCAGCGTACTGTCCGCTGGAGGCACCACGCTCGGCGATGGGCTGGCCTACACCACGCCCGAAGGCCGCCACCTGCTGGTGACCGCGACGCCGGCGCGCTATCGCGGCGAGCCGGCGGTGCTGTGTCTGTTCATCGATCTCAGCAGCCAGCACGAAGCCGAGCAGGTGCTGCAGCAGGCGCGCCGTGCCGCCGACCAGGCCAACCGGGCCAAGAGCCAGTTCCTGGCCACCATGAGCCACGAGATCCGCACGCCGCTGTACGGCGTGCTCGGCACCCTCGAACTGCTCGGACTCACGCCACTGGATGCGCGTCAGCGGGACTACCTGGGGACGATCCAGCGTTCGTCCTCGACGCTGATGCAACTGATCAGCGACATCCTCGATGTCAGCAAGGCCGAGGCCGGGCAACTGAGCCTGGAACCCAGCCCGTTCGATCCAGTGCATCTGACCGAGGATGCGCTCGACTCGTATGCTGCCGCGGCCGCCAGCAAAGGGCTGCAGTTCTACGCCTGCATCGATGCCGACGTGCCGTCCGTGGTGTGCGGTGATGCGGCACGGATCCGCCAGATACTCAACAACCTGATCAGCAACGCGCTGAAGTTCACTGACAGCGGACGCGTGGTGGTGCGCGTCTCGGCACGCTGGCAAGAGCAGCGCTGCTGGCTGCAGTGGCAGGTCGCCGATACCGGCATCGGCATTGCCAGCGAGCACCAGGCACACCTGTTCGAGCCGTTCTTCCAGGCCAACCCGGGCACCGATGCGATGCGCGGCACCGGCCTGGGCCTTTCCATCTGCGCGCATCTTGTGGCGTTGATGGAAGGCCAGCTGCGCGTGGTCAGCGAGAGCGGCCTGGGCAGCAGCTTCAGCGTAGAACTGCCGCTGCCCCCGGCGCCGGCCGATCCGCAGCAATCTCCTGCGCCGCAGTTGCCTGCGGGCCTGCAGGTACAGGTGCGGGGCGGTGTGCGCGAGCTGGTCCAATCGCTGTGCGAGCGCCTGCAGCAGCGCGGTGCCCTGGCCAGCGTATACCGCGATGAAAGCGCGGCGGGCTTGCCGTCGTCCACCGTGCTGCTCGACCTGGTCCTGGACGACGCGTTGCCCGGGTGGGTGGATGGACCGCGTGCGGTTGCCTGCCGCGACGGCGGCGTGCGGCCACGGCAGATCGATGGCGCCTGGCAGGTTGGCCTGCACCGGTTCGACGCGATCGTGCTCGCGTTGGCTGCCGCCAGTGGCCAGCCGCTGGCGGCCAGCGCCGAAGGGCGCCTGCCGGCGACGCGCCGTTTCGGCCTGCAGGTGCTGGTGGCCGAGGACAACCCGATCAACCAGGCGATCCTGCGCGACCAGCTGGAACAGCTCGGCTGCCGCGCCGTGGTCGCCAGCGACGGCAATGAAGCGTTGGGCTACTGGCATCAGGACGAGTTCGCGCTGGTGCTGACCGACCTGAACATGCCCGGGATGGATGGCTATGGCCTGGCGCGCGCCTTGCGGGCGCGCGGTGTCAGCGTGCCGATCCACGGCGCCACCGCCAATGCCGACCCGGCCGAACGCCAGCGCTGCCAGGAATCGGGCATGCAGGGCGTGCTGGTCAAGCCGATCACGCTGGAAGCGCTGCAACGCCTGCTGATCCAGATCACCCGGGGCGATGCAGCGGTTGCCGCGCCACCGCAAGCACCGCAATCCACCGATACGGGCGATGATGATCTCCCGCTGCAGGTTCCCGCGAAGATGCAGGCGTTGTTCGTGCAGACCATGCAGGCCGACCTGGACAGCCTGCGCCAGTCGATTGCCAGCGCCGATCCCGCGCGCGTGGTGCAGGTACTGCATCGCATCCGTGGCGCACTGGTCATCGTGGGCGCACCCGCCCTGGTGGACAGCGGCCTGCAGATCGAGCACAGCCTTGCGAGCGGCGATGACCTGACCACCCAGGCGGCGTCGCTTGCCCGCTTCCAGCGACGCCTCGAACAGCTGTTGCATCCGCTGCTTGATGCGGCCTCCCCTTCCCCACCTGACGACCCGACCCTGCCATGACCACACGGATCCTCATCGCCGACGACCACCCGATCGTGCTTGCCGGCATCCGCGACGTATTGGCCGGGGAACTGGACCTGGACGTGGTGGGTGAGGCGGCCGACCCGGCGACGCTGATCGAACTGATGACCCGCACCCGCCCACAGGTCGTGATCACCGACTACAGCATGCCGGGGGGCGACCGCTTCGGTGACGGCATCAAGCTGATCTCGTTCCTGCGCCGCAGCTTCCCGGAGACGCGCCTGCTGGTGCTGACGATGGTGTCCAATCCGTCGTTGGTTGCAGCGATGTATGCCGCCGGCGCCGGCGGCGTCGTGCTCAAGAGCCATGGATTGGGCAGCCTGGTACAGGCCCTGCGCGTGGTGCTGGCCGACCGCGTCTACCGGCCACCGGGCCTTCTGCCGGTCGCGGCGAGCGAACCAGCCGATGCCGATGCGGTCCGTGCACGCCTGTCGCCGCGCGAACTGGAAGTGATCCGGCTGTTTACCGGCGGCATGAGCGTGGGCGACATCGCACGCCAGCTGCAGCGCAGCGCCAAGACGGTCAGCACGCAGAAGATCAGTGCGATGCGCAAGCTCGGCGTGGACAGTGACCAGGCACTGATCGAGTACTGCCTGCAGGCCTCGTTGTTCGCCTGAGGCCCACTCCAGGCTGAATCCTGCGGGCCCCGTACGAGGGCCTGCGACGGCTTTAGGAAACGCCTGATTCCATAGGACAGTGCCGATTTCTAGGCTGGACGCATCCCGCCATGGTGCGCCTGCCGGCAGCAACCGCGTCGCCGTGGGGGACGGAAGCCCGATGGCGCCTGCAGCTGCCATCGCGTGTGGCTTCCGCAGCGACGCGGCCCTGCCGCGCCAGTCCGCGCAGCCCTGCTGCGCCCTGCCACAGGAAGTCCAACAGCATGTACGCCTCCCCCACTCGGCGCCGCCGAGCGTCCGGGCGCGCGCGCCTCGCGCCTGCTCCCCTCCTTCCCAGCCTGCTGGCAACCGCCCTGTGGGCGGCACTGCCAGTCCACGCCGCCGATCTGACCGGGCCCCTGCAGGTCAGCGATGGCAACAACCTGCAGCTGGGTGCCGATGATGTCCTCACCCATGGCGCGGGCAGCTTCGCACTGACCGTCACCGGCGCTGGCAGCAGCGCACTGATCGACGGCAGCCGCATCAACGTGACCGGTAATGGCAGCGCCGTGTCTGCTGCCAGTGGCGGCCAGGTGCAGCTGCGCGGTGCCACCCTGTCGATCGCACCCGCTACCGGCGTGGGCTTCTACGCACTGTATGCCAATGGTGCCGGCAGCGTGATCGATGCGCGCGATGTCGATATCGATGCCACGCGCAACGGCAGCGGATTCGGCAGCGTGCAGGCCTACAACGGTGGCGTGATCCGTTACACCGGGGGCCGCCTTTCAGTGACAGGTACCGGTGCGGCGCTGGCCGGTGCGTCCGGCAAGGGCAGTGAACTGCACCTGGCCGATCTGCAGATGAGCGCCGACGGTGGTGCCCGTCTGCGCGCCGACAGCGCGGGCCTGCTGACGATCCGCAACAGCCGCATCACCCTCGCTCCCGGTGGCATCCTCGCCGGCGTTGCCGTCGATGGCGCGGGCAGCCGCGCCGAGCTGTATGACACCTACATGGAAGGCGGCTGGTTCGATATCGACAGTGGTGGCAGCGTGCTGCTGGAGAACGTGGAAGCGCACTCGGTGGGTGGCAGCATGCGCCTGCTCGGCAGCCGCATCAGCAAGACCTATTCCAGCGCAGTGATCAACGGCGGCAGCTTCTACACTGTCGGCGGCTATGGCGTGAACATCAACAGCTGGGGGCAGCTGACCGCCCGCGACGCCGCGTTCGATGTGCGTGATGGCTACTCCGGATTCTGGCTGGCCAGCGATGAGTCGCGCCTGCAGCTGACCGACAGCACCATCGACACCTGGACCGACACCTACGGCTACGGTGTCGAGATCGCCGGCGGGGTCGCCACCGTGCAGGGCGGCCGGATCACCACGCACGGCGATACGACCTATGGCGTACGCGTGACCGGTTCCACCGGCAGCACCGCCAGCCGCATTGAAGCCACCGGCAACGTGATCGACGTGCGCGGCAACGGGGGTGGCGGCGTGTTCATCGGTGGCTCCACCGCCACCGCGCTGCTCGACACCGTTGCGATCCGCGGCGACGGCGAGAACGCGTTCGGCATCGTGCACATGAACACCGCGCGGCTGACCCAGGCCGATCGCCTGGACATCCGCATGACCGGCAGCAACAGTGGTGGCTACCGCTCCTACCTGACCGCGTTCGGCCCGTACTGGAACCGGGCCACCTTCAATGACAGCCACATCGAGACCGCCAGCGGCGCCGCGTTCTGGCTGCAGGGCAGCAACCATGCGTTGACCGTCAATGGCAGCGACGTGACCGCAGGCGACGGCAGCGGGCGCCTGCTGCGGGTCAGCGACACGGTGTTCACCGATGGCAGCAGCGTGGCGACCAGCCGCATCGACTTCAGCGCCGACGCCAGCACGCTGCGCGGTGACGTGGTGGTCGACAGCGCAACGGCTGACGTACGCATGGTGCTGGGCAACGGCACCACGTTCAGCGGTGCCCTGCGCAACAACTCAGGCTACCAGGTCGCACAGCTTGCGCTGGATGGCAGCAGCCAGTGGAACGTGCGTGCCAGTTCCAGCGTCGGCGCGCTCGAACACGCCGGCACCATCGCCTTCGATGCCCCGGGGGCAAGCGGCTTCAAGACCGTCACTGTCAGCGGCGACTATGTGGGCAACGGTGGTCAGTGGATCTTCAACCGTGCACTGGGTGACGACACTTCGCTGGGCGACCAGCTGGTCATCAGTGGCAACAGCAGCGGCACTGCCAGCGTGAGCGTGCGCAATGCCGGCGGTGCCGGTGCACTGACGCAGGAGGGTATCCGCCTGATCACCGTTGGCGGCCAGTCCGATGCACAGTTCAGCCTGCAGGGACGCGCGGTCGCCGGTGCCTACGACTACTTCCTGTTCAAGGGCGGCGTGTCGACCCCGGATGATGGCAACTGGTACCTGCGTTCGGAATACGTGCCACCCGTCGATCCGCCGGAACCGCCGATTGATCCGCCGCAGCCGCCGGAGCCGCCGGTCGATCCACCGTCACCGCCGGAACCGCCGGTCGATCCACCGTTGCCGCCGGAGCCGCCGATCGATCCACCGCGCCCGCAGGTGGAACGCCCGGAACCGGCGGCCTACCTGGCCAACCGCAGCGCCGCGCTGGGCATGTTCCGGCACAGCCTGCACGACCGCGCCGGTGACCCCGCCGCCGAGGCCGGCACCAGCAGCGATGCCGTGGCCTGGATGCACCTTCGGAGCGCGCAGCCCGACAGCCACGACCGCAGCCGCCAGATCCAGGTCGATGGGCAGATCAGCAGCGTGCTGGTCGGCGTCGGCCGTCGCTTCGAGGTGGGCGGCGCGGGCGAACTGCAGGCAGGTGCGATGCTCGGCCACGGCCGCGCGCGCAATGACAGCCGCTCGCAGGTGACCGGCTATACCGCGCGTGGCGTGGTCACCGGCACCAGTGTGGGTGCCTATGCCACGTGGCTGCAGGATGCGCGCATGCAGGGCGGCGCCTATGTGGATGGTTGGCTGCAGTACGGCCGCTTCCGCAACAGCGTGCAGGGCGATGGCCTGCAGAAGGAACGTTATGACGCCCGCAACTGGAGTGCATCGGCCGAAGCCGGCTATGTGCTGCCCCTGCGGCGCACCGCGCAGCGCGGCATCTACCTGCAACCGCAACTGCAGTTGGTGCACAGCCGCTATGACAGCGACCGCGTGGTCGAGGCCAACGGCACGGTGGTCGAAGACCGCAGTGGTGACGAGACCAGCACCCGCCTCGGCCTGCGCCTCTACAGCCGCGGGTTGAGCCCGGCGCAGGGCCAGGTGCATCCGTACATGGCAGTGAACTGGTGGTCCGGCGGCAATGGCGCGGGCTTGGCGATGGACGGTGAACGGCTGCAGCGGCAGTTGCCGCGCGACATCTACGAAGCCAAGGCCGGTGTACAGGTGGATCTGTCCGGCGGCTGGCGCGGCTGGGGCGAAGTGAGCCGGCAGAGCGGCGGCATGGGCTTCCGCGACGTCGGTGCCCAGCTGGGCGTGTCGTACACCTGGTGATGCGGGAAGTGTCCGGCAAGGGAGTGCCGGGCACTTTTTCCACATGCCGCGTGGAAAGCGATGGGAGTTTGATGTGGACAAGTGGCGGTGAGCTCCACGCATCAAGCGTTTCAGGGAGTGGCGTTTTTTTGTCCACGCCCATGCGCGGTTTTCCACATCCGCCGTGGAGAGTGGTTGGGATTTGGTGTGGACAAGTGGGTGCGAGCATTGCACCGCAAGCATTTCGAAGCGTGGTGAAAATTTGTCCACATTGCACAGGCAAGCCTGGCAGAGCCGAGCCCACGCTCGGCTGATGCCCCCCAAGCCGAGCGTGGGCTCGGCGCTACAGGGGAGCTGCACGGTTTTCCACATGCGGCGTGGAAAGCGATGGGAGTTTGCTGTGGACAAGTGCCGGCGAACGTCACGCCGCAAGCGTTTCGCAGCGTGGTGATTTTTTGTCCATCGCCAGAAACGCAGACGCCCCGCACAAGGCGGGGCGTCCGGGGTCGATCCGATGCCGCTGGATCAGACGTTGAAGCGGAAGTGCAGGATGTCGCCTTCCTGCACGCGGTATTCCTTGCCTTCCAGGCGCAGTCGACCGGCTTCCTTGGCGCCGGCTTCGCCCTTGTACTTGATGAAGTCGTCATACGCGATGGTTTCGGCGCGGATGAAACCCTTCTCGAAGTCGGTGTGGATGACCGCGGCGGCCTGCGGGGCAGTGGCGCCCTTGCGCACGGTCCACGCACGGACTTCCTTCACGCCAGCGGTGAAGTAGGTCTGCAGGCCGAGCAGGCTGTAGGCCGCGTTGATCACGCGGTTCAAACCCGGCTCGCTCAGGCCCAGGTCGGCCAGGAAGGTATCGCGGTCCTCGTCGTCGAGCTGGGACAGCTCTTCTTCGATCGCGGCCGACACCGGCACCACCTGCGCGCCCTCGGCGGCGGCATGCGCGCGCACGGCTTCCAGGTGCGGGTTGTTCTCGAAACCGTCTTCCAGCACGTTGGCGATGTACATCACCGGCTTCAGGGTGAGCAGGAACAGATCGCGCACCAGCGCCTTCTCTTCCTCGTCCAGGCCCGCCGAGCGACCGGCCTTGCCCTCCGACAGCGCCGCCTGCAGCTTGGCCAGCACCGGCTTGCGCGCCGCGGCGTCCTTGTCACCGCCCTTGGCGGCGCGCTCGGCACGGTTCAGCGCCTTCTCGACGCTGTCCAGGTCGGCCAGCGCCAGCTCGGTATCGATGGTTTCGATGTCCGAGATCGGATCGACCTTGCCGGCCACGTGCACGATGTCACCGTGCTCGAAGCAGCGCACCACGTGGGTGATCGCATCGACTTCGCGGATGTGCGCCAGGAACTTGTTGCCCAGGCCTTCACCGCTGGCGGCACCGGCCACCAGGCCGGCGATGTCGACGAACTCGACCGCGGTCGGGATGACCTTCTGCGGGTTGATGATGCCCGCCAGCTCGTTCAGGCGCGGATCCGGTACCGGCACGATGCCGACGTTCGGCTCGATGGTGCAGAACGGGAAGTTCGCCGCGGCGATACCCGCCTTGGTCAGCGCATTGAACAGGGTCGACTTGCCGACGTTGGGCAGGCCGACGATGCCGCATTTGATACCCATGGGTGACAGCTCTCTGGGGTGAAAGTGATTGGTGAAACAGCGCGCGCGCTGCTTGGCCAATCCATCTCGGTGTCGATCATTGTGTGCCAACCAAGGTTGGCACCTACCCAAAGCGGTTTACTTCGGGGTGTGCAGCCGCTTCATCGCTTCGTTGAAATCGCCCTGCACCGCCAGCGGCATCACGTCGATCGCATCATCGATGGCGCGTGCGATCAGCACGTCGTCGTCCTTCGACGGGCGCCCCAGCACCCAACCCACCACGCGGTCCTTGTGGCCGGGATGGCCGATGCCCACGCGCAGGCGATGGAACTTGCCGTGGCCGAGCAGGCGCATGGTGTCGCGCAGGCCGTTCTGGCCACCGTGGCCACCGTCGAACTTCAGCCGTGCCGCGCCGGGCGGCAGGTCCAGTTCGTCGTGGGCCAGCAGGGTTTCCTCCGGCTCGATCTTCCAGAACCGCTGCGCGGCGGTGACCGACTTGCCGCTGAGGTTCATGAAGGTGGCGGGCTTGAGCAGCCACACCGTCTGCCCGGCGATCTCGACCTTGGCGGTCTCGCCGAACAGCTTGCTGTCCACATTCCATCGCGCACCGGCTTTTTCCGCCAGGGCCTCAACGAAATGAAACCCGGCATTGTGCCGGGTCCGGGCGTGTTCCGATCCGGGGTTGCCCAGACCGACGATCAGTCGCAGTCCTGCCATGGTTCCTTCCAGTACGGTGCCTGCCCGGAGGCAGGCACCGCAGCGGTATTACTCGGCGGCAGCCGCTTCTTCGTCGGCCGCGTCGGCCTTGCCGGCCTTGGCGGTGACGATGGCGTCGTCGTGGTCCTTGCCCAGCGCCAGGGCCGGGATTTCCACGCCCTTCGGCAGCTTGATGTCGGACAGGTACACCACGTCACCGGCCTTCAGCTCACCCAGGTCGACTTCGATCGACTCCGGCAGGTCCTTCGGCAGGCAGGTGATGGTCACTTCCTTCAGTTCGTGGGTGACCACGACGTCGGCAGCCTTGCCGGCCGGCGAGGTGTCTTCGTTGACGAAGTGCAGCGGGACCGAAGCGGTCAGGGCTTCGTTCTCGTTCACGCGCTGGAAGTCCAGGTGCATGATCAGCTGCTTGTACGGGTGGCGCTGCATGTCACGCAGCAGGACCTTCTGCACCTGGCCGTCCAGGTTCAGGTCCAGGATCGAGGCATAGAACCACTCGTTCTGCTGGGCCAGCCAGATTTCGTTGTGGTCCAGGCTGATGGCGACCGGCTCGGCGTTGCCGCCGTACACGATGGCCGGGATCACACCGGCGTGACGCAGGCGGCGGCTCGCACCCTTACGCTGCAGTTCACGCTTGGTGACCTTGATTTCATGGGTCTTCGACATTTTCGACTACTCAGGTTGTTGCCGCGCCCTGCGGCGTGGCGGTTGAAGATGCTTCCGCGACCAGAAGCACCCGGGGTATGTCCCCGCCGTTGCCGGCAGGGACGAAAAACTCAGTCGACGTACAGCGAGCTGACCGACTCGCCGAAGGCGATGCGGCGCATCGTTTCGGCCAGCATCTCCGCCACGCTCAGCTGGCGGATCTTGCTGCACACCCGCGCGGCGTCCTTCAGCGGGATGGTGTCGGTCACCACCAGCTCGTCGAGCTGGGAATTGGTGATGTTGTCCACCGCCGGGCCCGACAGCACCGCGTGGGTGCAGTAGGCGGCGACCTTGAGCGCACCGCGCGCCTTCAGGGCAGCGGCAGCGGCGCACAGGGTGCCGGCGGTATCGACGATGTCATCGACCATCACGCAGGTCTTGCCTTCGACGTCACCGATGATGTTCATCACGGTGGAGACGTTGGCGCGCGGGCGGCGCTTGTCGATGATCGCCAGGTCGGCGTCATCCAGGCGCTTGGCCACCGCACGGGCGCGGACCACGCCGCCCACGTCCGGCGAGACGACGATCAGGTTCTCGGTGCCGTAGGCGCGCCAGATGTCGGCCAGCAGCAGCGGGGACGCGTACACGTTGTCCACCGGAATATCGAAGAAGCCCTGGATCTGGTCGGCGTGCAGGTCGACGGTCAGCACGCGATCAGCGCCCGCGGTGCTGAACATCTTCGCCGCCAGCTTGGCGGTGATCGGCACGCGCGAGGAGCGCATGCGGCGATCCTGGCGCGAGTAGCCGAAGTACGGCACCACCGCGGTCACGCTGGCCACCGATGCGCGCTTGAGCGCGTCGATCAGCACCAGCAGTTCCATCAGGTTTTCCGCGCTCGGCGCGCAGGTCGGCTGGATCACGAACACGTCCTGCTTGCGGACGTTCTCTTCGATCTCCACCTGCACTTCGCCATCGGAGAAGTGCGAGACCAGCGCCTTGCCCGGGCGAACCCCCAGTTCCTTGCAGATGTTCTGCGCCAGACGTTTGTTGGCGTTGCCGGAAAAGACCAGCAGGTTCGGGGACTCTTGCATCATGATTGTCTCGGGCGGGGACGAGTGGCGGGGATCCGGGGGCGGCAAGGACCCGGATGGACCCCTGCTGCTGACAACACCGCGGTTGTTTCCACGTCCCGCGCGGGCGATGCGCTGGAAGGCGCGGACACAGCCGCTATTGGCAGGGGCGGTAGGATTCGAACCTACGAATGCCAGGATCAAAACCTGGTGCCTTGGGCCTCTTGGCGACGCCCCTGCATTGATAAATCAGTGTTGCTCGAGTGCATCCAGCAGTGGCGAACGCGCAACGCCCGCTGCCACCCTTGCCCGCAACTCCTTCGGCAATTTCGACCGTCCCTGCTCTGCAGCAGACTGCGACGCGAATTCGACGAAACAACCACTTCCCGAACCGGTCAGCCGCGCCGTGCCGATGTCGCTCAACGCGGCAAGCGCTGCCTCGACGGCAGGCTCACGGCGGCGCAGCACCGGTTCGAACGCGTTCCCGACCAGGGTCCCGGAAGCGAAGTCCTCTATTTTCGCCACTGGGCTGTCGCGCGTCAAATCCGGGTCTGCAAACAGGGCCGGCGTGGGAACATGAACGCCCGGTTCAACCACCACATACCAGGCCGGCGCCAGCGTGATCGGCTGCAGGCGCTCGCCCACCCCTTCTGCCCAGGCGTTGCGACCGCGCACGAACACCGGCACGTCGGCGCCCAGGCGCAGGCCCAGCGCGGCCAGCGCCTCTTCGTCCAGCCCGGCCTGCCAGAGCCGGTTCAGCACCACCAGTACCGTGGCCGCATCGGACGAGCCGCCACCGAAGCCGCCGCCGGCTGAAACATGCTTTTCAACGATGATGTCCGCACCTTGCGCGACATTGGTCGTCTCTTTCAGCAGCTTCGCGGCACGTACCGCCAGATCGTCGCCCTCGGCCACGCCCGCCAGGCCCTCGCCGTGCCGGCGCACCTGGCCGTCTTCACGCAGGCGCAGGCCGATGCGATCGCCCCAGTCCAGCAGGCGGAACACGGTCTGAAGTTCGTGGTAGCCGTCGGCCCGGCGGCCGGTGATGTGCAGGAACAGGTTCAGCTTGGCCGGGGCCGGCCACCAGGACCAGCCCGCGTCGTCGACTGCCCCACTCATGGCGTGCCCTGCCCCCACTGGTCCACCAGCAGGCGCACCTTGGCGTCACCATTGCTGGCCTCGATCCGGCGCGGCAGCGCCGGTCGTCCGGCGTCGGCCGGGTACCAGTCCAGGTACTGTACCTGCCAGCCCATCTGCTGCATGCGGCGCGGCCGGCCTTCACCGTCGCGTTCGACCGTCTCGGGGCCGGCGGCGTCGCCGGCGACCAGCCCGCGGATCCACTCCGGCAACTGGTTGACCGGAATGTCCCAGCCGGTCGCCTCCAGCAACAGCTGCTGGGCGTCCTCGCCGTCGCGCGAGCCGCCCGTCAGTCCTTCCAGGCGGCCAGCTTCGGAATGGGTATCGCCGGTCAGCTTCCAGCTCTGCCGGGTCACCGGCGCGCTCAACTCCACCACGTAGCGGCGGCCTTGCTGCTTCCAGTCGATGCGACCGCTGCCGCCGTCCTTGCCCTTGCTGACCGCGACCCGGCCCTGGAAGGCCCAGTCCGGCTGTGCATGCAGGGCGGCCACGCGCGCCGCTTCGGCCCGCGCCGCTTCGGCCGAGACCGTCTCGACCACCGCCGGTGGCGGGGTCTTCTGCGTGCCCACGCTGGTACAGGCGGTCACCGCCAGGGTCGCTGCCGCCAACAGCAGCGGCCGGATCAGGGAAACACTCATGGATTGAATTTCTCGCGGGCGCGCAGCAGCGCGCGGTTTTCAGGGTCGAGCTTGGCGGCTTCGTCGAAGAAGTGGCGGGCCTCGTCATGCTTGCCCAGCACCCACAGCACCTCGCCGACATGGGCGGCAATCTCCGGGTCCTTGGCCAGGGTCCAGGCCCGGCGCAGCTGCACCAGCGCTTCGTCCTTGCGGCCCAGGCGATACAGCACCCAGCCATAGCTGTCGACGATAGCGGCGTTGTCCGGCTCGGCGACGCGGGCGCGGTCGATCAGCTCCAGCGCCTCCTGCAGGCGCCCGGTACGGTCAGCCAGGGTGTAGCCCAAGGCGTTCAGGGCCGGCACGTTTTCCGGGTCGGTCACCAGGATCTTGCGCAGGTCGGCCTCGGCGCGCGGAATATCGTCCCGACGCTCCCAGGTGAGCGCGCGGGCGTACAGCAGGCCATTGTCATCCGGGTAGGCGGCCAGGCCGCGGGCAAGCGCATCCAGTTCGCCAGCACTGTCATCGCCGCGCTGGCGCAGCTCGGCCTCCAGTAGATACGCGTCACGGCGCACATCATCGTCGACCACCGCGTCGGACTGGATCGCGTGCACCTCATCCAGTGCCTGCGGCAGCCGTCCGGCCAGCGCCTGGGCGTTTGCCGCACGCAGGCGCGCCTCGCTCAGCTCATCACCGCCGGGCACACTGTGGTACCACTGCACCGCCTCGGGATAGCGCTTCAGGTATTCGGCGATCTTGCCCAGCAACAGGCGCTGCGCGGGGTCCGGCTTGGCCGCCTGCCGCGACAGTTCGTTGTAGAGGTTGGACAGCGCCGCCTTGTCGCCCTGCTTGGCCAACAGTGAAGCGCGCATGCCCCAGGTCTGCACATCCTGCGGGCCGAATGCCAGTACGCGCTCGGCCGCAGCCGGTTGCCCCAGGCTGTCGTAGGCGATGGCCACCGCATTGCGCAGCTCGGGGTCCTGCCGGGTCTTCGGCTCGACGTCGTGCAGCAGCGACAAGGCCTTGTCGGTCTCGCCGGCCTGCTGCAGCTGGCTGGCACGCAGCAACGCTACGCGCGGTTCTTCGGGGAAGCGCCTGACCACTTCATCGATCATGCGACGCGCCAGGTCGGGCTTGTCCATGCGCAGGGCGAGGCGGCCGAACTCCTGCCAGGCCTCGATCTTCGGCGGAATCGCATTGGCATCGACCAGCTCGCCGAGCACCTGCGCCGGCACCGCCGGGTCGCGGCCACCGCCGATCAGCGCGGCCAGGGCGAACTTCCAGCCGCGCTCGTCGGGGTCGGCCAGCAGCGCCTGCAATTCAGTGCGGGCGGCCTTCACATCACCCTGGCGCATGGCCAGCGCACCGGCGGCGCTGCGCATGGTCAACGAACGCGGGGCGCGCTGCTGCCACAGGGCCAGGCCCTTGGCGGCGCTGGCGTCATCGTTGGCAAGCATGGAGATACGGGTCGCGCGCTCGGCCAGGCCAGCATCGCCGTCAGTCTGCTGCGCGGCCTGCAGGTACCAGCGCGCGGCCTCGGCCAGCTTGCCGGCCTGCAGGGCGAACTCACCGGCCATCACCGGCTCCAGCGCCAGTTCCCCGGTGGCCGCGGCCCGCACGGGGGCCTTGGGCGGCACCGCCGCCAGGGCCTGCGCGCAGGCCAGGGACAGCAGCAGAACACTGGGGATGCGAATCAATGCGGGCATCGTCGGCATCGGGGCCTTAAAATGTCGTCCAATGGCCAGCAGCTTATCGCAAGCAACTGAACAATGACCCTGTGGGTGCTCGGACTGAATCACCAGACCGCACCGGTGGAGCTGCGCGAGCGCGCGGCCTTCGCCGGTGAGGCGTTGCCGCGTGCGCTGGGCTCGCTGCGCGATACCCCGCAGATCGCCGAGGCGGTCCTGCTGTCCACCTGCAACCGCACCGAGCTGTACGCCGTGGCCGAGTCGGCACAGGCGCTGGACCAGTGGCTGCGCAGCCAGGCCGGTGACCTGCAGGGTTATCTGTACCAGCATGCCGATGCCGAGGCTGTGCGCCACCTGTTCCGGGTCGCCACCGGGCTGGACTCGATGGTGCTGGGCGAACCGCAGATCCTCGGCCAGGTGAAGGACGCCTGGTCGACCGCGCGCGACCATGGCCTGCTCGGCCAGCGCCTGGACCGCCTGTTCCAGCAGACCTTCTCGGTGGCCAAGCGGGCGCGCACCGATACCCAGGTCGGTGCCAACCCGGTATCGGTGGCGTCGGCGGCGGTGCGCCTGGCGCAGAACGCGTTCGCCCGGCTGGACGACTCCACTGTGCTGCTGGTTGGTGCCGGCGAGACCATCGAGCTGGCTGCACGGCACCTGAGCGAAGGCAAGGTGCGGCGGCTGCTGATCGCCAACCGCACCCTGGCCCACGCGCAGGAACTGGCCAGCCGCCATGGCGGCGTGGCCCTGCCGCTGACCGAACTGGACCGTCACCTGGGCGAGGCCGACGTGGTGTTCTCGGCCACCGCCGCGCGCGAGCCGGTGATCCATCGCGAGATGGTGGCCAAGGCCCTGCGTGCACGCCGGCACAAGCCGATGCTGCTGTTCGACCTGGCCGTTCCGCGCGACATCGAAGCCGAGGTCGGCACGCTCAACGATGCCTTCCTCTACACCGTCGATGACCTGGAGCGCGCGGTGGAAGACAACCGCCGTGGCCGCCGCGAGGCCGCCGCCGAAGCCGAGGCGATCATCGACCTGCAGGTATCGCGTTACGTCGAGACCCAGCAGGCCAGTGCCCATCAGGCGCCTTTGCGGCAGCTGCGTGCGTTCGGCGAGGCCACCCGCGCCGAGTTGCTGGAGCGCGCACGCCAGCAGCTGGCCAACGGCAAGCCCGCCGACGAAGTGCTGGAACTGCTGGCCCACGGCCTGACCAACCGCCTGCTGCATCCGCCGACCGCCGCACTGCGCGCCGCCGCGCTGAGTGGCGATGCCGACCTGACCCGCGCCGCCGAGCGCCTGTTCCCGGCCACGCCGGGCTACCACCACCCACCCGTGAGACCCGATGACGCCGACCCTGCGCCGTAAGCTGGAAGCGCTGGCCGAGCGCCGCGAAGAACTGGAACGCCTGCTCGCCGAACCCGACGTGGTCGCCGACAACACCCGTTTCCGCGACCTTTCGCGCGAATTCGCCCAACTTGAACCGGTCGCCACTGCACTGGCCGATGAAGCCCGTGCCAAGGCCGACCTGGCCGCCGCCGAAGGCATGCGCGCCGACCCCGACCTGCGCGAGCTGGCCGACGAGGAAATCGCCGCCGCGCAGGCGCGCCTGCAGGAACTGGAGCAGGAGCTTGCGCTGCTGCTGGTGCCGCGTGACCCGCGCGACGAAGGCAACCTGTTCCTGGAAGTGCGCGCCGGCACCGGCGGCGACGAAGCCGCGATCTTCGCCGGCGACCTGTTCCGCATGTACGCCCGCTATGCCGAGCGCCAGGGCTGGAAGGTCGAGATCGAATCGGACAACCCCGGCGAGCATGGCGGCTACAAGGAAGTGGTGGCGCGTGTGGTCGGCCGTGGTGCGTTCTCGCGCCTGAAGTTCGAATCGGGCACGCATCGCGTGCAGCGCGTGCCGGCCACCGAATCGCAGGGCCGTATCCATACCTCGGCCGCGACCGTGGCGATCATTCCCGAGGCCGACGAAGTCGATGACATCGTCATCAACCCGGCCGACCTGAAGGTGGATACGTTCCGCTCGTCCGGCGCCGGTGGCCAGCACGTCAACAAGACCGAGTCCGCGATCCGCATCACCCACGTGCCGACCGGCGTGGTGGTGGAGTGCCAGACCGAGCGCAGCCAGCACGCCAACCGCGACAAGGCGATGAAGCGCCTGAAGGCGCAGCTGCTCGATGCCGAGCGCCAGCGCCAGGACGCGGCACAGGCCGAGTCGCGGCGCCTGCAGGTCGGCAGCGGCGATCGCAGCCAGCGCATCCGCACCTACAACTTCCCGCAGGGCCGGATCACCGACCACCGCGTGGAAGGCCTGACGTTGTACGACCTGCCCAACATCCTGGCCGGTGACCTCGACCCGCTGCTGCAGCGGCTCAGCCACGAACACCAGGTCGACGCCCTGGCCCAGCTGTCGGCGGGCTGAGCACGATGACGGCCTGGCAGCAGCGGCAGCACCTGCAGCAGGCGATCGCACGCCAGCCCGGCGACTTCGTCGCCTGGGTGATGCTGGCCGATCTGGAACTGGAAGCCGGCGACATCGCTGCCGGCGAGCAGGCCGCACGACGTGCCCTGCAGCTGCGCCCCAACCACCCCGAAGCGCTGGCGCGGCTGGGGCGCGTGGCGTGGATGGCCGGCGCGCACGCCGACGCGGCGAAGCTGCTCGGCCAGGCCTCGGCATTGGCCCCGCAGCACCCGGGCATCGCGTTGTGGCTGGGCCACGCGCTGGAAGATGCCGATGATGCCGAAGGCGCAGCAGCGGCCTATCGCCGCGCGCACGCGCTGATGCCGGGCGAACCCTACATCGCCGCCCAGCGCCTGGCCTGGCAGCGCCGCCTGTGCGACTGGCAGGACGTGGACACGCTGGCTGCGCAGGTGCGCAACGCGCTCGCCGCGGGTCAGGGTGCAGTGGAACCCTTCGCCTTCCTCAGTGAAGACGTAAGCGCTGCGGAGCAGTTGGCCTGTGCGCGCGCACGCGCCGCGGTCGTTGCGTCGGCGGTGCGCCCCCTTCCTGCAGTGAAGGTTCGCGAGCACGGCGCGTTGCGCGTCGGCTTCCTCTCCAATGGCTTCGGCGCCCATCCCACCGGGCTGCTGACCGTGGCCCTGCTCGAACACCTGCGCCATGACCCGGCGTTGCAACTGCACCTGTTCGCGCTGAACCGCGCCGATGGCAGCCGCATCCGCGAACGCCTGCAGGCCGCCACCCGCCTGCATGACGTGGCCGCACTGCGGCATGCCGACATCGCGGCCCGCATCCGTGCACAGGGCATCGACCTGCTGTTCGACCTGCGCGGCTGGGGGGGCGGCGGCACGCCCGAAGTGCTGGCCATGCGCCCGGCCCCGTTGCAGCTGAACTGGCTGGCCTACCCCGGCACATCAGGTGCGCGCTGGCTGGATGCCGTGGTCGCCGACGAATTCGTGCTGCCGGCATCGCTGGAACCTCACTTCAGCGAACGCGTCCTGCGCCTGCCACGTGCCTTCCAGCCCTCGGACAACACCCGCGTACTGGAACCGGCACCGTCCCGCGCCGAGTGCGGGCTGCCCGAACACGGCGTGGTGTTCTGCTGCTTCAACAACAGCTACAAGCTCAACCCGCGCAGCATGGGCCGCGCCTTCGCGGTGCTGCAGGCCGTGCCCGGCAGCGTGCTGTGGCTGCTGTCCGGGCCCGGCAAGGCCGACGCCCGCCTGCGTGCGGCCGCGCAGGCCGCAGCCCTGGACCCGGCGCGCCTGGTGTTCATGGCCAAGCTGCCGCATCCGCAGTACCTGGCCCGCTATCAGCTGGCCGACCTGTTCCTCGACACGCATCCGTACAACGCGCACACCACCGCCTCCGATGCGCTATGGGCCGGCTGCCCGGTGCTGACCTGCCCGGGTGATACCTTCGCCGCGCGCGTGGCCGGCAGCCTCAACCATCATCTGGGTCTTTCGCGGATGAACGTTGCCGACGATGCGGCGTTCATCGCCACTGCCAGCGCGCTGGGCAACAAGCCGGCGGCGCTGGCAGCGTTGCGTGCCGAACTGGCGCAGGCACGCGAAGACAGTGGTGTATTCGACATGGCAGGTTTTGCCCAGGACCTTTCCGCCCTGCTGCAGACGCTGGCGGGCGAGCAGGGCTGGCGCGGCGTCGACACCCCCTGAGCAACCGCTGCGTTACGCTCCGGCTTCCTCCCCGCGTGGCGTGACGATGGCCAAGCTCAAGCGCAAGGACTACGACAAACTGCTGCTGCCGCTGCAGCTGGAACTGACTGCAATGGCGCGCTGGGTTCAGTACAGCGGGCAACGCCTGCTGGTGCTGTTCGAAGGCCGCGATACAGCCGGCAAGGGCGGTGCGATCCAGGCCATCAGCCAGCATCTCAACCCGCGCCAATGCCGGGTGGTGGCGCTGCCCAAGCCCACCGACCGTGAAGCCACGCAGTGGTACTTCCAGCGTTACGCCGCGCATCTTCCCGCCGCCGGCGAGATCGTGCTGATGGACCGCAGCTGGTACAACCGTGCCGGTGTTGAACGGGTGATGGGTTATTGCAGCGAAACCGAGTACCAGCAGTTCCTGCGCCAGGCGCCGGTGTTCGAACAGCTGCTGGTGGACGACGGCATCCTGCTGTTCAAGTACTGGTTGTGCGTGGACCAGGAGCAGCAGGAAAAGCGCTTCGCCGAACGCCATCTCGATCCGCTGAAGGGCTGGAAACTCTCACCGGTCGACCTGAAATCGCGCAGCAAGTACAGCGCGTACACCGAGGCCCGCGAGGCGATGCTGCGCGCGACGCATCGCGAGGCGGCGCCGTGGACGCTGGTGGATTTCAACGACCAGCGGCTGGGCCGGCTGACCCTGGTGCGAAACCTGCTGGACCGGTTGCCGGACACGCGGGTGGACGCACCGTTGCCGGAGCTGCCGAAGCTGAAGGGCAAGCTGCATCGCGAGCACTTCGATGTGCTGAAGCCGATCGAGGATTTCCCGGTGGAGGATTAGGGTGGGTCGGCAGGGCCTGCGGCCCTGCACCCGCGGTAGTGCCGGCCGCAGGCCGGCAACAGCAACAGCAACACCCCGCACTCCGGCATCGCCCCACCTCTGACAGATTCCGGCGATCTGGTAGATCCACGCCATGCGTGGATGAATCTCCATTGAAATCGAACATTTCGACAATGGAACGAAGAGCATCCACGCATGGCGTGGATCTACGTGTCGACCAAGGTCGACACCCACCAAGAGCAGGCCATCCCATTCCGACAGATCGCGGAGAACTGTCAAAGGCGGGGTGGGTCCGGTTGCGGGGGCGTGAGCCGCATGGATGCGGCGACCGAGCCTACAGGGACGTATTTACGGCGTCCCCCGCAACCGGACCCACCCCGCCTCCCCACAGGAAACCCTCTTGGGCTGTTGCTGTTGCTGTTGCTTCTGCTGGGGTTGCCGGCCAGCGGCCGGCACTACCGCGGGTGCAGGGCGCAGCCCTGCCGATACCCAACCTACTTGGCAGCAGCGATCTGCTTTTCGATGTCGGCGGCGGTCACCGGGCCAAGGAACGTGTGCGCCAGCTTGCCTTGCGGATCGATGAGATGCGTCAGCGGCAGACCACGTGGCGTGGCGAAGTCGGCCGGCGGATCGAACGGGTCCACGATCACGATCGGATAGGTCACCGGATGCTTGGCCAGGAACGACTGCATCTCCGGCACTTCGATGTCCTCGTAGGCCAAGCCGACCACTTCGATGTTGCTGCGCATCGCATGCAGGGCCGACAGCTCGGGCATCTCCTTGCGGCACGGCGCGCACCAGGTGGCCCAGAAGTTCACCACCACCCACTTGCCGCGATGCGCGGCCAGGTCGTAGTCGCTGCCATCCACCGCCTTCATCTTCAGCGTCGGGAACTCGGCGGTGGTGCGCTCGGCCGGGGTTTCCTCGACCGGTGCCGGCGTGCTCGGCGTCGGTGCCTGCGCCGGTGGCTGGCTGCTGGCCGGTGCCGGCTCCTGGGCCGGTTTGCAGGCCGCCAGGGCCAGCAGCAGGGTCAACGGGAGCAGCAGCGGCAACGACGTCTTGCGGGTCATGGGGTGTCTCCAGAGTCGGTATAGATATCACTGACCTTGCGCTTCAGGCGTTCGCGCAGGGGCAGTCGCAGGTCATCCAGCGCTGCCAAGGCGGCACGGCCCAGGCTGTCGTCGCGATACGGCAGGTGCTGCTCGGCTACCGGGATGCGCAGCTGGGTGCATTCGTACAGATCGGCCAGGCTGACCTGGTCCAGGTCGCGCGACAGCAGCCACTCGCCGCGCTCATCGCGGCGCAGCAGGTCGATCTCCTGCAGGTTGCAGATCAGGTCCTGCAGCAGTGAATCGGTCAGCATCGGCTCCAGCCGCAGGATCTCGTCATCGGCCAGGCCTTTGCCCTTGGCCCGCGCATGCTGGAAGCGGCCAAGCAGGCGCAGCAGCCCATAGAACTCGTACCCCTGCGGCAGGCGCAGCTCGACCGGCTGGTAGCGGAAGGCGGCCATCGAGGAGGCCAGCGACGCACCCAGCAGCACCGCCACCCAGCACAGGTAGATCCACAGCAGCAGGATCGGCACGAAGGCGACCGTGCCATACAGCTTCTGGTAGGACTGGAAGCTGCCCAGATACGCGCCGATGCCCCACTTCACCAGCTCCAGGATGACCGCCGCCAGGATCGCGCCGGGCACGGCATGCCGCCATTTCACGGTGTGGTGCGGTACCACACGGAACATCAGCGTGATGCAAACGAACTCGATCAGGATCGGTGCCAGCCGCAGCGCCAGTTCGGCCAACCAACGGCCCTCCTGGGTACCGAACAACGGCATCGCGAACACCCTCGCCGATACTGCCAGCGACGCGGCGGCAAGCATCGCGCCCAGGGTCAGCACGGTCCAGTAGACCAGGAAGCGGGTCAGCTTGGGCCGGCTCGAGCCGACCCGCCAGATCTGGTTGAAGGTCTCTTCCACGCTGTTGAGCGTGATCAGCAGTGAGGCGACCAGTGCGATGAAGCCGGCGGCGGTCAGCTGGCCGGCACTGGCCGAAAACTGCCGCAGGTAACCCTCGGCCGCGCGCGCAGCGGAGGGCACGAAGTTGGAGAAGACGTAGTCGCTGAGCTGGTCGCTCCAGCGGTCGAAAACGGGGAAGGCCGAGAGCACGCCGAACACCACGATGGCCAGCGGTACCAGCGCGAACACCGTGGTGTACGCCAGTGCCGCCGCTGCCTGGAACAGGCGGTCGTCGAGGAAGCGATGCCACAGGAAGCGGCCGAAACTGATGGCCCGTGCGCGATCCCGCGCGCGCTCCATCCACAGGTTGAGCGTATCCAAAGGTTCCATCGGTGGAAGGGTACCCGATGCGGAATGCTCGCAGGATAGCCATACTGGTGGCCACACGACGAGGAGAAGCGGGCACGATGGGCGAGATTCTGGTGCTGTATTACAGCCGGGGCGGTTCGGTGGCACGGCTGGCGCGCCAGATCGCGCGGGGCATCGGCGAAGTGCCGGGCATGACCGCGCGCCTGCGCACGGTGCCGCCGGTGGCCGCAGTGACCCAGACCGCGCAGCCGCCGGTACCCGACGATGGCGCCCCCTATGTAAGCGTGCAGGACCTGGTCGAATGCCAGGGCCTGCTGCTCGGCAGCCCGACCCGCTTCGGCAACATGGCCGCGCCGGTGAAGCATTTCCTGGATGGGCTGGGCGCCGAATGGGTCAATGGCACCCTCTCCGGCAAGCCGGCCGGCGTGTTCACGTCCACCGCATCCATGCATGGCGGGCAGGAATCGACCCTGCTGTCGATGCAGGTGCCGCTGCTGCACCATGGCTGCGTGATCGTCGGCATCCCGTTCACCGAACCGGCGCTGAGCCATACCACCAGTGGCGGCACACCCTATGGCGCCAGCCACGTAGCCGGTGCCGCCGACGACCCGCAGCCGACCGACGACGAAGCCGTGCTGGCGCGCGCGCTGGGGCGCCGGGTGGCCGGCATCGCGCAGCGGTTGGCCCGATGAGCGCCGCGCCGCGCACGGTCCTGCTGCTGGCCCTGATGGGGCTGGCCGCGCTGTTCGCGGGCTGGTTCATCAATGACAAGCACTGGCTGGCGACCCAGCTGGTGTTCACCGCGCCGCCGCTGGCGCTGGCCATCGCCGTGCGCCTGGGCTGGCGCAAGGCCGGATTCTGGGCCTCGGTACTGGCGCTGGGCTGGTTCAGCCACGGCGTGATGAGCGCCTGGAGCCACCCGGAAACGCGCTGGCTGGCGCTGATCGAGATCGCGCTGGCCCTCCTGGTGATCTTCAGCGCCAGCCTGCCCGGCCTGCGCGCCCGCTTCGGCAAGCAACGCTGACGCTGCGCCCGCTGGGTCGTATCATCTGCATTCCTGGCCCCGCGCCGCAGTACCTGTCCTGGTTTCGCGCATGCACATGATGGAAGAGCTCCTGGTCGTCACCACCGGTGGCACGATCGACAAGATCTACTTCGACGACAAGTCGGACTACCAGATCGGCGATCCGCAGATCGGCATGATCCTGCGCGAGCTGGGCGTGACGTTCCGCTTCAACGTGATTCCGATCCTGCGCAAGGATTCGCTGCACATCAACGATGAGGACCGCGAACTGATCCGCGCCACCATCGCCGCGCAGCCGACCCGGCACGTCCTGGTGACCCACGGCACCGACTCGATGGTGCAGACCGGCAAGGTGCTGGCGACAATCCCCGACAAGACCATCGTGATGACCGGCGCACTGAGCCCGGCACGCTTCCGCGGCTCGGATGCCGAGTTCAACATCGGCTGTGCGATCGGTGCGGTGCAGTCGCTGCCGAGCGGCGTGTACATCGCGATGAACGGGCGGATCTTCGACCCGCAGCACGTGCGCAAGAACGTGGCCGCGAACCGCTTCGAGTCGGTCTGAGGAACCGCGCGCCGACCAAGCTCGGCACCTGCCAGAGCGCTGCGCTTGTAGTGCCGAGCCATGCTCGGCAACCGCGTGCCAGCGCGGCACAACGGTCCGCAGCCAGAGCAGCCGAGCATGGGCTCGGCCCCACAGAAGCAAGAACGCCCCGGCCGAAGCCAGGGCGTGCCCTTGGAGAGGGACTTGGGCTCAGTACTGGGCGTTGAGGGTCACGCCCGAGAAGGTGCTGTAGGCCTTCACCCGCACATACCACGTGCCAGCGGCAGGGCTGTTGATGGTGCAGGTCTCGCTGTTGCCACTCAGGTACGGACGGCAGGTGTAGCTGGTATCGGTCGGGGCACTGCCCTGGCGCACGTACAGGTCGGCATCGCCGCTGCCGCCACTGATCGTCACGCGCAGCTGGATGCTACCGGCCGGAACGGCGACGGTGTAGTTCAGCTCGGCACCGGTCGCAGCGCCCAGGCCGGTCACCGGCACGTTGTTCTGCAGCACGTTGCCACCCGGGTTCGGGTTGCCACCGCCGTTGATCGCCGCATCCACGGCCGCGTTGGCGTCGACGATGCCGGCGCCGCAGCCACCGGAGCAGGCGCCCGGCAGCGGGCGTGCAGTGCTCTTGATGATGCTTTCGACCTGCGCCGGACTCAGTGCGCTCGGCGCCACCGACTGCATCAGCGCAACCACGCCGGCCACATGCGGCGCCGCCATCGAGGTGCCGTTGTACGACGCGTAGCTGGCGCTGCCCGGCGTGGTGGTACCGGTGTTGAGGGTGGACAGGATGCTCTGGCCCGGGCCGGAAATGTCGATGCCGGCACCGTAGTTGGAGAAGCTGGCACGCGCACCGGCCGAGGTCGTGGCCGCCACCGCGATCACGTTCGCGCAGTTGGCCGGCACCGACGAGGACACGTTGGTGTTGCTGTTGCCGGCGGCGACCACCACGGTGGTACCACGGCTGACCGCGCCGTTGATGGCGTTCTGGTAGGTGGCCGAGCAGGTGCCGCCACCACCCAGCGACATGTTGATGACCTCGGCCGGGTTGGCGTTGGCCGGCACGCCACTGACGGTGCCGCCAGAGGCCCACACGATCGCGTCGGCGATGTCGGAGGTGTAACCGCCGCACTTGCCCAGCACGCGCACCGGGACGACCTTGGCATTGAACGCAGTACCGGCCACGCCGGTGCTGTTGTTGGTCACCGCCGCCACGGTGCCGGCGACGTGGGTACCGTGCCAGCTGGAGTTGGAGGCCGGGATGCCCGAGCCGCACTCGTTGGCGCCGTACCAGTCGCCCTCGTCATTCGGGTTGTTGTCGCGGCCACCGCCATCGCGCGCCATCGCGGCATCGCTGATGAAGTCATAGCCAGGCAGGATGTTGGCGTTGAGATCGGGATGGTTGGTGATGCCGGTATCGATCACGGCCACCACCACGCCGGTGCCGGTGGCCTTGTCCCAGGCCGGCCGCACGTTGATCGACGCGTTGGAGGTACCGAAGCCCCACTGTTCGCTGAAGCGGGTGTCATTCGGGGTCAGCGTCGCACGCATGATCTGGTCGACTTCGACGTATTCCACGTTCGGGTCGGCGGCGAGCTTGCGCATCAGCAGCTCGGATTCGGCCTGGTCAAGCGGGCGATCGGTCTTGACCAGGGTCGGGCCAACGGCCAGCTTGCGGACCTCCTGCAGGCCCAGCGCGCGGCCCTGGCTGCTGGCCAGGCCGGCGGCGGCAGTCTTCAGAGAAGAGGCCAGTGCCGTGGTGTTGGCCACCGGCGCACTGCCGTCGCGGTACTTCACGATGAAGCGCTGGTGCGTCGGCGCGGACTGCAGGCCGCTGAGCTGGACGTCACCGGCCAGCGCAGGCGTGGCCAGCAGCAGCGATGACAGAACGGACGCACCAAGGACCACCCACACTCGACGCACACGCGGTTGCGTTACCTGGGACATCGTATTTCCCTTTCTTGTGGTGTGAATGCCGGAATCGGCAGAAGCACCGGCCCGAACCCTGGGCTGGCTTGCGTTGGCGAGGTTCGAAGTCCGATGAGTCAGCGGATCCCCCTAACGATCCGCCGTACATATGACGCTAATGGCCGAAACCGGACACCACAAGATTTTCAGCGTCTTTTCAGCAAGATGAAATGTTAGTTCTGAGACTTTTTGGGTCGAGGGTTTGTGAAGGTGAAGGAACTTTCTCGTGTCCTGCACAGACCTGACTGGGTCGTCACGTGTCCTGGAATGACTTTGCCGACATCGGCGTCCACCGATCCGGGGCAGATCCCTTTCTCACGCGGAAAGGGATCTGACCCCTTGGCTCGAAACGCAGAAAGCCCGTCGCGGGGACGGGCTTTCCAGAAGCGCAGCCGGGCGCGGGCCCGGCTCTACGATTCGATGTGGGCGATCAGCCCAGCTTGACCAGCCAGTTGTGGCGGTCCGGCAGGCGGCCGTACTGGATATCGGTCAGTTCCTTGCGCAGCGACATGGTCACTTCGCCGGCCGGCGCGTTGATGTCGCCCACCGAGAAGCCCTCGCCCTTCAGCTGGCCGATCGGGGTGACCACCGCGGCGGTGCCACAGGCAAACACTTCGCTGATCGCACCGGAGGCGACGCCGTCCTTCCACTCGTCGATGCTGACCTTGCGCTCTTCGACCTTCATGCCACGGTCGCGGGCCAGCTGCAGGATGCTCTCGCGGGTGATGCCCTCGAGGATGCTGCCCGACAGTTCCGGGGTGACCAGCGTGCCGTCCTTGTAGACCAGGAACACGTTCATGCCGCCCAGTTCTTCCAGGTACTTGCCTTCGACCGGGTCGAGGAACAGTACCTGCGAGCAGCCCTGCGCCTGCGCCTTCTGCTGCGGGAGCAGCGAGGCAGCGTAGTTGCCACCGCACTTGGCGGCACCGGTGCCGCCCTTGGCCGCACGCGCGTACTCGGTGGACAGCCAGATCGACACCGGGGCAACACCCTTGGCGAAGTACGGGCCGGCCGGGCTGGCGATGACGTAGTAGCCGGCCTTGTGCGCGCCGCGCACGCCGAGGAAGGCCTCGTCGCCGATCATGAACGGGCGGAAATACAGGCTCGACTCATCGGCCGAAGGCACCCAGTCACTGTCGACGGCGATCAGCTGCTTCAGCGATTCGACGAAGATCTCCACCGGCAGTTCCGGCAACGCCAGGCGCTGCGCCGAACGCTGCAGGCGACGGCCGTTGGCATCCGGGCGGAAGGTCCAGATCGAACCGTCGGCGTGGCGGTAGGCCTTGATGCCTTCGAAGATTTCCTGGCCGTAATGCAGCACGGCGGCGGCCGGGTCCAGCTGCAGCGGGCCGTAGGCGCGCACGTTGGCATTGTGCCAGCCGGCATCCTTGTCCCAGCGCACTTCCACCATGTGATCGGTGAAGTGCAGGCCGAAGCCCGGCTTCTCCAGGATCTTGGCGCGCTCTTCAGCGCTGCGCGGGTGGTCCGAACGGGTGACGGCGAAGCTGGGGATGGACTGGGACACCGGAGGATTCCTGTTCTGGTTGCGGGTAGTGCCAGGCCCGCGTCACTGCGGGCCCTGGGTCAAAGCATGCCGGTCTCTAGCCGGGCCGCCTCGGACATCATGTGCTGGTTCCACGGCGGGTCGAACACCAGGTCGACGTCGGCCTCGGCCACCGTCGGGATCATTTCAAGCTTGCTGCGCACGTCGTCGACCAGGATCTCGCCCATGCCGCAGCCCGGGGCGGTCAGGGTCATCTTCACGTCGATCTCGCGCTTGCCCTCATCCAGGTGCTTGATCTCGACTTCATAGACCAGGCCCAGTTCCACGATGTTGACCGGAATTTCCGGATCGAAGCAGGTGCGCAGCTGCTGCCACACCAGCTGCTCCACCTGTTCATCGGTGGCGTCGGCCGGCAACTCGAGCGGCGCCGGTGCCTCCTTGCCGATGGCATCGCCGTCCTTGCCGGCGATGCGGAACAGGTTGCCCTCGACGAACACCGAATAACTGCCGCCCAGCGCCTGGGTGATGTACCCATAGCTGCCGGCAGGCAGGGTCACGGTGTCGCCCTGCGGGACCATCACGGCCTCGCAATCGCGTTCGAAGTGGACAGGTTCGCTGCTACGGGAATACATGGGGACCGATATGGGGCCGTGGCCGAGGCCACGCAAGACGGCATTCTAGCCCAGCCGCCCCCGCACCGCCGGTGCACTGCGGCAAACCACAGTATCCTGTGGGTGATCTTCTGGGAGCTTCGATGTCCTCCAATGCCGCGCGTGCCAGGACCGTGACCTGGCTCTGGCCCCTCATGCTGCTGCTGGGCCTGTTTGTCGCTCCCCTCGCCTGGATGGTCCTGGCGCTGATGACCGGCCGGCAGGTCGGCTGGATGGCGGTGCTGGCCGCCCTGGAACTGGTGTTCATGCTGCGCCTGGGCACGCTGGGCCCAGGCCGGCTGCGCGTCGCCCTGGTCGTGCTCGGCACCCTGCTGGTGGCCGCCGTGGCCAACTGGGCCATCGCCAGCGCCTGGATGGGCGGCTCGATCGGACTGGACCTGTGGGATGCCACCACGCGGATGGGCCCGCACCTGGCCTGGACCCTGATCAGCCTGGCCAACGGCGCGGTGGAATGGCTGTGGCTGGCCGTGGCCGTGGCCGTAGGTGCCTGGCTGGCGCGCTGAGCGCGTAGAGATTCTTGGATTCGGTAGTGCCGGCCGCTGGCCGGCAAAGGCGTGCGGACCAGGGACCGCACCTACCCGCTGCAGCCACCACGCGCGGATGGGGTAGTGCCGGCCGCTGGCCGGCAAGGGGGGCAGAGCCCTTTCCTGCGGAAAGGGATCCGACCCCGGTCCTCAACTCAATGCCCGCCGTCGAGCGCCTTCAGTTCACTCACCAGCGAGGCCGCCGCTTCGGCGCCGTCGCCATAGAGCATGCGGGTGTTGTCGGCGTAGAACAGCGCATTCTCGATGCCGGCAAAACCGGTGCCCTTGCCACGCTTGATCACCACCACGTTGCGCGCGTTGACCACGTCCAGCACCGGCATGCCGTAGATCGGGCTGGCCGGGTCGGTCCGCGCCACCGGATTGACCACGTCGTTGGCACCGATCACCAGCACCACGTCGGTATTGGCGAACTCGGGGTTGATGTCGTCCATGTCGGCGATCAGATCGTAGGGCACGCCGGCCTCGGCCAGCAGCACGTTCATGTGCCCGGGCATGCGCCCGGCCACCGGGTGGATCGCGAACTTCACTTTCACGCCACGCTGGCCCAGCCGCTGCGCCAGTTCCCAGATCTTGTGCTGGGCCTGCGCCACCGCCATGCCGTAGCCGGGCACGATCACCACGCGCTCGGCAAAGGCCATCATCGCCGCGACGTCCGACGCTTCGATGGGCTTCTGCGCGCCGGTGATCGCCTGTGCCTCGCCTCCGGCACCGCCGCCGAAGTTGGAGAACAGCACGTTGCGGATCGGCCGGTTCATCGCCTTGGCCATCAACCGGGTCAGCAGAATGCCGGCCGCGCCGACCATCATGCCGGCGATGATCAGCGCCTCATTGCCCAGCACATAACCTTCGAAGGACACCGCCAGGCCGGTGAATGCGTTGTACAGCGAGATCACCACCGGCATGTCGGCGCCACCGATCGGCAACGTCATCAGCACGCCCAGTGCCAGCGCCAGCACGAAGAAGGCGACGATTGCCGAGGTGTTTAGCGTGCTGGCCGCGATGATCGCCAGCACCGCCACCGCCAGTGCCACCATCAGGTTCATCAGCTGCTGGCCGGGCCAGGTCACGCGCTTGTCCAGGCGTCCGTCCAGTTTGGCCCAGGCGATCACCGAACCGGACAGCGAGACCGCACCGATCGCCGCGCCGACCACCGCCAGCAGCAGCACCATGCCCGAGGGCTGGCGCGCGGCCAGGTCGGCCAGCGCCTGCTCGCTCCAATGGCGGGTATCGCGGTTGGCAAGGAAGGCATAGCGCAGCAGTTCCACCGCACCGATCGCCGCCGCCGAGCCACCGCCCATGCCGTTGTACAACGCCACCATCTGCGGCATGTCGGTGATGGCCACCTTGCCGGCCGACCACCAGGCCAGGCCCGCGCCCAGCAGCAGTGCGACCAGGATCAGCGGCACGTTGTGCAGTTCAGGCAGGAAGAAGGTCGCCACCGTGGCCAGCAGCATGCCCAGCCCGGCCCAGCGGATGCCGCTGCGCGCGGTCAGCGGCGAAGCCATGCGCTGCAGACCCAGCAGGAACAGCGTGGCGGCGACGAGGTAGCTGGCCTTGACCAGCCAGTCGAGCAGTTCGACGGTGCTGATGTTCAAGCCTGTGGCTCCTTCGGTTCGTCCCTGCCGCCCTTGGGCGCGCTCGGCTTGAACATCTCCAGCATGCGCGCAGTGACCACGTAGCCACCGGCGGCATTGCCGGCACCGAGCACCACGGCAAGGAAGCCCAGCGCCTTTTCCAGCGGCGTCTGCGCGTGCCCCAGCACCACCATCGCGCCGATCAGCACGATGCCGTGGATGAAGTTGGAACCCGACATCAGCGGGGTATGCAGGATCACCGGCACCCGCGAAATGATCACGTGGCCGGCGATGGCCGCCAGCATGAAGATGTACAGCGCTACGAACCCGTCACTCACTGGCAACGCTCCCGCTCTGTCTTCGTCGGCCCATCATAACCACGGGCTGAACCCGGCGCGCACCCGGCGTCAACCGCGGCGACGCTCACGCGTTGTCGATGGTGAGCCCGAGCGAGGAACCGTACCCTGTGCTGGTGAGCAGCCCCGTCCCCCCGAGCGCCGACACCGATGCCCTGCCGGCATCGCTGGAGGCGTTCCTGGCCAGCGTCGGCCCGCGCGCGTTCCGTTTCGCCGAGGCCGGCCTGCGCCAGCGCGAAGACGCCATGGACGCGGTGCAGGACGCGCTGATGCGCATGCTGGACTACGCAGACAAGCCAGCGGCCGAATGGGCGCCCCTGTTCTGGAGCATCCTGCGCCGCCGTGTGATCGACCTGCAGCGCCGGCGCCGTTTCCGCCTGCCGTTCTGGCGCGACAACCAGGACGCCGACGGAGTCGGGATCGACTGGGCCGACCCCGGCCCGGACCCGGCGCAGGCGCACGAACAGCGCCAGCAGTACCAGCAACTGGTGCAGGCGCTGCGTACCCTGCCCGCACGCCAGCGCGAGGCCTTCACCCTGCGCGTGCTGCAGGACCTGGACGGGGCCACCACCGCCCGCGCCATGGGCTGCAGCGAAGGCGCGGTAAAAACCCATCTGGCACGCGCCCGGCAGGCGCTGCAGGACTACCTGGAGACCCACCCGTGAACCGCTCCCTGCCTTCCGATGACACCCTGCGCGACCTGCACGCGCAGTCGCTGCAGGCGCTGTCGCCGGCCACGCTGGCACGGCTGCGCCTGGCGCGCCACGGCGCCAGCGCGGCCCGTCACGGGCGCTGGCGCTGGTGGCTGGCCAGCGCCTGTTCTCTGGTGGTGGCGCTGGGGGTCGGCCTGCAGTTCAGCGGCCACAGCCCCCTGTCGCCCGCCGTGCCGGCACCGGTGCTGGCCTCGATGGAAGACAACAGCGTGCTGTACGACGAAAATCCCGATCTGTACCTGTGGCTGGGCGATACCGACCTGGCGATGGAGTGAATCATGTCCCGACTGCACACCCTGCCCCTGCTGATGACCCTGTTGCTGCTGCCGGCCCTCCCGGCGCTGGCGCAGAGCGCCGCGCCCGCCCCTGCGGCGCGCCCTGCGCCGGCCACGCCGCTGCCGGCCTGGGAACAGTTGAGCGAAGCGCAGCGGGAATCGCTGCTGGCGCCACTGCGCGACCGCTGGAACAGCGCCGATGCCGGCCAGCGCCAGCGGATGCTCTCGCATGGCCAGCGCTGGCAGACGATGAGCCCGGAGGAGCGCGACAAGGCCCGCCGTGGCCTGCGCCGCTTCGAGCACATGAGCCCGGAACAGCGTGAGCAGGCCCGGGCCCTGTTCGGTCAGATGCGGGATCTGCCGCCCGCGCAGCGCGACGCACTGCGCGAGCGCTGGTCGCAGATGACGCCGGAGCAACGCAAGGACTGGGTGCGGGAGAACCCGCCGCCGGCGAAGCCGCGGTAAAGGCAACGTTCAACCCTTTGTGGAGCCGAGCCCACGCTCTGCTGCTCTATCGCGCCTGCGCAAGCCGAGCATGGGCTCGGCTCTACAGGAGGCAATGAGGTTCACCCCTGCCAGCGTGTCTTCGCCAGCAGCTCGTCGTCCCAGTCGAACCCGAGCTGGCCTTCGCGCACAAACAGCGCAACGAAGTTGAGCAGGTTGCGCGCATACATCTCGCTGGCCTGGGTCGCGCCGCGGCTGGCCAGGCCCAGCGGACCGTCGATGGTCACGCCCTGGTGTTCGATGCACTGCCCCGGCAGGGTCAGTGCGCAGTTGCCGCCACTTTCCGCCGCCAGATCAACAATGACGCTGCCGGTGGCCATGCCTTCCACCATCGCGGCGGTCACGATGGTCGGTGCCGGGCGGCCCGGTACCGCAGCCGTGCAGATCACCACGTCCACACTGCGCAGGTGGTCGGCCAGCCGACGCTGCTGCTCGGCGCGCTCGTCATCGGTCAGCGCCCGCGCATAGCCTCCCTCGCCCGCCGCGCTGACCCCGAGGTCGAGGAAGCGTGCACCCAGTGACTGGATCTGCTCGCGGGTTTCCGGGCGCACGTCGAAGCCTTCCACCTGTGCACCGAGGCGGCGCGCGGTGGCGATGGCCTGCAGGCCCGCCACGCCGGCACCGATCACCAGCACCTTGGCCGGCCGCACGGTGCCGGCAGCAGTGGTCAGCATCGGGAAGAAGCGCGGCGCGCGTTCGGCGGCGATCAGCGCCGCCTTGTAGCCGGCCATGCCGGCCTGCGAACTGAGTACATCCATCGCCTGCGCACGGGTGGTGCGCGGCAGCTGCTGCAGCGGGAACAGCTGCAGGCGGTCGCCAGCGGCCAATGCCGCAAGCGCCGGATCACTGGCCGGGGCCAGCAGGCCGACCACGCTGGCGCCGGGCTTGAGCTGTTCCAGCACCGCCGCAGGGGGGGCCTGCACGCACAGCAGGATATCGATCTCGGCCCAGCGGCCCGCGTCGAAGACGCGTGCACCGGCATCGTCATAGGCGGCGTCGGTGAAACCAGCGGCCAAACCCGCGCCCGCCTCATACCAGACGGCAATGCCCAAGGCCCCGAGCCTGCGCGCGGTCTCCGGCGTCAGTGCCACGCGCCGTTCGCCCGGCGCGGTCTCCTTGATCCCCAGCAACGCCACGGCCATGCAGATCCCCGCTGATCGGTGAGTTTCCCGATCCTAGCAGGCGGCACCCGCTCAGTGCAGCGTGGCGCTGCCCGGGTCGAGGCGATCGATCACGCCCTGCATGGCGCTGTCGAAGGCGCCATCATCAACGTGGGCACGCAGGCGACCCAGCCGCATCATCACCGCCAGCTCTTCAGGCGAGGCCACGCAGAAGCGCACGCCGCGACGGTTGACGAACAGCAGGCGCGAGGAAATCGGGCTGACCCAGGACAGCTTGCCCGCCTGCACCTTGCCATCCTTGTCGATGAAGTCCAGCCAGTTGCCGATTTCCATGCGGCGGAAGCGGTCGGCATCGGCGTTGTCGAAATCGTCGGCGTCAATCTGCCCGCCAAGCTCAACCGCCGGCGATTCAGCCACTGGCGGCGCCGGCAAGGCAACCTGCGGCAGCTCCGGCAGCGCACGCTGCAGTTCCGGCCGCGATTCGGCGATGCCCTGCAGGGTGTCATGCAGGGCATCAATGGCGGCGGTGGCCGCATCGCCGTGCACGCCGACGCTGGCAAACACCTTGGCCAGCACCGGCTGCCAGGCCTGCAGCCACGGCTTGCCGACGATCTGGCGGCGGGCCTCGGCCACTTCCTCAAGCAGGCCATCGCCAAGGCTCAATGCCTCGGCCACCGACGCGCCTTCTTCTCCCTCGCGCAGCAGCGCCAGGGTCAGATGATGCTGCCACGGCTGGCGCAGGAACTCGGCAATGGCCGGCGGCAGCGTGGCGTCACCGATGCGGCGGTCCAGTTCCGCACCGGCCCGGCTGCGGGCCATCTCCAGCTTTTCCTGGCCGCGCTGCGTTTCTGCGGCACGGCGCTCGGCGATTTCCACCCGGCGACGATGCTGCACCAGGAACTCGCGGAATTCCTCTTCCAGGGTCAGGAAGATCGCCAGGTTCTCGTTGAACTCGGCCACCAGGCGCTCGATGATCTCTTCGACCTTGGCCATCAGCATGCGCTCGGCCTGGCTCTCGCCGGTGTTGCCCTCGCAGGCCTCGGCCAGCGAGTTGAGCAGCTTGCGCGCCGGGTGGGTCTTCTGCACGAACATGCGGCGGTCGAGCATGGCGACCTTGACGAAAGGCACCACCAGGCGGCCGATCAGTTCGCGCGAGCGGCCTTCCAGTTCGCGCTCGTCCAGCATCACGTCGAACAGCATGCCGACCAGGTCGATGGCGTCCTCATCCTGCGGGTCCAGCCGGGTCTGGCCCGGATCGACGCCAAGCTGGGTAGCGCTGGACAGCACTTCGCTCTTCAGGCGCTGCGCCAGCGATTCGCCGTCCTCGCCGATGGCCGCGCGCAGGGTGGCGCTGGGCGTGGCCTGCAGCAGCGACAGCACCGACATCATTTCGCGCTGGCTGAGCGGGCGCTGCTGGCCAACCGCCACCTGCGCCGCAGACGTGGCATCCTCACGCACGTGGCGGGTCTGCTGCAGCAGTTCGTGCAGCGCTTCCAGCAGCATGCCCTGCTGGCCAGCGTAGGCCTCGCCGGTGGCGCCGTCATCGCCGCCCAGGTGCTGCTGCATATGCCCGCGGCGCTCGGACCAGCGGGCGGCGAAGCGCTGCGCCCAGGCCGGTGCGGCCTGCTCGTCATCGCTGAACCCCGGATCGACGCCCACGCCGTGGCGATGCTCGACCAGGTCATCCAGCATCCCGGCCATGCGCGGATCCGGTGCCGGCGGTTGTGGGCGCTGCGGAGCCCCCATCTGCGACATCACGCCGGCTGCGGCCAGCTGCTCGTCCAGCTTCTCGTAGATGCGACCGACTGGTGCACGCAGGTCGCGCTCGCACAGCTTGATCAGCACCAGATGCACTTCCGGGGCCAGTTCACAGCCGGCAAAGGCCTCGTGGATGGCCACGCCCAGGTGTTCGGGGCTGATCGGATTGTGGTCGGCGTCCAGTTCCGCGCCGCCGATCAACCGGCCCAGGCGGCGATCCAGCCGCGCCAGCACCGGCTTGAAGTCACGCAGCAACACAGTGGCGAAATTGCGCACCGCCAACCGGGATTCCAGCACATGCTCGGCCAGCAGGCTGAGCCCATCCTCGGCCGGCCCGGACAGGGTCGCCTCGGCTGACAGCGGCTCACCAGCCTCCAATGCGGCCCAGGCCTGCTGCAGGTGGCCTGCGAAAGCGGCCGCGATGTCCTCACGGCGCCGGCGCAGTTCGCGCATCGCGTCCAGGAACAGCAACTGCGACGAGCCGGCATTGCCGGCGCGGTCGAACAGGGCATCGTCGAAACGCGCCAGTGCCGCCCCGAAGGCCTGGCACAGCGCGGGCAGGACCATGTCCCGGGCACGCTGGAGCTGGGCCGGGTCACGGCCCGGCGATCCCATCGGTGTGGGCACGCTCATCATTCGGGAAGGCTCCCCACCTTCTCTGGTACGACAGACAGCATGGACATCGCGGCTTCCGGCACACCCCATGTACCGGAACGTCGATGGTAGGCCGGCCAGCCCGTCACGGACAGTGAAACAGTCCTCACTTCAAACCTCATGACCGGCGGCCCGGCAAGACAGATATCGTAAGCCGTGCAAGGCCCACGAGGCGAGGGGAAGCGGCTGTCCGTTTCCCGCCAGTGGCATGATGTTCATCACAGTTTGGTATTCAAGGGCCGGACGCGACACAAACGGCGTCATTGACCACCCCGACTATAATCAAACGCCCGTGATGACCGGTTCAGACTCCATGCCCGATCCTGCTGCCCTGCTCGCCCTGGATGCCCGCCGCTCGGTGCCCTCGCGGCAACTGGGCGAGCCCGGGCCGGACCCGGCCACCCTGCAGCGGATGCTGGCCTCGGCGGTGCGCGTGCCCGACCACGGCAAGCGCGTGCCGTTCCGCTTCCTGAAAATCGCAGGCGATGCACGTCACACTCTGGGCGAGTTCCTGGCTGAACGCAGCCGCCAGCGCGACCCACATGCGGGCGAGGCCGTGTTCGAGAAGGACCGCCAGCGTTTCAGCCACGCACCGCTGGTGATCGTGGTGGTGGCCAGCCCGCGGCCGGACCCGAAGGTGCCCGAACAGGAACAGCTGATGACCGCCGGCTGCGTCTGTTTCGCCCTGCTGCAGGCCGCGCAGGCGCTGGGTTTCGGCGCACAGTGGCTGACCGCCTGGATGGCCTTCGATCCAGCCGTGCAGGCCCACCTGGGCCTGGTCGACGGCGAACGCATCGCCGGCTTCATCCACATCGGTACGCCCAAGGCCGACGTACCCGAGCGCGAGCGCCCCGACCCGGCGGCCCTGCTGCGCGACTGGACGCCCCCGGCATGACCCTGCCGGCCGCCCCGCCGTCGCTGTACCTGGTTGATGCCAGCATCTACGTGTTCCGTGCCTGGCATTCACTGCCAGACCAGTTCCAGGACGCACAGGGCTGGCCCACCAATGCGGTGCACGGCTTCGCCCGCTTCCTGCTGGACCTGCTCGAGCGCGAGCGCCCGCGGCACATCGCCATCGCCTTCGACGAAGCGCTCGACAGCGGTTTCCGCCACCGGCTGTATCCGGCCTACAAGGCCAACCGCGAGCCGGCACCGGAGGCGCTCAAGCGCCAGTTCGTGCACTGCAAGGCGCTGTGCGCGGCGCTGGGCCTTGCGGTCCTGGCCCACCACGACTACGAGGCCGACGACCTGATCGGCAGCGCCCTGCACGTACACCGGGGCAGCCATCGCGGGGTGATCATCTCCGCCGACAAGGACCTGTCGCAGCTGCTGGTCGACCATGACGAGCAGTGGGACTACGCCCGCAACCAGCGCTGGAACGTGGCCGGGGTGAAGGCGCGGCACGGCGTGCACGCGCACCAGATCGCCGACTACCTGGCGCTGTGTGGCGATGCGGTGGACAACATTCCCGGTGTCAGTGGCGTCGGCAGCAAATCGGCCGCCGTGCTGCTGGCCCATTTCGGCAGCATGGATGCGCTGTTCGAACGACTGGACGAAGTGCCGTTCCTGCGCCTGCGTGGCGCTGCACAGATGGCAGTGCGGCTGCGCGAGCAGCGCGAGCACGCCCAGCTCTGGCGCCAGCTGACCACCATCGCGCTGGACGCGCCGTTGGAGGGCAGCCAGCCCGGACTGCTGCGCCAATCGGCCGATCCAGAGCTGCTCGGTGGCCTGTGCCAGACCCTGCGCTTCGGCCCGATGACCCGCCGCCGGCTGTTCGACGCCGCCGGCGTGGCCGATCCTCTTCCCTCCCACAGCGAGCCCGCATGAGCCAGCGCAATACCGAAGCCCCGCGCGTCGTCTACGAAGGCAAGTACCAGCGCATGCTGGTGCGCGGTACCTGGGAGTACAGCGAACGCACCCATGCCGGTGGCCTGGCCGCGATCATCATCGCCGTCACCCCGGAGGACAAGGTGCTGTTCGTCGAACAGTTCCGTGTACCGCTGCAGGCGCCCACCATCGAAATGCCGGCCGGCCTGGTCGGCGACATCCACGCCGGCGAATCGATCGAAGTCTCGGCGGTGCGTGAACTGGAAGAAGAAACAGGTTGGACCGCCGATCACGCCGAAGTGCTGATGATCGGCCCGACGTCTTCCGGCGCCAGCAGCGAGAAGATCGCCTTCGTGCGCGCCACCGGCCTGCGCCGCATCGGCGAAGGGGGCGGTGATGACAGCGAGGACATCACCGTGCACGAGATTCCACGCAATGAGGCTGCAGCGTGGCTGGTGCAGAAGATGGGCGAAGGCTACGAGCTGGACGCCAAGCTCTGGGCCGGGCTGTGGATGATCGAGCACCACCTGGACGGGCGCCCGCGTGGCTGACGCTGACCTGCACAGGCTGCCTGCGTTGCTCGGCGCCGACGACCCGGCGATCTACACGATCCACCGGGCGCAGGGCGTCTCGCCCTACCTCCTGCTGGCCGACCACGCCGGCCAGCAGGTGCCGCGTGCGCTGACCGGGCTCGGCCTGCCCCAGGCCGAGCTGGACCGCCATATCGGCTGGGACATCGGCATCGCCGGCACCACCCGTGCACTGGCCGAACGGCTCGATGCCTGGGCGATCGAACAGACGTACTCGCGGCTGCTGATCGACTGCAACCGCCCACTGGCCTCACCGACGCTGATTCCGGAGGTGAGCGACCACACCGTGGTGCCGGGCAATGCCGGGCTGTCGGCGGCGCAGCGCCAGCAGCGCATCGATGCGATCCACGCGCCGTACCATGCACGCATCGAGACCGAGCTTGATGCGCGCCGTGATGCCGGCCAGCCCACCCTGCTGGTGATGATGCACAGCTTCACCCCCGTGATGAACGGCACGCAGCGGCCCTGGCACGCCGGCGTGCTGTACCACCAGGACATGCGTTTTGCCCATGCCCTGCTGCAGGCATTGCGCGAAGAAGGCGACCTGGTGGTGGGGGACAACGAACCGTATTCGGTCAGCAGTACCAGCGACTACGCGGTGCCGGTGCATGGCGAAGGCCGCGGGCTGGTGCACGTGGAACTGGAGATCCGCCAGGACCTCATTGCCGATATGGCAGGGCAGCAGGCGTGGGCCGAGCGGTTGGCGCGGATCTTCAGCGCGCTGCAACCGGAGTTGCTGGCGCTGGGTTGAACGCGCGTGGTTCCATCCCGTATCGGTAGTGCCGGCCGCTGGCCGGCAACCTCAGTGATCCAACCACCCCGAGGTTGCCGGCCAGCGGCCGGCACTACCACAGGCGCGGCACATCCGCCCACGGCAGCGCCTTCAATCATGCCTCGTTGGCCGGGCAGACGGTGGCGGCCGATTCGGCCGGTGCCGGGCGCAGGCCCAGCGCGATCACCACGCCGAACAGTGAAAACAAGGCGGCACCGTATTCGGCGCGCACCAGCCCGGCCAGTGCACTCGGCGAACCGGCTGTACCGGCATCGGCATTGGCCACCATCACCAGCACGGCCAGGCCCAGCGCACCACCGATCTGCTGCGCGGTCGCCGCCATGCCAGATGCAACACCCTGCTGTGCGGACGGCACGCCCTGCCCGGCCACGATCCACATCGAGGTCCAGGTCATGCCCTGGCCGATGCTCAGCACTACCACGCCCGGCAGCAGCGGCCAGAAGTTCGCGCCGTGCGGCAGCGTCGCGGCCACCCAGGCGATACCGATGGCGCCGGCCAGCTGCCCGATCACCAGCACCTTGCGCGCGCTCCAGCGCTGCAGCGTCCACTCGGCCAGCTGGATGCCGACCGTGCACACCGCAGTGGCGGGCAGGAACGCCAGGCCGGCCTGCAGCGGGCTCCAGCCGTAGCCGTCCTGGAAGTACAGCGCCATGAAGTAGTACTGCACCCCATAGCTGCTCATGAAGGCGAAGGTCAGGCCCAGTGCCGCGCGCAGTCCGGGCAGCCGCAGCAACGCGAACTGCATCAGCGGATCGCGGCTGCGCTGTTCGATCTGCACGAACGCCACCAGCAGCAGCACCGACAGCAGCAGGCAGCCCAGCGTGGCCGGCGCAGTCCAGCCCCACTCCGGCCCTTGCACGAGGGTAGTGACCAGCAGGCTGCCGCCGGCAGTGACGGTGATGCAGCCGGCCAGATCGAACGAGCGGCCCTGCGCACGCGGGCCATCGGCCGGCAACCACGCACCCGCAGTCACCGCGCAGGTGGTGGCCAGCGGCACGATCACCGCCAGCACCGCCGGCCAGCCGAACGCCTGGGTCAGCACGCCACCGAGCAGCGTGCCCAGCGCCAGGCCCACCGCGCTGGCCATGCTCCAGATCGCAAGTGCACGGTTGCGCACCGGACCTTCCGCATACAACGTGTTGATCAGCGCCAGCGTGGCAGGGAACAGCAATGCCGCGCCGATGCCCTGCGCCGCACGCGCGATGATCAGCAGGGTGGCGTTCGGCGCCAGCGCGCCGAGCAGCGATGCCAGTGCGAACAGCAGCATGCCCAGCCGGTAGAAGCGGCGGCGGCCGATCAGGTCGGCGGCACGCCCGCCCAGCAGCAGGCTGCCGCCAAAGGCCACGGTGTAGGCACTGACCACCCATTGCAGCTGCTGTGCGTTGATCTCCAGCGCGCGCCCCATGTCATGCAGGGCGACGAAGATGATGGTGGCGTCCAGGGCGATGATCAGCTGGGCGGTGGCCAGCAGGGCCAGCGCCCAGCGCGGGTACTTGAGGGGAGGCATCGACGCTCCGGTGCTGTGGGGGAGCGCAGTCTCATTGATGCAGAGCCATCAATAAACCCCTTTCCGGCCATATCTGTCATGATTTTCAGCATGAATGGAACCTCGATGGACCTCAATGCCGTGCGCATGCTGGTGCAGGTGGCCGAAGCACGCAGTTTCACCGTCGCCGCCGGGCAGCTGGGCCTGAGCCAGTCAGGCCTGTCGCGCGCGATCAGTCGGCTGGAGGCCACGCTGGGGGTGAAGCTGCTGCAGCGAAACACCCGCAACGTGGCACTGACCCCGGATGGTCGCCAGTTCGTCGATCAGGTCGCGCCCCTGCTGTGCGGTCTCGAAGACGCCGAACGCCAGTTGGCCGACCGTCCGTGCACGCCCTCGGGCACCCTGAAGATCAGTGCGCCCTCGATGTTCGGGCGCAAGGTGCTGGTACCGCTGCTGGGGCCGATGCTGCAGCAGCACCCACAACTGCAGGTGGAAGCCGTGCTCAACGACCGCCTGGTCGATCTGGTCGAGGAAGGCTTCGATGCCGCGCTGCGCACCGGCGTCATTGCCGACCAGCGCATCGTCGCGCGGCCACTGCGGCCGCTGCGCTGGGTGACGGTGGCCAGCCCGGACTACCTCGACCGCTGTGGCGCGCCCGACGATGTGGCCGCCTTGCGGGATCATGCCTGCCTGGCGGTGCGCAACCTGCGCAGTGGCCGGCTGGTGGACTGGCAGTTCCTGCAGGACGGCCAGCTTCACGACTTCACGCCACCGGCGCGGATGGTGTTCGACAGCGGCGATCCGCTGGTGGAAGCGGCCATCGCCGGTATCGGCATCGTGCAGGTGATGGATTTCGCGGTGGCCGATGCGTTGGCCGACGGCCGCCTGCAGCGCGTACTGCAGCCGTTTGAGGGCCGCAGCCGCGCGCTGTCACTGATCTACCCGCCGTCGCGCCAGCATTCGCCGAAACTGCAGGTACTGGCCGACGCGTTGCTGGCTGGGGACTGGTAGCGCCGACCGCTGGCCGGCGCCTGCAAATCCAGACGTTTCACGTGTGGACTGCGGTAGATCCACGCCATGCGTGGATGGGGTTGGCAGCGTCGGGCCATGCCCGGCGCTACCGGTGCGGCGTTGCCGGCCAGCGGCCGGCACTACCGGTCAGGCGAAGCTATCGGTGGCGCGCACCAGCGCGTCCACGTTCTCGGCCTCGAACGCCGAGTGGCCCGAGGCCGGGGTGATTTCCAGCTTCGCCTTCGGCCACACCTTGGTCAGATCCCAGGCATTGGCCAGCGGGCAGACGACGTCGTAGCGGCCGTGCACGATCACGCCCGGGATGTCGGCGATGCGGTGCGCGTCGCGCAGCAGCTGGTCTTCCACTTCGAAGAAGCCGCCGTTGACGAAGTAGTGGTTCTCGATGCGGGCAAACGCCAGCGCGAAATGCGGGTCTTCGTGGCTGTTGATGAAGTCATCATCCACATGCAGGAAGCTGGTCGCGCCTTCCCACACCGCCCACGCCTTGGCCGCTTCCAGGCGGGTGGTTTCGTCGTCGCTGGTCAGGCGGCGGTGGAAGGCCGAGATCAGGTCATGACGCTCCACCGACGGGATCGGCTTGAGGTAGTGCTCCCACGCATCCGGGAACAGGCGGTTGGCGCCTTCCTGGTAGAACCATTCCAGCTCCCAGCGACGCAGCATGAAGATGCCGCGCAGGACCAGTTCGGTCACGCGCTGCGGGTGGGTTTCGGCATAGGCCAGGGCCAGGGTCGAGCCCCAGCTGCCACCGAACACCTGCCAGCGATCGACCTTCAGGTGCTCGCGCAGCTTCTCGATATCGGCGACGAGGTCCCAGGTGGTGTTGTCCACCAGATCCGCGTGCGGGGTGGAACGGCCAGCACCGCGCTGGTCGAACAGGATGATGCGGTACTTGGATGGGTCGTGGAACTGGCGCATCTTGTCGCTGCAGCCGCCACCCGGGCCACCATGCAGCATCACCACCGGCTTGCCTTCCGGGTTGCCGCACTGTTCGAAGTACAGCGTGTGGCGGTCGTCGACCTTCAGGGTGCCGACGTCGTAGGGGGTGATGGCGGGGTACAGCGTACGCATGCTTGCAGCTCCAGGGTGATGCCCTGCCGGGGCAGGAGAACCTCCATTCTAGGCCGGACGCCGGCCCAGGGTGATGCGGTCGCGCTGCTCCAGGTCCTGCACGGTCTGCACCTCGGCAAATCCCGCCGCCTCGAACAGTGCCCGGATCGCGGCGCCCTGGTCCCAACCGTGCTCGATCAGCAACCAACCGCCGGGCCGCAGGTGGGCCTGGCCACCCTCGACGATGCGGCGGATGTCATCCAGGCCGTCCATGCCCGAGGCCAGCGCGGTAGACGGTTCGAAGCGCAGGTCGCCCTGTTCCAGGTGCGGGTCGTTGCTGGCGATGTACGGCGGATTGCTGGCGATCAGGTCGAAGCGCACGCCCTGCAGCGGCCCATACCAGTCGTGCCCGCCCTCGGCGAAACGGACGTTGTCCAGTTCATGGCGGGCGGCATTGCGCGCGGCCACGGCCAGCGCGCCCGGGCTGGCATCGGTGGCCAGCACCTGTGCCCGGGGCCGTTCGCTGGCCAGTGCCAGTGCGATCGCACCGCTGCCGGTACCGAGGTCGGCCAGCTGCAACGCCTGGTCCGGCGGCAGTCGCTCCAGCGCCAACTCGACCAGCAGCTCGGTTTCCGGGCGCGGGATCAGCGTGGCCGGGTCGACCTCCAGGTCCAGCGTCCAGAAACCGCGGCGCCCGGTCAGGTAGGCAACCGGCTCACCGGCCACACGGCGGGCCAGCAAGGCTTCGAAGGCGGCCTGGTCATTGGCGGCCAGCGGATCGGTGGCATGGGCGAACAGCCAGCTGCGCGGGCGCTGCAGTACATGCAGCAGCAGCAGTTCGGCTTCGTGGCGGGCGTCGACACCGCCCAAGCGGGCACTGGCGTCGGCTACGACCTGACGCAGAGTGGGTTCGGGTTGGAAAGACATGTCTCAATTGTAGAGCCGAGCCGATGCTCGGCTGCTGCTGGAACAGCCGAGCATCGGCTCGGCTCTACAGATCCACCTTCGAGCATGGCTCGACGCTACAAAAAAGCTGGAATCCGTTCAGGTTTCGCCAGAGGGTATAAGGAGGGGCTATCAGCCCTCTTCTCACATCCCGGGCGATTTTCCTTGCCACACAAGCAGTTACAGGATAGGAGCGGCACGGTTCAGTGCCTACTCATGGCAATTTGATAGACTCCATCTATCAAATAGATGCAATCAATGGATTGTTCTTATCGCGAGCGAATGGGTAACCTAGCTCCTGTCGATTCACCCACTCCCCTTCACCAGAGGAAAAATGATGTCCCTCATCAATACCCAGATCCAGCCGTTCGAAGCCAACGCCTACCACAACGGCGAGTTCATCAAGGTTTCCGACGCCAGCCTGAAGGGCCAGTGGTCCGTCCTGATCTTCATGCCGGCCGCCTTCACCTTCAACTGCCCGACCGAGATCGAAGACGCGGCCGACCACTACGCCGAGTTCAAGAAGGCCGGCGCCGAGGTCTACATCGTCACCACCGACACCCACTTCTCGCACAAGGTGTGGCACGAAACCTCGCCGGCCGTCGGCAAGGCCCAGTTCCCGCTGGTCGGCGACCCGACCCACCAGCTGACCAACGCCTTCGGCGTGCACATTCCGGAAGAAGGCCTGGCCCTGCGCGGCACCTTCATCATCAACCCGGAAGGCGTGATCAAGACCCTGGAGATCCACTCCAACGAGATCGCCCGTGACGTGTCCGAGACCCTGCGCAAGCTGAAGGCTGCCCAGTTCACCGCCGCCAACCCGAACCAGGTCTGCCCGGCCAAGTGGAAGGAAGGCGAGAAGACCCTGACCCCGTCGCTGGACCTGGTCGGCAAGATCTAAGGCAGTACCGGCCTGCCGTGGCCCCACGCCACGGCGCGCCCTTCATCCCCGTGCCGGTCCCCCCGCCGGCGTGGGGGTGAACCCAAGACAGCCAACGCGCGCCAGCTTTGGCCAGCCAGCCCCTTCCACGGTCGCTGTCTTGGGTTCACCCCTACCCCCTGCTGGTCCGCTACCTTCTACAGCGGTGCCACGCCCCCTGTTTGCCTGAAGCCAGGAGATGACCCGATGTTGGACGCCAACCTGCAGTCGCAGCTGAAGACCTATCTGGAGCGCGTGACCCGCCCGATCCAGATCACCGCGCACGCCGACGACGGCGCCAAGTCGCAGGAAATGCTGGAACTGCTGCAGACCCTGGAAAGCCTGTCGGACAAGATCACGCTGCAGGTCCTGCGCGATGGCCAGGGCCGCGTGCCGTCCTTCGACCTGGGCACGCCGGGCCAGGACATCCACCTGACCTTCGCCGGCCTGCCGATGGGCCACGAGTTCACCTCGCTGGTGCTCGCCCTGCTGCAGGTCGGCGGCCACCCGTCCAAGGCCACCGCCGAGCTGATCGAGCAGGTGCAGAACCTGGAAGGCGAGTACAGGTTCGAAACCTACTTCTCGCTGTCCTGCCAGAACTGCCCGGACGTGGTGCAGGCGCTGAACCTGGCCGCGGTGCTCAACCCGCGCATCCAGCACGTGGCCATCGATGGCGCCCTGTTCCAGGACGAAGTCGAGAAGCGCGAGATCATGTCGGTGCCGACCGTGTACCTCAACGGTGAAGTGTTCGACCAGGGCCGCATGACCCTGGAGCAGATCGTGGCCAAGCTGGACACCAATGCCAGCAAGCGCGATGCCGAGAAGATCGCCGCCAAGGACGCCTTCGACGTGCTGGTGGTGGGCGGTGGCCCGGCCGGTGCTGCAGCGGCGATCTACGCCGCGCGCAAGGGCATCCGTACCGGCATCGCCGCCGAGCGTTTCGGTGGCCAGGTGCTGGACACGATGGCCATCGAGAACTTCATCTCGGTGAAGGAGACCGAAGGCCCGAAGCTGGCCACGGCGCTGGAGCAGCACGTGCGCGAGTACGAGGTGGACATCATGAACCTGCAGCGCGCCAGTGCGCTGGTGCCGGCCGGCGAAGACGGCCTGGTGCAGGTGCAGCTGGAGAACGGCGCGGTGCTGAAGTCGCGTTCGGTGATCCTGTCCACCGGCGCGCGCTGGCGGCAGATGAACGTGCCGGGCGAGGACCAGTACCGCAACAAGGGCGTGGCCTACTGCCCGCACTGCGATGGTCCACTGTTCAAGGGCAAGCGCGTGGCGGTGATCGGCGGCGGCAACTCCGGTGTGGAAGCGGCCATCGACCTGGCCGGCATCGTGTCGCATGTAACCCTGCTGGAGTTCGATTCCAGCCTGCGTGCCGACGAAGTGCTGCAGAAGAAGCTGCGCAGCCTGGGCAACGTCACCGTGCTGACCAGCGCACAGACCACCGAAGTGCTCGGCGACGGCAGCAAGGTCACCGGCCTGGTCTACAAGGACCGCATCGGCGGCGATGCCCACCGCGTCGAGCTGGAAGGCATCTTCGTGCAGATCGGCCTGCTGCCCAACACCGAGTGGCTGAAGGATGTGGTGGCGCTGTCGCCGCGCGGCGAGATCGTCATCGACGACCGCGGCCAGACCAACCTGCCGGGTGTGTTTGCTGCTGGCGATTGCACGACGGTGCCCTACAAGCAGATCATCATCGCCATGGGCGCCGGCTCGACCGCCGCACTGAGTGCGTTCGACCACCTGATCCGCTCGTCGGTGAGCAACAGCAGCGGTGCCGTTGCTGAAGCGGCCTGATCCACCGTTCCCAGATCACCGGGAACATTGTCTGCCTGTCGGGTAACCACGCCGTCAGCCGGTCCGTTACCCCTGGGGTGTAAGGATGAACCTACGTGATCTGAAGTACCTGGTAGCCCTGGCCGACCACAAGCATTTCGGCCGGGCTGCCGCGTCCTGCTTTGTCAGCCAGCCGACGTTGTCCACGCAGATCCGCAAGCTGGAGGAAGAGCTCGGCCTGCCGCTGGTGGAACGCGCACCGCGCAAGGTGATGCTGACCCCGGCCGGCCAGGAAGCAGCCGCACGGGCGCGGGTGATCGTGTCCGAAGTGGAACAGCTGAAGGAAGCGGCGCGACGCAGCCGCGATCCGGAAGCCGGTACGGTGCGCCTGGGGATCTTCCCGACCCTCGGCCCGTACCTGCTGCCGCATGTGATCCCGCGCATCCGCGAGCGCTTCCCGGAGCTGGAACTGCTGCTGGTCGAGGAAAAGAGCGATGTGCTGCTGGACCGCCTGCGCGAAGGCAAGCTCGACGCTGCATTGCTGGCGCTGCCGGTGATCGACGAACAGCTGCATGCCGAGTTCCTGTTCGAGGAACCGTTCCTGCTGGCCGTCTCCGGTCGCCACCCGCTGGCACGTCGCGAGCACCTGGACGTGCAGGAACTGGCCACGCAGAAGCTGCTGCTGCTGGAGGACGGCCATTGCCTGCGCGACCAGGCGCTGGAAGTCTGCCGCCTGTTCGGCGCCAACGAGAAGTCCGAGTTCCGCGCCACCAGCCTGGAAACGCTGCGGCAGATGGTCGCCGCCGACGTCGGCATCACCCTGCTGCCGAGTCTGTCGGTGCAGCCGCCAGTGCCGCGCTCGAACAACATCCGCCTGCTCGACTTCACCGGCGAAGGCCGTCCCAGCCGCCGCATCGCCATGATCTGGCGCCGCAGCTCGGCCATGAACGACTTCCTGATGGACCTGGCCGACCAGTTCAAGCGCCTGCCGCAGGCGCTGTTCACGCTGGAGGCGCTCGATGCCGGCAGCGATGCACCGGCCCTGCCCGGCCCGGCGCTGAACGGCTGAACCCCTGCAGCACCGGCCCGGAATCGGCAGGAGTCGATTCCGGCCGCATTTGTCCCCACAATACAGACAGGCGGCGCCAGCAGGTGCCGCCTTTTGCATGGCTTTCAACCAAGGAGCGTCACCATGAACACCGCCAGCGGCCTGCCGCCGTCGATCACCGTTTCTACCTTCGACATGGACCGCCTGGACGCCATGCTCGAATCTCCCGCGCTGAGCCAGACGCCTGCCGCGCTCGCGCTTGCTGAAGAACTCAACCGGGCCACCGTGCTGGCACCGGACCAGATTCCCGAAGGCATCGTCATGATGCATTCGCGCGTGGAGTGCGAAGATGAAGTGTCGGGCGAAAAGCACGTCCTGACCCTGGTCTTCCCCCGCGAAGCCAACGTCGATGAAGGCAAGGTTTCCGTGCTGGCCCCGGTCGGCAGTGCCCTGCTCGGCCTTTCGATCGGCCAGAGCATCGACTGGACCGCGCCCGGCGGCCGCAAGCTGCGCCTGCGCGTGACCGCGGTCCACAACGACCGCCCCTGATTACCGCTGCGCACCGCGCGCGATTCGATCCCCCTGTCCCAGGAGCCGTAATGAGTACCCCGTCCAAACTGTCCCAGCTGCGCGAACTGTCCGTGGTTGTTGCCGATACCGGTGACTACGAGGCGATCAAGCGCCTGCAGCCGGTGGACTGCACCACCAACCCGACCCTGGTGAAGAAGGCGCTGGACCTGCCGGTCTACGCCGAGCTGATCGAACGCGAACTGGCCTGGGGCCGCCAGCAGACGGGCGACCGCGAAGCCGTGGTGCACGCCGTGGCCGACCGCCTGACCATCGGCGTCGGCGCGCTGCTGAGCACGCTGGTGCCGGGCCGGGTGTCCACCGAGGTGGATGCCGACCTGGCTCACGACACCGCTGCCACCGTGGCCAAGGCCCGCCAGTTCATCCAGATGTACGCCGACGCCGGCGTGCCGCGCGAGAAGATCCTGATCAAGATCGCCGCGACCTGGGAAGGCGTGGAAGCCGCGCGCATCCTGCAGGCCGAGGGCATCGACTGCAACCTGACGCTGATCTTCAACCCGACCCAGGCGCTGGCCTGCAGCGAAGCCGGGGCGTTCCTGATCTCGCCGTTCGTCGGCCGCATCCTGGACTGGTACGTGGCCAACGGCCAGGCCCCGGCCACCATCGATGAAGACCCGGGCGTGAAGTTCGTGCGCGGCGTGTATGCCGAATTCAAGCGTCGCGGTTCGCCGACGGTGGTGATGGGCGCCTCGTTCCGTTCGACCGCGCAGATCGAAGCGCTGGCCGGCTGCGACCGCCTGACGATTTCGCCGGACCTGCTGGAAAAGCTGGACGCCGACCACGGCGAGCTGCCGCGCAAGCTGGTGGCCGGCGCCGCCGATGGCACGGCGGTGACACCGATCGATGCGGCGAAGTTCGCGGCGGATCTGGCGGCCGATCCGATGGCGACCGAGAAGCTGGCGACCGGCATCGATGCGTTTGCCAAGGATCTGGAAGCGCTGCGCGAGCGGATCCGCGCGGCACTGTGAGGATTCCGGCCAACGGCTGAGCCCCTCGTGGCGGGGGGCTCAGAGCAAAAGCCGTGCTGGGTCGGGCGGGTTGGGTTCGCGGGAGACGCCGTGAATCCATCCCTGGAGGCTTGGCCGCCGCTTGCTCGTGTGCGCTGTCCTGCGCACACGGCAAGACCGGGGTTGGGCGTCCTGCCCAACCCGCCCGAGGCATGCCTCGGGCCCATGCGGCTCACGCCCCTGCACGGCCTACCCACCACGCCTTCGACAGTTTCCTGCGGCCGCCCGCCACGGAAGAAGGAAAGAAGAGCAACAGCGGGTCGCGCGCTTCGCTTGCTTGGAGCGGAGCATGGCTCCGCTCTACAGAAAGCACTGCAGGATCAAACAAAAAGGACGCGGCAAACGCCGCGTCCTTTTTGTTTTTCTTCAGTTCGTCAGTAACCCATGCTCTTGCCCACCGTCACCGGGAAACTGTCGAAGGTGGGACGGGGGCGGCTGGCAGGACCGTTGGCGCCATGGATGGCGCCATCGAGCCCCCATGGACGGGTTTACGGCGTGTCCTGCCAGCCGCCCCCGTCCCGCCCAACCATCAGCAACCCAGAGCCGCTTTGGCTGTTGATGTTGATGTTGACGTTGCCCGCCGCAGGCGGACCACCGCGCGTCAGCGCGGCGCCTCCACATCCACCCCGATCGGGCAGCTCACGCCGGTGCCGCCGATGCCGCAGTAGCCGTTCGGATTCTTCGCCAGGTACTGCTGGTGGTAGTCCTCGGCGTAGTAGTACGCCGGTGCCGGGTACACGATCTCGGTGGTGATCGGGCCGTAGCCGGCCGCAGCCAGCTGCGCCTGGTAGGCCTCGCGGCTGGCCAGCGCGGCCTTGTACTGGGCCTCGTCGGTGGCATGGATCGCCGAGCGGTACTGGGTGCCGGTGTCGTTGCCCTGACGCATGCCCTGGGTTGGATCGTGGCTTTCCCAGAACAGCTGCAGCAGCCGCTCCAGGCTCACCACCGCCGGGTCGAACACCACCTGTACCACTTCGGTGTGGCCGGTCAGGCCCGAGCAGACCTCTTCATAGGTCGGGTTCGGCGTGATGCCGCCTGCATAGCCGACCGACGTGCTGTACACGCCCGGCTCGGTCCAGAACTTGCGCTCGGCGCCCCAGAAACAGCCCAGCGCAAAGCGGATCTGCTGCAGGCCGGCGAAACGGTCCTTCAGCGGATGGCTGTTCACGAAGTGCTGGTTGCTGTGCAGCGGCAGTGGTTGGTCACGCCCCGGTAGCGCCTCTTCCGGGCGCGGCAGGCGCTGCTTGAAGGCGCCGATGCCGAGGATGCCCTGGCCAATTCCCAACATGATGCGCTCCTACGCCGGAAGGCCGGCAATGTCGTCTGCATCGGAAATGGGGTCGGACGGGGCCTGGCCCAAGTCCAGCGCCGCTACGATGTCCTCGGCCTGCGGCCGCGCCGCATCGGGGATGCCGACCCGCAACACGCCAAACAGCGGCAGCTCGCCCATCCCGCCCAGCAACTGCTCTCCGAACACGAACGCGGGGATACCGGCGTCTTCCAGGGCGTGCTTGACCAGATGGGCGTCGAACAGGTTGTCGGCCTTGTACACGATGTGCATGTGGCGGCTCCTCGGGGCAAGGGTCCAGCATACGCCTGGGGGCTGAATGGTGGAGAGGGCGGGACCCGAGAGTTGCCGGCCAGCGGCCGGCACTACCGGAAGACGCCGGGTATTGCCGGCCGCTGGCCGGCAACCCCGGCAGTTCTGCCCGGTACGCGCTAGACTGTTGGTCTTTCTGCCTTTCTTTTCGCCGACTCATGTCCGAGCACACCCCTGCCAGCCCCGAGACCCCCGCCGACAGCCACGAGAAGCGCGATTTCATCCGCCAGATCGTGCGCGAGGACCTGGCCAGCGGAAAGCACCAGGCGATCAAGACCCGCTTCCCGCCGGAGCCGAACGGCTACCTGCACATCGGTCATGCCAAGTCGATCTGCCTGAACTTCGGCATCGCCGGCGAGTTCAGCGGCGTCTGCAACCTGCGCTTCGACGACACCAACCCGGCCAAGGAAGATCCGGAATACGTGGCCGCGATCCAGGACGACGTGCGCTGGCTGGGCTTTGAGTGGAACGAGCTGCGCCATGCTTCGGACTACTTCCAGGCCTATTACCTGGCCGCCGAGAAGCTGATCGAACAGGGCAAGGCCTATGTCTGCGACCTGTCGGCCGAAGAAGTGCGCGCCTACCGCGGCACCCTGACCGAGCCGGGCCGTCCGTCGCCATGGCGCGACCGCAGCGTCGAGGAAAACCTCGACCTGTTCCGCCGCATGCGCGCCGGTGAATTCCCGGATGGCGCGCGCACCCTGCGCGCGAAGATCGACATGGCCAGCGGCAACATCAACCTGCGCGATCCTGCGCTGTACCGCATCAAGCACGTCGAGCACCAGAACACCGGCAACGCGTGGCCAATCTACCCGATGTACGACTTCGCCCATGCGCTGGGTGATTCGATCGAGGGCATCACCCACTCGCTGTGCACGCTGGAATTCGAAGACCACCGCCCGCTGTACGACTGGTGCGTGGACAACGTCGATTTCGCCCATGACGACGCGCTGACCCAGCCGCTGGTCGATGCCGGGCTGCCACGCGAAGCGGCCAAGCCGCGCCAGATCGAGTTCTCGCGCCTGAACATCAACTACACGGTGATGAGCAAGCGCAAGCTGATGGCGCTGGTCACCGAACAGCTGGTGGACGGCTGGGAAGACCCGCGCATGCCGACCCTGCAGGGCCTGCGCCGCCGTGGCTACACCCCGGCCGCGATGCGCCTGTTCGCCGAGCGCGTGGGCATCAGCAAGCAGAATTCGCTGATCGACTTCAGCGTGCTGGAAGGCGCACTGCGCGAGGACCTCGACAGCGCCGCACCACGCCGCATGGCGGTGGTCGATCCGGTCAAGCTGGTGCTGACCAACCTTCCGGAAGGCCACGAAGAACTGCTGACCTTCAGCAACCACCCGAAGGACGAGAGCTTCGGCAGCCGCGAAGTTCCGTTCGCCCGCGAAGTGTGGATCGATCGCGAGGACTTCGCCGAAGTGCCGCCGAAGGGCTGGAAGCGCCTGGTGCCGGGCGGCGAAGTGCGCCTGCGTGGCGCCGGCATCATCCGCTGCGACGAAGTGATCAAGGATGCCGACGGCACCATCATCGAACTGCGCGGCTGGCTCGATCCGGAATCGCGTCCGGGCATGGAAGGCGCCAACCGCAAGGTCAAGGGCACCATCCACTGGGTCAGCGCCGTGCACGGCGTGCCGGCCGAGATCCGCCTGTACGACCGCCTGTTCTCGGTGCCGAACCCGGATGACGAATCGGAAGGCAAGACCTACCGCGACTACCTGAACCCGGAGTCGCGCCGTACCGTCACCGGCTATGTCGAGCCGGCCGCAGCCAGCGCCGCACCGGAGCAGTCGTTCCAGTTCGAGCGCACCGGCTATTTCGTCGCCGACCGCCGCGATCACACCGAAGCCAAGCCGGTGTTCAACCGCAGCGTGACCCTGCGCGACACCTGGTCGGCCTGAGGACCTGCGCGGGCGCCGGGATGGCGCCCGCACACTTCCGACGATGATCACCGCCCTGTCCGCCCTGCTCTGGTTCATCTCGCAGCATCCGCTGCTGACGTTCTTTGCAGCAATGGTGTTGGCCGGGCTGGTCTCGTGGTGGCGGCGTTCGCCGGTCTACGCCATCGTGGTGTTTCCGCTGGCGATGCTCAACATCTTCCTCGGCAGCTTCCTCAACGCCACTTTCCTCAATGCGGTCGGCGAGCGCGGTGAAGCCGTGATCGTGAAGGCCGAGGAAACCAATTCCACGCTCAACGAACAGTACATCTGGCGTTACGAAGCGGTGTTGCGCACCGCCAAGGGCCGCGACGTGGAGGTGGTGTTCCATACCAACACCGCCTCGCTGTGGCCGCTGGAGAACGCCATCCGTATCCCTGCGCAGGACCAGCCGTTCGTCGTGAAGTACACGCCGGGCTTCCCACGCAACTTCGTCATCCTCACCAACGAATCGCCGCACGGCATCGCGCAAGCCCGTGCCAGCGCGCGCGAGCGGGTGGAGGTGGCGGCGCGCAAGCTGCACTTCAGCCCGGGCAATGCCGGTTTCCGCGCGGACTATCGCCGCGAGCTGGAAAGCTGGCTGCGCGACCACGGCAACGACCCGCAGCAGCAGTCCGACGCGCAGCGCTATCGCGCCGAACTTGACGCGCTCGACCGCTAGCACCAGGCCCGGCCTGGATGCTCCACCCGATCCATCCACAGGCCCGACATGACCACGACGTCCACCGCCCTCCTCCCACTGCTGCAGCAGGCGCTGCAGGACGCCAGCGTCGCCAGCCGCATCGACGGCAACGCGCTGCTGCTGGACAGCGGACTGCGCCTGACCCCGCATGCGATGGCCGCACACGCGCGCGACAACGGCGGCTGGCAGACCTCCACCGTCATCGAAAGCCAGCATCCGCTGCTGTTCGCTGACGGCCTGTTCGAGTACCAGCACGCCAACGGTACCGATGAACAGGCATCGCTGCTGGCCGGCTTCCAGGCCTGGGCACGGGTGGACCTGGTGACCCTGCAGACCGCGATCGGCGCCGAAGACGCACAGGGCCTGCCGATGATGGGCCTGACCTATCCGGCCGGCGATGACGGCCAGGAACACGAACGCACCGTGGTGCTGGGTCCGCTGGCGCATTACCGCGAGCACGAGGTGGACGCCAGCACCTGCAGCGAGGACGACCATGGGTCCTGTCCGTGCTGCCTGTTCACCAGGAGCATGGACGCCTTCGACGAACTGCTGAAAGCGCGCCCGTTCCTGGCCATCCGCCTGTTCGCCTCGCGCGATGCCGATGGCCTGTGCGAGGCCGATTGCCGGGTCAATGGCCACGACTTCGCCGCTGCCCTGCCATTGCTGCGCGCGTATGCCGCCAGCTGGCCGCAGGCCGGGCTGGAGTTCCGCAAGCAGTACGTGGTGATCCGCACCGGCTCGCCCGGCTGACCCACCGCCACACCCGATACAGGCCGGTGCGGCTACACTGCGCGCCGGTTTCCCAAGCAACCGCATTTTCTTCCATCCCTACGAGGCACCCCCGCGATGCTGTACGCGCAAGTCCACCTGACCCTTCCCGCCTGGATCCACGACCAGATCGACCTGGATCGTCGATATCCGGGCGATGAGGCCAAGGTCGCGCTGGCGATCGAGCTGTCGCGGTTGAACGTCGAGCACGCCAGTGGCGGCCCGTTCGGCGCCGTGGTGTTCGGCCCGGATGACAAGGTGATCGCCGCCGGCGTGAACCGGGTGATGCCGCACGCCACTTCGCTGGCGCATGCCGAGAACATGGCCTACATGCTGGCCCAGCAGCGCCTGCAGACCCCGCGCCTGAACGCGGTGCTGTCGCCGGTCACCCTGGCCACCAGTTCGCAGCCATGCTGCCAGTGCTACGGCGCCACCGTATGGGCGGGCATCGACCGCCTGCTGATCGGTGCCAGTGCAGCCGACGTCGAAGAACTGACCCCGTTCGACGAAGGCCCGCTGCCGGCCGACTGGGTCGGCGAGCTCAACAAGCGTGGCATCGAAGTGGTGCAGGGCCTGAACCGCGACGCCGCGCGCAGCGTGCTGCGTGCCTATGGGGAAAGCGATGGCGCCCGTTACTGAAACCGGCATCGGCCTGCTGTGCCTGTGCCGGCAGGGTTTCGAGCCCGAGCTGGCAGGCGAACTGCAGTTCCGTGCCGGCGAAGCCGGTTTCGCCGGTTATGCGCGCACCCAGCGCAATGACGGCTACGTGCTGTTCATGTGCGACGAGGCCGCGGCGCTGGCACCGCGCCTGCGCTGGCGCGAACTGATCTTCGCGCGGCAGAAGCTGGTTGTGCTCGCTGAGCTGCCACAGCTGGATCCGGCCGACCGCATCACGCCGATGCTGGAGGTGCTGGCCGATGCGCCGCGCTTCGGCGACCTGTGGGTGGAGCATCCCGATTCCGACGCTGGCAAGCCGTTGTCCGGGCTGGCGCGTGCCTTCTGCAACGCGCTGCGCCCGGCGCTGCGCAAGGCCGGCAAGCTCAGCGACAAGCCGAACACCCGCCTGCCGCGCCTGCATGTGGTGTTCGTCGATGGTACCCACGCCTTCGTCTGCGTGGCCGACCCGGCCGACAGCGCGCCGTGGGCACTGGGCATTCCGCGCCTGAAGCTGCTGCCCGAAGCGCCTTCGCGTTCGGCGCTGAAGCTGGACGAAGCGCTGCTGACCCTGCTGACGCCGGAAGAACGCGAGACGCTGGCCAAGCCCGGCATGCGCGCGGCCGACCTTGGCGCCGCCCCAGGTGGCTGGACCTGGGTGCTCACCCGGCAGCACATGCACGTGCTGAGCATCGACAATGGCCCGCTGCGCCAGTACGTGCTGGACACCGGCCTGGTCGAGCACCTGCGCGCCGATGGCTTCCACTGGCATCCGGAACAACCGTTGGACTGGATGGTCTGCGACATGGTCGAGCAGCCGCGCCGCGTCGCCGAACGCATGGCCACCTGGTTCCGCGAGGGCTGGTGCAGGCATGCGATCTTCAATCTGAAGCTGCCGATGAAGAAGCGCTGGGACGAGACCCGGCTGTGCCTGGACCTGTTCCAGGACCAGGCCGGCAAGCCGCTGGTGGTGCGCGCCAAGCAGCTCTATCACGATCGTGAAGAGATCACCGTGCTGGCCTCGCCGCTGCGCTGATCCGTCATCGGCGGCACAGGTTGCCGGGAGTACGCTCCCGGTACCCTCTGGCAAGGAGCCTGTCATGAACCTTCCCCGTTCCGCCGTGCTGGTGGCCACCCTGCTGGCTTCGGTACCGGCGATGGCCCAGCATGGTCCGTCCACCCCTGCGCAGAGCCAGCCGCTGGGCCCGACCGGCGGCGCCATCCGTCAGCAGCCCCTGGATGCCGGCCGCGTCACCGGCAGCGTCGATATTCCGCAGCCGGCCGGCGAGGCACAGGTGACCGTGCGCTCGCTGGAACCCAGCAGCGTGGTTGGCCAGTACCGCATCCGCTTCAGCGACCTTGACGTGAATGGCGACGGTTTCATCAGCCGCGAGGAAGCACAGGCCAACCCGGCGCTGGCCGATGAGTTCAATGCGTTGGACGTGAAGCGTCGCGGCAAGCTGGATCGTGCAGACCTGGCCGGTTGGCTGGTGGATTGAAAAAGGGGACGGAGGGGATTAAGTCGTATGTGCACATACGACTTAATCCCCTCCGTCCCCTTTTTTGATCACCGACGGCGCGCGCACGATCCGCTATCGGTAGGTGCCAAAGCGGCGTCCCGTGGTTGGTAACACGCCAGCGACGCCCGTCGCGTCGTGCGGTCTGAATTCCGGTCAGACGCCGGCGGCGCGCTTCCAGAACGCCTGCACCAGCGGCGGCCATCGGCCGACGCAGCCCAGCGCACGGCCCCGGGCCAGGGTCAGGTGCATTTCGTCGTTGGAGAACAGGCGGTTGATCGCATCGAAGCTGTAGGCGGCGATGTGGTTGTCGCTCCGCCGTTCACGTGCCCAGCGCTGCAGGCGCTGCGGCGACAGCCGCGGTTGGCCGCGGCGCTCTGCCGAGGGTGCCAGCCACTGCTGCAGGGCGGCGACATCACGCAGCCCCAGGTTCACGCCCTGCCCGGCCAGCGGATGCACCACATGCGCCGCGTCACCCAACGCCAGCACACGACCGGCCACGTAGTGACGGGCCAGCTGGCGGCGCAGCGGGAATGCCGCACGCGATGAGGCCAACCGCAGCTCACCCAGGCGTGCCGCGAAGGCGCGGGTCAGTTCGCGGTTGAAGCTGTCCTCGTCCAGCGCCAGAACACGCGCCGCCTCGTCCTCGGGCAGGGTCCAGACGATCGAGCTGCGGCGTTCGGCCACCGGCAACAACGCCAGCGGCCCGCTTGGCAGAAAGCGCTGCCAGGCCGTGGCCTGGTTGGGAAGATCGCTGTCCACGTAGGCCACCACGCCACGCTGGTGGTAGTCATGGCGTTCCACCTCGATCCCGGCCAGCTGGCGGAGGGTCGATTCGGCGCCGTCGGCGGCCACCGCCAACGCCGCTTCCAGGCGACGCCCGTCATCCAGGCGCAGGCGCACGCCGTCCTCGTCCTGCTCCAGCGCGTCCACCCGTGCCGGGCAGTGCAGCTGCACACCCGCCGCCGGCAGCGCCGACCACAGGCGGTCCTGCAGCAGCCCGTTCTCGACGATGTAGCCCAGTTCGCGACGGCCGAAGCGATCGGCGTCGAACAGCAGATCCTCGCCACCGGCAGCGTCCCACACCTGCATGCGCCGGTAGGGCCATGCACGGGCCTGCGCGATCGCCGGCCACACACCAAGACGATTCAGCAGCTGTACGTTGTCGGCAGCGAAGGCGAACACGCGCAGGTCCGGCTGTGCGGCCTGCCACGGCGCCGGTTCGCGACCTTCCACCAGCGCCACCGACAGGCCAGCATCAGCCAGCGCCAGCGCACACGCGGCACCGACCACGCCACCGCCGATGATGGCCACATCAAGACGCGCGCGCCGGCTCATGCCGCTTCTCCACGGCACAGCCGCGGCACCTCGCCGCGGAAGCCCATCGCACCACCGACCAGCATCGATTGCACCGAGGCGCGCTGCGCGGCCACCAGGCCGAGGCTGCGCAGCGGCCGCATCAACGGCGCCGGATTGCTGGTCAGGCGCGCAAGCCCGCCGGAGAACGCCACCGTCTGCCGGCGGTCCTCTTCGCGGCGCGCGACATAGGCCTGCAGCAGTGCATCGCTGCCGGCATCCTCATGCGCATCCTCCAGCAGTTCAGCCAGGGTCAGCGCATCGCGCAGGCCCAGGTTGAAGCCCTGCGCCCCCAGCGGATGGATGGTCTGCGCGGCATTGCCGAGCAGCACCGCGCGCTCTCCGGCCAACGCGCGCGCCAGCACCTGGATGAGCGGATAAGCACTGCGCGGGCCGGATTCGAGCAGCCGGCCGGCGCGCCAGCCGATCGCGTTCTGCAGGCGTTGCAGCCAAGCCGCATCGTCCAGCGCCATCACCGCATCGGCCTGGTCGCGCGCAACACCGTGCACGGTGCCGAAGTGGCGATCACCACGCGGCAGCAGGGCGGTCGGGCCGGTATCGGTGAAGCGCTCCCAGGCGGTGCCGTCCGGCGCGCGCTGGCTGCGCACGCGGGCCACGAACAGGGTCTGCTGGAAATCATGGCGGTCGACCTCGATGCCGAGCGCGCCGCGCACGCCACTGGTCGTGCCATCGGCCCCCACCACCAGCCGGGCCTGCAGCACGCGTTCGCCGGTCTCGTCGGCCACCCGCACCTGGCGGTAGCCATCGACCACCTCGCCCAGGCCCAGGAAGCGCATGGGCCGGTAGCGCCGCAGCCGCGGCAGCTCCTGCAGGCGCGCTTCCAGCGCCTGGCCGAAGTCCCGCGCCACCACCACCTGGCCGAACCACGGCCGGTCGTAGTCGGAAGCCTCCAGCTGCACGCGGCCGAAATCGCCGGCGCGGCTGACGTGGATGCGGCGGATCGGGCCCGGCGCCATCGCCAGCTTCTGCATGACACCCAGCGCGGTCAGCGCATTGACCGTGGCAGCGGCAAAACTGAGGTTGCGCTGGTCGAATACCGCCGGCAGCTCGCCGGCCGGGCTGGCCTCGAGCAGGCCCACATCGCGGCCCAGGCGGTCCAGGGCGATGGCCAGGCTGGCACCGACCAGGCCACCACCGACGATCAGCACGTCATGTCGTTCACTCATGATGTTCATGATACGCGCTCGCCCTGCCCGAACACCCAACATCACCCGACCTGCGCCAACCGGCGCGGCGGGCTAGAATGAAACCTGAATCCGCTCCGGGCCCGCTGCCATGTCCGCCACCGCCAACCGCGCCTTCGTCCTGTCCGTCCTTGTGCTGTTGCTGGCGGCGACCCGGGTCAACCACTTCGCGGCGATCCCCGATGCCTCCTGGGCGGTGTTCTTCATCGGTGGCTTCTACCTGGCCACGTGGACACGCTGGGCGTTTCCGCTGTTGATGGTGTTCGCCGTGCTGGTGGACTGGATCGTGATCCGCAGCAGCGGCCTGGATTTCTGGCAGCACTACTGCGTGTCGCCGGGTTACTGGCTGCTGCTGCCGGCATACTTCTCGCTGTGGGCCGGCGGCATGCTGCTGGGCCGCAACTACCAGGGCGCACGCTGGCCGGTGCTGGCCAAGGGTACGCTGCTGCTGGTGGCCTCGGTGGCGGTCTGCCACCTGCTGGCGCAGGGCGGTTTCTACTGGACCACCCGCAACGTGGCCGAGCCGACGCTGGCCGGCTGGGCGCAGAACTACGCACAATGGTTCGGCCCCTACCTGCGCACCACCGCGATCTACGTGGCGCTGGCGGCGGCATTGCAGCTGGCCGTGGAGCAGGTACTGAAGCTCCAGCAGGCCCGCCGCGACATCCGGCACTGAGCCGCGCCATGGGTCATCGCCTCTCGCGCATCTATACCCGCACCGGCGACGACGGCAGTACCGGCCTCGGCGACGGCCAGCGCGTCGGCAAGGACGACGCCCGGGTGGCGTCCTACGGCACCGTCGATGAAGCCAACGCTGCGCTTGGCCTGCTGCTTGCCACCGCGCTGCCCGAGGATGTCCGCGCGCTGGTGGTGCATCTGCAGCACCAACTGTTCGACCTGGGTGCCGAGCTGTGCATCCCCGGCCACGCCGCCATCCACGCCGCCGATGTCTCGGCACTGGAACAGCAGCTGGACCACTACAACGCCAACCTGCCGATGTTGAAGGAGTTCATCCTGCCGGCCGGTGGCGAGGCCGCCGCACGCTGCCACCTGGCCCGCACCATCGTCCGCCGCGCCGAGCGCGAGACGGTCACCCTGGCCCGCCACGAAGCCGTGCGCAGCGAGGCGTTGCAGTACCTCAACCGGCTGTCGGACCTGTTGTTCGTGCTGGCCCGCGTACTGGCCCGCGCCGACGGCCATGGCGAAGCGCTGTGGCAGCCACAGCAGCGCCAGCGCTGAGTCGGCACGATGCTGGTCTTCACCCATCCGTCCTGCCTGCTGCATGACCCCGGCCCTGGCCATCCGGAGTGCCCGCAACGCCTGCAGCATGTGCTCGATGCCCTGCACACCGCGTTCCCCGGCCAGCTGGACTGGCGCGAGGCGCCGCCGGCCAAGTTCGGCGAACTGACCCGGGTCCACGACAGCGTCCTGCTCGACTTCGTGCTGCAGCCGCAGACCGCGCCGCTGCGCCAGCTGGACATGGACACCTGGACCTCGCCGGGCTCGGCCAGTGCCGCCGTGCACGCCGCCGGCGCCGGGGTGGCGGCGGTCGATGCAGTGATGCTGGGCGAGGACCCGCTGGCGTTCTGCGCGGTGCGGCCCCCGGGCCACCACGCTACCAGCAGCACGGCGATGGGCTTCTGCCTGCTCAACAACATCGCCATCGCCGCCGCCTATGCCCGTGACCGCCATGGGCTGGAGCGGATCGCGGTGGTCGATTTCGATGTCCACCATGGCAACGGCACCCAGGACATCTTCCAGCACGACGCCCGGGTCTCCTACTACAGCACCCACCAGGCCGGGCTGTTCCCCAATTCGGGCCTGCGCCGCGACCGCGGTGCCGGCAACCTGATGAACATCCTGCTGCCCCCCGGCAGTGGCGGTTTCCGCTTCCGCAACGTGTGGGCCGACGAGATGCTGCCGGCCATCGACGACTTCCGCCCGCAGCTGCTGCTGATCTCGGCCGGCTTCGATGCCCACCTGCGCGACCCGCAGGCCGACCTGATGCTGGAAACCGACGATTTCGCCTGGATCACCCGGGAACTGCATGCGCTGGCGCGCCGCCATGCGGCCGGCCGGGTGGTCTCGATGCTGGAAGGCGGCTATGACCTGCAGGCCCTTGCCGAGTGCAGCGTGGCCCATGTCCGGGCCCTGCTGCTGCCCCCTCCCGGCAGCGTCTCCGGATGAACCCGAGCCGGCAGGCTCCCGCGTCCTTCATTGCCCCTATGCAAGGGATGGGGCAAGCTACCGTCCGTTTTCGCCCGAATCCGAACCGCGTGCGCCGAGCCCTCCGCCTGCTTCCCCTGCCTCTGAGCATCGCCATCTGCCTGCCGGCAATGGCCGATGAAAAGCCGCTCAACTGGGGCCTGTGCCCGGCTACCGACGTGATTCCCGCGTTCACCGATGCCCCCACCCCGGTCCCGGGGCAGGACAAGGCCGCCGCCAGCGCTGCGCGCGAGCAGCAGCCGACCGACATCGAGGGTGACCAGCTGCTGGGCACGACCACCGTGCCGCAGTACGAAGGCAACGTGGCCCTGCGCCGCGGCGACCAGTTCGTCGGCACCGACAAGCTCAGCTTCGATACCGAGAGCGGCAACTACATCGCCGACGGCAATGTCCGCTACCAGGACTCCTCGATCCGCATGGTCGCCAAGCGCGCCGAGGGCAACCAGGAAAGCGACACCCACAAGATCACCGACATCAAGTACCAGCTGGTGTCGCGCCGCGGCAACGGCGATGCCGAGTCGGTCGACCTGCAGGGCGCGGTCGGCCAGATGCACCGCTCCACCTACACCACCTGCGACCCGTCACAGCCGGTGTGGAAACTGTCGGCGCCGCAGATCGAAGTGGACAACGACGAGGGCTTCGGCACCGCCCGCAACGCCGTGCTGCGGATCGGCAAGGTACCGGTGCTGTGGGCGCCGTACTTCAAGTTCCCGATCGACGACCGCCGCAAGACCGGCCTGCTGTTCCCGCAGCTGGGCATGTCCGGGCGCAACGGATTCGACTACGCACAGCCGATCTACTTCAACCTGGCGCCGAACTACGACGATACGTTGACCCCGCGCTACATGAGCCGGCGCGGCCTGATGCTCGACAACGAGTTCCGCTATCTCTACAACGGCGGCCGCGGTGAACTGCTGACCGCGTTCATGCCCAACGACAAGCTGCGCGACCGCGACCGCGGCCGGGTGATGTTCAGCGGTTACCACAACGTGGATAGCCACTGGCAAGCCCGTGCGAACCTGGCCTGGGTCAGCGACGAGCGCTATGTCGAGGACTTCGCCAACCGCCTGGTCGGGGTGACTGCCTCGAACCTGCAGAGCACCGTGGGCCTGTACGGCACCGGCCGGAACTGGACGGCCGGCATCATGGCCGACCGCTGGCAGCTGACCGACTACACGCTCAATGAAAGCGCGCTGCCGTACAACCGCCAGCCGCGCCTGTACCTCAACTGGGACAAGCCGGTCCTGCCGTGGCTGGAAACCGGCATCTATGCCGAAGCCGTGCGCTTCACCCACGACGACATCAACTTCAAGTACGGCGCCGATGCCGGTGAGGACCTGCAGTACACGCGCAACGGCCAGACCCAACGCATGTACGGCGGCTCGCGCCTGGACGTGAAGCCGTACGTGTCGTTCCCGATCAGTGGCGCGGCCTGGTACGTCACCCCGACCCTGGCCTACCGCTACACCGGCTACGACTTGGACCAGGGCCTGGCTGACAGCGTCCGCCGCAACGTGCTGGCCTCGCAGGGGATCGACCCGAACACCGCCACGCCGGAACAGCTGCGAGGCAACACCTCGCCCAGCCGCAGCCTGCCGATCGGCAGCATCGACGCCGGCCTGTTCTTCGATCGCGAGACCACGATCGGCGGCAAGTCATTCCTGCATACGCTGGAACCGCGTCTGTTCTACCTGCGCACGCCGTACCGCAACCAGGACGAGCTGCCGATCTTCGACACCCGTGACTTCACCTTCAGCTGGGGCCAACTGTTCCGCGACTCGCGCTACACCGGCGCCGACCGCCAGAACGATGCCAACCAGCTGACCCTGGCACTGGGCACCCGCTTCATCGACCAGACCACCGGCAAGGAACGCTTCTCGGCTGCCATCGGCCAGATCCAGTATTTCGACGAGTCGCGGGTGACCGTCACTCCGGGCGGCGCGCCGGTGGAAAAGGGCAAGTCGGCGTGGATCGCCGACGGCAACTACATGATCAACGACCGCTGGACCCTGGGTGCCACCTACCAGTGGGACCCGAAGTACAAGCGCGAGGATCTGGCCAGCGTCCGTGCCCGCTACCTGATGCCCAACGATGGCGTGATCAATCTCAGCTACCGCTACCGCATCAACTCGGGCGCCCCGGCCACCGCCAACAAGCACGACCGTACCCTGCTGGAACAGGCCGACCTGTCGTTCCTGTACCCGCTGAATGCGCGCTGGAGCCTGGTCGGTCGCTACTACTACTCGCTGCAGGACAAGGAACCGCTGGAAATCATCGCCGGCGTCCAGTGGGACAGCTGCTGCCTGGCCGTGCGTGCGGTCGCCCGCCGTTACGTCCGCAACCGCGAAGGCGAGATGAACAACGCCATCCAGCTGGAGTTCGTGCTCAAGGGCCTGAGCTCCCTGGGGCAGGACACGGACCGTACCCTGCGCCGTGCTATCCTCGGCTACAACCGCGACGACCTCTATCTCGTGCCGCCGAGCAACACCGGGGCGACCCGGGATGACTACGATCCGAACCTGATCCCATGACCAAGCGCTTCCCCGTTCTTCTCGCCTCGCTGCTGGCGGTGTCCAGCGTGTCCGCCCCCCTGCAGGTGCTTGCCCAGGAGGCGCAGCCGCTTGACCGCATCGCTGCCGTCGTCGATGAGGACGTGATCCTGCAGAGCGAGCTCCAGCGTGCGATCGCCAACATCAAGGCGCAGTACGCTGGCCGCGAAAACCAGCTTCCGCCGGAAGACGTGCTCAGCCGCCAGGTGCTCGAACGCCTGGTGCTGGTCAAGCTGCAGGTGGCCCGCGCCCAGGGCAGCGGGATCCGTGTCAGCGACCAGGAGCTGAACCAGGCGATGAACGCCATTGCCCAGCAGAACGGTTCGAACCTGGACGCGCTGCGCCAGCGCCTGGCCCATGACGGTATCGATTTCAACGATTTCCGTGCGTCGGTGCGTGACGAGATCACCGTGCAGCGCCTGCGCCAGAGCTTCGCGCAGAGCCGCATCAGCGTCAGCGAGGGTGAAGTCGACGCCGCGCTGAAGCAGCAGGCCGCGGTAGGCAACCAGTACCACCTGGCGCACATCCTGATCGCCCTGCCCGACGGTGCCAACGCCGACCAGATCGCCACCGGCCAGAAGAAGGCCGATGGCGTGAAGGCCCTGCTGGACAAGGGCGAGCTGGACTTCAACGCGGCGGCCGTGCGCTATTCGGACAGCCCGAACGCACTGGAAGGCGGCGATCTGGGCTGGCGCAGCCTGGATGAAATCCCGCAGGCCTTTGCCCAGTTGATGGAAAAGATGAAGCCGGGCGAGGTGGTCGGCCCGATCCGCGGCCCGAGCGGCTTCCAGCTGCTGAAGCTGGTGGAAGTGCGTGACAGCAGTTCCGCCGCCGGTGAGCAGACGGTCACCGAGTACCACGGCCGCCACATCCTGGTCCGCGTGGACGACAACCAGACCGATGCCGCTGCCAAGGCCAAGATCGATACCCTGCGCGCCCGCATTGCTGGCGGCGCCGACTTCCAGACCGTTGCCAGGGAGTCTTCCGAGGACAACAACAGCAAGGGCCAGGGCGGTGATCTCGGCTGGTTCCCGGCTGACGCGTTCGGTCCGGCCTTCGGCCAGCAGGTGAGTGGCCTGCAGGATGGTGGGGTCAGCCAGCCGTTCCGCACCGACGCCGGTTGGCACATCGTGCAGCGCGTGGCGACCCGCCAGACCGACGTGACCACCGACAACCAGCGTGCCCAGGTCCGCGAGACCATCGGCCGTCGGAAGCTGGAAGACGAGTACAACCGCTTCCTGCAGGAACTGCGTGGCGAAGCCTACGTCAGTTTCCGCAGCGGCGACCGCGCGGAAAACACCGCCACTCCGCCGCAGTCCTGACCGATGCGCCCCGAGCTCGCTCTGGTACCGGGCGAGCCCGCCGGGATCGGCCCGGAGCTGTGTGTCCGCCTCGTCCAGCAGCCGCGTGAAGATTGCCGGCTGCTGGCCTTCGCCGACCCGGACACCCTGCGCGCGGCCGCGGCCGCGCTGAACCTGCCCCTGCAACTGCTGCCCGAGGACGCCGAAGCACGCGTCCCGGGCGATCTGCGCCTGCGCGCCGTCCGCAACGCGGCGCCCAGCCACTTCGGCCAGGCCGATCCGGCCAATGCGAGCGCGGTCATCGGTGCCCTGCTCGGCGCCGGCCAGGCCTGCCTGTCCGGTGAGCTGCACGGTGTGGTGACCGGCCCGGTACACAAGGCGGTCATCAACGAAGGCGGCATTGCCTACAGTGGTACCACTGAACTGCTGGCCGACCAGGCCGGAGTGAAGGTGGTGATGATGCTGGCCAATCACATTGTCCGCGTGGCCCTGGCCACCACCCACCTGCCGCTGCGCGAGGTGGCCGATGCGATCACCGCGCCCGGCCTGGAACACACCCTGCGTACGGTGCATGCCGCGCTGCGCCGCGAGTTCGGCCTGCCTGCGCCGCGCATCGCGGTGCTCGGGCTGAACCCGCATGCCGGCGAAGACGGCCATCTGGGACGCGAGGAACTGGACCTGGTCATCCCCCTGCTGCAGCGCCTGCGCGCGGAGGGCATGGACCTGGTCGGCCCGCTGCCGGCCGACACCGCCTTCCTGCCGGCCAAGCTGGCCGGCTTCGACACCGTGCTGGCGATGTACCACGACCAGGGCCTGCCGGTGCTGAAGTATTCCGGCTTCGAGCAGGCGGTGAACCTGACTCTGGGCCTGCCCTACCCCCGCGTGGCGGTCGACCATGGCACCGCGCTGGACCTGGCCGGCCGCGGCATCGCCGATCCTTCCAGCCTGCAGGCGGCAACGACGCTGTGTGCGCAGCTGGCGCGGCAACGTACACTGAGCGCATGAATTCCCCGCATTCCCCCTCCGGCCCGGTGTTCACCGCACCGGCCAAGAAGCAGCTTGGCCAGCATTTCCTGGCCGATCGCCACTACATCGACAAGATCGTGATGGCGGTCAATCCGAAAGATGGTGACCGCCTGGTTGAAATTGGTCCAGGCCAGGGCGCCATCACCCTGCCGCTGCTGCGCGTGCACCCGAAGCTGACGGTGATCGAGTTCGACCGCGACCTGATCGCGCCGCTGACCGCCGCCGCCGAGCCGCTGGGCGAGCTGACCATCGTCCACCGCGACGTGCTGCGCGTGGACTTCACCGAACTGGCCGATGGCCAGCCGATCCGCCTGGTCGGCAACCTGCCCTACAACATCTCCTCGCCGATCCTGTTCCATGCGCTGGAGCATGCCGCGGTGATCCGCGATATGCACTTCATGCTGCAGAAGGAAGTGGTCGACCGCATGGCGGCTGGCCCCGGAAGCAAGGTGTATGGCCGCCTCAGCGTGATGCTGCAGGCCTACTGCCAGGTGACCTCGCTGTTCGTGGTGCCGCCGGGCGCGTTCCGGCCGCCGCCGAAGGTCGATTCCGCCGTGGTGCGGCTGGTGCCGCGTGACCCGGCCTCGATCAGCATCAACGACCACACGCGCTTCGCCGAGGTGGTCAAGGCCGCCTTCGGGCAGCGCCGCAAGACGCTGCGCAATGCCCTGAACAATGTAGTGTCCGCCGAGCAGTTCATCGCTGCCGGCGTGCGTCCCGATGCCCGCGCCGAACAGCTGGACGTGGCCGAATTCATCGCTTTGGCCAATGCCTCCTGATTACACTGCCGGTATGGAAGACGCTGACGTATATGCCATCTCCGTCGAAGTTGCGCCGCGCTTCCTCGACGATCAATCCGCACCGGAAGACGGTCGCTTTGCGTTCGCCTACACGATCCGCATCCACAACCAGGGGCGGGTCGCCGCACGCCTGGTCGCACGCCACTGGCGCATCACCGATGCCAATGGCCGTGTCGAGCATGTCGATGGGGACGGGGTGATCGGCGAGCAGCCGCGGCTGCGCCCCGGTGAAGACTTCCGTTACACGTCCGGTGTCATGCTGGGAACCGATCACGGGACCATGCAGGGGCACTACGACATGGTCGCCGACGATGGCACCGAATTTGCCGCGCCGGTCGCACCGTTCGTGCTGGCCGTGCCGCGTACCCTGCACTGACACGGAGGCCGAACGATGAGTGTGTGGGCGATCGGCGACCTGCAGGGCTGCTACGACGTTACCCAGCGGTTGCTGGAGAAGATCCGCTTCGACCCGGCGCAGGACACCCTGTGGTTCTGCGGCGACCTGGTCAACCGTGGTGGCCAGTCGCTGGAGACGCTGCGGCTGGTGCATTCGCTGCGCTATCACAGCGTGGTGGTGCTGGGCAACCATGATCTTTCGCTGCTGGCCGTCGGTGCACGCACCGAAGAGGAGCAGCGCAAGGTCAACCCGGACCTGCTGCGCATCGTGCAGGCCGAGGACCGCGACGAACTGCTGGACTGGCTGCGCCTGCAGAAGCTGGTGCATGTGGATCGCGAGCTGGGCTGGCTGATGGTGCACGCCGGCCTGGCGCCGAAGTGGACCACGCAGATGGCAGAGAAGCACGCTGCCGAAGTCGAGGTGCAGCTGCACGGCGCCGGCTACCGCAAGCTGTTCCGCAACATGTACGGCGACAAGCCAAGTTGGGCGCCGAACCTGTCCGGCTACGACCGTTCGCGCGCGATCATCAACGTGCTCACCCGCATGCGCTACTGCACCCCGCGCGGGCGCATCGGCATCGAGGACAAGGGCACCCCCGGCACGCAGGAACAGGGACTCTACCCCTGGTTCGAAGTACCGGGCCGGGTCGAGCGCGACCTCAAGATCGTCTGCGGCCACTGGTCGGCGCTGGGCCTGACCATCACCCAGGGCGTGCACGCCATCGACACCGGCGCAGTCTGGGGCGGCAAGCTGACCGCGATCCAGCTCGATACTGACGAGCTGCGCGTGGTGCAGGTGCCGGGCCGCGATGTACCGGCACCCGTACCCCACGCCCGCCCACCGGCGCGACCGGCGCACGAGCGCCCCTCCACTGCGGTGCAGGGCAAGGAACCGGGCGGCGGCAACGCCGCTGCTGCCAACCCGGGCAACCGTGGTCCGCGCCGTCGTCGCCGTCGAGGTGGTGGCGGTGGGGGCTCCGGTGGACCTCACAACAACGGCGCCGCGCCGCAGGCATGACGCGACGCGGCTGGGCACCATGGAGGGTGCTGCTGCTGACGCTAGCCCTGGCCAGCGGCTGCCAGCCTGCTTCGGCCCCGGCTCCCACCGGCGGCGGAAACGCCGTCCCCGCGCGTTCGCAGGCACAGGCGCCTTCGCCGCCACTGGTGGCTGCAGCGCGCGCGCAGATCGGCGTCACCACCCGTTACGATCCCGCCTACCAGGTCCTGTCCTATCCTGGCGGCGACGTCCCGCTTGATCGCGGCGTGTGCACCGACGTGGTGGTGCGCGCCCTGCGCAGCCAGGGCCTGGACCTGCAGGCGCGCGTGCATGAAGACATGCGCGGCAACTTCAGCGCGTATCCCGCGATCTGGGGCCTGTCACGGCCGGACCGCAACATTGATCATCGACGTGTGCCGAACCTGATGCGCTGGTTCGAACGGCAGGGCTGGCAGCAACCGATCACCGCCCTCGCCACCGACTATGCGGCCGGTGACATCGTGGCCTGGAAGCTCAACGGCAACGGTCTGCTGCATGTCGGCATCGTCTCCGACCGGAGGCTGGCCAATGGCACACCGCTGGTGCTGCACAACATCGCACGCGGCACGCGTGAAGAGAACCTGCTGTTCCAGCACGCGATCATCGGGCACTACCGGATGCCGTAGGCCCCTGTAGTGCTGGGCCATGCTCGGCTACGGGAGGGGTCAGGCAACAGCAGCCGAGCATGGCTCGGCTCTACAGGAAACCATCCTCAGCGGCGCACGTAATGCACGAAGCGGAACGCATAGGCGTGGCGGTCATCGGCCGGGTGCGGCTCGCTGCTCACTTCCCGCCAGTCCTGCACGTCCACCTCGGGGAAATGGGTATCCGCGGGGACTTCGGCATCCACCCAGGTCAGGTACAGGTCGCTGGCCTGGTCAAGCAGCTGACGGAAGATCTCGCCGCCGCCGATGATGCACAGCTCGCTGGCGCCCTCGCCTTCGGCAATCGCCTTCGCCTCGTCCAGCGACGCCACCGCGCGCATGCCCGCGAACGGCACCTGGCCGCTGCGGGTCAGCACCAGGTTGGTCCGCCCCGGCAGTACGCGGCCGATCGACTCGGCCGTCTTGCGCCCCATCAGGATCGGCTTGCCCAGGGTGAGCGCCTTGAAGTGCTTGAAATCATCCGGCAGATGCCAGGGCATCGCATTGCCCTGGCCGATGCCACGGTTGCGGTCCAGCGCCACGATCATCGAGAGCTTCATGGCACTCACACCGCCACCGGCGCCTTGATCGCCGGGTGCGGGTCATAGCCATCGATGCGGATGTCGTCGAACCGGAAGCCGAACAGGTCGGTCACCTCCGGGTTCAACCACAGCTTCGGCAGCGCGCGCGGTTCACGCGAAAGCTGCTCGCGCGCCTGCTCGAAGTGGTTCGAATACAGGTGCGCGTCGCCCAGCGTATGCACGAAGTCGCCCACCCCCAGGCCGGTGGCCTGCGCCACCATGTGGGTCAGCAGCGCATAGCTGGCGATGTTGAACGGCACGCCGAGGAAGATGTCGCCGCTGCGCTGGTACAGCTGGCAGCTGAGCTTGCCGTCCACCACGTAGAACTGGAACAGGTTGTGGCACGGCATCAGCGCCATCTGCGAAAGCTCGCCCACGTTCCAGGCGCTGACCACCAGCCGGCGCGAATCGGGGTTGCGCTTGATCTCGTCCACCAGCCACTGCATCTGGTCGATCTCGCGGCCATCGGCGGTGGCCCAGCTGCGCCACTGCCTGCCGTAGACCGGGCCGAGGTCGCCGTTCTCGTCGGCCCACTCGTCCCAGATGCGTACCTGGTTGTCTTTCAGGTAGCCGATGTTGGTATCGCCCTTCAGGAACCACAGCAGCTCGTGGATGATCGAGCGCAGGTGCAGTTTCTTGGTGGTGACCAGTGGGAAGCCGTCGGCCAGATTGAAACGCATCTGCCAGCCGAACACGCTGCGGGTACCGGTGCCGGTACGGTCGCTCTTCTCGGCGCCGTGCTCGAGCACGTGCGAGAGCAGGTCCAGGTAAGCCTTCATGCCTTGCCCTCGGCAGCCACCGGCAGCTGCGGCTGCAGTACCGGCGCGCGGCGCGACATTACCAGTAGCACCAGGCCGAAAGCGATCAGCGGTAGGCTGAGGATCTGGCCACGGGTCAGCCAGTCGAAGGCCACATAGACGCCGTTGTCGGGCATGCGTACGAATTCGACGGCGAAGCGGAACAGGCCGTACATCAGCGCGAACAGGCCGCCGACCAGGTAACGGTGGCGCGGCTTGGCCGACACCGTCCACAGCACCACGAACATCACCAGGCCTTCCAGGAACGCTTCATACAGCTGCGAGGGATGGCGGGCGAACTGGTTCAGCGCGCCGGTGGCGAACTGCGCCTGCAGGGTCGCGTGGTCCAACTGGTTCAGCGGCGCCGGCAGGCCCGACGGGAACACCACGCCCCACGTGCCGTCGGTGTACTTGCCCCACAGCTCGGCGCCGATGAAGTTGCCGATGCGACCAAAACCCAGGCCCAGCGGTACCAGCGGCGCCATGAAATCCATGGTGTCGAAGAAGTGCAGCGCGTGCTTGCGCGACCACCACCAGCAGGCACCCAGCACGCCCAGCAGGCCGCCATGGAAGCTCATGCCGCCGTCCCACACCTTGAACAGCAGCAGCGGGTTGTGCAGGAAATCCCCCAGCGCGTAGAACAGCATGTAGCCGATGCGGCCGCCCAGCACCACGCCGAGCATGGCGTAGAACAACAGGTCGGAGAAGCCGTTGGCATCGACGCCCGGCAGGCGCCCGGCGGCGATGCGCGTGCGGCCCAGCAGCCAGGCCGCAGTGAAGCCGAGCAGGTACATGATGCCGTACCAGTGCACCTTGATCGGCCCCAGCGAGAGGGCGATGGGGTCGATGTCGTGGAAATAGATCATGGAAGGTGCCTTGCGGTTGAACGCCTATTCTCGGGCCAGTGCCGCCCCGGCTCAACCAAGGAGCTGGGGCGAGTTCGGCAACGCGTCATCGTTCGACCGGGTCGAGGCCGGGAAGTGCCCTTCGATCAGGCTGGAGACCTCGTCGATGGCATCCTGCAGCGCTTCCACCGGATTGGAACCACGCAGGCCCTCGCGCAGATGGGTGCAGACCCGCTGCCACTGCGCCGGGCTGACCCGGCCATGCAGGCCGCGGTCGGCGACGATCTCGATGGCATGGTCGGCCAGCAGCAGGTAGATCAGCACGCCGTTGTTGTGGGCGGTGTCCCAGGTGCGCAGGCGTGCGAAGGCATGCTCGGCGGCCTGCCTCGGGGTGACCTTGTGCCACAACGCGGCCAGCGGCAGATCAGCCTCCACCGCAAACATCACCTGACCGCCGTGGCGCTGCTCACCGGCCGCGATGGCCTCGGTGATCGCCTGCAGCGTGGCTGGCGGGAACGCGCGACGTACCGACGGCGAACATACATGACGGAACAGACGTTGGATCATCACCAGCCTCCCGAAGCGCCACCGCCACCGGAACGGCCACCGCCGCCGCCCCAGCCGCCACCACCGCCGAATCCACCACCACCGCCGAAGCCGCCTCCCCCGCCCCAGCTGCCACCGCCCCAGCCACCACCGCCGGCAAAGCGCCCCGGATGACCGGACAGCATCGCCACGATCAGGCCGACCACGCCGGCCAGGCCACTGGCCAGCAGGGTGGAGGTGAACAGGAACGCCGCCAGCGCCGCACCGGCACCGCCGAGCAGGCCGCGCAGCGGTCGCGGCACGCGCGCGAACACGCCGCGCAGGATGCTGCCGGCGAACACACCGATGAACAGCGCCAGGAACCAGGTATCGCCGCCGCCACCCGGCTCGCGCCCACGATGACCACTGACCGGTGCCGGCAGCGTTTCGCCATCGATCAGCTTGACCAGCACGGCGGTGGCATCGGTGATGCCCCCGGCGTAGTCGCCGGCGCGGAAACGCGGCACCAGGTATTCCTGGATGACCCGGTTGGCGATGGCATCGGGAATCGCGCCTTCAAGACCGTAACCCGGCTCGATCCGCACGCGCCGGTCGTCCTTGGCCACCACCAGCAGCACGCCGTCATCCACGCCCTTGCGGCCGATCTGCCACTGGTCGAAGACCCGCGTGGTGTACTGCGCGATGTCCTCCGGCTGGGTGGTGGGTACCACCAGCACCTGCAGCTGGCTGCCCTTGCGCTGTTGCAGGTCCAGCGCCTGCTGCACCAGTGCCTGCTTCTGCGCAGCCTCCAGCGTGCCGGTGGTGTCGACCACGGGCGAATCCAGCGCCGGAATCGGCGCCAGCTGCTGAGCCTGTGCCGCCAGCGGGAGCCACAGCAGCAGGGCCAGCAGCGCAGTGGCCAGGCGCATCGGTCAGTGGCCCGGCTGCGTTGCCGGCTGCTGCTGCGGCGCGTTGCCGAAATCGACCGCCGGCGCGTTGGAGATCTGCGCTTCGTTGTCCACCGTGAAGTTCGGCTTGGTCTTGTAGCCGAAGATCTTGGCGGTGATCACCTGCGGGAACGAGCGGATGTAGGTATTGTAGTCCTGCACCTGCTGGATGTAGCGGCCGCGGGCAACGGTGATGCGGTTCTCGGTGCCTTCCAGCTGGGCCTGCAGGTCGCGGAAGTTCTGGTCGGACTTCAGCACCGGATAGTTCTCGGTCACCACCAGCAGCCGCGACAGCGCGCTGCCGAGTTCACCCTGGGCCTGCTGGAACTGCTTGAGCGAGGCTTCGTCATCGGCGTTGACGTTGATCTGGCCGACACGCGAGCGGGCGTTGGTGACTTCGGTCAGCACGCGCTCTTCCTGGCTGGCGAAACCTTTGACGGTCTGCACCAGGTTGGGCACCAGGTCGGCGCGGCGCTTGTACTGGTTGAGCACTTCGGACCAGCTGGCCTTGACCGCCTCGTCCTTCTGCTGGATGGCGTTGTAGCCGCAGCCGGACAACAGGGAGGCCAGCAGCATCAGGGGCAGGACACGGGTGAACAGGCGCATGGCGGAGGTTCCGGGTGGGCTTGGCGCCGAGCATGCCATGGTTTGGGTGAAAGACCGGCCATCGGGCGCCGCCCCCTCCGCGGTGTGGTCCAGCCAGCTCGGGGTGGGCCGGGTGGGTGGATCGGCTGGGGGCCGCTGCAAGTACGTCCATGTAAGCTGTCGCCGCATCCATGCGGCTCACGCCCCCAGCCGACCCACCCTCCCGGCCACGGACAATTTCCTGCGCACCGCGGGAAGATCAAAAGAAAAATCAAAAGCAAAAGCCGGTTCTTCAGGCATTCGGGTCGACCAAGGTCGACACCTACCAGAGCGGAACGCCGTTACGACAGATCGCGGGAATCTGTCGAAGGCGGGGTGGGTCCGGTTGAGGGGGCGTGAGCCGCATGGATGCGGCGACCGAGCTTACATGGACATACTTGCAGCGTCCCCCTCAACCGGACCCACCCCGCCAACCCACGGAATGCAGGCTTTTGCCGTTGACGTTGACGTTGATTCGGCGGGTGCAGGGCTGCAAGCCCTGCCGGAAACCCTCCGCCCTCAGCAGGCCTCAGCCACCGCAGTGCGGCTACGCCCCAGCCATGCCAGCAGCAGGCCCGACGCGGCCAGCAGGCCACCGGCCACCGGAATGGCGGCGTAGCCCAGGCCCAAGCTGATCACCGCACCACCCAGCGCCGCACCCACCGCATTGCCCAGGTTGAATGCACCCACGTTGATCGACGACGCCAGGCCCGGCGCCTCGCTGGCCACCTGCATCACCCGGATCTGCAGCGGCGGCACGAGGGCGAAGGTCGCCGCACCGAACAGCAGTACACCCAGCGCCGCGGTGGCGTGGCTCATGAAGGCCAGCGGCAGCACGAACATCAGCACCGCCAGGGCAGCCAGCAGGATACGGGTGGCGCCATCGAGCGACCAGTCAGCCATGCGTCCACCGATGCCGTTGCCGAGGGTGAAGCCGATGCCGATCAGGGCCAGCGACACCGCGATGAAGGCATTGGAGGCGCCGGTCAACTCGGTCAGCACCGGTGCGACGTAGGTGTACAGCGTGAACATCGCACCCGCACCAAGCACGGTGGTGGCCATGGCCAGCAGCACCTGCGGCTGCAGGATCGCCTTCAGTTCGCGGCGCACGTCCGGGCGCGGTCCCGGCGCGGACGCCGGCAGCGCAAAACCCAACGCAGTGATCGCGATCAGGCCCAACGCCGCAGTACCGGCGAAGGACAGGCGCCAGCCCAGCTGCTGGCCGACCCAGGTCGCCAGCGGCACGCCACCGATGTTGGCAATGGTCAGGCCCATGAACATGGTGGCCACGGCAGCAGCCTGCTTTTCCTTCGGCACCAGGCTGGCGGCGACCACCGCACCGATGCCGAAGAAGGCACCGTGGTTGAGGCTGGTGACCAGGCGCGACAGCAGCAGCAGCCCGTAGTTCGGCGCCAGCGCGGACAGCAGGTTGCCGACCACGAAGATCGACATCAGCAGCATCAGCGCGGTGCGCTTGCCGAAACGCCCCATCAGCAGGGTCATCACCGGCGCGCCCAGCATCACGCCGACGGCATAGGCGGTGATCAGCATGCCCGCAGTGGGGATGCCAACGCCGACGCCGTCGGCGATGACCGGCAAAAGGCCCATCGGGGCAAACTCGGTGGTTCCGATGGCGAAGGCGCCAACGGCAAGCGCCAGCAAGGCGGCTCTGGAATTCATGGGGGGGTCCTGGGGGCGGGAATCGGGAGTGCGTAGCCTGCGCGCTTTGCTGCGCCGGATTAAGCCTCGCCCCGGGAAAACACTGTTGATCCTCGTTCACAAGTGGAGGCCGGAACGCAGCCACAAGTGCAAAAACCGCGGTTCCGGTGTTGAGCCGAGCCCATGCTCGGCTGCTTCCTGCCGGTCAGCCGAGCACGGGCTCGGCTCTACAAGGCAGAACGAAGAACCCCCGGCGTTGGCCGGGGGTTCGGGGTCATGCGCTTACCAGTCGCCGGCACCCGGCACGTGGTGCTCGCGGGCGCGGCGGCGCATCAGCAGGTTCAGCCACTCCACCAGCACCGAGAAGCCCATCGCGGCGTAGATGTAGGGCTTGGGAATGTGCACGTCCAGGCCATCCAGGATCAGCACCGCACCGATCAGCAGGATGAAGGCCAGCGCCAGCATCTTCACGGTCGGGTTGGCGTCGATGAAGCGGCCCAGCGGGTTGGCGGCCAGCAGCATCACCGCCACCGACAGCAGGATCGCGGCGACCATCACCGGCACGTGGTCAGCGATGCCGACCGCGGTGATCACCGAGTCCAGCGAGAACACGATGTCGATGACCGCGATCTGCGCGATCACGTAGCCGAACACGGCCGAGGTCTTGGTCGTGCTCGGATCTTCATCCTCGCCACCGGTGATCATTTCCTTGATCTCCATCCAACCCTTGATGATCAGGAACAGGCCACCAACGATCAGCACCAGATCGCGGATGGAAATGCCCATGCCGGCCACGGTGAACAGGTTCGCCTGCATGTGCGCCAGGTACGCCAGCGATACCAGCAGGCCGATACGGGTGATACAGGCCACCGCGATGCCGAGCCGACGCGCGAACGGGCGGCGGTGCTCTGGCAGCTTGCTGACGGCGATGGAGATGAACACCAGGTTGTCGATGCCGAGCACGATTTCCAGCGCGCTCAGCGTGAACAGGGTCAACCAGACATTCGGATCGGCAAGAAACTCAAGGGACATGGGAAGTCTTCAACAAGGGGGAATGAGGGATCAGCCGTATTTGCCGGCCATTGCATGCGGGACCACGACCAGCGCCCAGCACAGCAACACGTTCATCATCAGCACGAACACCGCCGCCGAGCCCATGTCCTTGGCGCGGCCGGCCAGCTCATGGATCTCGCTGCCGTAACGTTCGATCACCGCTTCGATGGCCGAGTTGGCCAGCTCCATCGCCAGCACCAGCAGCATCGAGCCGATCAGCAGCGCGCGTTCGACCGGCGTCTGGCCCAGCCAGATCGCGATCGGCGTCAGCAGGATCAGCAGGTAGACCTCAAGCCGGAACGAGGACTCGTACAGCCAGGCAGCGCGCAGGCCCTGCCAGGACCAGCGGGCGGCCTGGAAGATACGGCGCGGGCCGCGCGGCAGGTGGCCGAACTGATCAGCCACGGGTGGAATATCCAGCAACGGGGACGCGGCGCAGCGACCGCTCAGACGCACGGCAGGGAATCATGGGTGCACAGGAATAGGCAGATGGCGGCCATTTTGCCACAAGGCCGCCAACCGCAGCCCGCGCCGGCCCGCTGAACGGCCTGCCAGGGGCAAGCAACGGCCCGGGCATGCTCCTATGATGGATGCCCCCTTGCCTGCTGGAGCGCCTGATGTCCCGTCGCCGTACCTGCCTGCTGATGCTGGGCCTGCTGACTGCCGCACCGCTGGCCCAGGCGCTGAGCCCGGCCAAGTCGCCGCGGGTGCCCGAACAGGTCTCCAACGTGGCCTGGGCCGGCGACATGGCCCGCTTCGCCGGCGCCGACCAGTCCAACCCGCCGCCGCGCGGTGGCATCGAGTTCATCGGCAGCTCCTCGATCCGCTTCTGGGAGAGCCTGGCCACCGACTTCCCTGGCCAGCCAGTGTTCAACCGCGGCTTCGGCGGCTCTGAAGTGCGCGACAGCACCTGGTACGCCGACCGCATCGTGGTGCCCTACGCGCCCTGCAAGGTGTTCTTCTATGCGGGCGACAACGACCTCAACAGTGGCCGCAGCCCAGTGCAGGTGCGCGACGACGTGGTTGCCTTCGTGCAGCGCGTGCATCGCGACCTGCCGAAGACCAGGGTGGAGTACCTGTCGATCAAGCCGAGCCCGTCGCGCGCGCACCTGCTGCCGGCGATCAACGAGGCCAACACGCTGATCAAGGCCGCGCTGGCCAAGCTGCCCAATACCGGCTTCACCGACATCTACACGCCGATGCTCGGCGCCGATGGTCAGCCGGACGCGACGCTGTTCCGCGAGGACATGCTGCACATGACCCCGGCCGGCTATGCGATCTGGACCAGGGCGCTGGCGCCGAAGGTCAACTGCAACTGAGCAACCCCATCCACGCATGGCGTGGATCTACTGCGGATCGCGGGAAACTGTCGAAGGCGGGGCGGTGTGGGTTTGCAGGACCGTTGGCGCCATGGATGGCGCCATCGAGCCCCCATGGACGGGTTTACGGCGTGTCCTGCAAACCCATACCGCCCCGCCATTCCACGGAATGCCCGCTTTTGATGTTGATGTTGCCTCGGCGGGTGCCGGGCGCAGCCCGGCAAAATCCCTCTACCGGAAGATCACCGTGGCCTCGGTGCCCTTGCCCGGCTCGCTGGCCAAGCTGACCTTCCAGCCGAAGCGGTCGCACAGCCGGCGCACGATCGACAGGCCCAGGCCGGTGCCCTGCGGGCGGCTCGGCTCGGCGCGGTAGAACGGTTCAAACGCGCGCGACAGCGCCTCGGCGGACATGCCGATGCCGGTATCGCGCACCACCACCCGGTCATTGAGCACGTGCACGTCGATACGCCCTTCGTCGGTGTAGCTGCAGGCATTGCGCACCAGGTTGCTGACCACCACCTGCAGCACCCGCGGCGGTGCGTGCAGCTGTACCGGGCCTTCGCCGTGCAGGTGCACCGATACGGGCCGGTTGCCCAGCAGCTCGTTGGCGTTGTCCACCTCGTAGCGAACGATGTCGTTGACGTCGAACAGCTCGATCTGCGGTTCGACATCGGCCTCGCGGGCCAGGATCAGGAACGCGTCGATCACCGCTTCCATGTCACGGCCTGCACGCTGGATGCGCTGCAGGCTGCGGCGCAGGCGCGGCTGCAGGGTTTCATCGCCCAGGGCCATGTCGCTGGCCACGCGGATGACGGTCAACGGCGTGCGCAGCTCATGGCTGGCATCACGGGTGAAGTTGCGCTCGCGCGCCACGTGCGCGCTGACCCGGTTGGCCAGTGAATGCAGTGCGGCCGCCAGCTGGCGGGTCTCGCCCTGCATGTCCGCCGGCAGCTTGTTCGGCTCCAGATCGGCCGCTTCGGGGTGGCCCGGGTCCCAGCGCGAGACGCGCCGCGCCAGCCAGTTCACCGGCGACACCAGTCGTTTGGAGGCACGGTAGGTGACCCAGCTGGCGCCATACACCGCCAACAGGGTCAGCAGCACCGGCACGATGCCGAACCAGAACGCCAGCATCTCCGCGCGCGAGCGCAGGAACACCAGGTACAGGCGACCGGCAGGGCGCACGTCGACCAGCACCAGCTGGTCGTCCTGGGGCAGCTCGTGGAAGCCAGGCTCCAGGGTGCGCAGGTTGGCCGGCAATGACAGTGCCGACTGCCCGCTTTCCAGCAGGTAGCCGCGGATGTTGTGGGTGTTGGGCGGCGGCTGCACCGGCGACGCCTCGTGCAGCGTCCAGTAATAGGCCGCTTCCTCGCGCAGGGCGGCGCCGACCAGGCTGTGCTTGATCACCAGCGAGACCAGCCAGGCACCGAGCAGGATGCCCAGGCTGGCCAGGACTGCCTGCAGGATGAAGGCGATACGGATCTTGCGCGGCAGGCCGTGCGGCATTGCGGGGTCCCGGTCAGAGCGCTGCGATTATAGGCAGCGCACTGCGCCGTAGTCGTGCACGGACGCTGACCGGCGGCAACGCCGGCCGGTCATCCGTGCCCGGTGCGGGGTCGTTGCCCGGCCGGGCCTGATGCTGCACAGGCCGGGCCCCGATCAGGCCATCGGCTGGGCAATATCGGCAATGCGGTAGCCGGCGCTCTGCACGGTGTGCAGCAGCGGACGGTCGAACGGCTTGTCGATGATCTTGCGCAGGTTGTACAGATGGCTGCGCAGGGTGTCCGAATCCGGCAGGCCATTGCCCCAGATCTCGCGTTCGATCTCCTGGCGGGTGACCACGCGCGGCGATTCGCGCATCAGGATGGTCAGCAGGCGCAGGCCGATCGGCGACAGCTGCAGCTCGGTGCCGGCACGGGTAGCCCGCATGCTGACCGGATCGAGGACCAGGTCGGCGACCTTCAGCACCTCCGAACCGACCTGGCGGCGTTCGCGACGGATCAGCGCGCGCAGGCGGGCTTCCAGCTCCTGGATCGCGAACGGCTTGGTCAGGTAGTCATCGGCGCCGAAGCCGAGGCCGGTGAGCTTGTCGTCCAGCGTGTCGCGTGCCGTGAGCATCAGCACCGGGGTGGACTTGCGCGCATCGTTGCGCAGGCGACGGCACACTTCGATGCCGTCCAGGCGCGGCAACATGAGATCGAGCACCACGACGTCATAGCTGTTCTCCGCCGCGAGGCGGTAGCCATCCAGGCCGTCCTGTGCATAGTCGACTTCGAAGCCGCGACCTTCCAGGTATTCCCCGATCATCTCGGAGATGTTGCGGTTGTCTTCGACCACCAGCACCAAGCCGGAGGTCTCCTTCGTCTGACGCATGTGATTCCCTCTAACTTCAGCTTTGTGAAACATGCCGGATCGACGGTGGACGCGATGTGAAGTTCCGTCAAGAGGTACACAAACGGTTCAGAGCAGCGGCCTGAGCAGCGGCCAGACGTTGTCCAGCACCTTCGGCTGCGCCTGCGCCGTGGGGTGCAGGCCGTCGGCCTGCATCATGCCCGGCTGCAGGGCGACGCCCTCCAGCAGGAACGGCAGCAGCGGCACCTTGTACTGCGTGGCCAGCGCCTTGTAGGCCGCGGCCAGGCGCTGGCGGTAGGCCGGTCCGTAGTTGGGGGGCACGTCGATGCCCAGCAGCAGCACCTTGGCGCCGGCCTTCTGGCTGGCCTGCACCATTTTTCCCAGGTTGCCCTGCACCTGCGCCGGAGTCAGCCCGCGCAGCGCGTCATTGCCGCCCAGCGCGATCACCACCACGGTCGGCTTCTCCCTGGCCAGCAGGCCCGGCAGGCGGGTCAGCGCGCCGGCGGTGGTTTCCCCGCTCATGCTGGCGTTGACGATGCGCGCCGGGGTTTTCGACTGCTGCCTGACCCGCTGTTGCAGCAAGCTGACCCAGCCGGCGTCGGCAGGGATATTGTGGGCGGCACTGAGGCTGTCGCCGAGCACCAGCACGGTGCCGGCCGGACCTTTGGCACAGGCCAGCCCCGGCAACAGCAGGAACCCTAGCAGCAGCACCATCATCGCGCCGGCTCGCCGGCTCCATCCCGTCTTGCGCATTGGAGTCTCCTCATCGACAGCCTGTCCCCCCGCAGCGCGCCCGTCGCCATCGCCGTCGACCAGGTCGGCAAATCCGTGCAGGGCCCGGAGGGTGAAGTCCACATACTGGACAACATCACCCTGACCGTCCATGAAGGCACCAGCGCGGCCATCGTCGGCGCCTCCGGTTCGGGCAAGACCACCCTGCTCGGCCTGCTGGCCGGGCTGGACCTGCCCAGCCGCGGCCGCATTGCGCTGTCGGGCCAGGACCTGGGCGGCCTCGATGAAGAGGCGCGGGCCCAGCTGCGCGCGCGCGAGGTCGGCTTCGTGTTCCAGAGCTTCCATCTGCTGCCGGCGCTGACCGCCGCCGAGAACGTCGCGTTGCCACTGGAGCTGGCCGGGCGCGAGGATCGCGCGCGGATCGACGAAGTGTTGGCCCAGGTCGGCCTCTCCCATCGTGCCCGCCACTACCCGCGCCAGCTGTCCGGTGGCGAGCAGCAGCGCGTGGCACTGGCGCGAGCCTTCGTCACCCGCCCGCGCATCCTGTTCGCCGACGAACCGACGGGATCGCTGGACCATGCCACCGGCCAGCACGTCAGCGACCTGCTGTTCGAACTCAACGCCGGCAGCGGCACCACCCTGGTACTGGTCACCCACGACCTGCGCCTGGCGCAGCGTTGCCAGTACATCCACCGCATCGATGACGGCCGCCTGCTGCCGGTCGAGCGTGGGGCACAGGCATGAACGTGCTGCGCCACGCGTGGCGCGCATTGCGCCGCGAGGCGCTGGCCGGCGACCTGCTGACGGTGTTCGCCGCACTGGTGCTGGGCGTGGCGGTGATGACCGCGGTGGGCACGCTGGTGAACCGGGTCAACCTGGCGCTGACCGGCAGCGCGGCGGAAATGCTCGGTGGCGATCTCGGCATCGCTGGGCGTGATGACCCGCCGCAGGCATTCGCCGACGAGGCACAACGGCGTGGACTGGCCTACACCCGCATCGCCAGCTTCGGCAGCGTGCTGTTCCATGGCGAGGCCAGCCAGATGGCGAGCATCAAGGCGGTTCAGGCGGGCTATCCACTGCGCGGCACGCTGCGGGTACGGGCCACGCCCGGCGGGGCGCTGATCGCAGACGCCGGCATGCCGCCCAAGGGCCAGGCCTATGCCGACCCACGCCTGCTGCAGGGGCTCGGGCTGAAGGCCGGCGATGATCTCGAGTTCGGCGCCGGCACGCTGCGCATCGCCGGCATCATCGAGGCCGAGCCCGACACCGGTGGCGACCTGCTGACGCTCTCCCCCACCCTGCTGGTCAACCGCGCCGACGTGGACGGCACGGGACTGCTCGGCCCGGGCAGCCGCATCAACTACCGGCTGATGTTCGCCGGACCAGCCGATCAGGTTGCCGCGCTGCGCCAGTGGTTGCTGCCGCAGGTGAAAGGCCTGCGCCTGCTGAGCGTGGATGACACCCAGCGCGGCGTGCGCCAGGCCTTCGACCTGGCCGGCCGCTTCCTCGGCCTGAGCGCGCTGCTGGCGGTACTGCTGGCCGGCGTGGCCACGGCGCTGGCGGCCAACCGCTTCGCCCTGCGCCGCATCGACCAGGTGGCGATCCTGCGCTGCCTGGGTGCGCGCCAGCGCGACATCCTGCTGGGCCTGGCACTGCAGCTGCTGATGCTGGCGGTGCCGGCCTGTGCGCTCGGCATCGGCCTGGGCATGGCCGCGCAGGAAGGCCTGGTGCAGGTACTGGGCAGCCTGGTGCCGCAGCGCCTGCCGTTGCCCGAGGCGATGCCTGCGCTGACCGGCGCCGGCATCGGCCTGCTGCTGCTGTTCGGCTTCGGCCTGCCGCCGCTGCTGCGCCTGCGTGGGGTGCCGCCGATGCGCGTGCTCAACCGTTCCTTCGCCGCCCTGCCGCCGGCGTCACTGCTGGCCTATGTGGCAGCGCTGGCGGCCAGCCTGCTGCTGGCGGTACAAGTCACCGGCGACCTGAAGCTGGCGCTGTGGGTGCTGGGCGGCCTGGCCGCGCTGGCGCTGGCGGCCGGTGCGGTCGGCTTCGTGCTGCTGCAGCTGCTGCGCGGCCTGCAGCACCGCCTGCATGGCAACTGGCGGCTGGGCCTGGCCGCGCTGACCCGGCGCCGCCTGCTCGCGGTGATGCAGCTGGTCGGGCTGTCGCTGTCGCTGTGCGCGTTGCTGCTGCTGGCAGTGACCGGCCCCGGCCTGCTGCAGCAATGGCGCGAGCGACTGCCTGCGGATACGCCGAATTACTTCCTGATCAACATCCAGCCCGAGCAGCGCGACAGTGTGCTGGCCGCATTGCGTGGACTGGGCGCCGGCGACGCCAGCATCGAACCGATGGCGACCGGCCGCCTGATCGCGATCAACGGCAAGCCGCCGCTGCGCGTAGACCGCGAGCCAGGACAGGACGGGCAACCGGCCCAAGGCGGCCAGCGCGATGACGATGACGAGAACCGGCCACTGAATTTCAGCTGGCGCAGCACCTTCCCGCCGGCCAATACGCTGGTCAATGGCACGTTCTGGAAAGCCGACAGCACCGCGCCGGAAGCTTCGGTGGAAATCGGCTGGGCCAAGCGTTACGGCGTGTACCCGGGCGATCGCATCACCATTGCAGTGGGCGAGCAGGAACGCGAGTTCGCCGTCACCAGCGTGCGCAAGGCGGACTGGAACACCTTCCGGCCGAACTTCTTCGTGTTGCTGAACCCGAATGCGGTGGGCGACACCCCGCACAACCTGCTGTCGGCCTTCCATCTGCCGGCCGGCAAGGCGGCGGGCCTGGGCGAACTGGTACGCGCGCAGCCGAACCTGTCGCTACTGGACGTGGATGCGGTGATCTCGCAGGTGCGCGATGTGATGGAGCGGGTGGCGCAGGCGGTGCAGCTGGTGATGGTGTTCAGCCTGCTGGCTGGTGTGCTGGTGCTGCTGGCCGCGCTGCAGGCCACCGCCGGCGAGCGTCGCTACGACAGCGCGGTGCTGCGCACGCTGGGCGCGACCCGGCGCCAGCTGCGCGGCGCGGTACTGGTGGAGTTCGGCGCGCTGGGCACGCTGGCGGCGATGCTGGCAGTGGGCGCGGCCGCTGCGATCGGCGTGGCGGTCTCGCAGAAGGTGTTCGAGCTTCCATTGCTGCCGCCGTGGCCGGGGCTGCTGATCGGCGGCGTAGTCGGCATCGGCTTGAGCCTGTTGGCGGGTTGGTGGGGTACGCGGGCGATCCTGCATACGCCGCCGGCACTGGCGTTGCGTGAGGCCTGAGGCGGTTGCGCCTCCGGATGGCGTGCCGAGCAAGCCCGGCCCCACCGGCAGCCGGTGGATGCGGTGCCGGGTACGCCCGGCACCCATCTCCATCGCGGCGATCAGCCTTCCTTGGGCGCCTTTTCCACGTACTTGGCGAAGACCTCGTCGATCTGCGTGTCCTTCACCTGCTTGCCGGACTGGATCGCTTCGGCTTGGGTGAACAGCGGAATGATCATCGCCATGCCATCGAGCTTGGTCTTCAGGTGCACGCCCGGGGCCTGACCGAGGAAGCCGTCCCAGCGCTGGCGCACCTTGGCCCAGTAGCCTGCAGTGGCTTTCCAATAGGCGCGGGCAGGGGTGAAGTCGACCTCGGTTGTCTTGACGTAGTCGTTGAAGCCGAACTCGCGGGCGATCTCCACCTGGCTGCCGTCGGCGTTGCGCTGCACCTTGGTGTTGAACTGCTCGTGGGTCCAGCCATTGGGCGTGAGCGTGTGGCGGTTGACCACGGCCAGCGCGTTGTAGTCGCTGCGCTTGGTGTACTCACGACGCGGCAACGGGCGCCAGCTCAGGTCGCTGGTCCAGCTCGGCACGTTGTTGGTGTACGTCCATTTGCCGGTGCCACAGTAGCGCGGTGCATCGCTCACTTCATACACGCACTGGGTCCAGGCGCCCTGGTTCACCGCTGCGGGAATGCGGCGTACCTGCCAGGTCTGATCGGCGCTGAACTCGAAACGGCTGGGCGCTTCGTAGACCCAGTCCTGGCGCCAGTGCTTGGTGATGTGGCCGCTCTTCTCATCGAGCAACAGGTGCTGCAGCACGATGCGCTGCGGGGTGTCCTCGACCACGATGACCACTTCGCTGCCGCCGCTGCGCATCGCCGGCGCACGCTCGTAGCCGGGCTTGAGCAGCACGGTCTCGTCGAACGCGAAGTCGACGGTGTACTCGCCCTGCATGGCCAGGATGCTGTCGTGGTCGCGGGCGATGTCGGAGGGCTGCGCGCTGGCCACGCCGCTGGCAGCGAGCAGCAGCATGACGCTGGCTGTCTGGAACTTCATCGGGTCTTCCTTCGGGGTTGCAGGTTCGTTGAGAGGCCGTCCAGGGCCGTCGGGCGTTCCATCAGGAAAGGATCACAGGCGGATCAGCGGCAGGTCGCCGGGGATACGCGGTGCCGGCCGGCGCGCGGCGTCGGCGCAGCAGCAATCGTCGATCGCCAGCTCGCCTTCGGCTCCTTCCAATCGCGCGATGCGACGCGCGGTGGCCGCGCCCAGCGAGGACAGGGTCGACAGGCTGGCCGCCAGGGTGCGGCCCTCGTCCGCGGCATGCAGGCGCAGCGTGCACAGGCGCCAGCGCTGGCCACCGAGGTGCCCGGCCAGGCGACGCCACAGGCGTTCGCTCACACTGCCATCGCGGTCGTGCTGCGGGCCCGGCGGCAACGCCGCGACCAACCGGTCCCAGGCCAGGAAATCGCTGTCGGGCAGCAGGTACAGGCGCCACACGCAGCGGCCGCGGGCATCAAGGAAACACAGGCTTTCGCGTATGCCCTCGCTGTCCACGCTCTGGCAGGCGTGCACGCGCACCGCCTGGCGCCAGCCCCCCAGCTCGTTGCCGTCGGCGTGGTACAGGCACAACACAGTGCCGAGCGTGGCCAGCTGTGCCGGGGTCGGCCAGGCCGCGCTGCCCTGCACGGCGATGGCGTCATTCCTGCGTGCGGACAAGGCTCGGCTCATGGGGTCACCAGGAAACGGCAAGGCTGGCGGAAAGAGTGCGGCCCGGGCTGGTGTAGCGATCCAGCACGCGGCTGGTCGGCGACAGCGTCGAACCCACATTGGACCAATCGATGTAGCGCTTGTCGCCCAGGTTGAACACGCCGACGTTGAAGGTCGCGCCCGGGGCGAAGTTCCAGTGCGCCATCAGGTCGGCCACGCCGTAGCCGGCCGGGCGATACACCGTCGCTGCAGTGACGCGGTCCTTGCGCTTGACGAAGGTACCGGCCAGTTCGACGCCCCAGGCGTCGGTGTCGTACATCAGGCCGACGGTGCTGCGCAGCGGGTCGACCGAATCCAGCGGCGTGTCCTCGGTCTTGTTGTCACCGCGCGACCAGGCCACCGAGCTGCGCAGCGCCCAACCCTGGAGCGCCGGGTTGATCTGGCCGAAGTCAACGCCAGCCTTCAGTTCAGCACCGTAGATGCGCGCATCGGCGATGTTGCGCGACTGGAACACCATCAGGCCCTGCGCGTTGGTACCGACCAGCGACTGCGACTCGATGAAGTCCTTGTACTCGTTGTAGTAGCCGCTGACACTGACGTAGGCGGCCGGTGACAGGAAGCGCAGGCCCAGCTCCAGGCCGTCGCTGGTTTCCGGCTTCAGGTCCGGATTGGGGATGGCGGTGTAACCGAAGGCGAAGTTGGTGAAGCCCAGGTTGACGTCGTTGTACGGCGGCGAACGGAAACCATGCGAGTAGCCGGCGAACAGCGACCATTCGTCGGTGAAGCGATAGACCATGCCCAGCTTCGGCGAGACGCTGGTCTTGGTCAGCCTGGCCACCGCAACGCCGGGATTGTCGTCGGCGAAGATGCTGTCCACTTCCGGCTTCAGCTCGTAGCGATCCACGCGCACGCCCGGCACCAGCGACAGCTTGCCGCCCGCCATGCGCATTTCATCCTGCGCATACAGGCCCAGCTCGGTGGTCTTGCTGATCGGGAAATCGCGTACCGGGAAGGCGTCAGGCAGGATGGTAGTGCTGGTCTGGCCATTGGCCAGAACCTGATAGCCATCGCGCTTCTGGCGGATCTCGGTACGCGCGCCTTCGAAGCCGTAGGTGAGCGCATGTTCGACACTGCCGGTGCTGAACGCCTTGTTGAACTGCGCCTGCAAGCCGTAAACGCGCTGGTCGAAATTGAACTCGCGGTGGCGGCGGCTGCGGTTGGCGCGGTCTTCGTCGGTGACCTGGTTGGTCTCGCTGTGCTGGGTATACAGCTGCCAATGCAGGCTGTCGGCGAAGCCCTTGTCCAGCGCATCCATTTCATGGGCGAACGACACGCGGGTGCGGTTCTGCGTGTCGCGCGCTTTCATGCCGGTGGTGGTGGTACGGTCGATCGAGGACAGCACGTTGGTATCGGTGGTGTCTTCGTTGCCTTCCACGGTCAGGCGGAAGCGCTGGTCCTCGCTCGGTGCATAGACCAGCTTGGCCAGGCCACTGCGACCGTCGCGGTCCTGCGGGTTGGGCGCGGTCCGGGTGTTGTCGAGGCTGCGCACATCGCCCTTGTTGCCGGTTTCCTGGCCCTGGCGATGGTTGATGTTGATCATGCCGCTCCAGTGTTCGCCGCCGAACGCGCCGGTCACGCCGCCGAGCAGGCCCTTCCACTCACCGTCGTAGCCGAACTTCAGGCCGACGTAGCTGTCCTTGCCATCCTTCAGGTAGTCGGCCGGATCCTTGGTGACGAAGGCCACTACACCCCCGAGCGCGTCGGAACCGTACAGCGAACTGGCCGGGCCACGCACGATCTCCACGCGCTTGAGCGTGTCCAGATCGGTGAAGTTGCGGTTGGCGTTGGAGAACGAGCCGATGTTGAAGCTGGTGGGCATGGCGATGCCATCGGTCTGCACGCGCACGCGGTTGCCGTCCAGGCCACGGATGCGGATGCTGCCAAGGCCGAAGCGCGCGGCGCTGCGGCTGACCGACAGGCCCGGCTCGTAGCGCAGCAGATCCTTGATGTCCTGCACCAGGTGCCGGTCCATCTGCTCGCGGTCGATGACATCGACGGTGGCCGCCACGTCACTCACTGCCCGCTCGGTGCGGGTGGCGGTGACCTGCACGCGGTCGAAGTCGCGCGCATCGGGCGCGGCGGTGGCCGCGGCGGCAGCATGGGCGGACAGGGGGAGGGCCATCCAGACGGCGAGGCAAAGGGCGGTAGGGCGGGTCATCGGGTTCGTTCGGTCAGGCAGGGGAACCCCCGGTTACCGGCACACCCGGGAGGTGCACGCGGTAGACCGAGGGGGAGAGAGCGGGCGCGGACGGGTCGCCCACCCTGCCGGCGCTGCCGGCAGGAGGGAGGGAGGCGGGCGACCAGGCCGCGGTTACTTGGTCAGGATCAGCTTGTCGTTGCTGGTGTGCCGCAGGCGGTAGAAGCGGTCGCCGTGCTGGATCAGGATTTCACGACGGCCCTTGAGCAGGGCTTCGCTGTCGATGACCTCTTCCGGCGGAACGACACGGACCGGACGATCGCGGAGGGTCAGCGTTTCGGGGCGCAGCAGTACAGGTTGAGCATTCATGAGCATCTGGACTCGTGCGAGGGACGAGTCAAATGATAATGATTCTCAGTTGACAATCAACAACCATTCTCAATTTGATTGATGGGATTAATGATCGAATTCTGGGATTCGATAGATCATGTCAATCAAATCGCGACTCTACCGAGGCACGAGCCCGAGCCGGCCCGACCGAGGCCCAGGCCCGGTCGGCCCCGGGGTTCAGGCGAAGGCGGCTTCGACCTGCGCCCAGCCAGCCGCATCGACCTGCTCCAGCACCTCCAGCGCCTGCAGGTTCTGCAGCAGCTGGCTGACCCGGCTGGCGCCGAGGATCACGCTGGAGACGTTCGGATTGCGCAGGCACCAGGCAATCGCCAGCGTGGCCGGGGCGTGGCCCAGCTCACGCGCTGCTTCGCTGAAGCGGCGCACCTGGGCCAGGCGGGCCTCGGAGTCGTCACCCAGCACCAGCGCCTGCAGCCATTCCATGCCCTCGCGGCCCAGCCGCGCATCGGCCGGAATGCCCTGGTCGTACTTGCCGGTCAGCAGGCCCGAGGCCAGCGGCGAGAAGATGGTGGTGCCCAGGCCGGCACTGGCATACAGCGGCGCATACTCGACCTCGACGCGTTCGCGGTGCAGCAGGTTGTACTGCGGCTGCTCCATCGACGGGCCCTGCAGGTTGCGTGCTTCGGCGATGTCCAGCGCCTGCTGGATCTGCACCGCCGACCACTCCGAGGTCCCCCAGTAGAGGATCTTGCCCTGCCGCACCAGCGTATCCATGGCATGCACGGTCTCGGCGATCGGCGCGTCCGGATCCGGGCGATGGCAGTAATAAAGGTCCAGGTAGTCCACCCGCAGGCGCTTGAGCGCGGCATGGCAGGCGTCGGTCACATGCTTGCGCGACAGGCCGCGCTGGGTTGGCCGTGGGTCCCTGGCGCTGCCGAAGAACACCTTGCTGGAGACACAGATGCCGTCGCGCGGCAGGCGCAGGTCGGCGATCACATCGCCCATCACCTGTTCGGCGCGGCCGTTGGCATAGCCCTCGGCGTTGTCGAAGAAGTTGACGCCGTGGTCCCAGGCGGCAGCCACCAGGTTGCGGGCCTCGTCGCGTGGGATCTGGTCACCGAAGGTCACCCAGGCGCCGAAGGACAGGGCGGAAATCGGCAGGCCGGTGGAGCCCAGGCGGCGGTATTGCATGCGAATCTCCTGCTGCGGGCCCGCATCCGGGCCGGGATCGAGCCCCATTCTACCTGCCGCCGCCGGCCGCAAGCCCTTGCCGTTGCTGGCCTGATCGGTACCGATGGGCGCGCGCACGCTGCTTTTTCTTGCCCCGGCCCCTGCCCTGCACTAGGCTTCCCGTTTTTCGCGACGCCCCAGGGGAGTCACTCACATGGTCGAAGGTTTGGGCAGGATCGGCTTCGGCCTGTTCGGGTTGGCGGTGCTGATCGGCATCACCTGGTTGTTCTCCAACAACAAGCGTGCGGTTGACTGGAAGCTGGTTGCCACCGGTATCACCCTGCAGATCGCCTTCGCGGCGCTGGTGATCCTGGTGCCGGGCGGGCGCGACGTGTTCGATGCGCTGGGCAAGGGCTTCGTCAAGGTCCTGAGCTTCGTCAACGAGGGTTCGGGCTTCATCTTCGGCTCGTTGATGGACACCAAGAACTACGGCTTCATCTTCGCCTTCCAAGTGCTGCCGACCATCATCTTCTTCTCGGCGCTGATGGGGGTCATGTACCACCTCAACGTCATGCAGGCGATCGTGCGCGTGATGGCCTGGTCGATCACCAAGGTGATGCGCGTGTCCGGCGCGGAAACCACCAGCGTCTGCGCCAGCGTCTTCATCGGCCAGACCGAGGCGCCGCTGACCGTGCGCCCGTACATCGCCAGGATGACCCAGTCCGAGCTGCTGACCATGATGATCGGCGGCATGGCCCACATCGCCGGCGGCGTGCTGGCGGCCTACGTGGGCATGCTCGGCGGCGGCGACCCGGTGCAGCAGGCCTTCTACGCCAAGCACCTGCTGGCGGCGAGCATCATGGCCGCACCGGCCACCCTGGTCGTGGCCAAGCTGCTGATTCCGGAAACGGGCACCCCGCTGACCCGCGGCACGGTGAAGATGGAAGTCGAGAAGACCTCCAGCAACATCATCGACGCGGCCGCTGCCGGTGCCGGTGACGGCCTGAAGCTGGCGCTGAACATCGGCGCGATGCTGCTGGCCTTCATCGCCCTGATCGCGCTGCTGAACGCCCCGCTGACCTGGATCGGCGATGTGACCGGCCTGGCCGCTGCCATCGGCAAGCCGACCAACCTGTCGACCATCTTCGGTTACGTGCTGGCCCCGATTGCCTGGGTGATCGGTACCCCGTGGGCTGATGCCACCACCGTCGGTTCGCTGATCGGCCAGAAGGTCGTGATCAACGAGTTCGTGGCCTACACCGAGCTGTCGCAGATCGTGAACGGCCAGGTGGCGGGCGTGAGCCTGTCCGACGAAGGTCGCCTGATCGCCACCTACGCGCTGTGCGGCTTTGCCAACTTCAGCTCGATCGCGATCCAGATCGGCGGCATCGGCGGCCTGGCGCCGGAACGTCGCCACGATCTGGCCAAGTTCGGCCTGCGCGCGGTGTTGGGCGGTACCATTGCCACCTTCATGACGGCGACCATCGCCGGCGTGCTGACGCACTTCAGTTGAACCCCTGGTTGAGAAAAGATTTCCTATGAGCAGCAGTGTCGTTGTCGTCGGTTCCTTCAATGTCGATCACGTGTGGCGGTGCGAGTCGCTGCCGGCACCGGGTGCGACCATTGCCGGCCGCTACAGCACCGGCCCCGGTGGCAAGGGCTTCAACCAGGCGGTCGCGGCCTGCCGCGCCGGCGCCGACACGCACTTCGTGTGCGCGCTGGGCGATGACGCCGGCGGCGCCACCGCACGCGAACTGGCCGCGCAGGATGGCTTCGGCCTGATTGCCGAAGCCAGCAGCGAGCCGACCGGCACTGCGGGCATCTACGTGGACGCGCGTGGCCGCAACACCATCGTGATCGGCCCGGGCGCCAACGCCGCGCTGAGCACCGACTTCCTGCAACAGCAGCAGGCATTGCTCACCAGCGCCAAGGTGGTGCTGGTGCAGCTGGAATCGCCGGTGCAGACCATTGAAGCGGCGCTGGCCACGGCCCGCGAGGCCGGTGTCACCACCGTGCTCAACACCGCACCGGCCGACGCGCCCTCGACCATCGGCCTGCTCAAGCTGGCCGATGTGATCACCCCGAACGAGACCGAGTTCGCCGCGCTGCTCGGCCGCCATGTCGGTGAGCGCGTGGATGCCAACGATGTCGCCGCGCTGGATGGCGCCAGCCTGCATGCGCTGTGCCGCAAGCTGGTCGGCAACGGTACCGTGGTGGTGACCCTGGGTTCGGTGGGCGTGTTCGTCTCGCATGCCGACGAGAACCTGCGCGGCGATAGCCAGCCGTACTACCGCGTCGGCGCCGAGCAGGTGCAGGCCATCGACACCACCGGTGCCGGTGATGCCTTCAACGGTGCGCTGGCCGCGTCGCTGGCGCAGGTGGCCGACGCCCCGTTCGCCCGCCACGTGCGCTTTGCCAACCAGTTCGCCGGTCGCTCGACCGAGAAGGAAGGCGCTGCAGCGGCAATGCCGCGCTTCACCCCGGCCGACGCCGAAGCCAAGTAATTCCACGCCACGCGTGGATGACAAGGCCCGGGTGTACAGGCACCTGGGCCTTTCTTTTGCCCATTGCCCAGCCCCTGCGACCGCCTGTCGCATTGCCCACATCCTGCCCCTCGCTCACGATCCGCGCAGCTTCCTTGCACGGGCAGGACATGGACGGATTCCCCTGGTTGCTGGTCGCGGCCGCAGGCAGTGCCGCTGCGGCGCTGCTGCATATCGGCTGCATCGCCTTCGGCGCCGCGTGGTACAGATACTTCGGTGCCGGCCAGCGCGTGGTCCGGCTCGCGCATGCGGGGCACTGGTGGCCACCGCTGATGACCGCCGGCATCACTGCCTTGCTGGTGGCCTGGACCCTGTACGCACTGGCCGCCGCGGGCTGGCATTCGCCACTGCCGGCCAGTCGCCTGGTCCTGCCCGCCATCGCTGCCTTGCTGCTGCTGCGCGCCGCGATGGGCTTCGGCCTGGCGCTGTTCCGGCCGGGGTACAACGGCCGGCGCTTCTGGGTGGTCAGTTCGCTGGCCTGCCTGGGCCTGGGGCTGGCCTTCGCCCTGGGTACCCGCCAGGCCTGGCAGAGCCTGGGTTAGCCACCTACCATCGCCCGCCCTTGGGGGCGGCGGAAGCAACCGTCAAGCATCTGCTGATGCCGGTACGGCATGAGGTCGGTGCCGATCGGCCTGAACCCGGGGCCCGCCGACACCGCCCAGGCCGCGCCCGCGCTCTACAATGGGCGCATGCAGATCGGCCCGTACACCATTGCCCCCAACGTCGTGCTGGCGCCCATGGCCGGCGTCACCGACAAGCCCTTCCGCCTGCTGTGCAAACGGCTGGGCGCGGGACTGGCCGCCTCGGAAATGACCATCAGCGACCCGCGCTTCTGGAACACGCGCAAGTCGATCCACCGCATGGACCATGACGGCGAACCGGCACCGATCAGCGTACAGATCGCCGGCACCGAGCCGCAGCAGCTGGCCGAAGCCGCGCGCTACAACGTCGACCACGGCGCGCAGATCATCGACATCAACATGGGCTGCCCGGCCAAGAAGGTGTGCAACGCCTGGGCCGGCTCGGCGCTGATGCGCGACGAGCAGCTGGTGGCGCGCATCCTCGAAGCCGTGGTCAACGCGGTGGACGTGCCGGTCACCCTGAAGATCCGCACCGGTTGGGACTGTGACCACCGCAATGGGCCGGTGATCGCGCGCATCGCCGAGGACAGCGGCATCGCCGCGCTGGCCGTGCACGGCCGCACCCGCGACCAGCATTACACCGGCCAGGCCGAATACAGCACCATTGCCGAGATCAAGGCCGCGCTGCGCATTCCGGTGATCGCCAATGGCGATATCGATTCGCCGCAGAAGGCCGCCTACGTGCTGCAGCAGACCGGCGTGGATGCGGTGATGATCGGCCGCTCGGCGCAGGGCCGGCCGTGGATCTTCCGCGAAGTGGCGCATTACCTGGCCACCGGGCAGGAACTGCCGCCGCCATCGCTGGCCGAAGTGCGCGACATCCTGCTCGGCCACCTGCATGCGCTGCACGCGTTCTACGGTGAACCGCAGGGCGTGCGCATCGCGCGCAAGCACCTGGGCTGGTATGCCAGGGACCGGCCGGAGAACGCCGCCTTCCGTGCGGTGGTCAACCGTGCCGAAGACCCGCAGAGCCAGATCGCGCTGACCACCGAGTACTTCGACCGCCTGATTGCCGGGGAACCGGCGCTGCCTTCGGCGGCCTGACCGCACTGCCGCGTCACAACGTCGAGCCTGCTCGACCGAATTGAACTCCCAGAGCCCGCCTCCATGACCCCGCCGATCTCCTCTCCGACCTACCTGCACGGGTTTTCCGGCACCGAACAGCAGCGCCTGATGACCCAGGCGCGCCTGCTGGAATCGAGCATCTTCGGCCAGATCGACTACAGCGGTGCACGGCGCCTGCTGGAAGTCGGCAGCGGCGTCGGTGCGCAGACCGAGATCCTGCTGCGCCGCTTCCCCGAGCTGCACGTGACCGGCGTGGACCTGAGCGAAACGCAGCTGGCCACGGCGCGCGAGAACCTGGCGCGCACGCCGTGGTGCAGCGACCGCTACACCCTGCAGCAGGCCGATGCCGGCGAACTGCCGTTCGAGGCCCGCAGCTTCGATGCGGCGTTCCTGTGCTGGGTGCTGGAACACGTCCCCTCCCCTGCCCGCGTGCTGAGCGAAGTGCGCCGCGTGCTGGCACCGGGTTCGCCGGTCTACATCACCGAAGTGATGAATGCCTCGTTCCTGCTCGACCCGTACTCGCCGCACATCTGGCGCTACTGGATGGCCTTCAACGACTTCCAGTACGACCACGGCGGCGACCCGTTCGTCGGCGCCAAGCTGGGCAACCTGCTGCTAGCGGGCGGCTTCCGCGACGTGCATACCGAGATCAAGACCATCCACCTGGACAACCGCGAACCGGCGCGTCGCAAGACCATGATCGCGTTCTGGGAGCAGCTGCTGCTGTCGGCGGCCGACCAGCTGCTGCAGGCCGGCTCGGTGGACGAGGACACCGTGGAAGGCATGCGCCGCGAGTTCCGCCTGGTGCAGAACGACCCGAATGCGGTGTTCTTCTACTCGTTCGTGCAGGGCCGCGCGACGGTGTATTGAGCCGACGCGGCACTAATGCTCCCGCATCCACGCATGGCGTGGATCTACTCAACGGCGCCGGCTGCGGGCGCTGATCGACGCAGTGGAGCCACGCCATGCGTGGCTGCCACCGCCGATGTCCCGCCATCCACGCAGGGCGTGGATCTACTCAACGGCACCGGCTGCGGGCGCTGATCGACGCAGTAGAGCCACGCCATGCGTGGCTGCCACCGCCGATGTCCCGCCATCCACGCAGGGCGTGGATCTACTCAACGGCACCGGCTGCGGGCGCTGATCGACGCAGTAGAGCCACGCCATGCGTGGCTGCCACCGCCGATGTCCCTTCATCCGCGCATGGCGTGGATCTACTCAACGGCACCGGCTGCGGGCGCTGATCGACGCAGTAGAGCCACGCCATGCGTGGCTGCCACCGCCGATGTCCCTTCATCCGCGCATGGCGTGGATCTACTCAACGGCACCGGCTGCGGGCGCTGATCGACGCAGTAGAGCCACGCCATGCGTGGCTGCCACCGCCGATGTCCCTTCATCCACGCATGGCGTGGATCTACTCAACGGCGCCGGCTGCGGGTGCTGATCGACGCAGTAGAGCCACGCCATGCGTGGCTGCCAACGCCGATGTCCCTTCATCCACGCATGGCGTGGATCTACTCAACGGCACCGGCTGCGGGCGCTGATCGACGCAGTGGAGCCACGCCATGCGTGGCTGCCACCGCCGATGTCCCGCCATCCACGCAGGGCGTGGATCTACTCGGGCGCATGCCAGATCCGCTGCCACATCGCGGCCAGCCGGCGACCTGCGTCGGCGCGCGCGGCCGGGCTGCTGTAATCCACTCGCACCTGCTCGGGCGTTATCGGCCGCCACTGCCCGTCGGCCTGCTCAGCCACCACGAAGTTGAAGGTGTAGTCCGGCTCCAGCCCCATGCGCAGGTCACTCAGCACCAGCCGGCCGTCCGCGACCTGTGCACGCATGAAACCGCGGTTGAACCATTGCAGCTGCTGCACCGCCGGGATGGCCCGCGCTTCGCGCAAGGCCTGCACGTTGGACGGATGGCCTTCGAACCGCATCGGCCCATGGTCGGCCACCAGTGAGCGATCACCCACCACGTAGCCATTGGGCGTCATCGCCACCACCCGCCACAGCAGGGTGTTGAACGGCATCGGCACCGAGAAGCGCGGCGCATCGCCCAGGCCCATCGCGGCCAGGCTCCGCTGCGCGGCCCGATCGACCTGCGCCTTGGCGATCAGCCCCCAGCCCAGGTAGCCACTGCTGAGCAGCAACGCCGCGCCCAGCACCTTGCCCGCCCAGGGCCGCGCACGACCGAACCAGGCCAGCACGCAGCCCAGCAGCAGCCACACCGTGTAGCCGGGGTCGATGATGAAGACGCTGGAGCCCATGGTTGGGTGTGGCCGCAGCGGCCACCACAACTGGGTACCGTAGACGGTGAACGCATCCAGCACGGGATGGGTAACCAGCGCCAGCTGGATCGCCCAGAACCAGCGCAGCGGTGACTGCGCGACGCGGCCGTTGCCGAAGCGCTTGAACAACCACCAGATCAGTGCGGCCACCCAGGGCAGCACCAGCAGCGAATGGCTGAAGCTGCGGTGTTCGGTCATGTTCGCCACCGGGTCGGCCGCAGTGAAGCCAAGCCACAGGGCGTCGAGGTCCGGCAAGGTGCCGAGCGCGGCACCGGCCAGCAGGGCCGCGCGGCGATGGCCGGGCGGAGCGATGGCAGCGGCGACGGCGCCGCCGAGTACGATCTGGGTCAATGAATCCATGGGCCGATGCTAGCGGCTTGCGCGCGGTGTATGTAGAGCCGAGCCCATGCTCGGCTGCTCTTCGTTGCGCGTAACGGCAGCCGAGCATGGACTCGGCTCTACAGCGGGACAGACGCGGGCTATGCCGCCTGCGACAACCGCGCGCCGGGCAGTTCCAGCAGAGTCTGGCCGCTATGGTCGAGCAGGCGCAGCGCGCCGTCGTGGTCTTCGGCCAGTGCGGTCAGGCTCTCCACCCAGTCGCCATCGTTGGCATAGACCAGGCCATCGCGTTCGACCAGCGCGGCGCGGTGGATATGCCCGCAGACGATGCCGTCCAGGTCCCGTCGGCGCACGTCGTCCAGCCCGGCCTGCACGAAACGCTCGATGTAGCGTTCAGCGGCGCCACTGCGCTTCTTCAGGAACTCCGACAGCGACCAGTAGCGCATGCCCAGCCGCCGCCGCACTGCATTCAAGGCCTGGTTGCCGGTGAGGATGCGGTAATACAGCCAGTCGCCGAATTTTTCCTGCAGGCCACCGAAGTGGGTCACGCCGTCATACTCGTCGCCGTGCGCGACCAGCAGCCGGCGGCCATCGGCGGTCACGTGGATGGCGCGGCGGCGCACCTGCATCGCCGGCAGCATCAGACCGCAGACCTGGCGCAGCGAAGCGTCGTGGTTGCCCGGAATGTAGATGATCTCGGTGCCGGCACGGCGCAGCGCGTGCAGCGCCTGGATGACCTCGCTGTGCGACTGCCGCCAGGTGGCACGGCGGTGCGCCATCCACCACAGGTCGATGATGTCGCCCACCAGGTACAGCCGTTCGCAGCGCAGCTGCGAGAGGAATCGCGCCAGCTCGGTGGCATGGCAATGGCGCGAGCCCAGGTGCACATCGGAGACGAACACCGCGCGCCGGTTCGGCGACAGGTTCGCCAGCGTGCTCATGCCGGCGTCCCCGCGTCGCGCAGGTAACGTTTGCGCTTGTTCGGCCGGACCGCGCACAGGTCCACCTCGATCAAGCCGTCGATCGAATCGCTGAAGTCCGGGTCCACCCCGAAGGCGAGGAAGCGCGCGCCGCCCGGTTCGCACAGATCGGTGTACTGGCGATACAGCGTGGGTACGCCGGTACCGAGTGCAGCCAGGTTGGCCTTCAGCACGTCGAACGCGGCGCCTGCATCCAGCTCACCGAAACTGGGCGGTGCGGCGAAGTACTGGAACGGCCGGTTCGATTCGGCCATGCCGGCGGTGCCGCTGTAATAACGCTGGTAGTACGCCACCAGCTGCTCGCGCGCATCGCGCGGCAAGGCCGCACTGATCGACACCGCGCCGAACAGGTAGCGGATCCCCGGCCGGCACTGCAGGTAGGCACCGATGCCCTGCCACAGGTAGTCCAGGCTGCGGCTGCCCCAGTAATCGGGCACCACGAAGCTGCGGCCCAGTTCCAGGCCCTCGGCGATGTGGGTGATGGCATCGTCGGAATAGCGGAACAGCGACGCGCTGTAGAGCCCGGACAGGCCGTGCCGGGCCAACGCGTGGGCACCACGCATGATCCGGTACGCGCCAGCAATGCGCTGCGCGGCGGCGTCCCAGATCACGATGTGCTCGTACTGCGGGTCGTAGTTGTCGAGGTCACGGCTGCGGCCGGTGCCCTCACCCACCTGGCGGAAGGTCAGTTCGCGCAGGCGGCCCAGTTCCAGCAGCAGTGGCGAATCGGCAGTGCAGGTGGCCAGCAGGATCTGCTTGCCGTCGGCGGTCTGGCCCAGCTGGGTGGCAGCAGCGATGCCAGCGGCGACCTGCGAAGGTGGCACCGGGGCGGCCAGCGGCTCAGGGCCCGCGCAGGCAGCGGCATTGCCGGCCGCGCCATTGCGGCCCAGCGCATAGAGTGCGCGACGTACCGCCAGCAGTTGGGCACCCGGGTCGCCGCCGTCGCCCAGCCGCATCGGCTCGCCGATGCTCAGCCGCAGCGGGCGGCCACGACGGGTGAACATCTCGCGTGCCAGCAACGCGGTACCGGCCGGCTTGAACAGGGTCGAGGCGCCATAGAACAGCGCCGAGTTGCGCGCTTCCACCCGCACTGGCAGCACCGGTGCACCGGCCGCGCGGGCAAAACGGACGAATCCGCGCTGCCAGCGGCCATCGCGGATGCCGCGCAGCGAGAGGCGCGATACCTCGCCGGCCGGGAACACGATCACGCACTGCTCGGCGGCCAGCGCCTGCTCCACCGCATGCAGGCTGCCGCGCTGCGCCTTGCCGCCCAGGATGCGCACCGGCAACAGCAGATCCTGCAGCGGCGCGATCGCCCCCAGCAGGTCGTTGGCCACGATCCGCACATCGCGGCGGATACGGCCGACTGCGTCCAGCAAGGCCAGTGCGTCCAGCGCCCCGGAAGGGTGGTTGGCGACAATCAGCAGGCGGCCGGTGGCCGGAATCTTCGCCAGCGCGGCCGGATCCACCTGGTACTGGCCGCCGATGAACTCCAGGCCGGCGGCGACGAAACCGAAGCCGCGCAGGCCTGAGCTGCGCTGCAGGAAGGCTTCGATCTGGTCCAGGCGCGACCAGCGGCCGACGCTGCGCAGCAGCGGCCGTGCCAGCTGGCCACGGCGGCCATGGAACCAATCGGGGAAACGTTGCTGGAGACGCTGTTCGAGTTCCTGCATGGCGGATCCACTGATGCCCGGCGGCCGGATTGGCCGACAGCCTGCGCCCGGCAGGCGGCAGCCAGATGGCGGTTTCGGGGCAGAACGATGACGGCCGGCCCCCTTGACGGCCGAGTCGCGCCCTGCGCGGTCGGGGGTTGGGCAGCCCCGTCTGTTGTTGTCGCGCGGGTGGAACACTGGGCCTCGAGGCTGGCCCCCAATCCCGTCATGACGGCCCCTGCCGGGCCTACGCGGGCTTAACCACCGGCAACCGGTACCGGTTCACAATGCACAGGCGGCGCACCCCGTGTATCATGCGCGCCCATCTTTCCATCCGAATCAAGGGATATTACGCCTGATGTCCAGCTATCTCTTCACCTCCGAGTCGGTCTCCGAAGGCCATCCGGACAAGGTTGCCGACCAGATCTCCGATGCGGTGCTGGACGCGATCCTGACCCAGGACCAGCGCGCCCGCGTGGCCTGCGAGACCATGGTCAAGACCGGCGTTGCCATCGTGGCCGGTGAAATCACCACCAGCGCCTGGATCGACCTGGAAGCGCTGACCCGCAAGGTCATCACGGACATCGGTTACGACAGCTCCGACGTCGGCTTCGACGGCGCCACCTGCGGCGTGCTGAACCTGATCGGCAAGCAGTCGCCGCACATCGCCCAGGGCGTGGACCGCAAGAAGCCGGAAGAAATGGGCGCTGGCGACCAGGGCCTGATGTTCGGCTATGCCACCAACGAGACCGACAGCTACATGCCGGCCGCGATCCACCTGTCGCACCGCCTGGTCGAGCAGCAGGCCAAGATCCGCAAGAAGAAGAACTCGCCGCTGTCGTGGCTGCGCCCGGACGCCAAGAGCCAGGTCACCCTGCGCTATGAAAACGGCGTGGTCTCGGCCATCGACGCCGTGGTCCTGTCGACCCAGCACGCCCCGGGCATCAAGCAGAAGGACCTCATCGAGGCCGTCCGCGAAGAGATCATCAAGCCGGTGCTGCCGGCCAAGTGGCTGCACAAGGGCACCAAGTTCCACATCAACCCGACCGGCAAGTTCGAGATCGGCGGCCCGGTGGGCGACTGCGGCCTGACCGGCCGCAAGATCATCGTCGACACCTACGGCGGCTGGGCCCGTCACGGTGGTGGCGCGTTCTCCGGCAAGGACCCGTCCAAGGTCGACCGTTCGGCCGCCTACGCGGCCCGCTACGTCGCCAAGAACGTGGTTGCTGCCGGCCTGGCCGACCGTTGCGAAGTGCAGGTCTCCTACGCCATCGGCGTGGCTGAGCCGACCTCGATCTCGGTCACCACCTTCGGCACCGGCAAGATCAGCGACGACAAGATCGAGAAGCTGATCCGCAAGCACTTCGACCTGCGCCCGTACGGCATCATCAAGATGCTGGACCTGATCCACCCGATGTACCAGCAGACCGCGGCCTATGGCCACTTCGGCCGCAAGCCGAAGGAGTTCAGCTACCTCAACGGCGAAGGCGAGACCGTCAACGCCACGGCCTTCTCCTGGGAGAAGACCGACCGCGCCGCCGCCCTGCGCGCCGATGCGAAGCTGAAGTAAGCAACACGAAGGGCCGCTCACGCGGCCCTTCTGCTTCTGGTAGAGCCGGCCGCTGGCCGGCTTTTTCATGGCCTCCGGAAACAACCGCGTGGTTGCCGGCCAGCGGCCGGCACGACCGGTTGCCGATACAATCGCCGCATGTCGACCGAACTGAAAACCCACCAGCTGTCCATGACGGTGCTGATGTCGCCGGAGATGGCCAATTTCTCCGGCAAGGTCCATGGTGGCGCCATCCTGCGCCTGCTTGACCAGGTGGCCTACGCCTGCGCCAGCCGCTATGCCGGCAGCTACGTGGTCACCCTGTCGGTGGACCAGGTGATGTTCCGCCAGCCCATCGCGGTCGGCGAGCTGGTCACCTTCCTGGCCTCGGTGAACTACACCGGCACCTCATCGATGGAGATCGGCATCAAGGTGGTGGCCGAGGACATCCTCAAGCGCAGCGTGCGCCACGCCAACAGCTGCTTCTTCACGATGGTCGCAGTGGATGAAGAAGGCCGGCCGACGCCTGTCCCGCCCTTGCAGCCGGCAACGTCCGACGAAAAGCGCCGCCAGGCCGCAGCACAGATCCGCCGCCAGCTGCGCCAGGAAATGGAACAGCGCCACCTGGAACTGCTGGCGTCGAACCCGCCGTCGCCGGAGGAATGAGGTAGTGCCGGCCGCTGGCCGGCAACCTCGCGCGTGCTGCCAAACATCATGAGGTTGCCGGCCAGCGGCCGGCACTACCAACGCCAGGTCACCCTGTGTTCTGCACGCCCTGCGAAACGCCGTTCACGCACGCCACCAGCGCGCGCAGCAGATCGTCATCCTCGCGCCCGCTGGCCCGCCAGCGCTGCAGCAGATCCACCTGCAGCACGCTGATCGGATCGACGTAGGGATTGCGCAGGCGGATCGACAGCGCCAGCCGCGCGTCGTGGTCCAGCAGCGTCTTCTGGTCCATCAACGCCAGCAGCCAGCGTCGGGTGAGCTCCAGTTCGCGCTGCACCTGCGGGAAGAAGCGCCCGTGCAGTTCACCCGACAACAGCGAGAACTGCTGGGCGATGGTGATATCGCCCTTGGACAGCACCATCGCGATGTCGTCCAGGAAGGTACGGAAGAACGGCCAGTCCCGCGCCATATCGCGCAGGGTCTGTTCGTGGCCGGCATCGACCGCGGCCTGCAGGCCACTGCCCACGCCGTACCAGCCGGGAATCACCGCACGCGCCTGGCTCCAGGCGAACACCCAGGGAATCGCACGCAGGTTGCCCAGCGCTGCGTCCTGGCCGAGCCGGCGCGACGGCCGCGAACCCAGCGTCATCCGCTCGATCACGTCGATCGGCGTGGCGGTACGGAAGTAATCCATGAAACCGGGCTGGCCGACGAACGCGCGATACACCTCGCTGCTGGCCGCAGCCACCGCATCCATCACCGGCCGCCACGCGTCCTCGCGCGGCTCGGCGGCACGCGGACGCAGGCTGGCGCGCAGCACTGCACCGGTGGCCTGCTCCAGCGAGCGCAGGGCCAGCGCGCGGATGCCGTACTTGCGATGGATCACCTCGCCCTGCTCGGTCACCCGCAGGCGGCCATCGATGCTGCCGCGTGGCGACGCATCCACGGCGTGGGTGGTCTTGCCACCACCACGGCTGATCGAGCCGCCCCGGCCATGGAAGAAGGTCAGGCGGATGCCGGCCTCGGCCGCCACCTCCAGCAGTTCCACCTGCGCGCGCTGCAGGCCCCAACGCGAAGCAGCAATGCCACCATCCTTGCTGCTGTCCGAATAGCCCAGCATCACCATCTGCACGTCGTCGCGTGCCTGCAGGTGCGCGCGGTACACCGGATCCTCCAGCAGGTCGCGCAGCGTGGCGGTACCGCGCTTGAGGTCATCCACCGTCTCGAACAGCGGCGCGATATCCAGCGGTACTGACCCGTTCTCTTCCACCAGGCCGCCACGCCGCGCCAGCGCCAGCACCGCCAGCACGTCGCTGCGGTCGTGCGCCATCGAGATGATGTAACTGCCCAGTGCATCGCCGCCATGCCGCGCACGGGCATCGGCCAATGCAGCGAACACGGCGTCGAGCCTCCGGTTGCCGTCGTCGTCGCCTTCCGGCAACGGCACCTCACCGCTGGCATGCGGTGCCAGCAGGCGCGCACGGCCCGATGCATCCAGGCCCTCCCACGCCGGGTCGCCGCCCAGCACCGCCGCCAGCGCGCGCGCATGCACGCTCGATTCCTGGCGCACGTCCAACCGCGCCAGATGGAAGCCGAACGTCTTCACCCGCCACAGCAGGCGTTGTACGGCGAAGCCACCGGCATGCTCGCCGCGGTTCGCGCGCAGGCTGTCGAGGATCAGCTGCAGGTCGTCGATCAGTTCATCCGGGCCGGCGTAAGCGCCCTCGCCGTCTTCCAGCGTGGCCTGCAGGCGCGCGCGCATGCGATCGTTGAGCAGGCGGTAGGGCATGTCGGCATGGCGCGGGCGCGACTGTACCTGCGGCAGCAGCTGCTGGTAGTGCGCCACGCGCGCCTGCAGCGCATCGCTCACGCCCACCCGCTCGGTGGACTGGCTGAGCAGGCTGGCCAGCTGCAGCAGTTCCTTCTGGTAGCGCGCCAGTACCGCCTGCCGCTGCGCATCCAGCGTACTGCGGATGGTGTGGGCATCCACGTTCGGGTTGCCGTCCATGTCCCCGCCCACCCACGTACCGAAGCGCAGCAGGCGCGGCAGTGGCAGTTCTTCACCATAGGTATCGCGCAGCGCCTGCTGCAGCGATTCGTACAGCACCGGAATCACGCGGTACAGCACCTGCACCAGATAGAAGCCGACGTGCTCGCGCTCGTCATCGACGGTGGGCCGCACCGGCGAGGAATCAGTGGTCTGCCACGACGCGGTCAGCGCCATGCGGAAGCGCGCAGCATCGGCGGCCGCTTCCCCCGGCGTGCGCTGGCCGTCGAGGTTGTCGACCAGGCTGGCCACCATCAGCTGCTCTTTCTCCAGCAGCGCACGGCGCACCGCTTCGGTCGGGTGCGCGGTAAACACCGGTTCGATGTCGATGCGCGGCAGCCACTGCGCCAGCTCGTCCAGGCCCACGCCCTGCGCCTTCAGGTGCTGCAGCGCATCCTGCAGGCCGTCAGGCTGCGCCCCTGCGGTACCGGCACGCTGGTAGTCACGGCGGCGGCGGATGCGATGCACGCGCTCGGCAATGTTGACCACTTGGAAGTAGGTGCTGAAGGCCCGCACCATGGTCTCGGCCTGCTGCGGCGTGCGCCCGGCCAGCCCTTCGGCCAGCTCCGACAGCGGTGCCTGGTTCTCGCGGCGGGCGATGGCGCGGGTGCGCACGTCCTCGACCTCGTCGAGGAAGGCCGCCGATACCTGCTCGACCAGAAGGTCACCGACCAGTGCGCCGAGCCGGCGCACGTCATCGCGAAGCGGAAGATCGGGAGAAGCAAACTCGATGCTGCTGCGGTACTCGTTCATCGGCGACGCACAGGCCTCGGTCAACGGATCCAGACCCCAAGCCTAAACCAGAACGGGCAGCGTGCTGCGACGCAAAAATGGTTTCATCTGCACGTATCCATGACGCACGCAGCCGAGCATGAGCTCGGCTCTACAAGCGTCGTGGCGCGTGACACCGTGTAGCGCCCGAGCCCATGCTCGGGCGGCGCCGCAGCCGCACAGGCGGCCCCTGTTACAGGGGCCGCCCTCATGCAGGTATCAGCGCTTCTTCTTCGCCTTGCCCTGCTCGGCCGGGCCGATGGTCTGCTCCAGCCAGCGCTCGCTCTCGGCCAGCATGGTCATGATCGATTCGCGTGCGCGGTAGGCATGCGATTCGTTGGGCAGCATCACCAGCCGCGCGGTGCCACCCAGGCCCTTCACCGCGGCGAACATGCGCTCGCTCTGGATCGGGAACGTGCCGGAGTTGTTGTCGTCCACGCCGTGGATGAACAGGATCGGATCCTTGATCCTGTCGGCGTAATTGAACGGCGCCATCTTCTGGTAGACGTCCTGCGCCTGCCAGTAGTTGCGTTCCTCGGCCTGGAAACCGAACGGGGTGAGCGTGCGGTTGTAGGCACCGCTGCGCGCGATGCCGGCCTTGAACAGGCGGGTGTGCGCCAGCAGGTTGGCGGTCATGAACGCACCGTAGGAATGGCCGCCGATGGCGATGTGCTCGCGATCGGTCACACCACGCCGCACCACTTCATCCACCGCCGCCTGCGCATTGGCCACCAGCTGTTCGATGTAGGTGTCGTTGGGTTCCTTGTCGCCCTCGCCAATGATCGGCATCGACGGGCTGGCCAGCACCACATAGCCCTTGGCCAGGAACGCCTGCGGGCCCCAGTAGCTGACCGCATTGAAGCGATACGGCGAATCGGTCACCTGGCTGGCCGCCGCCGCGCTCTTGAACTCGCCCGGGTAGGCCCACATCAGCAGCGGGCGCGGGCCGTCGCGCTTGGGGTCGTAGCCCGGCGGCAGCAGCAGTGTCGCGGTCAGGTCGACCCCATCCTTGCGCTTGTAGCGGATCTGCTCCTTCTGCACGCCCTTCAGCTGCGGCAGCGGATGGGCGAAACGGGTCAGCGCGCGCGGTGCGGCACGGGCATCGGCCAGCGACTGCACGTAGAAGTTGGCCGGTTCGTCCGGGCTCTCGCGGCTCAGCAGCAGCGAATTGCCCTGGTTGTCCAGCAATGCCACCGGCAGCGAATAGCTCGGCGCCTGCGAATGGAACAGGCGCGTCGCCTTGCCCGTGGCGATGTCGAAGCGGTCCACAAACGGGCGGTCGCCCTCCGGCGAAGCACCGACGCCGGCCAGGTACAGGCTGCTGCCATCCGGGCTGGTCTGCAGCAGCGAGCGACCACGTTCATCGCTGGCCAGCAGCGGCCGCCCCGGATCGGCGTAACGGTCCTGCGCGTCACGATCCCACAGCAGGCGCGGCTCGACACCGGCGTTGTCCGGGGCGATCAGCCAAGTCTTGGTCCTGCGGGTCTTCCACCACGACTCGGTCAGCAGGGCCAGGTCGCCACGGCCCCAGTTGATGCCGCTCAGGCGGCTGCCAAGCTGGGCCAGGGTGACCGGCGGCTTGTCGAACGGCGCGGCCTGCATCAGCACCGCATCGCGCACCTTGGCCTCCCGGTTCGGATCACCACCGTCCTGCGCTTCGGCCCAGACCAGGGTGGCATCGGCATCACCGCGCCAGCTGATGTCGCGCACGCCGGTCACTTCGGCATCGTTGCCGGTCGGCAGGCCTTCCACCAGCGGGCGCACCGCCACGGTATGCACCAGCTTGCCGGTGGCCCGGTCGATTACTTCAATGCGGCGCGGAAAACTGCTTACCGGCACCACGTAGGAGTACGGACGCTGCACCGGCTGGCGCAGCACGAAGCGGCCGTCAGGCGACACCGAGAAGCCCATGAAGATGCCGGCCGCACCGATCGCGCGGGTACTGCCATCCAGGCCGACTTCCATCGGCTGGGTAGTAGCGTAGTAATCGAACTGGCGAGCGTCGGCTTCGTTCTTCAGCAGGTCCTGGTAGGTGCGGATCGACACCACGCCGCCGCCCTGGCTGGTCTGCTGCACGGCAGGGCCGGTCGGGACGCCGTCGGCGGCCGGGGCTGGCCCCAGGTTGGCCGGGCGGGTGAACACCACCAGCCCGCGGCTGTCCGGCAGCCATTGGTAGCCGCTGCCGATCACCGTGTTCAGGCCGGCAACCAGGCGACGGGCACTGCCACCGGCCACATCCACCAGCCACAGTTCATTGGCGCCACTGGCGGCATCGACCTGGTTGAACGCCAGCCACTTCTGGTCCGGCGACCACATCACACTGGCGATCGACAGCGTGGCCGGCAGGCCACTGATCTGCCGCTCCTTGCCGTCGGCAACGTTCATCAGCCACAGCTTCTCGCCGAAGCTGAAGCGGCTGTCGGAGAACGTGCGCGGGTTGATGCGCAGGCCGGCCAGCTTCAATTCCGGCTGCGCCACCACCTGGATCGACGGCAGCGACGGCATCTGCATCATCGCGGCCACGTCGCGGCGCGGCGACAGGAACAGCGACGGCGCGCGCGGGGCATCGACCACTGCCTGCAGTGCGGCCGATGGCAGTTCGTAGCCGTTGACACCCTGCGCCTGCGCGGCAACGGGCTGCGAAGCGGCCGCCCAGGCCAGCGGGGCCACCGCCAGCAGCCCCATCGACAGGACCAGGCCGGTCCAGCGCCGTGTGCGGCGCGCGTGCATGCTCATCGTTCCACCTGTGTGATGCGTGAAAACACCGACCTTAACAGGCCGTGCACGTGGCCCCATCTGCCGATGGTTGGGTCATGCCGATGTCACGCTGGGGCCGCGATATAATGGGGGTTCTCCCCTGCCGAGGGGCGCTGCGACCGGATCCCACGAGGCCCGGCCAGGCTCGGTAAGGTGGCTTTGTAACAACGGCGCCCGGCTAGATGCGAGCATCCGCTCGCCCACAACCGGAGCACACGAATGAACGCTGTTGCCAAGACCTTCTCCACCGAAGGTGATTACAAGATCCGCGATATCACGCTGGCCGACTGGGGCCGCAAGGAACTGGACATCGCCGAGCACGAAATGCCGGGCCTGATGTCGATCCGCCGCAAGTACCAGGCCGAACTGCCGCTGAAGGGCGTGCGCGTGACCGGCTCGCTGCACATGACCATCCAGACCGCGGTGCTGATCGAGACCCTGAAGGACATCGGCGCCGATGTGCGCTGGGCCTCGTGCAACATCTTCTCGACCCAGGACCACGCGGCTGCCGCCATCGCCGCCACCGGCACCCCGGTGTTCGCCTGGAAGGGCGAGACCCTGGAAGAGTACTGGGACTGCACCCTGGACGCGCTGACCTTCACCCTGGCCGACGGCACCCTGACCGGCCCGGAACTGGTGGTCGACGACGGCGGTGACGTGACCCTGCTGATCCACAAGGGCTACGAACTGGAAAACGGCAGCGACTGGGTCAACACCCCCTCTGCCTCGCACGAAGAACAGGTCATCAAGAACCTGCTCAAGCGCGTGGCCAAGGAGCGCCCGGGTTACTGGGGCCGCGTGGTGAAGGACTGGAAGGGCGTCTCCGAAGAGACCACCACCGGTGTGCACCGCCTGTACCAGCTGGCGCAGGCCGGCACCCTGCTGATCCCGGCGATCAACGTCAACGACTCGGTCACCAAGAGCAAGTTCGACAACCTGTACGGCTGCCGCGAGTCGCTGGCCGACGGCCTGAAGCGCGCGATGGACGTGATGCTGGCCGGCAAGGTGGCCGTGGTCTGCGGCTACGGCGACGTCGGCAAGGGCTGCGCGGCCTCGCTGCGTGCCTACGGCGCGCGCGTGATCGTCACCGAGATCGACCCGATCTGCGCGCTGCAGGCGGCGATGGAAGGCTATGAAGTCAACACCATCGAGTCGACCCTGGGCCGTGCCGACCTGTATGTCACCACCACCGGCAACCGCGACATCATCCGCATCGAGCACCTGAGCGCGATGAAGGACCAGGCCATCGTCTGCAACATCGGCCACTTCGACAACGAGATCCAGGTCGATGCACTGGTGTCCTACCCGGGCATCAAGCATGTCAACATCAAGCCGCAGGTGGACAAGTACATCTTCCCGAACGGCAACGCGATCTTCCTGCTGGCCGAAGGCCGCCTGGTGAACCTGGGCTGCGCCACCGGCCACCCGAGCTTCGTGATGTCCAACAGCTTCGCCAACCAGACCCTGGCACAGATCGACCTGTGGGCGAACAAGGACAGCTACGAGAAGAAGGTCTACCTGCTGCCGAAGAAGCTGGACGAAGAAGTGGCCCGCCTGCACCTGGAAAAGATCGGCGTGAAGCTGACCACCCTGAGCCAGGAACAGGCCGACTACATCGGCGTGCCGGTGGAAGGCCCGTTCAAGCCGGACCACTACCGCTACTGATGCCTGCGGGGTACCGGCCAGCGGCCGGCACTACCGGCGTACGCGGGGTCGGATCCCTTTCCGCATGAAAGGGCTCTGACCCCGGCAACGGATGCAGACAGGACGGGCGCCTTCGGGCGCCCGTTCTGCGTTGCGGCACCCGGCAACCGATCCGCGCACCCTGTCACGGAGCACTAAGAAGCCGCTTGCTAGGCTTTACGCCCGCGTGGGCTGCCAACGGCAGGCCATGCGCCGGGACGCAGACACCAAAGGACAGGACATGCCGCGCAACCGTGAACGACTGAACCGGGCCATGAAGCCCCTGATGCCCCTGTGCTGGGTGGCCCTGCTGGCCGCCTGCACCCCACCTGCCGGCGAAGCCGGCGCTACGGCTCCGGCTGCGGCCAGCGGACAGGCCAGCCCCGCAGGCAAGGCCGCCGACGCGCCCGCCACGGTCGCCGACACGAGCGCTGGCTGCGCCGATGCAGCGTCGCCGGCACAGACCCTGGTCTGCAAGGACCCGACCCTGACCGGCCTGGATGCGGACGTGGGCAAGGCGGTCACTGCCGCACAGGCCACGCTCGATGCAGCAGGGCAGAGCAAGCTGCACGCCGAACAGCAGCGCTGGCAGGAGCACACCCGCGACCTGTGCACCGATGCGCAGTGCCTGCAGCAGGTGTACGCCGATCGCCTCAAGGTGCTGTCCGCCACGCGTGACGGCCTGGTCGACCAGGATGCATGCGAAGCCCCTGACGGCCAGCAGCAATGCGTGGACCTGCTGGTGCTGCGCGATCCCAACAGCCAGCTGGCGAACTTCAACACGCTGCTGGGTGAGAACGGCCAGGAAGGCCGCCTGCTGGGCTGCACGGCCGCCACGAACATGGGCGGCGGCCCCAACGCCCTGCTCGCAGCCAACTGCACCCAGGAAACCTCCGCCGGCAGGCGCAACGTGCAGCTGTGCAGCAACCAGATGGTTGGCCAGTTCGCCCTCGAACCGGCGCCGGCTGCTTACGGCACCCAGGCCATCCGCCAGCTGCTCGGCTTCACCCAGCAGCACTGCGCCGGCTGACAATCGCCGGGCACGCCCGGCGCTTTACCCTCATTGAAGGACGATGACCATGGCAACGGATTCCACCCTTACGCGCGAACAGCTGTCCACGCTGTTCCTCAACACCGAGCTGGGCGGCAACACCCGCCACCTGGACCACTTCTCATACGCACAGAAAGGCGCAAGCACCTATTCGTTCGGGCTGGTGCAGTTCGATGTCGGCGGCAATCCGCAGGCCAGGCGCTTCCTGCGCGACAACGGCTTCACCGATGGCGACATCGCACTGTTGTCCCAGCAGGGCGGATTGAGCACCCAGCAGCTGGCGGCGCTCGACGCCAAGTTGCAGGCCATTCCGCAGGCCAGGATGGACGAGCTCACCAACGCCAAGCTGGACAGCGCCATCGAGCGTGTCGATCAGGCCATCGCCAAGGTACGTGCAACCAATCCGGCCGCGGCCGATGCCATCGCCGCCAACCCGGAGTTGCAGCTGGCCATGGCGGACTATGACAACCAGTTCGGCAGCATGGGCCCGCAGTTCATCAGCTATCTGGCCGGCAATGCGGAAACGCTGCAGGGCGGCACCGTCCAGGCCGGCAATCCGCCGACGCGCGGCGACGTGCAGAACTTCGTCGATGCCACCAAGTACGGCATCCAGTCGCAGGCCGCCGTAGCCAGCCGCGATGAGCGCTTCGACCGGGCCATGGTCCAGATCGGCATCACCCCCACCCATGCTCCCTCGCACGGGTCACCGGGCACGCCTGCGGGCAACGGCGTGCTGGTCAACGGCAGCAAGGGCGATGAGGTGCAGGCCATGCAGCAGAAGCTGTCCGACCTGGGCTACCTGGGCAAGGACGGCAAGCCGCTGGTGGCCGATGGCGATTTCGGCCCCGGCACCGTGGAAGCGGTCAAGCAGTTCCAGCGGGATCACCACCTCACCGTAGACGGCAAGGCTGGCGGCGCGACCCTGGGGGCGCTGGAGGTGGCCACGCAGCAGCGTGCACAGGCGGCCGAGCCGACCATGGCCACCCCGGGCCACGCCGACAACCCGCGTTACCAGCAGGTCGTGGAAAAGCTGGAAGCACTGGAAGAACAGCGGCGCCAGGGCGGCCTGTCGCCGCTGTTCAATGACCGCAGCCAGCTCGAGAACGCCGCAGGCCAGGTGGCTTACGAGTCAAAGTTGGCCGGCATGAGCCAGGTCGATACCGTGCTGGCGCGGCCGGACAACCAGGGCGTGTTCGCGGTGCAGGGCCAGCTCGGCGATCCCGCCATGCACCGCACCTACGTCGACCTGTCGCGGGCGGTGAACCAGAACCTGCAGGACAGCACGCGGCAGAGCCAGGCGCTGGACAACGAGCTGTCACAGCGGCAGACCCAGGAACAGATACAGACGCAGCAATCGATGTCGCGCTGATCCCGCGTCGCCGGGCTGGATCTACATGCGCTGCCGGTCGTCGTGCAGCGCACGCTGGCACCGTGCGGCGAAGTCGCGCCGCCAGGCCTCCAGATCGAAGCCTTCGCGCTGCTGGAAGGAAACCGTCTCGCTGCTCAACACGTAGCAGCGGTTCTGGCTCATGCGCAGTGCCGCCAGCGTATCTCCCGCATCCCAGCACTGATCGATGCACGCCTGCATCCGCGCATAGTCCGCGTTGGTCTTGGCGCCGCCGAAGGCGAACCCCATCTGCTGCGCCATTGCCAGCACAGGATCGCCGGCGGCATCGGTGGCCCGCAGCATGCGCAGCACGCCAGGCTCGGGAATGCCGAAAGCCCAGTTGGCCAGGATCGCCGCACGTGCCGCCGCCACGGCCGCCGCGTGCTGGCCCCGGCGCATCTGCTGCCCTGCCAGCATGGCCCACGCGCGCGGCAGTTCCGGAAAGCGCCTGCAGGCATCCTCCAGCAACGCGATTGCCTGGGCCGGTTCGGCAGCCTGTACATGCCGCTGCGCACGCTCGATCAAGGGCAACGGCGATCCCGCATCCGGTACCGCGTGCTCACGCGGCTCGCAGCCGTCATCGTCGTCCTGTTCCGCGCCACCGGCATCCAGCCATTGCGCGAAGACATCCAGCGAGGAATGGCGGAAGACCATCCGCCCCTCGTCATGGAACATTTCGCAGACCACGGGCGGCTCAGCCTCCCGACCCAGCGGCCAGTACAGACCGAACTGATCACCGTTGCCCAGTGCACCTTCGGCGATCGGCCAGAAGCCCTGCGGTGGGTACGGGCCCGCGCACGGTTCGCTATCCAGAGTCAGGTCATGAAGCAGGGGCGGTGCGCGCATGATGAGAGTCCAGACGGTGTACAGCGCGCATTATCGCAGGGGCCCACCAGTAGCCTCGGTCAAGGCAGGTTATTCCCTGCGCGCTACGATGCGCGCATGACCCCCGCCATCAATCTGCTCAAGCGCGAGAACATCGCCCACAGCGTGCGCAGCTACGTGCACGATGCCCATGCCGCCTCCTATGGTGGCGAAGCCGTGGAAAAGCTCGGCCTGGACCCGGCACAGGTGTTCAAGACCCTGCTGGCCAGTACCGACACCCACGAACTGCTGGTGGCCATCGTGCCGGTCGCCGGCCAGCTGGACCTGAAGGCGCTGGCCGAAGCTGCCCGCTGCAGGAAATGCGAGATGGCCGCCGCTGACGCCGCACAGCGTGCGACCGGCTATCTGGTCGGTGGCATCAGCCCGCTGGGCCAGAAAAAGCGCCTTCGCACCTTTCTTGATTCCAGTGCGGAATCCCTGCACACGCTGCATGTCAGCGCCGGCCGTCGTGGCCTGGAAGTGGAACTGGCACCGGGCGATCTGCTGCAGCTCACCGGCGGACACTTCGCCGCCATCGGCAAGGCGCGCTGATGCGCTGGCCCTGGTCTGCGGCGCCAGCCCCCATGCTCAACAATGCCCACGCCCAGGCGCTGCTGCAGGACCTGCTGTCAGGCGACGGCGGGCGCATCACCGACGCCGCGCGTACGCTCGCCCGGCTGTTCGATGCGGCGCCGCTGGACGCGCTGGCACCGCACGTGACGTTGATCGAGCAGCGCAGCGCAGGCATAGCGCTGGGCGGCATGCTGGTCAGCAACCAGGCGCACCTGAAGGCGGCGCTGCAGCGGCTGCGTTTCTGGCGCGCGGGCACCGGCTGCCTGTGTGCGCTCAACCCCGGCTACCCGTTCTTCGATCCCCGTCGGCTGATCGAACACGGGCAGATGCAGCTGCTGTCGCTCGACGCAGCGGAGGATGGCTGGGGCAACTGCCATAGCGTCGCCTGCACCCGCTGCGGCCAACACTGGCAGGCGATCGACCGCGAGTATCACTACCCCTGGTGGGAGTGGAAAACCGTCGAACGATGAAGCAGCCACGCATGGCGTGGCTCTACTGGCCTGTCCTTCCCCTACGGCCGCCAATTGGCGTTGTTCTCCCAGAATTCCACCGCACGCCGGTACGCCTCGCGGTCCAGCGGCACGCCGGAGCCGCCCTCTTCCACGCCCAGCGCATTGCGCATCATCGTGATCGGGGCCATCGGCACCTCGTCCGGCTCAGCGGTGTAGATGCAGCCGACGATGCCCCAATCAGCCTCGATCGGCGAGCCTTCCTTCGCAAGCTGCTCCGCGCTGTACAGGATGACGACCAGATAGTTGGCGCGCGGCGATTCCACGCCTTCGAACCAGCGCACCAGTACCGGCAGTTCCTCCCGGTTGCGCGCCTCGTAACCACTGCGCAGCAGATGGCGGTTGGCCTCGGTGATCGGCACCGTCAGGCACCGGGTGCTGGTCCAGTTCTCATAGACGAACAGTTTGCAGAAGGGGGCATAACCTTGCAGGACCTTCATCGGTTCATGGGCATTGAGGTACGCCTCGAACTGTTCGGCAGTGCAGTCCTGGATGGTGTTGCCGCGCGGCATGCGCGGGAACAGGCGGGGACGGGCGAAATCGGTAAGAACGATGGACATGGTGTGGCGCGATCTAGGAATCCGCCGCACAGGGTAACCGCTGGCAGCACCTGCACGGCCTTACGCTCGCGGCGCCTGCACACAGAATCACTGAACATCCATCTTGATGAAGCGATATACTGATCCCCACCCGCCGCCGCCGCCCGTGCCATGACTGCCATCAGCTTCGAGTTCTATCCGCCCAAGACCGACGAACAGCGCAGCCAGCTGGATCGTGCCGCAGCCAAGCTGAAGGACTACGGTCCCGAGTACGTGTCCTGTACCTTCGGCGCTGGTGGCTCGACCCTGAGCTATACCTCCGAGACCGTGCGCCACCTCAACCAGCACCATGGCTTCGAGGCCGCACCGCACCTGTCCTGTGTCGGCGGCACCCGCCAGGAAATCCGCGAACTGCTCAAGCTGTACCGCGCCATCGGCTGCCATCGCCTGGTGGCGCTGCGCGGCGACCTGCCCTCCGGCATGGGGTTTCCCGGCGACATGCGCTACGCCGCCGAGCTGATCGAGTTCATCCGCGCCGAACATGGCGATGCGTTCCGCATCGAAGTGGGCGCCTACCCTGAGACCCATCCACAGGCCTCCGATGCACTGGCCGACCTCAAGCACTTCAAGGCCAAGATCGATGCCGGCGCGGACGCGGCGATCACCCAGTATTTCTACAACCCGGATGCGTACTTCCACTTCGTCGATGCCGTGCGCCGGCTCGGCGTGCAGGTACCCATCACGCCAGGCATCATGCCGATCGCCAACTTCAGCCAGCTGCGCCGTTTCTCCGAGCAGTGCGGTGCGGAAATCCCGCGCTGGATCAGCCGCAAGATGCAGGCCTATGGCGATGACGCCGAATCGGTGCGGGCGTTCGGTACCGAAGTGGTGGCCAGGCTGTGCCAGCGCCTGGTCGAGGGCGGCGCGCCGGGCCTGCACTTCTACACCCTGAACCTGGCCAGGCCGACCACGTCGGTGCTGAAGCTGCTGCAGGGCTGAAAGCACGCCATGCCACCACGATCGGCGCTACCCTGCGTCGATGAACCGGCTTTCCTTCCTGCTGTTGCTGCTGTCATTGTGCTCGGCGTCGAGCGTGGTCCATGCGCAGTCCCCACGCTTGAACCGCTGCACTGATGCACGGGGGCAGAGCGTGTACACCGACCGCCCCTGCGACAGTGTCGGCGCCCGATCGCGATTGCCACCGCCCGCGCCCACCGGCAGCACCCTGTCGCGCGACACCCTGGGGGCGCGCTGCCCACGTCGCCTGAGCGAGCTGGTGGACGCACTGCGCGTCGGCATCCTCAGCAACGATGTGAACCGGTTGTCGTCGCTGTACCTGTGGGGCGCAGTCTCCGATGCCGGTGCGCAGCGCATCCTCGGTCAACTGGAATCGCTGGCGCGGCGGCCCCTGGTAGACGTGGTACCGGTGTATCCCTCGCAGGCGCTGCCGCAATCGCAGGATGAGGATCAGGCCCCTGCGGCGCAGGGATCCGACCCGGAGCCGCCGACCGTGCGGCATCCGGTCGGCCTGCGCCTGGAACAGACGCTGCCCGGCAGCGTGTCGCGCGCTTCGACGGTGCTGGGGTTGCGGCGGCAATACGGGTGTTTCTGGATCACGTTGTGACCGGACGGGTCGGATCCCTTTCCAGCGGAAAGGGCTCCGACCCCGGATTGCCGCGATGGGGTCAGAGCCCCGCTGCGCAGGGATCGAACCGCGCATGCCGGCTCACGCCGGCCACAGCCCACCAATCGCAGCGATACCCTGCCCACCATGGCGACGGGCTTCGGCGATATGGCCGGCGGCCATCCCACCCAACGCGTAGATCGGCAGTGACACCTGCGCGCGCAGCGCGGCGAAGGCTTCCCAGCCCAGCGGCACCGCATCGGGATGGCTGGCCGTGGCCTGCACCGGGCCGAGCACCGCGAAGTCGCAGCCCAGCCGCTGCGCCGCCTGCAGCTGCTCCAGGTCGTGGCAGGACGCGGCGACAAGCTGCCCTTCCGGCAAGGGCCGTTCCTGCAGGTCCTGCAGCTGCTCGCTGCCCAGGTGCACCCCCACGCCCAGTGCACGTGCCAGCGCCACATCGCGATTGAGCAGCCACTGCACGCCGCGACGATGCGCGCGCACGGCCTGTTCGATCATCGCCTGCCGTTGCGGGTGTTCCGGTGGCAGGCGCAGCTGGATGCGCTGCTGGCCCGCCGCGACCGCGCGCTGCAGGCAGTCATGCCAGTGCTGTACGCCGCTGGCATCGTCAGCCGGCGCCGGCGTGATCAGGTAGCGGTCCGGTTGGCGCAGTGCGGCCACCACCGGCAGGTCGGCCGGCGGCATCGAATAGCGTCCCAGCTTGTCCTGCGCCACCCAGGTTATGGCCTGGCCCTCCCGCCCACGCGGTGTCCCCTTCCAGCTGCGCACGTGGCGCACCTCCAGGGTCAGATACTTGTCCGGATAGCGCTGCGGCACGTCCATCAGCCACTCGCCGACATCGGCCTCGATGCCCAGTTCCTCGCGCAGCTCGCGCACCAGCGCCTGTTCAGAGGTCTCGCCGGATTCGCGCTTGCCGCCGGGGAACTCCCACAGGCCGGCCATGTCGCGGTTCTCGGTACGGCGGTTGAGCAGCACGCGGCCACGGGCGTCGGTGATGACGGCGGCCACGACGTGGATCGATCGGGTGGGGGAAGGCATGGAGGAAGCATGCCCAGAACAGGGCGGCCGGCGCAATCACGGATCCGGTGCAGCTCCCCCGCAACAAACGAAAAGCCCCGCTTTCGCGGGGCTCTTCGGGATCAGCTCAGCTGGCCGTGGCAGTGCTTGTACTTCTTGCCACTGCCGCACGGGCACGGATCATTGCGGCCGATCTTCGGCTCGTCGCGCTGCAGCGTGGCCACACCCTGCTGGGCGGCCTGCACCTGCGCGGCTTCCTCGTCGGCACTGTAGCCGCCCGCATCCTGGTGCTGGAACTGCGACTGGCTCAGGCGAGCCTGCGCCTGCTGGCGCTCGGCGGCCTCCAGGGCCTGCACTTCCTCGTCGCTGCGGATACGCACGCGGGCCAACAGGGTCACCACCTCGCGCTTGACGTTCTCCAGCATGTCCGAGAACAGCTCGAAGGCTTCCTTCTTGTATTCCTGCTTGGGCTGCTTCTGCGCGTAACCACGCAGGTAGATGCCCTGGCGCAGGTAATCCATGCGCGCCAGGTGCTCCTTCCAGCTCTGGTCCAGCACGGTCAGCATCACGTGCTTCTCCAGCGCGCGCATGGTCTCTTCGCCCAGGCTGGCTTCCTTCTCGGCGAAGTGCTGGTTGACGCGCTCCTGGACCTTGCTGGCGATGGCCTCGGCATCCAGTTCCTCATGCTGCTTGACCAGGTCGGTCAGCGACATCTGCAGGCCGAAGTCCGACTCCAGGGTCGCTTCCAGGCCACGCAGGTCCCACTGCTCGTCGATCGAGTTCGGCGGCACGAAGCGCGCAACGATGTCGAAGATCACGTCGTCACGGATGCCGTCGACGTTGTCCTTCACCGATTCGGCGTCCAGCAGCTCATCGCGCTGGGCGTAGATCACCTTGCGCTGATCATTGTTGACGTCGTCGAAGTCCAGCAGGTTCTTGCGGATGTCGAAATTGTGGGCTTCGACCTTGCGCTGCGCCTTTTCGATCTGGCGGCTGACCAGGCGGTCCTCGATGACGTCGTCTTCCTTCATGCCCATCATGCGCATGGCCTTCTGCACCCAGTCGGAGGCGAAGATGCGCATCAGGTTGTCTTCCAGCGACAGGTAGAAGCGGGACGAACCCGGGTCACCCTGGCGGCCCGAACGGCCACGCAGCTGGTTGTCGATACGACGCGATTCGTGGCGCTCGGTGCCGACGATGTGCAGGCCGCCGGCCGCCTTTACTGCCTCGTGGCGCTTCTGCCATTCGGCCTTGACCGCCGCCTTCTGCTCGTCGGTCGCGTCCTCGCCCAGGGCGTGGATCTCGGCTTCCAGCGAACCGCCCAGCACGATGTCGGTACCACGGCCGGCCATGTTGGTGGCGATGGTCACCGCGCCCGGACGGCCGGCGTTGGCGACGATGGTGGCTTCGCGGTCATGCTGCTTGGCGTTGAGCACTTCGTGCTTCACGCCGGCCTTGCTCAGGTGCTCGGACAGCATTTCCGAGGTTTCGATCGAGGTGGTACCCACCAGCACCGGCTGGCCGCGCTTGGCGCACTCTTCGATGTCGGCCAGCACCGCATTGAACTTGCCCTTGCGGTTGAGGAACACCTGGTCCGGACTGTCCTTGCGGATGGTCGGGCGGTTGGTCGGGATCACCACCACTTCCAGGCCATAGATGCTCTGGAACTCGAACGCTTCGGTATCGGCCGTACCGGTCATGCCGGACAGCTTCTTGTACATGCGGAACAGGTTCTGGAAGGTGATGCTCGCCAGCGTCTGGTTCTCGCGCTGCACCGGCACGCCTTCCTTCGCTTCCACCGCCTGGTGCAGGCCATCGGACCAGCGGCGGCCGGCCAGGGTACGGCCGGTGAACTCGTCGACGATGACCACTTCGCCATCGCGCACGATGTAGTCCACGTCGCGCTGATAGATCGCGTGCGCGCGCAGGGCGGCGTTGAGGTGGTGCACCACGGTCAGGTTCTGCGCCGCGTACAGGCCTTCGGTTTCGCCATCGAGGATGCCGGCCTCGACCAGCAGCTGCTCGGCGTGCTCCATGCCCGCTTCGGACAGGTGCACCTGCTTGCCCTTCTCGTCGACCCAGAAATCGCCTTCGCCGTCTTCCGCTTCCTGCTTGACCAGGTGCGGCACGACACGGTTGACGCGGATGTACAGCTCCGGGGAATCATCGGCCGGACCGGAGATGATCAGCGGGGTGCGCGCTTCGTCGATCAGGATGGAGTCGACTTCGTCGACGATGGCGTAGTGCAGGCCGCGCTGGTAGCGGTCGGCCTTGGACAGCGCCATGTTGTCGCGCAGGTAGTCGAAGCCGAATTCGTTGTTGGTGCCGTAGGTGATGTCCGCGGCGTAGGCTTCGCGCTTGTCGCTGTGCGGCATGCCCGGGTACACCACGCCCACGCTCAGGCCCAGCCAGTTGTACAGCTTGCCCATCTGCGCGGCGTCGCGGCGGGCCAGGTAGTCGTTCACGGTGACCACGTGCACGCCCTTGCCTTCCAGCGCGTTGAGGTACACCGGCAGGGTCGCCACCAGGGTCTTGCCTTCACCGGTGCGCATTTCTGCGATCTTGCCCAGGTGAAGCACCATGCCGCCGATCAGCTGCACGTCGTAGTGGCGCATGCCCAGCACGCGGCGACCGGCTTCGCGGCAGACCGCGAACGCTTCCGGCAGCACCTTGTCCAGGGCTTCACCGCCAGCGATGCGCTGCTTGAACTCCGGCGTCTTGGCCTGAAGCTGCTCGTCGGACAGCTTCTCGATCTCCGGCTCCAGCGCATTGATCTTGGCGACGATGCGGTTGAGCTGGCGCAGCTGTCGTTCGTTACGACTGCCAAATACGCGGGTAAGCAGGCTGTTGATCATTGAAGGAACCGGGTTGGATGGACACGACGCCCGGCCTCCCCCTGGGGATCCGTCCGCCGCAAACGAAACAGGGCGCCTGGCGCCCTGTCGATGGCAACACCCATTGTAGCTTGGGACGGGCGCGAGGGGTTTCAACCCCGAGGGGTAGTGCCGGCCGCTGGCCGGGTACGCGTCAGCGCATACGCGCTGGCGCTCCCACGCTTCGCTGCGCGAACCGCGGGCCCCGCTCACCTCGCCTCCACACCCCCGCGCCTACGGCGCTGCCCCCGTACTCCGGGGGCGGTAGTGCCGACGGCAGCCGGCACCCCAATGTGGCGTCAGCCGCGGCTGACGCGGCCGACCGGCGTGTTGCCGCCGTCGCCGAGGAACTTGCGCGGGTTGACCACGTTGCCGTTCTCCCACACCTCGAAGTGCACGTGGGCACCGGTCGAACGGCCGGTGGAACCGGCCTTGGCCACTTCCTGGCCGGCACGGACCAGGTCGCCGGCCTTCACCACCAGGCGCGAATTGTGCGCGTAGCGGGTGACATAGCCATTGCCATGGTCGACATCGACGACATTGCCGTAGCCGCCCTTCACGCCGGCGAAGCTGACCACGCCCTCGGCCACGGCCATCACCGGGTCACCGACCTTTGCGTGGAAGTCCATGCCCTTGTGGGTGGCGGCGCCGCGGCCGAACGGGTCGGCACGGGTGCCGAAGCCGGACGTCACATAGCTGTTGCGGATCGGCATGCGCGACGGCACCGCGTTCTGCTGCAGCTGGTGGTCGAACATCAGCGATTCCATCACCGACAACTGGCGGCCTGAAGCAGCGAAGCGCTGCTCCAGCACCTGTAAGTCGGCGTTGACGTCCTTGACCGGGATGTCGCTGGTCGGGCCGCCTGCGTCACCGTCACCGAGGCCGGGGGTCTCGTTGAAGTCGAACTCGCCGTCCTCCAGCTTGCCCATCTGGGTCAGCCGTTCGCCGAGGGCGTTGAGGCGGGTCGCCTGGGCCTGCAGCTCGCCGAGGCGGGCCGCCAGCGCATTGACCTGGGTCTGCGCATCGCGCTTGACCTTGGCCAGTTCCGCATCCTGGCGCTCGACCTTGGCCTGCAGCCGGGAATCATTCAGCGCGCTGGCGCCAATGCCGCCAGCAAGGCCGATAATGCAGCCTACCCCGAGCACGCTGCCCAGCAGGGCACGGGGGCGGTCCTCGAAATAGAACCGCAAACGCGCGATCGGCGACGACTTGGCCTGTCCTTCACGCGTTTTGATTACGATCTTCTTGAATGCCATCAGTGAGTTTTCATGTCTGAGCCGAAATCCAGCGTTCGCCCCGCGTCGGCACCGAAACCGGCGCTGGATGCGGTAATGGCGGACAAAAGCGCGAACCCGCTGCGGCGTGCCTTGTGGCTCGACGCGCTGGACCGTCAGTTGCGCCCCCAGTTGCCGCCACCTCTGCGCAGCCGTTGCCGGCTGGCCAATGTGGACGGGGAACACCTCGTTTTTCTCGTCGAGTCCCCGGTCTGGCATGCCAAGTTGCGGCTTGCCGAAGCCCAGCTGCTCGACGCGGCCCGTTCCATCGGGCTGAAGGCCACCAGGGTGACCATCAAGACTGCGTCTCCCACTCCCACGCGCTCCCCAGCGCTCGAGAACCGGAATGGACCCCACGCAGTTTCAGCCGCCACGCACAAAGGGCTACGCGACGCCTTGGCTTGCCTGCAGGACGTTCCCTCGAAGCCGAAGAAACGGTCCTGATGGCAACGGAGCATCCGGCTCCGCTCCCCGTCGCGCGTGTCACCACGGCGTGAAACATTTCGGGGGCCGGGTCGCATCCTAGCGGCCATCCGGGGGCCTGTCGTTAGATTGTTGTTAAAACTGCGTTAAATTCAGGCTTCTGATTCAACAGGTTCACAAAACCGTGACCTTGAACCAGCCTTGACGTCTTTCAAGCACGCTGAATGCGTCGCCGACGCCGGAAACAAGAACGCCGCCCAGGAAGGCGGCGTTTTTATCTTTAAATTCAACAACCTATGGAATCAGGCGTACGCCGGGGTGGCGTATTCCACCGGATCCGGGGTGGCCGGCGAGTCGAAGCTGACCCATTCCCAGGCGCTGGCGTCGGCCATCAGGGCCCGCACCAGCTTGTTGTTGAGCGCGTGGCCGGACTTGAAGCCTTCGTACGCACCCAGCACCTGGCCACCGGCCAGATAGAGGTCGCCGATGGCGTCCAGGATCTTGTGGCGCACGAATTCGTCGGCGTAGCGCAAGCCGTCTTCGTTGAGCACGCGGAACTCGTCCAGCACGATGGCGTTGTCCATCGAACCGCCCAGGCCCAGGTTGCGCTCGCGCATGTACTCCAGGTCGCGCATGAAACCAAAGGTGCGCGCGCGGGAGATTTCCTTGGTGTAGGCCAGCGTCGAGAACTCGATTTCCTGGCGCGACTGCTTGGCCGGAATCATCGGGTGGTCGAACTGGATGGTGAAGCCCAGCTTGTAACCCTCGTACGGGGTGAAGCGGGCCACCTTGTCGCCCTCGGTCACTTCCACGGTCTTCAGCACGCGGATGAAGCGCTTGGGCGCATCCTGTTCCACGATGCCTGCCGACTGCAGCAGGAACACGAACGGGCCGGCCGAACCGTCCATGATCGGCAGCTCGGCCGAGGACAGTTCGACGATGATGTTGTCCACACCCAGGCCGGCCAGCGCCGACATCAGGTGTTCGACGGTCTGGATCTTGGCGTCGTTGCAGGTCAGGCCGGTGCACAGGGTCACTTCGGTGACCAGTTCGGCCTTGGCCGGCACTTCCACCACCGGGTCCAGGTCCACGCGGCGGAACACGATGCCATGGTTGACCGGTGCCGGGCGCAGGGTCATGTAGACCTTGTCACCACTATGCAGGCCAACGCCGGTGGCGCGGATCGTGTTCTTGAGGGTGCGTTGCTGGATCATGGGGATGGACCGGAAGTGACACATTAGATTAACACGCGCACTCCCCTACCCTGGCTGAAACGCCAGTGACAGCCACCGGCAGGACACACCGGCACGCCGCTGGGAAAGCGCGTGAAGCAGGGCGGCCGGGCCCATCCTGGCCCGGCGCCCGCGTTTTCAGGACATGGTGGCGCAACCCGGGGAGGACAACCCCGGGCCGGCCCGCTTAGTCCGCCTGGCGGCGCAGGAACGCCGGGATGTCCAGGTAATCGTTCGGCAGTTCTGCCGCGGCCGGGGCCGAAGAGGACGGCGCCGACGGGGCCGAAGCCGCTGCGGTATCGCTGCTGGCGCGACGCAGGCCCAGGCCCATGCCGCCGACGGCCTTGGACACGGCGTCGCCGCCGTTGTCGAACTCGCCGAACTCCGGCTGGCCGGTGGTGGCGTTGCGGACCAGCTTGATCGGTGCACGCTCGCCCGGACGCTGGGTCTTGCTGGCCGCGACGCGGTTCAGGCCAGTGGCCACCACGGTCACGCGCACTTCGTCCTGCATGTCCGGGTCCAGCACGGTGCCGACCACGACGGTGGCGTCTTCCGAAGCGAAGCCGTCGATGGTACGGCCGATCTCGTCGAACTCGGCCATGGTGAAGTCCGCGCCGGCGGTGATGTTGACCAGGATGCCGTTGGCACCGGCCAGGTTCACATCGTCCAGCAGCGGGTTCTGGATCGCCGATTCGGCAGCGGCCTGGGCGCGGTCATCGCCCCGTGCAGTGCCGGTACCCATCATCGCCAGGCCCATTTCGGACATGACGGTGCGCACGTCGGCGAAGTCGACGTTGATCAGGCCCGGACGCACGATGAGGTCGGCGATGCCCTGCACGGCGCCCTGCAGCACGTCATTGGCGGCGCGGAAGGCCTGGATCATGGTCGCGTTGCGCCCCAGCACGGTGATCAGCTTCTCGTTCGGGATCGTGATCAGCGAGTCGCAGTGCTGGCTCAGTTCCTCGATGCCCTTCAGCGCCACCTGCATGCGGCGACGGCCTTCGAACGGGAACGGCTTGGTGACCACGGCCACGGTCAGGATGCCCATTTCCTTGGCCAGCTGCGCCACCACCGGCGCGGCGCCGGTGCCGGTGCCGCCGCCCATGCCGGCGGTGATGAACACCATGTCCGCGCCCTGCAGCGCGTCCATGATGCGCTCACGGTCTTCCAGCGCGGCCTGGCGGCCGACCTCCGGGTTCGCGCCTGCGCCCAGGCCCTTGGTCACGTTGGTACCCAGCTGCAGCTGCAGCTTGGCACCACAATTCTTGATGGCCTGCGAGTCGGTGTTGGCGGTGATGAACTCCACGCCGTCCACCGCCGAGTTGACCATGTGCGCCACGGCATTGCCGCCGCCGCCGCCCACGCCAACCACCTTGATCACCGCATTGGGTGCCATCTTTTCGATCAGTTCAAAATGCGCCATGTCCGTGTCCTCGTTGTATCCGCTTGTCGGTGGCATGGACGGTCGGGCCTCCTGCCTTCGCGTGTCATGTTGCCGTTGCGGCTGTGTGGGTTGTGTAGTGCGTTGTTGCGTTGTGATGCGGGTACTGCGGGTGTTGCGCCGGGCCGGGCCCGGAGTTACGGGTTCCGCGTCAGAACTCGCCGCGGAACCAGGTCTTGAGCTTCTTGAACATGCTTCCAGCGCGCCCGGTCGGCAGCGACGGCCGCCGCGGGTGCTCGATCTGGCTGCCCATCAGCAGCAGGCCCACGCCGGTGGCGTGCACCGGGTTGCCGACCACTTCGCCCAGGCCGGTGACGTGCTGCGGGATGCCCACGCGCACCGGCATCTGCAGCATTTCCTCGGCCAGCTCGACCACGCCTTCCATCTTCGATGCGCCCCCGGTCAGCACCATGCCGGCGCGCACCAGTTCCTCGAAGCCGGAGCGGCGCAGTTCGGCCTGCACCATCTCGAAGATCTCCTCGTAGCGACCCTGCACGGCCTGCGCCAGCGAATGGCGCGGCATGCGGCGCGGCGGGCGGTCGCCGACCGACGGCACCTGGATGCTCTCCTCGGCCGTGGCCAGCTGGGCCAGGGCGCAGGCATAGCGCACCTTGATCTGCTCGGCTTCCGGGGTCGGCGTGCGCAGCATGTGCGCGATATCGTTGGTCACGTGGTCGCCGGCGATCGGCAGCGAGGCGGTGTGGCAGATCGCGCCCTGCACGAACACCGCGATGTCGGTAGTACCGGCGCCCATGTCGACCAGCACCACGCCCAGCTCGCGCTCGTCGGCGGTCAGCACCGCCACGCTGGAGGCCAGCGAGGACAGCACCAGGTCGTCCACCTGCAGGCCGCAGCGCTGCACGCACTTGCTGATGTTGGCCGCCGCCGACTGCGCGCACACCACCAGGTGCGCATGCACTTCCAGGCGCACGCCGGTCATGCCGACCGGGTTGCGGATGCCTTCCTGCGAATCGTCCAGCACGTACTCGCGCGGAATCGCGTGCAGGATCTTCTGGTCGGCCGGGATCGCCACCGCCTTGGCCGCGTCGAGCACGCGATCCAGGTCGCCCCAGGTCACTTCACCGTCGCGGATCGGCACGATGCCCGGCGAGTTCTTGCACTGCACGTGGTTGCCGGAGATCGAGGCGTACACCGAACGGATCTCGCAGCCGGCCATCAGCTCGGCTTCTTCCACCGCACGCTGGATCGACTGCACGGTCGATTCGATGTCCACCACCACGCCACGCTTCAACCCGCGCGATTCGTGCGAGCCGATGCCGATCACTTCGATCGGGTTGCCCGGCGAATACTCGCCCACCAGCGCCACCACCTTGGAGGTGCCGATGTCCAGGCCAACGATCAGCGATTTGTCACCCTTGCGATTCATGTCCTTTCCTGCGTGCTTCTGGCCGGGGTCGCCGGCGTTTTCGCCGGCGTGGCCGGGGTACCCCAGCTCAGCGTGAAACCATTGGTGTAACGGAGATCTGCGCGCTCGATCGGCGCGTCCTGTCTGTTGAGCTGCGGCAGCACCTTGACGAAGCGCTGCATGCGCGAGCGCGCGTCGTCACGGCCGACCACCACTTCGGTGCCGTTGCTCAGCACCAGCGACCAGCTGCCGCGCGCATCCATCGTCACCCGGCGCACGTCGACGCCGGCCGGTGCGAACAAGGCACGCGAGTCGCTGTACAGCTTCATCACTTCCTGGGTCTGGCTGTCCGGGCCATCCAGCTCCGGCAGTTCCAGGTCTGACAGTTTCTTCGGCGTGGGGAACAGCTTGCCCTGCTCGGAGACCAGGCGGTCGTTGCCCCAGCGTGCGAACGGCTTGTGCTCGACCAGGGTCACTTCCAGCACGTCCGGCCACTGCTTGCGTACCTGCGCGCTTTCCACCCACGGCAGCTTTTCCAGCGCGTCCTGCGCATCCTGCAGCTTGACCGCGAAGAACCCGGCGCGCGCGTACGGCAGCAGCACCTGCTGCAGCTGCTCGGCCGGTACCCGCTTGAACTCGCCATGCACGCGCAGCTTCGCCAGCGGCCAGCGCTCGGCGCCGACCCAGCCATTGACCACGGCCACCACCGGCAGTGCAACCACCGACAGTGCCAACAGCCAGACGAAGATGCGCAGCAGCGCGTTCATGCGTGCGTGGCCTCCAGGGTCTGTTCCAGCACGCGCCACACCAGTTCCTCGAAACCGATGCCGGCCTGGCGGGCCGCCTTGGGTACCAGCGAGTGGCTGGTCATGCCCGGCGCGGTGTTCACTTCCAGCAGGAAGAAACGGCCGCTGGCGCGGTCACGCATCACGTCCACGCGGCCCCAGCCACGGCAGCCGGCGGCGCGGAATGCGGCCAGCGCGATGCGGCGGATCTCGTCTTCGTCGCCACCGTCCAGGCCCGGGCACAGGTACTGGGTGTCCTCGGCGATGTACTTGGCGTTGTAGTCGTACCACTGGCCCTTGGGCACGATGCGGATCGACGGCAGGGCAACGTCGCCAAGGATGGCCACGGTCAGCTCATCGCCCACCACCATCTGCTCCATCAGCAACTGGCCGTCGTAGCGCGCGGCCAGGGCCACGGCCTCGTCCAGGCCGGTCTCGTCGGTGACCCGGCTGATGCCCACGCTGGAGCCTTCGTTGGCCGGCTTCACCACCACCGGCAGGCCCAGCTCGGCGGCCAGCGCATGCACGTTCGACGCGTCGACCTTGCGGTACTGCGGGGTCGGCAGGCCCAGCGACAGCCACACCTGCTTGGTGCGGATCTTGTCCATGCTCAGCGCCGAACCCAGCACGTCCGAGCCGGTGTACGGCACGCCGAAGGCGTCCATCAGGCCCTGCACGATGCCGTCCTCACCGCCACCGTTGTGGCCATGCAGGATGTTGAACACGCGGTCGATGCCACCGGCGGCGAGCGCGCTGGCCAGCGCCGGAATGCCATCGACGGCGAACGCATCGACGCCGCGCGACTGCAGGGCTTCGAGCACGTTGCGGCCTGAATCCAGCGACACCTCGCGTTCGCTGGAACTGCCGCCGAGCAGCACGGCGACGCGGCCGAACACGGCCGGGTCGGTCATGCGCAGCGGCGGGAAAGTCAGCGCGCTCACGCCTGGCCCTCCGCCTGGAAGCCTTCCACCGCGATATGGGTGGCCACGGCACCGATGTCGCCGGCACCCATCATCAGCAGCAGGTCACCGTCCTGCAGCACGTCCGGCAGCACGCTGGCCAGCTCGGCGGCCTTGCCCACCACCACCGGCTCGCTGCGGCCGCGCGCGCGGATGGCGCGGGCCAGCGCATGCGAGTCGGCACCGGCAATGGGTTCCTCACCGGCCGGATAGACCTCGCTCAGCACCAGCGCGTCGACGCTGGACAGCACCGCGGCGAACTTGTCGAACTGGTCACGGGTGCGGCTGTAGCGGTGCGGCTGGAAGGCCACCACCAGGCGCTTGTCAGCCCAGCCGCCGCGGGCGGCGGCGAATACCGCCTCCAGCTCGCTCGGGTGATGGCCGTAGTCGTCGATGATGCGCACCTTGGCACCGCTGGCGGTGGTCACTTCGCCCAGATCATTGAAGCGGCGACCGACACCGGCGAAGCCTTCCAGCGCGCGCGCGATGGCGTCCGGTGCCACGCCCAGCTGCCAGCCCACCGCGGCGGCGGCCAGCGCGTTGAGTACGTTGTGCCTGCCCGGCAGCGCCAGCACCACTTCCTGGCTGGTGCCCTGCGGCAGGCGCAGGGTGAAGCGCATGCGCGATCCTTCCTGCACCACGTTCTCGGCGCGCACGTCGGCCTGCGGGCTCATGCCGTAGCTCATCACGTGGCGCGGGGTCCTGGCGGCCAGCGCGGCCACTTCCGGATCGTCGATGCACAGCACCGCCAGGCCGTAGAACGGCAGGCGCTGCAGGAATTCGGCGAACGCCGCCTGCACGCGGGCAAAGTCGTTGCCGTAGTTTTCCAGGTGGTCGGCGTCAATGTTCGTGATGATCGACATCAGCGGATTCAGGCGCAGGAAGCTGCCATCGCTTTCGTCGGCCTCGGCCACCAGCCACTGCCCACCGCCCAGCTTGGCGTTGGCACCCGCAGCCAGCAGCTGGCCACCGATCACGAATGTCGGGTCCAGGCCACCTTCGCTCAGCACCGCCGCGGTCAGGCTGGTGGTGGTGGTCTTGCCATGGGTACCGGCCACGGCGATGCCGCGACGGAAGCGCATCAGCTCGGCCAGCATCGCCGCGCGCGGCATGATCGGAATGCGCTGGCTGCGCGCTTCCATCAGTTCCGGGTTGTCTTCGCGGATGGCACTGGAGACCACCACGCAGTCGGTGCCCAGCACGTTGGCTGCCGAGTGGCCGCGCATGATGCGCGCTCCCAGGCTGGCCAGGCGGCGGGTTGCCACGTTGTCGGCGTTGTCCGAGCCGGACACTTCGTAGCCCAGCGTCAGCATCACTTCGGCGATGCCACTCATGCCGGTGCCACCGATGCCGACGAAATGCACGCGCGGGAACGCGCGCACCAGGTCGTTGGTGTCGTGCAGGCGACGGATCATGCGCGGCCTCGCGCAGGGCAGGCGCGGTGGCATGCCTTCTTCATACAGCTTCCTCGAGAATGATATCGGCGATGCGCTCGGCGGCATCGACCTTGGCCAGGGCACGCGCGGCTTGCGCCATCTGCATGCGGCGGGCGGGATTTTCGGACAGATCGCGCAGCAGTGCGGCAATGCCGTCGGCCAGCGTTCCGTCCTGCTTCAGCAACACCGCCGCGCCGCGCTCGACCAGGTACTCCGCATTGCGGGTCTGGTGATCGTCGACGGCAGCGGGGAATGGCACCAGCACGCTGCCGACGCCGGCTGCGCAAAGCTCGGCCAGGGTCGACGCACCGGAGCGGCACACGACCAGATCGGCCCAGGCGAAGGCCTCGGCCATGTCGGCGATGAACGGGGTGATTTCCGCCTGCACGCCGGCCTTGGCATACGCCTCGACCGCCTCGGCATGCATCTTCTCGCCACTCTGGTGGCGCACCTGCACCGGCACGCCGGCACCCAGCGCGGCGATCGCCTGCGGCACGCCGGCATTGAGTGCGCGCGCACCCTGGCTGCCACCCACCACCAGCACGCGCAGCGGGCCGTTGCGGTCGGCGAAGCGCTGTTCCGGCGGAGCGATGGCGGCGATCTCCGCACGCACCGGGTTGCCGACGAATTCCTCGCGCTGGGCGAAGGTGCCCGGGAAACCGGTCAGCAGCCGGCGCGCATAACGCGACAGGATGCGGTTGGTCAGGCCGGGCGCACGGTTCTGCTCATGCACGATCAGCGGCAGGCCATGCAGGCGCGTGGCCATGCCACCCGGGCCGGAGGCGAAGCCACCGAAGGCCACCACCGCACGCGGCTGGCGTTTGCGGATGATCATGCCGGCCGCGCGCAGCGCACGCATCAGCCGCCATGGCGCCGCCAGCAGCGCCAGCTTGCCCTTGCCGCGCAGGCCGGTGATCGCCAGCGTGTCGATGGCAATGTCGTGCTGCGGCACCAGGCGGGTTTCCATCGCGCCTTCGGCGCCCATCCAGGTGACCGGCACGCCACGCTCGCGCAGCACGCGGGCCACGGCCAGGCCGGGGAAGATGTGACCGCCGGTACCACCGGCCAGGATCATCACCGGGCGCACCTTCTCGTTGGCTGCACTCATGACAGCCTCCCGAAGGTCGGTTCGATGCGCGACTGCAGGCGGCTGGTGCCGCGCGCGGCGTTCGCCGCAGCGGCAGCCGTCGGCTCGGCGCTCACCGGCACGCTGGCGGCCGCCGGCGTGGCGGCGGGTTCCATCGACTCGGCAGCGGTTTCTTCGGCGCCACCGATGCGCACGGCCTGGCGACGCTCGGCGCGCTTGAGCTCGTAGGACACGCGCAGCAGCAGGCCCATCGCCACGCAGGTCATCAGCACCGACGAGCCGCCGGAGGAGATCAGCGGCAGAGTCAGGCCCTTGGTCGGCAGGATGCCCAGGTTCACGCCGATCGAAACGAAGGTCTGCATGCTGATCCACAGGCCGATGCCGAAGGCGATGTAGCCGGAGAAGTGGCGCTTCATTTCCACGCAGCGCATGCCCAGCCAGAAGGTACGGCCGACCAGCAGCGCGTACAGCGCCACGATCACGCAGGTACCGAGGAAACCGAATTCCTCGGCGGTGACCGAGAAGATGAAGTCGGTATGCGCTTCCGGCAGGTAGTACAGCTTCTGCACCGAATTGCCCAGGCCGACGCCGGTCCACTCGCCACGGCCCACTGCCATCAGCGCGTTGGACAGCTGGTAGCCGTCGCCCTGCTGGTCGGCCCACGGGTCCAGGAACGATGTGATGCGGCGCATGCGGTACGGCTCGATGATCGCCAGTGCGCTCATGCCGACCAGGCCGATGACCACCGGCATCGACATGCGCGGCATGTTCACCCCGCCCAGCACCAGCATGCCGGCGGTGATCGCCAGCAGCAGGGTCGAAGAACCAAAGTCCGGCTGCAGCAGCAGCAGCACCACCAGCGCACCGGCCACGCCCAGCGGCTTGAGCATCGCCGGCCAGGTCGCATTGACCTCGTCGCGGAAGCGCACCAGGTAGCTGGACAGCCAGACGATGTACAGCACCTTCACCGCCTCGACCGTCTGGAACTTGGAGATGCCCAGGTTGATCCAGCGGCGTGCGCCGTTGACCGTGCTGCCCAGGCCCGGCGCGAACACCGCCAGCAGCAGCACGAAGCAGCCCAGCAGCAGCATCTGGTTGTACTGCTCGATGGATTTCAGCTCGGTGCGGGCGGCGATGACCGCCAGCACGATACCCACCGCCAGGAAGATCAGGTGGCGGTTGAGGTAGTAGAACGGGCTGCTCATCAAGGCGATCGAGCTGGACGCCACCATCACCACGCCCACGCCGGTGAGCGCGATGATCGCGCCCAGCAGCCACTTGTCGTAGCTGCCTTCGATGGCTTCAAGGCGTGTTGCCTGGCGGGACAGGTCGTTCATCTCAGCGCACCTTCAACGTGGCCAGGCCGATCAGCACGAGCACGACGGAGATGATCCAGAAGCGCACGATCACGCGCGGCTCCGGCCAGCCCTTCAGTTCGAAATGGTGGTGGATCGGCGCCATGCGGAACACGCGCTTGCCGGTCAGCTTGAACGAGGCGACCTGGATCATCACCGACAGGGTTTCGATGACGAACACGCCACCCATGATCACCAGCACCAGTTCCTGGCGGGTGATCACCGCGATGGTGCCCAGCACCGCACCCAGCGCCAGCGCGCCGATGTCGCCCATGAACACCATGGCCGGATAGGTGTTGAACCACAGGAAGCCCAGGCCGGCTCCGGCGATGGCCGCACAGATGATGACCAGTTCGCCGGCGCCCGGGATCTGCGGGATCTGCAGGTAGTTGGCGAACACCACGTTGCCCGAGGCATAGGCGAACACGCCCAGCGCGCAGGCCACCAGCACGGTCGGCATGATTGCCAGGCCGTCCAGGCCGTCGGTCAGGTTCACCGCGTTGGAGAAGCCGACGATCCAGAAGTAGGCGATGGCCACGAAGCCGATGCCGGCCAGCGGCAGCGCGACCGACTTGAACATCGGGATGTAGAAGGTCAGCGCTGCCGGCACGTCGGCCGTGTAGAACAGGAACAGGCCGGCGGCCAGGCCGAAGATCGACTGCAGCAGGTACTTCCAGCGCGACTTCAGGCCGTTCGGGTCACGGCGGACGATCTTGATCCAGTCGTCATACCAGCCGATGGCGCCGAAGCACAGCATCACCGCCAGCACCAGCCACACGTAGCGGTTGCGCAGGTCGGCCCACATCAGCACCGACAGGGTGATGGTGAGCAGGATCAGCGAACCGCCCATGGTCGGCGTGCCGGCCTTGGAGAAATGGGTCTGCGGACCGTCCTGGCGGATCGGCTGGCCGCCCTTGAACTGGGCGAGCTTGCGGATCATCGCCGGTCCAAGCCACAGCGACAGGAACAGGGCCGTCAGCGCGGCAAGGATGGCGCGGAACGTCTGGTAGTTGAACAGCCCGAACAGGCTCTCCAACTGCTGCAACCATCGAGCCAGTTCATACAACATGCGGGGATTCCTCTCCTTGCGCCAGCAGCGCTTTGACGATCAGGTCCATGGCACTGCCACGGGAACCCTTGACCAGGCAGCGCACACCAGCGTGCAACTCATCCTGCAGCGCCTGTGACAGCGCACCATGGGTAGCGAAATGGCGACCGCCTTCACCGAAGGCGGCCGCAGCGGCGGCACTGAGCGGACCCAGCGCATACAGCCGCTTCAGGCCGGCAGCGCGTGCGCGGATGCCGGCCTGCGCATGCAGCGCCTCGGCGTCCGGGCCCAGTTCGCGCATGTCACCCAGCACCAGCCAGCCCTCTTCCGGGGCGGCGGCCAGGGCATCGATGGCCGCAGCCAGCGAGCCGGGATTGGCGTTGTAGCTGTCATCCACCAGCACCGCGCCGTTGCGCAGCTGATGGGCAATCTGGCGGCCCGGCACCGGCTGCGCTTCGGCCAGGCCGGCGGCAATCAGCGCCAGATCGACACCCGCGGCCAGCGCCAGGCTGGCGGCGGCCAGCGCATTGCTGACGTTGTGGCGACCCGGCAGGCCCAGCACCACGCGGGCTTCGCCGGTCGGTGCGACCAGGGTGAACTGGCTGCCCTGTGCACCGGCGCGGATGTCGCGCGCGGTCACGTCCGCCGAGTGTTCGAGGCCGTAGCGCAGCACGCGGCAACGCGCCGGGGTGCTGATGAAGTGCTGCTCGAACCAGCGGCCATAGGCATCGTCGGCGTTGATCACTGCCACGCCATCGGCCGGCAGCGCGGCATAGATCGCGCCCTTGGTCACCGCCACGCCGAGCAGGCTGCCCATGCGTTCCAGGTGTGCCGGGGCAATGTTGTTGACCAGCGCATAGCGCGGGCGGGCGATGTCGGTCAGGTAGGCGATATCGCCAGGCTTGCCAGCGCCCATCTCGTAGACGGCGTAGTCGGCATCTTCCGGCGCATCGATCACCGCCAGCGGCAGGCCGATCTCGTTGTTGCGGTTACCCGGGTTGGCGTAGACCACCTTGTGCGCGTGCTGGGCCACCTGCTGCAGGATCGACAGCAGCAGGCTCTTCACGCTGGTCTTGCCATTGCTGCCGGTGATCGCGAACACCTCGGTGCCACGGTCACGCTGCATGCCGGTAGCGATCTTCGCCAGTGCCAGCTCGCTGTCGGCCACCAGTACCTGCGGCAGCTCGATCGGCAGCAGCCGCTCGACCAGCAGCGCACTGGCACCGCGCGCCTGCGCGTCGGCAGCGAAGTCATGCCCGTCGAAACGCTCGCCGCGCAGCGCCACATACAGGCTGCCCGGGCCCAGGTTGCGGGTGTCATTGCTGACTGCATCGATGGCCACGTCATCGCCGTGGATCTCGCCACCGGCCCAGTGTGCGATCAGCGAAAGCAGGGTGCGCTTCATGCGGCGCCCTCCCCGGCCTGTGCCTGCAGAACACCGGCCTTGGCCGCCAGTGCCGCCGCAGCCACTTCGGTGTCGTCGAAGTCATGACGCACGCCATTCACTTCCTGGTACGGCTCATGGCCCTTGCCGGCAATCAGGATGATGTCGCCGGCACCGGCACGCTTCACCGCCAGGCCGATCGCACGCGCGCGGTTGCGCTGCACGGTCACGGCATCGGCGTGCTGGAAGCCGGCCAGGATGTCGGCCACGATCACGTCGCCATTCTCGCCACGCGGGTTGTCGTCGGTGACGATGACCTGGTTGGCCAGGCGCTCGGCAATCGCCGCCATCTGCGGACGCTTGCCTGAATCGCGCTCGCCACCGCAGCCGAACACGCAGAACAGCGTGCCCTGCAGATGGCCGTGCAGGCTGTCCAGCGCCTGCTCCAGCGCGTCCGGGGTATGTGCGTAGTCGACCACCACGGTCGGCAGGCCGTCTTCGCCGCCGAGGCGGTTCATGCGGCCACGGATCGGCTGCAGCGCCGACAGCACTTCGGCGATGCGCGGCAGCGGCTGGCCCTGCGCGTGCAGGGTGCCGGCCACGGCCAGCAGGTTGTCCACGTTGAAGCGGCCCAGCAGCGGCGACTGCACCGCGGCGCGCTGGCCGTCGATGACCAGCTCGAAGGCAATACCGCGCCCATCCAGCTGCAGCGCTTCAGCGCGCACGCTGGCGTCAGCGGCACCGCGCGAGCTCAGGCCGATCGGTTGCACGCCGGCAGGCAGGCCAGCGAACAGCTGGCGACCAAAGGCGTCGTCCAGGTTGACCACCGCCGCCTTCAGGCCCGGGCGATGGAACAGCCGCGCCTTGGCCGCGCCGTAGCTGGCCATGTCACCGTGGTAGTCCAGATGGTCGCGGGTGAGGTTGGTGAACACCGCCACGTCGTAATGCACGGCATCCACGCGGCCCTGGTCCAGGGCGTGCGAGCTGACTTCCATCGCCACCGCACGCGCACCGGCGTCGCGCAGCTGTGCCAGCAGCGCATGCATCTGCAGTACCAGCGGCGTGGTGAATCCGGTCGGCTCGACCGCACCATAAAGTCCGGCGCCCAACGTGCCGATACTGCCACTGGGCGTTCCGAGCAGGTGCCAGGCCTGGGCCAGCAGTTGCACGGTGGAGGTCTTGCCGTTGGTACCGGTCACGCCGACCATCGCCATCGCCCGTGACGGCGCGCCGTGGAACTGGTCGGCCATCGCCCCCATGCGCGCCCGCAGGCCCGGCACGGCGATCGCATCGGCCGGCGCCGGCAGCTCAGTCGGTGCCGGTGGCTCGAACAGGATGGCGCTGGCACCGGCCGCACGGGCCTGCTCGACAAAGCCCAGGCCATGCGCGCCGAAACCGGCGATGGCGACGAAGGCATTGCCGGGGCGCACGGCGCGGCTGTCCAGCACCAGGCCGGTCAGAACGGGATCATGGCCCGCCAGGGCCACGTCCGGAAGCAACTGCGAAAGCAACATCGAAGGACTCATTGCGTGCCTCCCGTAGCGGGCGGCGTCTGGGCTTGCGCGCTCGGCAGCGCAGCATCGAATTCAGCGGCGGCATCGACCGGCAGCGCGGTCTCGGCCGGCGGTGCTGGCAGGATCGAGGCCGAATGGCCGACCTTGCCCGACTGCTGTGCGGCCAGCCACGACTGCAGGTCGTCCAGCGGCACGTCCATCAGGCGCAGGGTGCCTTCCATCACGTTGTGATAGACCGGCGCCGACACCAGGCCGCCGTAGAACTTGCCGGCCTGCGGATCGTTGATGACGATGACGGTGGCGAAGCGCGGGTTGGTGGCCGGCACCACGCCGGCAAACAGCGCGTTGTAATGCCCGCGCTCGTAACCACCCGGACCGGCCTTGCGCGCGGTGCCGGTCTTGCCGGCCACGCGGTAGCCCAGCACCGCCGCCTGCTTGGCGCCGCCCTGGGTGACCACCGTCTCCATCATCGCCACCACCTGCCTGGCGACGTTTTCATCGATGATCTGCTGGCCTTCGTTGCGCTGGCCCTTGACGAAAGTCGGCGCGATAAGGCGCCCGCCGTTGGCCAGCGCCGAGTACGCGGTGGCAATCTGCAGCGGCGTGACCGACAGGCCATAGCCGTAGGACATGGTGGTCTTGGTGGTCCCGGACCAGCGCGCCGGACGCATCACCACACCGGCCGATTCACCCGGGAACCCGCTGTGCGGCGCCGAGCCATAGCCGAAGCGGCGCACGCCGTCGTAGAAGGTCTGGTCCGGCATCTTCGCCGCAACCTTGGCTGCACCCACGTTCGAACTGCGGGTGATCACGCCGGTCACGTTCAGCACGCCGTTGTTGCGTGGCACGTCGCGGATGGTGAAGCGACCCAGCGTCATGTAGCCCGGGTTGGTGTCGATGATGGTGTCCTTGGTCACCACACCGGCCTGCAGCGCGGTGGCGATGGTCAGCGGCTTCATCGTCGAACCCGGCTCGACCAGGTCGGTCACCGCGCGGTTGCGGCGCGTATCAGGGATCGCGCCGGTCAACGAATTCGGGTTGTAGGTCGGCAGGTTGACCATGGCCAGGATCTCGCCGGTGGTCACGTCCATGATCACCATCGAGCCGCCGGCCGCCTTGTTGGCCACCAGCGCGTTGCGCAGTTCCTTGAAGGCCAGGTACTGGATGCGGCGGTCGATGCTGAGGGTCAGGTCCTTGCCCGGCTCAGCGGCACGCAGCAGATCGCTTTCGACGGTCTCGCCCTTGCGGTTGCGGATCACCCGCTTCGCACCGGGCTTGCCGCGCAGCCATTCGTCGAAGGCCAGTTCCAGGCCTTCCTGGCCGCGATCATCGATGTTGGTGAAGCCCAGCACGTGCGCCATCGCCTCACCCTGCGGGTAGAAGCGGCGGAACTCGCGCTGCGCGGCCACGCCCGGAATCTTCAGCGCGACCACCTTCTCCGCCTCGTCCGGATTGATCCGGCGACGCAGGTACATGAATTCCTTGTCCGACTTCTGCGACAGGCGGCTGCTCAGCTCATCCACCGACATGCCGACCGCCTGGGCCAGCTCGGGGATGCGTTCGGGCGAACGCAGCAGGTCCTGCGGGTTGACCCAGATCGAGGCAACCGGCGTGGACACCGCCAGCGGCTCGCCGTTGCGGTCGGTGATCATGCCGCGCGAAGTCTTGATCGGCAGCTCGCGCAGGTAGCGGGCCTCACCCTGGCGCTGGTAGAAGTCGCTGTTGATGATCTGTACGTAGGCCGCGCGGCCGACCAGCGACACCGAGCACAGGCCAAGCGCCAACGCCACCCAGCGCAGGCGCTGGCGCAGGTTGAAGGCATTGCGTGGACGGTTGCGACCGGCCTTGCTCATGGGCGCACCACCACGATGTCGGCGGCCTCGGGGAACTTCATGCCGAGCTTTTCGCGGGCGATGCGATCGACACGGTTGGCTTCGGCCAGCGTGGCCTGCTCCAGCTGCAGACGGCCGAATTCCAGGTTGATGTCATCGCGCTTGCGCTCGGCGCGCGACAGCTCGATGAACGTCTGCCGATGACGGTGACGCACGAACACGACGCCGATCGCCGAGGCCACGGTGCAGGCCAACAGGATGATCAGCAGCAGCCGGCTCATGCGTCGGCCTCCCGCTTCTGGGCCACGCGCAGCACCGCGCTGCGGGCGCGCGGGTTGGCGGCCAGCTCTTCGTCGGTGGCCTTGATGGCCCCACCGATCAGGTCCAGCGTCGGCACGAACGCAACGGCCTCGGGCAGGCGGCGGTTGGCCGGCGGCGCCTTGGCCAGGCGGTTCATGTACTGCTTGACGATGCGGTCTTCCAGCGAGTGGAAGCTGATCACCGCCAGACGGCCACCGGGCTTGAGCCGTTCCACCGCCGCATCCAGCCCTGCTTCCAGATCGGCCAGCTCGCGGTTGATGTGGATGCGGATGGCCTGGAAGCTGCGCGTGGCGGGATGGATCTTGTCCTTTCCACGCGGCATCACCGAGGCGATCAGCTCGGCCAGTTCGGCGGTGCGGGAGAACGGCTGCTTCTCGCGGCGGGCCACGATGGCGCGGGCGATGCGCCGGCTCTGGCGCTCTTCGCCGTAGGTCCACAGCACATCGGCGATCTCGCGCTCTTCCACGCGGTTGATCCACTGCGCGGCGCTTTCACCGCTGTCCGGGTCCATGCGCATGTCCAGCGGGCCGTCCTTGCCGAAGCTGAAGCCTCGTTCGGCCACATCCAGCTGCGGCGACGACACGCCCAGGTCGAACAGCACGCCGTCCAGGCCTTCGGCCGTCGCATCCCACTGCAGCAGCTGGGCGAAGCTGCCACGGAAGATGGACACGCGCGGATCCGGCGCGAAATCGCGCTCGGCAACGGCGATGGCTTCCGGATCCTTGTCCATGACCAGCAGGCGCCCCTCGGGACCGAGCTGGGTGAGCACGCCACGTGCATGACCGCCACGACCGAACGTGCCATCCAGATAACGTCCGTTTTCGATCACCCTCAGGCCTTCAAGGACCTGGGTGTACAGGACCGGCAGGTGCACCGCCGGCGACTGCGACACCGGAAGGTGACCGGCCTGCGCTTCTGGGCGCATCCGGGCACCCCGGCTCACAACTTCAGGTCGAGCAACCCATCACCCAGATCCTCGTCAGACAATGTCTGCTGGATCAGGGCCCGATGCGCCTGCTCGCTCCACAATTCGAACTTGTCGCCCATACCGAGCAATACCGCCTTCTTCTCAATGCCCACCGCACCGCGGTGGCTGGCGGGGATGCTGATGCGACCGTTGCCGTCCAGCTCCAGATGGGCGGCCGAGCCGACCAGCTTCTGCTGCAACAGGCGCACGACGCGCTGGGTGTTGGGCTTGGACATCACATCGTCGCGGACCCGTTCCCATTCCGACTCTGCGTACAGCCACAGGCAGCCGGCTTCGAACGGGTTGTAGGTCAGCACGAGACGGTTGTTGCTGGCGCGCGCGACGAGGTCGCGGTAAGCGGTGGGAACCGCCATGCGCCCCTTGTCGTCAACTGTGATGGCCGTCTCGCCCTGGAACACGACGCCTGCACCTTGTCCTTCGCCCGGTGAAACATTGAACCACGAAAACCCACAAAACACCCGGATTTCCCTCTGATGCCCACCTTAGCAGCGGGCCGAGGGTTGTCAACAACTTTTCAGCAGGGAAATCGCCAGCCGCATCAATGGCTTGCAACAACCTTTAGAGACTTGTTCAAGGCTTATCCACAAGTTGCTGATCCGTCTCAATTTTTGAGATTGAACGGAAGTTCAGGGGCGTGGACGGGGTGTGAAACATCGGCCGCGCATTCATCCGAGCCGGGCCGGAAACGGCGCCGGACTGCGCAAACGGTGCACAATGAGGCCATGTGCCTGCTTGCTCTTGGCTGGATGCACCACCCGCGCTGGCGGCTGGTGATGACCGGCAACCGTGATGAGTTCCACGCCCGCCCCACCGCGGCGCTGGCCACCTGGCAGGATGAGACCTCCGTCATCGGAGGACGCGACCTGCGCTCCGGCGGTGGCTGGGCCGGAGTCGGCGCCTCGGGCCGGATGGCGGTGGTCACCAACGTCCGCGACCCGCTGGCGGCCCAGACCGGACCGTCGCGGGGCGCGCTGGTGGCCGACTTCCTGCGCGGCCGCGACCCGGCCGCCGTGCATATCGACCGCTTGGCGACCGTGGCTGGCGCCTACGCCCCGTTCAATCTCCTGCTGGCCGATAGCGACAGCCTGGAGTACCTGGGCAACCATCCCGCCGAACGGCAGACGCTTGGCCCGGGCGTACACGGCATGTCCAACGGCGCGCTGGACGCGCCCTGGCCGAAGACCCGCAGGTTGATGGCGGCCCTTGAAGCCTGGCTGCAGGAAGACGGGGTCAGATCCCTTTCGCAACGCGAAAGGGATCTGACCCCAAACCTGACCCCGCTCTGGAATGCCTTGGCCGATGAACACCGCCCCGCCGACAGCGACCTGCCCGACACCGGCATCGGCCTGGAACGCGAGCGCTGGTTGAGCCCGGCCTTCATCCGCGGCGACGACTACGGCACCCGCGCCAGCACCGTGCTGCTGATCGACGCCGACGGCCACGGCGAGATCCACGAACGCCGCTTCGGCCCGCAGGGTGCACCGAGCGGACAAAGCCACGTCATTTTCTGACCCGGTCGTGACGGCCCCTGGCCGGATGCTCTTGGCGGGGGTAGTGCCGGCCGCTGGCCGGCAGCCTTTGGATGCTCGGATTCGCCATGACGCTGCCGGCCAGCGGCCGGCCCTACCCGCAGCTTGCTGTCGCGATCCACGTGACGGCGGTCGCCATCGCAGCGGGCTTGAAACGTCATTCAGCTTCCAGCCGCGACCGCAATGTGCCTGTGCCACAGGGGTTCCGGCATTCCAGCCCGCCCACTGTGTCCTTTTCGCATTTGGCACTGTGTCTATAAATGTCGGCCCTGACCTCCCAGGGTGGTCGCGCCCGGCATCACGCCGCGCGATCGACCGCAACCACAAGGAGGCCCCATGCGCCGCATCCTCATCCTGCTCGCCACCCATCTGCTCACCCTCGGCCTGGGCTTCGGCCTGGGCGTCTATCTGCTGCCGATCCTGATCGCCCCCGATGACCCGCCGGTCGCCCAGGTACAGGCCGCAATGAAAGACGCCACCTACCGCACCACCTTCCGCCGCGACCTCAAAGGCAGCGATGCGGTGCACTGGGCCGAAGGCAAGGTCAGCGTCAGCGCCACCCAGGTCGCCTTCGACGGGAAGATGGGACCGGGCCCGGATTACAAGGTCTATCTGGTTCGCGATTTCGTCGACAACAAGGCCGACTTCCTGAAGATCAAGGCGCAGGCCCAGCGCATCGGCGAGGTAAAGACCTTCAACCGCTTCCTGGTCGAGGTGCCCGCGAACGTGGACGTGGACGACTACACCACGGTGGTGGTGTGGTGCGAGCGCTTCTCGCAGTTCATTTCCGCCGGGCAGTACCGCACGCCGGGCTGAGGACCGCGCGACGTCGAGGTAGTGCCGGCCGCTGGCCGGCAGCACTCTGTCCGCCACTGCTGGCATCGTGAAGCTGCCGGCCAGCGGCCGGCACTACAGATGCGCGGTTCATGCATATCGAAGAAAGAGGCGGAGCCGGCCGATAAGCCGGGTTCTGTCGTGGACAGTCATTCCTCTAGGCGTTACGTCACCGCAACGCTCAAGCAACCTACCCGGATCCAACGCGGGCCGCGCCAAAGGATCCCTATTTGGTCTTGCTCCAGGTGGGGTTTGCCGTGCCGGTCTGTTGCCAGACTCGCGGTGCGCTCTTACCGCACCATTTCACCCTTACCGGCCTTCCGAAGAAGACGTAGGCGGTATCTTTCTGTTGCACTTTCCGTCGGCTTGCGCCGCCCAGGCGTTACCTGGCACCTTGCCCTATGGAGCCCGGACTTTCCTCGGCACCCCCGAAGGGATGACGCGACTGTCTGGCCGACTCCGCCAGCGCGCATTCTAGCGTACGCACGCCTTTCCTGCCGTGCCGATCGCGGCGTCCGGTTCATCCATCCACGCGTGGCGTGGCTCTAGCGATGCCGCTGCCTTGGTGGGTGCGGATTCCGATCTGGTGGGTGCGGACCTTGGTCCGCACGATCCATCAACTACCGTACAGCGCCTTGCGCGGCGCACCGGTCAGTTCCGCAGCCAGCTTGGCGGCGGTCGACGGCGGCAGGTGCTCGCTCAGCTTCGCGTAGACGCGGCGGCCGTGTGCCAGCTGCGCTTCCTCATCGTCACCCGCCCCCTGCACCATCACCACGAACTCGCCCTTGCGCTGGTTCTCGTCGGCCTCGACCCTGGCCAGCAGGCCGGCCAGGTCACCATCAAGGACGGTCTCGAACAGCTTGGTCAGCTCGCGGGCCAGCACCGCCGGGCGCTCGCCGCCGAAGATCGCCGCCATGTCGGCCAGCGACTCGGCGATGCGGTGCGAGGATTCGTAGAACACCATCGTGCGCACTTCGCCGGCCAGCGCCTGCAGGCGGTCGCGGCGACCGCTGGCCTTGGCCGGCAGGAAACCCTCGAAGCTGAAACGGTCGCTGGGCAGGCCGGCCACGCTCAGCGCGGCAATGGCGGCGCAGGCGCCGGGCACCGGGCTGACCTTGATGCCCGCCGCGCGCGCGGCACGCACCAGGCGGAAACCGGGGTCACTGACCAGCGGGGTACCGGCATCGCTGACCAGCGCCAGCGACTCGCCGGCCTGCAATCGCGAAACCAGGCGCTGCGCCAAGGCCTCTTCATTGTGTTCGTGCAGGGCCACCAGCGGTTGCTGGATGCCGAAATGGGACAGCAGCTGGCCGCTGCGGCGGGTGTCCTCGGCACAGATGGCCGCCACCGAACGCAGCACCTCCTGCGCGCGCGGGCTCAGATCGGCCAGGTTGCCGATCGGGGTGGCGACGACGTACAGGGTTGGCACACTCATTTCAGCGGTACTCACGGGGCAAGGGTAGAATCGTAGCGTGTACCCGGCCAAGGCCGCTGCCCTCATCGCATGGACCCGATCATGAACAAGCCCGCCGCACGGATCTCCGCCCTGTCGTTGTCGCTGATGCTGCTGGCCGGTTGTGCCACCACCAGCCTGACCAGCACCCCCGATTCGCCGGCCCAGAGCCAGGCGCTGGCGCTGATCGAACAGGGCAAGCCGCGCGACGCCGCACTGCAGCTGGAAGGCCTGGCCGCCACGCTGCGCGGCGGCGCCCGCAGCAACGCCCTGGCCGATGCCGCTTGGGCCTGGCACCTGGCCGGCGACAGTGCCCGCGCGCGCAGCCTGCTCGGCCAGCTCACCGCACGCCAGCTGTCCGGCGCCAGCCTGCAGCGCTACCAGCTGACCGGTGCCGAGCTCGCCTTGGCCGACAAGCAGCCGGCGCAGGCACTGGCCCTGCTGAAGGACCACGGCGACAACGTGCTGCCGGCCCTGCGCACGCGCTGGTACCTGGCCCGCGCCAGTGCCCTGCAGGGCACCGGCGATGCCTTCGGCGCCGCCACCGAGCGCGCCCGCGCCCATTCCAGCCTGACCGGCAGCGCGCGCAGCGAGAACCAGGCCGCCATTGCCGGCCTGCTCGGCACCCTCGACGACGCCACCCTGCGCAGCCGTGCCGCCGCCCTGCCGGCCAACGACCCGCTCTACAACTTCGCCGGCCGTGCACTGATCGCGCGCGGCCTGCCGCTGCCGCGCCCGTTCGACCGCGATGGCGCGGCCCAGTTCGACACCAGCAAGCGCCCGCCGGCGATGAGCGACGGTTACCGCCCGCCGGCCAAGCTGGCCGTGCTGCTGCCGCTCAGCGGCCGCCTGGCCACCGCCGCACAGCCGGTGCGCGATGGCCTGTTGAGCGCTTATTACGGTGAAAGCCGCCGCCGCCCGGACATCAACTTCTTCGACACCGCCGGCACCCCGGCCGGTGCCCTGGCCGCCTATGACAAGGCCGTCGCCTCCGGTGCCGACTTCGTGGTCGGTCCGCTGGGCCGCGACGAAGTGGACGCCGTGTACGGCCGGCAGCAGCTGCAGGTGCCGGTGCTGGCCCTGAACCGCGGCAAGGACGCACCGCCGACCGGCAGTGCCGGCTTCTCGCTGGCACCGGAAGACGACGGCATCGTCGCCGCCGAGTACCTGCGTGGCCGCGAGCGCGGCAAGGCGCTGGTGATCAACAGCGCCGATGACACCGGCCGCCGTGCCGCCGCCGCCTTCGCCCAGCGCTTTGCGCAGCGCGGTGGCCAGGTGGTGGCCACGATCGGCGTCACCGATGCCGTCGGCGATGTCGGCGCGCAGGTGCGCAACGCCGGCCAGGTCGATGCCGTATTCCTCGCCGTGCGTGCGCCGCAGGCGCGCCTGCTGGCGCCGCAGCTGGCGCTGGCCGGTGCAGGCGGCGCGACCCGCGTTGGCACCTCGCAGCTGACCGTTGGCAGCGGCAAGGTGGAAGAAGACGTGGCGCTGGACGGCATCGTCTATCCGAACGAAGCCTGGAACGTGCGCAGTGTGTCCGGCCTGCCGTCGGCCAGCCAGGTGGCCAGCACCCTGCCGAGCGCACGCGGTGCGGCCGGCCGCCTGTTCGCCTTCGGTGCCGACGCCTGGAAGATCACCGCCTACCTGGACAAGCTGTCCAACGAAGGCGGCCTGGACGGTGCCACCGGCACCCTGTTCCTGGACAGCAACGGCAACATCCTGCGCCAGCCGGCCTGGTCGACCTTCAATGGCGGCCGGCCGATGCCGATCGTCGGTGGTCGCTGAGCGCAGCCAACGTGGCTCGGCGGTGGAAGCCGCCGCCGAGCAGCATCTGCAACAGGCGGGACTGCAGCCGCGTGCGCGCAACGTGCGCTATCGCGGCGGTGAACTGGACCTGGTGATGGACGATGCCGGCACCGTGGTGTTCGTGGAAGTGCGCTACCGCGCGCGATCGGATTTCGGCGGTGGCGCCGCTTCGGTCGATGCGCGCAAATGCCGGCGCCTGGCCCACGCCGCGCAGCTGTACCTGCAGGACCACCCGGCGCTGGCCAATGCGCCCTGCCGTTTCGATGTGGTCGAAGCCACCGGCGAACCGCCGCAGTTGCATTGGCTGCGGGATGCATTCCGATTGGATGACTGCTGATGGCTACTCTTTGCCGGCCAGCGGCCGGCACTACCCGTCGGACCTGCAGCCGGCCCGCGGCCGGTACGACCATGGTGCGTGACTGATGCCGTCGATCATCACCCATGCCGCTGTGCCGCTGGCGCTGTGGTGCGCCGCTGATCGTGGCCGCATCCCGCCGCGCCTGCTGGCCGCCGGCGTGATCGCCGCCATGCTGCCCGATGCCGATGTACTGGCCTTTGCCCTGCACATTCCCTATGCCGATGCCTTCGGCCATCGCGGCGCCAGCCACTCACTGCTGTTCGCCGGCGTGCTGGCAGCATTGGCCGCGGCGTTGGCGCTCTTGGGTAGTCGCCGACCTTGGTCGGCGGATGTGTGCCAACCAAGGTTGGCATCTACCGTACAAGCCGCTGTATTCGTCTTCGCCTGCGCCGCCAGCCATCCGCTGCTCGATGCGATGACCTCCGGTGGTCTGGGCGTCGCGCTGGCCTGGCCGTGGAGCGAACAGCGCTTCTTCGCGCCGTGGCGCCCCATCCGCGTGTCACCCTTCGCGCCACAGTTCTTCAGCGCACGCGGCGTGGCTACCCTGCTCTCCGAACTGCGCTGGGTGTGGCTGCCACTGGCCGGCGCCGTTGTCGCCTGGAAACTGATCCAACCCGCTCCTGCTGCCTCACGAGATCCGTCATGAGTCCTGCCCTGCCTGCTGCCCTGGTTGCCGAACTGTCCACCCTGCTGGGCACGGAGGGCTGGCGCATGGATGACGGCGCGCTGGAGGCGAATGCGCAGGACAACTCATGGCGCCATCAGCGGCCGGCCGCAGTGGCGTTTCCGGCGGACATCGAGCAGGTGCAGGCGCTGGTGCGTGCCTGCCGCGCGCATGGCGTGGCGCTGGTCGCGCGCGGTGCCGGCACCGGTACCACCGGTGCCGCGGTCCCGCAGCCGGGCAGCATCGTACTCTCGTTCACCCGCATGGACCGCATCGTCGAGATCCGCGCCGGTGATCGCTGCGCGGTCGTGCAGCCGGGCGTGTTGAACGGCACGCTGCAGCAGGCGCTGGCGTCGCACGGCCTGTTCTGGGCGCCGGACCCGTCCAGCGCCGAGATCTGCAGCGTCGGTGGCAACCTGGCCTGCAATGCGGGTGGCCCGCGCGCGGTGAAGTACGGCACCAGCCGCGACAACGTGCTGGGCCTGGTGGCGGTGACCGGCACCGGCGAGGTGATCCGCTGCGGTGGCGCCTACACCAAAGACGCCACTGGCTACGATCTGACCCATCTGCTGGTGGGCAGCGAAGGTACGCTGGCATTGATCGTGGAAGCCACGCTGAAACTGACCCCGCTGCCGGTCAGCCAGGCCGGGCTGCGCGTGTTGTACCGCGATGCCGATGCTGCTGCGGCCGGCGTGTCGCGGTTGATGTCGCAGCCGGTGGTACCCACCCGCCTGGAATTCATGGACGCGCGCAGCCTGGAGCTGCTGCGGCTGAATGGTGCCGATGTGCCGGAGGCAGGCGCGATGCTGCTGGTCGAGGCCGATGGTGACCACGACACCCTGCCTTATCTGCTGCAGGCACTGGCCAGTGCCGCCGAAGGCGACGGCATGATCGAGCTGGACGTGGCGATGGAGGGCCGCGCGCGCGACCAGCTGTGGGCCGCACGCAAGGCGCTGTCGCCCGCGCTGCGCAGCGTTGCGCCGGGCAAGATCAATGAAGACGTTGTGGTCCCGGTGTCGCGCATTCCGGAGCTGGTAGCCGGCGTGCAGGCACTGGCGCGTGACTACAGACTCACCATCGTCACCTTCGGCCATGCCGGCAACGGCAACCTGCACGTCAACATCCTCTACCACCCGGAGGATGCCGACGAAAACACGCGCGCGCATGCCGCGTTGCCAAAGATCTTCGAGCTGACCCTGGCATTGGGTGGCACATTGTCCGGCGAACATGGCATTGGCCTGGCCAAGCGCGATTTCATGGCACAGGCTTTCACCCCGGAAACGCTGACGGCGATGCGCGCGATCAAGGCCGCACTGGACCCGGACGGCATCCTCAACCCGGGCAAGGTGCTGCCGCCGGCATAGACCGCGCACATTCCTTCGCACTCCTGTAGAGCCGAGCCCATGCTCGGCGGCTCTTCGACCAGATCGCGATGAAGCCCGCGCTGCGCGCGCGAGCCGAGCGTGGGCTCGGCTCTACAACCACGTGTCGTTCACCCTCACACTCCTGTGGAGCCGAGCCATGCTCGGCCCCGCTTCGGCCACATCGCGATGAAGCCCGCACCGCGCGCAAGCCGAGCGTGGGCTCGGCTCTACACCGGCGTGTCGCCTGCAATATCGATCAGGGTCTGCCGGAAGCTGGGCAACAGCACGCGGTTGCCATGCCCGCTCAGGTGATCGTTGTCGAAGAACAGCGGCTCCCCGTCTTTCACCGCCGAACAGGTCGTTGGCCCGCACAGCAGCGGCAGCGGATCCCACACCGTCAGCGATGGATAGCGCACCGCCAGTTCGGACAGCAACGCCATCTGCGGCGCGCGCAGCCTTTCCAGGTCGGCGCGCGGCATGCTCAGGCCACCGGCACAGGCCGGGTTGCGGCGGTTGAACCAGTCCGAACAGCGGTACGCACCGGCCTTGAACAACGGCAGCGGCGCATCCACAACCACGTGCACACCCAGCTTCTGCAAACGCCCCAGCACTCGATCGGCTTCATCGCGTGCAGCTTGTGCATGCGCGGGCGTGCGCTCGGCCAGCAGTTGACGATAGATTTCCTGTGCATCCTGCCGCCGCCAGTCGAATCCGCGCAGCTCCGGCATGCGCAAGGCCGCCAGCAGCACGATGTCACCCGGGCGTGCCTCGCGCTCGATGGTCGACAGCGTGTGCTCAATGAACTCCTGGCAATCGGCTGGACTGGCCCGCAGCAGATTGACGAAGCTGCAGCCGCCGCGATCCTGCTGGCGCACCTCCATGCCGGTCTGGCGCGCGACCATGCTGGTCATGGTGCGATACGCCGCCGCGTGCGAATCGCCGGACACGAACAGGCGCCGTCCTTCAAGCGCCGGCGCACTCACCGGCTCTAATGGGCGCCACGCGGGGTAGCGACGCGCCTGCCATGCATAGCCGTCACGGGTAACGCTCAGCGAGACCTGCTCGTGGTACTCCACGGTGGCCCAGGCACCCGCACCACACAGCGCCACCACCGGCAACGCCATCGCCAGCACCTTGGCCGGTGCCAGGCGCAGCAGCGGCGCCGCACTGCGCAGCGGACGCTCGATGAAGTGATACGACGCAGCTGATACCGCCAGCAGCAACACCGGGTACAGCCACAGCGCGGCACCGTGCAGGCCGTAGGTCCAGCGCAGCAGCACCAGCAGCGGCCAATGCCACAGGTACAGCGAATAGGACAACCGGCCCAGGTAGGCCAGCGGTGCGCAGCCCAGCGCGCGGGCGAGGCGCGATGTCCCCGGCGCCGACACGCTTGCCAACAGCAGCAGGGTACCGGCCACGGTGGCCAGCACACCCGGCACCGGCATCGCCAGCTGCGGGGCGATCACCACGCCTGCGGCCAGCAGCGTCAGGCCGGCCGCTGCAACCGCACCACCGTTCTGGCCCGGCGTACGAGTACGCATCCACTGGTACAGCAGCGCGCCCGCAGCCAGCTCCCAGAACCGCGCCGGCAGCAGATAGAACGCTGCCGCTGGTGCCGTCTGCGCCTGCCAGCCCGCCCACGCCAGCGACAGCACGGTGAGCCCCGGCAACAGCCAACGCGACCACGGCCAGCGCTCACGCCCGCGCAGCCAGACGAAGAACAGCAGCGGGAAGACCAGGTAGAACTGCTCCTCCACGCCCAGCGTCCACGTGTGCAGGAACGGGTTGAGTTCGGCGCCGGGTGAGAAGTAATCGTCCTGCTGGCCAGCCAGCACGATGTTGCTGAAGCCGACCAGCGCGGCCCAGCCGGTCTGGTCGAACTGTTCATTGCGCCACGCACGGGGAATGAACAGCGCAGACAGTATGAAGGTGGCCACCAGCATGACCAGCAGCGCCGGCAACAGGCGAAGCACGCGGCGCCGGTAGAAGTCGAGCAGCATCGCGCTCAGTGACGCAGGCGTGCGCGAGGCCAGCGACTGGCTGATCACGAAGCCGGACACCACGAAGAACAGGTCCACCCCGGTGAAGCCGCCGGGCAGCCACGTCGCATTGGTGTGGAAGAGGACGACGGCCAGCACCGCCAATGCGCGCAGGCCATCGATGGCAGCGTTGTGGGAACGTTCGGGAGCAGACATGCGGGTGACCGGCAGCGAGCGATCCGGCAGCATCGCCACCGTTTGCGCAGTCATTCAATGGACGATCGCGACAGGGCGGGACATGGTTCAGCTCCGGTCCCAGTTCGCCCCTGCGGGAATGTCGTAATCACCACACTGACGGCGCGCCGCACGTCTGCAACGTTTTCGAATTTCCAATCTTTCTCATTGGCATACGTGGCACTGCATGCAAATCATCTAGCGCCACCGACAACGGGTGGCACGGGCTTCCAATCCCGTTAGGTTGATGTGTTGGTTACGCTTGCCTGCCGGCGCCGCTCTTTCCTTGTTGGGTGGCGTCGGCAGGCATTCTGTCCGCGCTTACATGGCGGGCGGTGCGTGGGGGCCTCGTGCCCGCCGGCGCTTCTACATCGACCTCCGGTATTGGAACCACGCACCGTCCGCCACCCTCGCTGTTAAGCAGGGTGGCCCCTTACTGCTTGCACAAGGACGCCGCCATGACCGATTCCCCCTACCCGCACCTGTTCGCCACCCTGGGCGAGGCCGCCACGCGCCTGCCCGATGACCTGGCCCGCACGCTGGAAGACACCTTCGTCGCGCTGCAGAGCGGTAACAGTGCCGGGGCCATTACCCTGCAGGCCTGCCTGCAGCACATCCGCCAGGGCGACGCCGCCGATGGCCAACCATGGCCCGGCAACAACCGCACGCCCGGGCAACGCCTGGCCCTGACGCGTATTGATCGTGCCAATGCGGGGCTGAGTTTCCTGCTGGAACTGCTGCACGCCACCGAACGCGTACGCGTGGATGGGGATATCGACCAGCAGATGGGCGATGGCGCGCGCGAAGGGCTGCTGCTGGCCTGCCGTGGGCTGGCCGAGTACGTGGATGTGCAGCTGCGGGCGGCGTGAGCATCCGACGAAGAGAAGTGCGGGTGAGCGCTCAGTTCAGTTGCACGCTGCGCGCAATTGCAACGATTCCGATGGCTCGTCATCACAGGAGCACCAATGGTGCGCACTTCTTTTCAGGGAGTGTTTCGATGCACAAGATGATGGTTCCGCTCACCCGCTATGCGCAGTTCACTGGCCGCGCAAGCCGCAGCGAATTCTGGTGGTTCCAGTTGTTCATCATGATCATTTCGATCCCGCTGTATCTGCTGAGCTTCTATGCCGGCTACAGCGGTTCGCAGGGCCCGGCGCTGGTCGTCACCGGCCTGGGCGTAGTGATGTGGCTGGCATTCGTGTTGCCGTCCATCGCGGCCACCATCCGCCGCCTGCACGATACCGATCGTTCGGGCTGGTGGTTGTTGCTGGGGTTCGTGCCGTTCGTCAGCCTGGTGCTGCTGGTGTTTCTGCTGCTGCCCGGCACGCCGGGTGGCAACCGCTTCGGTGCGCCGGTTCCACACGTGTAACCAGCCCGCGTTGGTAGGTGTCGACCTTGGTCGGCTCGGCGTTGCCACCGGCGGCTGACACCTCTGTGCCAACCAAGGTTGGCACCTACCAGAGCAACATCGATGTGCTTCACTTGGGGTCAGATCCCTTTGCGGCGCAAAGGGATCTGAGCCCACCCCGAACGTTGACCCAGCAGGGCAGTACCGCTGCTGCTACGCGAAGTGCTGGTAGCCGCCGTCGGCGGCTTCGCCGTCCACGTGTACGCCCTGCCCTTCGGCAATACGGCCGATGCGGGTGAGCGGCACGTCCAGCGATTCGGCCAGGTAGTGCAGCGCGTCGCGCTGGTCGGCGGCGGCGGTGAAGCACAGCTCGTAGTCGTCGCCCCCGCGCAGTGCGCAGTCGCGTGCGGCCTCACGACCGAGCAGTTCACGCAGTGCGTGCGAGATCGGCAGCGAATCGGCATCCACATGCGCGGCCACGTTGCTGCGCGTGGCGATATGACCGAGGTCGGCCAGCAGGCCGTCGGATACATCCACCGCCGCGTGCGCGAAGGCCCGCAGGCGCAGGCCGAGGGTGACGCGCGGCGTCGGCCGCAGCAGGCGCAGGCGCAGGCTTTCGTAGTCGGCCAGCAACGTGGCGGTGGCGATGCTCAGTGCACCCTGCTGCCACAGGCGCAGCGCGCCGGCGGCGTCGCCCAGCGTGCCGCTCACCCAGATGTCATCACCCAGCTGCGCGCGGTCGCGCCGCAGGGCCTGGCCGCGCCCGACTTGGCCCATCGCGGTGACCGACAGCGAGAGCGGGCCGCGCGTGGTGTCACCACCGATCAGCGCGATGTCGTGCTGGTCGGCCAGAGCGAAGAAGCCATCGGCAAAAGCCTCGATCCAGTCTTCAGACGCTTCCGGCAGCGACAGCGCCAGCGTGCACCACGTCGGGCGCGCGCCCATCGCGGCGAGGTCTGACAGGTTGACGGCCAGGGTCTTCCAGCCGATGTCGAAGGCCGGGGTTTCCACCGGGAAGTGCACGCCGCTGTTGAGCGTATCGGCGGTGACCACCAGTTGCTCGTTGGCACGCGGCTGCAGCAGCGCGGCGTCGTCACCGATGCCGAGCAGGATGTCGTCGCGCTCGAGGGTGCGGGCGCGGATGCGGTCGATGAGGGCGAATTCGGCGAGGGACATGGAGCGTTCCCGCTGTTGTACGTGCCGCGCAGGGCGCGGTGGGCGGTAGTGCCGGCCGCTGGCCGGCAACCTCAGGATCCCTGCAGCTGCCGGCCAGCGGCCGGCACTACCACAGGTGGGTCAGTGACCCGATTCGACCTTGCGCCATTCCACGGCGGCACGATCCAGCACGCCGTTGACGTAGGTGTGGCCATGTTCGGAACCGAAGCGCTTGGCCGATTCGATCGCTTCGTTGATCACCACGCGGTACGGCACGTCCAAGCGGTAGCGCAGTTCGTAGGCGGCCAGGCGCAGCACGGCGCGTTCGATCGCGTCCACTTCCTCGATGCCACGGTCCAGGTACGGGCCGAGCGCTTCGTCGATGTCGCGACGGTTGTCGAGCACGCCGTGCACCAGCGCCTCGAAGTAGGCCAGGTCGGCGATTTCGCGGGCCTGCTCGTGGGCGAACTGGGCGATCAGCGACTGCGCGTTGCCGCCGGAAATCTGCCAGGCGTAGATGGCCTGCACAGCACGACGGCGCGCACGCGAGCGCAGCACGGGATCCACGCCATCGCGGCGGACGGGTTTACCGGAGGGCTTGCCCTGGGTGTTCTTGTTCATGGCAGCTGCTCCAGAAGATTGACCATTTCCAATGCGGCGAGTGCGACTTCCTCGCCCTTGTTGCCGTGGCTGCCGCCTGCGCGGGCCTCGGCGTCTTCAACGCGTTCCACCGCCAGCACGCCGTTCAGCACCGGCACGCCGAAATCCAGCTGCACGCGCATCAGGCCTTCGGCACAGCGGTCGGCCACGTGTTCGTAGTGGCGGGTGTCGCCACGGATCACGCAGCCCAGGGTGAGGATGGCGGCGTGTTCATGCGCGGCGGCCAGGCGTGCAGCCACCAGCGGCAGTTCCCAGGCACCCGGCACGCGGATCACGTCGATGTTGGCTTCGGTGATGCCGTTGCCGGCCAGACTCAGGCGGGCGCCTGCGACCAGCGCGTCGGTGATGCGGGCGTTCCAGCGGCTGGCCAGGATGGCGAAGCGCGCCGACTCGGGAGTGCGAAGATCGCCTTCGTAGTGGCTCATATGCGGCTTGGGGGACTCGATAAGGGGGTAATTCTAGCGTGGATGGGCCCCGGCCGTGGCTGGCGGGGGCCTGCAGGGTGTGCCGACCAAGGGTCGGCCCCCACCGGTAGTGCCGGCCGCTGGCCGGCAATCCCGGGGATGCGGTTGCCGACCAGCGGCCGGCACTACTCATTACAGGGTCACCGTCTCCACCACTTCCAGGCCGTACCCGGCCAAGCCGATCTGGCGGCGCGGGGTGCCCAGTACGCGCAGCTTGCCCAGGCCCAGGTCGGACAGGATCTGTGCGCCGGCACCGTTGCGGCGCCACTGGCCCACGTCCTTATCCTTGCCCGGCACCACCGGCACCGGCTGCTGGCGCAGGCGGGCCAGCAGGGCTTCGCCATCGCGCGGGGCCGACAGCACCACCATCACGCCAGCGCCCTCGGCATCGATCGCCCGCAGGGCGTCGGTGGCGGCCACGCCGAAGTCGTCACGGCGCCAATGCAGCAGGTCGGCCAGCGGGTTTTCCACCTGCACGCGCACCAAAGTCGGGGTCTCCGCATCCGGGGCACCCCGGACCAGCGCGAAATGCAGGTCGTGGGCGATGCGGTCGCGGTAGGTCACCAGCTTGAACGGGCCGAATTCGGTGTCGATGTCGCGCTCGTCCACGCGTTCAACAGTCTTTTCGGTGGCCAGGCGGTAGGCGATCAGGTCGGCGATGGAGCCCATCTTCAGGCCGTGCTCGCGCGCGAACACTTCCAGCTCCGGGCGGCGCGCCATGCTGCCATCCGGGTTCAGGATTTCCACCAGCACGCCGGCCGGTTCCAGCCCAGCCAGCATGGCCAGGTCGACGCCGGCTTCGGTGTGGCCGGCGCGGGTCAGCACGCCGCCCGGCTGGGCGATCAGCGGGAAGATGTGGCCCGGCTGGTGCAGGTCCGACGGCTTGGCGTTGGGCTTCACCGCGGTGCGGATGGTGTGGGCGCGGTCGTGGGCCGAGATGCCGGTGGTAACGCCCTCGGCGGCCTCGATGCTGACCGTGAAGTTGGTCTGGAACTGCGCGGTATTGGCCTGCACCATCGGCGCCAGGCCGAGGTCGGCGGCGCGGGTGCGGGTCAATGGCAGGCACACCAGGCCACGGCCATGGGTGACCATGAAGTTGATGTCCGACGGCTTGACCAGCTCGGCGGCCATGATCAGGTCGCCTTCGTTCTCGCGGTCTTCGTCATCGACGATGACCACCATGCGGCCCTGGCGGATGTCTTCCAGGATCTCCGGAATCGGGGCGAAATTCATGCGGCATCTCCGTGTGGGTGCTGACCGTTGGTCGGCACACTGATCAGGCGCTCCACATAACGGGCGACCAGATCGATTTCCAGATTGACCGCACTGCCCACGCCGGTGGCGGAGAAGGCGGTGTTGGCCACGGTGTGCGGAATGAGGGCGACTTCAAAGCCTTCATCGTCCACTTCGTTGACGGTGAGGCTGACGCCGTCCACGCAGATCGAGCCCTTCCTGGCGATGTAGCGGCGCAGCGAGGCCGGCGCGGCGAAGCGCCAGCGCTGGGCACGGGCATCTTCGTGGATGGACAGCACCTGGCCGAGGCCGTCGACGTGGCCGCTGACCAGATGGCCGCCGAGGCGGTCGGTCGGGCGCATGGCGCGCTCCAGGTTGATGACCGCACCTTCGCCCAACTGGCCCAGCGTGGTCAGGCCCAGGGTCTCGGTGGACGCATCGGCCTGGAAGCTGCGGGCGTCGAATGCGATGACGGTGAGGCAGACGCCGTTGATGGCAATGCTCTCGCCCATCTGCACGTTGTCGAACGGCAGATTCCCGACATTGAAGGTGAAGCGGACATCGCCGCCGATGGACTCGCGTGCGGCCAGACGGCCGACGCCTTCGATGATTCCAGTAAACAAGTAACGTTCTCCGCGAAAAGTGAGCGAAAAACGCCGCAAGGCAAACAGGTGCACGCAGGGCAAGAGCCCTGTGGCACCGTCTTCTTTCATCCGGACTATGACCGTCGGCTCCGGCATTGGACCGGATCTGCTGACCCCCGGCCGTGAGCCGGGGCGCTCGCGGGCTCGTGCTTGCGCACCTACCGCCGGTGGGGAATTGCACCCCGCCCTGAAGACGTTTGTGTACCGGCGAACCGGTCTGGTCAGTGTACCAGCCCGGCCTGAACGGGGTGGGATGCCCGGGGTCGGATCCCTTTCCGCAGGAAAGGGCTCTGACCCCGACCACGTCTGGCCAGCCTGTGACGGCCGTCTCTCGCATTTTGTAAAACTTTCATTAAAATCCGCAGCGGACGACATGAGGTCGCCACGGGCAGCCGCGAGGGCAGGCCCGCCAATGGACTGAAACTCACAGGAATTTCCATGCGCAAGATCCTGATCGTGGCCGCCCTGCTGGCCGCCGCCCCGTTCTCGGCTTCGGCCGAGGCCCTGAGCTACACCTACGTTGAAGGCGGCTGGACCCAGGTCCAGGTTGACGACAACCTGCTGGACGACCCGAAGGTCGACGGTGGCTACCTGCGCGGTTCGGTCGCGCTGGCCGAGCAGGTCTACGTGTTCGGTGGCTGGTCGCGCACCAGCAAGACCCGCCACTACGGCGAAGACTCGCTGAAGCTGGAACTGAACCAGCCGGAGCTGGGTATCGGCTACCACATGCCGTGGACCGACCGCCTGGACTTCACCGCCGATGCCGCCTGGGTGCGCCAGAACGCCGAATCGACCCTGCGTTATGACGGTGTGCGTTACCACGGCAAGGACCACACCAATCTGGGCCGCGTCACCATGGGCATCCGCGGCAAGCCGTCGCGCATGACCGAAGCCTGGGTCAAGGCCGGCTACATGGATGGCGGCAACAACTACAAGGGCACCTGGGTCGGCACTGTTGGCGGCCAGATCAACTTCACCAAGACCTGGGGCCTGGTGGGCGAGATCTCCGGCTACCGCGACGTCACCCAGTACTCGGCCGGCGTCCGCGCCAGCTTCTGATCCAACGGTCGCTCCTCGTCGTGCGATCGAACGGGCCCCGCAAGGGGCCCGTTTTTTTTGCCCCGCGCGTCGGCACGTGATCACAGGGCACCGTCGGGCCTGCGCAAAGATGCGCTAGGCTTGCGCGCCTCTGGAACAGGAAACACCGTCATGAAGACTCCCCTGCGTACCCTGCTGGCCAGCGCCCTGCTGGCTGCCCCGCTGCTGGCCAGCGCCGCCCCGGCCACGCTGACGCCCGAACAGGCCTTCGATCTGTATGCCCGCGTCCTGCTGGAAGACGACGCCGCCGCGACCCGCACCCTCAACGATGCGCTGAAGCCGGCCTTCGACGGCCAGGACGCGGTAACCCCGAACCCGGGCGCATTGGCCAAGGCGCTGGCCGAACCGTGGCAGGTCGTGCTTGCCAGCACCGGCGCCAAGGCCGACGCGGCCGCCAGCGAGGCGATGTATGCCAAGGCCCTGCGTGATTCGAAGTGCCGCGCCAGCAAGAGCGTGATTGAAGACAACGAGTACGTGGACGACCAGAAGCTGGCGCGCATCACCTTCAGCTGCCAAATGCCCGACCTGGGCAAGGTACGTCCGCTGTTCGCCGCCAGCCTTGCCTCCGACGCCAGCCCGGCTTCGCGCAAGCAGTTCACCGACGCTTACAGCCAGGCGCTGCAGAGTGGCGCGCGCGTGCCGGTCAGCGGCACCTTCACCCTGTACCCGGCCAAGGACAACGGCTACTGGTACAGCGGCAACTTCGATGATCTGGTGGGCACCGTGACCGGGGCGCTGGCACCGTTCGAGGAATGGATGCAGGACGTGCAGGCGGCCAGCGCACCGAAGGTGACCGGCGTACCCGGCTGCGACCTGCTGCTGCAGCAGCACCGCAGCTGCGTGGCGAAGGTCGCACCCGACCAGATCAGCGGCGTGGATGCGATGGCCGAGGAACTGAAGGCCAAGGCACAGCTCAAGTCAGCCGATGAGATGACGCAGGAGTGCAAGGCACTGCGCCCGATCGCCGAGATGATGTGGACCGACGAGTGCCCATAAGCACGACGTAGCGCCGTTGCCTGCAGCAGGATCGACGGCACTTTCAGAACCGTTGCATGGTCTTGCGCACACTGCGTGATCAATGCTGTTGCCCTCTTCCACGAGGGCAACAGCATGAAGCACCGCATAACCTCGACCACGGTCCTGCTTGTCGCGCTAATGGCGTGCTGGCAGGCCGAAGCGTCCAGACCCAGGACCTTCTACGTGCAACCTTCGGTTGCCTTCGAGTCGACCCAGCTGCGCGACCGCGACATCGATGCGCAACTGAGCGAGAACGACGATTGCCGCGCGTTCCTGCAGTACCACGATCAGTGCGCACCGTCGGTACTGCCGGACGAGTACGACCAGGGCATCAGCCGGCGCAGGCTGCGGTGGAAGTCAACGCAGCTGACGGGAGAAGCACTCGGTGCCTACTGCCGTGACCTGCATGTGCTGTGGAAGCAGCAATGGAAAGAGCAGTGCCCCGCCCACGAGGACGAGGGCACCTGACAGCGCCGGAACGGGGCCAGTGCCCCGCCATTGCCTCACGGGCGCAACAGCAGCCGGATGTCCTCGCCGATCTGGCGCTGGTCGACCACGTGCAGGCGACGCTGCTGGTCCATGGCATCGATGCCCAGGCCGGCCAGCAGCGGACGACCGTTGTCGCCCAGCAGCGTGGGCGCCTGATACAGCAGCAGTTCGTCCACCCAGCCAGCGCGCAGCAGCGCACCGGCCAGTGTCGCGCCGGCTTCGGTATGCACCTCGTTGATGCCGCGCTCGGCCAGCAGCGCCAGCACCGCGCCCAGGTCCAGCCGCCCTTCAACGCAGGGCACGCTGGCAAATTCGGCGTCGGCCGCATCCGGCGCACTGACCGCCGCATCGTGCAGGTACAGCGTCGGCGCACCGCCCTCGCGCACACGGCTGCATTCGAGCGAGCGCAGGCGCGAATCGAGCACCACGCGCAGTGGTGGCATCACTTCGGTACCGGCCAGGCGCACGGTCAACATCGGGTCGTCGGCCAGCACGGTATCGGCGCCAGTCAGGATCGCACCGGCGCGAGCGCGCCAGTGCTGCACGTCCTCGCGCGCGGCCGGCCCGGTGATCCACTTGGAGCTGCCGTCGGCCATCGCGGTGCGGCCATCGAGGCTGGCGGCCAGCTTCACCCGCAGCCACGGGCGGTTGCGCTCCACGCGCGACAGGAAGCCCTTGTTGAGCTCGCGCGCCGGCGCCGCCATCAGTCCTTCGGCAACCTCGATACCCGCATTGCGCAGCAGATCGAAGCCACCGCCATCAACCTTCGGGAACGGATCGCGCATCGCCGCCACCACGCGCGTCACGCCCGCTTCAATCAGCGCCAGTGCGCACGGCGGCGTGCGCCCGTAGTGGGCACAGGGCTCCAGGGTGACGTAAGCGGTCGCACCGCGGGCCTCGCTGCCGGCTTCGCGCAGCGCGAACACCTCGGCATGCGGGCCGCCTGCGCGCTGGTGCCAGCCCTGCCCTACCACGCGTTCGCCGTGGGCGATCACGCAGCCGACCATCGGATTGGGGCGGGTGGTGTAAGCGGCACGTTCGGCCAGACGCAGCGCGTTGGCCATGTGCAGGTGGTCGAGGACGGAGAACGAAGGTGTCATGCGGCCATGGTAACGCCGCCGGTGTGGATGCACGCCATCGGCAGATCCACGCCATGCGTGGATGGACACCTCCGTGCCAACCAAGGTTGGCACCCACCAGATCATGGGCGCCTCCGTGCCACCACAGCGGTGTCGGTCAGCCCTTCTTCTTCTTGGTCAGGGCGATCACATCGCCCAGCAGCTGGAGCTGTTCGGTGCTGGACGGCAGGTCGCGCTCGAGCTTCTCGATCTCCTCGCGGAAATCGGCCACGTCCTCGAAGCTGCGGTAGACCGAAGCGAAGCGCACATAGCCCACGTGGTCGAGCTTGCGCAGTTCGTTCATGACGAACTCGCCTACCTTGATCGAGGGCACTTCGCGCTCGCCGCTGATGCGCAGCTGGTGCACCACCGCACGTACCGCCGCTTCGATCTTGTCTTCGGGAACCGCACGCTTCTGCAGCGCGCGGTCGAACCCCGCGCGGACCTTGCGCTGGTCGAACGCTTCACGGGTGCCATCGCTCTTGACGATGGCCGGCAGCTTCAGCTCGACCGTTTCCAGGGTACTGAAGCGCTCGCCGCAGGCTTCGCATTCCCGCCGACGGCGAATCGTCGCGCCGTCTTCAGAGACGCGCGAGTCGATGACCCGGGTATCGGCATGTTGGCAGAAGGGGCAATGCATGGAACGCCTGGCTCAGGGAGCAATTGCCACCATCATGGCAGCGTCGCAAAGGTACCTGAGAAAGGGCGCCGCAGCAAATGCTGCCTGCGCGGAAGCGCCTGCATTCTGGCCACCCAGCGTGTCCGACGAGTTGGGGAGCCCGGCTCAACCCGGTGCGGGCGGCGGCGATGCCACGCGTGCCCAGCGCAGCCAGGCCAGGTGCCCGGCCATCACCAGCAGCGGCGGGCCAAACCCGAGAAAGCCCAATGTCGAGATCTCGCCATTGCTGATCGTGGAGTACAGCGTGGCGACGACCACGCCCGACGCGGCCAAGCCACCCAACGCCAAGCCGACCCAGGCCACAACCGGTGATTGGCGCAGGCCGGCAACACCGCGCCACAGGAACAGCCCGCTCAGCCACAACCACGACAGCAGGCCGATGATGCCGGCCGACGACCACAGCAGCAACAGCGTGTACTCGTCGCCCGTCAGGTACTTGCCGTCCCATACGGCCATCAGCCCCAGCATGGCACCCGTGCCGCCTGCCGCCACGGTGGGCAGGCCTACCAGCAGGCCGGCAATCGCCATCGCGCGTTTGTGCAGGCGCTCATCCATGCGTTCGATGTCCTTCCATGGGCCACGTCATGCGCGGCGCTTGATCCACACCAGCATCGCCGCCGGCACCAGCATCGATGGGCCCAACAGCAACAGGGCGATGCCTTCGGCGTGGACGGTGATGCTCCACCACAGCGCCAGCCCCAGCGGGGGTACGGCGGCAAGACCGCCGGCCAGCAGCAGCCACCACCAGAGGCGATGCACCTGCAGCCCGGCACGCCCCTGCAGCAGATACCCGGCGCTGAGCCACAACCAGGCCAGGCAGCCGGCAATGCCGGCGAGGCCCCACAGCGGCATCACCGTCACCGCGGCCAGCGTGCCATGGCCGAACTGGCCCAGCCCCGTCAGCAGCAGCATCGTCGCCGCGGCACCGCCCACCACCAGGCTGGGCAGGCCGAATGCCACCGCCAGGGTGGCGTACAGATACTTGAGGCGGCGCTCATCCATGCGCGGGATTCCTGGTGACGGGGTCAGAGCCCTTCCCTGCGGGAAGGGATCCGACCCCCTGCGCCGATCAGCCGTAGACCGGGTACTTGCGGCACTGCGCGCTGACCGCGTCGCGCACGCGGGCGATGACGGCATCATCGTTCGGCGCGTCCAGCACGTCGGCGATCCAGTTGGCCAGGTCCACGCAGTCCTGCTCGACGTAGCCACGGGTGGTCACGGCCGGGGTGCCCAGGCGCAGGCCCGAGGTCACGAACGGAGAACGCGGGTCGTTCGGCACCGAGTTCTTGTTGACGGTGATGTGAGCCTTGCCCAGCGCCGCTTCCGCATCCTTGCCGGACACGTCCTTGCCGATCATGTCGACCAGCATCAGGTGGTTCTGGGTGCCGCCGGAAACGATCTTGTAGCCGCGCGCGATCAGCGTGTTGGCCATCGCCTGGGCGTTCTTCACCACCTGCTGCTGGTACGCCTTGAAGCCCGGTTCCAGCGCTTCCTTGAAGGCCACGGCCTTGCCGGCGATGACGTGCATCAGCGGACCGCCCTGGATGCCCGGGAACACGATCGACTGCAGCTTCTTGACCAGGTCTTCGTCGGCGCCCTTGGCGATGATGATGCCGCCACGCGGGCCGCGCAGGGTCTTGTGGGTGGTCGAGGTGACGACGTGGGCGTGGTCCAGCGGGCTCGGGTAGACGCCGGCGGCGACCAGGCCCGCGACATGGGCCATGTCCACGAACAGGTAGGCACCGACCTTGTCGGCGATGGCGCGGAAGCGCGCCCAGTCGATCACCTGCGAGTAGGCGGAGAAGCCGGCCACGACCATCTTCGGCTTGTGCTCCAGGGCCAGGCGCTCGACCTCGTCGTAATCGATCAGGCCCTGGTCGTTGACGCCGTACTGCACGGCGTTGAACAGCTTGCCCGAGGCATTGACCTTGGCACCGTGGGTGAGGTGGCCGCCGTGGGCCAGGCTCATGCCGAGGATGGTGTCACCCGGCTGCAGCAGGGCGAAGTACACGGCCTGGTTGGCCTGCGAGCCGCTGTGCGGCTGCACGTTGGCGTAGTCGGCGCCGAACAGCTGCTTGAGGCGGTCGATCGCCAGCTGCTCGGCGATGTCCACGTATTCGCAGCCACCGTAGTAGCGCTTGCCCGGATAGCCTTCGGCGTACTTGTTGGTCAGCTGGCTGCCCTGGGCTTCCATTACGGCCGGGCTGGTGTAGTTCTCGCTGGCGATCAGCTCGACGTGGTCTTCCTGGCGCTGGGTTTCAGCGGCGATGGCCTTGGCCAGTTCGGGATCGTAGGTTTCGATGCGGACGTCACGCGGGAACATCGGGTACTCCAGCAGGCAGGGAAAGGGGTACGGCTCAGCCCCTGATTGTAGCCCCGCACCGGCCTGCCGGGGCCGGAAAGGCCGGGGCCGGCACTCCCGAAGGAATCCGGCCCCGTATGGTTTCGAGGGACGTTGTGGGATCACAGCCCTTTCCGTGGAAAGGGATCCGACCCCAGCCGCGATCCTCAGCGACTGTTGATGATGTAGTCGGCGATGATGCCGGTCGCCACCGCCACCAGCAGCATGTTGCCGCGGTCGTCGCGGATCCAGTGGTGCCCATACGGCGGGCGGCGCAGGTGGTAGCGCGGGTAGTCGTTCACCACATAGATCGGGCCGCGGTAGTAATCGCGGTAGCGGTGGCCGACCTTCCAGCCGTAGCCCGGGCCGTAGGCCGGGCGGTAGACCACGCGCGGCGGCGGCGGGGCCGGACGGTAGTAGCGGTCGTGGTCGCGGTGCCAGTCTCGGCGGTCGCGCTCCCAGTCGCGGCGTGCCTCGCGGCGGTCGCGTTCCCAGTCACGGCGGTCCTGTCGCCATTCGCGGCGGTCCTCGCGCCACTCGCGGCGGTCATGGCCGCGACGGTGGTCGTTGTCGGCAAAGGCCGGGGCCACGGCGCCGAGCGCCAGCACAGAGGCCACGACGCTGGCCATTACTCGATTGATGCGCATGTCAGACCTCTGCTTGGGTGGTGGTGAGCCCATATTGCGCACCCGATCTGAACCGTTTCCGGCTGGAAACGCTTCCCGCTGCAGGACTGTGACGAAGTATTCAGGCCGCGGCCAGCCAGCGCCCCTGCCACGGGCGCGGCCCGGAACCGGTTCCGGCTATAATTGGCGGTATTCCTTTCCAGTCTGTGCCCGCTGCCACAACGGGATGTTCCCGTGATGGGCCGGGCGCAGGGCCGCGCCTACGGAGACCTCATGTCCTCGCAATACATCTACACCATGAACCGCGTGTCCAAGGTGGTCCCGCCCAAGCGGCAGATCATCAAGGACATCTCGCTGTCCTTCTTCCCGGGCGCGAAGATCGGCCTGCTGGGCCTGAACGGCGCCGGCAAGTCCACCGTGCTGAAGATCATGGCCGGCGTGGACACCGATTTCGAGGGCGAGGCCCGCCCGCAGCCGGGCATCAAGGTCGGCTACCTGGCACAGGAACCGGAACTGGACCCGAACAAGACCGTGCGCGAGTCGGTCGAGGAAGGCGTGGGCGAAGTGCTGCAGGCCCAGGCCGCACTGGAAGCGGTGTACGCCGCCTACGCCGAAGAAGGTGCCGACTTCGACGCGCTGGCCAAGGAGCAGGAGCGCCTGGAGGCGATCCTGGCCGCCGGTGATGCCCACACCCTGGAAAACCAGCTGGACGTGGCTGCCGATGCGCTGCGCCTGCCGCCGTGGGACGCCAAGATCGCCAACCTGTCCGGTGGTGAAAAGCGCCGCGTGGCACTGTGCCGCCTGCTGCTGCAGAAGCCGGACATGCTGCTGCTGGACGAACCGACCAACCACCTCGACGCCGAGTCGGTTGAATGGCTGGAGCAGTTCCTGGCGCGTTACACCGGCACCGTGGTGGCCGTCACCCACGATCGCTACTTCCTGGACAACGCCGCCGAGTGGATCCTGGAACTGGACCGCGGCCGCGGCATTCCGTGGAAGGGCAACTACACCGAATGGCTGGTGCAGAAGGATGAACGCCTGAAGCAGGAAGAAAACCAGGAAAAGGCCCGCCAGAAGGCGATCCAGAAGGAACTGGAGTGGTCGCGCCAGAACGCCAAGGGCGGCCGTTCCAAGGGCAAGGCCCGCTTGGCCCGCCTGGAAGAGCTGCAGTCGCAGGACTACCAGAAGCGCAACGAGACCAACGAAATCTTCATCCCGCCGGGCGAGCGCCTGGGCAACATGGTGATGGAGTTCAAGAACGTCTCCAAGAAGTTCGGCGACCGCCTGCTGATCGACAACCTGTCGATGCTGATTCCGCCGGGCGCGATCGTCGGCATCATCGGCCCGAACGGCGCCGGCAAGTCGACCCTGTTCAAGATGATCACCGGCCAGGAAAAGCCGGATTCGGGCGAGATCGTGATCGGCCCGACCGTGCAGCTGTCCTACGTGGACCAGAGCCGCGACAAGCTGGAAGGCAACCACAACGTCTTCCAGGAAATCGCCGGCGGCCTGGACATCCTCAACATCAACGGCATCGAGATCCAGTCGCGCGCCTACATCGGCCGCTTCAACTTCAAGGGCCAGGACCAGCAGAAGATGGTCGGTTCGCTGTCCGGTGGTGAGCGTGGCCGCCTGCACATGGCCAAGACCCTGCTGCAGGGTGGCAACGTGCTGCTGCTCGACGAGCCGTCCAACGACCTGGACATCGAAACCCTGCGTGCACTGGAAGACGCGCTGCTGGAGTTCCCGGGCAACACCTTCGTGATCTCGCACGACCGCTGGTTCCTGGACCGCATCGCCACGCACATCATCGCTTTCGAAGGCGACTCGCACGTGGAGTTCTTCCAGGGCAACTACCGCGAGTACGAGGAAGACAAGAAGCGCCGGATGGGCGATGACGCTGCGCCGAAGCGCCTGCGCTTCAAGGCGCTGAAGTAAGGCAACCGGAAAGGCCGCGCTCGCGCGGCCTTTCTCCTTTCGGTAGGTCACCACCGTTGGTGGTGACGCTTTGAAGCGTACCGACCAACGGTCGGTACCCACCACCAACGGTCGGTACCCACGTTCTGCATTCGGGTAGGTCACGACCGTTGGTCGTGACACCTTATCGTCGCGAGAATCTCCATGTCCCTGTTCGAGCGCATGTTCCAGCTGCAGCAGCACGGCACCACCGTGCGTACCGAGCTGCTGGCCGGCATCACCACCTTCCTGACGATGTCCTACATCGTCTTCGTCAACCCGGAGATCCTCGGCACCACCGGCATGGATGCGGGTGCGGTGTTCGTGGCCACCTGCCTGGCCGCCGCGCTGGGTTCGGCGGTAATGGCGCTGGCGGCCAATTTCCCGGTCGGCATGGCACCGGGCATGGGCCTGAACGCGTTCTTCGCGTTCACCGTGGTCGGCGCTGCCGGCCTGCCGTGGCAGCAGGCGCTAGGGGCGGTGTTCATCTCCGGACTGGTGTTCCTGGTGTTGTCGCTGACCGGTGTGCGGGCATGGCTGGTGTCGGGCATCCCTTCGTCGCTGCGCTCGGCGATCGTGGCCGGCATCGGCCTGTTCCTGGCGATCATCGCACTGCAGAAATCCGGCGTGATCGTCGGCAACGAAGACACGCTGGTGGCGCTGGGCCCGTTGAACACGGCGCCGCCACTGCTGGCGCTGGCCGGTTTCCTGTTGATCGCAGTGCTGGAAGCACGCCGGATCCGCGGCGCGATCCTGATCGGCATCCTGGCGGTGACCGGTGCGGGCTGGGCATTGGGCGACGTGCAGTACCAGGGCCTGGTCTCGCTGCCGCCGAGCCTGGCCCCCACCTTCCTGCAGCTGGACCTGCCGGGCCTGCTGCACCATGACGGCGGCGCACCAATCGCGGTGCTGCTGCAGGTGGTGCTGGTGTTCGTGCTGGTGGAAGTGTTCGATGCCACCGGCACCCTGTACGGCGTGGTCGGCCGCGCCGGTCTGCTGAAGCTGCCGGGCGCACAGAAGCGCTTCGGTCGCGCGTTGCTGGCCGACAGCACCGCCATCGTGGCCGGTTCGGTGCTCGGCACCAGCAGCACCACCGCTTTCGCTGAAAGCGCCTCGGGCGTGCAGGTGGGTGGCCGTACCGGCCTGACTGCGCTGGTCGTATCGGCGCTGTTCCTGGCCGCGCTGCTGTTCTCGCCGCTGGCGGCGATGGTGCCCAGCTATGCCACCGCACCGGCGCTGCTGTTCGTGGCCGGCCTGATGCTGCGCGAACTGGTGGAAGTGGACTGGAGCGACCTGACCGAATCGGTGCCGGCCGCACTGTGTGCGCTGGCGATGCCGTTCACCTATTCGATCGCCAACGGCCTGGCATTCGGCTTCATCGCGTATGCGGCGCTGAAGGCAGGCACCGGGCGCTGGCGCGAGGTGCATCCGGCGGTGTGGCTGGTGGCGGTGTTGTTCGCGCTGCGCTACGCGTTGGAATAATCGGGGGGCGATGCCGGCCAGCGGCCGGCACCACCCGTTGCTGGGTTCACCTGCTGCGCACGGTGCTCTGGGATGATGCGGGCATGGTTGCGCCCGTCCTTCCCGCAGATCCGTCTTCGCCATTGCGCCGCCGCCTGCTGCGCGCGGCCGTGCTGGCGCCGTTGGCCGGTACGCTCGCTACCCTGCCCGGCTGCTCGCTGCCGGTGCAGGTCGACGGCACCTTCCTGCAGCCCTGGCGCAGCCACCTGCAGTGGGGACCGGCCGACTGGCAGCGCTCGTTGAAGCTTGCACATACGCTGGGCTGCCGTCAGCTGGTGCTGCAATGGACCGGCATCGTCGGCGGCAGTGACGGCGACTGGTCACTGCCCGACGGCAGCCTGCAGCAGCTGTTCACCGCCGCCAGCCAGAACAACCTGCGCATCCGTGTCGGCCTACCCTTCCAGCAGCGCTGGTGGCAGGCGATCGGCGCCGACGACGCCGCGCTGCAGGCGTTCCTGGCCGACAGCCTGGCGCACGCACGCAGCTGGTTGGCACAGGCGCCGTGGGCCGAGCAGCCGGCCTTCGGGGGCTGGTACCTGCCCTACGAACTGGAGCAGTACCACTGGGCCGATCCGGCCCGCCAGCAATGGCTGGCGCAATGGCTGCACGGGCTGGCAGACGCCACCGGCGCGCGCGGCGGTGACTGCGCGATCTCCTGCTACTTCAGCCGCCTGCAGTCCGATGGCGACCTGGTCACGCTATGGCAGGCGGTACTGGCCCAGGCCACGCTGCGACCGATGGTGCAGGACGGCGTGGGCGTTGCCGGCGCCGGCAACGTGCAGCAGCTTCAGCCGTTGCTCGATCATTTCCACGCGCACGACATCGGCTTCGATGTGATCGTCGAGCTGTTCCGCGAACTGCCCGGCAGCGCCGCTGATGGCAGCGGGTTCAAGGGCGAGACTGCCGATGCCGCACGAATCCAACGGCAGCTGGCGTGGGCACGCGACAGCGGCGCACAGCACGTGCTGGTCTATGCGCTGGAGCCGTGGCTGACCCAGGACACGCCGCAGGCGGCGGCGCTGCGGCGCCGGTGGGGGCTGCCTCAGTAATAGAGGATGGCGGTGGCGAACAGGCCCTTGGCGCGCTGCGTATCACCGCCACCGATCGCAAAGCGGTACTGCACGGTCAGGTCGAGGTAGGAACGCGGCGTGTTGTAGTGGTCCTCGCGGAACCAGTAGCGCACGCCGAGGCCCGGCCCTGCGCCCATTGACCAGCTGCGCTGCGTATCGTTGAGCGCGAACGACTGTCCCGGAAACAGCGGGTAGCGGATGTCGCGCACGCGCGAGCGCTGGTCCAGCCAGTCCGCCCCCACCACAACATACGGCGTGACCACCCAGTGGGTCTGCCCGGCACCGAAACGGAAGCTGCGTCCGGCGCGCAGTTCAGCGGCAGCGAACCACTGTTCGCGATGCAGGCGCCCATTGGCATCACCGATCCGCCGCACTGGCATGCCGTTGGCATCGAGTGCATCCAGGGTGAAATGCGCGCTGTTGTCATCCCATGTGTAACCGCCCTGCGCGTAGCCGCTGACCATCCACCACTGGTTCACGTCGGTGCGCAGGTCGGTACCGTGGTAATAGCCGTAGGTCAGGTAGGACATCCAGCCACCGGAACCGCTGGCCAGGCGGTAGCGGGCCAGGGTGCTGGATTCCAGTGGCGGGTTCAGGGCCAGCTGCATGCGGCACTGCACGGCCGCGGAGGCGGGATAGACATCGCCCGTGCGCGTGGCACTACCGAGGAACTGGCGGCGCTCGATGCCGGCGCTCAGGCCGGTCTGGCCGAAGGCGTAGCGCATGCCGAACGAGGCGATGGTGGACGGCCAGCCGGTGGTGGAACGCGAACGGCTGAGACGGGCGGCGCGTGCACGTGCGTCGGGTGTCGATTCGCCGGTGCACGGGTCCACTGCGCGGATCGATTCGTAGGTGCCGCCCTCGTCGTACAGCGTGTTGAGCAGCCGCGTGTAGAGCTCCAGCGTGCCATGCTGGTCGTTGAACGCCGGGGGCCGCCAGAACGCTTCCAGCGTGCTGAACACCGAATCGCCCGGCGTACTGATCGCCGCGCCGCCGACATTGGTCGCGGCCTGGCGCGCGCCGCGGAAGCCGGCCGAGGCGATCACGCCCCACTCGCGCGAATAGTTGGCGATGGCATTGCGCACGTTGTAGCGCTGATGCGCATCCAGAGGCAGCTCACCGGCGTCGGCGCGATCAATGGCGCTACGCAGCAGCGACACCGCCTGAGGATGATCGCCGTTGGCCGCACTCGCATACGCCTGGTCGATTACCACGCTTTTGGGTGCCTTGCCGGTGGCCTCGGCGGCACGGAAGTCGGCCAGTGCGCGCGCCGGTTCGTGGGCCTTCTGGTTGAGATAGCCGCGCTGCATCAGCAGCCCGGCGTCATCAGGGCGTTGCGCCAGTGCCGCGTCCAGGCGCAGCCGTGCTTCGTCCTGCTGGCTGCGGTTGCCTGCCGCCAGCGTGGTGGTCAGCAGGCCTTGCAGGTCTGCATCGTCCGGTGCGAGTTGCACGGCCTGCCGTGCTTCACCGATGGCCTCGGCAAAGTCCTGCCGCGCGTAGGCTGCATATGCGCGCTGTGCAGCGCCACCGTCGCCCTGCAGGTCAGCCGGCATCAGCTCGCAGATATTGGCGGCGTCATCCGATTGGCAATGCTGGAACGGCGCTGGATAGGCCTGCGCACTCATGCGGGGAAGCTCGCGACTGGATCCGGTCGCCCTGGCGCGCTGCTCGATGCCCTGCTGCAGCAACTGCTGCGCGCGTGCATCGCCTGCATCGGCTGGCAATACCGGCCGCAGCGGCGCCAGCAGTGCAGCCGCACGTGCGCGATCCCCAGCGGCCAGGGCCGCATCCACGGCCAGCAGGCGCACGTTGCGCTGTTGCGTTGTGGACCCCGGCATGGCGAGCGCGGTGTCGAAGTCCTCATTGGCAAGCACGGTCTTGCCCTGGCGCTGCCGCAGATAGCCGCGCATCACCCGGGCATTGAGATCCCCGCCGTCGGCCTGCAGTGCCTGGTCGGCGCTGCGCTCGGCGTCGGCCAGCTGCCCCTGCTGCAGCTGCGCGGTGATCAACAGCAACCGGTACGAAGCAACATCCGGCGCAAGCTCGACGGCGGCGCGCGCCTGCGCGACGGCCGCCGCATCGTTCTGCGTGGACAGCGACTGGTATGCCTGCTGGGCCTGCAGCAGCGCGCGCTGGCGGGCCAGCGCCACGCGCCGCGCGCGCAGTTCCTCGACGTTCGGTGCGCCCAGCTGCAGCGCCGTGCCGATGGCCGCGTCGGCCAGTTCGGCCTGTTGCTGTTCTTCCAGCGCCGCCACCCACAGCATCGCCCAGGCACCCTGCTTCGGCTGCTGGCGGAAGGCCTGCTCGGCCTTGCTGGCCGCTTCCCACATGCGCCCGGCGTCATAGGCAGCATAGGCCTCGGTGGCCAGCGTGTAGGCCTGCTGCCTGGCGCGGTCTGCGCCGCTGCCGGCCGCGCGCGGTGGAGAGGGTGCGCGCCCGCCCCGGGCATCCGGGGGCGTGCTGCGCGCAGCGGTGGCAGCGGCCAATGCCGGCAAGGCCGGCTCCTTCAACCCGGCATCCAGTGCACGGCGCGCCTGCTGCTGCGCCTCCGCCGGCCGGCCCAGTTTCTGCAACGCATAGATCTGCAGCAGGCGCAGCCGCACCACGTCCGGGCGCAACCGGATCGCTTCGCTGGACTGCTGGTAGGCCGTAGCGTAATCACCGCGCTCGTAGGCGGCGAAGGCCTGCTCGGCGACGCGGTAGGCCGCACCGGACAACGGCAGCGGCGCATCGGCCTGCGCCTGTGCCGGCGCGGTAGCCGTTGCCAGGGCGACAGCGATGACGGTGGACAGCAGCGTGGTCTTCATGCCGGCAAGGCTCCGGGAGGCGGCGACTGCAGCGCGGCCGCACGCCGGCGCTGCTCCTGCATGGCCTGGGCGACGGCGTCCTCGGTGGTGATGCCCTGCTTGACCAGGTAATCGCCAATGCGGCCATCGCGCTGCGGCTTGTACGCATCCAGTGCAATCTCGAAGCGCGCGTGGTCGATCAGGCGCATCTCCACCAGCAGGTCGCCCAGCAAGGGCACGTTGTCCAGCTGCCAGTGCTGGTCGCCGCCGATCAGGCGCAGGCCTGCGTTGATTTCGCTTTCGCGGGCGATGCTCTGTTCGATGTGTGCGCTGCGGGTTTCCTGCTTCAGTAGCGCCAGCGCGTCTTCGGGCAATGGGCTGGCCACGGCCAGCCGCAGTGTCTGCTGCTGCCGCGGCGGTAGCGGCAGCATGCGCCACTGCACGCAGGCATCGCCGCTGACCGGGAATGAGCCTGCGCGCAGGTAGTCGATGTCGATGACCGCACGCGGCAGGTCGCCCTGGAAGGCGATGGCTTCGGCCAGGGTTTCATCATCCAGCCAGCCCTGGGTGAGCAGGATGCGGCCCAGCGGCTGCCGCCGGCCGGCATGCTGCTGCGCCAGCGCCTGCTGCAGCCGCTCCGGTTCCACCGCCTGCCAGGTGGTCAACAGCTCACCGAGCTGCTTGCGGGTCTGCACCAGCTGTGCCGCATCGGGAAAGTCGTGCATGGTCTTGTCCCAGACCATGCGCTTGCCGAACAGCAGGTAGGCCAGGAACACCTTCCATGCGCGGGCGGTGGCCATGAAGTTGATCATGTTGCCGACCACCATGCGCGGGATCGACATCAGCGCATGCTCCCAGCCGTACAGGCGGTTGACGAAGTAGAAGCGCTGCACGACGCGGGTCGCCAGTGCCGCCGTGGTCAGCAGCGCGACATTCATCTGCCAGGTACCGGCCTGGAACACGCTGGGGAACTGCATCGTCCACACCCCTGTCGCCTTCAACAGCCAGAACAGCAGCAACTGCAGGAAAATGAGGTAGGCGATGATGCTGACGAACGAGGTGATGATGCCCTTGCGATCGCGCGCCAACAGGTACTTGGTAGCCAGCGAACCGCGCCAGCCCAGCGACTCCCAGCTCTGCAGGCCGATGCCCAGCACCCAGCGCGCCTTCTGCCGGTACGAGGCGCGGAAGTTGTCGGGGAAGTACTCACGCACGCACAGCGCCATCTGCTGGGTGCGCTCGCGCACCGGCCCCCAGCCGAACCATGACGGCCGACGCACGCGGAACTGCACCGGGAAGCGGGCGAAGATCGACTGCATGCCCATGGCCGCCAGCCGCGCACCGACGTCGTAATCTTCGGTGAGGCTGTCGGTGTTGAAGGGCTGGTTGTCGGTCTGCGCGCTCAGCGCCAGCAGCGCACGCCGCGAAAAGCAGGTGCCGACGCCGGCCGACGGCACCATGCCGGACACGCTCTCGCGCACCACCAGGTCCTTGGCGTGCCATTCGGCGAACTCGTCCATGTAGACACCGGCCACCAGTTCGTACCATTCGCGGTCCAGTGAGGTGACCGGCAGCTGGATCATGTCCTTGCGCGGCAGCAGGTAGTTGTAGAAGCGCAGTTCCATCGGGTGCAGCACGTCTTCGCTGTCGTGCAGGATCACCCCGGCGAACTCGATGTCGTGGCGCTTCTCGTAGTCGAAGATCGCCAGGATCAGCCAGTTCAGGCAGTCGGCCTTGCTGGTCGGTCCGTCATGCGGCACCTCCACGCGGCGCAGGCGCTTGTAGCGACGGCGCATGCGCTCGACTTCGTCGATGGTCTGCTGGTCGTTGGGATAGGTGCCGACGAACACGACGTACTCGCGGTAGTCGAGCACGTTGATCATGTTCTCGACCATCTGCGCGATGACGTCGTACTCCATCCACGCCGGCACCATGATCGCCAGCGGCTGTTCCGGCCGCTGCAGCAGGTCTTCCTGGGTCAGCGGCCGGTACGCGTCGCGGCGCTTGACGGTCAGCGCGCGCCAGCTCTCGCGCACCCAGTACCAGACATCGATGAACAGGTCATCGAGGCTGGAGATCAGGATCAGCACGGCCACCGCCGCCGCCGTGGTTTCCAGGGCAGCGTAGTAGTTGGCCAGCTGGATGTTCCAGAACAGACCGTCCACGGTGGATCAATGTCCTGCGTTGGCGGACTTGCGGCGGCGCACCTGGGTGACGCGGGCGGCCAGCAGCGCGAATACGATCACGCCAACCAGCAGCAGCAACCAGACCATGTGCCGTTCCCACTTCGATTGCGGATTGCCGTCGTGCGCGAGGCGAGTGCCATAAGGATCCTGGCGGTCGAATTCGCGCACGACATCAGTGCCGTCAAGCACGGCCAGATCGCCGCGCAGCAACCGGAACGGTGCGCTGAACGACGGTGCCTGTGCGCCGAGGTCGCTGTAGAGAACGCCCAGCTGGCCGCCGGACGAACCCACCTGCACCACCGCGGCGTGATCCAGGCCGCTGACATCCAGCAGCGGTTGCGACGTGCCACCGACGCGCAGGTGGCCATCCTTCAGGCCGGCCACATCGACACCGGCCGGTGCAACGCCGAAGGCCAGCCATGGCGCGCCCGGGCTGACCGCGGCACCGGCGTCGACCACCTTCAGTTCCGACACCTCCGGCGAAGCGCCCACTGCACTGGCCACCGCGATGACCTTGCCCAGCGAGGCCGGTGCATCCTGCAGCCAGGCGCCGGGCACGAACACCTGGTTGCCGCGTGACAGCTGGCTGCTGGCACCGACGAAATCACTGCCCAGCGAGCGCTTGGCCAGGGTCAGGTGGCTGCTGGGCAGGATCGAGACTGGATAGCCGGTCGCCGGATCGTGGCAGTAGGGGCGTGCCGGTTGGCGCAGGAAGCTGACACGGATCTCGTTGCGCGCCGACAGCGCGTAGGCCGGTACCTTGGCCACCAGCCGTTGCGGTTGGCCGTTGGCCGACAGCACCTTGCCGCCCAGCAGGTAGTCGTTGAGGTAGATCGTGGCCACCGCGCCCTGACCCGCCGCATTGGGGGCCGCCGAGACATCGATCACCACTTGCTCGGGCAGGCGGCCATCGGCCGACAGCGTGCCCAGATCGAAGCTGGCGCTGCGGTCGGCACGGGTCACCACATCCATGGTTCCGGCGATGTTTCCGAGCCGGCTCAGCAGTACCTGGTCACCGTCCAGTTTGGGCGTTCCTGCTGCGCTGACCTGCAGGCTGCGGCCCAGCGCATAGCTGCGCCACTGTTCGGCGAACAGTCCGGCCACCTTGCCCGCTGCCGCCGGGTCGACCACCAGCGTCGGACGGCCCGCAACGGCCACCACGCTGACCGAAGCGTTGGCGGCGGGCTTCTCCAGGCCGCTCATGTCAGTACCGCGCCACGCAGCAAACGCTGCGCCCGCATCGGTGCCCGCCGCGCCGACCTGTGCGGCCAGCGCGTCCAGCGCTGCGCGTACGCCGGCGCGCAATGCCTCGCTGCCGATCATCACATCGGCGGCAAGCGGCCCGCTGTCACGCAACGACAGCAGCGCCCCCACTTCGGCCAGATCCTTGATCGCGTGCACGCGTTCGCCCGTAGCCAGCGCTGCATAGGCCGGCACGCCCTGCAGGCTGGCCGGGACGCTGATGCCGGCCAGGTCGACGCTGTCGCCGACCTTGGGCAGCGCCACCACCTGCACCTGCTTGCCGCCGGCCTGCAACGCGGTACCAATGCGCCAGGCGGCATCATAGGTTGGCGCCTGCAGCGCCTTGCCCTCCACCAGCAGGCGCACCCGCGGTGGCAGCGCGCCCCAGGCCTTGGCGACGGTATCCACGGCACGCCCATCGAAGCGGTAGCTGAAGCGCGAATCCGGCGACAACCGCAGCACATTGGCCGGCGCGCTCTGGTCGGCACATTGATAGTCGGACACGATCGACCACCAGCCGACACCGACCCGCACGAAGCCGTTCTGGCGGGGTTCGCCATCGATGGCCAGCAGCTGGCTGGCATCGCCCTGGGCATCGGTGATCGAACGCGCGGCGACCGGATCGCCATCCACCGACCACAGGCCTGAAGTGCGCCCGGCGTGGCCACGCACATAGCGCCCATCGAGCTGCAGCTGCGCATCGCGGGTGGCAACGCCGGCCGGCACCGGCAGGTAGACCTCGCGCTGGCTCTCCTGCCCACTGAGTACCAGCGGTTGGCGGAAGCCGAGTTCGCGCAGGGTCATCTGCCGGCTCACCGTGCTGTCGCCGCTCCATTCTGCGAACTGGCCGGCGACGCTGTCGGCGGCGTGGGCACTGCCAACCGCGCACGACAGGACGAACGCGGCGGCGGAAACAAACAGGGGACAGCGGCCGGTCTGGCTCATGGCGTCACTTCATGGAGAGGGTGGTGGGCGGCACCGCCGCTGCGGAGACCGGGCGAGAACTCGGGAAGAGGAGCGCCACGCAGGGCGGCGACGATGCGGGCGCTGGCGCGGCCGTCGCCATAGGGACTGCCATCGGGGTCGAAACGGGTCGGCTGCGGTGGCTGCGCCAAGGCCGCATTGACCCCCTCGACGATGCGCGAGGGCGTGGTCCCGACCAGCGTCACCACACCGGCCTCGACCGCCTCCGGGCGCTCGGTGACGTCGCGCATCACCAGCACCGGCTTGGCCAATGCCGGCGCTTCTTCCTGCACGCCACCGGAGTCGGTGAGGATGACGTCGGCGCGCTGCATCAGGCGCACGAAGCGCAGGTAGTCCTGCGGCGGCACCAGGTGCACGTTGTCGAGGTTGCCCAGGTGTGCGTTGACCGGTGCCTGGACGTTCGGATTGAGGTGCACCGGGTACAGTACCTGCAGGTCCGGCCGCTGGGCCAGTTCGGCCAGCGCACGGCAGATGTCCTCGAAGCCCTGGCCGAAGCTCTCGCGGCGATGGCCGGTGACCAGCAGCAGGCGGCGCCCGGGGTCGAGCATGTGGAAGGGTTCGTCGGCCTGGGCACGCAGTGCCGGATCGGCATCCAGGCGCTGCACGGTCTGCTGCAGGGCATCGATGACGGTGTTGCCGGTGACCAGGATCTGCCCGCCCAGATGCTCACGGGCCAGATTGGCGCGCGAGCCGGGAGTAGGTGCATACAGCTGATGACCGACCACGTCGATCACCCGCCGGTTCATCTCCTCCGGCCATGGCCGGTTGATATCGCCGGTGCGCAGGCCGGCCTCGACATGGCCGATCGGAATGCGGTGGTGGAACGCGGCCAGGGCGGCGGTCATCGCCGTGGTGGTATCGCCGTGCACCAGCACGCGATCCGGGCGGACCTGCGTGTAGAGCGCGTCAAGCCGCTCGAACAGCCTGGAACACAGGCCATTGAGGGTCTGGTTGGGCACCATGACATCCAAGTCATGGTCGGCGGTGATCTCGAACAGCGACATCACCTGGTCGAGCATCGCCCGGTGCTGGCCGGTGATGCAGACCACCGATTCGACATCCGCAGCCTGGGCCAGGGCGCGCACCAGCGGCCCCATCTTGATCGCTTCCGGCCGGGTGCCGAACACCGACAGGACCTTCACCGGGGTGCTCCGGAAGGCCGGTGCTGGAAAATGCCAGGAGCTGTAGCCACGTCTGGATCCTTTCGGCGTTACCGTCCAATGCCCGCAGGCAGGAGACGGTCACCTCATGAGGAAACTCCAAATTCGCGACGTCCATCACAATCGATTGATGGCACGTGCGTCGTGGCAGTGATCTTCATCGTTGGAAGATCAAGACGCAGTCAACGCCGCCCGTGGGACGGGCGACGTTGCGGCGGAACGCAGCAGGGGCAGCCGCCCGGGCGGGCTTACTCGTACTGGATGGTGAAGGTGGCCTGGCCGTTCGCGACACCTGCGCCGACTGTGCCAGCCTGGGTCTGCACATAGCGCGCACGCAGCGGCAGCGCCATGACGCTGGTCCCCGGCGCGGTGGTGCCGACGTTGATGGTCTGGCCGAAGCGCACTTCGCGCTCGGTGGTGCCAACGCGCTGGACCATCTGGATGCCGATGCGGGTGGCGCTGTTGGTGGCCGCGCTGAGCTTCAGCACGCCCGGCATGTTCGAGCTGTCCTGGTCGGCATCGAGACGGATGCCGATCTTGCTCTGGTAGGCGGCAACATTGCTGCCCTGGCAGTTCAGGCGGATCTCGAAATCACGATCGACCGCGCGCGAACCGACACCGGTGAAGGTGGTGTTGGGCACGCTGCCGAAGTCGACGGCGATGTTGCGGCTGCCGGCCTGCACTTCGCAGGTCGGGCTGACCACGGTGGTGCCCGAGCCCTTGAAGGTCGAGGTCAGCACCGGGCGACCGGGGCCATCACCGTCGAAGTAGTAGGTGGTGAAGCGGCCGTTCGGCGCGATCACGCCCGAGCCGGTCTGGGCAGCGGTCTTGATCAGCTGGATGCGGAACGTGCCTCCCACCAGCGAGATGGTGCTGCTGCTGCCGAAATTGATGGTGTGCGGATAGTAGGTCTGGATCGCACCGGAGTCCCGGTACAGGCGGATACCTACGCCCGCCACATCGGTTTCATAGACGTTCGAGAAGCCGGCCACCGGACGCTTCTGCGCGGCGTTGACGTACTCGCCAGTGGAACGGCCACCGGACCAGTCGCAACGTGCCACGCTGTTCTGCTGGTTGATCGGCTCGCTGATCTCCTTGATCACGCCACCGACCGGCGTGCTGGGCAGGATCACGATCTGGCCCATGTCCATGGTCACGTCCTGCGCGGTGAACCAGCTGGACTGGATGCGGCACGACGCGCTGGCCTGCTGTGCCAGCAGTGCGCCACCCAGCAGTACAACGCCCGTCAGCGCCTTGCGGCCACGGGAAGAAATCATCGGCATGCTGCCTCCAGCGGGATGAAGCCGGTCTTGGACGCATCGGCGCCCGCCGGAACCTGGTAATCGATGGTGCAGCGCTGGTCGGCACCGGCGCCCCACTCCACCAGCAGGCGACCCTGGTTCTTTTCACTGCGCACGTACAGGCGGCCGCCCTGGCTGACCATGCCGACCGGCTGGCCCTGCTCATCCTTGACCTGCGCACCGAACGGCATGCTGCGGCCATCCGGGTTGCGTACCTGGATCAGCAACGCGTTGCCCTTGCGGGTATCGAAGCGCAGGTAGCTGATGGCACCGGCGAACGGTGCGATCGACTGGCTGGTGCTTTCCAGCTCGACGTCGTGGGCCATGCCCTGCGGATCGAGGGTGACGGTGTTGAGGCGGTACGGCGACACGTACGGCACCACGGCGTAGCCGCGGCCATCGACGCGCAGGCCCGGGGCGTTGCTGACGATCGCATCGCGCGCGCCCGGGGCCTCGACCAGCACCATGGTGTCGCCACGCTGCGGGGTGAACGTGAAGCCCCCCGGATGCACCACCACGCTGCCGTTGGCACCGACCGAGGCCTGGCGGAAATCACGCGAGTGGCTGTAGGTGGCATTCAACGCGGAGTAGCGGCTGCGGTATTCGGCATTGCCGACCGCCGTGGTGCCACCCTCGCGGGAATCGGACAGGGCCACGCCGTAGCTGAAGTTGTTGTCGACGCCGGCCGAACCGGTGATGCCGACGCGGCTGTTGTCGTAGCCACCGCGGTCGCGCACGCCGAGATCGGCACTGAACGACACCGGGTGGGTACCACGGCCCAGCGGCACGCTCATCGACAGCAGGTACTGGGTGTCGGAACGGCCGAGCACGCCTTCTTCGGTGCGCAGCGCCGAGAATCCGTAGTTCACCGAACGCCAGGCGTTGTTGTAGCCCACCTGGTACTGCTTGGAGGTGCCGGAGCGGTCATAGAAGTCACGCACCGAACCGGTCACGTACAGCGCACCGCCACGACGGCCCAGTGGCTGGTTCAAGGTCACCTGGAACTGGCTGCGCTGGCGACCACGGGTGGTCGGATCGATGCCGCGCTTGTCCGAGTCACGGCCATACAGCGCGTCCTGCAGGCTGTAGAAACCTTCGGTCGAGTAGCGGTAGGCGGCCAGGGTCAGGTTGGTGCCGGTCTCACCGATCATGTTGCTGTAGCTCAAGCGCACGCTGGCGCCGGTGTGGCTGCCGTAGTGGTCGAACGAGGTGCGTGCATGGGTGACGTCTGCCGCGAAGGCACCGACCCGCGTGGACAGGCCGACACCGTACAGCAGCGACAGGTAGCCATCGCTCAGCGCGCTGCCGCCGTACAGGGTCAGCTGGTTGCCGATGCCGCGCTGGTAGGTGCCCTGCACCAGCCAGGGTTCGTCGGCCAGCAGCTTGTTGCGCACCTGGCCGGCGGTCAGCGAGTAACGCGACACGCCTTCGCGCAGCATCTGCGGCACCGAGCCGAACGGCACCTTGAATTCGCGGCGGCGGCCGTCGGCCTCGATCACGCTCACTTCCAGGTCGCCGCCGTAGCCGGTCGGGTACAGGTCATCGATGACGAAGTTGCCCGGCGAAACGGTGGAGGAGTAGATCAGCTGCTGGTTCTGGCGCACTTCGATGCGCGCATTGGTCTCGGCGATGCCGCGCACCACCGGCGCGTAGCCGCGCAGCGAATCGGGCAGCATGCGGTCGTCGCTGGCCAGGCTGGCACCGCGGTAGCCGATCGAGTCGAACAGCTCGCCTGTGGTATAGGCCTCACCGATGGTGAGCATGCCGCGCACCTGCGGGATACCGCGCTGTGCGTAGGTGGCAATGCTCTGCCAATGGCGGCCGTCACCCTCGGACCAGGTCAGGTTGGAGTCGTGGCGGAACTGCCAGCCGCCCAGGTTCAGGCCGGCATTGAGGCCGAGATAGGCACTGCGGTTGCGCTGGCCACCTTCGACACGGCTGTTGCTGTCGATGGCATTGAAGCTGTAGCCGACGAAACCGGCATTGATGCCGCGGTCCCACAGCGCCGGGTTGACGTAGCCGCGCGCCTCGCGGCGCAGGAACACCTGCGGGATGCTGAGGTCGTAGCGCAGGTTGCCGCTGTCGTAGACACCATAGGCATTGGCCATGCGCTGCTGCACCGGCACGCAGCTGGTCGTGTCGGTCGGCAGCGTCGGGTCCTGCTGCAGCAGCACGGCCTCGCTGTCCACGCCCATTTCTTCCAGCATCGGCAGCGGCAGGCAGGCGTCGACACGGCCCTGTGCATCGGCCTTGAACTGCAGGTCACGACGGCCCTGCCAGGCGCCGTTGACGTAGACGTCGACGCGGTAATTGCCGGCCACCATCGGGTTGCCGTTGCTGAAGGCCGCCAGGTCGACCTGCTTGGCCTGGCCGGACAGGAAGCTGGAATTGAACTGGGCCGATTCCGGTGCACGCGCATTGGCCGCACCACTCTGCGCCATCAGCGCCTGTTCGCCGAGATTGGCCGGTGCAGCCAGCGCCCATCCTGGGCAGGCCGCGCCAACAACCAGCAGGCAAAGCGCCTGATGGATCGACAATGTCAATCTGTTTCCGATCACACTGACATTCCTTCAATTCGCCGCACGGCGGCGGTGGCGGGATGCGCAGGCCCTTGGCCGGCGCGGCGCGTTCAGCTCCCGGTGCTGTCGAGGCGGACGGAGTGCTCGACCCGGCCGCCGTAATCATTGATGGTGACGAAGCGCACCTGCTGCGTGCCCGCCGGTGCGGCGAACTCCAGGCTCTGCTTCGGCGCGACCATCGCGCCCTTGTCCTCGACGGCCTTTTCGCTGCTGCCGGTCACGGCATGCACTTCGGCCAGAGTGACGTGGAAGGGGCTCGGGTTTTCCACCCGCAGGTGGTCGCCATTGCGGGTCCAGCGCAGCGCTGCCGGTGCGTCGTTGGCGACGCCCTTCAGGCCCTGCGGCCGGTAGAAAAGCTTCAGGCGCGAACGGAACGCCACCTGCAGGTAATTCTGGTCACCACTGTCGGCGTTGTCCGGCGACGGCGGTACGTCCAGCACATTGAGCCAGAACACCGTCTCGCGATCGGTCGGCAGCTGTGCGCCGGAGAAGATCAGGCGCAGCGCCTGGCTGCGGCCCGGCTCGACGCGCGCGATCGGCGGCGTCAGCACGAACGGAGCATCACTGGTATCGGCGGTCTGGTTGGCGTCGCCACTGTCGATCCAGGCCTGGACCAGTGCGGGCGAGTCGCCCACGTTGTCGACCTGCACGGTGACTTCGCGCGCCTGTGCCGGGTAGATCACCCGCGTGCCATTGACCACCACGCCGGCCAGTGCGTTCTGGCAGAGGGGCAGCGTGAACGCTGCCAGCAGCAGCGCCCGGGGAAAGAGTGCTTTCATCGGAAGTACTACGCTCGAGGGGTGTGGCCAGGGGCCGCGGAGCACTGGCCGGCGCGTACGCCGGCCAATGCGGGTACAGCTACGATCAGTTGTAGATGATCGTGTACTTGACGCTGCTGGTGACGTCGCCCGGGGTGGCGGCGGCAGTGGCGTAGTACTCAGCGTAGTAGTTCAGGTCGGCCGAGCCGTCGGTGCCGACGGTGACCCACTGCGAGTTGGTCTGGGCCAGGCCAGCGCCGGCAGCCTTGATCGGCAGGAACTGGTTGTTCGAGCCCAGCAGCTGCAGCTGCACGTTGGTGGCAGCGTTGGCCGAGGCCTGGTTGACCAGGCGGCCGCTGTTGAAGTCGACGGTCGAACCCGGCTCGAAGTAGGTGGCGACGTTGCCGGCGCTGCACTTGGTCAGGTTGATGGCGAACGGGGTACGGCCCGCAACGGCACCGGCGGTAGCCAGGGTGTTCTTCGACACGGTCGGCAGGGTCACGGCGAAGTCCTTGCCGCCCGGGGTCGAGATGGTGCAGGTCTTGTCGGTCACCTTGCCATTGAAGGTGATGGTGCCGTCGGCGGCGTTGGCGGCCAGCGGAGCGGCGGCCAGCATCAGAGCGGCAATGAGGTTGATCTTGTGCATTCGCTTTTACCTAACCCTACTGAAGAGATGAGAAGTAGAGGAGGAAGCAAGGAGCACTGCCGGGCTAACAAGACCCATCCTTGCGTCTCACCTGTGGCCGGACTCGGACATACCTTCCCCTGAATCCGTGACGCAAGTATATGCACAACTGTGATGAAAGTCTCATTATTTTTCTGAACGCCAATTCATTGACGCCCTAAATGTGACGTGATAGGCGGAATCAGCACCTGGGACGCGTGGAAGCTTTGACGACGGGGCCGCCAGGTCGCGGACAACCGTGGATGACGCGTTGAGAGGCGCGTTCGGCAGGCGCGGAAACAGGCATTTTTCAGGCGGAAATCACCTTATTTGATGCGCATCACTCTTTCTTGGTGATGGCCCTAGCAGATTCGGATTTGTCCTATTAAAGGCGGATCGATCCTGTCGCTAACTAGGACACACCGAACCAGAGAACGTGTCATGAGGAATTCCATTCTGCTATGTGTGGCCCTGATGTCCGTCAGTGCGCTGGCCCAGGCCAGCAGCGGCAGCATCCGTTTCAGCGGCCGCATCGCCGAGCCGGGCTGCACGACGAACCTGTCCCAGGGTGAGCTGAGCCTGGCGGCCTGCCCGCCGTCGGCCAAGGGCTCGACGGTGGAAGTGACGGCACTGGCCGATGGCCAGGCCGCGATGCTGCGCGATGGCAAGCGCCAGGGCCAGAAGCTGTCGGTGTCGGCCAGCGCGATGCGCGCCGGCGATATCGCCTTCTCCGAGCGTTACAGCGTGCAGGCTTCGAAGCAGCAGCCGCTGCAGGGCGCCTACCTGGTGGTGGTCGACTACCTGTAAGCCGACGTATTTACGCCGGCGGCAGCTCGAAGACCTGGCGCAGGTAGGCCAGGTAACCCGGGTCGTCGCACATGCTCTTGCCGGGCGAATCGCTGAGCTTGGCCACCGGCTGGCCGTTGCAGCGGACCATCTTGATGACGATGTTGAGCGGCGTCGGGCCCAGGTCATTGGTCAGGTGGGTGCCGACGCCGAACGCGACCTGGCAGCGACCGCGGAAGTAGTCGTACAGGCGCATGACCTTGGCGATGTCGAGCCCATCGCTGAACACCAGCACCTTGCTGCGTGGATCGACGCGACGCTGCTGGAAGTGCGCCAGCATGCGGTCGCCCCAGTCGAACGGATCGCCGGAGTCATGGCGCACACCGTCGAACAGCTTGCAGAAATACATGTCGAAGTCGCGCAGGAACGCGTCCAGGCCGACCACGTCGGACAGCGCGATGCCCAGATCGCCACGGTACTCGCGCGCCCACGATTCCAGTGCCGCCACCTGCGAATCACGCAGGCGCGGGCCGAGCGCCTGGAACGCCTGCAGGTACTCGTGGGCCATGGTGCCGTGCGGGGTCATGCCGTACAGGCGCGCGAAGTGGACGTTGCTGGTGCCGACCAGCTGCGGGCCGAGTGCATCGCGCAGCAGCGGCAGCAGCCGCGCGTGCCAGTCACGCGAGTAGCGGCGACGGCTGCCATAGTCGGCAATGCGGCATTGTTCGAAGCCGGGGGTATCGCGCAGCAGCGCGGCCTTGGCCTGCAGGCGGCGCTCGCCTTCGGCGAAGTCGGCCGTGGTGGTGTTGCGGAACCAGACTTCGTTGATGATCGCCAGCAGCGGCACTTCGAACAGGATGGTGTGCAGCCACGGGCCGGTGATGTCCAGTTCGATCTCGCCGGGCACGGCCGTCGACGCGCGCAGCTGGATGTACTTGCGGTCGAGGTGGAACAGGCCGAGGAAATCGGCGAAATCCGGCTTCACGAAGCGCAGGCCACGCATGTAGTCCAGCTCCGCGTCGCTGAAGCGCAGGCTGCACAGGTGGTCGATTTCTTCGTCGATCTGGTCGATGTAGCGGGCCAGGTCGATGCCGGGCGTACGGCACTTGAACCGGTACTGCACCTGGGCGCCGGGGTGCTGGTGCAGCACCGCCTGCATCATGGTGAACTTGTACAGGTCGGTGTCGAGCAGGGACTGGATGATAGGCATGGAGCGGATTATGCGCCCGGCGGCGTGAACCGGGGTGCCTGCGGCCACGCTCGGCTCACGGGGAACAGCATTGGTAGATCCACGCCATGCGTGGATGCTCCTGCGGCGCTACAGCGACCTGCGCAGCAGCCTCGGCACCAGCATCGCCGCATGCGCCCAGATCGCGGCCCACACCGCAACGCGTACCGGCAGCGACCGCTGCTTCGCTTCGAACTTCTGGAAGTAGCGCCACAGCCCCCTGTGCTTGTGCCATTCCACGAAGAATGGCCGCGAGCGGCTGGAGACGCCGCGCACATGGGTAACCTGCAGGTCGTTGGCGATCGCCACCACCGCGCCGGCCTCGCGTGCGCGGCGGCACAGATCCAGGTCCTCGGCATGCAGGCGGTAACCCGCATCCCAACCACCGATGCGCTCGAACAGGGTACGCGGCATCATCAGCAGCGCACCGGACAACGCCGGCACGGGCTGCACGGCCTGGTGTGGATCGCGCGGAACCGCCAGCTTCGAGCCCTTGCCCGGCGAGCGCAGCATCAGCAGGAAATCCGGATCGCGACGGCGCACCGCTTCATCGGCGTGGCCGTGCTCGTCCACCTGCTCCACGCCCAGCAGGCAATCGCCCAGCACCTCGCCACGGCTGCGCAATTCGGTCAGGGTGTCCGGCTCAATCATCAGGTCCGGGTTGATGAAGGCCAGCCACGGGCTGTGCAAGTCGGCCACGCCCTGGTTGTTGGCGGCGGCAAAGCCGGGATTGTCCGGATTGCCGACGAAGCGCACGCGCGGGTCATGGCTGGCATGCCGCTGCACGATGTCCAGCGTGCCATCCAGCGAACCATTGTCGATCACCCGGATCTCGGCGATGTCCTGCGCCTGGCGCAGGCGCGACAGGCAGGCATCGATGGTGCTGCCACTCTGGTAGGTGACGACGATGGCGGCAATGGTTGCATTCAAACGTGAGGCTCCGGCGCGGGCGGGACAAACAGGTCGCCCTGTTCCTTCGGCATTATCGCCTGCCGCATGCGCTGCTGCAGGTCGTCACGCAGACCGTGCAGTGGATCGTGCATCAGGAAATCGGCCAGCCGCGGCACCCAGGCCGGCCAGCGTGCCGCCAGGGCCTCCAGGTCGCCATCGCGGCTGACCGCCTCCCCTGCCCGGCTGACGAACGCGGTCTCGCACAACACATTGCGCCACCCCAGGCCCGCCACGCGCAGGCTGAGATCGATCAGCGCGGCATTCCAGCCGGCATAGCTGTCCACGTCCAGGCCACCGGCACGGCGGCGCGCGTTGCCACGTACCAGCACCGCGTGGGTGACCGCCGATGGCAACTCCGGGTGCAGCGTCGGCAATGTAGCGCAGGTATGCGCCAGCAAGGCCGGGTCATGGGGTTCGGGATTGATCTCGCCCAGCCGTGGCCACGCCGCGGTCTCGCCGGCATTGCACCAGGGGGTCGCGGTGGCGATGGCGGCATCGCGGGCGAAGGCATCCTGCAACTGCTGCAACCAGCCGGGCGACGGCACGCTGTCCGGCGCCAGCACGGCCACGTCCAGGCCATCGCAGGCGCGCAGCATCTCATCCAGATGGGCAACCTCGCCCAGTGGCCGCGCGCGCCGGGTGTACTCGGCCTGCAGCGGCGTATGCGCCAACCAGTGCTCGACCACGGCCTGCGCACGCGGCCCTGCCTGCGCGTCATCGGCCAGCCAGACCGCGGTGCCCGGCGCGGTGCCGGCATCCAGTGCGGCCAGGCAGCGGTCGAGCGCGGCATCGTCCACACACAGCGGCAACAACACGATCGCCCCCATCCCGCCTCCGTGGTTGTCGGTGGCCACAGCGTAGCACCGGGAGGGTATCGGCCGGGTTGCACCCGGCGCCTGCAGAGGCCGGAGCCGAAGCAACAGCAGAAGCCGGCTATCCTTGGAATGGCGGGGTGGGTCCGGTTGCGGGGGACGCCGTAAACCCATCCTTGGGGCTTGGCCGCGGCATCCATGCCGCGGACGCCCCCGCAACCGGACCCACCCCGCCTTCGACAGATTTCTTCGCTCTGCCAGCAAAAGCTGGGGTCAGATCCGTTTTCCTCTGGAAAACGGATCTGACCCCTTTTTCTGATTTCGAAATCTGACAGACAGTCATCCACGCATGGCGTGGATCTACCGTGTCGACCAAGGTCGACACCTACCAACAGCAGCACACTGTCGAAGGCGGGCACTGTGGGTTTGCGGGGTGTGAGCCGCATGGATGCGGCGACCAAGCCCCCATGGTGAAGTGACCCCCGGGAGTTGGACATCAGATCCAACCCCGAGGGATACATGAACAGATACGACGCGCGTTTCAAACTGCAGGTCGCCAAAGAGGCCTGCAAGACCTCCACATCGGTCAAAGCCGTTGCTCGTCGCTACGGCCTGGAGTTCTCCACGGTCAGGCGCTGGGTGGCGACCTATCGGCTGCATGGTTGGCGCGGGTTTCGCCGCCAGGCCCAGTCCTATGACCTCGCATTCAAGCTGGCTGTCCTGAAGAAGATGGGCCAGGACGGCATGTCCGGGCGGGAGGCCGCCACTTACTTTCAAATTGGCGATGCCGGCGCGGTGGGTCGGTGGCGTCGCCTGTATGCTCAAGGCGGTGCCCAAGCGCTGGCACCACCTCCGCCGCCGCCCCGAAAGCCGATGAAAAAGACCCGCTCGTCCAAGCCACCTGAGGAAATGAGCCGCGATGAGCTGCTCAAGGAAGTCGCCTATCTGCGTGCGGAGACCGACTACCTAAAAAAACTCGATGCCTTGATCCGGGAAGAGCAGGCGGCGCAGGACGCAAAGCGCAAGCCATCCAAGGATTGAGGCAGGTTCATACGCTGTCGCTTCTGCTCGAAGCGGCAGAGCTGTCACGCAGTACGTTCTATTACCAGAACCATGTCCTGGCCCATCCGGATCAGGATGAGGCAGCCCTGTGCGAGCGCATCCGGGCAATCTACGATCAAAGCCAAGGGCGCTATGGGTATCGCACGGTGACGCTGGAACTGGCCAATCAGGGCCATCGGACCAATCACAAGCGGGTACAGCGCCTGATGGGGGAGATGGGCCTGAAATCACGGGTACGCGTGAAGCGCTACCGGTCCTTCAAAGGGGCCGCCAATGTTGTGGTTGGCAATGACCTCAATCGCCAGTTCCATGCCGAGCGGCCCAACCAGAAGTGGGTGACCGACGTCACCGAGTTCAAGGTGCAAGGCATGAAGCTGTACCTGTCGCCGATCATGGACCTCTACAACGGTGAAATCGTGGCTTATCAGATCAAGCGCCAGCCTGTGTTCGATCTGGTAGGTCAGATGCTGGAGGAGGCCATCAAGAAGCTTTCGCCGGATGAGCGGCCAATGATCCACTCCGACCAGGGCTGGCAGTACCAGCATGAGAACTACCGGCACATGCTGGAAAAGCACTCGTTGAAGCAAAGCATGTCCCGACGTGGCAACTGCTTGGACAATGCGGCAATGGAAAGCTTCTTCGGGACGCTGAAGTCGGAGTTCTTCTACCTGAACAGATTTGACAGCATCGAAAGCCTGGAGGCCGGGCTGGTGGAGTACATCAAGTACTACAACCAAGAGCGAATCAGATTGAAATTGAAGGGGCTAAGCCCGGTAAAGTACCGGGAACAGGCCCAAGCAGCCGCCTGACCCCACCGTCCAAGTCTCGGGGGTCACTTCATGGATGGGTTTACGGCGTCCCCGCAAACCCACAGTGCCCCGCCATCCCTCAGTAAACCCGCTGTTGCTTTGGCTGTTGCCGTTGCTCTGGCCTCTGCGGGTGCCGGGCGCCGCCCGGCCGTAACCCCTTACTTCTTCGCGCGCGGCTGGTTCAGCGGCTCCATCGCGCGGAAGCGCTTGCTGTACTCATCGGTCAGGTTGCGCGATTCCTGGTTGTTGCGGACGATGGTCGGGGTCAGCAGCACGATCACCTCCGAACGACGGCTGGTGCGGGTCTTCTGCCCGAACAACGCACCGACCACCGGGATCCTGCTCAGGCCCGGAATGCCGCTGCTGCCATCGGTGGCCGAGTCGGTGATCAGGCCCGCCAGCATGATGGTGTCGCCGCTCTGTACCGCCGCTTCGGTGGACAGCTTCTTGGTCGAGATGCGCGGATTGCAGTTGCGCTCGTTCGGGTTGCAGGCGTCCGGCACGTCGGAGGCGCTGCTGACCTCCTGCACGATATCCAGGAACACCGTGCCATCGCGGGTCACGCGCGGGCGCACCTTGAGGATCACGCCCGTGTCGATGTACTGCACCGAGCTGTAGGTGCTGGTGCCCACGCCGGTATTCACCGTGGTGGTGTTGATCGGCACCTTGTCGCCAACGTTGAGCGTGGCCTCGGCGTTGTTGCGCACGAACACCGACGGTGTCTGCAGCAGGCGCAGGTCGGTGACCTTGTCCAGCGCGCTGACCACGGCGGCCGCGTTGTGACCGGTGAACGCCCAGCCTACGCCATCGTTGCCGGTGACACCGCCGGCGAAGGTATTCCACGAACCGCCCGCTGCCGGCGGCAGGGTCAGGCCCGCCAGTGCGCCGGTCAGCGCACGACCGGCCACGGCGTTGTCGAAGAACCAGTTCACGCCGTATTTCAGGTCACCGGTCAGCGCGACTTCGGCCACCTGTGCCTCGATGTGCACCTGCAGCGGCATCACGTCCAGCTTCTCGATCACCTCGCGGATCGAGCGCCAGGCCTGCGGGGTCGAGCGCACCAGCAGGGTGTTGGTCTCCTCCACCGCCGACACGCCGACGCGGTCGCCCTCCACTTCCAGGCTGACACTGACGTTGCCGGGCTGGCGCTGCGGCAGGTTCAGGCTGCCGTTGCTGCTGCCACTGCCACTGCTCCCGCCCAGCGTCGAGCCGAGGGTGCTGCTGTTGTTGTCCATGCCACGATCGCCGTCACCGCCCAGCTGCGACGGGATGGCGCCTGGCGCCAGCGAGGCCGGGCTGGAGGCGCCGCGGTTGCCACTGCTGGCGAAGGCCTCGCTGAGGCGCTCGGCCAGATCGCGTGCCTTGATGTAGCGCAGCTCATAGGAGAACAGGCGGGCGCTGCCACCTGCGGTGTCGATGCGATCCAGCCACTGCTGGATCTGGTCCAGGTAGCGTACCTGCGGCGTGATCACCAGCACGGCGTTGGCGTTCTCCAGCGGCAGGAAACGGAACATGCCAGCACTGGGCGTCTTGCTCTCTTCGCCGAACACCTTTTCCAGGTCGGCCGCGACCTGCTCAGCCTTGCCCGACTGGATCGGGAACACGCCCACCGACATGCCCGACAACCAGTCGACGTCGAAGATCTCGACGGTGCGCAGGTAGTTTTCCAGTTCTGCGCGCGTACCACCGAGGGTGATCACGTTGCGGCCGCTGTCCACATTGACGATGGCGTTGGGACGCGCATACGGCTCCAGCACCTTCTTCATCTCGGTGGCGGAGATGAACTGCAGCGGGACCACGCGGACCTCGAAGCCGCGTGCGCTGGCCGCCGGCGCGGTGCTCGGCGCGACCGTGCCGGCCAGCGCCTGGTCGGCGGCGACGATGTTGTAGCGGCCGCCGCTGTAGACCATGCGCGCGTTGTTCCAGCCCAGCACCATCTCCAGCAGGTTCAGCGCCTGCGCCGGCGAGACCGGCTTGGGCGTGGCCAGGGTCACCGTGCCCTGCACGCCCGGTGCAATCACGTAGTTCTGGCCAAGCATGTCGCCAAGGATGGCCTTGACCACCGCATGCAGCGATTCGCCTTCGAAGTTGAAGGTGGCCTCGCCGGTGCTGGCGCCATGCAGCGCCGGGGCCGGTGCGCGCGCGGCCTCACGGTTGATCATGGTGCCGGTGCCGCGACGGATCACCGCCTGCGGTGCGCCCTGGCTTTCGCGGGCGGCATCAGCAGCGACGTCGGCCGCTTGGCCGGCAGCGGCGCTGGGCGACAGGTTGCCGTTGCGCTGCACGTGCGGCGCGGACACCGTACTGCAGCCGACCAGCAGCGTGAGGGCAAAGGACCAGGGAAGAAAACGCAGGTTCATGCATTCACTCTATCGGTTGGTGCCATCGCCCGGGGGCGGCGACGGTTGTTGCTGCTGTTGCTGCAGCTGGCGGCGGCGGGCCTGGATGCGTTCGCGGATGGCCTGCATCTGCGCTTCGCTGGGACCGTTGTTGTTGGCCGGTGGTGTTTTTGCAGCTGACGCCGCAGGTGTGGGGGCATTGCCGGCGGGCGGCGTCGGAGGGGTGGCCGCGACCGGGGACGGCGCCGGCGGAGCACCCGCCGAAGGCGGCACAACGATCGCACCTGCAGGCGGTACACCGTTGGCACCGCGCAGCACCGTCGGCGGCTCACCGCCCTGGCCGTTGAACACGGCCAGTTCCAGGACCTGGTTGCCACCGGGGCCGATCACCGTCGCCTGGCGCGGCTGCAGCGCGACCAGCTGCCAGCCATCCACGGCTTCGCCGTTGAGACGCAGGCGCAGCGAGCGGTTCTGTTCGGTGGTGAAGGTGGCCATGCCGAAATCGCCGGTCAGCAGCACGCCGGTCAGGCGCAACGCGGCACTGGCCGCCGGTTCGCTGCCCCCCAGCAGATAGGGCCGCGGCCTGCGGTCTTCGGCGAACAGCGGGCGCTCTCCGATCGCGCTGTAGCTGTCGGCGCTGGCCATGCGCTCTGCAGCCAGCGGCGGCAGCGATGGCAGCGATGGCGCGGCGTCGGCATCACCGTCGGCGCCCGGCAGCTGGCTGCCCAGCCCGAAGACGGTTGCCAGCCAGACCGCCGCCGCCCAGCCGGCCAGTGCCAGCAGGAAGCCGGTACGCAGGCTGATCTGCTCAAGCTTCATCGGCCACCTCCTGCCCTTCGGACGGGGGCGCCGGCTGGGGCGCCGGCGTGGCCTCGGCCGGCGAAGCAGCCGGCGTCGGCGCTGCAGCGGGCGCCGGAACCGTGCCATCGGCGGCGGCGCCTGGCAGCAGATAGCCGGCCAGCTCGAAGGACACATCCAGGCCCAGCCCCGATTCGTTCGGCGATTGCTGGAAGCGCTGCGCGATCAGGTTGAGGTTGTCGACGAACAGGCGGGGGCTGCCGGTTTCGAGGCTGTGCAGCACGGTGGCCAGTTCGGCCACGCCGCAGCGCAGGCGCACCTGCATGGCGACGCGCACGAACTCGGCATCGCGCCGGTTGTCGGTCAGCGGCGTGCGGTTGCTGATGGTGCAGCTGCGGTTGCCCGGGCTGGCCATCGCTACCGCATCCTGCAGCCGGGCGCCCAATGCAGCGGCGGCAGCTTCGGCGGTGGCTTCGCGCAGGAAGCCTGGCCGCTGCTGCAGTGCCTCGCGGGTAGCGCGAAGGCGCTGTTCGATCTGCGGCTGCTGCTGCAGCTGCGCCTGCACGCGCGACTCGCGTTCGCGCAGGGCGGCGACATCGGCGTCGATCGCACGCAGCGGCTGGGTGAACCAGGGGTGCACCAGCAGCAGATAGGCCAGGCCCAGCACTGCCAGCAGCAGTGCCAGCGCCAACCAGCGATCACGGCGTGCGCTTGGCATCGGCATCGGCCGCCTCCGGGGTCTGTGCTGCGGCCGGCAACGGCTGCAGTTCGGCGGTCATGGTGAAGCGGTCGCGGCCACTGGCCGCGCCATCGGCCTGCAGCACCCCGGTCAGGTTGACCTTGCGCCACTGCGGTGCGTCCTGCAGCAGCTGCACCAGCTGCGATGCCTCGCGGCTCAGGCCGATCAGCTGCAGGTTGTTGTTCTCGATCGCCAGCTTTTCCAGGTAGGTGCCTTCCGGCAGGCGCCGGGTCAGTTCGTTCCAGATCTCCACCGTACCGGCGCGCTGGCTGCGCTGCTTCTCAAGGAATGCAGCACCATCGATCAGCGCCTGCAGCTGCGCGCGTTCGCTGGCCACGCCACGCGCGCTGCGCGCGCTGCGCTCGACCTGCGCACGCAGTTCGTCGGCGGCGGCCTGGCGGTTGTCCAGCAACTGCACCGCGGCCAGTACCAGCATCACGACGGATGCCGCTGCCAGCAGCAGGTTCCAGCGCCGCATCGGGTCTGGCCGCAATTGGCGCTGCGCGGGCGGCAGCAGGTTCACCTGCAACACGTTGCCCTGCGCATCGATGGCATCGACGCCGGCCAGCGCATCGGCCCATTGGCCCACCCGCATGCGCCATGCTTCCAGCTGCCGCAGTGGCCACGCCACCAGTTCGACCTGCAACTGCCCTTCACCGCCCGCGCCGAGTTCACGCACGTCATAGCTGACCTGGGACGCTTCGAACGGGGTCTGCCGGTCGATCTCGAAACCGACCACGGCACGCAGGCGGTCGGCCGCCGCGGCGGGCAGGCGCAGCGTGCGCCGCAGCACATCCGCCGCGGGCAGCAGCCACACCCGGGGCAGGCTGCGCAGGCGCGGCTCGAGTACCCGGTCCAGTTCCACCGGCGACAGCGGCCACGGCAGGCGCGCCACCACTTCGCGGCGTTCACCGGCCTCACGCCAGACCTGCAGCTGGTCGCTCTCAGGCTGCAGCAACAGGCGGGCCTGGCCCCAGCCCAACGCCCATTGCCAGCGCACCGGTACCCAGGCCAGCAGCGACTGCCGCCACCAGCGCAGGAAACGGCCAGCGCCCGGGCCGATCCGGCCCTGCACCTGCCGCAGACTGTCCTGCCACGCCGTCATCTTGCTGTCATTCCCTGCTCCCAGCGAAGCACTGTGTAGGTCCGCCCGGGAACCCCGCCCGAGCCACTGCGTATCACTGCCTGCAACACCGACCTGCGTCCACTGCTGTCGATGGCAGCGGACTCGATACTATAGGTGCCGCTGCTGCTGGCAAGCGTTGTCGTACCACCAGCGGAATCTGCATCACGCTCCTGCTGGGCGCGCTGCGCCAGCACGGCATCCGCATCCAGGCCCAGTGCGGTCAGCACCGGTGCGCCGGCGAACTGGGGATCCGGCCGCGCCTGGCGGCTGTACAGGGTCAGGTGCGGCAACATCGCCCGGTACAGCGTGCCGCGCATGCCCAGCACGCGCTGCAGCTCGCCCAGGGTCTCGAACCGCTTGTTGCGTGGGCCATAGGGCAACCCGGCTGCGGCGTAGTCCTGCGCTTCGGCACCACCGCCCGGCTGCAGCAGGCTGTCCTCGTCACGCCAGTCGATGATGGCCCCGGCCAGCTGCCGGGCCTGTGCATCGTCTTCACCCAGTGCCTTGAGGAAGGCGGCCAGCAGCGCGGCATCGGCCAGGTTCAGGTTGATCTTGCCGTTCTCGTCCAGCACCTTGATCTCGATGCTGGCGTCGTCGAACTGCCAGCGATAGGTCCGGCCATCGGCACGCCAGGGCGCGCGCTGCGGATCGGCCGACAGGCGCAGCAGTGCATATTCGAGGCCGGCGCGCGCACGTTCCTGCCCGCGTGCATCGTCATCCAGCACGCGCTGCTGCAGGTGTTCGACCCGTGCGCTCAGCGCGAATGCGCCGACCAGCGCGGTCATCAACGCGATCAGCCACAGCACCAGCACCAGTGCCGCCCCACCCTGATGCCTCATCGCGCGCCTCCGCTGCCACCGGCGCGCAGCGCCACCACCAGCGGCGGCCACGGCGCACCCCGGGCCGGCGCGATCTGGATCTCCACCAGCATCGGCAGGCGGCGGGTGTCGTCCCAGCGAGGCATCCAGTCAGTCACCTGCCCGGTGCTGGCATCGATACCCCGATAGCGCAGCTGCACCGACTTCAGGTTTTCCACCAGCACCTCGGGCGGGCGCGGCGGGTTCTCGGCGATGCGCTCGCCTTCCTGCAGCAGCACCAGCTCCAGCAGCAGGCGCTGGTGGCCATCGTGTCCGTCGACCTGCAGCGCATGCAGGTAGGGTCCGCCACGGCCGAGGTAGCCGGGCAGGTCGGCGGCGAACAGCATGCGCTGCTCTTCGCCCTGGAAGAAGACCGGCTCGCGGGTGGGATCCGGAACTTCCAGCGGCGTGCGCAGCGCAGCCGCCAGCTGCCTGCGCAGCAACGATTCCACCGCGCGCATGCGTTCGCTTTCGGCGGCGATCTGCTCGCCGCGCTGGCTGACCGCCATCGCCGAGCGCACGCTGGCAAAGGCCAACGCCAGGCCGCCGGCCAGCAGCACGGTGGCCAGCATCACTTCGACCAGGGTGAACCCTGCGGCGCGGCGCCTCACCGGGCATTCTCCAGGTCGGGCGGCAACAGGCGCAGGCTGCGCCAGCGCAGCTGCTCGCGTTCGCTGTCGCCCCAGCGCACCTGCAACTGCAGCTCCGCCAGCCATGCAGTACCCGGTGAGGTCGCCTGCCCGACAGTGCCGGCGCGGGGCTCCACCCACGGCTGAACCTGCAGTTCCCAGTGATAGCGCCCCTGTTCCCAGTCACCCTGTTGGCTGCCCACCTGCAGCGGCGTGTCGACACCGGCTTCGGCCAGCAACGACTGGGCGTGCAGCACCGCGCGCGTGCGCAACTCGGCATCGCGCACCTGTTTTGCGCCGCCGGACAGGCTGCCCAGCAGCAGGGTCAACGCCAGGCCCAGCAGGGCGAAGGCGATGATCACTTCCAGCAGGGTGAAGCCACGCGCGCGCCGCTTCATTGCGCCCGCCAGGGGCCGGAGCGGACCTCGCCAGTGAGCCAGCCGACGTCGACGCGCCATTCGGCGCCGTCGCGCTGCAACCGGATGCGGCCACCGCTGGAGCCACCATCGGGATGGAATTCGATCACGCCCTGCCCCGGCGCGGTGGCCAGCTGTGCGGCACCTTCGAACTGCACCTGCAGCTGTGCGGGCACCTCACCGTGGCGCTGGTTGGCGCCTTCCCAGCGCCGCCGCGCCGGCTCGATGACGAAGCGCTGCGGTTCACCGCGGGCGATCGCCTGCGCGCGCACCATGCGCAGCTGGCTGGCGATGTCCTTGCCTGCGCTGCGCAGCTGCATGCCGGCGAAGCCGCGCGACAGGCCGGCGGCAGTGATCAGGCCGATCGCCGCGATCAGTGCGATCACCAGCAGCATTTCCAGCAGCGACAGTCCCGCCGCGCGCCTGCCGTGCAGGCGCGGGTGGGGCAACCGGCGCGGCAGGAAATACGTCATGCGCGGTTACGGCTGGTAGCGGATGTCAGCGTCGACGCTGCTACCGCCGGCCTTGCCATCCTTGCCCAGGCTGACCAGCTCATAGGGCTGGCCTTCGCCCGGTGCGCGGTATTCCAAGGCGTGGCCCCACGGGTCGTTCAGGTCGGCCGGCTTGGCGTACGGGCCGAGCCAGCCGCCAACACCGGCCGGTGCGGTCACCAGGTCATTGAGCGAGCCGGGCAGCTTGCCGGTGTCGATCTGGTAGTTGTCGATCTTGGACGCCACGGTCTGCACCTGCGCCTTGGCGATGTTGGCCTTGCCACGGTCGGCACCGCCCAGCACGCGGCTGGCGACCAGGGTCAGCACCGCGCCGATCAGCACGATGACGATGATGATTTCCAGCAGGCTCATGCCCGACTGGTTGCGCGCGGCAGTGAAGGAAAGGCGGATCGGTCGGCGACGGGCAATCATGGACGGTCCTTTCAGTTGCGGAGTGTCGGGGTTGCAGGGAGTGCCATCGTCAACCGATGGCATTGGTCAGGTCGTACAGCGGCACCAGCACGGCCACGATCACCGCGCCCACCACCGAGGCCAGCACCAGGGTGATCGCCGGCACCATCGCCGCCAGCAGGCGGTCGATGCGCCGGGCACTATCCTGTTCGAAGGTGTCGGCGGCCTTCAGCAGCATGGTATCGAGGGCGCCGGATTCCTCGCCGACCTGGATCATCTGCAGGGCCAGGCGCGGGAAGCGCTTGCCGCGCGACAGTGCCAGCGACAGGCCGGCACCATTTTTCACTTCATCGGCGGCCACTTCCACATCGGCGGCCAGCGCGCGGTTGCCCAGTACGTTGCGGGCGATGCCCAGTGCGCCCAGCAGGGGCACGCCGTTGCGCAGCAGGGTGCCCAGCGTGCGCGCCAGGCGCGCGGTTTCCAGTTCACCGACGAGACGGCCGATGCCACGGCGCTGCAGCAGCCAGCCATCCAGCGCCAGCCGGAACGCGGGTTGCCGCGCCTTGCGCTCGAAGAACAGCACCACCAGCGCCGGCACCACCAGCAGCAGCACCCACCAGTCGCGCACGAACAGGCCCAGCTGCAGCACCGCATTGGTGAACCACGGCAGCGCCACGTCCAGGCTCTCGTACATCTGCGCGAACTGTGGCACCACATAGCCAAGCAGGAACAGCAGCGCGCCGCCCACCACCACCAACAGGATGGCCGGGTAGACCAGTGCGTTGATGACCTTGCCCTGCAGCGCGCGGCTGCGCTCGAGGTAGTCGGCCAGGCGTTGCAGGGTTTCATGCAGGCTGCCACCGGCTTCGCCGGCGCGCACCATGTTCACGTACAGCCGCGAGAACAGCCCATGCTGGCGTTCCAGCGCGGTGGACAGCGGTGCACCGCCGCGCACCACGTCGCGGATGTCGGTGATCGCGCGGCGCGATCGTTCGTCCTCGGGCAACCCCAGCAGGATCGACAGCGCGCGGTCCAGCGGCTGGCCGGCACCGAGCAGGGTCGCCAGCTGCTGGGTGAACTGCAGCAATGCAGCGCCCTGCAACGGGCGCTGCTGCAGCAGGTTGCGCCAGCTGCTGCCGCCGATCGCGCCGGCGTCGGCCAGCTGCGTCTCCATCGGCAGGTGGCCCTGGTCCTGCAGGCGCGCGATCAGCTCGGCCTCGCTGGCCGCCTCCATCTGCCCGTCGAAGACCTCACCGTGCGGATTGAGCGCCTTGTAGCGGTAGTTCGGCATGTCAGCCCCGGCGTCCTGCACGCATCAGCTTTCCTCGGTCACGCGCAGCACTTCCTCGATGGTGGTCTGTCCGCTCAGCGCCTTGGACAGACCATCCTCGTACATGGTGCGCATGCCGGCTTCGCGGGCGATGCGCTCGATCTCGCCCATGCCATCGCGACGCATCACCGCACGCCGCAGCGCATCGTTCATCACCAGGAATTCCATGATGGTGGTACGCCCCAGGTAGCCGGTCGGCGCCAGCGCCGAGGGCTTCGGGCGGTAAAGGTGGATCGGTCCCTCCGGCTGCAGGCGGCGCAGCTCGAAGCGTTCGATCTCCTCTGGCGAGGCTGCGTAGCGTTCGGTATGGGTCGGCTCCAGCCGGCGCACCAGGCGCTGGGCGAGGATGCCGTTGATGGTCGAGGTGAGCAGGTAATCCTCCACGCCCATGTCGAGCAGGCGGGTGATGCCACCGGCCGCATTGTTGGTGTGCAGGGTGGACAGCACCAGGTGGCCGGTCAATGCCGACTGGATGGCGATGCGCGCGGTTTCCAGGTCGCGCATTTCACCGATCATGATGATGTCCGGATCCTGGCGGACGATGCTGCGCAGCGCGTTGGCGAAATCCAGGCCGATCTGCGGCTTGGCCTGGATCTGGTTGATGCCCTCGATCTGGTATTCGACCGGATCTTCCACCGTGATGATCTTGACGTCGGCGGTGTTGAGCTGGCTCAGCGCGGTGTACAGCGTGGTGGTCTTGCCCGAGCCGGTCGGGCCGGTCACCAGCAGGATGCCGTGCGGCTGTTCCAGTACCTTGCGGAACTGCGGCAGGAAGGCGTCGGTGAAGCCGAGCCGGTGGAAATCGAAGACCACCGTTTCACGGTCCAGCAAGCGCATCACCACGCTTTCGCCATGCGCGGTGGGCACGGTACTCACGCGAAGGTCCAGCTCCTTGCCCTGCACGCGCAGCATGATGCGGCCGTCCTGCGGCAGGCGGCGCTCGGCGATGTTGAGCCGGGCCATGATCTTGATGCGGCTGATCACCGCGGCGGTGAGGTTGGCCGGCGGGCTTTCGCCCTCCACCAGCACGCCATCGACCCGGTAGCGGACCTTCAACCGGCTCTCGAACGGTTCGACATGGATATCCGAAGCGCGCAGTTCCACCGCACGCTGGATCACCAGGTTGACCAGACGGATCACCGGCGCTTCCGAAGCGAGGTCGCGCAGGTGCTCGATATCGTCGACCGCGCCGCCTTCGCCATCGGCGGTTTCCACGATCGCGCCCATCGCGCTGCGGCCCTGGCCGAACCAGCGCTCGACCAGGTCATCGATCTCCGCACGCATGCCCAGCACTGGTGTCACCGGAACCCCCAGCGCCAACTGCACGGCCTGCTGCGGATAGGCATCGTGGGCATCGGCCAGCCACAGACGCACCCCGTGTTCATTCAGCTCCAGCGGGCACACATGGAACTGCTTCAGGAAACGCAGCGACAGCGGCAGTCCCTCGGCCAGCGCCTGCGGCGGGGCCTCCGGCACCTGTTTGCCCTCCAGCAGCGGCAGGCCCAGCACCTCGGCGCTGGCCTGTGCCTGGTCGCGTTCAGACACCAGGCCCAGGCGCACCAGCAGGCCCAGCAGGCTGCCGCCGGCCTCGGCGTGCAGCGGCCGCGCGCGCGCCAGGTCTCCTTCCTTGAGCCGGCCGCGTGCCAGCAGCGCATCCAGGATGCGGCCTTCGGCATCGTCGGTAACGGTTGCAGCGAGCGCGTTCACGTGACTCTCCTGTCAATCGGACCGACTTTAGCAGTTAAGCCATGATTTCCGCCGCCCTGCGGCCAGCTTTCGTAAAAAGACGAAGCCCGTCACACAGGATGACGGGCCTCGGCCGTTCAACTACGACACGTCAGGCTTACTGCGTGGCGAGGATGCTCACGCCGTTGTAGGCCGCTTCGCCCACCACCTTGATGTAGTAGGTGCCTGCCACCGGCTTGTTCACCCGTACCGTTTCGGACGTGCCGGGACGGGTCGACTTGCCATCGTTGTCGCTGGCGCTCGGCTCGCGTCCCTGGGCGATGTAGACCGACACGTTGCCGGTGCCACCGTAGGTGATCACGCTGAGCTGCTTGCCAGCGGCTGCCTCGAAGCTGTACAGGCGGCTGCTGCCGGCCGTACCGTTCAGGCCCCCCACGGCGGCCTTGTTGGTCAGCGGCGTCGCCACCGGCCCGCAGTTCTCGGTGCACGGCTCTTCCAGTGCCTTGGCCAGCGCCGCCTTGGCATCGACGATGCCGGTGCCGATCGGGGTGGCGGTCGGGATGCTGACCGGGAACGGGCGCGCGGTTTCCTTCAGCAGCGCGCGCATCGCGGCGGGGGCCAGCGGATCCTTGCCCTTGGCGATCAGCGCGCTCTGCACCAGTGCAGCGACGGCAGCCACGTGCGGCGAGGCCATCGACGTGCCACCCATGCCCATGTAGCTGTAGCTGCCTGACTCCGGCGTGGTGGCCGCATCGGAACCGGACTGCCAGACGTAGCCGCCCGGATTGCCATCGACGCTGCCGCCACCACCCGGACCGGACAGGTCCACGCGGGTGCCGTAGTTGGAGTAGTAGGTGATGCCGCCGGTGATGCGGGTGGCGCCGACGGTCACTACGCCGTCGCAACTGGCCGGACGGTACTTGGATGCGTTGTCGGTCTCGTTGCCGGCCGCCACGACCACGGTGGTGCCACGCGAGATCGCGCCATTGATCGCATCCTGGTAGGTTCCGTCACAGCTGCCGCTTCCACCCAGGCTCATGTTGATGATCTCGGCCGGGTTGGCATTGGCGGGCACGCCCGCCACGGTGCCGCCGGAGGCCCAGGTGATGGCGTCGGCGATATCGGAAAGGTAGCCACCGCACTTGCCGAGCACGCGGACCGGCAGCACCTTGGCCTTGTGCGCGACACCGGCCATGCCGACGCCGTTGTTGGTCTGCTCGGCCACGGTGCCGGCCACATGGGTACCGTGCCAGGAGCTGTCCTCCGCGACGGAGCCGGTGTAGCACTCATTGTCGTTCTCGACCCAGTCGCCATAGTCCAGCGCGCCCGGCACGCGATCGTTGGTGGCACGGCGCGACGTCTCGGCATCGCTGATGAAGTCGTAGCCTTCCAGCAGGTTGCCGACCAGGTCCGGGTGCTGCGGCAGGATGCCGGTGTCGAGCACGGCCACCACCACGCCCTCGCCCTGCGATACATCCCACGCCGACGGTGCGTTGATGCCACCGGTGGCGTTGTGCAGGTGCCACTGGTACTGCTGGTAGTACGGATCGTTCGGCGCCAGCGCCGGCTGCACGTCACCGGCGCGCAGCTCGGTGCGGCGCAGCTTCACGTCGGCTTCGGCGTACTGCACGGCCGGGTCGGCCTTCAGTTCCTTCAGCACGCGCTGCAGTTCCGCAGGCGCCAGGCGCCCCTGCAGGCGGATCAGGTCGGCACCGACGCCGAGCCTGCGCACGACCTGCGGGCCCAGCGTGCTGGCGCGGGCGGTGCCACCGGACAGGCTGGCGCGGGTCAGCGCGGACTGCACGGTGGACAGCTTGGCCGAACGGTCGCCCGCCGCAGCGGTGCCGGCACGATACTTGACGATGATGCGCTCGGCGCCCGGCTCGGCGGTGCTGGCCTGGCGCACCGGTTCACGGGTCGGCAACCCGGCGGCGTGGACGGCACCCACCGCGGTCATCGACAGCACGGCGGCGGCAAGCACATTGATGCGAAGGTTCTGCTTCTTGATCACGTCGAAATTCCTCTTCTGGGTCATGGATCGAACCAACACTGCGGCCATCATTCCTTGACGACTCCCGGCCGGCCCAGCCGGGATTGCCGTGACCTCCCCCCAGGCCCTCGTTGCAGGTGATGCGCCGGCGTGGGTGGCCGCCGGCGCAGTGGTTTGGCTTACCAGCCGAAACCAGCACCGACGCCAACCGAGCTGTCGTCGCTGCTGAAGGCACCGCCGAAGGTGACCGTGGCGCGATCGCTGATCGCACGCTGGTAGCCCAGCGACAACGCCGACTCGCCGCCCTGGAAACCGATGCCGACGCCGACCCGGTTCTGGGTGCGGATACCGGCGGCACTGGTGGCCATGTTGAGCATCGCCGCGCTCATGGCGCCCTGGCGGTCGATGCGGCGATCCATGTGGCGCAGGCGCCCGTCGATCTCGCCCTTGAACACATCGAAGCTGTCGGCGACGGCCTGCACGCGGCTGTCGGTGTAGCTGTTGGCAGTGGCCATGCCACGGTCCAGCTGGCCCTTGTTGACGGCGTCGGTGGCGGTGGTGCCGGCGGCGACGTTGGTGACCTGGCGTTCGTTGCCTTCGCTACCGACCGACACGGTGTTGGCACGATCGGCAACCGAGCCCTGGCCCAAAGCCACCGCGTTGGCAGCCGTGGCACTGGCGCCCTGGCCGATGGCGGTGGACGAGGCGCCACTGGCCACTGCGCCCTCACCCATGGCGACGGCATTGAAGCCCGTGGCCGGGGTGCCAACCGGAATCCCGGCACCGGCGGCGGCGGCCGTCGGCGTGCCCTGCACGCGTGCGGTGCTGGCCGGTGCCGCGTCGGCGGTGGCCGGTGCGTCGGCGACGCTGGCCAGTGCGCTTTCATCCAGCGAGGCACTCATCGAACGCAGGCTTGCCGTTCCCGAACGCGTGCCTCCGGCGGTGCGGCGATCGATCTCGCTGACCTTGCGGTCCAGCGCACCGAGCGCATCGCCGACGTTGCTGTAGGTGGCGCCCTGGATCACGTAGTTCGGCGCCACGAACACGCCCTGCATGCCGACGCTGGCGCCACCGCCGAGGAAGCTGGCGGCATCACTGAGCGACTGGAACAACTGCCCGCCATTGATCGCCTGGCGGCTGCCGGCGGCGATGCTGCCGGCACCGACGTTGTCGATGGTGGTGCCCTGGAAGCCGGACAGGGTCAGGCGGTCACGGCTGGCGTCGTCATAGCCGACTGCACTGGCCGCCGTGGTCTCGACCGTCGCGATGCGCGAATCGAAATCGCCCACGCGGGTTTCCACTGCGCCCACGCGCTGGTTGGTGACGTTGAGCTGCGAACCGGTGACCGCATCGCTGCTGCCGGCAGCGATGCGGCCGTCGGCCACATTGACGATCCGCCGCGTGGCCGGGCCATCGGTGCCATTGCCACCGCCGACCGACACCACGTTGGCATCGAGCGCACGCGAGCCCGCCCCCAGCGCCACCGAGTTCGCACCGGACGCGCCGGCGCTGTTGCCCAGTGCAAGCGCACCATTGCCAATGGCCATCGCGTTGGCACCCAGCGCATTGCTGCGTGCACCACTGGCACTGGCGGCCGAACCGACCGCAGCGGCATCGCTGCCGCTGGCACTGGCGGTACCCGCACCAGTGGCCTTGACGTAGCGTGCGGTGCCATCGGCGGTCGCCGCGACCGCATCGAGCTGGCCACGATTGACTGCATCGGTGCGCTCGGTACCGGCGGCGACACGGGTGATCTGACGATCACTGGTGCTGCTGCCCACTGACACGGTATTGGCACGATCAGCCACCGAGCCGGCACCCAGTGCGATGCTGCCGGCTGCCGACGCATTGGCGCTGACACCCACTGCGGTGGCATTCGCGCCGGTGGCCTTGCTGCCGTAGCCGACCGCCGTACCAAGCCGGCCACTGGCTTCGGCATAGCTGCCCAGCGCGGAGGCACCGTCAGCCGAGGCGTTGGCGCGGAAGCCGCTGGCCTGCGACTGCGTGCCGCTGGCCGTGGCCTGCGCACCACTGGCGGTGCTGTAGGCACCCTTGGCCTGGGCACCGGTGCCGCTGGCGCTGGCACCGAGTTCGCTGGCGCTGGCGCCGCTGCCCACCGCCACGCTGTCGACACCACTGGCCTGTGCGTTGTTGCCCAGAGCCGCGGCGTTGTTGCCGGTGGCCAGGGCATCGACGCCGATGGCGGTGGCGTTGACGGCCATGGCGTTGGCTCCGCTGCCCAGCGCGGTGGCGCCGTTGCCGACGGCGTTGGCCGCGTTGCCGGCGGCCAGTGCGTTGTCGCCGTCGACCAGGGCACCGGCTTCGCCATCGGCGTTGCCGCTGGCCTGGAACTGCCGGGCAGTCCTGTCGGCAACGCTGGCAACCGCGTCCAGCTGGCCCTTGTTCACCGCGTCGGTGGCCTCGGTGCCGGCTGCGACATGGGTCACCTGGCGTTCGCCGCCCGCGGTGCCCACGGCCACGGTATTGTCGCGCTCGGCCTTGGAGCCGGCGCCCAGCGCCACGCTGTTCAACCCACTGGCGGTGGCACTGGCGCCCAGTGCCGTGGCATCTGCCGCATCCGCCCACGAATTCCAGCCGATCGCGGTGGCGTAATCTTCGGTCGCCCACGCACCCGCACCGAATGCCGCTGCACCGGTGCCGCTGGCACGCGACGGGATCAGGCCGAAGAAGGTGCTGCCACCGATGGCCACGCTCTCAGCGCCACTGGCTTCGCTGGACTGGCCGACCGCAACGGCACCGCTACCGGCCGCGGCGGCGCCGAAGCCCACTGCCGTGGTGTTGGCACCGCTGGCCGCCGAGCCATAGCCCAACGCGGTCCCGAGGCGACCGCTGGCTTCAGCATAGCCACCGACCGCGGTGGTGCCATCGGCGGAGGCGGCACTGCGGAAGCCACTGGCCAGTGCCTGCGTGCCGCTGGCGTTGGATTCGGTGCCGGTCGCGGTGCTGTACGCACCACTGGCCTGTGCACGCGCACCCGCGGCGCTGGCACCCAGCTCGCTGGCGCTGGCGCCGGTACCGAGCGCAAGGCTGTCTTCGCCGGTGGCCTGTGCGGTACTGCCGAGTGCTGCGGCGTTGTTGCCGGTGGCCAGCGCATCGATGCCGACCGCCGTGGCGTTGGCCGCCAGTGCATTGGCGCCGCTGCCGAGTGCGGTGGCACCGTTGCCGATGGCGTTGGCCGCATCACCGGCCGCCAGCGCGTTATCGCCCTCGACCAGGGCGCCGGTTTCACCATCGGCGTTGCCACTGGCCTGGAACTGCCTGCTGGTCTTTTCCGCTGCAGCCGCTACGGCGTCGAGCTGGTTCTTGTTGACCGCATCAGTGCCCTGCGTGCCATCGGCCACGTTGGTGATCTGGCGGGTATTGCCACCACCGCCCACCGACACGGTGTTGTCGCGGTCCGCGATCGAATCGGCGCCCAGCGCCACGCTGTTGGCCGCGCGCGATTCGGCGGCGTTGCCCAGTGCGGTGCTGTTGATGCCACCGGACCAGGCGCCACCACCGACGGCGGTGGAGTAATTGCCCGATGCTTCGGTGGCCAGCACGCCGAACAGCGAACCGCCGACGGCGACGCTGTTGGTGCCGGTGGCCAGGCTGCCCTGGCCGGTGGCGGTGCTGTAGGCACCCGACGCCTCGGAGTCGCCGCCCAGCGCCACGCTGTTGGAACCGGAGGCATTGGCGAAGTTGCCGAAGGCGGTGGCATTGAACGCCGAGGCCTGCGCATAGCCACCGATGGCGGTGCTGTAGCCACCGGTCGCTTCTGCGCCGATGCCGAACGCTGCCGACGCGGTGCCGCTGGCGACGCTCTCGCTGCCGACCGCGGTGGCGCCGCTGCCGCTGGCGTTGCTGAAGTAGCCCACCGCCACGGCTTCCTCGCCGGAGGCTTCGGACAACACACCGTTGGCGGTACTACCGGCACCACTGGCGATGCTGGCGGCACCGAACGCTGCGCTCTGCTCGCCGCTGGCTTCGCTTTCCGCACCCTGCGCGGTGGCGTACTCACCGGTCGCCTGGGCGTTGGCACCGACGGCGCTGGCGTTGGCGGCGCTGGCCAGCGCGTTGAAACCGATCGCCTGCGCGTTGTTGGCCAGCGCGTTGGCACCACTGCCGAGCGCGGTGGCGCCGTTGCCGATGGCGTTGGCCGCATCACCGGCAGCCAGCGCGTTGTCACCCTCCACCAGCGCACCGGCTACGTCGTCGCCGCTGCCACTGGCCTGGAAGAAGCGGCTGGTGGTGGTGGCGGTACTCGCGACCGCATCCAGCTGTGCCTTGTTCACCGCGTCCGTGGCTTGGGTACCGGCAGCGACGTTGGTGATCTGCCGCTCGTTGCCACTGCTGCCCACCGACACCGTGCGTGCACGGCTGGCAACCGAACCGGCACCGAGCGCGACAGCATTGCTGGCGCTGGCGTTGCTGCCGGCGCCCAACGCAATCGCACTTTCACCGCCGGCCACCGTATTGGTGCCGATGGCAATGCTGTTGAGGCTGTTGCCCAACGCCTGGAAGCCCAGTGCCACGCTGTTGTCGCCATAACCGAATGCGCCGCGACCGACGGCGGTGGAGCTGGTGCCGTTGGCCCAGCTGTTGTAACCGATGGAGGTCGCACCACTGCCACTGGCCCAGGCCGCGTTGCCGAATGCCGAGGCATTGGTGGCGGTGGCCCACGCACCCGAACCGAACGCTGCTGCGCCACTGGCCGTCGCCCAGCTGTAACCACCGACAGCGGTGCTGTCATCGCTGCTGGCGAAGGCGCTGTCACCGACCGCAACGGCATAGCTGCCGGTGGCGCGCGACTTGCCGCCGGCCGCGAAGCTGTTGTCGCCACTGGCCTTGGCGGCATTGCCGAACGCGCCGCTGGCAGCCCCGGTGGCCTGTGCACCGCTGCCGACCGCCGTGGCATCGGCGGCCGCCGTGGTGCCCACCTGCTGCGCCTTGCCGTCGGCGCCGATGATCGGCTGGTTGTACTCATCGTAGGCCTGCCCGAGGCCACCGATGGCAACACCGCCGTTACCGGTGGCGCTGCTGTTGCGACCCACCGCCACGCTGTCATCACCGATCGCCGACGCGGCAGCGCCATGTGCAACCGCGCCGGCGCCAATCGCATTGCTCGACGAACCGGCCGCGACCGCGCCTTCGCCCTCGGCGAACGCACCGGCATCACTGCCCGCTTCGGGCTGTGCCTGGAAGAAGCGCGCGGTGCCGTCGGCGGTGCTTGCCACAGCGTCCAGCTGCGCCTTGTTCACCGCATCCGTCGCCTGCGTACCCGCGGCCACGCTGACGATCTGGCGTTCATTGCCATTGGTGCCCACGGCCACCGTATTGGCCCGATTGGAGCCCGAATAGGCGCCCAGCGCGACACTGTTTTCGGCGCCAGCGGTGGCGTAGTAACCGATGGCCGTGCTGTCCTTGCCGATGGCCCAGGTCTGCGCGCCCAGTGCACTGGCGTTGTCGCCTGCGGCATAAGCGAAGTAACCCAGCGCGGTGGATTCCGCGCCCACTGCTTCCGTGAAGCTGCCGTTGGCCAACGAGCGGTCACCACTGGCGACCGCACCGCCGCCTACCGCGGTGGAGGACACACCGCTGGCCCGCGTCTGCACATACAGGCCCATGCCCGGCACGATGTCGGCCGGGCCACCGATGGCGACGCTGCCGGCGCCGGTGGCGCTGCTCTGCGTTCCCAGGGCGGTAGCGTTGCTGCCACTGGCGGTGGCCGCCGCGCCGAACGCCGCGCTGCCCTGCCCCGAAGCCAGCGCACTGCTGCCGACGGCGGTGGCGCTCTGCGCGATGGCAACGGCGCCCGCTCCCAGTGCACTGCTGCCATTGCCGATCGCGTTGGCCGCCTCGCCGGCGGCCAGCGCATCTTCGCCTTCGGCCAGCGCACCGGCCTCACTGTTGCTGCTGCCGGTGGCCTGGAAGTGCTTGGCGGTGGCATCGGCCACGGCAGAGACGCCCTTCAACTGGGCCAGATTGACCGCATCGGTGGCTTCACTGCCCGCGGCAACGCTGGTGATCTGCCGCTCGTTGCCTGCGCTGCCGACCGCCACACTGTTGGCGCGGACCGCTTCGGAGTTCGCGCCCAGTGCAACGCTGTTGGCACCGCGTGCGGTAGCGTAATACCCGACAGAGGTACTCTGCGCGCCGCTGGCCCAGGTCTGCGCACCGAGCGCGCTGGCATTCTCACCCGGGGCGTAAGCGAAGTAGCCGACGGCGGTGGATTCCGCACCGGACGCTTCGGTCAGGCTGCCGTTGGCCACCGCACGATCACCGCTGGCGATGGCACCGGCGCCGACGGCCGTCGCCGCTTCGCCGCTGGCCTGGGTCTGCACGAAGAAGCCAAGGCCCGGAATCAGGTCGGCCGGGCCACCGATGGCGACGCTGCTGGTACCGGTGGCGGTGCTCTGCGTACCCAGTGCGGTGGAGTAGTCACCGATGGCATTGGCGACCGCACCGAATGCGGACGACTGCGCACCGGCGGCATACGCGCCAACGCCGTAGGACGACGCCGCAAATCCACTGGCTTCGGCACTGGCACCGACTGCAGTGCCACCGACGCCTGCGCTGGTGGCGCCGGTTTCGACCGGCACGCCACCACTGGTGATCAGCGGATTGCCATCGGCATCCACTGCAGCACCACCGACGGCGACGCTGCCCGGGCCGTTCGCCTGTGCGTTGTTGCCGAACGCGGCGCTGTTCTGACCTGACGCCAGTGCGTTGTTGCCGACGGCGGTGGCGTTCTGCGCAACGGCCGTGGCACCGGCACCCACGGCGGTGGTGCCATTGCCGATGGCGTTGGCCGCCTCGCCGGCCGCCAGTGCCTCGTCACCTTCGGCCAGCGCGCCCGCATCGCTGTTGCGGCTGCCGGTGGCCTGGAAGTGCTTGGCGGTGGCATCGGCCACGGCGGCCACGTCCTTCAACTGGCCGACATTGACCGCGTCGGTATCTTCAGTGCCCGCAGCGACGCTGGTGATCTGCCGGGTCAGGCCATATTCGGCGGCGCCGACAGAGACAGTATCGACGCGGTCGGCCAGCGAGCCGGCGCCGAGCGCCACGCTGCCCGTGGCAACCGCCGCCGAGTTTGACCCCAGCGCGGCGCTGTACTCACCCACGGCGGTGCTGAACGCACCCACCGCGATCGATGCTTCATTGGCGGCGGTGGCGCCGCGGCCCAGTGCGGTACTGCCCGGGCCCATCGCCACGGCACCGCCACCCACGGCAGTGGCGCCATCGGCAGTGGCTTCGGACAACGCGCCCAAGGCGGTGGCCGCGCCATTCTCGCTTGCGGCATAGGCACTGGCGCCGACGGCGGTGTCACCAAGACCGAACGCGGCAGCACTCTGCCCGACCACCACGCTGGCGTCACCGATTGCCAATGCGCCCTGGCCGAACGCGCTGGCGCCCAGGCCGGCAGCAATCGCCTGGGTACCGATGGCGGTGGTGGCATTGGCCAACGACTGCGCACCGGCGCCCGCTGCAACCGCGCCCTGCCCGTCGATCTTCGCCGCGTCGCTGTCATCACCTGCGCCATCGGCCTTGAAATAGCGGTTTCCATCTGCGGCGACGTCCGCCAGCGCGGCCTGCGTGGCGCGTGCCTGCGCATCCAGCTGTGACTTGTTCACCGCATCGGTGGCCTGGGTGCCTGCAGCCACGTTGGTGATCTGCCGTTCCTTGCCGGCATCGCCAACGGACACCGTGTTGGCGCGGTTGGCCCTGGAGCCTGCGCCCAGCGCCACGCTGTTGGCGGCAGTGGCGCTGCTGTTGCTGCCGATCGCCACCGCGTTGCTGCCCTTGGCACTGGCGGAGCCTTCCACCAGGCATTTTTCCAGCAGCTTGCCGCTGAATGCCACGCAGGTGGCGCTGCCGCCGATCTGCACCGACTGCGCAGCGGCGTAACCGCTCATGCCCAATCCCAATACCAGGCCCAGTGCCACCGCCAACAGCGCGGGCGTGGCTGGTGTCGTATCGCGGCGCTGGTCGACAACACCACCGCTGCTGTCGGAGGAGGCCAGTTCCGAGGCCACCACCAACTGACCCAATGCTTTGTTCCAGACCTTGCGATAAATCCGATTCATCGGTACGGCTCCTGATTGGACTGGTTTTGGGCAAAGCAACGCCACCGCCGGGCCTTGTGGCCCAACGTCCCCTGGGGGCGTTTATTCGCGTGATTTACTGCGGGGTATTGCCGAACGGCGCGCAGCGACAGAAAACCGAGCGCGTGCGCCGAGCGGTTACTGCGGAATGAATGGTTCTGAAACGGGGTTCAAGTGTTAACGGCAACTTTGCAGATCGTCAAGACTTTGACACGACAAATGCTATTGCCGTGAAGCAGTTCACCATTTCACGTGTTTATAAAAGTATTTTGTTAGGTACACGTGACGGACCGCTGGCGCATGAAAACCGATGTAACTAGCGGGCGCGACAAGGGTTTCACGCGTGCAAAGAAAAACCCGCCGACGAAGCGGCGGGTTTTTCCATACGCGGTGGCATTGCGGCCTGCGCGGAACGATGCGATCAGCCGCACCACACCCGCGCGTTGCGGAACATGCGCATCCACGGCGAATCACCCTGCCATTCCGCCGGTGCCCAGCTCAGGTTGAGCGCGCGCGGGGTACGTTCCGGGTGCGGCATCATGATGGTGACGCGGCCGTCGCTGCTGGTCAGGCCGGTGATGCCGTCCGGCGAACCGTTCGGGTTCAGCGGGTACTGGCTGGCCACCTTGCCATTGCCATCGATGTAGCGCAGCGAGACACGTGCAGCAGCCTGGTCGACGGCATTGTCGAACACGGCCTGGCCTTCACCATGCGCCACCGCCACCTGCAGGCGCGAGCCGGCCATGCCACGCAGCAGGATCGACGGCGATTCCACCACTTCCAGCAGCGCGGTGCGGGCTTCGAACTGCTCGCTGGCGTTGCGACGGAACTGCGGCCAGTGCTCGGCACCCGGAATGATGTTCTTCAGCTGGCTCATCATCTGGCAGCCGTTGCATACGCCCAGCGCGAAGCTGTCTTCGCGCGCGAAGAACGCGGCGAAGGCATCACGCAGTGCGCTGCGCTCCAGGATCGAGGTGGCCCAGCCACGGCCGGCACCGAGCACGTCGCCATAGCTGAAGCCACCACAGGCCACCAGGCCGGTGAAATCCTGCAGGGCCACGCGGCCTTCAATCAGGTCGCTCATGTGCACGTCGAAGGCGCGGAAGCCGGCGCGTTCGAAGGCGTTGGCCATTTCGATCTGGCCGTTGACGCCCTGCTCGCGCAGCACCGCCACGCGCGGACGCGCTCCGGTGCTGATGAACGGTGCGGCCACGTCTTCGTTGAGGTCGAAGCTGAGCTTCGGCTTCAGGCCCGGTGCGTTGAAGGCACGCGCGACCTCGCGCTCGGCATCGGCGTTGGCCGGGTTGTCGCGGCGCTTCTGCATCGCGTGGGTGACCGACCACCAGGCGTCGAACAAGGCCTCCCAGCGCCACTCGGCCAGGTTCTCGCCGCCCAGCGACACGCGCACCACCGGTGCCGTGGTCGGCTTGGCGATGCGCTGCGCGCATTCGGTCAATGCATGGCGTTCGACCAGGTCGGCAAACGCGGCGCGGTCTTCGCGTGCGATCTGAACCACCGCACCCAGTTCTTCGTTGAACAGGCTGCGGAACGGATCATCGCCCCAGGCATCGAGGGTGATGTCCAGGCCCAGGCGCGAGGTAAACGCCATTTCGCACAGCGCGGCGAAGGCACCACCGTCGCTGCGGTCGTGGTAGGCCAGCAGCAGGCCGGACTGGCGTGCATCGCGGATCAGTTCGAAGAAACCCCGCAGGCGCTGCGGATCATCCAGGTCCGGGGCGGCGCCGGCGAAGGCCGGCAGGTCGCCGTGGTCGGCATGCACCTGGGCCAGGATCGACCCCCCCAGGCGCTGCTTGCCGGCACCGAGGCCGATCAGCCACAGCTCGCTGTCCACCTCCCGGTCGAGCAGCGGGGTCAACTGCTGGCGCACGTCGGCGACCGGCGCGAACGCCGAGATCACCAGCGACACCGGCGACACGCTCTTGTGCGCTTCGCCCTGGTCGTGCCACTGCGCCTGCATCGACAGCGAGTCCTTGCCCACCGGGATGCTGATGTCCAGCTGCGGGCAGAGTTCCATGCCCACCGCCTTCACCGCGTCGTACAGCAGCGCGTCTTCGCCGGGGTGACCGGCTGCAGCCATCCAGTTCGCCGACAGTTTGATCTCATCCAGCGCATCGACCGGGGCCGCGCACAGGTTGGTCAGCGCTTCGCCCACCGCCATGCGTGCCGAAGCAGCGGCATCGAGCAGGGCCAGCGGGGTGCGCTCGCCGATCGACATCGCTTCGCCAGCCACGCCATCGAAGTCGGCCAGGGTGATCGCCACGTCGGCCACCGGCAGCTGCCACGGGCCGACCATCTGTTCGCGCGCGGTCAGGCCGCCGACGCTGCGGTCACCAATGGTGACCAGGAAGTTCTTCGAAGCGACCGTCGGGTGCGCGAGCACGCGCAGGCCGGCTTCCTGCAGGTCCAGGCCACCGGTCTTCAGCGCCGGCCAGCGCGGTGCCGGCGGATGCGCGGTGTCGCGATGCATCTTCGGCGGCTTGCCGAACAGCACGTCCATCGGCAGGTCGATCGGTGCATCGGCCGGGGTGTGGCCCGGCACGGCGCCGTAAGCCACCACCAGGTGTTCCTCGGCGGTGGCCACGCCGACGGCCGCGAAGGGGCAGCGTTCGCGGGCGCACAGCGCGGCGAACTCGGCCAGGCGCTCCTGGGCCACGCCCAGCACGTAGCGTTCCTGCGACTCGTTGCACCACAGCTGCATCGGTGACAGCGACGGATCATCGGTGGGCACCTTGCCCAGGTCGATGACACCACCGACGTTCGAGTCGTGCAGCAGTTCGGGGATGGCGTTGGACAGGCCACCGGCGCCGACGTCGTGGAAGAACTTGATCGGGTTGTTGGCGCCCATCGCCACGCAGCGGTCGATGACCTCCTGGCAGCGGCGCTCCATTTCCGGGTTGTCGCGCTGCACGCTGGCGAAGTCCAGGTCCTCGGCGCTTTCACCGGAGGCCACCGAACTGGCCGCACCGCCGCCCAGGCCGATCAGCATCGCCGGGCCACCCAGCACGATCACCGCATCACCGGCCTGCAGCGGGATCTTGTCGACCTGCACGCGATCGATCGCACCGAGGCCACCGGCCAGCATGATCGGCTTGTCGTAGGCGCGCACCAGGTCGGCGCCTTCCGGCAGCTCGAAGCTGCGGAAGTAGCCGAGCAGGTTCGGGCGGCCGAACTCGTTGTTGAACGCGGCGCCGCCGAGCGGGCCGTCGGTCATGATTTCCAGCGCCGGTGCCATGCGCGGGTTCAGCGCGCGCGGCGCCTCCCACGGCTGCGGCAATTCCGGAATGCGCAGGTGCGAGACCGAGAAGCCGGTCAGGCCTGCCTTGGGCTTGCCGCCACGGCCGGTCGCGCCTTCGTCGCGGATCTCGCCACCCGCGCCGGTCGAAGCGCCCGGGAACGGTGCGATCGCGGTCGGGTGGTTGTGGGTTTCCACCTTGATCTGGAAGGCACTGGGCACCTGCGCTTCGCGGCGGTATTCGCCACTGGCCGGATCGGGACGGTAGCGCGACGCCGGATGGCCTTCGATCACTGCAGCGTTGTCGCTGTACGCGCTGAGCGTGTGCTGCGGGGTCTGCTGGTGGGTGTTCTTGATCATCCGGAACAGCGAGCGGTCCTGTTCCTGGCCATCGATGGTCCAGCTGGCGTTGAAGATCTTGTGGCGGCAGTGCTCGGAATTGGCCTGCGCGAACATCATCAGTTCCACGTCCGACGGCGAGCGGCCCAGCGCGGTGAAGCGTTCACGCAGGTAGTCGATCTCGTCCTGGGCCATGGCCAGGCCGAGGCGCTGGTTGGCGGCCTCCAGCTGGTCCACCGGCACGCGTTCCAGCTCGCCACGGGCCGGCGCCGAGAACAGCGCCTGGCCCTGCTCCACGGTCTCCAGCACCGACTGCGTCATCGGGTCGTGCAGCGCCTTGACCAGCGCCTGCTGCACGGCGGCATCAGCCGGCCAGCCCTGCACGTCGATACGCAGGCCACGCTCGACCCGGCTGACCGGCTGGCCGGCACCGCGGACCAGTTCGGTGGCCTTGCTCGACCAGGGCGACAGCGTGCCCAGGCGCGGCACCACGATGCGGCTGACCGCGCCGTCGGCCACGGCCTCGGCCTGCGGCGCCGCTTCGAGGATGCGGCACAGCGTGATCAGGTCGGGAGCGGCGCTGCCTTCGGGCTGCACGAAGTAGACGTGCCAGGCACCGCTGATGCGCAGGGAGGGAGCGATGGACTGCAGGCGGGATTCAAGACGTTCGCGGCGGAACGGCGACAGGGCGGGCGCGCCCTCGAGGACCATCATGTCCGGGGAACCGTAGTTGGGAAACGGGCCCGACATTGTACCGGAAGCAGGGGGATGGCTTTGGCCGGGCGGCGCCCGGCACCTGCCGAGGCCACGGCAACGACAACGGCAACGGCAACGGCCCAAGCAAAAGCTGGGTTCCCGTGGGATGGCGGGGTGGTGGGGGCCAGCAGGACACGCCGTAAACCCGTCCATGGGGGCTCGATGGCGCCATCCATGGCGCCAACGGTCCTGCTGGCCCCCACCACCCCGCCTTCGACAGATTTCCGCGATCTGCGGTAAATCCACGCCATGGGTGGATGCTCTGCGGTAGTGCCGGCCGCTGGCCGGCATCCAGGGAACATCAGAAGTCAGGCATTGAAGAGCGCAGCGACCGGCTTTTGCCTTTGTTTTTTTCTTCCGTCTTTCGTGGCTGGCCGCGCAGGAACCTGTCCGTGGCCGGGCGGGTGGGCTCAGGCGGGGTGTCCGCGGCATGGATGCCGCGGCCAAGCCCCCATGGACGGGTTTACGGCGTCCCCGCCTGAGCCCACCCGCCCGGCCAACCCCCAGAAATCCGCTATTAGCAGCAAGCCCCAGCCACGAGGGGGCTCCGCCGATGGCCGCCGACCGCGCGCAGCGCCGTTTCCCGCCCAAATCCTCGAACCATGCGCTTGCTCACGGATTGACCACGCAATTGATGACAACGTTGTCCCCACCTGGTGCCGGACTCTCTCCCCGGCCTCCCAGGTGCCTCCGTCCGGCCCCTCCGTCGCCTTCCCGGGCGATGCCCGGACCTGCGTCACGCGCGGCGCCATCGGGGCCCGCGCGCCCTTTGATCGGAGACTCACCCATGTACGACCCGATTGTGCGCAGTGCCGAACGTTCGACCCGAAGCTGTCGTCCCCGCCACCTGGCCTGGGTGCTTGCCCTGGCCGCCGGCAGCGCCGCCCTGCCCGGCCTGGCGCAGGCTGCCAGCTGTGCCGGCGTGGCCCAGTGGGACCAGGCCAAGATCTACCGGGCCGGCGATACCCTGCAGAAAGGAGGCGTCCTCTATCGGGCGAACCAGGACATCTGGAACGCGCCGCCGGACCATCCGGCCGGTGCGCCCTACTACACCAACCTCGGTGCCTGCGATGGCACCGGCACCAACCAGCCGCCGGTGGTCAGCCTGACCTCGCCGGCCAACGGCGCCACCTTCAGCGCCGGCAGCACGGTCAACGTGACCGCCACCGCCAGCGATCCGGACGGCAGCGTCGCCAAGGTCGAATTCTTCCGCGACGGCAGCACGCTCGGCGTGGCCACCAGTGCGCCGTATGCAGCCAGCTGGACCAATGCCAGCGCCGGCAGCCACACCCTGCGCGCGGTCGCCACCGACAACAACAACGCCACCGCCAGCACGGCGACGATCACCATCACCGTCAACGCCGCCAGCGGCGACACCACCGCACCGAGCGTGCCGGGCGGGCTGGCGGTCGGTGCCCGTACCGCCAACAGCATCGCGCTCAGCTGGAGTCCTTCCACCGACAACACCGGTGGCAGTGGCCTGGCCGGCTATGACGTGTACCGCAACGGCAGCCTGGTCGGTTCGCCGTCCAGTGCCAGCTATGTCGACGGCGGGCTGACCGCGTCGACCACCTACCGTTACCGCGTGCGGGCGCGCGACAACGCCGGCAACGCATCGGCGCAGGGCACCGAGATCAGCGCCACCACGCTGGCCGGCGACGGCGGCACCACCGGCAAGCGGGTCATCGGTTACTTCACCCAGTGGGGCATCTACGGCCGCAACTACCGGGTCAAGAACATCGACAGCAGCGGTTCGGCGGCGCGCCTGACCCACATCAACTACGCGTTCGGCAACGTGCGCAACAACCGCTGCGAAGTCGGCATCACCCAGCCGTCGGATCCGAACAGCGGTGCCGGTGGCGATGCCTTCGCCGACTACACCAAGGCCTTCAGTGCCGCCGAGAGTGTCAGCGGCAGCGCCGATACCTGGGACCAGCCGCTGCGCGGCAACTGGAACCAGCTCAAGCAGCTCAAGGCCAAGTACCCGAACCTGAAGGTACTGATCTCGCTGGGTGGCTGGACCTGGTCGCGCGGCTTCTCCAGCGCGGCGCGCCCGGAAAACCGGCAGGCCTTCGTTGCCTCGTGCATCGACGCGTACATCAAGGGCAACCTGCCGGTGACCGACGGTGCCGGCGGCGCCGGTGCGGCGCTGGGCGTGTTCGACGGCATCGACATCGACTGGGAATACCCGGTGGCCTGCGGCATCGAATGCGGCAAGCCGGAAGACAACGCCAACTTCACCGCGCTGATGGCCGAGTTCCGCCGCCAGCTCGATGCGGTGCGTCCGGGCCTGTTGCTGACGGTGGCGGTGGGTGCCGGCATCGACAAGATCCGCGTCACCGATCCGGCGGCGTACCACCCGTACCTGGACTACATCAACGTGATGACCTACGACTTCCACGGCGCGTGGGATGCGAGGACCAATCACCAGTCGGCGCTGTTCGATTCGCCGAATGATCCGTCCACCGGCGACCAGAAGCTGTACAACAGCAACGACGCCATCGAGGCCTTCATCAGCCGTGGCGTGCCCGCCGCCAAGCTCAACCTGGGCATTGGCTACTACGGGCGTGGCTGGACCGGCGTGGCCAATGCCAACAACGGCCTGTACCAGACCGCCAGCGGTGCTGCCCCGGGCACGTATGAAGCCGGCATCGAGGACTGGAAGGTGCTGAAGAACCTGGCGTGGCCGGGCTACACCGACAACACCGCCGGTGCCACCTGGATCTACAACGGCAGCACGCTGTGGAGCTTCGACACCCCGGCCAACATCACCCGCAAGATGGGTTACGTGAAGACCCAGGGCCTGGGCGGCGCGTTCGTCTGGGAGTTCAGCGGTGACGATGCGCAGGGCACGCTGACCAAGGCAGTCAGTGATGGCCTGAAATAAGGCAAAAGCCGGGGGCGCATTTTGCGCCCCCGGCCTCTGATCTGTGGCGCCGAGCCCATGCTCGGCTGATGGTTGCGCAGCCGAGCATGGGCTCGGCGCTACAGGAAAAGGTCAACGGCGATCAGCGCTTGGCCGACAGCTTTTCCAACGCCGCACGCAGCTGTGCCGGCGGCAGGTACCCCCCCAGCTGGGTGCCGTCCGGCGCGAAGATCGCCGGCGTACCATTCACGCCCAGCTGCTGGCCCAGCGCGTACTGCATCGCCACCGGATTGGTGCAGTTCTTGGCGGGAACGTTGCCGCCGCGCTTGGCGTTGGTCAGCGCCTGGCGACGATCCGCTGCACACCAGACCGAAATCATGTCGGTGTAGTCCTTGCTGCCCAGGCCCATGCGCGGGAACGCCAGGTACTCGACGGTGATGCCGTTGCGGTTGAGCTCGGCGATGTCCTGGTGCAGCTTGCGGCAGTAACCGCACTCGATGTCGGTGAACACGCTGATGGTGTACTTGGCGTTCGGCGCGGCGAACACGATGCGATCGCCGTGGTTGGCCTTGGCCAGCAGGCCGCGGCGATAGCCGAGCAGGCCTTCGCTGTTGGCCGGGCCCTTGGCGCGGGTGTCGTAGGGCTGAGACTGGAACAGATAGCGGCCGTCATCGGACACATACAGAAGCTGGCCTGAAACGACGACCTCGCGGAAGCCGGGGAAAGGCGCGGCGCCAATGTAGTCCACCTGGAAACCGGGGTTCAACGCGGTCAGTGCGGCGCGTACCGCCTGGTCGGCGGGCGCATTCGCGGCCGGACTGGCCTTGGCCGCAGCGGCGGCGGGTGCCTTGGCGGCCGGTGGAGCCGGCTGGGCGCAGGCGGTCAGGCTGAGCGCACCGAACACGGCGGCGATGGCAAATCGGAGCATGGAGCGGTCCGCGACAGAAGAAGACCCCGGATTCTGACACAGCCACCGCGACCGGGCGGCGACGGCCGGCAGCGCCCCGGGCAGCGATTCAGCCCGGCGCTCAGCCACGCGGATGGTGGCGGGCGTGCAGCTTCTGCAGGTGCTCGCGCGCGACCAGGGTATAGATCTGGGTAGTCGACAATGAACTGTGGCCGAGCAGCATCTGCAGCGCGCGCAGGTCGGCACCGCGGTTGAGCAGATGGGTGGCGAAGCTGTGCCGCAGGCCATGCGGGCTGATCCGCGCCGGGTCGATGCCGGCCACCTGTGCGTGGCGCTTGACCAGATGCCAGAACGCCTGCCGGGTCAGCGCATGCAGCGTCGGTTCGACGAACAACGGGGTCTGCCCATCCGCCAGGGCATGCACCTTGCCCTTGCCGACCAGCTGCGGGCGCGACTGCTGCAGGTAACGCTCCAGCCAGTGCTGGGATTCCTCGCCCAGCGGCACCAGCCGTTCCTTGCTGCCCTTGCCGGTGACCCGCAGCACGCCCTGGCGAAGGTTGACCGCCGTGGCCGGCAGCAACACCAGCTCGCTCACGCGCAGGCCGGCGGCATACATCAGTTCCAGCATGGCGCGATCGCGCAGGCCAAGTGGGCTGTCGACATCCGGTGCTGCCAACAGCGCGTCGATCTGGCTCTCGGCCAGCGCCTTGGGCAGCAATCGTGGCAGCTTCGGCGGATCCAGCAGCGCACTCGGGTCCTCGCTGCGTTCGCCGCGCCGCACGCCATCGGCGAAGAACGCCCGCAACGCCGACAGCAGGCGCGCATTGCTGCGCGGCGACCAGCCATGCCGGGTGCGCCAGGCCAGATACTCGAACAATCCGGGACGCTCGATGCCGGCCAGGCCACCGTCGCGTCCATCCATCCAGCGCGCCAACCCTTCGAGGTCACGCCGGTAGCTGTCGAGGGTGGCACGGGCCAGGCCGTTCTCGGCCCAGATCGCATCGAGGAAGCGCTGGATGCGCACGCTGTCGTCGGCGCGAAGCTCGGGTAGTTGCTGGACCAGCTGGCGGCGTTCGGCGGGGGTGGAGACAAGGGCCATGCGTGCAGGATACGAGGGCCACTGCGGGCACGGCCAGCTTTGCGTATGCTCGGCGCATGTCCCGCCCTGCTACCGACACGGCCCCTGCGGCCGCTACCGAAATGCTCCATCCGCGCGCATTGCTGCTGTGGCGCGCGCTGGCGATGGTCTACGACGCACTGCCGGTGCTGGCGCTCTGGATGCTGGCCGGCACGCTGTTCACCCTCGCCTACACCTTCAGCGGCCACGCGCAGCGCGAGAACATCGCGCCATTCAGTGCCTGGCAATGGCTGCTGTGGGCGGTGTGCTGGGCGATCACGGGCTGGTACGCCACGGCCAGCTGGCGCCGCGGCGGACAGACCCTGGGGATGCGCCCGTGGCGGCTGAAAGTGCAATCAATCGATGGCACGCCGTTGCGGCGCGGGCAGTTGTGGCTGCGCTTTGCGGTAGGCACGCTTTCCCTGCTGCTGGGCGGTCTGGGATTCTGGTGGGCGTGGGTCGACCGCCAACGCCTGACCTGGCACGACCGCGCCAGCGGTACCCGCCTGGTGCGGATGCCGAAACGGTAAGGCGCTGTCTGTAGCGCCGAGCCCGTGCTCGGCTGCTTTCCGCACTGTACGTGACAGCCGAGCACAGGCTCGGCTCTACAACAATCAGAATCAGCCCGACTTGCGCCGGAACAGCAGTCCGGATACCGCCAGCATCACGATCGGCGGCAACGCGTAGGCAATGCGGTAATCGAACTTCAGCGCGCCGGCCATGCGGCCGAAGAACAGCTGCAGCAGCCAGAAGCCCAATGCGAACAGGATGCCCAGGAACAAGCGCTTGCCCATGCCGCCGCTGCGCAGCGATCCGAACGCGAACGGCACCGCCGCCAGGCACAGGGCCAGCACGTTCACCGGATAGAACCAGCGGCTCCAGTACACATCCTCGAAATCGCGCGCGTCCAGCCCGTTGCGTTCGCGGTAGGCAATGCTGGTGCTCAGCTCGGACACGCTGAGGTTGCGCGGCTTGGCGATACCGGTCGCTAGCGCGGCCGGGTCCAACTTCGAGTTCCAGGGCTCACGTGCCACTTCCTGACGGGTTGCCGAGCGCTCGCCAAAGGTGTCGCGGCGCACGCCGGTCAACACCCAGCCGTCCTTGTCGTGCTCGGCGGTGGCGGCATGGGTCAACGAGGCGATCTTGCCGTCTTCGGCGACCCGGTACAGGCGCACATCACGCAGGATCAGCCGCGTGCCCTTGTCGCCCACCAGCTGCTCCTCGCCGCTCTGCGCATTGAGGAAGGTGTCGCCTTCGCGTGCCCACAGCCCCGAGTAACGGGTAGTGGCAATATCCCGCCCCCATTTGGCGCTGGATTTCAGCGCATCGGCACGGTCCTGGCCCCACGGGCCCAGCGTCTCGGCGCTGAGCACCATCACCGCGGTCAGCAGCGACAGCGCAATCGCCACCGACACGCTCAGGCGCTTGCGCGACAGGCCCAGTGCACGCAGTGCGGTCAGCTCCGAGGTCGCGGCCAGCTGGCCCAGGCCCATCAGTGCGCCGATCACCGCGGCCGTCGGGAACATCGTGTAGGCGCGGCGCGGCACGGTGTACAGCACCCACGCGGCGGCATGGCCCAGGGTGTAGCCGTTCTTGCCGATGTCCTTGAACTCGCCGGAGAAGGCCATCACCACGTCCAGGCCCACCAGCACCGCCCAGGTCAGCAGCACGGTGGTGAACACCGACCGGCCCAGGTACAGGTCGAAACGCATCGGGCGCAGCCTCATGCGCGGGCTCCCTTCGGACGGCCCAGGCGGCCATCACGTACATACATCCAGATCGCCAGCGCCAGCAGCGGCAGGGTCAACCACCACAGGCCGAGCGCGGGCGGAATCTTGCCGTTGGCAATCCAGCCGCTGCCGATGAACATCAGGTTGGTGCCCACCATGTAGGCCAGCAGGGCCAGCATCATGCGGCCGTAGCGCTGCTGGCGCGGCGAGCTGCGGCCCAACGGCACGGTCAGCAGGGCGAATGCCAGCGCGATCAGCGGCGGTGCCAGCCGGCGATGCAACTGCGCCTGCGCCTGCGGCCGTGCATCACCGATCAGCTGCAGGGTTGGCATCAGTTCCGGGTCATCCTCGGTGCGGGTCTGTGCGCCATCGGGCAGGGCCACGTCGTTGCGGGCGAAGGTCGCCAGCCGGTAATCCAGCCCAGCGGCCACCGGGCCTTCCACCTGGTGGCCATCATCCAGCTCCAGGAAACGCTGGCGGCTGCCCTCGAAGTACATGCGGCCACTGTTGGCCGACACCACCTCCAGGCGATCGTCCTTCTGCCGCTGCAGGAACACCTTGCCCAGCTCGGTGCCATCAGGCGAGATCGAGGACAGGTAGACCACGCCGCCATTGGGCAGCGGCGTGAACCGGCCCGGCTCCAGGCCGGCCATCAGCACGCTGCGGTTGGCCTCGATGATCATCTGCTCGGCCACCCGGCCTGCCCACGGGCCCAGCCACAGCGAGCAGGCGCCGACCAGCAGCACCACCGGCACCACCAGCATCAGCAGCGGTCGCAGCAGTCGCTTGGGGCCAACACCAATGGCGGTGATGACCGCCATTTCCGAGTCTCGGTACAGCCGCGCCACGGCCAGCAGCAGGCCCAGCATCAGTGCCAGCGGCAGGATCAGCGGCAGGTAGGCGATGAACTGCAGGCCCAGCTGGGAGAACAGCAGCTTGGCCGGCAGGCGTCCGTCGGCGATGTTGCCGAGGATGTCCACCAGCACGCCGCCCACGCTGACCACCAGCAGGACGATCAGGGTAGCCAGGAAACTCTGGACGAAATCGCCCAGCAGGTATCGGTCGAGCTTCAGCATGGGGCGGTGGTTTAAACTCTGGGGTTCGTTCGCGGTGCCGCCCAGTCTACTGTCTGGGCGTAAACGGCCTGCGATTGTACGGACTCGCCAATGGAATCTGCTCAATGGCCCTCGAATTCACCCTGAACCACGTTGCTCCGGCCGCCGCCACCGTTGATTGCCTGGTGGTCGGCGCGTATGCCGACCATACCCTGACCCCGGCCGCGCAGGCCCTGGATGCCGCCAGCGGTGGCCGCCTGGCCGCCCTGGCCCAGCGTGGCGATCTGTCCGGCAAGACCGGCGCAACCACCCTGCTGCACGACCTGCCGGGCGTGACCGCCCCGCGCGTGCTGGTGGTCGGCCTGGGTGAAGCCGCCCGTTTCGGCGTGCCGCAGTACCTGAAGGCCGTGGGCGACGCCGTGCGCGCGCTGAAGGCCGGTGCTGCCCGCAGCGCACTGTTCACCCTGTCCGAAGTGGCGGTGAAGGACCGCGACGCGGCCTGGGCGATCCGTCAGGCGGTGATCGCCGCCGATCACGCCGCCTACCGCTATACCGCCACCCTGGGCAAGAAGAAGGCCGACGACGCCGGCCTGACCCAGCTGGCCATCGCCGGTGACGACGCGCAGGCGCTGGCTCAGGGCCAGGCCATCGCCGCCGGTGTCGAGTTCGCCCGCGAGCTGGGCAACCTGCCGCCCAACTACTGCACCCCGGCCTATCTGGCCGACGTGGGCGTGAAGTTCGCCGGCGAGCACGACGGTGCCGAAGCCGAGATCCTCGACGAGCACCAGATGGAAGCGCTGGGCATGGGCTCGCTGCTGGCCGTGGCCCGTGGCTCGGCCAACCGCCCGCGCCTGGTCGTGCTGAAGTGGAACAATGGCGGTGACGCCAAGCCGTACGTGCTGGTCGGCAAGGGCATCACCTTCGATACCGGTGGCGTCAACCTGAAGACCCAGGGCGGCATCGAGGAAATGAAGTACGACATGTGCGGTGGCGCCAACGTCATCGGCACCTTCGTCGCTGCGGTCAAGGCCAAGCTGCCGCTGAACCTGGTGGTGGTGGTGCCGGCGGTGGAGAACGCCATCGATGGCAATGCCTACCGTCCGTCCGACGTGATCACCTCGATGTCGGGCAAGACCATCGAAGTCGGCAACACCGACGCCGAAGGCCGCCTGATCCTGTGTGACGCGCTGACCTACGCGCAGCGCTTCGAGCCGGCCGCGCTGGTCGACGTCGCCACCCTGACCGGTGCCTGCATGGTCGCCCTCGGCCACCAGACCGCCGGCCTGATGAGCAAGCACGACGACCTGGCCAACGAGCTGCTGGCCGCCGGCGAGCACGTGTTCGACCGCGCCTGGCGCCTGCCGCTGTGGGACGAGTACCAGCCGATGCTGGATTCGAGCTTCGCCGACGTCTACAACATCGGTGGCCGCTGGGCTGGCGCGATCACCGCCGGCTGCTTCCTGTCGCGCTTCGCCGAAGGCCAGCGCTGGGCCCATCTGGACATCGCCGGCGTGGCCAGCGATGAAGGCAAGCGTGGCATGGCCACCGGCCGCCCGGTCGGCCTGCTGAGCCAGTGGCTGCTGGACCAGGCCGCCCGCGCCTGATGCCGTACCCGACCCTGGCCGGCAGACGCCGGCCGGGGCCTCGCCCGGCACTGCCGGGCCCCTGCCTGACCCGGACCCTGCCATGCCCCGCGCCGACTTCTACCTGATCGCCAAGCCCCGCTTCCTGACCGAGCCGCTGCGCCTGGTCTGTGAGCTGGCGCGCAAGGCCAACGACGCCGGGTTGTTCACCCTGGTGCTGGCCCGTGACCAGGCCCAGGCCGAGGAGCTGGACGAGCTGTTGTGGGCGTTCGACAACGACGCCTACATCCCGCACCAGATCGCCGGCGAAGACATGGACGAGGAAGAGGCCCTGGTACTGATCGCGGTACCCGGCACCGAGGCACCAGCGCGTCCGCTGGTGATCAACCTGCGCGACGAGCCCTGGCTGGGCCAGTGCGAGCGCGTGCTGGAAGTGGTGCCGGCCGATCCGGAAGCGCGCGAACCGCTGCGCGAGCGCTGGCGCCAGTACAAGGCCGCCGGTTACGACCTGAACAAGCATGACATGTGAGCGCGCCCCGGCCCCCTTGATGGGCCGCCGCCGCGCCCTGATCCTTCAACGATTACCTCCTGGTTCCCCCGCATGACCCAACTCGCCTCCAGCTACGACCCGACGTCCTTCGAGACCGACCTCTACGAGGCCTGGGAGAAGGCCGGCCACTTCAAACCGTCCGGCACGGGCGAGCCGTACACCATCCTGCTGCCGCCGCCGAACGTGACCGGCACCCTGCACATGGGCCACGCCTTCCAGCAGACCCTGATGGACGCGCTGGTGCGCTACCACCGCATGCGCGGCTACGACACGCTGTGGCAGGTCGGTACCGACCACGCCGGCATCGCCACCGAAATGGTGGTCAGCCGCAACCTGGCGCTGGAAGGCAAGGGCGAGACCCGCGATTCGCTGGGCCGCGAGGGCTTCATCGGCAAGGTCTGGGAGTGGAAGCAGCAGTCCGGCGACACCATCGAACGCCAGATGCGTCGCCTTGGCACCTCCGCCGACTGGTCGCGCAGCACCTTCACCATGGACCCGCAGCCGTCGGCGGCGGTCAATGAAGCCTTCGTGCGCTGGTACGAGCAGGGCCTGATCTACCGCGGCCAGCGCCTGGTGAACTGGGACCCGGTGCTGAAGACCGCCATTTCCGACCTGGAAGTGGAGAGCGCCGAGGAAGACGGCTTCCTGTGGTCGATCGCCTACACGCTGGACGAAGGCCTGAGCTACGAGCACGTCGAGCGCGATGCCGACGGCGTGGAAACCCTGCGCGAAACCCGCGACTACCTGGTCGTCGCCACCACCCGCCCGGAAACCCTGCTGGGCGATACCGCGGTGATGGTGCACCCGGAAGACGAGCGTTACGCGCACCTGATCGGCAAGAGCGTGGTGCTGCCGCTGACCGGCCGCCGCGTGCCGGTGATCGCCGACGACTACGTGGACCGCGCGTTCGGCACCGGCGTGGTCAAGGTCACTCCGGCGCATGATTTCAATGACTATGAAGTGGGCGTGCGCCACAGCCTGCCGATGATCAACCTGTTCACCCCGGTGGCGGCGCTGAACGAGAATGCGCCGGAACGCTTCCAGGGCCTGGACCGCTATGAAGCGCGCAAGGCGGTGCTGGCCGAACTGGAAGACCTGGGCATCCTGGTCGAGACCAAGGCGCACAAGCTGCAGGTGCCGCGCGGCGACCGTACCGGCCAGGTGATCGAGCCGTACCTGACCGACCAGTGGTTCGTGAAGATGGACGACCTGGCCAAGCGTGGCCTGGAACTGGTCGAGGACGGAAGCATTTCCTTCGTGCCGCCGAACTGGATCAACACCTACCGCCACTGGATGAACAACATCCAGGACTGGTGCATCAGCCGCCAGCTGTGGTGGGGCCACCGCATCCCGGCGTGGTTCGATGCCGCCACCGGCAACTGCTACGTCGGTCGCAGCGAAGAGGAAGTGCGCGCCAAGCACAACCTGGGCAGCGACGTGGTGCTGAACCAGGAAAGCGACGTGCTGGAGACCTGGTTCTCCTCGCAGCTGTGGCCGTTCTCCACCCTGGGCTGGCCGAACGAGCAGGCCATGGCCGAGCGTGGCTTCGACCGCTACCTGCCGTCGTCGGTGCTGATCACCGGCTTCGACATCATCTTCTTCTGGGTGGCGCGCATGATCATGGCCACCGACAACCTGGTCGGGAAGATCCCGTTCAAGGATGTCTACTTCACCGGCCTGATCCGCGACGGCCAGGGCCAGAAGATGTCCAAGAGCAAGGGCAACGTGCTCGACCCGCTGGACATCATCGACGGCATCACCATCGACGATCTGGTTGCCAAGCGCACCGGCGGCCTGATGCAGCCGAAGATGGTCGAGAAGATCGAGAAGGCCACCCGCAAGGAATTCCCGGACGGCATCGCCGCCCACGGTGCCGACGCGCTGCGCTTCACCATCGCCGCGCTGGCCACCCACGGCCGCGACATCAAGTTCGACATGAACCGCGCCGAGGGCTACAAGAACTTCTGCAACAAGCTGTGGAACGCCAGCCGCTTCGCCCTGATGAACACCGAAGGCGCTGCGTTCACCGGCGTGCCCAAGCCGCGCACCGATGCCGAGCGCTGGATCCTCGCGCGCCTGGCCGCCACCACCGCCGAGGCACAGGGGCATTTCGCCGCGTATCGCTTCGACCTGCTGGCGCAGTGCCTGTACGAGTTCGCCTGGAACGCGTTCTGCGACTGGTTCCTGGAGCTGAGCAAGCCGGCCTTGAACGGTGCCGACGCGGCTGATGCCGAAAGCACCCGCCACACCCTGCTGTACGTGCTGGAAGCGCTGCTGCGCCTGCTGCACCCGCTCACGCCGTTCATCACCGAACAGCTGTGGCAGCAGCTGGCCCCGCGCCTGGGCCTGGCCGAAACCACGCTGTCGCTGCGCCCGTACCCGACCGCCGCCGAATTCGCCGGTGATTTCGCCCAGGCCGAGGCCGACGTGGAATGGCTGAAGGCGGTGATCAGCGCGGTGCGTCGCGTGCGCAGCGAACTGAACGTCGCACCGTCCAAGCAGGTGCCGCTGCGCCTGCAGGCCGGCCTGGCGCAGGACCGCGTGCGCATCGAACGCTTCAGCACCTCGCTGTCGTTCCTGCTGAAGCTGGACAGCATCCAGTGGCTGGCCGAAGGCGAAAGCGCACCGCCGGCGGCCGCCGCGATCGTGGGCGAGCTGAAGCTGCTGGTGCCGCTGGAAGGCCTGGTCGATCTCGATGCCGAGCGCGTGCGCCTGGACAAGGAAATCGCTCGCGTCGAAGCCGAAAAGGAGAAGAGCGAGACCAAGCTGGCCAGGTTCACCGACAAGGTGCCGCCGGCCGTGGTCGAGCAGGAGCGCGTGCGCCTGGCCGACTGGAACACCCAGCTGGCCGGCCTGCGCGAACAGCGCGCGAAGCTGTAACGCCGCGCTCTGGTGCGTGCCAACCAAGGTTGGCACCTACCACGCCGGGAGAGGTTGGCACCCACCCAAGCGAAATGGGAAACGCCGGGCGATGCCCGGCGTTTCCATTTCCCCCGCATGGCATCATCGCCGGATGCCTCTTTCGATCTTCCTGCTGGTTCTCGCCGCTGCGGCACTGCATGCCAGCTGGAATGCGATCGTCAAGCGCGGGCCGGACAAGTTCCTCGGCACCGTGCTGGTCACCGGCAGCGCCGCGCTGCTGTCGGCCGCCGCCCTGCCCTTCCTGCCTTTTCCCGCCGCGCACAGCTGGCCCTGGCTGGGCGCATCGGTGCTGTTGCAGGTGACCTATTACGGGCTGGTCGCACGCTGTTACCAGCAGGTCGACATGAGCCTGGCCTACCCGCTGATGCGTGGCAGCGCGCCGATCCTGGTCGCACTGGCGGGCACCCTGCTCGGTGAGCCATTGCCCGCTGCAGCGTGGCTGGGCGTGGTGCTGGTGAGCACCGGTATCCTGTGCATGGCAGTGGGTGCGCGCGGCGGCCAACTGCGCCTGCCGCTGCTGACCGCAGCGATGATCGCCACCTACACGCTGGTCGACGCGCACGGCGCACGCCAGTCCGGCAACGCGCTCAGCTACACGTTGTGGTTGTTCCTGCTGTCGGGCATCCCGCTGCCGCTGTGGGCGGTGTACACGCGCGGCAGCGCGGTGCTGGACTATGCACGGCAGCATTGGCCGCTGGGGCTGGCCGGCGGCGTCGGCACCACCGCCTCCTATGCGATGGCGCTGTGGGCCATGACGCAGGTGCCGGTGGCGATGGTCTCGGCGCTGCGCGAATCCTCGATCCTGTTCGCGCTGCTGATCTCGGTGTTCCTGCTGCGCGAACGGATACCCCGCGCGCGCTGGCTGGCGGCGTCGCTCATCATCGGTGGCGTGCTGGCGTTGCGGCTGGCGTGATGGGCGCGTTGGTAGTGCCGGCCGCTGGCCGGCAACCCGTCTGCGTCACAGCGGCGGCATCGCCTGCAGGTCGCCGTCGACCAGCTCGATGGCCATCACCACTGCATCCTCGCGGCCCTGTGCAGCCGGGTAGTAGCGCGGGCGGCGGCCGATCTCGTTGAAGCCTTCGCTGTGGTACAGCGCCAGCGCCGGCGTATTGGACGGACGCACTTCCAGGAAGACGCGCTGTGCGCCACGGTCGGCTGCCAGCTGCACCAGTGCGCGCAGCAGCTGGCGGCCCAGCCCGCGCGACTGTGCCAGTGGATCGATGCAGATGTTGAGCACGTGCGCTTCATCCGCGGCGATGCTGAGCACGCCATAGCCGACCAGCAGGCCATCACGCTCCATCGCCAGGCCGGGATAACCGGCGCGCAGGCAGTCGATGAAGATGCCGCGGGTCCAGGGAAACGGATAGCCCCGCAGCTCGATCGCCATCACGGCATTGAGGTCGCTCTCGCGCAGCGCACGCAGGCTGACCGGGCCGGGCCGGGTTACCGCGCTCACGGCGTGCCCCGCTTGCGCAGGGCACGCAGCTGCGGCCACAGCGCACGCTTGGCGGCCGGGTCGCGGCGCAGCTGGTCCAGCGGCCAGCTGTCCATCAGCATCTGGGTGGCCGGGTCGTTCGGGTTGCAGCCGGAGGCGCGCAGCAATGCGATCTGCAGGCGATCGGGCAGGCGTACCACCGGCTGGCGTGCGTTGCCGCTGGGCAGCGGGCGCTCAGCCGCCGGCGCGGTATCCGGGGCACTGACCGGCGTGTCGCGGCGCGGCGGTGCCGGGCGTTCCGCGCGTACTGCGGTCGCGGGCGCGGTATGGGCGTCGCGCGGCGGCACAGCAGCCAGCACCGGCTCCGGCTCCGGCGGAGCAACACTGGCTTCGGCCACGCTCAACTGCAATGCGGCATCCAGCTCGGCGGCCAGCTGGCCGTCGTGATAGACGGTATAGCCCATGGCCTGCAGCCAGGCCTGCTGGGCCGGTGACCACAGCACGGGCAGGTCCTGGCTCACGCGGCCTCGGGCTTCTTGCGCAGGCGCTGCACGGCCCACATCACCGGGCCGGACAATGCGTACAGGATGCCGACCGCGAACAGCACGCGCGGCAGGTCGATGACCGCAATCGCGATCGCCACCGGCACCAGTGCCAGCACCAGGAACGGCACGCGATCCGAACGGGTGCCCTTGGCATCGCCGCCCTTGAAGCTCCAGAAACGGATACGGCTGACCATCAGCAGCGCAGCGATGATCGTCACCGCCAGCGCCACATAGCGCAGCTGGTTGCCGTCCCAGCCCAGGTTGCCGTCGGCAAACGCCCAGACGAAGGACATCATCAGGCCCGCTGCGGCCGGGCTGGCCAGGCCGACGAACCAGCGCTTGTCGACCACCGCCACCTGCGTGTTGAAGCGGGCCAGGCGCAGCGCCGCGCAGGCCGCATACAGGAAGGCCACGGCCCAGCCGACGCGGCCGAGCAGCGGATCGTCGAACTTCAGCCACGACAGCGACCAGTGGTACATCACCAGCGCCGGGGCCATGCCGAAGCTGACCAGGTCGGCCAGCGAGTCGTACTGCACGCCGAATTCGCTGCTGGTACCGGTCAGGCGCGCCACGCGCCCGTCCAGGCCATCCATCACCGCCGCCACGAACACGGCGATGCTGGCGTTGACGAAATCCCCGTTGGCCGCGGCGATGATCGCGTAGAAACCGGAGAACAGGCCGGCGGTGGTGAACAGGTTGGGCAACAGGTAAATCGTGCGCGAGCGCGGCGGCGGTGTGATCGGGTCCATGGAATCCAGTTTAATCGACTTGCCAGTGCTCGGCGCCAATGCTGCAATCGGCGTTCTACGCCCATTCCGTGGAGTTTGCCATGCGTGCCCTGTCCTGCCTTGGATGCCTGCTGCTGTTGGCCAGTGCCAACGCCGTGGCCGGTCCCGTGTACAAATGGAAGGACGCCCATGGCGTGACGCAGTACTCGGAGACCCCACCGGCGGGCAAGAAGTACGAGACCCGCGAGCAGGCCCGCACCCCGCAGGCCGCGGCCAGCATCGAGACCCCGGCCGCGCCGGTTCCCGAGCAGTGCAGCACGGCCCGGGCCAACCTGGCCCTGCTGGACGGCGGTGGTCAGGTGATGCAGGACACCGATGGTGATGGCAAGGCCGATACCCCGTTGACCCCGGAGCAGCACACCGCACAGAAGGGGTTGGCTGAAGCGGCGATCAAGGCCTACTGCCCAGCACAATGAGGGTATCGGCAGGGCTTGCAGTCCTGCACCCGCAGAGGCAACAGCAAGGGCAACAGCCGGCTCTGGGCTTTCTGTGGGTTGGCGGGGCGGTGTGGCATGAGCCGCATGGATACGGCGACCGAGCCTGCATGGACGTATTCACGGCGTCCCCCGCAACCGGACCCACCCCGCCATCCCACGGGAAACCCGCTGTTGCCACGGCTGTTGCTTCTGAGGTTGCCGGCCAGCGGCCGGCACTACGGCGGGCGCAGGGCGCAGCCCTGCCGATACCCCTCCCCCCGGCCGGGCTGGCAGAATAGACGTCTCTGCCGTTATCCGAAGCCGACGATGCGCCTCTCCCAGTTCCACCTGCACACCACCAAGGAAACCCCCAGCGACGCCGAGCTGACCAGCCATCGGCTGATGCTGCGCGCGGGCATGATCCGCAAGCTGGCATCGGGCCTGTACACCTGGTCGCCGCTGGGCCTGCGCGTGCTGCGCAAGGTCGAGCGCATTGTTCGCGAGGAAATGGACCGGGCCGGCGCGGTGGAATTCCAGATCCCGACCATCCAGCCGAAGGAACTGTGGGAGCAGACCGGCCGCTGGCAGAAGTTCGGCCCGCAGCTGCTGAAGATCAAGGACCGCAAGGACCAGGTGTTCTGCTACAGCCCGACCGCCGAAGAAGCCGCCTGCGACTTCGCGCGCAGCGAGCTGTCCAGCTACAAGCAGCTGCCGGTGAACTTCTACCAGATTCAGACCAAGTTCCGCGACGAGATCCGCCCGCGCTTCGGCGTGATGCGCGCGCGCGAGTTCCTGATGAAGGACGCCTATTCGTTCCACCTGCACGATGAGTGCCTGGTGCGCGAGTACGAGAACATGAAGTCGGCCTACAGCCGCATCTTCACCCGCCTCGGCCTGGACTTCCGCATGGTGCAGGCGGACTCCGGCGCGATCGGTGGCGATGCTTCGCAGGAGTTCCACGTGATCGCCGATTCCGGCGAAGACGCCCTGGTGTTCTCCACCGGTTCGGACTACGCGGCCAACATGGAGGCGGCGATCGCCGCCGATCCGGCACCGCGTGCGGCCGCCTCCGAAACAATGCGCAAGGTGGATACCCCCACCCAAAAGACCTGCGAGGACGTCGCGGCCCTGCTCGGCATCGACCTGCAGCGCACGGTGAAGTCGGTGGCACTGATCGCCGGCGAAGGCGAGGCACAGCAGTTCGTGCTGGTGCTGGTGCGTGGCGACCATGAGGTCAACGAGATCAAGCTGGCCAAGGTGGCCGGGCTGGACGAGCAGCGCTTCGCCAGCGAGGCGGAAATCGCCGAGTACCTGGGCAGCGTGCCAGGCTTCCTCGGCCCGGTCGCACCGGCCAAGGCCATCCGCGTGGTCGCCGATCGCGAAGTGGCGGCAATGGCCGACTTCGTCGTCGGCGCCAACGAGGCCGGTTTCCACCTGGCCGGCGTCAACTGGGGCCGCGACCTGCCGGAACCGGAAGTGGCCGACATCCGCAACGTGCGTGCCGGTGATCGTGCTGTGGACGGCGGTGAACTGAAGATCGCCCGTGGCATCGAAGTCGGCCACGTGTTCCAGCTCGGCCGCAAGTACGCCGAAGCGCTGGATGCCACCGTGCTGGATGAAAACGGCAAGGCGGCGGTGATGGCGATGGGTTGCTACGGTATCGGCATCTCGCGCGTGGTGGCTGCCGCGATCGAACAGAACCATGACGATGCCGGCATCATCTGGCCGGACGCGATGGCGCCGTGGCAGGTCGTGGTATGCGTGATCAACCCGAAGGGCGATGCCGCTGTGGCTGACGCTGCAGCCAATCTGCTGCAGGAGCTGCGCGACGCCGGCCTGGACGCCGCGCTCGACGATCGCGGCCTGCGCCCGGGCGCGATGTTCACCGACATGGAACTGATCGGCATCCCGCACCGCGTGGTGGTCAGCGAACGCGGCCTGGCCGCCGGCACCTACGAGTACCGCGCGCGCCGCGCCAGCGAGGCGGAGAGCCTGGACAAGGCCACCCTGCTGCAGCGACTGCAGGGCTGACGTGGAAAGACCGGGGCCTGCCCCGGTCTTTTTTTTTTGGCGCGCGGCCTTTCCCTATATTGCAGCGGACATAATCCGGTCAAAATCACCGCGATAGCGTCTGCATGCCGCCACGCCATGACCCGCCTGCATTTGTGCTGTGATTAATTCATCTCTATTCTGTCCGCCGACGCCATGGACTGGCTTGTCCCGTCCACACATTAGTTTCCGGAGTAACCGTAAATGAGCATTGACCTGACCGGCCTGTCAGCACGCGAGCTGGGCGCCCTGATCCGTACCGCCAAGAAGCAGCAGACCATCGTCGCCAAGCGCCGGCCGATCACCAAGGTGCGCGCCCAGCTGACCAAGCTGGCCAAGACCGAGGGCTACACCATCGAGGAACTGTTCGGCGACGCCCCGGCACCGCGCGCGCGCAAGGTGGCCAAGGTCGCCAAGGCACCGTCGAAGACCGCCGGCCGCAAGCTGGGCAAGGTTGCCCCGAAGTACCGCAACCCGGCCAACCCCAAGGAAACCTGGACCGGCCGTGGCAAGCAGCCGCGCTGGATGGCTGAACTGACCGCCAAGGGCAACAAGAAGCCGGAAGATTTCCTGATCAAGAAGGCCTGAGGCCGAATCGGGATGCAATGAAAAACGCCGGCGAAAGCCGGCGTTTCCTGTTTGTAGAGCCGCGCCCACGCTCGGCTATCCATACATATACAAAGCCGAGCATGGGCTCGGCTCTACAGGGTCTTGCGCGCCGGCATCAGCAGGTTGCCGAACAGCAGGCCCGCCACCAGCGCCATCACCACGTTCAGAACGGTGAGGAACACGCTCTGGCCGGCGCCCACGTCCTGCTGCTGGACCAGGGTCAGCACGCCACGCAGGCTGGTGCTGCCGGGCACCATCATGATGATGCCCGGCAGGCGGATGATCGCGCCCGGACGCCCGACCAGGCGTCCGAACAGGTTGCCACCGGCGGTCAGCAGCATTGCCGACAGGAAGATGCCGGCCGGCGCGCCCCAGGCGTGGCCGCCGAACTTGGAGATCGCGTAACCGGCCACCGAGGCGGCGATCACCCACGGGTAATCGCGGCGGTTGGCCTTGAACAGCATCGCGAAGGCGAACGCGGCGGTCAGCAGCGAGCCCCATTCCACCCACGGCCCCTGCGGCCGCGCGGCCCGGATCACCGGATCCAGGCCGAGCACATCGGCCAGGGTCACCGCGATCATCGCGCCGACGCTGAGCTTCATGATGGTGGTCAGCGCGCCGGCAAAGCGCGCGGTACCCGATACCCAGTGCTGGCTGGCCAGCTCATTGACCGCATTGGTCAGCGACATGCCGGGCAGCAGCACCACCAGCGAGGCGATGATCACCGTATTGAGGTTGAGCGCACCAATGAACGACGCGACCAGGGTGGCGACCATGCCGGCCAGCAGCGCCGCCAGTGCCTCGGCGGCTTCGCGGGTGGCCGGGCGGCGATCGGTGACCATGCCGAGCAGGCCGATCATCAGGCCGATGACACCGGCGGTGGCGATGTCCAGCCACGGCAGCTTCCACATGCCGGCCACGCCCGCCGCGCCGAGGGTGAACGACAGGATGGTGCGCAGCTTGCCGCGCCGGCCCGGATCCTTGTCCAGCTGGCGCAGCGCCGTGTGGCCCTGGGCGATGCTCATCCGCCCGTTGGATACTTCCTCGGCGATATGGTCGGCGACGCTGAGCTTGTGCAGGTCGTTCTCACCGGGTGCCAGGCGGATCACACGGGTGATGTCGCTGGAGCCGATCGCCTGCGCCGGATCGCTGAAGCTGAGAATGATACCGGTGGGATTCGACCACGGTTCACAATCCAGATCGAGCTGGCGGGCCAGGGCAACCACCGCCGTTTCCAGGCGCTGGGCCGTGGTGCCATAGCTGTGCAGGCGTCCGGCGATCTCGGAAACGAAGGCCACGCGCTGTGCGTAGGTGGCCTGGGGCGTGGGGATCGTGTGAGCATCTGCGGACATGCGCCGTAGTATTACCTACGCTGGGGCCCACCGGAGAAATTCATCCAAGTTCGACGCGAAGCCCGATACAGAACGGTTATGCTGCGACCCGAATGGCCCACGTCACCCCGAACCTCGCCCCCCAGCTCGAACAGGATGCCCACGACCCGGGCCTGATCCGCCTGTCCGGCACCTGGACCTTGAAGACCGCGCTGGCCGCGGCCGAGGTCCTGCACGGCGTTCCCGAAAAGCTGACCGGCATCGATGCCACCGGCATCGAGCAGCTCGATTCCGCCGGCGTGCTGCAGGTACTGCGCGTGGCGCATCGCGCCGACCTCCACGAAGACGCACTGCAGTTCCGCCCGGACCACCAGGCGCTGGTGTGCACCATCGAGGAAGTGGCCGATGACCGGCCCAAACCCAAGCGCGACTTCGGTGTGCTGGCCGCGCTGGAGCGGCTGGGCGTCAGCGTCCACGCCACCGGCCACAACATCAAGGCCCTGTGCAGTTTCCTCGGCGAGAACCTGGTCAAGGCGGCGCGGCTGGTCAAGGAACCCCGGCGCTTCCGGCTGACCGCCACCGTGCATCAGATGGAGCAGGTCGGGCTGGATGCGGTGCCGCTGGTGGCGCTGTTGTCCTACCTGGTGGGTGCGGTGATCGCGTTCCTCGGCTCGACCATCCTGCGCGACTTCGGCGCCGAGATCTACGTGGTCGAGCTGGTCAACATCGCCTTCCTGCGCGAGTTCGCCGTGCTGCTGACCGCGATCGTGCTGGCCGGCCGTACCGCCAGCGCGTTCACCGCGCAGATCGGTGCGATGAAGGCACGCGAGGAGATCGATGCGATGCGTACGCTGGGCCTGGACCCGGTCGACCTGCTGGTGCTGCCACGCTTGCTGGCGCTGCTGGTCACCCTGCCCTTGCTGACCTTCATCGCGATGATCGCCGGCCTGGCCGGCGGCATCACCGTCGGTGCGTTCGACCTCGACATCCCGCCGCAGATGTACATCGCGCGCATGCACGAGACGATGGAAGTGCGGCACCTGCTGGTGGGCCTGTCGAAGGCGCCGGTGTTCGCCCTGGTGATCGGCCTGATCGGCTGCCTGGAAGGGCTGAAGGTGGAAGGCACCGCGCAGTCGGTCGGCGAGCGCACCACTTCCAGCGTGGTGCAGACGATCTCGCTGGTGATCATCATCGACGCCTTCGCAGCGTTGTGGTTCATGCACATGGACTGGTGACATGAGCACATCCGCCCCCCTTGAAACCCTCGACATGCGCGACGACGACGGCCACGAACTGGCCATCCGCGTGCGTGGCCTGATCAACCGGTTCGGCAGCCAGACCGTGCACGAAGACCTGGATCTGGACGTACGCCGCGGCGAGATCCTGGGCGTGGTCGGCGGCTCCGGCACCGGCAAGTCGGTGCTGATGCGCTCGATCCTCGGCCTGCGTGTGCCGGATGCTGGGCAGATCGAAGTCCTCGGCCGCGATGCGCGTGCCGACGACGCCGAGAGCCGCCTGCACATCGAACGCAATACCGGTGTGCTGTTCCAGGACGGTGCCCTGTTCTCGTCGCTGACCGTGGGTGAGAACGTCCAGGTGCCGTTGAAGGAACACCACCGCGAACTGCCCGAGCGCTGGCACTACGAACTGGCGCTGCTGAAAGTGAAACTGGCCGGCCTGCCCGCCGACGCGATCAACAAGCTGCCCTCGCAGCTCTCCGGCGGCATGCGCAAGCGCGCCGGCCTGGCCCGGGCGCTGGCGCTGGATCCGCCGCTGCTGTTCCTGGACGAACCCACCGCCGGCCTCGACCCGATCGGCGCGGCCGCGTTCGACCGCCTGATCAAGACGCTGCAGGAAGCGCTGGGGCTGACCGTGTTCCTGATCACCCACGACCTGGACACGCTGTACGCCATCTGCGATCGCGTCGCCGTGCTGGCCGACCGCAGGGTGGTGGCCAATGCGCCGCTGCCGGACATCGAGAAACTGGATCATCCGTGGATCCAGGAATACTTCCACGGACCCCGCGCGCGCGCCGCGCGTGGCGAACAGATCGAGAGTGCCTGAGCCATGGAAACCAAAGCCAACTACGTGCTGATCGGCGCGTTCACCCTGATCACCGGCCTGGCCCTGCTGGCCTTCGGCCTGTGGGCGGCCAAGTACTCCTCCGACCGCACCTGGCAGGAGTACCGCGTGGTCTTCCGCGAAGCGGTGACCGGCCTGTCGGTGGGCAGCCCGGTGCAGTACAACGGCATCGCGGTGGGCTCGATCACCGAACTGAACCTGGTGCCCGACGACCCGCGCCAGGTGGTCGCGCGCATCCGCCTGAACTCCAACACGCCGGTCAAGACCGATACCCGCGCCAAGCTGGCGATCACCAGCCTGACCGGCCCGTCGATCATCCAGCTCAGCGGCGGCACGCCGCAGTCGCCGGCGCTGACCACGGTCAACAAGGATCCGGCACCGATCATCCCGACCACGCCCTCGGCGCTGCAGAACATCACCGATGTGGCCAACCGCATCGTCGAGCGCATGGACCAGATCCTCAGCGACCGCAACGTGGCCTCGATCAACGCCACGCTGGCCAACCTGGAGACGATCAGCGGCGGCCTGGCCGACCGCGACCAGGGCACGCAGGCGCTGCTGCTCAGCGCGCGCGATGCCGCCCGCAGCCTGGACACCACGCTGAAGACCACCAACGGCACCATCGAGCGCCTGGACAGGAACCTGGTGCAGCAGCTGCCCGGCATCATCGACAAGCTCGACGCGACCCTGGCCAAGCTCGACTCGGCCGCCGGCAATGCCGATTCGATCCTTGGCGAGAACCGCGCCGCGATCAACAGCTTCGCCAACGATGGCCTCGGCCAGCTGGGCCCGACGCTGACCGAACTGCGCGGCCTGATCCGCGACCTGCGCCGGGTCAGCGACCGTCTCGAGAACAACCCCGCGCGCTACCTGCTGGGCCGCGACGCACCCAAGGAGTTCGAACCCCAATGAGCACGCCCCCCCTTCCGCGCCTGCTGCTGGCCGCTTCGATGGTCGGCCTGCTGGGCGGCTGCTCCATCCTCGGCAGCAGCGAGAAAACTGCGGTGACGCTGTACTCACCGTCCGTGCAGGTCAAGGCGGACCCCGCGTGGCCGCAGGCCAGCTGGCAGCTGGTGCTGGCCAAGCCCAGCGCCGCGCGCATGGTCGACAGCCCGCGCATCAACGTGCGGCCGACGCCCTCGCAGCTGGAGATCTACAAGGGCGCCAGCTGGGCGCAGCCGGCCACCGACATGATCGAGGACACCCTGCTGCGCGGCTTCGAGGATTCCGGCCGCATCCGCGGCGTGGCCCGCAGCACCGCCGGCATCCGCGCCGACTACAAGCTGTCCACCGACGTGCGCCGCTTCGAATCGGATTACCAGGGCCAGGCCACGCCGACCGTGGTGATCGAGGTCAACGCCAAGCTGATCCACGTCGCCGACCAGCGCGTGGTGGCTGACCGCACCTTCCGCCAGGCGCAGCCGGTCGGCAGCACCGACATACCGGCGGTGACCGCGGCCTTCGAGCGCGGCCTGCAGCAGCTGGCGCAGGATGTGGTGGGATGGACGCTGGTGAGCGGGCAGGCCGACCAACCTAACGTCGCGCGCTGATCGATCAGCGCGGCGCAATCCAGCGGAACGTCAGGTTGATCCGTTCACCCTGCACCCGTGCCATCTTCGGAAGCGCGTGCTGGTAGAACCTCTGCGTCTGCCCCGCCATTACCAGCAGATCGCCATGGCCGAGCAGGAATTCAGCCTTGCGCGCCGGATCGTCGCGTCGGCGCAGCAGGAAACGGCGCGCCACACCCAGGCTCAGCGACGCGATCACCGGGGCCGGCCCCAGCTCCGGCTCGTCATCGCTGTGCCAGCCCATGTAGTCGCCGCCGCCGCGATAGCGGTTCAGCAGCACGCTGTTGAAGCGGCCGTAGCCTTCGGCCCGCAGGCGCTCGCGCACGGCCTGCAACACAGGCGGCCACGGATGCGGCACGAACTCGGCACCGGAGTAGCGGTAGCGCGCCTGCGGGTCGCCGATCCAGCAGCTCAGCCGCGGCGAATCCACCCAGTTGCCGAACATCCGGATGCGGTGGATTTCCCAGGGTACTTCGGCCTGCAGCGCAGACAGGAGCCGGTCGGCATCGGCCACAGCCAACCAGCTCGGCAGGTGCTGGACGTCGGCGTCGGGCAGGTCATGTGGGAACAGCATGGACACACGCTAGCACGGCTGCGTTTGCCGTCATGGCCGCCAGCACTGAAAATGGCTCCATGACCGTTGCCCATATGCCGATATCCTCCGATTGCCTGACTTATCGGGGCCACGCCCGATGAGCCTGCGCCAGTCGTTGTTCCCGTTGCTGCGCACCGTGTTCCGGGCCTTGCCGCTGTCACAAGCACAGCGCGACCGCGTGCGCACCCGCTGGCTGGCCCGGCACGGCGACTGGGTGCCCCCGCCACCGAAGGGACAGCAGGACACGGGCGGGTCACGGGCCAGCGCGCAACTGCGCTGGCGCGCCGACGAGGCCGCGATCGGCTACCGCCCGCACCGGAAGGCCGCGCTGCCCGACCCCATGCCCGCTACGCTGGTCGCTTTCTACCTGCCACAGTTCCACACCTTTGCAGAAAACGACGCATGGTGGGGCAAGGGCTTCACCGAATGGCGCAACGTCACCCGTGCGCTGCCGCAGTTCGAAGGCCACATCCAGCCGCGGCTTCCGGCCGATCTGGGTTTCTATGACCTGCGCAACCCGCAGGTGATGCGTGACCAGGCGCAGCTTGCCGCCGAGCACGGCATCGGCGCGTTCTGCTTCTACTTCTACTGGTTCAGCGGCCGCACGCTGATGGAAGACCCGCTGCGCCAGTGGCTGGCCGACGACAGCATCGAGCTGCCGTTCTGCCTGTGCTGGGCGAATGAGAACTGGGCACGGCGCTGGGACGGCCGCGACGACGACATCCTGATCGGCCAGCAACACAGCGCGGAAGATGATCTGGCATTCATCGCTCACGTGGCGCCATACCTGCGTGACCGCCGCGCGCTCAAGGTCGATGGCCGGCCCATGCTGCTGGTCTACCGCCCGAACCTGCTGCCCGATGCACGCGCCACCGCCGAGCGCTGGCGCCGCTGGTGCCGCGACAACGGAGTGGGCGAAATCCACTTGGCCTACGTACAGGGCTTCGAGCGGCCGGATCCCCGCGATATCGGCTTCGATGCCGCCGTCGAATTCCCGCCGAACATGAGCAATCCACGCTCGTTGTCGGCGCAGCAGTGGCTGCTCAATCCCGCCTTCAGCGGGGATGTGCGCGACTGGCGCGAACTGGCAGCCGAGATCGCCACCCGGTCGCTGCCGGCCTATCCCCTTTACCCGGGCGTGAACCCGGGATGGGACAACGAAGCACGTCGTTCCGGCTGCGGTCGCGTTTACCTGCACGCCTCCCCACGCGGCTACCGCGACTGGCTGCGTGCCACGATCCATGAGCGCCTCGCCGCCGTGCCGACGGGCCAGCGGATGGTGTTCATCAACGCCTGGAACGAATGGGCCGAAGGCGCGGTCCTGGAACCGGATGCGCGACTCGGCCACGCCTGGCTGCAGGCCACGCGGGACGCGTTGGTACCGGCTCCGGCGCGGCAGCGCCCAGCCCGGCCCTGCGTGGTTATCCATGCCTGGTACCCGGACGTATTCGCTGAGTTGCTCCGCAAGGTGCAGGCCACCGGCCTGCAGTGGCGGGTCGTGGTCACCACCCCCCACGAGCGGCATGCGGAAATCCAGCAGGTGCTGGCAGCCAGCGGGGTCGAGGCCGAAATCCATTCCTTCGCCAACCATGGCCGCGACATCCTTCCGTTCCTGCAGCTCGCCGAAGCGCTGCTGGAAGACGGCGAGGACATCGTGCTGAAGCTGCATACCAAGCGCTCCACGCATCGCAACGACGGCGACCAATGGCGCAACGAACTGGTTGATCGCCTGCTGGCGCCCGAACGCGCGGCACTCATCGTCGAAGCGTTCGATGCAGATCCTGGCCTGGGCCTTGTCCCCCCCGAAGGGCATGTGCAGCGGCTGGACTACTTCTGGGGTGCCAACGAACGCAACGTGCAAGGCCTGCTCAGCCGTTTCGGGCTTCCGCAGGCCGATACTGACAACGACACCTTCATCGCCGGCAGCATGTTCTGGGTTCGCCTTGAAGCGTTGCGACCAATGCTCGACGCGCACCTGCAGCCTTCGCTGTTCGATGAAGAAGCCGGTCAGGTTGATGGCACGCTTGCCCATGCCATCGAACGAACCTTTACCTTGGTCGCGCGCTACGCAGGGTATCGCCAGCAAGATGCGGCGGACCTGCTGGGCATCCCCCATCAAGAGGACACGCCTTACGCCTACGCCCGGCGCAGCTGAGCGCAAAGGGGGCGGTACGCCCCCACCCGCACGTTGATCAGTCGCGCCGGAACGCGACGCCGGTCTTTTCCTTCAACTCGTCATCGCTGACACCCGGCGCGGCCTCCACCAGCCGCAGGCCCTTGTCAGTCACGTCGAACACGGCCAGATCGGTGATGATGCGGTCGACCACGCCAACACCCGTCAACGGCAGCGTGCATTCGCCCAGGATCTTGTGCTCGCCGTTCTTGGCGGTGTGCTCCATCAGCACCACCACGCGCTGCACGCCAGCGACCAGGTCCATCGCACCGCCCATGCCCTTGACCATCTTGCCGGGCACCATCCAGTTGGCCAGATCGCCCTTGTCGGTCACCTGCATCGCACCGAGGATGGCCAGGTTGACGTGGCCACCGCGGATCATCGCGAAGCTGTCGTGGCTGCCGAAGTAGCTGGCGCCCGCACGTGCGGTGACGGTCTGCTTGCCGGCATTGATCAGGTCAGCGTCGACTTCAGCGTCGGTCGGGAACGGGCCGATGCCGAGCAGGCCGTTTTCCGACTGCAACCATACATCCACGCCTTCGGGAATGTGGTTGGCGACCAGGGTCGGCAGGCCGATGCCCAGGTTCACGTAGGCGCCATCGGTCAGTTCCTGGGCGGCACGGGCCGCCATTTCATCGCGGGTCCACGCCATGTCAGTTGCCCTCCGCGCGGATGGTGCGCTGTTCGATTCGCTTCTCAGGATGCGGGTTGTGCACGATGCGGTGCACGTAGATGCCTGGCAGGTGCACCTGGTCCGGGTCGATGGCGCCGACCGGCACCACCTCTTCCACTTCCACGATGCAGACCTTGCCGGCCATCGCGCAGGCCGGGTTGAAGTTGCGCGCGGTTTTGCGGAACACCAGGTTGCCAGCCTCGTCGGCCTTCCAGGCCTTGACCAGCGCCACGTCGGCGCGCAACGCGGTCTCCATCACGTAGTGCTTGCCATCGAACGCGCGGGTTTCCTTGCCCTCGGCCACCACCGTGCCGTAGCCGGTGGCAGTGAAGAACGCCGGAATACCTGCGCCACCCGCACGCAGCCGCTCGGCCAGGGTGCCCTGCGGGTTGAACTCCAGTTCCAGCTCGCCAGCCAGGAACTGCCGTTCGAACTCCTTGTTCTCGCCCACGTAGGACGAAATCATCTTCTTGATCTGCCGCGTTTCCAGCAGCTGGCCCAGGCCGAAGCCATCGACCCCGGCATTGTTGGAGATCACGGTCAGGCCTTTGGCGCCGCTGTCGCGCAGCGCAGCGATCAGCGCCTCGGGAATGCCACACAAGCCAAAGCCACCCACGGCCAGGGTCTGGCCATCGGCGACCACCCCCTGCAGGGCCTCCGCCGCACTGGCGTAGCGCTTGCCGCGCTTTCCGCCGGAAGTCGATTGCTGCATTGCTGTACTACCCTGCACGTTGAGGATGACGGCATTCTAGCTGGAGGGCGGCGAAGGGCCTGGATGCGCCGCAGCATTGACGGAGCACCGGGCGGGCATTGGGTAGAATGGCTGATTCCACCCAGAAGGGTGCCTCAGCGCCTGCGCCCCTCCATCTACGATGACGCTGACCTTCACTGACGAAGACCTGTTCCGCTGGATCGACGAATGGACACTGCAGAAAAGCGAGCAGTGCCTGGGTGGCGTGCGCAACCGGCAACTTCGCGAGGGCCTGCTGACGGCCGAGGTGCAGGGTTCGGCCAGGCATCCCTACCACGTGGAGATCGATCTGGCCGCCAGTATGCGCACCGCGCGCAGCCGCCTGCAGAGTGCCTGCTCCTGCCCCGTCGGCCGCGCCTGCAAGCATGTGGCGGCGGTGCTGGTCTCCCACATGCTGGAACCGCTGGCCATGGATGAGAGCCCCCTGACCGAACAGGACCTGGCGCAACCGCCGCGTGCTGAACTGCTGGCGGATCTCTCGCGTTGGCAGAGCACCCGGATCCGGCCGGCCCAGCCACGCCGGAACGGTGTCATCTTCGAACTGTCCACCTACAACCATCGCCCCGCCGTGCTGGTCCGGCGCGTCAAGTACGGTGCCGATGGTGCGATCAGCCCGGGCAAGTGGATGGATATCACCGCAGACCTGCTGCTGGAGCCTCCCGCATACCTCACCCCGACTGATCTGGCGGTGATGATCCAGCTACGCACCCAGCGGCAGCCCGCGACGAAAGACGAATGGATCGACTTCGCGGCCACCCTGCAGCTGATCGTCTCCAGCGGCCATGGCTGGGTCTCATGTGGTACGCAGGACGTGCTGGCCCGGTCGGGCGCTCCACGCCGCGGCGAACTGGGCTGGGTCGTTGACATGGCGCAGGGCGCGACGCTGCTGGAACCCACGTTGAGCGTGGAGGGCGGCGCCAGAGGCGTGGTCCTGGGCCGGAGTGCGTGTTATCTGGACCCGGTCACCGGCGAGGTCGGTCCACTGCAGCTGGATGTCAGGCCCGAAGACGCCGACGCGTTCCTGAGCCTGCCCAGTTTGTTACCCAATGAAGCGTCGGTGGTCGCACAGATGCTGCAGCAAATCGACCCTGCGCTGCCGCGCCCCGGTGCAAGCGACACGCTGCCCACCCTGCAGATCACTTCGATGATTCCTGTGCTGCGCCTGCATACGATCGAGTTCCGGCCGGCATGGCTTGGCCGTGGCGACGCTTCGCAATGGGCCGATATCGCGACCGTGGCCTTCGAATACGACGAGCACATCCGGTTCCTGGACGATCCGAGCCTGTTCGCACACGATCCGGAGGGCCAGCTTGCCCTGCTGCCCCGCGACCTGGCTGAGGAATCACGGCGTGAGGCCGAGCTGCGCACGGTGGGACTGCATCGCGACACGGCTCCGCGGGCGCCATTGGAGGGCGCAGGACCTCAGTTCCAGCTGCGCACCCATGACTGGACACGGTTTCTGCTGGACGACGTGCCGCGCCTGGAAGCCTTGGGCTGGAAGGTGGAGACGGACGACGATTTCCGCCATCGCATCACCCGGGTGGATGTGATCGACCTGGACATCCAAGCGGACCCGGCGGATGCGGGCTGGTTCAACCTGGGCCTGGATATTCAGGTGGAAGGCCGCAACGTGTCGATGGTTCCGCTGCTGCAGCAGGTGCTGCAGTCCGATCCCCGCTGGATGCGTGGCCAGCTGGACGCCATCGGCGACGATGAGAACATCCTGTTGACGACGGGCGACAACACGTGTCTGGCACTGCGGGCCGCACGACTGAAGCCGATCATGGCCCTGTTGGCGGACCTGTTCGCCCAGCGCGGCGCGCCGCTGCGCCTGTCTGCGCTTGACCGTGGCCGCCTGCAGGCGCTGCAGGACACGGCGCACCTCCAGTTCCGGGGGCGCGACACCCAGGCGATGGTGCAGCGGCTGATGCAGGCACCCGCATTGGGTGAAGTGCCGCCGCCGGCAGGGCTGGTGGCAACGCTGCGTCCCTATCAGCGCGAAGGCCTGTCGTGGCTGCAGTACCTGCGCCAGCAGGGCCTGGGGGGCGTGCTGGCCGATGACATGGGGCTGGGCAAGACCGTACAGACGCTGGCGCATGTGCTGGTCGAGAAGGAAGCCGGCCGCCTGGACCGTCCAGCGCTGCTGGTGGTGCCCACTTCGCTGCTGCACAACTGGCAGAGCGAAGCGGCACGCTTCACCCCGGGCCTGCGCGTGCTGACCCTGCATGGACCGGCACGTGAAACGCTGTTCGAGGCGATTCCCGGGCACGACCTTGTACTCACCACCTACCCTCTGCTGTGGCGCGACGAGCAGGCGCTGCAGGCACATGCCTACCATCTGCTGATTCTGGATGAAGCCCAGCAGGTGAAGAATCCGAAGTCACGCGCGGCCATCACCCTGCGCATGCTGCAGGCGCGCCACCGGCTGTGCCTGACCGGCACGCCGCTGGAAAACCACCTGGGCGAACTGTGGACGCAGTTCGACTTCCTGCTGCCCGGCCTGCTAGGCAGCGAGAAACAGTTCAACCAGCATTGGCGCCATCCGATCGAACGTGGCAGCGACCACCGCCGCGCCACCTTGCTGGCGCAGCGGCTGCGTCCGTTCATCCTGCGCCGGCGCAAGGACCAGGTGGCGTCAGAGCTTCCGCCCAAGACCCTCATTACGCGTGCAGTGGAAATGGAAGGCGGCCAGCGTGATCTCTATGAAACCGTGCGCGCAGCGATGGAAAAGCAGGTGCGCGAGGCCATCAGCGGCAGCGGGCTGGCACGCAGCCATATCGTGGTGCTGGATGCGTTGCTGAAGCTGCGCCAGGTCTGCTGCGATCCGCGCCTTCTGCCAGGCGACGCTCCGGCCCGCAATGCCGGTTCGGCCAAGCTGGAGCTGCTGCGCGACATGTTGCCGTCGATGGTCGAGGAAGGCCGGCGCATCCTGCTGTTCTCGCAGTTCACCGGCATGCTCACGCTGATCGCGCAGGCGTTGGATGATCTGGGCCTGGCCTATGTGACCCTGACCGGAGACACCCAGGACAGAGCCACGCCGGTGCAGCGCTTCATGCAAGGCGAGGTGCCGGTATTCCTGATCAGCCTGAAAGCAGGTGGCGTCGGGTTGAATCTGACCGCCGCCGATACCGTCATCCACTTCGATCCGTGGTGGAACCCGGCGGCCGAAAACCAGGCCAGCGATCGCGCCCATCGCATCGGCCAGCAGCAGCCGGTATTCGTTTACCGGCTGATCGCCGCAGGCAGCATCGAAGAACGGATTGCCGAGCTGCAGGAGCGCAAGGCCACGCTGGCCGACTCCATTCTCGAAGGCGGCGGCGCTACGGGGCCGCGCTTCAGCGAAGAAGACGTGCAGGCGCTGCTGGCGCCGTTGCCGGGGCTGCCCGGCAAGCGTTTGCGTAAAGCGGGCAAGCGGTCGACGCTAACCTGACCCTTGGACGCCAGTCACGTGGCGTTGCGCCATGGAAACGATTCCCATACAGGACTGGGACTACAATCGTGGGCTGAGCTCCCCAAGGATCCCGATCAATGCCCCTGCCCGCCTTCAAGGCCTATGACATCCGCGGCCGTGTGCCGGAAGAACTGAACGAAGACCTGGCCCGCCGCATCGGCGTCGCCCTGGCCGCGCAGCTCGCTCCCGGTCCAGTGGTCCTCGGCCACGACGTGCGCCTGACCAGCCCCGCGCTGCAGGATGCATTGGCCGCAGGCCTGCGCGGTACCGGGCGCGAGGTGATCGACATCGGCCTGTGCGGCACGGAAGAAGTCTATTTCCAGACCGACCATCTGGGCGCGGCCGGCGGCGTGATGGTCACCGCCAGCCACAACCCGATGGACTACAACGGCATGAAGCTGGTCAAGGAGAACGCACGGCCGATCAGCTCCGATACTGGCCTGTTCGCGATCTCCGATGCGGTTGCCGCCGATACGTCCGCGGCGCAACCGCCGCGCGCCGCGCAGAGCGCCCGGCACGACAAGAGCGCGTACATCCAGCACCTGCTGAGCTATGTCGACGCCGGCAAGCTGCGGCCGCTGAAGCTGGTGGTCAACGCCGGCAACGGCGGCGCCGGTGCCATCGTCGACCTGCTGGCACCGCACCTGCCGTTCGAGTTCATCCGCATCTGCCACGAACCGGACGGCAGCTTCCCCAATGGCATTCCCAACCCACTGCTGCCGGAGAACCGCGCCGCCACCGCCGACGCGGTGCGCGAGCACGGCGCCGATTTCGGCATTGCCTGGGACGGTGACTTCGACCGTTGCTTCTTCTTCGACCATACCGGCCGCTTCATCGAGGGCTACTACCTGGTCGGCCTGCTGGCCAAGGCGATCCTGGCGCGCAAGCCGGGCGGCAAGGTCGTGCATGACCCGCGCCTGGTCTGGAACACCGTGGACATGGTCGAGCAGGCCGGCGGTGTACCGGTGCAGTGCAAGAGCGGCCACGCTTTCATCAAGGAAAAGATGCGCGCCGAAGACGCGGTGTACGGCGGCGAGATGAGCGCCCACCACTACTTCCGCGAGTTCGCCTATGCAGACTCCGGCATGATCCCGTGGTTGCTGATCGCCCAGCTGGTTTCCGAAAGCGGGCGCTCGCTGGCCGACTGGGTCGAAGACCGCATGTCCGCCTATCCGTGCAGTGGCGAGATCAACTTCAAGGTGGCCGATGCCAAGGCCGCCGTCGCGCGCGTGATGGAGCATTTCGCGGCGCAGTCGCCCACCCTGGACCACACCGATGGCATCAGTGCCGACTTCGGCGACTGGCGCTTCAACCTGCGCAGCTCCAACACCGAGCCGCTGCTGCGCCTGAATGTTGAAGCCCGTGGCGATGCCGCGCTGATGCAGGCGCGCACCGACGACATCTCCCGCCTCATCCAGCAGTAACCGAGGAACGCATGAGCAGCATCCAGCCCGTCATCCTGTCCGGTGGATCCGGTACCCGCCTGTGGCCGCTTTCGCGCGAGGCGTATCCGAAGCAGTTCCTGCCCTTGGCGGGTGAACTGACGATGCTGCAGGCCACCTGGAAGCGCGTCGCCCCGATTGCCGCACGTGGACCGCTGGTGATCGCCAACGAAGAGCACCGTTTCGTCGCCGCCGAGCAGCTGCAGCAGGTTGGCGCCGAGCCGGCCGCGATCATCCTTGAACCGGTCGGCCGCAACACCGCCCCGGCCATCGCCGTTGCCGCGCTGGAAGCCACCCGCGACGGCGCCGACGCCCTGCTGCTGGTGCTGCCCTCCGATCATGTGATCACCAACGAGACCGCATTTCGCAGCGCCGTGCAGGCGGCGGCCGGTGCTGCCGAGGCCGGCAAGCTGGTCACCTTCGGCATCGTGCCGACCGGACCGGAAACCGGCTACGGCTACATCAAGGCCGCCGATGGCCAGGGCCTGCGTGCGGTCGAGCGCTTCGTCGAGAAGCCGGACCTGGGCACCGCGACCGGCTATGTCAGCAGCGGCCAGTATTACTGGAACAGTGGCATGTTCCTGTTCAAGGCCTCGCGCTATCTGCAGGAACTGGAGCGCTTCCAGCCCGCGATGCTGGCTGGCAGCCGCCAGGCCTGGCAGCAGGCGCGCCGCGATGCCGACTTCACCCGCCTGGACAAGGACGCCTTCACTGCCGTTCCGTCCGATTCGATCGACTACGCGGTGATGGAGAAGACCGCCGACGCGGTGGTGATTCCGCTGGATGCGGGCTGGAACGATGTCGGTTCGTGGACTGCGCTGCGCGATGTCTCCCAGCAGGACGGCGATGGCAATGCCCACCAAGGCGACGTGATCGCCATCGACTGCCGCAATACCTATGCCTACGGCCAGCGCCTGGTGGCCATGGTCGGCCTCGATGACGTGATCGTGGTCGAGACAGACGATGCGGTGCTGGTGGGCAAGGCCGACCGCATGCAGGAGGTCAAGACCGTGGTGGCACAGCTCAAGGCCGAAGGCCGCAGCGAGGCCACCTGGCATCGCAAGGTCTATCGCCCATGGGGCGCCTACGATTCGATCGACAACGGCGAGCGCTTCCAGGTCAAGCGGATCACGGTCAAGCCCGGTGGCACGCTCAGCCTGCAGATGCACCACCATCGCGCCGAGCACTGGATCGTGGTCAGCGGCACCGCCGAGGTGACCCGTGGCGATGAAGTGATCCTGCTCAGCGAGAACCAGAGCACCTACATTCCGTTGGGCGTGACCCACCGCCTGCGCAACCCGGGCAAGCTGCCGCTGGAACTGATCGAAGTGCAGTCCGGCAGCTACCTCGGCGAGGATGACATCGTGCGCTTCGAGGATACCTACGGGCGCAGCTGACCCAGCGCCCGCCGACCGCTGGTCGGGGTGGGTGCCGACCGTTGGTCGGCACGCCGCCTACAGGGTCAGGCAATCTCCACCATCACCCGCTTCAGGCCGTCCTGCCAGGTTGGCAGCACGATGCCGAAATCCTGCTGCAGCTTGCGGTTGTCCAGCACCGACCAGGCCGGACGCTTGGCCGGGGTCGGGTACTCGGAGCTGGGAATCGCCTCGACCGTCGGCACCTTGGCCAACACGCCGGTGACCAACGCCTCGGCGAAGATCGCTTCGGCGAACCCATGCCAGCTGGTCTGGCCGCTGGCGGTCAGGTGCCAGGTACCCGACAACTGCCCCGGATGCTGCAGCGCCTGCAAGGTGACATCAGCGATCAGCGCGGCCGGCGTCGGCGTGCCGACCTGGTCGGCCACCACCCGCAACGCATCGCGCTCGGCCCCGACGCGCAGCATGGTGCGCAGGAAGTTCGCGCCGTGCGAGGCATACACCCACGCCGTGCGGAAAATCAGATGGCGGCCACCGGCCGCACGCACCGCGTCCTCACCATCGCGCTTGCTGGTGCCATACACGCCCAGCGGTGCGGTCGGCTCGTCCTCGCGGTAGGGCGCGCTGCCCTGGCCGTCGAACACGTAGTCGGTGGAGTAATGCACGAACGGCACGCCATGCGCCGCACACCAGCGCGCGATCACGCCTGGCGCCTGAGCATTGGCGGCGAAGGCCGCATCGACGTCCTGTTCGGCGCGATCAACAGCGGTGTAAGCCGCCGCATTGACCACTACCGATGGCTGCACGCGGTCCAGCAACGCCGGCAGGCTGTCGGGCCGGGCAAAGTCGGCCGTTTCGCAGGCACTTCCGTCGGGCAGTTGGCCGCTGCGCGTGGTTGCAATCACCTTCCCCAGCGGCACCAGCGCGCGCAGCAGCTCCTGGCCGACCTGGCCGTTGCCGCCGAACACCAGCACCGTCATGGCACGTAGACCGGCAGGCGGTCTTCGGCGATGTCCTTCAGGAACGGCGCGTTCTCGTCCTTGGCCGACAACGTCGGTGCACTGACTGGCCAGTCCACGGCGATATCCGCATCGTTCCAGCGCACGCCGGCGTCGAAGTCCTTCAGGTAGACCTCGGTGCACAGGTAGCTGAACACCGCGCGCTCGGACAGCACTGCAAAGCCGTGGGCGAAGCCTTCCGGAATCCAGAACTGCTTCTTGTTCTCCGCACTCAGCACCACCGCTTCCCACTGGCCGAAGGTCGGCGAGCCGCGACGGATGTCCACGGCCACGTCATAGACCTCGCCTTCCAGCACGCTGACCAGCTTGCCCTGCGGGCGCGGCCACTGGTAATGCAGGCCACGCAGCACACCCTGCGCTGACGTCGACACGTTGCTCTGCACGAAGCGATCCGGCAGGCCCAGCGCGGCGAAGCGCTCGGCATTCCAGGTTTCGAAGAAATAGCCGCGGGCATCGCCAAACACCGCCGGCTCGATCACCACGCAACCGGGCAACTTGGTTTCAATCACTTTCACGGAACGACTCCACGCAGGGCAAGCTTGTGCAGGTATTGGCCGTAGCCATTCTTGATCAGCGGTGCAGCCAGTGCTTCCAGCTGCTCGGCGTTGATCCAGCCCTTGCCGAACGCGATTTCTTCCGGGCAGCAGACCTGCAGGCCCTGGCGGGTCTGGATGGTCTCGATGAAGTTGGACGCCTCCAGCAGCGATTGATGGGTACCGGTGTCGAGCCAGGCGTAGCCACGGCCCAGAGCTTCCAGATGCAGGTTGCCTTCGGCCAGGTAGCGCTTGTTGAGATCGGTGATTTCCAGCTCACCACGCGGCGACGGCTTGAGTTCGGCCGCATGCGCGCTGGCATTGCCATCGTAGAAGTACAGGCCGGTCACTGCGTAGTTCGAGCGCGGTTTCTCCGGCTTCTCGACCAGGTCGATGACCTTGCCACTCTTGTCGAACTCGGCCACGCCATAGCGCTCCGGGTCATTGACCCAGTAACCGAACACCGTGGAGCCTTCCACGCGCTCATCGGCGCGCTTGAGCACGTCGCGCAGGCCGTGGCCGTGGAAGATGTTGTCGCCCAGCACCAGGCAGCTCGGCTTGCCAGCGACGAAGTCGCGGCCGATCAGGTAGGCCTGGGCCAGGCCGTCCGGACTCGGCTGCACCGCGTACTGGATGTCCATGCCCCACTGCGAACCGTCGCCCAGCAGCTGCTGGAACAAGGCCTGCTCGTGCGGAGTGTTGATGATCAGAACCTCACGGATGCCCGCCAGCATCAGCACGCTGAGCGGGTAATAGATCATCGGCTTGTCATACACCGGCAGCAGCTGCTTGCTGACGCCCTTGGTGATCGGGTACAGGCGGGTGCCGGAGCCACCAGCCAGAATGATGCCTTTACGCTGCGTCATGTCGTCTCCAGGATTCAGGCCGCAGTGCCGATGCGCTGCAGACGGTAGCTGCCGTCCAGCACGCCGTTGACCCAGTCCTGGTTGTCCAGATACCAGTCGACGGTAAAGGCGATGCCCTGCTCGAAGGTGTAGGCCGGTTCCCAGCCCAGATCGTTCTTCAGCTTGGACGCATCGATCGCATAGCGACGGTCATGGCCGGGGCGGTCGGTGACATAGGTGATCTGGCTGCTGCGCGGCTGGCCATCCGCGCGCGGGCGGCGCTGGTCCAGCAGGGCGCAGATCGCCTGCACCACTTCGATGTTCTGCTTTTCCGAATTGCCACCGACGTTGTAGGTTTCGCCGACCCGGCCCTTGGCCAACACCGTGCGGATCGCCTCGCAGTGGTCGGATACGAACAGCCAATCGCGCACCTGCTTGCCATCGCCGTACACCGGCAGCGGCTCGCCGGCCAGCGCCTTGGCGATCACCAGCGGGATCAGCTTCTCCGGGAAGTGGTACGGACCGTAGTTGTTCGAGCAGTTGGTGGTGAGCACCGGCAGCCCGTAGGTGTGGTGGAAGGCGCGGACCAGGTGGTCGGAGGCAGCCTTGGACGCCGAGTACGGCGAATTCGGGGCATATGGGGTGGTCTCGCTGAACTTGCCTGTCTCACCCAGCGTGCCGTACACCTCGTCGGTGGATACGTGCAGGAAGCGGAAGGCCGCGCCCTGCCCGGCCGGCAGCGCCTTCCAGTAGTCACGCACGGCCTCCAGCAGGCCCAGGGTACCCACCACATTGGTCTGGATGAAGGCGCCCGGGCCGTCGATGGAGCGGTCGACGTGGCTTTCGGCGGCAAAGTTCAGCACCGCGTCCGGCTGGTGTTCGGCGAGCAGGCGAGCGACCAGGGCACTGTCGCCAATGTCGCCCTCCACGAACACGTGGTTGGGATTGCCTTCCAGGCTGGACAGGGTCTTCAGGTTGCCGGCGTAAGTGAGCGCATCAAGATTGACGACCTTGATGCCGCGTGCGACGGCTTCGAGAACAAAGTTACCGCCAATGAATCCGGCGCCGCCGGTGACAAGCCAAGTGGGCACTACCTGTTCTCCTGATCGAAATTCATCCAAGGGGCACCTGGGGCGCCCGTACAGCGGCACAGGATACATGCCGATGACCTTCACTACTGCCTGCACGACGTGAACGGCGCCTCCCGGCTCAGCATCCGTTTGCGGCATCGCAGCATCACCATACGCATTCGCATGGTTCCCTCAAGCCAGCTAGAATCGGGGTCCCACCCCCGAACCGGTTGCTGTTGCAGGACCGGACGTTCTCCCTGTTACTGAAGGACCCCGTACCAGATGAAAATCCTCGTCGCGTACAAGCGCGTGGTGGACTACAACGTCCGCATTCAGGTCAAGCCGGACGGTTCCGGCGTGGTCACCGACGGCGTCAAGCTGTCCCCCAACCCCTTCGATGAAATCGCCCTGGAAGAAGCCCTGCGCCTGCGCGACAAGGGCATCGCCAGCGAGGTCGTGGTCGCCACCATCGCCCCGGCCGACGCCCAGGCGCACCTGCGCAATGGCCTGGCCATGGGCGCCAACCGTGCCGTCCATGTGGTCACCGATCAGGCCATCCAGCCGCTGACCGCCGCACGCACCCTGCTCAAGCTGATCGAGAAGGAACAGCCGGACCTGGTGATCCTCGGCAAGCAGGCCATCGACGACGACGCCAACCAGACCGGCCAGATGCTGGCCACGCTGTGGGGCCGCCCGCAGGCGACCTTCGCCAGCAAGCTGGACATTGCCGACGGCAAGGCCACGGTGACCCGCGAAGTCGACGCCGGCCTGGAAACGCTGGAAGTGGACCTGCCGGCGGTGGTCACTACCGACCTGCGCCTGAACGAGCCGCGCTTCATCAAGCTGCCGGACATCATGAAGGCCAAGGCCAAGCCGCTCGAGACCCTGCAGTTGGCCGACCTCGGCGTTGAAGCCGCCGACACCTTCAAGACCACCCAGTACGCCGCACCGTCCAAGCGCAGCAAGGGTGTGATGGTCAAGGACGCGGCCGAACTGGTGGCCGCACTCAAGCAGAAGGGGCTGCTGTAATGAGCAAGATTCTCGTTATCGCCGAACACCACGACGGCAAGCTCAACGCCGCCACCGCCAAAACCGTCAGCGCTGCTGCCGCTATCAGCGGTGCCAGCATCGACGTGCTGGTGCTGGCCGCCGACCCGGCCGCCGTTGCCGCCGAGGCCGCGAAGATCAGTGGCGTCGCCAAGGTCCTGACCGTGACCAACGCCGCCAACGCGCAGGCCATCGCCCAGGTGCTGGCGCCGCAGATCGCGCAGCTGGCCAAGGGTTACACCCACGTGTTCGGCCCGTCGACCACCTTCGGCAAGGACCTGATGCCGTGCGTGGCCGCGCTGCTGGGCGTCAACCAGGTCTCCGACCTGATGACCGTTGAAGGCAGCCATACCTTCAAGCGCCCGATCTACGCCGGCAACGCGATCATCACCGTGGAAGCCCCGGCCGACCAGATCGTGGTCGCCACCGTGCGTGCCGCCTCGTGGCCGGAAGCCGCCCAGGGCGGTAGCGCCACCATCGAAGCAGCCAACGTCGATGCTGCCCTGCCGACCCACACCCGCTTCGTCGGCCTCGCCGCGGGTGCCAGCGACCGCCCGGACCTGCAGAGCGCCAAGCGCGTGGTCTCCGGTGGCCGCGGCGTCGGTTCGGAAGAGAACTTCAAGGTGATCTTCCAGCTGGCCGACAAGCTCGGTGCCGCCGTCGGTGCCTCGCGCGCCGCGGTCGATGCCGGCTACGTCCCCAGCGACCTGCAGGTCGGCCAGACCGGCAAGATCATCGCGCCGGAACTGTACGTGGCCGTGGGTATCAGCGGTGCGATCCAGCACCTGACCGGCATCAAGGATGCCGGCACGATCGTGGCGATCAACAAGGATCCGGATTCGCCGATCTTTGAGATTGCCGATATTGGTCTGGTGGGGGATCTGTTTGCGATCCTGCCTGAGCTGGAAAAGGCGCTTTGACGCCGTTGTCGATCGCCGTAACGGGGGCGCCGTCCGCGGCGCTCCCCGTCGCCCGGATGATCGCGACTGCATGATTCCGCGCCTCGTTCGCTTCCTGCTGTCCGGCGGTTCGGCCGCTGCGGCCGAATACCTCGTGTTCATCGCGCTGCAGGGCGCGCTGGGCAGCGGCTGGCTTGTACTGAGCCAGTCAACCAGCTTCGCCTGCGGCTTCGTCGTCAGCTTTATGATGAACCGGCATTGGGTGTTCCGCAGCCAGGGCAGCTGGCGCAGCGAGCTGGCGCGCTACGGTGCGCTGGCCGCCATCAACCTGCTGCTTGGCAACCTGGCCTTGCTGTTGCTGGTGGACCACCTGCACCTGCATGTGCTGCTGGCAAAGTTCGTGGTCATGGGCATGATCGCGGCTTGGAACTACCTGATCTTCTCGCGCCTGGTGTTCAAGCCCACGACGGGCGCGTGACGTAGCAACCGAGGGGCCGGCAGCACCGGCCCCCATCGGCACTCAGTCCCGCCGGCGCGGCCGGAACGGGGCGAACAGGGGATGCAGCACCTGGCGCGGGACGCTGGCAATGTCATACCCGATGAAGGCCAGCAGGAACTGCAGCCCGCTCACGACCGCAATCGACGGCAGGACCACCGTACCGACGGCAGAGGCCTGCTGAGCCTCCAGCGCCTGCAACCAGTGCCAGCCACCGTAGAGCACGCCGCTGGCCAGCAGGAACGTGCCAGCCAGCAGCTCGAACGATGCAATGGACAGGTCGCGCAGGAAATAGCGGTAGCCGATGCGCTTGAACAGGTTGCGTGCGTGCTTGTAGGAGAACTCAGTCAGCACCTGGCCGATCTTGAGATTGCTCTCCTCGTCGCCGTAGGTCGCGTCCATCGGCACGTCGCACACCACCGCCCGCATGATGTTCAGTCGGAAGAGGATATCGGTCTCGAAGAAGTAACGCCGGCTGATCGATGCGTACGGCAGCCGCGCCGCGACATTGGCATGGATGGCGGTGTAGCCGTTGGTGGGGTCGAACACATCCCAGTAACCGGTCGATGCCTTGGTCATGAAGGACAGGCCGAGGTTGCCGATGCGCCTGACCAGCGGCATGCGGCGGATGTTGGACAGATCCCAGAAACGGTTGCCCTTGGTGTAGTCGGCCTGGCCTTTCAGGATCGGGCCGATGAAGAGCGGCACCAGCGTGGGATCCATCTGCCCATCGCCATCGACCTTGACCAGGATGGACATGCCATCGGCAATCGCGCGCTGGTAGCCCGTCATCACGGCTCCACCCACGCCCTGGTTCTGTTCGTGGCGCAGCACCACCACGCGCGGGTCCCGCGCCTGCTGCTCGATGAAGTCCCCGCTCGCATCCGGGCAGCGGTCGTCAACGCAATAGATCGCATCGACCTCCGGACCAATGGCATCGATGACGCCCAGAATGTGGCGGCGGACCTTGTAACAGGGAATCACCACGGCCACCTGCTGGCGCGGCGCTTCCATCGTGGCGTCAGACATGGCTTGCCTCATTGGATTGCGTTGGGCGATCGCGCCAGAAGCTGCGACCGTGCACTGCTCGACCCAGCACGAATACCGCCAGCAGCGTGCTCAGAGGTGCCAGGAAGTAGTAATAGCGGAAATCGTTGGCCATCGACGTTGCCATCGGCAGCACCATCTGCATCAGGATGAACAGCGAAAGGATCCACAGCGGACGGCCGGGTGCGGTGAACACCAGCAGCGCCAGCAGCAGCACGAAGGCCGGCAGCAGGTTCCACACGAATACGTTCTGTACAGTGCCGCGGGTATCCACGAAACGGGAAACGAACTTGCGCTGGAACTCAACCAGCACGCCGGGGCGTTCGCCACGCTCGAAGCGTTCTAGTACATCGCACTTGTCCGGGTCCATGCCGAACACCGTCGGGCAGTTCTCCATGATCGCCAGGTCGTAGAACTTCATGCCACCGAAGGCGGTGCTCGGTTGCAGCGTCGCCAGCATCATCTGCAGGCGGTCCGAGCCGCACTGGGAGACATTGAGCAGGCAGAGCCGTGCGGTGCGGCGCAGGATCAGGCCGTACGCCTCATCAAGCTCCTGCGGATCCGTCAGCACCACCTCGTTCATCAGGTAGTCCGGACGGTACTTCTCCGCGTAGTCCGGCCCGAACACACGGGCGGCCAGCGCCTGGTCCTGGCCGGGGTCGTTGCTGGTGTATCCACTGCGGTTGGCCACCATGCCCAGGAACGGCCCGGACACCGCCGAGATCTTCAGCTTGGACAGGTGCGCGACATCATTCTTCACCAGAGGTGAAGCCGCGACCAACGACATCAGCAGCCAGCCGACGACCGACGCCACGAAGGCCGCTCGATACGGGCGTGCCGCCCACAGCTGGCGCACACCGATGGCCAGCGGCAGCAGCAGGAAATTGATCGCCATGCCATGGCGAGTGGCAACGATGAGGAACAGGGACAGGCCTAGCAGCACTGCATCGGCACGGCCCGCAAGCACGCCGGTCTGCCGCGACTGCAGCACCAGCGTTGCCAGGAACAGCAGGCAATACGCGCAGAGCACGTCTTTCCAGATCATGCCCAGGTACAGGTAGGTACTGGGCATTGCCGCCCACAGCGCCACGCCAAGTACGATCCACGCGGGCCGGCTGACCATCCGCGCGAACAGCGTGGCACTGCGCAGGTACAGCGTCGCGCAGAACAGGATCTGCAGCGAGGTGTAGATGCTGAAGGATTCGAAGGGCACGGCCAGCCAGCGGATCAGCAGTGCGTTGAGGACCGGGTGGTAGGAGGTGTACTCGCCACGCAGCGCTTCTTGGGTGATGAACACCGTATCGTGCGTCGCGAAGCCCGGCCAGGAGAACAGCCGCGCAACTATCATCACCAGCACGCCGAGTGCCAGAAGCAGCAGTGCGATGCGTGGCCGCTCGATCGGCAACAGCCAGCGCGCCGTGCGCTTCATTGGACCTTCTTTCATCATTTCCCCATCACCTGCATGCAACTCTCCCAGCGACGGGCCACCGCCTCGTCGAACATGTCCGGCCCCACGCGCGATACGGCGCGTGCAGCGATCTCATCCACCGCCAGCTGCCGATCGACCAGCGAAACGATCCGATCAGTCCAGGCATCGGCGGTATTGTCGATCAAGATGCGGTCGTCGTGCGCGTCATCCGCATAGGAAGGCACGTTCGAAGCCAGCGTGGCCAAGCCCATGGCGGCGTAGTCCAGCACCTTGATGGAGCTCTTGCAACGATTGAAATCCGAGCCGAGCAGAGGCGCCATGCCTGCATGGAAGCCGCGCAGGCGGGAGAACCAGTGCACGAAAGCGGGATAGGACGCGCCGACATGGGCCGGGGGGCTCTGGCCTTGCATCCAGGGCCGACTGCCGGTGTCCGCAGCGTTGACGCCCACCAGGGTCAGCGAGAACGCGCCTGGACGCTTTTCCCAGACCTGCTGCAGTGCCGCGTCGAGCAGTCGGAAATCGTCGTCGTGGGTCCGCGTTCCCATGTACAGCAGGCGTACCGTGCCGGTTGCCGGAAGCGACAGCGCCTCACCTGGCGCTGCCTGCCACAGATCGGCATCCAGCGCGTTGGGCATCCACTCGGCGGTACCGCCGGCAGCGTTGATCACCTCGGCCAGCGGGCGCGTCGAGCACCAGGTGACATCGGCAAGGGTGATCGAGCTGCGGACCGCTTCAATGACTGCGGCATAGGCGTCCCGTTCGGGATGCTCGTCCATGGCCAGCAGGTTGTCGTCCAGGTCGTAGACCAGCGCTGCCCCCTGCCGTCCCGCCTCGGCGATCATCGCCAGGCCCGATCCAGCAATGACGGCGCCGCGGTTCCAGAGCACAAGATCGGGTGCAAAGGCGGACAGCTCTTCCGGCATCAGGTAGCGGACATCGGCAGCGAAGCGCTCGGTGAACGCGTGCAGGCGGATGCTCGCGCACGGCGACATCACCGTGCCGTAGCGCTCGGGGATCACCGCAATCCGCAGGGGGTACTGCGAGCGCAGCGCAGGACGAAGCTCCGTGCCGAATCGCTGTTTCATGCAGTTTCCTTCTCGTACAGACCTTCCAGCCACGTCACCAGCGCCCGCACCGCATCGGCCGCAGTCGCGTCATGGGCCAGCATCAATGCATTGGGGACGCCTTCCAGCCGCTCGATGAACGCACCGAGGCGGTTGGCGGCAATCGGCCGGCCATCCCGCAGGGCGTGCGACAGGGTGTAGGAATAGGTTTCCGGGGCCTGGGAAAGGAACAGGAACGCATCGGGGTCATGCGCCTCGATCAGCTCGTCCAGGTCCTGCTCCGCATAGGGACCGCTCCAGCTGAATCCCGGGTTCCTGAGCATGTCCGTCTGAGGATAGCCGATCACGTGGAACGCGAGCGGTGCACGCACACGTCGCGCTTCCTCGGCAATGGCCATCAGGTGATTCAGCCCCTTGTGCGCGGCCATCACACCCAGCAGCAGCACCCGGTACGGCCGCGCGCCTCGCCCAAGCCGGCCCGGATTCGTGTCGATGCGGGACTCGTGGTACACGGCCTGCACGGGAATGCCGGTGTAGCGCTGCATGCGCTGCGCCGCATCCCGGCTCGGTGCGAACACGGCCTGCGCACCCAGCAGCGGCCACTGGTTGCTGGCGCGCCAGTTGCGGATGTCTGCCGCGCCGTTGGACGGGCGCTCGGCGATGCAACTGTCACAGCCGTTCTCACCAGGCTCGCCGCAGTAGTTGCCGGTAGCGTCGGTCAGGGTGATCTGCGGGCAGATCGCATAGTTGTCATGCACGTGGAAGCTGTAGGGCAGCCCGGTCAGCGCCACCGCGCGACGCACCGACGGGCCAAACCCGACCAGATGGTGGATCTGCAGCGCTCCGGTGCCCAGTGCCTGCAGCATCGCGGCCAGTTCTTCGGGCGTGCGGTAGTGGAACAGGAAATCGAAGCCATCGAAGTCCGATGCATGGCTGACGTTGACCAGCCCCGACCCGTTGTTGTCCTCCATCGGCCGTACGATCACCACTTCGCCGGTTTCGGCCAGCGAGGCACGAATGGCCTGCACAGCACGCTCGGTGCCTCCGCCCCAGGTGTGGGTCAACAGCACCGAGACCGGACGCGCCCTCGCCTTCCAAACCTCCAGGGTCAGCCGCACGCGCGCCGAGAAGCCCGGATCCATCGAACAGAACCGGGCAACCTGCGAACCGTAATCGGGGTAGCGCTCGTCGATGATCTTCTGCGCGATGATCTTGCCGGGCTTGCTGTCGTCGGCGAAGCTCACTTCACCCACGTGTTCGACAAACACGTCCATGGCCAAGCGATGGCGGAAACCGAGACGACCCGAGCGCATGCAGAAGTCGTTCTCCTCGCCGTAGCCCTTGCCGAAAGCCTCGGCATCGAACAGGCCGGCCTTTTCCAACGCGGCGCGGGAGATCAGCATGCAGAAGCCGACGCCGGTGGGAACATCCACGGCCACACCGGTATTGATGCGGCGAGTCAGGTGGTCCAGCGCTGACGCATCCATCCCCTCCGGCAGCGCGTTGGCGCCCAGTTGGGGATAACTGCAAATCGTGGCGTTGTTGGAAAGCGCCGTGACCGAGCCGACATTGGCCCCCAGGTGGGCAACCATGCGGTCGACCCAGTCACCGGTCACGATTGTGTCACTGTTGAGCAGGAGAGCACCGATGCTGTCGGCCTGCTGCAGGGCGTGCGCCATGCCGGCATTGACGGTCAGCACGAAGCCGAGGTTCTGCGGGTTCTCGGTCAGGCGTACCGACGGCTCGCGGCTGGCCAGCTCACGCAGGTAGGCGGTCACTTCCGGCTCGGGCGAGCAGTCGTTGTAGATGTGCAGCCGGGTACGGCTGCGGTTATGCGAGCGCAGCACAGAATCGATGCAGTTGCGCGTCTCTTCCAGGCCGCGGTAGACCGGCAGGACGATGTCGACCACGCCGTCTTGGAGCGGCGCGTCGGCAGGCGCCACGGGCGCGGCAAGATCGGTCAGCGAGAAGGGGCGCTTGCCCAGCTCGCGACCACCGCGACGCCCCACCGCCAAGTAATGCGCCAGCGCGTTCATGCCGGTCAGCGCCACATCCGGATTCTGGTCCAGATACTGTCGCGCGTTGAATTCGGGCCCCGGGCTCCGTCCTTCCGCCGCGCCATGCGCGAAGAAATGTGCGAACGGGTCGATGCCTGCCACATCCGGATAGGCTTCCAGATACCACGCCGGCGCGAAGTACGGATTGGGCAGACGCCCTTCGGGAATGCCGTCGTAGAGGAAATGCAGCAACGGATTGGCGCCGCTGTCGCGCACGTCCGGGTATTGGTTAAGGTACCACTCTTGGTCGAACAACGGGTGTGGCGTTCCCGAGTTGTGGTAATCCACCAGGTACTGGCCGAGCACCGGCCGCAGGCCGCTGGACGACGGTGCGGTGCGCCGGCAGTAGTGCGGATCGAACCACGGGCTTGGCGCCAGGCCGACGCGCTCGCCGATGAACAGGTACTGCATCAGGGCATCAAGCGGGGACGCCTTGAGGCCGAAACGCGCGCAGTACCACGCCGGGTCGAACAGCGGGCTCGGTGACTTCCCTTCGGCATTGCCAAAGGACAGGAAGTGGCTGGGGCCTTCGGCGGCCGCCCCGGACGAACGCAGGATGAAGCGCGCATACCAGTGCCAGTCACAGCACCCCGCCCGACGGGCAACCAGTAGCTTCAGGCGATCGGGAACAGGTGCGAACCAGTTGATGGACAGCACCTTGGCCGCCACTCGCTTGAGGCCACGCTTGAGTAGGGTCTTGTCGATGGACATGTAGGTGCCTTGCGGAATCCTGTTTGCTCAGCGGCCAAGGGCTCGGCGCCACCACGGGCGCACGAGGAGATTGAGTTTCCGGTCCTGCTCGTCCAGGCGCGGGATCACCGACGCCACCACATTGGCGACCGCGGCTTCACGGGAATGGTCCAGTGCCTGGCGCGTCTCGCTCATCCCTTCGATGACGCGACGCTCCAGCAGTGACAGGCCCTGGGCCAGGCTCGGCAACTGCGACTCCACTATCGCGTAATGCTCCTCGGTGGCGTCGCTGTTCTTCTCCAGCAGTGCGCGCAGACGTGCTTCCTCGGCGTTGAGCCGGCCGATCTCGCCATGGGCGGCGGTCAGGCCCTGGTTCACCCGCTCGATCTCTTCCACGTTCTTGATGTTGCGACCCAGTGCATCGAAGAACTGGTTGATGGTGGCGAACTGGCCGTCACGCGCAGCCTGGGCAAGCTGCAGCAATGCCTGCGGCTGCTCCTCGCCCACCAGCAGCACGCCCAGCCCATGGGTGTGGGTGAATTCGAACGACGGGAACTTCGAGGAAATCTCGCTCCAGTACTCCCACACGCCAAACCCGCGCTCGCGCACGCAGCTGTCGTGGAACAACACGACCGCGCGCGGCGACAGCTTGCTGCGCCACGTCTCGAAGTCTTCGCGGACGGCTTCGTAGGTGTGCAGGCCGTCAATGTGCAGGACGTCGACCGATCCATCTGCGAAGTATTCCAGCGCCTGGTCGAAGCGCATCCGCATCATCTCGGAAATGCCGGCGTAATGGCGCTGCTGGTAATCGCGAAGCTCGGCGTAGATTTCATTACCGTAGAAACCAGCATGCTCGTCGCCTTCCCAAGTATCCACCGCGAACACGCGCGCACTGACCTGCTGGCTTTCCACCGCCTGACAGAACGCCAGGAACGAGGCACCGTTGTGCGTACCCAGCTCCACGATGCTCGTTGGCCGCACAACTTCCACCAGCCAACTGGCGAAGGGAATGTGCCCAAGCCACGCGCTGTGCGGGAGCTTGCGCGGCATCATCAGCATGTTCGGCGACAACGGGAAATCGATCATCTCAGTCTCTATCACGTGAACGACGCCGCAGCGTCCGGGTCGGCCAGCGCGGCCGTAATGAATGCATCGATGCTGGGGCTGCACAGCAGGGATTCAAACTGCTTGATCCGCTCCACCGGCCAGTTCCACCAGGCGATGTGCAGCAAGTGCTCGATCTGCGCTTCGCTGAAGCGCATGCGGACGACACGGCCAGGGTTGCCCGCGACGATGGCGTAGGGTGGGACGTCCCTGCTGACCACAGCACCGGCGCCGATGCAGGCGCCGTGGCCCACGGTCACTCCGGAGAGAACCAGCGCGCCATGGCCGATCCACACATCGTTGCCGATGCGGGTCACGCCTTTGCTGTGCGGATGCCCATCCTGGCCCGCACCCGGCGAATTGAACGCAATGCGCAACGGATGGGTAGTGACCCAATCCATGCGATGCTCGCCGCCACCGAAGATCAGCACGTCTTCGGCGAAGGAACAGAATGCGCCCACTTCGATGCGCTCCCCGGCGCTCCACAGCTTGAAGGTGGCACCACCGTACGTGAAGCGACCAATGCTGACGCGGGGGTCGTCGGTGGTCAGCGGCGGAATGAAGCCATGGTTCATTCCGCTCCCCCTACCCGCGTCATGGTGACCTCATCGAAGGGGATGCCCACCAGACCATAGCGCAACTTGGGCGAGGCGACTTTGATCAGCACCGCGTCATGCAGCCACGCATGCTGGGTGTTGGCGAACGGATCACCGTCAGCAATGGAAACGGTCATCGAGTAATCGCCGTTGGGCAGCATCGGCAACGTGAAGCGAAAACTGGCCTCAAGCGTCGTCCCGGCCTCAACCTGCATCGGCGGCTGGATGTAGGTGAAGGTGTGCTCGCCGAACAGCGACTGACCCAGCCGGTCCTTGACGAAGAAACCGATCAACGGGCTGGACAGCGCTTGGTGTGCAGTGGCCCGCACACGCAGCAGCACATCCTCGCCACCGGCGAACGAGGTGAGGGTTTCGCCCTGGGGATCGCTGAGCAGCACCGAATCAATGCTGGCGACACCGGACTGCCAGCCAGCCGAATTGGCGACGTTGTCGAACATTTCCAGACGCGTGTCCCGCTCCACTTGGGCCTTGGACCGCGGCTTTGTCGGCGCCGCATCACGTGAGGCTTGGCGCGAGGTCAGCTTCACCGTATCGCCGTACACCTCCTGCGAGCAGTACTCGATGTAGGCGTTGCAGGTGTCTTCGGCAGTACCGTGCATGACCATGTCGCCACGGTTGAGCCACACCGCGCTTTGGCAGAAATTGAGCACCGAGGAGGTGTCATGGCTCACGAACAGCAGTGTGCCGGTTTCGCGGAACTTGCGCAGGAAGCGCATGCACTTCTGCACGAAGATCGCATCGCCGACGGCCAACGCTTCGTCGATCACCAAGATGTCCGCATCGACGTGCGCGATGACCGCAAACGCCAGTCGCACGTACATCCCGCTGGAGTAGGTCTTCACCGGCCGGTCGACGAAGTTGCCGATATCGGCAAAGGCGATGATGTCGTCGAACCGGGTGTCGATCTGCTCGCGGGTCAGGCCGAGGATCGAGGCGCTCAGGTAGACGTTCTCGCGCCCGCTGAATTCCGGGTTGAACCCCGCGCCGAGTTCCAGCAGGGCCGCCACGCGCCCCTTGACCTCGACCGTTCCGGAGGTGGCCTGCAGGGTGCCGCAGATGATCTGCAGCAGCGTCGACTTGCCCGACCCGTTGCGGCCGATGATGCCGACCGTGTCGCCGCGCCTCACTTCGAAATCGACGCCCTTCAGCGCCCAGAACTCGTCGTAGTAGCGGCGCGGCGCCAAGCCTGCGGCACGGCGCAGGCGCGGCAGCACGGCCTGCTTCAGCCGCTGGTGCGGCTGGTCATAAATCTGGAAGCACTTGGTGACGCCGCTTACCCGGATGGCGACATCGCTGGAGGGATCAAAGGACATCGGCAAACCCCCGGCGCATTTTCTGGAACGTCGCGAAACCGAACCACGCGACAAGCGCGGCCCCCACTACGTACTTGCCCAGCCCGATGAAGTCCGGGGCATGGCCCCACAGCAGGACCTCACGCGCCTGTTCGATGATGAACGTGAGCGGGTTGAGATAGATGTACGGCCGCAGGTTCTCCGGCAGGGCCTGCACCGGATACAGCACCGGTGCCATGAACAGCATCACCGTGGTGACGATGCCGGTGACCTGGCCGATGTCACGCAGGTAGACACCCAGTGCCGCCAGCAGCCAGGACACGCCCATGGTGCCGACCACCAGCGGGAAGATTACCACCGGCAACCACAGTGCGGTCAGCGGGATCGAGCCACGCAGGAGCAACTGGGCGATAAGCAGGACCAGCACCGAAACCATCGAATGGAACAGGGTGGCGCCCATCGCGACCCACGGCAGTGTCTCCAGCGGGAACACGACGCGCTTCACGTAACTGGCGCTGTTGAGTATCAGCCCCGGTGCACGGTTGATGCACTCGGCGAACACACCGTGGACGATGATGCCGACGAACAGGATGACGGCGAAATCACCATGACTGCTGGTTTCAAGGCCCCAGCGCGCCTTGAACACCACCGAGAAAACGAAGGTGTAGACCGCCAGCATCAACAGTGGATTGAAAAAGGACCACGCCAGCCCGAAGACCGAACCTCGATACCGGCTGATGACCTCACGCTGGGTCAGCTGCCAGATCAGCATGCGATTGGAGACCAGGCTGCGGACAAGCGCACCCGGCGAACTGCCGAACTCAGCGTGGATGCTACTCATTCAGAAGCCCTGCCCAGCGCCCTTTCCAGATCCACCTGCAGATCCCCCAACTCTTCCACACCCACGCTGAGCCTTACCAGCGCATCACTGATCCCCAGCTGCTCCCGACGCGCCACGGGAATCGAAGCATGCGTCATCACCGCCGGATGGTTCACCAGGCTCTCCACGCCGCCCAGCGACTCGGCCAGGGTGAACAGTTCGGTCTTCTCGCAGAAGCGCTTGGCGGCCTCGAAACCGCCCTTCAGCACGATCGAGACGATGCCGCCGTAACCGGCCATCTGCTTGCCGGCCAGCTCATGCTGCGGGTGCGAGGGCAGGCCCGGGTAGATCACCTTCTCCACCGCCGGGTGCTTTTCCAGCCACTGCGCCAGCGCCAGCGCGTTGGCGCAGTGCGCCTTCATGCGCAGCGGCAGGGTCTTCAGGCCGCGCAGGGCCAGGAAGCTGTCGAACGGGCCCTGCACACCGCCGATGGAGTTCTGCAGGAACGCCATCTGCTCGGCCAGCGGCGCGTCGTCACCCACCACCACCATGCCGCCGACCATGTCCGAATGGCCATTGAGGTACTTGGTGGCCGAATGCAGCACCAGGTCGGCGCCCAGCAGCAGCGGACGCTGCAACATCGGCGAGGCGAAGGTGTTGTCGACCACTACGATCAGGCCATGGCGCTTGGCGATGGCGGCGACCGCGGCGATGTCGACGATCTTCAGCATCGGGTTGGTCGGGGTCTCGATCCAGACCATCTTCGTCTTCGACGTGATGGAGGCTTCGAATGCCGCCAGATCGGTCAGGTCGACGAAGCTGAAATCCAGCCCGGCGGTGCGGCGGCGCACGCGCTCGAACAGGCGGAAGCTACCGCCGTAGATATCGTCCATCGCCACCACGTGGCTGCCGGCGTCCAGCAGCTCGATCACGGTCGAGCTGGCCGCCATGCCCGAGGCGAAGGCGAAACCGCGGGTGCCGCCTTCCAGCGAGGCCACGCAGCGCTCATAGGCAAAGCGCGTCGGGTTGTGGGTACGCGAGTACTCGAAGCCCTGATGCTCGCCCGGGCTGGACTGCGCATAGGTCGAGGTGGCGTAGATCGGCGGCATCACCGCGCCGGTGCTGGGATCGGGCGACTGGCCGCCGTGGATGGCCAGCGTGGCCAGGGCCAGCGCGCGGTCGGGCGAAGAGGAGTTGGACATATCGTTTCCTGAATGGCGCCGACGTGCGGCGCCGTCAAAGGATCGGGAGTCTATCAGCGCAGCCTTAACGAGCTTTGACGCGAATAAACCGGAATTCAGCGGTGAACGGCAGCGATCAGCGGCTTACTGCACGCGACGGCGCAGATAGTTCAGCAGGTCGATGCGGGTGATCAGGCCGAGGAAGGCGTCACCGTCCATCACGATCGCCACTTGCCCGCGGTCGAACACCGGCAGCAGGGCCTCGATCGGCGACTTCACGTCCAGCCGGTCCAGCTTGCTGACCATCGCGGTGGCCACGGTGTCGCGGAAGCGCGCTTCGTCGCCGTAGACATGCAGCAGCACGTCGCTTTCATCGACGATGCCGACCAGCTGGTCACCGTCCATCACCGGCAGCTGCGACACGTCATACAGCTTCATGCGCTGGTAGGCGGTGGTCAACAGGTCGTTCGGGCCGATCACCACCGTGTCGCGCTGGCCGTACGGGCGCAGGATCAGGTCGCGCAGGTCGCCGTGCTGCGGGCGCTCCAGGAAGCCGTTGTCCAGCATCCAGTAGTCGTTGTACATCTTAGACAGGTACTTGTTGCCGGTGTCGCAGACCAGCACCAGCACCTTCTTCGGCGTGGTCTGCTCCTTGCAGTACTTCAGCGCCGCGGCCAGCAGGGTGCCGGTGGACGAACCGCCGAGGATGCCTTCCTTGCCCAGCAGCTCGCGCGCGGTGTGGAAACTCTCGGCATCGCTGATGGCATAAGCCTTCTTGACACGGCTGAAGTCGGAGATCGAGGGCAGGAAGTCCTCGCCGATGCCTTCCACCAGCCAGCTGCCCGACTTGTCGTTGAGCACGCCGTCGTTGATGTACTCGGCAAGGATCGAGCCGACCGGATCGGCCAGCACCAGCTCGGTCTTCGGCGAGAGCCTGGCGAACGCACGCGACAGGCCGGTCATGGTACCGGAGCTGCCGCAGCCGAACACGATGGCATCGAGGTCACCGCCCATCTGTTCGAGGATCTCCGGGCCGGTGCCGAACTCATGCGCGGCCGGGTTGTCCGGGTTGCCGAACTGGTTGATGAAGTAGGCGCCCGGGGTCTGCTCGGCGATGGTCTTGGCCAGGTCCTGGTAGTACTCCGGGTGGCCCTTGGCGACGTCCGAACGGGTCAGGCGAACCTCGGCGCCCATCGCCTTCAGGTTGAAGATCTTTTCGCGGCTCATCTTGTCGGGAACGACGAGGATCAGCTTGTAGCCCTTCTGCTGGGCCACCAGTGCCAGGCCCAGGCCGGTATTGCCAGCGGTACCCTCGACCAGGGTCGCCCCCGGCTTCAGGTCACCCCGCTGCTCCGCTGCCTCGATCATCGACAGGCCGATGCGATCCTTGATCGAACCGCCCGGGTTGGCGCTCTCGAGCTTCAGGTAAAGCTCGCAGACACCAGTGTCCAGGCGCTGGGCCTTGACGATCGGGGTCTGGCCGATGAGTTCGAGGACGGAGGAATGGATGGGCATTCGGAGGACTTTCGATTCGCGCCACGCAGGGCCGGACCGATGATTATCCGACGGATGGCGCTGAATGTCAGGTCGGCGCGGAGATGCCGCCCGCCGGCCCCGTAAAGGGATGCGGGCGGGCCCGGATCGACGAGGAGACCGGTACCGCCCGCATCGGTGAGTGGTGCCTGCAGGCCAAGGCACCACCGCTTGTGGTGCCTTGGCGCGGCCGCCTCATCGGCGGTGCCGCGATGCCGGGGCAGGAGCGCCCGGCGGGGCCATCGATGGCCGGGTCACGCCGTTCCGGGCGCGACGGAGTGCGTCAAAGCGTGGGGGACGTCGTTGGGAGCGGTGTTTCGTACATTCGCAGAAGACGTTGCTTGGCCAGCAGCTTCTCACGCTTCATGCGACCCAGGGTGACATCATCGATCGGGAGTACACCCAACTCCGCGTCCATGCACTTCTTGTTCAACTTGCGGTGCTGGTCATGGAGTGCCCTGAACTCCGGATCACGCGCGCGACGGGCGTCGATCTCGCTCTGGGGCTGATCTTCAAACATGATGGACCTCCTTCGACAGATACACGAACGCCCCGGCCGCAAGGCACGGGGCGTTGTTTATGGAGGAGTGCCGGCCGATGGCCACCTGGACGCCTGCAACGACCTGCGGCACTGGCCTGCGCACGTCGATCTGCTGCGGTTCGCGCCCTGCTTGCATCGGCCCGGCCCTCCCATCGTCCGGTCCGCGGCATTGCGTCCCGGACGATTGACCCTACGCCTGCTCAGGGCGGGGTACAAGACCCCTGCGACAAAAAGACCGAACCCCGCCGGGGCGGGGTTCAGGCTGAATGCTCATCACAACGAAAAACAAACAATATCAAGCAATTACGGGGCGATGATGACCTCGGCCGAGCGCGCCCGGGTGGACGCAGCCTTCTTGCCGCTGACCTGGATCCGGTTGCTGGCGACACCACCCGCGACCAGGGCGTCGCGCAGCGCTTCGGCGCGCTTCTGGCCCACGCCGTTGGCACTGTCGTAGGCCTCGATGCGCAGGCGGCCCTTCTTGCCGATGTTCAGGTACTCGGCCAGGGCCTTGGCCTGGTTGCGCGCGCCGCCGGACAGGCTGGAGGCGCCTGCGGCGAACGCGTCACCCCCGAAGGTGAAGACCTCACCGCGAGCGTCGAACTTCGAACCGGGCAGCTTCTGCCCGGACACCAGCTCGGCTTCCTCGCGGGCCAGCCTGGCAGCGTTCTGCTGGGCAGCGCTCAGCCGCTGCTGCTGCTTGCCGGCCACGCTGGTCAGGGCATTCTCGGCGTCCTGGCGGGCCAGGGTCTCGGCCTCGGCCGCCTGGCGCAGGCGTTCGGCCTCCTCGGCCTGCATCTGCGCCTGCATGCGCAGCTGCTCGGCTTCCTGGCGGGCACGGGCGGCATCGCGGCGGCTGGCCTCGATCAGCAGGTCGCTGCGGGTACGCTCCAGGCGGTCGACCTCGCGCGCGGCCAGCGCAGTGCGCACTGCGGTCTCGGCAATCTCCACCCGGCGCTCGGCCAGGTAGGTGGCCAGCTCCTGGTCACGGCGCTTGGCCTTGTCCAGGGTCGCGATGGCCTGCTGCGCCTGCATGCGCTCGAAGGCGCCCAGCTCAGCGGTATCGGGGTTGGCCTGGATGGCCATCAGGCGCTGGCTCAGCTGCGCCACCATCGGGTTGTCGGCGGCCACGGCCAGGGTCGGCAGCGCCAGCAGCGCGGCCAGGGTTGCGGCGGTCATCGGCTTCACCGGCGGTCCTCCCCGGTCGACAGCTGGCGCTGCAGCTGGTTGACCTCGTTGCGGCGCAACTGCAGCTGCGCGGTGACGGTGGCTTCCTCACTGCGGGCGCGGGCCAGGTCGGCATCGGCGGCAGCGCGCAGGGCCATCGCCGGGGCGTTCTTGCGCTCGCGGCGGTCGCCGGCGGCGCGCTGGGCCTGCTCCAGCCCCTGCCGGGCCAGCCCGATCAGGTCCGGGGCGTACTGGTCGGCATCGGCCTGGGTGGCCTTGTCGACCGCCTGCCGGGCCTGCGCCAGTTCCAGGGCAGCGTCCTGCGCCCAGGCGGGGGCAGACAGTGCGAATGCAAACGCCATCACATACAGGCCATGGCGCATTCGTGCGAAGCTAAGTCGTTTCATTGGGGAGGCCGTACCGGTTGTCGGTTCACGGCCATTGTCGTCAAGCCGACACCGTGCTGGCAACGGGCGTCGGCCGTTTCGTTGGGGAAAATTCGCAATGGATATCGGCTACTTCCTGAAGCTGATGACCGAAAAGAACGCTTCGGACATGTTTCTGACCACCGGGGCACCGGTCTACATCAAGATCGAGGGGAAGCTCTATCCGCTGGGCAACACCGGCCTGCCGCCGGGCATGGTCAAGAAGATCGCCTACTCGCTGATGGACGAGGGCCAGGTGCCGCAGTTCGAGCGCGAGCTGGAGCTCAACATGGCCATCGCCCTGCCCGATGCCGGGCGCTTCCGCGTCAACGTGTTCAAGCAGCGGGGCGAGGTCGGCATGGTCATCCGCGCCATCCGCAGCCGGATCCCGAGCATCGAGGAGCTGAACCTGCCGCAGGTGCTGAAGGACGTCATCATGACCCCGCGCGGGCTGGTGCTGGTGGTGGGGTCCACCGGCTCCGGCAAGTCGACTTCGCTGGCGTCGATGATCGACCACCGCAACAGCACCACCACCGGTCACATCCTCACCATCGAGGATCCGATCGAGTACCTGCACAAGCACAAGATGTCGATCGTCAACCAGCGCGAGGTCGGCCTGGACACCCATGCCTTCCACAACGCGCTGAAGAACGCGATGCGTGAAGCACCGGACGTGATCCTGATCGGCGAGATCCTGGATGCGGAGACGATGGAGGCGGCGATCGCCTTCGCCGAGACCGGCCACCTGTGCCTGGCCACCCTGCACTCCAACAACGCCGACCAGACCATCGAGCGCATCCTCAACTTCTTCCCGGAAAGCGCGCACAAGAACGTGCTGATGAACCTGGCACTGAACCTGCGTGCCGTGATCAGCCAGCGCCTGGTGAAGAACAAGGAGGGCCGACGCCTGCCGGCCACCGAGGTGCTGATCAACACGCCGATGATCCGCGACCTGCTGCGCCGCGGCCAGGTGCACGAGATCAAGGCCGCGATGGAAGCCTCGCTGGAAGAAGGCATGGAGAGCTTCGACCAGTGCCTGTTCCGGCTGGCCAAGGCCGGCACCATCGAGCAGGAGGAAGCGCTGCGCGCGGCCGACTCGCGCGATGGCCTGGCCCTGAAGTTCCGCCTGTCCGAAGGCAGCAGCGGCGAGCACGACCCGTACGCCGATTTCTCGGCGGGCGCGCCCAGCATCACCCACGGCTTCTGATCCCACGAAAAACGGGACGGAGGAGATCAAGTCGTTTGTGCACTGGCGACTTGATCCCCTCGATCCCCTTTTTCTGAAGAGTTCAGGGGCGGTCTCATCCAATGAGACCGCTCATCCGTAGGTTTCCTCAATGGAAACCATCCGCAAGCTGGCCATTCTGGCTGATGCCGCCAAGTACGATGCCTCCTGCGCCTCCAGCGGTTCGGGCAAGCGCGATTCGCGCGCCAGTGGCGGTATCGGCAGCACCGAGGGCATGGGCATCTGCCACAGCTACACGCCCGATGGCCGCTGCGTGTCGTTGCTGAAGATCCTGCTGACCAACTTCTGCATTTACGACTGCGCCTATTGCGTGAACCGGGTTTCCAGCAACGTGCCCCGTGCACGTTTCAGCGTGGATGAGGTGGTCACGCTCACCCTGGACTTCTACAAGCGCAACTACATCGAGGGCCTGTTCCTGTCCAGCGGCATCATCCGCAATGCGGACTACACCATGGAACAGATGGTGGAAGTGGCCCGGCAGCTGCGCGAAGAACACCGCTACGCCGGCTACATCCACCTCAAGACCATTCCCGAGGCCTCGCCGGAACTGCTGGCCAGTGCCGGGCGCTATGCCGACCGCCTGTCCATCAACGTGGAACTGCCGACCGAAGCCGGCCTGAGCGCCTTGGCGCCGGAGAAGACGGTTCATTCCATCCGTGGCGCGATGGGCGAACTGCGCTGGCGCATCGAGGAAGCCAAGGAAGCTCGCAGGGCCCCCGCAGCGGTGGCACCGACGGCCAGCCGCAGCACTCGCCCGCGCCCTCCCCGTTTCGCACCGGCCGGGCAGAGCACCCAGATGATCGTCGGCGCGGACGGGGCAAACGACCGGCAGATCCTGGCCAGCGCCGACAGCCTGTACGGCAACTACCGCATGCGCCGGGTCTACTACTCCGCGTTCAGCCCGATTCCGGACGCCAGCCGGCAGCTGCCACTGCAGCCGCCACCGCTGCAGCGCGAACATCGCCTTTACCAGGCTGACTGGCTGCTGCGCTTCTATGGGTACGGCGTGGATGAGATTACCGATACCACCCAGGACGGCATGCTCGACCTGGATATCGACCCGAAGATGGCCTGGGCGATCCGCCATCCCGAGCGCTTTCCGGTCGATCTGAACCGGGCACCGAAGGAGATGTTGCTGCGCGTGCCCGGCCTTGGCGTGCGCAACGTCAAGCGCGTGCTGATGGCACGCCGTCACGGGCGGCTGCGCGTGGCCGACCTCGCGCGCCTGAAGGCACCGATGAGCAAGCTGCTGCCGTTCGTGCTGCTGGCCGACCATCACCCGCGCAAAGCACTGGACGATCCGGCGGCGCTGCGCGCGCAGCTGGCCCCGCCGCCGCGCCAGGGTTTGCTGTTCGATGCCCCGTCCGCGGCCTGACGCGCAGCGCTGGTCGCTGCGGGTGGATCCGCCATGGTCGCTGGAGGCCTGGCGCAGCGGCGCGCGCGAAGCCCTGCTGCGCGGCGTCGCGCCGGAGCAGCTGGACTGGCTCGAGGGCAGCGACGCATCGCTGCTGGACGCGCCAGCGGTCACCTCGGCGCCCGCACAGGCCGATGCTGGCGCACTGACGGTACCGCGCGACTTCCTGGAACTGGCGGCCACCTGCCTGTGCCATCGCGACGGACAACGCATGGCCCTCCTGTACCGGTTGCTGTGGCGCATCGCCCATGGCGAACGCTCGGTGCTGTCAAACCCCGCCGATGCCGACGTACTGCGGGCGATGGCCATGGCACAGGCGGTCCGCCGCGACACGCACAAGATGAAGGCATTCGTGCGCTTCCGCGAAGTGCCTGGCCAGCCTGATGCGTTCATCGCCTGGTTCGAGCCACAGCACCACATCGTCGACCGGGTCGCGCCGTTCTTCGCGCGCCGTTTCACCGGCATGCGCTGGGCCATCCTCACGCCTTCGCGCAGCGTCGCCTGGGATGGGCAGGCGCTTGCCTTCGGCCCCGGTGCACGGCGCGAGGATGCCCCGGCCGAGGATGCACGCGAGTCGCTGTGGCAGACCTACTACGCCAGCATTTTCAATCCGGCCCGGCTCAACACGCGGATGATGATGCAGGAGATGCCGGCCAAGTACTGGCGCCACCTGCCTGAAGCCCGATTGCTGCCTCGCCTGGTACGCGACGCCGCCGACCGCGTGCAGGAAATGCATGACCGTCCCGCGCAGGCACCGCAACGCAGGATTCCGCTGCGAGCGAACCCTCCGGCATCGGCAGCCGAAGCCAGCAGCCTGGACAATCTGCGCGGGCAGGCCAGCGCCTGCCGCCAGTGTCCGTTGTGGGAGCAGGCCACGCAGACCGTATTCGGACAGGGGCCGGCAGGGGCCGGGGTGATGCTGGTCGGAGAGCAACCGGGTGACACCGAAGATCTGCGTGGGCAGCCATTTGCAGGACCTGCCGGCCAGGTGCTGGACCGCGCATTGGCGGAACTGGGGATCGATCGCGCCACGCTGTACCTCACCAACGCGGTGAAGCACTTCCACCATGAACGGCGCGGCAAGGTGCGGCTGCACAAGCGGCCGGAGAGCCGTCACATCCAGGCCTGCCGGCCCTGGCTGATGGGTGAGATCGCGCGCGTGCGGCCCCAGGTGATCGTGTGCCTCGGCGCGACAGCGGCAGCCTCGGTGTTCGGCCATGATTTCGACCTCTCGCGTGACCGCGGGCGCTGGCACACCCTCGAGGACGGCACGCGCGGCTACGCCACGGTGCACCCGGCATGGGTGCTGCGACAGACCGACGATGCCCGCCGCGAGGAGGCCTACCGGTTGTTCCGCGATGACCTGGCCCGATTGCAACAGAAAGGGGACGGAGGGGATTAAGTCGTAAGTGCATATACGACTTAATCCCCTCCGTCCCCTTTTTTTCAGGCGGCGTCGGGCTGGTGTTCCGGGCGCGCGCGGTCGAATGCCTCCAGCGCTTGGCACGCCGCTTCGATGCGGCGCAGGGTCGGGTACGGTGCCAGGTCCAGGCCGAAACGGTGGGCGTTGTACAGCTGCGGCAACAGGCAGATGTCGGCCAGGCCGGGGCGGTCGCCATGACAGAAGGCGCCGGTGTCACGGCTGTTGGCCAACAGCGCTTCCATCGCCGCAAAGCCCTCGGCGATCCAGTGCAGGGTCCACTGCGTGCGGGCGTCGGCAGGCAGCTGCAGGTCGCGTTCCAGGTACTGCATCACCCGCAGGTTGTTGATCGGATGGATATCGCAGGCCACAAGCTGCGCCAGCGCCCGCACCCGCGCGCGGCCCGCAGCATCGGCCGGCAGCAGCGGCACCTGTGGGAAGCGCTCTTCCAGGTACTCGATGATCGCCAGCGACTGGGTCAGCGTGTGCCCATCATGCAGCAGGGTCGGCACCAGCTGCTGCGGATTGAGCGCGCGGTAAGCCTCATGGTGCTGCTCGCCACCGTCGCGCACCAGATGCACCGGCCGCGCCTTCCAGGCCAGGCCCTTCAGCTCCAGGCCGATGCGCACGCGGTAGGCGGCGCTGGATCGCCAGTAGGTGTACAGCACGATGCCGTCGTCGACCGGAATCTCCATCGCCGCCTCCATGCTCAGGGCTTGGCCGCCTGTTCGATGCGCTGCTCGATCGCACCGAAGATGCTGTTGCCGGCAGCGTCGAGCATCTCGATGCGGACCACGTCGCCGAAGGACATGAACGGCGTGCTCGGCTTGCCGTCACGCAGGGTCTCGACCACGCGCTGCTCGGCGAAGCACGAGGCACCCTTGCTGGTGTCTTCATTGGCGATGGTGCCCGAGCCGACGATGGTGCCGGCACCCAGCGGGCGGGTCTTGGCCGCATGCGCGACCAGCTGGGCGAAGTTGAACTGCATGTCCACGCCCGCCTCCGGCGCACCGAACCACTGGCCGTTGATGTGGGTCAGCAGCGGCAGGTGCACCTTGCTGTCCTGCCACGCAGCACCCAGCTCATCGGGGGTGACGAACACCGGCGACAGCGCCGAACGCGGCTTGGACTGCAGGAAGCCGAAGCCCTTGGCCAGCTCGCCCGGGATCAGGTTGCGCAGCGAGACATCGTTGACCAGGCCGACCAGCTGGATGTGGCCGGCGGCCTGTTCGGGGGTGGCCGCCATCGGCACGTCGTCGGTGATCACCACGATCTCCGCTTCCAGGTCGATGCCGTAGTCCTCGCTGACCACCTTGACCGCATCGCGCGGGCCGTAGAACCCCGCACTGGTGGCCTGGTACATCAGCGGGTCGGTGTAGAAGCTCTCCGGCACCTCGGCACCGCGGGCGCGGCGCACGCGCTCGACGTGCGGCAGGTAGGCGCTGCCGTCGACGAATTCATAGGCACGCGGCATCGGTGCGGCCAGCGCCTGCGGATCGAGGTCGAACACGCCATCGGCGTCGCCAGCGTTGAGCGATTCGTACAGGGCGTTCAGGCGCGGTGCGATGTGGCTCCAGTCCTCCAGGGCCTGCTGCAGGGTGGCGGCAATGCCGGTGGCGCGCACGCCGTGGCGCAGGTCACGCGAGACGACGATCAGGGTGCCGTCGCGGCCGCCTTCCTTCAAAGAACCAAGCTTCATGGGTGGGTGTCCGGAGTCGTGGGCAAACAAGTTTCAAGTGTAATCAAATCTGCGGCGACGCCAAGCTGCAGCGCGGCATCGGCCCACCCTACCGTAGTGGGGGCTTCGGCAGGGCTTGCAGCCCTGCACCTGCTTCAAGCCAGGGCAACAGCCGAAGCAACAGCAACAGCGGGCATTCCGTGGGATGGCGAGGCACTGTGGGTTTGCGGGGACGCGGTAAACCCATCCATGGGGGCTTGGTCGCGGCATCCATGCCGCTCACACCCCGCAAACCCACAGTACCCCGCCTTCGACAGTAGGCCGGCGGCCAGTAGATCCACGCTATGCGTGGATGAAATCTGTCAGATATCGAATGAAGTTCCGGGGTCAGATCCGTTTTCCTGCGGAAAACGGATCTGACCCCATGCCATTCCGACAGATCGCAGGAAACTGTCGAAGGCGGGGTGGGTCCGGTGGCGGGAGTGTCCGCGGCATGGATGCCGCGGCCAAGCCCCCATGGACGGGTTTACGGCGTCTCCCGCCACCGGACCCACCCCGCCATCCCTCAGGAAACCCGCTTTTGACGTTGACGTCGCTTTGGCCTCTGCGGGTGCAGGGCGCAGCCCTGCAGAGAGCCCCCCCTTACCTGAACGGGGCTTTTTGCGCGAGGTCTCAGCCATCGGTTAGACTAGGCAGGTCTGCAGCGGCCGTCCGTTTCCCTTCGGGATCGCCGGCGACCAGGGTCCGCCCTCTTCGCCCGCCCCCACTCCGACGCCGTTCGTCACGCATTCCAGCCTGCGCTTCGTGCCGGCTGCACCCAACTTCTCGCAGCGCGGTTCACGGGAACGCTCCGAGTCAGCCGATCACTTTGATCTGCCCCCGTCTGTCCGCTCGGACAGGCGTTTCTTGTACCTGGAGCAATCTCAATGTCTTTTGAATCGCTGGGCCTGGCGCCCTTCCTGCTGCGTGCGCTTGCCGAGCAGGGCTACGAAAACCCGACCCCGATCCAGCAGCAGGCGATCCCGCTGGCGCTGGCCGGTCGCGACCTGCTGGCCGGCGCACAGACCGGTACCGGCAAGACCGCCGCGTTCGGCCTGCCGCTGCTGCAGCACCTGGGCACCGCCTCGCAGGAAGTGCGTGCCGGCCCGCGCAAGCCGCGTGCGCTGATCCTGGCCCCGACCCGCGAACTGGCCACCCAGGTGCATGACAGCCTGCGCGGCTACAGCAAGTACCTGCGCATTCCCAGCGCCTGCATCTACGGCGGCGTCGGCATGGGCAACCAGCTGGACATCCTGCGCCGTGGCGTGGACCTGCTGGTGGCCTGCCCGGGCCGCCTGATCGACCACCTGGAGCGTCGCAGTGTCGACCTGTCCGGCATTGAACTGCTGGTGCTGGATGAAGCCGACCGCATGCTCGACATGGGCTTCCTGCCGTCGATCAAGCGCATCCTGGCCAAGCTGCCGAAGCAGAACCGCCAGACCCTGCTGTTCTCGGCCACCTTCGAGGACAACATCCGCCAGCTGGCGCTGGAGTTCATGCGCAACCCGGAACAGATCCAGGTGACGCCGAAGAACACCGTGGCCGAAACCATCACCCATCGCGTGCATCCAGTCGATGCCGGCCGCAAGCGCGACCTGCTGCTGCACCTGCTGGCGCAGGACAGTCGCGAGCAGACCCTGGTGTTCGCCCGTACCAAGCACGGCAGCGACAAGCTGGCCACGTTCCTGGAAAAGTCGGGCATCAAGACCGCGGCGATCCATGGCAACAAGAGCCAGGGCCAGCGCCTGCGTGCGCTGGGCGACTTCAAGGCCGGCCGCGTGACCGTGCTGGTGGCCACCGACATCGCTGCGCGCGGCATCGACATCAACGAGCTGCCGAAGGTGATCAACTTCGACCTGCCGATGGTGGCCGAGGACTACGTGCACCGCATCGGCCGTACCGGCCGCAACGGCGCCACCGGCCAGGCGATCTCCCTGGTGGCGCAGGATGAAGTGAAGCTGCTGCGCGCGATCGTGCGCCTGCTGGGCCGCGACATGGACATCCGCGACGTGCCGGGCTTCGAGCTGCAGACGCCGATCCGCTGGGGCAACAGTGCGCCGGGCAAGGCCGAGCACGATACCGGCGAGCGCGCACCGCGCAAGAGCCACGCACGCCGTCCGCACGGTGATGCGCCGCGCCATGCGCATGCCGGCCCGAAGAAGGCCGGCGGTGGCCGTCGCGAGGGCGGTGGCAACGGCCAGCAGCGCGCGGGTGCAGGCGCCGGTCAGGGCCAGCGTCGTGGCGGTGGCGGTAATGGTGGCGGCCGTGGCCGCGGCCAGGGAGGCAATGGCGGCGGCCGCGCCGGCTGATCACAGCTGACAGCTGTTGTGCTTCCCGTTGCGCGGGAGGCTATCGAGGGACGGCGCTGACGCGCCGTCCTTTTTTGTTGCTGGCTACCGGGTGATGAAGCACGCGGTGGCGGTACCGAGGGCGGATGGGCATGGGGGCAGCGCAGAACACGCTGTAAATACGTCCATGTAAGCTCGATGGCGCCATCCATGGCGCCAACGGTTCTGCGCTGCCCCCATGCCCATCCGCATCAAGCATTGCCTGCGCCTTCTTCTCCCGCCGGGTAGCCGGGAGAAGAAAGATCAAATTCAAATTCAAATTCAAGTTCAAAGGCAAAAGCCGAAGTCGCGATTCCTGGCTGTGCTTTTGCTTTTGCCCTTGCTCCCGCCTTGGGGTTCGACGCGTCCGCGCCCGCAGGAAACTGTCGAGGGGAGGCCGGGCGAGCTGCGCAGGACCGTGAGGCGCATGGATGCGCCGATCGAGCTTACATGGACGCATTTACAGCGTGTCCTGCGCAGCCCGCCCGGCCGCCCCCACACGCATCAGTCAAGGCGCCAAACGCCTCAACCCCGCGCCTTGCTCGGATTCACCAGATTCCCGAAGAAGATCGCGTTGATCAGCAACCGGTCCGTCCCGTGCCAGTACTTCCGGTGCGCCGGATCGTCGGCGAACAGCACCACGTTGCCCTGCCCCTGCGCCGACACCAGCAGCCACGCGCTGCCCGCCACCCGCGCACGGTTGCGCTCGGAAAGATAGCCATTCACCCGCGGCGGCGTGTCGATGCGTACCACCGTCGAGAATGGGTTCGCACTCGGCTGCAGGGCAACTGTGTTTTCCTTGTTGACCGCCAGTTGCCGGCGCGGCACGCCGAACGCCAGCGGATGACTGATGTCCACATCGGCGCTGAGGATGTTGCCGCTGACCCGCTCGATCGCGGCGATGTCGCGCTGGTCGCCGAATGCGCGGCGGCTCTCGTCGGCAGTCTCTTCGTCCTTGCCGAGCTTCTCGCCGTCGGCGAGCTTCTGTTCGATCGCCCACTTCGAAGCACTGCCGTAGGTCACCAGTGAACCACCGGCCTGCACCCAGCGCTTCAGTGCAGCCACCGCCGTGGTATCGACGCCGGTGTAGGTCCCCCCGGACAGCACGATCGTGGTGTAGCGGTCCAGCGGCACTTTGCCCAGCTGCTGCGGGTCCAGCTTGCTGGCGGGCAAGTGCAACTGCTGGTCGAGCAGGAACCAGGCCGAGCCGATCTCGGTGGCGGCCACGCCCTCCCCCATCACCAGCGCAACCGCGGGTTTGCGCAGCGCCTTGACGCCGTCACTGCCCAGATCGATGCCTTCGCGGCTGCGGCCACTGGACAGCGCGTGCACCTGCACACCTGCCTCGCGCGCGGCCGATGTCACTGCCTCAAGCAGCGCCGCACCCTGCAGCGCTTGCCCGGCAACCGGAATCACCAGGCTGCCGGCAGCGAAGCTGACCTCGCCCTGCACGGTCGCGGTGGTGAACGGCTGGAACGCGGCACGTGCGCTCACGCCCTTGCCCTGCAGCACAGCCAGCGCGCGCCCGGCGTTGTAGTCGCGCCAGTCGATCGCGTACGCGAATCCGGCCTGGCCACCCAGCACCGCACCCTGCTCCGCCGGCAGCGCGGTCACGCGTGCGCCACCCTCGATACGGCTACGGCTGCCGGCGAACGCCACGCCGTAGGCCGGTGCGATCGCATAGCTGGTGCTGCCGTAGAACACATCCCCCTTGATTGGCGGCGTCTCGGCAAAGATCGAATGCACCAGGCGGAACTGCGCCTGCTGCACCGGCACCACGTAGGCGCTGCCGGCATCGAAGCGCTGGCCATCGACAGTGACTGCATGCTCCAGCGCGCGCACCTCGATGCGATGCAGCAGCAACAGTTCCAGCAGGCGACGGGTCAGTGCCGGATCGTGCGCGTCGCCGAACACGAAGCTCTTCACCGGCTGCTGTGCGGCCTGCTTCAACGCGCTCTGGAAGAAATGCTTCTGCAGGTCGAACAGGCCGCTGCGCTCAGCTACCGCACCACGCACCGTGCCCAGCCCGGTGGCGACCTGGTTGCGGATGGTGAACGGGAAGGTCAGCAGGCCGTTCACCGATTCCTGCACGCGGCCACGCGAACTGGCCTGCTCGACGGTGACGCCGACCGCGCCGTGGAAGTCCGGATAGGTCGAGCCATACACCGGCGAGAAGTTGTCGAAATTCTCGCCGGTGTAGTACAGCGAACCCAAGGCATCCAGCGCCTGCGCGTGGTACCTGGCCAGGGTCTTGTTGAACTCGTACGACGGCGCCGGAATCAACGGGCTGTGCATGCTCTTCGGCGAAGGCTCGAAGTAGTACGTGCTGTCCTTGCCCATTTCGTGGAAATCGATCTGCACGTTCGGGTACCACTGGTGGAACACCTCTACCTTCGGCCGTGAGTCCTGCTGGGTCAGGGCAAGCCAGTCGCGGTTGAGATCGGTGAAATAGTGGTTGGTGCGACCCTGCGGGAACGGCTCGACATGTTCCTTGTCGGCGGGGTCGGCCGACGCCGGATCGGAGGCCCAGGCATTGTGCCAGTTGGCGGCACGGTCGCGGCCGTCCGGATTCTGTGCCGGGTCGAACAGCACCACCGCGTGCTGCAGCCACTGCTGGGTTTCGGCACTGCGGTTGGCCACCAGGTAGTAAGCGGTCAGCATCGCCGCCTCGGCACTGGAGGTCTCGTTGCCATGCACGCTGTAGCCCAGCCACACCACCACCGGGCTGTCACCGGCCGCGCTGCGCGGTTGCGCCGGATCGGCCAGGGTCGCGTGCTGCTGGCGGATCTGCTCCAGCCGCGCATGATTGCCTGCAGCAGTGACGGTGGCGATCAGCAGCGGGCGGCCCTCATAGCTGCGACCGATCTCGCGCACGCTGATTTTGTCGGAACGCTTCGCCAGCTCCTGGAAGTACGCCACCAGTTGGTCGTGCCGAGTGTAGCGGCTACCGATCGGGTAGCCGAGGAACTGCTCCGGCGTCGGCACCGCTGCATCGAAGGCTGCCGCATCCGTGGCCTGCGGGAAGAAATAGGCACTCTGTGCCTGCGCCGGCTGCGGGCAGGACAGTACAGTGGCGGCGGCAAGCAGCAACGGAAGAACGGCACGGCGATGCAAGGACACGGTGACTCCCCTGGAACACAACGGCAGACAGTTGCGCGGCCGGTCCCTTCAGGTGGCCGGCTGCGGCGGATGGATCAGAAGCGGTAATCGAAGCCCAGCGTGAAGTAGCGGCCGCGCAGGTCGTACTGGCTGAAGTCGTACGGCGCGCGGATGCCCGGGAACGAGGCGTCGTACGGCGGCGTCTTGTCGGCCAGGTTCTGCACCTTGGCATACAGCGTCAGCTTGTCGATGCCGGTGTAGGCCAGGTACAGGTCGTACTGGCTGTAGCTGCCAACGCGCTGCTGCACGGCCTTGGCGGCGGTGCTGGCTTCCTGGCGGTAGCTGCTGGTGTAGTACCAGGTCACGGCTGCGTTGAAATCACCGTACTTCCAATCCAGCGTGGTGGTGGCCTTGTCCTTGGGCAGGGTCGCGCCCAGGTTGCTGCCGGCGTAGTCGACCAGCGGGCCACCGACCACGGTCGGGCGACGGTAGTCGCGCACGTGGGTGTAGGCCGAGGACACGGTGAAGTCACCCAGCACCGCGGTCGGGATGCGCTGGCGCAGTTCGACGTCGATGCCCGAGGTCTTCAGCTTGCTCAGGTTCTGGTAGCGGTTGTAGACCGCCTGCAGCTTGCCGCGCTCGTCGCGCTGCACGGCACCGGCCACGTTGTCGTTGACCAGGGTCTGGGTGTTGTTGGTGCCGACCAGATTGTCCAGCTGGATGCGGTAGTAGTCCACGCTCAGATTGGTGTTGGCCCACGGCGACAGCACCACGCCGAAGTTCACGCTCCTGGTGCGCTCGGGCTTCAATGCGTTGTTGCCGACGGTGAAGAAGGTCGGGTTCTGCCGCGAGCCCGGCACGTCCGGATCACGCGGATCGACCACGCTGCCATAGGCGATGCTGGTGCTGTTGGAGTTTTCCGACAGCGACGGCGCACGGAAGCCCTTCGAGGCCGATGCACGTACCAGCAGGAAGTCCAGCGGCTGCCAGCGCAGGCCGATCTTCGGCGAGAACGCATCGCCGAAATCATCATAGTGATCGGCGCGTGCAGCGGCGGACAGCTCCAGCGTCGATGCCAGCGGTACGTTCACTTCGGCGTAGGCGGCACTGACCTGGCGCTGGCCATGTACTTCTGCGATGGCCGGGCGCACCTGCAGGCCGGCATCGATCTGCCACGGGTTGTTGGAATCGAGCTTCTCGCGGCGCCACTCGGCACCAGCGGCGAAGCCGATCTCGCCGGCCCAGGTGCGGCCCAGGCTGCCGGAAATCTTCGCATCGACGCCCTGCAGCTTGGACTCGGCCGGACGCAGCGTGGCGATGTTGATCGAATCACGCACCGACTGCGGCGTGGCTGCCGGGTCAAGCAGGTTGTAGCTGCCCGTGGACAGTGCGTTGGCCAGCGCCCAGCGGTTGGCGAACCCGCCGGACACAGTCTCCCGCTCACTGCTGCGCGCACCGAATGCAGCCACTTCCCAGTCCCAGTTGGCGGTGGTGCCGCGCAGACCGAACACGCCGCGATAGGCGGTTGAGCGGTTGGTCTTGATCGTGCCGCCGAGGTCGAAGAAGGTGTACTCGATCGGGATCGCACGGCCGTACGGGTTATACGGATTGCTGGCCGGCAGCAGCGACGACACCGGCTCGGCCAGGCCGCTGTCCGCGTTCAGTGCGAAGCGGCCGCTCTCCAGGGTGAAGAACGGGCTACTGCCGAACCACGCGGCGCTCTTGATCTGGCTGTACAGCACCTCGCCGAAGGCTTCGACGTTGTCGTTCAGGCGGAACGTACCGTTGGCGTAGGCCTGATAGCGCTTGGTAGAGGGGATCAGCGTGGTGAACGGTGCCTGGTTGAAGCCGCAGGTATCACCGGACAGGCCATCGATCGGCGCGCTGGCAACGCGGGTGGTGCCGGCCGGGCAGTTGCCGTTGGCATCGAGCATCGGCACCGACACGCCGTTGACCAGGTAGCGTGCGCCCTTGGCCGACCAGCCGTTCCAGCGGCCACCGGGCTTGTCGGTGTAGATGCCACTGCGGGTCAGATTGCGCTCGTCCTGGTCCAGACGCTCGCGGTTGTAACCCTGCAGGCTGAAGAGGATGTTGTAGCCGTCGGTGTCCAGATCACCGAGGCCGCCGACGAACTTCAGGTTCTGCTCGTGCAGGCCGCCCTGGTCGGCACCGCCGAAGCTGCCGCCGATCTCGGCGCCTTCGAAGTTCTGCCGGGTGATGATGTTGACCACGCCGGCCACGGCGTCGGAACCGTATACCGCCGAGGCGCCGTCCTTGAGCACTTCAATGCGCTCGACCGCGACCAGCGGCAGCGCATTGAGATCGACGAAGGTGTCGGACAGGCCACCGGCCGGGAAACCGTAGTTGGCCAGGCGGCGGCCGTTGAGCAGGACCAGCGTGTTCTTCTGCGAGAGACCGCGCAGGCCGATGCCGGCCGAGCCGGACGCCCAGCCGTTGTTGGTGGTTTCGTTGGCGGCGTTGCCGGTGTTGGCCGAGATCGAACGCAGCACGTCGGCCACGGTGGCCTTGCCGGTCTGTTCCAGCTGCTGGCGACCGATCACCTGCACCGGGTTGGAGGCCTCGGTATCGGTGCGCTTGATGTTGGAACCGGTGACACGCACGGCGGCCAGGGTATTGGCGTCACCAACGGCGTCGGCGGAGGTTTCGGCGGCGGCGGACAAAGGCGCGGCCAGAGCGACGGCCAGGGCCGCCACGAGCAGGGTGTGCTTGGGCATGACGATGTGGGGAGATGGTAAGGACGACGAAGTTCCGCAGTAGTCCATGCCTGGCCCGGGTCCGGCCAATAACATCTCTTCATACGGATATAAGAGAAGCTATCATCTCTTCATCCGGATGGAAAGAGTTACTTCACGAAAGCCCGACATCCACTCAGGATGGCCGGCCACCTGCGGCGTACAATTGCGCCATGGAAATCTTCAAAGTCTTCATGCTCGAGGCGGCGCACCGCCTTCCCAACGTGCCGCCGGGGCACAAGTGCTCGCGCCTGCACGGCCACTCGTTCCGGGTGGAACTGAAGGTCGAGGGCGAGCCCGGCGCGCAGACCGGCTGGATCATGGACTTCGGCGACGTCAAGGCGGCCTTCCAGCCCATCTATGACCGCCTGGACCATCACTACCTCAACGACATCCCGGGCCTGGAGAACCCGACCAGCGAGAACCTGGCGGTGTGGATCTGGAACGAACTCAAGCCCAGCCTGCCGGCGCTGAGCGAGATCACCGTGCACGAAACCTGCACCTCCGGCTGCCGCTACCGCGGTCCGACGGTCTGATCAACTCATTGATCTGAAAGGTTTTTCAAAGGCGCCCTGAGCGCCTTTGTTATTTTTGTTGCATTGCCGCATCAAGGGCGTATGCTGCAATGCATCAAGCCACTCCCTGACGCCCCATGGCCGCCGCCTTCAGCGATCGCTTCAGTGATGCCACCCGCCAGCTCGCCGCCGCGGCAACCCGTGCGAACCGGTTGGCGTTGGAGAACGCGGAAAGCATGTTCGGCGTGCAGTTGAAGGCGATGGAGCGCAACCTGACCGCGACCGGCGGCTGGCTGGGTGAACTGGCCCGCAGCGACGACGCGGCCGGGATGCTCAACAGGGGCGCACAGCTGTGGCAGGACAACCTGCAGCGGCTGGGCCAGGCCCAGCAGGATGTGGTCGGTCTCGGCCTGCAGGCCAGCAAGGCCTGGTCCGAACTGGTGCAGGGTTACAACGAATCAACGGCGGACGCGAACAGTCACTGACGCGACGCAACGCTCATTGCATGGGTCCCTCCCCCCATGCAATCCGGACCCGGCAGATCCCTCCCTCTGCCGGGTCTTTTTTTGCCCGTTGTCTGGATTCAAGAGCGCTTCCTCGTCTGGATTTCCTGCGAGCTGATGGGCCCCGCCGGGGCGGGCAGGGGCCTGGGCAAATGTCCCCCGGCGCCGGCCGTTGGCCGTCACCTCCTCCTTTACTTTGCCCAGGCCCCTGCCCGCCCCGACGAGGTTCGGCTTGCGGCGGCCAAGGCATCGAGCAGGCTGTCTCCAATAAAGCGCCGATAGATTTCGAACGCAGGGCGGAGACCCTTGCGTACGAAGTAAAGGGGGAGGTGACGGCCAACGGCCGGCGCCGGAGGACATTCGTACGCAAGGGCCTCCGCCCTGCGCCACGCAGAATGAACCCACCGCACGCGTGCCTTCGTTTCGATTCGCCGCGAATTGAAGGGCCCCGCCGGGGCAGGCAGGGGTCTGGGCAAATGTCCCCCGGCGCCGGCCGTTGGCCGTCACCTCCTCCTTTACTTTGCCCAGACCCCTGCCTGCCCCGACGAGGCTCGGCGTGCGGTGGGTAGAGCGCAGTGCTCGCGGCAACCTTTCAATGACGCGCCGACGAACTCCGAACGCGGTGCGGAGGCCCTTGCGTACGAAGTAAAGGAGGAGGTGACGGCCAACGGCCGGCGCCGGAGGACATTCGCACGCAAGGGCCTCCGCCCTGCGCCACGCAGAACGAATCCGCCACACGCCACGCAGAACACACCGCAAAGGAACCTCAGCGCCCGCGACCACCGTGCCAGTGCTGGTGCCACGCCTGGAACATCAGCACGTTCCACAGGTGCGTGTGCCACTTGCGCTCGCCGCGCAGAAACGCTTCCCAGATGCCGCGCACGCGCGCCGCATCGAAACAGCCCTGGTTGCGCAGCAGCTGCGGGTCCAGCAGCGCCTCCGCCCAATCGCGCAATGGACCGGCCAGCCAGCGCGCCATCGGCGGGCCAAAGCCGCGCTTGGGACGGTACACCAGCGGCTCGGGCAGGTAGCGTGCCAACAGGTGCTTCAGAATCAGTTTGTGTTCGCCATCGTGGTACTTCAGGTGCTGCGGCAGGCGCCAGGCCAGTCGCACCACCTCCATGTCCAGCAGCGGCGCACGGGTTTCAACGCCCGCCGCCATGCCCGCGCGGTCAACCTTGGCGAGAATGCCCTCGGCCAGGTCCATGCGGAAATCCAGCAGCTGGATGCGCGCTTCGGCCGGCAGCGCCGTGTCCTGCTGCTGGAAGATCGTCACCGGTTCACGCGCGCCCAGCACCACCTGCGCCGGCTGCCGCCAGCGGGTCACCCGCTGCAGGTAGTGGCCTTCCACATCGTTGGCAGCAACCTCGGCCACCAATGCACGCCAGCCACCCAAGCGACCACGCTCGGCGTTCATGCGGTTGCCGCTGCGCCGCGCCAGGTCGCGTACCCAGTCCGGCAAGCCACCGCACAGGCGCGCATTGCGCAGCGCGCGGCCATAGCTGGGGTGGCCGAAGAACAGTTCATCGCCACCGTCACCGGTCAGCGCCACCGGCTTGCGTGCCCCCAGCAGTTCACTGGCCAGCAGCGTCGGCAGCTGCGACGCGTCGGCGAACGGTTCGCACCAGACCTGCGGCAGGCGCTGCAGCAGATCCAGGCCCTGGCGCGCGTCCATGCGGTGCAGGTGATGCTGCACACCCAGATGGCGCGCGACCTGCGACGCCCAGTCGCTCTCGTCATGTCCCGGATCGTCGAAGCCGACCGTCCATGCTTCGATCGGCAGGTTGGATTGGGCCTGCATCATCGCCGTCACCAGCGAGGAGTCGGTGCCACCGGACAGGAACGCGCCACAGGCCAGCGGCGAGTGCATGCGTGAAGCGATGGCTTTCTGAAGTACCGCCTCAAGCTGATCGGTGGCCTGTTCCAGGCTCGGCGCCGGTTGCACCGGCTCCTGCAGTGCACGCTGCATTGCTTCGCGTGCGCACCAGTAACGCGCGCCCCCCTGCGCGGCCTGGCTGGAGCAACCCGCGGCATGGTCGCTGAGATCGATGCGCAGCATCGCGCCCGCCACCAGCTTGTGGATGCCGCGGTAGATGGTGTGCGGCGCCGGCACATAGTCGTGGCGCAGCAGCAGGCTCAGCGCATCCTGGTCGATGCTCGGGGCGAAGCCGGCGAAAGCCTGCAGCGCCTTCAACTCCGAGGCGAACAGAAACCGGCCCTGGCACCAGCCGTAATACAGCGGCCGCTCGCCCACCGGATCACGGGCCAGCCACAGCACGCGCGACTCGCGGTCCCAGACACTGAAACCGAAGGCGCCCTCGATACGCGCCAGCGCCCGCTGCACGCCCCATTCGACGATCGCCTGCAGCAGCAGCCGTGCATCGCTGCAGCTGCGTGGCAGATCGCGCAACTGCGCCTGCAGGTCAGCGCGGTTGTACAGGCGGCCGTCCAGGCACAGCACGTAGCGACCGCAGTCCGAGCTCAGCGGCTGCAACGGCGTGTCGGCCGGCGCCCGGCAGTGGCCCAGCGCGAGGCCGGCCTCGGCGTCGGTCCAGTAACCGATGCGGCCACGCCCACGCTGCTGCAGCGCCCGCAGCATTGGCGCCAGCTGCTGCAGCAGCTGCTCGTCCTCGGCGGGCGGCAGCCAGGCCCCGACCACGCCGCTCATCGGGAGCCTCCGCACTGGCGGCGGCGGGACGGGTTCAGCAGGCAGGGGGCGGCGGGCGACATGGGGACGGCACGCGGAGCGGAGAAGACTCCATGCTCGGCCGCAGGCCCCGTCGCGTCAGTCGCTTTGCTGTCAGCGATCGTCACCCGCCGTATCACGAAGGTAACGTTTTGTAACAGCGGCAGGCTATGCTGGGCGGCAAGTCGTTGCCGGGACTGAGACCCGGCCCGTGCGCCAGCAACCCCGGCTGAATGGCGCCCGCCCCCGGCACCCGGGCGGCCCGATGGCTGGGATAGCATCGCCGCGCTCGTGCCGTGGCGGTACGTTTGCGCCTACGGAGGCCTTGGAAATGCTGGATATCGTACTGGTCGAAGACGATGCCCGCCTGGGAACGATGGTCAGCGACTACCTGCAACGGCATGGCTACCAGGTGGCCCACGAGCGCAGCGGCGAGCGCGCAGTGGCCCGCATCCTGGCCGAGAAACCAGCCCTGGTGCTGCTCGATGTCGGCCTGCCCGACCAGGATGGTTTCGAAGTGTGTCGGCAGATCCGGCCCCTCTATGACGGCATCATCTGCGTGCTGACCGCCCGCACCGACAACATCGACCAGGTGCTGGGGCTGGAGCTGGGGGCCGACGACTACATCGGCAAACCGATCGAACCGCGGGTGCTGCTGGCGCGGCTGCGCGCCCACCTGCGCCGCCACCGCCGGGTCGAACCGCGTGACGGCAGCCTGCGCTTCGGCGAGCTGAACATCGACCCGTCCACCCGCAACGTGCACCTGCAGGGCAGCCTGCTGGAGTTGACCACGGCCGAGTTCGACCTGCTGTTCCTGCTGGCCAGCAACGCCGGCCAGATCCTGGACCGCGACGCGCTGCTGCGCGGCCTGCGTGGCATCGCCTTCGACGGCCTGGACCGTTCGATCGATGCCCGCATCTCGCGCCTGCGCCGCAAACTGGGCGACAACCCCGAGCAGCCGGAACGGATCAAGACCGTCCGTGGCCGCGGCTACCTGTTCAGCCGCTCGGCATGGGGATGAAGCGCACGCCCTCGGCGATGCGCGGCCACGCCTTCCACTTCCTGCGCTACGGCGTCGGCTTCCTGGTCGCCCACCTGTTGTTGATCGTGCTGGGCCTGTGGGCCTGGGATGCCCTGCTCGAAGACCGCACGGAAGCTGGTCTGCAGGCCGAGATGCGTGGCACCCATGCGCTGCTGCAGCACCGCTTCGCCGAAACCCCGCGCGACCAGTGGCCGGTGCTGGCACGCGAACTCGACGCCGATTTCGCCTACGCGCTGCGCATGGTGCCGCTGGCTGAGGCAGTGAGGGCGTTGCCGGCCAGCCAACGTCCGCCGTTCAAAAACGGCCGCGTGCAGATCGACCTGGAGCACATGCGCAGCCTGCAGCGCATCGGTGACAGCGACTACGCGGTGATCCTGGGGCCGCTGGACGAAGCGCTGCCGGACGAGGGCTGGCAGGACAGCGAAGTGTCCGGCGTGGCGATCCTGCTGCTGATCCTGATGGTGGCGGTGGCACTGCCGATGTACGTGATGGTCTATCGGTTGTGGCGCGACGTCTCGCAGCTGGCACAGGCGGCCAGGCAGATGCGCGATGGCCAGTTGGACACGCGAGCGCCGCGTGCGGGCACCGCGCTGGTGCGGCCACTGGCCAATGCCTTCAACCACATGGCCGAGCAGCTGCAGCAGCTGCTGGAAAGCCAGCGTGTGCTGGCGCAGGCGGTGGCGCACGAAGTGCGCACGCCATTGGCGCGGATGCGTTTCGGCCTGGCCGACCTGGAGGACACCGCGCTGGATGATGGGCAGCGCGATGCACTGGGCGGATTGCGCACCGATGTGGATCGGCTGCAGCACCTGACCGATGCCGGCGTCGAGTACGCCGCACTGGGCCGCTGCCATCAGCCGACCCGCCAGCGCCTGCAGCTGGCGGCGCTGGTGCGTGGCGTGGTCGCCCAGTTCGCGCCGCTGCCGATGCCGGTGCAGCAGGCGCTGTCGCCGGTGGGCCTGGTCAACGTCAACCGGCACATGCTGGAGCTGGCACTGCGCAACCTGCTCGGCAATGCACTGCGTTACGCGCGCCGGCAGATCCGTATTGCCAGCACCGTCAATGACGGCTGGCTATGCCTGCAGGTGGAGGACGACGGCCCCGGCATCGCACCCGAACTACGCGGCCAGGTGCTGCAGCCCTATGTCCGGCTGGACCCGGGCAGTCCCGGCTTCGGCCTCGGCCTGGCGCTGGTGCAGGTGGTGGCCGACAAGCATGGCGGCCACGTCGAAGTGACCGATTCGGCGCTGGGCGGTGCCTGCATCCGCCTGCGCCTGCCGCTGGAAAACGGCGGCATCGTCGAATGCGAAGCGGCCTGCTAGGCCGCCGGTTCCGCACGCGGCAAGGCGAATACGAACAGCGCGCCACGCTCGCTGTCGCGCAGTTCGATGCGGCGGCCGTGCAGCTGCACGATGCGCTGCACGATCAACAGCCCCAATCCGCCGTTCTCGCCGCGCCGCGCGCCCAGCGCGGCCGGTGCCTGGAACAGCTGGGTGCGCAACGCCGGCGCGACCCCTGGGCCGTCATCGGCCACGCTGACCTCCACGCTGTCGGGAGTCGCACGCAGGCGCACTTCGATCTGTCCACCGTCGGGTGCATGGCGCAGCGCGTTGTCGAGCAGGTTGGTCAACACCCGTTCGACCAGGCCCAGGTCGGCGCGCACCAGCGGCAGGCCGGGGGGGAACGCTGCGTGCAGCTGCTGGCCGCGCGCCTGTGCCGCCAGTTCGAACTTCTGCAGCACGTCCTGCAGCAGCTCCGGCAGCGCGAACACCTCCCACTCCAACCGCACTTCGCCATGCTCCAGCCGCGCCAGCTCGAACAGCGCGCGCGCCAGCCGGCCGACCTTGGCGCTCTGCGCCAGCGCGATACCGAGATAGCGGCGGCGCTCGTCCGCTGTCAGCGTGGCGTCCTTCAACGCCAGCGTTTCCAGGTAGCCATGCAGCGACGACAGCGGCGTGCGCAGGTCGTGTGAGATGTTGGCGACCAGTTCGCGGCGCTGCAGGTCCTGCTGGCGCAGCTGCTGCCACTGCTCGCCCAGCCGCTGCGCCATCTGCGCGTGCGCGTGTTCGAGGATCACCAGCTCGTCGCGCTCACCAGGGCGCAGCGGCTCCGGCGGTGGCAACGGCGTGGGTGCGTCGATGTCGAAGGCCTGGATGCGTCGGGTCAGCCGCCGCAGCGGACGGGTCACCCAGTAGAACGCCACCAGCCCGGCCAGCAGGCCGAGGCCACCGACCAGCACCACCGACCACAGCGTGGTGTTCCACTGGCTGCCGGCGGCAAGATCGTCGGCCAGCATCTGCCGGTGCTCGCCGACCAGCACCACGTACACGTAGCCCGCCGGCCGGCCCTGCACGATCAGAGGTGCCGCGCTGAACACCTTGCGGCCATTCGCGCTGCGCGGGTCATCGCCGAGGATCGGCAACGGCGCACCGGCCAGCAGGCGGCGCAGCGGCGCCACGTCCACCCGGTTTCGCACCAGGTGCCCACTGGGTGCATCGTGGCCGAGGATGCGACCCTGGTCATCCAGCAGGTAGACCTCGACGCTGGGGTTGACCGCCATCAACTGGCCGAACAACGCCCGCACCGCCGCATCACGCATGCCGCTGGTATCCATCAGCTCGCTGCGCTGGGCGATGTGCTCGGCCAGGCCCAACGACAACCGCTGTACCACCTCCTGCTCGTGGCGGGTATTGGCACGCATCTGCAGTGCAAGCAGCGCCATGCAGCACGTCAGCATCAGCGCAGCGGTCACCACTGCCAGCTTCTGCCACAGGTTCGGCTTGATCATGCCGCCGCTCCGGCCGGGTCGACCAGCTTGTAGCCACGGCCCCACACCGTCAGCAGCCGCCGCGGATTGGCCGGATCGGGCTCGATCTTGCTGCGCAGGCGGTTGATATGGGTGTTGACCGTATGCTCGTAGCCGTCGTGCTGGTAGCCCCAGACCTGGTTGAGCAGTTCCATGCGCGCGAACACCTGGTCCGGGTGACGGGCAAAGAACAACAGCAGGTCGAACTCGCGCGGGGTCAGCTCCAATGGATTGCCATCCACCGAGGCGGTGCGCGCGACCGGGTCCAGCTGCAGTCCCCCCAGCTCGATCGCGCCGGCATCGATGCGTGCGCTCTGCGCCATCGCCTCGGCGCGGCGCAGCAGCGCGCGCACGCGTGCCACCAGTTCCGGCATCGAGAAGGGTTTTGCCAGGTAATCGTCCGCGCCCAGTTCCAGGCCGACGATGCGCTGGGTTTCGCTGCCGCGCGCACTGATGATGATGATCGGCACATACCGCGCCATCGCGCGTGCGCGCTGGCACACCTGCAGCCCGTCCACGCCGGGCAGCATCACGTCCAGCACCAGCGCGTCCCAGGGACCTTCCTGCTCGAGCAGGCGCAGGCCGGCATCGCCGCTGGCAGCATGGGCGACGTCGTAGCCCTCATCGCCCAGGTGCATGCGCAGCAGGTCGGCGATGTGGGCATCGTCTTCAACAATCAGCACGCGTTTGGTCGACATCGTCAGCTCAAGGCCAGTGGGGAGGCGGGTTGCATTGTGGCGCGGGACGGCCGCCGATACCTCACGAAAAATTGAATCCTGCGTGAGGATTCGTTGACCCGGGCGGGCGCAGCATGGCCCCGTCACCCCCTTCCCGGAGTCCGCCATGTCCTTGTCCCGCCGCCATCTGCTGGGCCTGGGCGGTGTTGCCACCGCCGCCGGCCTGCTCGGCCTGGGGGCCTGCAGCCGCGCCGCCCCCGCCGCCGCCGAAGCGCGCCCGTCGCGACAGTTCGAGGTCATGCACAGCGATGCCGACTGGCGCCAGCGCCTGACCCCGGCGCAGTACGCGGTGCTGCGCCAGCAGGCCACCGAACGGCCGTGGAGCAGCCCGCTCAACAAGGAACACCGCCAGGGCACCTTCGCGTGTGCCGGCTGTGCGCTGCCGCTGTTTTCCTCGTCCACCAAGTTCGAGAGCGGCACCGGCTGGCCCAGCTTCTGGGCGCCGCTGCACAACGCCATCGGCGAAGACCGCGACGTCACCTTCGGGATGCTGCGGGTGGAGGTGCACTGCCGCCGCTGCGGTGGCCACCTCGGCCATATGTTCAACGATGGCCCACGCCCGACCGGGCTGCGCTACTGCATGAACGGTGCAGCGATGGTGTTCGTTCCCGGCGCCACGGATGGCACTGCCGACGGCTGGCGGGTGCCGGTCGGTTCTTCCCCTGTTTCCGGAGCCTGACGATGCTGCTGTTGCTGCTTGCCTACCTGGGAGGCGCGCTGACCCTGCTCAGCCCCTGCATCCTGCCGGTGCTGCCGTTCGTGTTCGCGCGTGCCGACCGTCCGTTCCTGCGCAGCACGCTGCCATTGCTGCTGGGCATGGCACTCACCTTCACCGTGGTCGCCAGCCTGGCCGCGGTGGGCAGCCAATGGGTGGCACAGGCCAACCAGGTCGGGCGCTGGATCGCCCTGCTGCTGATGGCGCTGTTCGCGGTCGCCCTGCTGTGGCCACGAGTGGCCGACCATCTGCTGGCGCCGTTCCAGCGCGTGGGTGCCCGTCTGAGCGCGCGCGCCGATGCCGCGGATGCCGCTGGGCGCGGCGGCGCGTGGACCTCGCTGCTGATCGGCATCGCCACCGGCCTGCTGTGGGCGCCATGCGCCGGTCCGATCCTCGGCCTGGTGCTGACCGGTGCCGCCCTGCATGGTGCCAGCGTGGGTACCAGTGCCCTGCTGCTGGCGTATGCGCTGGGCGCGATCACCGCGCTGGCACTGGCGGTGTGGGTGGGCGGCCGGGTGTTCCGTGCGCTGCAGGCGCGGCTTGGCCTCGGCGATGTGCTGCGCAAGGTGCTGGGCGTGGCCGCCTTGCTGGCAGTGGTGGCGATCGGCCTGGGCTGGGATACCGGCCTGCTGACCCGCCTTTCCACGGTCAGCACCGCGCGTATCGAGCAGGGCCTGCTGGACGCGGTACCCGGCGCGCAGCCGGCGGCACCACCGATGATGATGATGGCCGGTGCCAACGCCGCTGGCGATGCACCGCTGCCGGTCGAGGGCACCCTCCCCGCGCTGGACGGGGCCACCGGCTGGCTCAACAGCCCACCGCTGACGGCCCAGCAGCTGCGCGGCAAGGTGGTACTGGTCGACTTCTGGACCTACTCCTGTATCAACTGCCTGCGCGCGATGCCGTTCGTGCACGAATGGGAGCGCCGCTACCGCGACCACGGCCTGGTGGTGATCGGCGTGCACACGCCGGAATTCGCCTTCGAGCGTGACCCGCGCAACGTCATGAAGGCGGTGCAGCAGCTGAAGGTCGAGTACCCGGTGGCGCTGGACAACCAGTACACGATCTGGCGCGCGTTCAACAACCGCTACTGGCCGGCGCAGTACTTCGTCGATGCGCAGGGCAACATCCGCGGCCACCAGTTCGGCGAAGGCAACTACGCGCGTTCGGAACAGATGATCCGTCGCCTGCTGACCGAAGCCGGGCAGGCCAACCTGCCGCCGCCTGCCGATCCTGCTGCCGCCGACCTGAAAGGCGTGGCCGTGCAGGCCGACATGGGCAACCTGCGCTCGCCGGAAACCTATCTGGGCCACGCCCGCGCCGAGCAGTTCGCCTCGCCCGGCGGACAGCGCAGCAACAGCGCGTTCGACTACACGCTGCCGACCACCCTGGCGTTGAACCAGTGGGGACTGTCGGGGCGCTGGACCGTCACCGATGAAGCCGCACAGCTGCAGCAGGCCGGTGGCCGCATTGCCTTCCAGTTCCATGCGCGTGACCTGCACCTGGTGCTGGCGCCCAGCCGCGACGGCACGCCGGTGCGCTTCCGCGTCTGGCTGGATGGCAAGGCGCTGCCCGCTGCCGATGCCGGTAGTGATGTCGGCGCCGATGGCAGTGGCGTGGTCGACGAGCATCGCCTGTACCAGCTGGTACGCCAGCGCGGCACGGTCGGTCCGCATCGCTTCGAGATCGAATTCCTCGATGCGGGCGTGCAGGCCTATGCCTTCACCTTCGGTTGAACCGGGAGCACATGATGAAACTCTCCTTTGAACAGGGCATCGCCGCCGGTGTTGCCGGCCTGGTGGCCATGGCATTGATTGCCGGGGTGCTGCTGGTCGATCACGGCGCGGCTGCGGCGCCGGTCGAAGCCAGCGCGCAGATCCAGGCACTGCCGGCCCCCACCGGCGATGCGGCGTTCCGCGATGACGCCACCCACGCCAGCGTGGTGTTTGCCGGCGGTTGCTTCTGGGGCGTGCAGGGCGTGTTCCAGCACGTCAAGGGCGTGAGCAATGCGGTGTCCGGCTATATCGGTGGCAGTGCAGCCAATGCGCGCTATGAGCGCGTCAGCGGTGGCCAGACCGGCCATGCCGAAGCCGTAAAGATTGACTACGACCCGCGCCAGGTCAGCTATGGACAGCTGATGCAGGTGTTCTTCTCAGTCGCGCACGACCCGACCCAGCTCAACCGCCAGGGTCCGGACCACGGCAGCCAGTACCGTTCGGCGATCTTCACTGACGACGCCCGCCAGCAGGCGGCCAGCCGTGCCTACATCGCCCAGCTCGGCCAGGCCGGCAGCTACCGCGCGCCGATCGTCACCCAGCTGGTCAGCGGCCAGCGCTTCTACCCGGCCGAGAGCTACCACCAGAACTACATGACCAACTACCCGCAGGCCGCCTACATCCGCTACTACGACGCACCGAAGCTGGCGGCCCTGGCCAAGCAGTTTCCGGCGCTGTACCGGCGCGACGCGGTGCTGGTGCCGATGCGCTGACGGCATTTCCCCTGGGGCTGATCGGTGCTCGGCGCTGCGCTTCTGTAGAGCCGAGCCCACGCTCGGCTGCTGTTGGCGGAAAAGCAGCCGAGCGTGGGCTCGGCTCTACACACCAAAAAAAGACGCACGGCGGTCCCGCCGTGCGCTTGGAATGCGCCGGCCACGCCCCGATCAGGCCCGGCCGACGACGACATGCTAGGCTCGCCATCATCATGGGTACAGAACCAGATGGCGGCATGTTCGATGGATACAGATGACCAGGCCACGATGATCCCTCCACGCTACCAGCGGCTCTCCGACGAACTGGCCGAGGCCATCCACGGCGGCCGCCTTCCGGTCGGCAGCCGCCTGCCTTCGCTGCGGCAGATGGCGTCGCAGCGCAGGCTCAGCCTCAACACGGTGATCGCGGCATATCGCCAGCTGGAAGATGCCGGGCTGGTGATTCCGCGGCCGAAGGCGGGCTTCGAAGTCGCGCCGCGGCTGTCGGTGCCGGAGCGTTCGCTGCGCGACACCCCGTCCGCGCCCACCGCGCCGCTGCAGCAGGTGCTGATGGCCCGGGTACTGGAAGCGCAGCGCCGCCCGGGTGTGGTCGACCTGGCCTTCGCCGGCCCACGTGGTCGCCAGTTCTATCCCGGCGCGCAGCTGGCCCGGCATACCGCGCAGGTGCTGCGCCACGGCCAGCAGACGGTGGAGACCTATGCGAGACCCAACGGCTCCCCCCGGCTGCTGGCGCAGATCGTGCGCCGCAGTCCGCGCATGGGCCTGCACACCCACGCCGAGCGACTCCTGCTGACCCATGGTGCGATGGAGGCCCTGCAGCTGGCGTTGCGCGCGGTCACCCAGCCCGGTGACGCAGTGGGCATCGAGGCGCCGTCCTACTTCAACCTGTATCCGTTGCTGGCCAACCTCGGCCTGCAGGCAATCGAGTTGCCCACCCACCCGCAGCACGGGCTGGATGTGGATGCACTGGATGCGCTGCTGGAGCACACGCCGCTGGCCGCACTGGTGGTGATGCCGACCGTGCACAACCCGCTCGGCTGCACCATGCCGACCGCCGCCAAACAACGCCTGGCCGAGCTGGTCAACGCACGGCAGCTGCCCCTGATCGAGGATGCGGTGTACGCCGAGCTGCAGTTCTGCGAACCGCCGGCACCCTTGCTGAAAGCCTTCGATCGCGATGGCTGGGTGATGGTGGTCGGTGGCTTCTCAAAGACACTGGCGCCGGATTACCGCATCGGCTGGCTGGATGGCGGCCGCTTCGCAGAGCGCATCGCGCTGCTGAAGTTCCAGTCCACCGGCGGCGAGCCGCAGCTGCTCGGCGATGCGGTGGCCGCGTATCTGGAAGCAGGCAGCTACGAGCACCATCTGCATCGCATGCGCCGCCTGTACCGCGAACAGGTGGGACGGCTGCGCCAGCTGGTAGCCGAGCATTTCCCGGCAGGCACCCGCGCCACCGAACCACAGGGCGGATTCCTGCTGTGGCTGGAACTGCCGGGCGTGGACACGCGCGAGCTGTTCGAGCGAGCGCTGCAGGAGGACATCGTGTTCATGCCCGGCCAGGTCTATTCGCGTGGTGCGCGCTATCGCCACTGCCTGCGGCTGTCGTGCTGCCAGAGCCTGGATGCGCGCTTCATCGGTGCGGTGGAACGGCTGGGTGCGATCGCGCGGGAGCTGGCAGTGCGCCAGCTCCTGTAGAGCCGAGCCTACGCTCGGCTGCCCTTCGCTGACGGTCCCCGCTGAGCCGAGCATGGGCTCGGCTCTACAGGAAGCAGGTCAGTCGAGCAGGTGCGTACTCAGGATCTGACCATCCGCCCCCGGCAGATGCGGCAGCCGTCCCCAGCACGGCATCGGCAGGCGCTGCTGCAGCGTGGCGATGTTCTCGTCCTGGCGCTGCATTGCCGGGTCGATGTGGTTGCCGATCCAGCCCAGGCAGTCCACGCCGCTGGCCTGCAGCGATTGCGCGGTCAACCGCGCGTGGTTGACGCAGCCCAGCCGCATGCCCACCACCAGCAGCACCGGCAGCTGCAGCGCACGCACCAGGTCGAGCTGGTCCAGCGTGGCCGAGACCGGCGCCAGCCAACCGCCCACGCCCTCCACCACGACGATATCGGCCTTCGCGCGCAGGCGTTCGAACGCGGCCACGATCGGCGCCAGCTCCACCTGCACGCCGTCCTCGGCAGCGGCCAGCTCCGGTGCCAGTGGCTGCCGCAGCGCATAGGGATTCAGATCGGCATAGTCCGGCACCGGCCAGCTGGCCGCCTGCAGCGCCAGCGCGTCCTCGTTGCGCAGGCCCTGCCCCAGATCCTCGCTGCCGCTGGCCACCGGCTTCATGCCCACTGCACGCAGGCCACGCTGGCGCAGTGCATGCAGCAGCGCGGTGCTGGCCGCGGTCTTGCCGATTTCGGTATCGGTGCCGGTAACGAACAGGGCGGGCGGCAGCGTAGCGGGCAACGGCATCGATGGGCTCCAACAGGGCAACAGTGTGTGCATTATCGCCGGCCCGGTGCACTTGCTAGACTGCGGGCATGTTCGCCAATGCCTCGCTCACCGGCAGCAAGCCGGAACAATACGCCCAGCTGCTGGAACAGGCCCGTGGCCTGGTCTACGCCGAGTCCGACCGCATCGCCAACGCGGCCAACCTCTCCGCACTGGTCTATCACGCCCTGCCCGACCTGAACTGGGTGGGCTTCTACCTGTATGACGGCAAGGAACTGGTGGTCGGCCCGTTCCAGGGCCTGCCGGCCTGCGTGCGCATCCCGCTGGACAAGGGTGTGTGCGGTGCCGCCGCCAGCCAGCGCGTAACCCAGCGCGTGGACGACGTCGATGCCTTCCCCGGCCACATCGCCTGCGATTCGGCCTCGCGTTCGGAGCTGGTGGTGCCGCTGCTGCGCGGCGATGAACTGATCGGCGTATTCGATATCGACAGCCCGAAGGTCGGCCGCTTCGACGCCGACGATCAGGCCGGCCTGGAAGCCATCGCCCGCGTGTTCGTCGAGGCACTGGGATGAGCGCACCGAAGCTGCGCAACATCGGCCCGAAGAGTGCAGCCTGGCTGCGCCAGGTCGGGCTGCGCAGCCGCGAGGACCTGGTGGCGATCGGCGCAGTCGGCGCCTTCGTCAAGGTCAAGCGGGCCGGCTTCAAGCCCAGCCTGAACCTGCTGTACTCGCTGGAAGGCGCATTGCTGGACTGCCACTGGCAGGAGCTGAGCGAGCCGCAGCGTGAGGCGCTGGTGCAGGACTATGAGGCGCGCATCGCCGCGCATCCGCTGAAGGCGGCCGGCCCGGCGTCGGGCCCGGTGCACGAGCAGCGCTTCGATGCCGACGATGACGCCGAGGACAACGTGGCCGAGCGCGCGGACGAGGATTGAGCCGCGCCCTCCTGTAGAGCCGAGCCCACGCTCGGCTGGCCTTTCTGATCGAAGTGCAGCCGAGCATGGCTCGGCTCTACAAGAGCAGATCAGGGCTGCTGCAGTTCCAGCAGCTCGCCCACCAGCCCGACCTCGCCCCGCTCCAGCCACACCCGCAGGCGCGTGCCGTGGTCGATGCGCAGGGCCCAGCACAGCGACATCGGCAGGCCGCAAACCTGCGACAACACCATGCGCAGCGGGCCACCATGGCTGACCACCAGCGTCGGCACCGGATGATCATCATCATCGAGCAGGCGATCCAGCGCGCGCGCGATACGCCGCTCGAAATGCCCCCAGCTCTCGCCGTTCGGCGGCGGGAACGCATGCGGATCGGCGTGGAAGGCGGCCAGCGCATCTTCCGGCAGGTCGAACAGCGACTGCCCGTCCCAATCGCCGAAATCCAGTTCTTCCCATTCCTCGTCCGCTTCGACGTCCAGCCCGCGTGGGGTGGCCAGCGCCATCGCCGTGTGCAGCGCGCGCAACCGCGGTGAACTGATCACCCGCTCCCAGCGTTGCTCGGCATAGGCCTCGACCAGCTCCTGCGGCAGGCCGGCCAGCTGCGGTGGATCGCTGCGGCCATCAAGGAACTCATCGCGACCGTTGCCGGCATGGCGGACCAGGTCGAGGATCATGCGTGCGTCCCGGACGGGCGACGCAGGTACAACGGAGAACGGGCAGACATCGGTAACGGCACCACGGGATCGAGCAACCATTCTAAAGGCACAGCAAAGGCAGCCGCGCAGGCGCGACGCAACGGGACGGCCTGCGATGCCGTAGACTGCGCGCACTTCCAGGTGACCTGCGGCCGTGGCCGGCAGGTTGAAACGGGAAGCCGGTGACGCGTGATTCCACGCCAGGCCGGCGCTGCCCCCGCAACGGTAAGCACGTCAGTTCCAGGCAACACCGCCACTGTGCCGCAGGCATGGGAAGGCGCCTGGACGGTGGCCTCGCGCCACCCGGCGGCAAGCCCGGAGACCGGCCCGGAAGCCTCAGGTCGCGATGCGGTGGGCATGGCGCTGGATGACCGTGGCGTGCGCTGCGGCATCGGCGCGTGCCTGCCTTCGCGGCTCCGCCCCTTCGCCACGCGGGCGTGCGTGGCACCTGGAGTCCCCCATGAAGCTGCAGTCCCGAATGCTGTCCCTGGCCGTACTGGCCGCCCTGCCCGCGCTGGCACAGGCCGCCGATGACACCACCGCGCTCGACCAGATCCTGGTCACCGCCACGCGCACCCCGATCGCCCTGCAGGACAGCATCGCGCCGGCCCAGGTGATCGACCGCGCGCAGATCGAATCCAGCCAGGCCACCTCGCTGCAGGAACTGCTGCGCGGCCGCGCCGGCATCAACCTGACCAATGCCGGTGGGCTCGGCAAGCAGAGCTCGCTGTTCCTGCGCGGCACCAACTCGGGCCACACCGTGGTGCTGGTCGACGGCGTGCGCATCAACAGTGCCGACCTCGGCCTGGCGATGTACCAGGACCTGCCGCTGGCGCAGATCGAGCGCGTGGAAATCGTGCGTGGCCCGCAGTCGAGCCTGTACGGCGCCGATGCCATTGGCGGCGTGATCCAGATCTTCACCCGCCGCAACCAGGGTGATTTCGCCCCGCACTTCCAGCTCGGTGGCGGCAGCAACGGCCTGCGCGAAGCCAGCGGCGGGATCGGTGGCGGGACCGAACGCGGCTGGTTCGGCGCCGACATCGCCTACCAGCATTCCGATGGCATCGATGCCTGCCGCGGCTCGGCAACGCTGTTCACCGGCTGCTTTGCCGACGAACATGACCGCGATGGCTACCGCAACCTGTCCAAGAGCCTGCGCGGTGGCTACACCTTCAACGACCAATGGAACGTGGAAGGCAGTGCATTGCGTGCCGACGGAAAGAACCATTACGACGGCTACTACAACTATTCGGAAACCCGCCAGCAGGTGCTGGCCGGCAAGGTGCGCTACACCCCGTCCGAACGCCTGGCGTTCACCGCCAATGTCGGGCGCAGTGACAACGAGTCGGACAACTTCGGTGACTTCGGTGCCCGTGGCAGCGCTCAGACCCACCGCGACAGTGCCTCGCTGCAGGGTGACTTCACCTTGGCCGAAGGCCAGCTGCTGAGCACCGGCGTGGACTGGAGCGAAGACAACCTGGATGGCAGCAGTGCCGGATATCGGGTCGACAGCCGCCGCAACACCGGCGTGTTCGTGCAGTACCAGGGGCGCTTCGGCCGCCACCAGCTGCAGGCCAGCGCGCGCAACGACGACAACCAGCAGTTCGGCAACCACGCCACGGGCAGCCTCGGCTGGGCGATGGAGCTCGGCCACGGCCTGCGTGTCAATGCCAGTTACGGCACCGCGTTCAAGGCGCCGACCTTCAGCGACCTGTATGACCCGTGGAGCGGTGTGCCGACGTTGAACCCGGAGAAGTCCAAGAGCGCCAACCTGGGCGTTTCGCAGCAGGGACAGGGCTGGCACTGGGGCCTGGACGTCTATGAAACCCGCATCGATGATCTGATCACCTACGATGCGGCGACCTTCAGGATGCAGCAGGTGGAGAAGGCGCGCATCCGCGGTGCCGAACTGACCGGTGGCGTGCTGCTGGCCGGCTTCGACATCAACGCCCAGCTGAGCTACACCGACCCACGCAACCGCACCGGCGGCAGCACGCAGTTCGACAACTGGCTGCCGCGTCGTGCACAGCAGACCGCGCGCTTGGACATCGACCGGCGTTTCGGGGACTTCCGCGCAGGCCTGACGGTTCAGGGTGCGGGCAAGCGCTATGACGATGCCGCCAACGCGGTGAAGGTGGGGGGGTACGGCACGCTGGATCTGCGCGCCGAGTACGCGCTGACGCCGTCGTGGTCGCTGCTGGCGCGTGCCACAAACGTGTTCGACCGCAGGTATGAGACGGTGGCGTGGTTCAACCAGCCGGGCCGTGAGTACCAGTTGAGTGTGCGTTACCAGCCGAAATGAAAGAAGGCGCCGGGCATTGCCCGGCGCTTTCTCTGTAGAGCCGAGCCCATGCTCGGCTCAGGCAGCAAAGCAGCCGAGCATGGGCTCGGCTCTACACCGGGACGCCGGCGGTCAACCCCGGCAGTTCACGCAGGTCGTCGATCACCGCCACCGCATGCGCGCTGGCCAGGTCCAGGCCGCGCGGATAGCCGTAGCGCACCAGCGCGATCGGCATGCCCGCATCTTCGGCGGCGCGGTAGTCGGTCAACGAATCTCCCACCATCAGGCACGCCTGCACCGGCAGCCCGAAGTGCGTGGCGATGTGCCGCAGCGGTTCGCCGCTGGGCTTGCGCTGTGGCAGTGAATCGCCGCCCAGTACCAGCGCGAACGCATCACCGATGCCCAGGTGCTGCAGCAGCGGCGGCACCAGTGCTTCGGGCTTGTTGGTGCAGATCGCCAGTGGCACGTCGCGCGCGCGCAGCTGCGCCAGTGCCTCGGCCACGCCATCGAACAGGCGCGGGCTGCGCAGCAGGCATTCACGGTAGTGCACCATGAACACCGGCATGACCTCGGCCAGGTCGACCTCACGACCGGCGGCGTGCACGGCCTGTTCGACCAGGCGGCGCACTCCGTCGCCGATCCAGCCGAGCACGGTGGCTTCCGGCACGCGTGCCATGCCGATGGCTTCCAGCGTGCGGTTCAGCGCTTCGGCGATGTCAGATGCGCTGTCGACCAGCGTGCCATCGAGATCGAATACGACCAGCGGATAGGGATACGACAAGGGACGACGCCTGTACAACGTGGGGCCGCCCATTGTACGCCGCGTTCTTTTCCAGGATCCGCCTCATCCGATCCTGCGTGCGCGGGTGGCCAGAAAGGTGGGCAGGTAACGGTCGATCAGGAAGCGCGGCTTCGGCTGCCAGTCTTCCATGAACCGATCAATCACGAAGCCTGCATCCAGCTGCCCGCCGATCAGTTCGGTCAGGCTGTGGCCAAAGGTCAGCGCATCACCGCGGGCGAGTTTCGCCTCACGCTCTGCGGCGGGCAGGTCTTCCAGGTCCGAATAGGGAATGGCGTACTGCGGCCGGATCAAACCCTGTGCGTCCAGCTGCGGATCACGTGCACCGACGAACAGCACCGGGTTGTAGAAACTGGCCATCAACATGCCATCGCGCGCCAGCACGCGGCGGCATTCGGTCCACACCGGGCGCACGTCGGGCACGTACAGGTTGGAGATCGGATGGAACACCACGTCGAAACTGTCGTTGGCGAATACGTGCAGGTCGCGCATGTCGCCCTGCACCGTGCGCAGCTGCAGTCCATCACGCGCAGCGACCCGGCGGTCCTGTTCCAGCTGCCCGTCGGACAGGTCGAACACGGTGACGTCGGCGCCCGCAGCGGCCAGCACGGGGGCCTGCTGGCCACCACCCGAGGCCAGGCACAGGATGCGGCGGCCGCGCACGTCGCCCAGCCAGTCCAGTGGCAGCGCGCGTGGGGTCAGGTGCACCTGCCAGCGGCCTTCGCGCGCGGCGGCAATGGTTGAACTCTCCACCGGGCGCGACCATTCGCGCACTTCGCTGGCCTGGCGGTCCCAGGCAGCACGGTTGTGGTCGATCAAGGCCTGTCCATGGTTCATGTGTTCTCCTTGCCCGGTGGGCGCCAATCCAGATCCTGGAAGGCCGGGCTGGCGAAACACTCGGCCAGGTAATCCAGGAATCGCCGCATGATAGCGGGCTGCTGGCGCCGTGATGCGTACACGGCATGAATGCCGAGCTCGTCCAGACTGAATCCGGGCAGCAGTTCGATCAGCTCGCCGCTGCGCAGCAGTGGCGCCACCTGGTAGGTCGGCAGCATGGCGATCCCGGCACCGGCGCGTACCGCCTCCAGCAGCAGCGAGGCATCGTTGGCGCTGATGTTGCCGCCCACCGCCACCGACAGCGAACGGCCATCGCGGTGCAGCTGCCACAGGCTCTTGCCGACGTAGTGGTGGGTCAGGCAGTTGTGCGCGGCCAGGTGCTCCGGCGCGGTCGGCGTGCCACGCGCCTGCAGGTACGACGGCGTCGCGCACAGCACCGAGCGGCAGGTGGCCAGCCGCCGCGCGATCAGGCTGGGGTCGATCTGGCGCGCGATGCGCACGGCCAGGTCCACGCGCTCCTCGACCAGGTTCACCGTGCGGTCGACCAGCAGCAGCTCGATGCGCGCCGCCGGATGGCGTGCGACGAAACCGGCCACCGCCCGCGCCAGGTGGCTCTGCCCGAACGACACGCTGGCGGTCACCCGCAGCGTGCCGTGCGGCTCGGGATCATCACTGGCCAGCTCGCCCTGCAGTTCTTCGCCGATTGCCAGCATCTGCCGGAAGCGCGCCAGCGCCGCCTCGCCCGGGCCGGTCAGGCTGACCCGGCGTGTGGTCCGGTGCAGCAGGCGTGCGCCCAGCCAGCCCTCGACCTCGGCCAGGTAGCGGCTGACCATCGCCCGCGACATGTCCAGCACTTCTGCGGCGGCGGTGAGGCTGCCGCGCTCGGCCACCTCGACAAACACGGCCATGGCGGTCAATCGGTCCATATGCTCGATTCGTGCAACAAACAAGCGCGTTATACGCTGTTTTTCGAGCGACTGCAGCGGCCTAGAGTGGCCCCATTCCCAGCCCACATCGCCCCACGGAGTCCTGCCATGAAGATCGCCCTCGTTGGTTCCACCGGCAACATCGGCCGCCAGATCGCCCGCCACGCGCTGGCCCACGGCCACGAACTCACCGTCATCGTGCGCAGCGCGCAGGACCTTCCGGCCGAACTGGCCGGTGCCCATCCGGTGATCGCCTCGTTGGATGACCAGGACGCGCTGGTCGCCGCCATCGCTGGCCACGACGTGCTGGCCAGCGCCTACGGCCCGCGTCCGGGCGATGACATCGGCCGCGTGGGCGAGATCGCCGCGCAGCTGGCGGCCGCCGCGCGCAAGGCCGGCGTACCGCGCCTGATGGTGGTGGGTGGCGCCGGCAGCCTGGAAGTCGCGCCGGGCGTGCAGCTGGTCGATACCCCCAACTTCCCGGAAGCCTACAAGCCGTACGCGCTGGCCCATCGTGAAGCCTTCAATCGCCTGCAGGCAGTGGACGACCTGGACTGGACCTTCTTCTCGCCGGCCGCCGAAATCGGCCCGGGCGAAGAGCGCGGCCAGTACCGTGTGCAGCCCAAGGCCTTCCTGGCCGACGCCAGCGGCCACAGCCGCATCAGTTATGCCGACTACGGCGCCGCGTTCGTCGCCGAGCTGGAAGCGCACCAGTACCCGAAGCAGATCATCACGGCCGCGTACTGATCGACGCGCGAGCCCTGTAGGGCCAAGCCCACGCTCGGCTCCCTATCCGACACAAGGAATTCCCCATGCGTACCGCTGCCCTGCTGCTTCCCCTCGCCCTGGCCGCCACGTTCACCAGTGCGCCGCTGCTGGCCGCACCGGCCACCGCGGCGCCGACCATCGCGACGAAATCACAACTGCACCTGCAGACCTTCCATCCCGGCCCGCAGGCGATGTTCTCGGTATCCTCGGTGCTGATCGAAGGCCGCCACGACGCGATCCTGGTCGATGCACAGTTTGGTGCCAGCGACGCGCGCAAGCTGGTCGAACGGATCCGCGCCAGTGGCAAGCAGCTGACCACGATCTACATCAGCCACGGCGATCCGGACTACTACTTCGGCCTGGCCACCCTGCAGGATGCCTTCCCGCAGGCACGCATCGTCGCCACTGCGCAGACCGTCGCCCACATCCAGCAGACCCAGGCCGGCAAGCTGGCCTACTGGGGACCGAAGATGGGCGCCGACGTGCCGGCACGCATCGTGGTGCCGCAGGTACTGGACGGCGATGCCCTGCAGCTGGAAGGCCAGCGCCTGCCGTTGATCGGCCTGGATGGCCCGACCCCGGATCGCACGGTGCTGTGGGTACCGTCGCTGCGTGCGATCGTCGGCGGCATTCCGGTGGTGGCCGGTGAGCACGTGTGGATGGCCGACACGCAGACGCCGAAGTCGCACACTGACTGGCTGCAGACCCTGCAGCGGTTGCAGGCACTGAAGCCGAAGGTGGTGGTGCCGGGGCATTACGCGCCGGGTGCGGCGCTGGGTGCCAGTGCGCTGCGCTTCACTGCGGACTACATCCGCGCGTTCGACGCCGAGGCGGCAAAGGCCAAGGACAGCGCGGCACTGGTGAAGGCGATGCAGGCGCGCTATCCGAAGCTGGACGGCGTGGCGTCGCTGGAGCTGAGTGCGAAGGTGGCCAAGGGCGAGATGCAGTGGCCATGAGGTGGGGAGTTTTCTTTTGCAGGGCTGCGCCCTGCACCTGCAGAGGCAACAGCAACAGCTGGCTATCGGTGGGAAGGCGAGGTGGGTCCGGTTGCGGGGGGCGCTGCAAGTACGTCCATGTAAGCTCGGTCGCCGCATCCATGCGGCTCACGCCCCCGCAACCGGACCCACCCCGCCTTCGACAGTTTCCCGCTATCTGTCGGAACCTGCTGCTGATGGTGGGTGCCGACCGTTGGTCGGCACGGGGTCAGAGCCCGTTGCTGCGCAACGGGCTCTGACCCCACTATTTGATGATTAGGTATCTGTGGGATTGTTCATGTCGTGCTCGAACAATTCCCCCTGCACCACCGGTTCCTTTTCGCGGAAGCCGCCCAGCCCGACACCCACCAGCCGATAGCGCGTCTCCGCCGGCAGGTCGACGCGGGCGCGCAGGGCCAGTGCGATGTCGCGCAGTTCTTCCATCGACTCCGGCGGACGTTCCGGGGTGAAGCTGCGGGTGAGAATGCGGAACTGCGCGGTTTTCAACTTCAGCACCACGGTATGGCCGACACGCTCGGTCTTGCGGGTCGCCTTCCAGGTCTTCTCTGCCAGCTGCACGATGGCCTCGGTCAGGTCTTCCAGCAGCAGGTCTTCGGCGAAGGTGTCCTCCGAGGAAATCGACTGCACCTGCTGGTCCGGTTCCACCGGCCGCTCGTCGATGCCGCGTGCGCGGTTGTACAGGCTGCGGCCGAAACTGCCGAACGCTTCTTCCAGATCGATCAGTGCCCACTGCCGCAGGTCGCCGCAGGTGGCGATGCCGCGCGCGGCCAGCTTGCCTTCCATCACCTTGCCGACGCCAGGCACCCGGCTCACCGGTAACGGCAGCAGGAAGGCGTCCACCCGCTGCGGCGGAATCACGAACTGGCCATCGGGCTTGCGCCAGTCCGAGGCGATCTTGGCCAGGAACTTGTTCGGCGCGATCCCGGCTGAAGCAGTCAGGTTCGTCTCCTCACGGATCTGCATGCGGATGGTACGGGCGATGTCGGTCGCCAGTTCGATGCCGCTCTTCGGCTCGGTCACGTCCAGGTAGGCTTCGTCCAGCGACAACGGCTCAACCAGGTCGGTGTGGCGCAGGAAGATCTCGCGCACCTGGCGTGACACCGCCTTGTAACGTGCGAAGTCGGGCGGCACGAAGATCGCATCCGGGCACAGGCGTTCGGCCCGCACTGCCGGCATGGCCGAACGCACGCCGAACACGCGTGCCTCGTACGATGCCGCGCACACCACCGAGCGTGCGCCGCGCCATGCCACAACCACCGGCTTGCCGCGCAGTGACGGATCGTCGCGCTGCTCCACCGACGCGTAGAACGCGTCCATGTCAACGTGGATGATCTTGCGCAGTCGGGTCATGTCAGGTGGAAAAGGCGGGGCCGGGCCGGGTGGGCCACACGCCGAAGTATGGTCGTTGCACATCAACAGGATGCGCGTATTCCCTTGAAAACACTACGGTTGCGTACGGTTGAAATGTTTGATCGGCGCAGTTTCCACGGGCATTCTCGGGCGCTTGTTTCCCTGTTCTCCGCTTCCAGGATTGTGCTTCATGACCCGTCTCCACGCGTTCAACCGCGAACAGCTGCTGGCCAGCGCACGCGGTGAACTGTTCGGCACCGCCGCCGGCCGTTTGCCCAACGACCCGATGCTGATGTTCGACCGCATCACCGACATCCGAGAGGACGGCGGACCGCATGGCAAGGGCATGGTACGCGCCGAACTGGATATCCGCCCGGACCTGTGGTTCTTCGGCTGCCACTTCATCGGCGACCCGGTGATGCCAGGCTGCCTGGGCCTGGATGCCATGTGGCAGCTGACCGGCTTCTTCCTGACCTGGCTGGGTGCACCCGGCAAGGGCCGCGCGCTGGGCTGTGGCGAGGTGAAGTTCACCGGCCAGGTATTGCCGGACGCCAAGCTCGTACGCTACGAGATCGACATCAGCCGGGTCATCAACCGCAAGCTGGTGATGGCCCAGTCGGACGCCCGCATGTACGTGGACGACCGCGAAATCTACAGCGCGCGCGACCTGCGCGTCGGCCTGTTCACCGAAACCGGGAGCTTCTGATGCGTCGCGTCGTCATCACCGGCATGGGCATCACGTCCTGCCTCGGCAATGATCTGGATACCGTTTCGGCCGCGCTGCGTGAGGGACGCTCGGGCATCACCGCCCTGGCCGACCACGCCGAAGCAGGCCTGCGCAGCCAGGTCGGTGGCCGCGTCGACCTCGACCTGGACGCCTTGATCGACCGCAAGCAGAAGCGCTTCATGAGCGACGCGGCGGCCTTCGCCTACCTGGCCATGCGCGATGCCATCGCCAATGCCGGGCTCAGCCCCGAGCAGGTCAGCAGCCTGCGCACCGGCCTGATCGCCGGTTCCGGTGGCGGCTCCAGCGAATGGCAGATCGGTGCCGTCGACCTGCTGCGCGAACGTGGCGTGCGCAAGGTCGGCCCGTACATGGTGCCGCGCACGATGTGTTCGACGGTCTCGGCCTGCCTGGCCACGGCCTACCAGATCAAGGGCGTCAGCTACTCGCTGTCGGCTGCCTGCGCGACCTCGGCGCATTGCATCGGCGCCGCTGCGGACATGATCCGGCACGGTGCGCAGGACATCATGTTCGCCGGCGGTGGCGAAGACCTGCACTGGTCGATGAGCGTGATGTTCGATGCGATGGGCGCGCTGTCGACCAGCTTCAACGAAACCCCGGCCAGCGCCTCGCGCCCGTACGACAAGGACCGCGACGGCTTCGTCATCGCCGGTGGTGGCGGCATGCTGGTGCTGGAGGATTACGACCACGCCGTCGCACGCGGTGCGCACATCCATGCCGAACTGATCGGCTATGGCGTAACCTCCGACGGCGCCGACATGGTCGCGCCCTCCGGTGAAGGTGCGGTGCGCTGCATGAAGATGGCGCTGCAGGGTGTCGATCGCCCGCTGGACTACCTGAACACCCACGGCACCTCGACCCCGCTGGGCGATGTCACCGAGCTCAACGCGATCCGCGAAGTGTTCGGCGATGCGGTGCCGCCGCTGTCTTCGACCAAGGCGTTGTCCGGGCACTCGCTCGGTGCAGCCAGCGTGCACGAGGCGATCTACTGCCTGCTGATGATGCGCGATGGCTTCGTTGCCGGTTCGGCCAACATCGGCGAGCTGGACCCGAAGGTGGAGAGCTTCCCGATCCTGCGCGAGAGCCGCGAGCAGAAACTGGATACGGTGATGTCCAACAGCTTCGGCTTCGGTGGCACCAACGCCGCGCTGGTGTTCGGGCGGGTGTGATGGGGACGGGCGTGCCGACCAACGGTCGGCACCCACCCAAGGATGTAGAGCCGAGCCATGCTCGGCTCTGTGCCAACCAAGGTTGGCACCTACCGGGGCACTGGGCCGACCAACGGTCGGCACCCACCTTACTTCGGCAGCAACGGCAGCAGCAGCGCGTGCGCGTCCACCAGGGATCCAACGATGCGGTGGCCCAGGGCACGCAGCTCTTCATCCGGATGCACCAGGTCCGGCACCTGGATCACGGTCATGCCAGCCGCCAGCGCCGCGCGCGTACCGGCCGGTGAATCCTCCAGCGCCAGGCAACGCCCGGGCACCTGCCCCAATCGCTGCGCGGCCAGCAGGTAGATATCCGGCGCCGGCTTCGGCCGCGCCACGTCGCCACTGGTGATCACCGCATCGAAATACGGCAGCAGGCCAGCAGCGGCCAGCTTGCGGTTGGCCCTCGGCTGCCGCGTGGTGGTGGCCACCGCCCGCGGTACCGCGTGCGCTTTCAGCAGCTCCAGCAGTTCCAGGATGCCTGGACGCAACGGCAACCCGGTCTGTGTGCGTGCCTCATACAGGTCGTGGCAACGTGCGGCCACCGCATCGATCACGCTGTCCTCGATGCCCTGCGCGCGCAGCAGCGCGTGCGAATCGCGGTCGCCGAGGCCGACCATGCGCAGGAACACCGCCTCGTCCAGGCCCAGCCCGAATTCATCGGCGGCCTGGCCCCAGCAGTCCAACGAGACACGCTCGCTGTCGATCATCAGGCCGTCCATGTCAAAGATGACGGCGTCGGGAAGAAACGGCAGCGCAGCGATGGGGGTCATGGAGCGAACAGCGTATCCAGGTCGGTAGGGGTGAGCTGCCGCCATTGCCCTTCGTCCAGCCCCTGCAGGTCCAGCCCGCCGACGCGGCTGCGGTGCAGGGCCTGCACGTGGTTGCCGGTGGCGGCGAACATGCGGCGTACCTGATGGTAGCGGCCTTCGTGCAGCACCAGCCGCGCACGGCGCGCATCCAGCACTTCCAGTTCAGCCGGCAGCAGGGGCGTCTTCTCCGATTCCAGCATCAGCGTGCCGCTGGCGAACAGCGCCACCTCGTCGCCGCGCAGGTCCTCGCTCAACTCGACCTCATAGACTTTCGGCAGCTTCGACTTCGGCGAGATGATCCGGTGCAGCAGGCCACCATCGTCGGTCAGCAACAGCAGGCCACTGGTCTCGCGGTCGAGGCGGCCGACCGTGGACAGCACCGGATCGCGGTCACGGAAGCGCGGCGGCAGCAGGTCGTAGATCAGGCGCCCGGTGTCCTTGGTCGAACAGGTGTAGCCGGCCGGCTTGTGCAGCGCGATCGACAGCCCCGGCGGTGGGTCCAGCGGCTCGCCATCGACCCGGATGGCGTCATGCGGCACCTGGTCGTCGGCATACAGCACCTCGCCGTCGGCGTCGGTGACGCGGCCTTCGCGGAACATCCATTGCACCTGCTTGCGGCTGCCATAGCCCAGGTTGGCGATGTGCTTGACCAGCTTCACTTGCCCTTCCCCTTCACGGCTTCCACCAGCTTGAAACCGTCGCGCTCGGCGACCACGCGCACCGCGCCGAAGCTGTCGTTGAGGGTGTGCTCGTAAGGCAGGTGGCGGTTGGCCACCACATACAGGCGCCCGCCCGGGCGCAACGCCTGCGCAGCCACGGCGATGAAGCGCTGGCCGATGTCCGGGCGGTCAGCGCGCGAAGGCGTGTGGAACGGCGGGTTGCTGATGATGACGTCGTAGCCCGGCTCGATGCCGGCGGTGACGTCCTGCCACAGGAAACGCAGCGGCAGCGGTCGCGGCGGCGGCGCCAGATTGAGCTCGGCCAGTGCCAGCGCGCGCTGCTCGGCCTCGTACAGGTCCAGCGCGGTGATCTTCGGGCAGCGTTCCAGAAGTTCGCGCGACAGATAGCCGTAGCCCGCGCCGAGGTCGGCGGCGCGTCCGGCCAGGTCGGCCGGCAGGTGCTCGGCCAGCAGCGCCGACGCCGGATCGATGCGATCCCAGGCGAACACGCCCGGGCGGCTGAGGAAGCGACCGCCCACGATCGGGCGCACCGCATCCAGCGCCGACCAGCGCTTGGCCAGGTCAACGTCGTGCCGGCCCTGCAGCGGGGCGGTCCAGTACACGCGGCAGTGGTTCTTGGTCAGGCAGCCACCGAGGCCGGCCAACTGCTTGAGGTCGCCCTCGCCCGAACGCGCACCTTCGTTGTTGGACTGGCAGGCAACGATGCGGCCGCCATCGGCGACCAGCGCCAGCGCACGGGCGAACAGCGCACGGGCTTCTTCGCGCTGGCGCGGCGGCAGCACCAGCACCAACGGGTAGCGGCCCTTGCCGGCCGCGTCATCCAGCTGGCCGCTGACGGTCCAGCCGGCAGCCTGCTGCAGCGGTTGCGCGAACGGGGCGAAGCTCTGTTCGCAGTGCACCTCGCGGTTGCCGGCCACTTCGCGCAATGGCCAGCCATCGCGGGCACGCAGGAAAGCCACCGGGCCCTCCGGCCAGCGCAGGGCGCCTTGGGAGAACGGCAGGAGCAGGGTCTGCAGGGGGGCGTCGTCGCTGGAGGCCATCGGCGCGGGTACTTCAAGCGTGAGGGCCGTCCATTGTACCGGCTTGGCCGGGCCGGCCCCGGCGGCCCGCTTTGCGAAACCCGAACGGGGCCTTGATCCGCCAGAAACATTGAAACGTTCAGGGTAGAGGCTCCCCCGGAAACCCAGGAGAACCTGCATGCGAGCCTTGTTCGTCGGTGGCGTGGTCGACAACAGTGAAATGGACCTGGAAGGCAGCCATCCGCCCGTGCACTACCCCGAGGACACCGGCGGCGGCCACTCGCGCTACCGGCTGCATCAGATCGGTCATGGTGCCGACGGCAGCGTTGCCTACGCCGTCTATGGGGCACCGGACCTGGCCGATGACGAGGTGGCGAGGGTTGCAGAGGAGCGTGCGTACGCACGCCGATTCGAGGCGACGCCGACGTTGTTCGAGCACTGACACATCCGTAGCGCCCGAGCCCACGCTCGGGCGGCGGCAGAGCCGAGCGTGGGCTCGGCTCTACACCGGATCAAGGCGCCTTGGGTGGCAGGCGGTTGATACTGGCGATTTCATCCAGCCACACATGGTGCTGCTGCACCGGCGTGTCGTAGTCATCCAGGCGCAACTGGCCGTTGCTGCCTTCATCACCAGCGGCGTTGCGGTATTGCTGCACAGTTGGCCTCACCGCCACCGTGCCGAGCAGGCGGCGGCCATCGTGCAGAATCAGTTCCACCTGCGTTTCGCCATCCAGCTGCGGCAGCAGGGCTTCCAGGCGCGCGATCTGCGCCGGATCGGTGTGGATACGTGGAGCTATACGGGACATCGGCGACCTCCTGATTGCAGGGTCGCCGATCGGCCGTGAATGTTCAGTGCAGCGCGCTGTCCGCGCGCGGCACCTGCACCTTGCGCACGGCAGCCACCAGCTGCGCTACCGAGTACGGCTTGGCCACATGCTCCTGGAAGCCCGAGGCCAGCGCGCGGCGACGGTCGTCGGCACGCGCCAGTGCAGTCACCGCCACCGCAGGCAAGGTCGCCGCATCCACGCCCATGTCCTCGCGCAAGGTGCGCACCAGCCCATAGCCATCCATGCCCGGCATGCCGATGTCGGTCAGCAGCACGTGGTATTGCAGGTGGCCGGTGTCGGCCAGCAGTGCCAGCGCTTCGCCGGCCGAACTGGCCGCAGACACGCTGGCGCCCTGCTCTTCCAGCATGCGCCGCAAGTACTCCAGCACTTCCGGCTGGTCTTCCACCGCCAGCACATGCATGCCGCGCAGCGGATACGGCTCGACGATCACCGGCTCCAGGATCGGCCCGCTGATCACTTCGCGCAGCGGCCGCCGTTCGGCATCGGGAACATGCTGGGGCAGGCGCACGGTGAAGGTCGCGCCGTGGCCGTGGCCCTCGCTGGCCGCAGTGACCGTGCCACCATGCAGTTCGACCAGCTGCTGCACGATCGCAAGGCCCAGGCCCAGGCCGCCATGGCGGCGGGTGGTGGTGCCGTCGGCCTGGCGGAAGCGGCTGAACAGATGATTGAGGAATTCGGGTGCGATGCCATCACCGCTGTCACGCACGGTGATCTCCCAGTAGTTGCCGTCAGCCCGCAGCTGCAGGTCGATGCGGCCTTCAGCCGGGGTGAACTTGATCGCGTTCGAGAGCAGGTTCCAGAACACCTGCTGCAGGCGCGTGGCGTCGCCCAGCACCAGGCTGGGTTGCGTGGGCAGCTGCAGGTGCACGTCCAGCGCCTTGCCTTCGGCCACCAGTTCCTGCGCGCCGATCGCCTCACCCAGCACCGCGCACAGGTCCAGCACTTCCACCTCCAGCTGCACCTTGCCCAGCAGCATGCTGCTGAGGTCGAGCATGTCCGAGATCAGCCGCTTCTGCGCACCGGCGCTGTTGGCGATCACGTTCAGGCCCTTGTACAGCGGACTGGTGTTGTCCACTCGCTGCAGAAGCAATTCGCTCCAGCCGAGGATGGTAGTCAACGGCGTACGCAGCTCATGCGACAGCGTGGCCAGGAATTCATCCTTCAGCCGCGCCATGTTTTCCGCAGCACTGCGCGCGGCACGCTCGGACTGCAGCAGTTCCTCGCGGGCCAGCTCGATCTCGCGGCGTTCGGTCACGTCCGGGCTGCTGCCGGCCAGGCCGATGAAGCGGCCCATGCGCGAGAAGCGCGGGCGGGCGTTCATCTCCAGCCAGCGCCACTGGCCATCGGCACGGCGTGCGCGCACCAGCGCATGCATCGAGCGCTGCGCCTTCAATGCTTCCTGCAGTTCGTACTCGAAGACCGATGCGTCGTCCGGATGCACCAGGCCGCGCCAGACGTCCTCCGGCACGCGCGTCTCGTCACCGCCGAAGAACTCGCTGAAGGCACTGTTGACGAAACGGGCATGGCCGCGCTCGTCCAAGACCCACACCGGCATCGGCAGGCCGTCGGCCAGCGCACTGAAGCGGGCTTCGCTTTCGCCCAGCTCCACTTCCATCTGCTTGCGTGCGGTGATGTCGAAGAACAGGATGCCGACCTTGTCCTCGCCCGGCCGGCCCACGCGCACCGCATCCACCGCGAACGAGCGGCCCAGCGCACGCGCCTCCATCTCGAACTGGGCCGGGCGGCCGCTGCGTGCGACCTCGCCATAGATGCGGAACCAGTCCTGCTCATGGCCGGGCTCCAGCGCCGTCATGCGCTTTCCACGCGCATCCTTCAGCCCGGTGTGGCGCTCGAAGGCATCGTTGACCTCGATGAAGCGGTAGTCGACCGCACGATCACCCTCGAACAGCACCTGGATCACGCAGAAACCGGCGTTGATGCGCTCAAGCACGCCATGATGCAGGTCGGGTTCGGGCGCCGGCACCGTCATCGGTGGGCGCTCCACAAGGGGCGGCAGTGTGGACAAGGGTGTCTGTGCAGGCCAGGTTGGAGGCACAGCATCTTCCAAAGGGCGTATTCACAGCGTCAAGCGCCGTCAGTCATGGTTGACGTCGATGAATTGGCGGCAACCGCTCTTGCAGACGACGCATGCGGCCATTGCCGACACCGGGAAGCAGGATCACACTCGATCTGTGATCAACATCGCCCCCATCGAGGGGACGCAGGAGACCGTGATGAAACGCTCACTCGCGATTGCCCTGTTGGCGGGCGCCCTGGCGGCGGGCGGCGCCAGCGCGGCCCCGCGCACCGTGACCGACCCGGAAGCTCCCCGCGCATTGCAGGCCGATGGCCCGGTCAGCGTGAAGTGGGACGATCCGGCCAAGTTCACCGAAATCCGCCAGAGTACCAACCGCTTCGAAGCCGAGCGTGGCGACTGGGTGCAGCAGCTGGCACGCTACCTGCAGACCGCTGCCGCCAAACCGCTGCAACCGGGACAGACGCTTGATGTGACCCTGGTCGACATCAAGCGCGCCGGTGACTACGAGCCGTGGCACGGCCCGCGCGGCCGCGACATCCGGATCATGCGCGACATCTACCCACCGCGGATCAGCCTGCAGTACACGCTGAAGGACGCCAGCGGCCGCATCATCAGCGAGGGCGACGCGCGCCTGAGCGATACCGGCTACCTGCACAACATCGGCCTGAAGAGCGACAGCGATCCACTGCGCTACGAAAAGCACCTGATCGACGACTGGGTGAAGCGGCAGCTGACAGCGCAGGCCACCGCAGCACGGTAGGCCGTAGGCCCATCGGCAGGTATCGACCTTGGCCGACACGCATTCACAGCGCCGACCAGGGTCGGCCGCTACGGAAGCCGAGCGTGCGCTCGGCTCTACACGTACACCTTCGCCACGCGCTTGACCGCGCACGGCAGCTGGTAGGCACTGACGCCACAGCGCGGCGCCAGCTCCGACAGCTTCGGCGCGGAACCCCACAGCTCCACCACGCTGCCGATGCCGGCCTGCGGATGCGCGGTCAGGTCCACCGTCAACATGTCCATCGACACGCGCCCGATCAGCCCGCCGGGCTGGCCGTCGATCAGCACCGGGGTGCCGTTCGGGGCGAACTGCGGGTAACCGTCGGCATAGCCAAGCGCGACCACGCCCACGCGGGTGCGCGCCTTGGCCACGAAGCGCGCGCCATATCCCACCGGTTCACCGGCTTCAATCCAGCGATCGGCGATCACCTTGGACTGCATCGTCATCACCGGGCGCAGTCGCGCGGTCAACGCGGTGTCATCCGGCAGCGGGTTGGCGCCGTACAGCATCAGGCCCGGGCGCACCCAATCGCTGCGCACCTCCGGCCAGCCCAGCAGCGCCGGCGAGTTGCACACGCTGGTCTCGCCCTCCAATCCATCAATGGCGCGCGCGAAGGTTGCGGCCTGCTCGCGGGTGCGCTCGCTGTCCAGTTCGTCGGCACGTGCCAGGTGGGTCATCAGCACGATGCGCTCGACCTGCGGCAGCGCCGACAGGCGTGCATGCGCCGCGCGGAAGCTGTCCACGTCCAGGCCGAGGCGGTGCATGCCGCTGTCCAGCTTCAGCCACACCGTCAACGGGCGCGGGCTGTCGAACGCCGCCAGTGCCTCCACTTGCCACGGCGAACCGACGGCGAACCAGAAGTCATGCTCGGCCACCAGCGCCATGTCGCTGGGCTCGAAGATGCCTTCCAGCAGCAGGATCGGCGCACGGATGCCGGCCTTGCGCAGCTCCAGTGCCTCTTCGATGGTGGCCACGCCGAATCCATCGGCCTCGCCCTCCAGCGCCTGCGCACAGCGCACCGCGCCATGCCCATAGGCATCGGCCTTGATGATCGCCAGGGCCTTGCCACCGCCCAGTTCACGGGCGAGCCGGTAGTTGCTGCGCAGGGCGTCCAGATCGATCAGCGCGCGGGCAGGACGCATGTGCGGTTCTCGAGTTGCGGCGCGTGACCGTACTGGCCGTAGCGGAAAATATCCAGGCCTTCGGTGCTGATCTGCGGCTGTCGCGCGCTCATCAGGTCGGCCAGGTAGCGGCCTGAGCCGCAGGCCATGGTCCAGCCCAGCGTGCCGTGTCCGGTGTTGAGGTACAGGTTGCGGAACGGCGTGGCGCCGATCACCGGCGTACCGTCCGGCGTAGCCGGGCGCAGGCCGGTCCAGAACTGCGCGCGCGACAGGTCGCCGCCCTTCGGATAGAGATCCCTGACCACCAGTTCCAGGGTCTCGCGGCGGCGCTGCGACAGCGACAGGTCGAAGCCGGCCACTTCGGCCATGCCACCGACACGGATGCGGTCGTCGAAGCGGGTCACCGCCACCTTGTAGCTCTCATCGAGGATGGTCGAGGTCGGCGCCATCGCCGGGTCGGTGATCGGCAGGGTCAGCGAATAGCCCTTCAGCGGGTACACCGGCAGGCGCATGCCCAGCGGTGCAACCAGCGCTGGCGAGTAGCTGCCAAGCGCAACCACGAAGCGGTCGGCGGTTTCCAGCTTGCCGTCGATGCGCACGCCGGTGATGCGGTCGCCATCGAATTCCAGGCCGGTGATGTCCTGGTCGAAGCGGAATTCGACGCCGGCATCCACGCACATCTGCGCCAGGCGGCGGGTGAACAGCTGGCAGTCGCCGGTCTGGTCACGCGGCAGGCGCAGCGCGCCGACCAGGCCATCGACGTGGGCCAGGGCCGGTTCGGCCTGGATGATGCCGGCCCGGTCCAGCACCTCGTACGGCACGCCGTACTGGGCCAGGATCTCGATGTCCTGCGCCGAGGCATCCAGCTGCTGCTGGGTGCGGAACAACTGGGTGGTGCCCAGGTCGCGGCCTTCGAATTCGATGCCGATCTGCGCGCGCAGCTCGTTCAGGCAGTCGCGGCTGTACTCGGACATGCGCACCATGCGCGCCTTGTTGATCGCATAACGCTCGTGGGTACAGTTGCGCAGCATCTGCCACAGCCAGCGGTACTGGGCCAGGTCCATGCCCGGCTTGATCGCCAGCGGCGCGTGTTTCTCGAACAGCCAGCCGATCGCCTTCTTCGGCACGCCCGGCGCCGCCCACGGCGAGGTGTAGCCGAACGACAGCTGGCCGGCATTGGCGAAGCTGGTCTCCAGCGCTGGGCCGGGCTGGCGGTCGATGACCGTGACTTCAAACCCGGCCTGTCGCAGGTACCAGGCACTGGTAGTGCCGATCACGCCGCTGCCGAGAACTAGGACTCGCATGGGACTTCTCCAACCCGATCATTCCCTGCACTGGAGCGTGCCGGGGCCATAATTGGGGAAGTATAGACAGCCAATACCAGTTGATTTGCCTGAATTGAAATCAACCGGCAGGATGTTCTCCTGCAATTCATTCCCCAAGGTTGACGGCCATGGCCACCCGTACCCGCGAACTGGACAAGATCGACCGCAAGATCCTGCGCATCCTGCAGGCCGAAGGCCGCATCTCCTTCACCGAGCTGGGCGAGCGGGTCGGCCTGTCGACCACCCCGTGCACCGAGCGGGTACGCCGCCTGGAACGCGAAGGGGTAATCACCGGCTATCACGCCCACCTCGACCCGGCCGCGGTGAAGGCCAGCCTGCTGGTGTTCGTGGAGATCAGCCTGGCCTACAAGTCCGGCGACATCTTCGAGGAATTCCGCCGCGCCGCGCTGAAGCTGCCCAACGTGCTGGAATGCCACCTGGTGTCGGGCGACTTCGATTACCTGCTGAAAGCACGGATCAGTGAAATGGCCTCCTACCGAAAGCTGCTCGGCAGCACGTTGCTGACACTGCCGCATGTACGTGAGTCGAAGAGCTACATCGTGATGGAAGAGGTGAAGGAGACGCTGAGCCTGCCGATTCCGGATTGAAGCTGGGAACCGGTTGGGGTCAGAGCCCGCTGCGCGGGATCCGACCCCGGTCGGCATCTGGCAAGGGGTCGGATCCCGCGCAGCGGGCTCTGACCCCGGTCATGGCGACAGTCAGCGCTGCTGCGGATGCTTCTGCGAGCGCTGTTCCTGCTGCTTGCCGCCCTTGTGCGGCGGCTGCGGCTCCATCTGCTGTTGTTGCTGTTGCTGCTGCGGGTTACGGCCCTGCGGTTCCTTGCCGGGATGACGGTTCTGCTGGTTTTTCATGGTCGCGATCCAGTGGACGAAGGACATGCGGCGGCGGAATGCCGGCGCAGGGCCACGGTGGTCCCGCAACGGTTAATCGCAGGCGAAAAAGCAGTGATCGGCTGGATGCTGTTTTCGTGCGTTCAGCCCGCTCAGCGTCAGCCAGCAGCCAACCCTGGTGGCACCAGGACTCAGCGCTTGATCTGCTGCCCATCGCCGGCCGGCACGCTGTCGTAATAGCGGCCGGTGCGCGAATCGAACACGCGGTTCGGGCCGGCCGGGCGCACGCCCGGAACGATGCGGCCATTGCGGTCATAGACCTTGTCGGCCGGCTTCGGCACCGGCGTCGGCGCGACCCGGGCCGGACCGGTGGATCTGATCGGCTGCGCCGGCTGCGGCGACGGCAGCACCTGCGGTTGCGGGCGAGCAGCCTGTGGCGGTGGTGCCACGGGCTGCGGCGCCACGGTGGTCGCGCTGCGGGTCGCAGTCGGGTCGGCGGTCGGCACCTGCGCCAGCGCGACGATGGGCAACAGGGCCAGCAGCAGGGGAAGGATTGGTTTCATGGCACGCTCCGGCGTGGATCGCGTTCACCTTGCGCCCGCCCCTGTGTGCCGCCCATGAACGGCCATCACACTTGCAAGGTCGCGTCTTCACCCCCACGTTTTCCGCCATCCCCAGGCCATCGACCCCACGGAGCGCCGCCATGACCGCCTTCGACCTGACGCCCCCCACTGCCACCCAGACCGAGGCGCTGATCGCTGGCCTCAGCAGCGAGGAGCGCCGCGTGCTGCTGCAGCACGGCACCGAGGCGCCGTTCTGCGGCGTGTTCCTCGACAACAAGCGCGAGGGGGTCTACTGCTGCAGGCTGTGCGCGCTGCCACTGTTCCGCTCCAGCACCAAGTTCGATTCCGGCACCGGCTGGCCCAGCTTCTTTGCCCCGTTCGACCCGGCGCACGTGCGCGAGATCCGTGATACCAGCCACGGCATGGTGCGCACCGAGATCACCTGCGCGCGCTGCGGCAGCCACCTGGGCCACGTGTTCCCGGATGGTCCGCCGCCCACCTACGAGCGCCACTGCCTGAACTCCGTCTCACTTTCGTTCACCGGCAATGGCGAGCCCTGGCCCGATCCGTTGCAGCGTGGCGGCGCAGAAAGCGGCGTGGCGGGCTGAAACACCCCGCTGACCGATTTCACAGAATTCCCTCTTCAGAAAACCGGGCGACGGGCCGACAAGGAGATATCCCCTCTCCTTGCGTCGCCCCATGCTCATCATCGTTGGATTCCTGGTCGTCATCATCAGCGTGATCGGGGGCTACCTCGGTGCCCACGGCCGCCTGGGTGCCCTCTGGCAGCCCTATGAGCTGGTCATCATCGGCGGCGCCGCGCTCGGCGCCTTCCTGGTCGGTACCCCGGCCAAGACGGTCAAGCAGACCCTGCAGGCCATGGTGGGTGTGTTCAAGGGCCCGCGCTACAAGCAGCAGGACTACATCGATGTGCTCAGCCTGCTCTATGAACTGCTCAACAAGGCCCGCCGCGAAGGCTTCATGGCGTTGGAAGACCATGTCGAGCGCCCGGCCGAAAGCGCGCTGTTCGGCAACTACCCCAAGGTGCAGGCCGACCACCACCTGATCGACTTCATCACCGACTGCCTGCGACTGATGATCGGCAGCAACATCGAGCCGCATGAGCTGGAGCCGCTGCTGGAACTGGAGCTGGAAAAGCACCACGCCGAGGCCATGGCGCCCTCACAGGTGCTGACCAAGGTCGCCGACGGGCTGCCCGGTTTCGGCATCGTCGCCGCGGTGCTGGGCATCGTCATCACCATGGGCTCGATCGGTGGCGACATCGTCGAGGTCGGTGGCCACGTGGCCGGCGCGCTGGTCGGTACGTTCCTGGGCATCCTGCTGGGCTACGGCTTCGTCGGCCCGATGGCCGCCGCGATGGAGGCCCGCGCCGAGCAGGACAGCCGCATCTACGAATCGGTCAAGACCGCCCTGCTGGCCTGCCTGCGCGGTTACAACCCGAAGATCGCGCTGGAGTTCGCCCGCAAGACCCTGCCGTCGAACGTGCGCCCGGCCTTCTCCGATTTCGAGCAGCACCTGAAGACGGTCAAGTAAGCCATGGCCGAGAACAAGCCCACCGTCATCGTCCGCCGGGTCAGGAAGGCCGGCCACGCCGCCCATCATGGTGGTTCGTGGAAGGTGGCCTATGCCGACTTCGTGACCGCGATGATGGCGTTCTTCCTGGTGCTGTGGCTGATGGCCACCACCAACAAGAACGACCGTGCGGCCATTTCCGAGTACTTCCGCAACCCCAGCCCGTTGAGCGGTCAGAGCGCCACGCCGGCGCCCGGCATGGCCGGCCCGGGCGGCGCCAGCACCTCGATGATCAAGCTGGGCGGTGCCACCGACATTTCGCGTGGCAACAGCAACGACCCCTTCCAGAACCAGAAGGAAGCGGTACCGCAGCCGGTGGACCAGCAGCAGCGCGACAAGCAGCAGCTGGAAGCACTGATGAAGGAGCTGCAGGAAGCGATCAGCAGGAGCCAGGCCCTGGAGCCGTTCAAGGACCAGCTGCTGCTGGACCTGACCCCGGAGGGCCTGCGCGTCCAGATCGTGGACAAGCAGAACCGGCCGATGTTCGACCTCGGCAGCGCCACGCTGAAACCGTACACGCAGCAGATCCTGCACGAGCTGGCCAACTACCTGAACCACGTGCCGAACCGGATCAGCCTGACCGGCCACACCGACATCACCGCCTATTCGGCTGCACGTGGCTACGGCAACTGGGAACTGAGCGCCGATCGTGCCAATGCCGCCCGCCGCGCGCTGGTGGACGGCGGCCTGGAGGACAACAAGATCACCCGCGTGGTCGGCCTGTCTTCATCGGTGCTGTTCGACAAGGCCGACCCGCAGAACCCGATCAACCGCCGCATCAGCATCGTGGTGATGACCCGGGCCGCCGAAGCGGCCGCCTTGGCCGGTGCCGGTCCGCAGGTGGGGCTGTCGGCGCCGACCGCCGACCCGGACGTGCAGGCCGCGCAGGGTAAGGCGCACTGAACCGGGGTCAGATCCCTTTCCCCTGGAAAGGGATCTGACCCCACCTGCGTGCGGCCGCTACAATGGCGGTCTTTCCGTTTCCAGGTGACCCCACCCCATGTCCCAGAACTCCAAGGCCAAGCGCGACAAGCGCAAGAAGCAGCAGGCCAAGCGCCCGTTCCTGCGCCTGAATGCCCAGCAGCAGGTGCAGAACCATGCCGTGCTGACCAACGAAGACGGCCAGGTGGTGGCGGCCATCGGCCTGCAGGGCCGTGAATGGCTGCTGGCCATCGGCGGCCAGACCATGGGCAACGCCGAGAACCCGGTGCCGATGCTGGCCATGCTCAAGCACCTGGCCAACGTGCAGGAGAAGGAAGGCCGTAAGGTCAACCTGGAGTACTCCGAACTGCTGCAGAAGCTGCTGGACACCCTGGCCGCCGAATCCGGCCAGACCGCTGACGAGTACTTGGACAAGCTGGTGTCCGAGTTCGAGACCGTGGAAGCCGAAGAAGGCGAAGAAGCCGCTGAGGCCGCCGAAGGCGATGTGGTTGAAGCTGCTGCCGACGCCGAGGCCACCCCGGTCGCTGACAGCGACAGCAAGCCGCAGGCCTGAACCGGCCGCGGCGGTGACGGTCTACGTCGATGACGCGGTGCATCCCTGGCGCGGACAGCGCTGGGCGCACCTGATGGCCGACACCCTGGCCGAGCTGCACGCGATGGCGGCGCAGCTCGGCATCCCACCGCGGGCCTTCCAGAACAAGGCCAGCGGTGCCCATTACGATGTCACGGTCGAGCTGCGCGCGCAGGCGATCGCGCTTGGCGCACGAGCGATTTCCCGGCACACCGAGCGCGAACTGGTCAAGGCGGTGATCGCCAACGCCCGGGCGCAATACCGGCCATAGGCTCGGCTGCCGTTTACCTCCTGTAGAGCCGGGCCGATGCTCGGCTGCTCTACGCGAAATGCAGCCGAGCGTGGGCTCGGCTCTACATGCGCAGCGCTGCCTGCCCGCTCAGAACGGGTCGCTGCCCAGCCGGATTTCCACGTTCAGCAGCGAGCACAGCGCCAGCATCGCGTCGTCGTCACGGGTCAGCGCCATCACGCCGGTGAAGCCGTCGCTGCCGGCATCCACGCTCCACAGCGTGTAGTTGTGCTCGCGCAGGCGGTCGAAGGCGGTGGCCATCAGCTGCACGCCGTCCAGGCCTTCGGCAAAGTCCTCGTCGTCCAGGTCGCCACCCCAGTCCAGCTGCAGGTTGAAGCGCGCCGACAGCTCGTTGACCGCCGACTGCAGCGATTCCAGGTCGTCGCGCTCCACATCGAAACCGGACTGCCAGGCGATGGCGGTGAACAGCGCCGGCAGCCAGTCGCTGTCCGCTTCCAGCGGCTGCCCGTCCTCGGACAGGTGCTCGCGCCAGCGGTTGAACTGCTGCAGGGCCAACTCTTCGTCGCCCGGGTTGATCAGCACCAGCAGGTTCCAGACCCGCGCCTCGAATCCATCCTCGTCGAAGTCGTGGATGTCTTCCTCGAAGTCGAAATAGTCGCTGTTGTCGGGCATGGCGGAACGTCCTCTGGGGCAGGCCGGCATTCTACGGTTTATCCTGTGCCGCTGAAGCCGGCCTTGGTGGCCGTCACTGTGAATGAAGCGATGAGCGATACCCCTCCCGACCACCTGGCGATCAACCCGGCCAGCCCCTTCCATGATGCGCAGGCGCTGGAGCGCGGCGTCGGCGTGCGTTTCAACGACGTCGAGCGCGACAACGTCGAGGAATACTCGGTCAGCGAAGGCTGGATCCGCGTGCAGGCCGGCAAGGCCCGCGACCGCCGCGGCAACCCGATGACGATCAAGGTCAAGGGCAAGGTCGAGGTGTATTTCCTGGACCAGAAGCCGGAATAACCGGCACCGGCATGTAGAGCCGAGCCTGTGCTCGGCTGCTTTTCGTTCCGGGTTCATGACGCCTGAAGCAAGCGCAGCCGAGCATGGGCTCGGCTCTACATGCCAGGGCGGAATCCGCGTCAGCGTCTGCAACGCCCGGTCCCAGGCGTCATTCGCGCTTGCGCGATTCCAGCAGGTCCAGGTTGCGGATCAGGCGCCGCGAGATCTCATCGGAGATCACCCCGCGCCGGGTCAACCGGAACAGTTCCTCGCGCTCGGCATTGAGGCCGGCGCTGCGCAGCTGGCGGTACCCCAGCTCCATGCGCCGCACCTTCTCCGGGTCCACGTCGGGCCCATCGTTGTCCTTCTCCAGGTGCCGCTGGTACAGCAGGCTCACCCGCGAGGCAGCGTCGTTGTACAGCTGCACGTTCTCGGTGTTCTGGTTCATCACCAGCTGCTGGCGCATGCGCTCGACCCCGGCCAGCGCGGCCTTTGACGACAGCCGGCGTGCCAGGTCCTCTTCCTTGCGCTCGCCCGAATCGGCCGGCAGCTGCAGGCCCTTCAGCAGCTGCGGCAGCGCCACGCTGGCGCCGACCAGCGAGAACAGGATCACCGCCGCGGCCAGGAAGATCACCAGGTCGCGCGCCGGGAACGCGCTGCCATCAGGCAGGAACAACGGCAGGGTCAGCACGCCGGCCAGGGTGATCGCACCGCGCACGCCGGCCACCGAGGTCGCCACCACGATGCGCCAGTTCGGTGCCTCGCCGCGTTCCAGGCCTCGGCGGCGTGCACGCAGCAGGTTCCAGCGCAGCGACAGCCATACCCACAGCAGGCGCAACAGGATCAGTGCCAGGTTGATCACCACTACGTACACCAGCAGCCACCACGCGCTCTGGTGGCCGGTCTCGTTCATGGTGGTGGTGGCACGTTCGACAATACCGGGCAGCTGCTCGCCCAGCAGCACGAACATGATGCCGTTGAAGCTGAACTGCAGCATGTTCCAGACGCCCGCGCGCTGTACGCGCATGCTGCCGGAGACACGGCCGGTCAGCTCGACGTAGCTCATCGCGATACCGGCGGCGACTGCGGCGAGGATGCCCGAGGCATGGATTTCTTCGGCCAGCAGGTAGGCCGCGAACGGGATCAGCAGGTTGACCAGCATCGCCGCCCCCGGTTCCTCGCCGAAGCGGCGCCACAGCCAGCGCTGGAACGTGGACACGCCGAGGGTAACCGCCACGCCCACGGCCAGGCCGGCCACCGCCACCCACACGAAGGTCAGCGAGGCCGTGGCCAGCGAGAAGGAACCGGTCATCACCGCCGCCACCGCGAAGCGGAAGCAGACCAGGCCGGACGCATCGTTGAGCAGCGACTCGCCTTCCAGGATGTGCATCAGTCGCTTGGGAATCGGTGCCTTGGAAGCGATCGCGCCGACCGCCACCGGATCGGTCGGCGAGACGATGGCCGCCAGCGCAAAGCACACCGCCAGCGGCATCACCGGAATCATCCAGTGGATCAGCAGGCCGGCACCGATGACGGTGAACACCACCAGGCCGAACGCCAGCTCGAGGATCGCGCCCTTGTCGCGGAACAGGCCCTGCTTGGGGATGCGCCAGCCATCCAGGAACAGCAGCGGCGGCAGGAACAGCAGGAAGAACACTTCCGGCTCCAGCGCGTGGCCGCGGTTGAACACCCCGGCGATGACCGCGCCCAGGCCGATCTGCACCAGCGGCAGCGGCAACGAGAACGGGAGGACGCGAACCAGGTAGCCGCTGGCGACAACGGCCACCAGCATCGCCAGGACGACTTCAATGGTATGCATGCTTCTTCCAGGAAGCGGCGCGCGGGGAGGCTCGAAGGCCAGCGCCGGAAACCCGGAAAAAACTACCACATGCGGCCATGAGCGCGACGGCCGGGGCGGTCGCGCGTCAGCCCCGGCTCATGCCCCGTCGAAGCTGTACAGGTCCATGGCGAGGAAGCCGGCATCGATGCCGGCATCGATGCGGCGCGCACCGAAGCTGTCCTCGCCGGCTGCGCCCATCGCGAAGAACAGCGGCAGCAGGTGCTCGTCGGTCGGGTGCGCGCGTTCGGCGAACGGCGCCTGCCGGCGGTAATCGAACAGGGCCTGGCGATCATCGGCGGCCAGGCGCTGTTCCACCCATTCGATGAAGGGCCGCACGTACGGCGCTTCCTTGCCGTCCTGGTAGTCGCCCCAGTCGTGCAGGTTGTGGGTGATGCTGCCCGAGCCGACCAGCAGCACGCCCCGCTCTCGCAGTGGCGCCAGCGCGCGGCCCAGCGCGAACTGGTGCCCGGGGCCGAGCAGCGGCTGGATCGACAGCGGCACCACCGGGATGTCGGCTTGCGGGCGCAGCAGCCGCAGCGGCACCCACGCGCCATGGTCGAGGCCACGCTCAGGGTCGAGCGCCACCGGCAGGCCGGCAGCGGCGATGCGGCCGGCCACTTCTTCGGCCAGCGCCGGATCGCCCGGCGCCGGGTACTGCAGTTCGAACAGTGCGCGCGGGAAGCCGCCGAAGTCATGGATCGTCGGCGGCTGCGGATGCGCGCCGACCTGCGGCTGCCGCCCCAGCCAGTGCGCCGAGGCCATCACGATGGCGCGCGGCGTCGGCAGGTCGCGCGCCAGCTCGGCCAGGCGCACGCCGACCTGGCCCGGATGCAGGGCGGTCATCGGCGAACCATGGGAGATGTACAGCGAAGGCAGGCGGGACATGGAATCCTCCGGTTGCAGGGTCAGGCGGCGATCAGCGCGAACGCAGGGTCCACTTGCCGTCGCCGACCAGGAACAGCACCACCAGCGCCAATGCCCAGAACGCCGGGTATTCCCAGCCGCCGCCGGCATTGGCGAAACCGAAGCCGTTGGCGCCGTGCACGGTGACGATGGTGCCCAGCAGCAACGGGACGCCGGCCAGGCCCACCCAGCGCGCGTAGATGCCCAGCAGCAGCGCAGTGGTGATCACCAGCTCGGCGCCGATGGTGAGGTAAGCCAGCACGCCGGGCAGGCCCAGCGATTCGAAAAATGCCGCCGTACCGGCCGGGGTGAATACCAGCAGCTTGATCAGCGCATGGACCAGGAACAGCACGCCCAGGGCCAGGCGCAGCAGGGTGGCACCGTACGGGGCCAGCGGCGAGACAGGAGCGGTCGTGGTGTGCATGGCAAAGCACCTTGACGGGAGTGGAGACAGGTTATTGCGCCTTCATGAGACGATAAATACGATCGTTTGACCTTATTTATTTCAGAAGGCGCAACAATGGACACCCTCGAGGCGATGCGCGTGTTCGTAGCGGTGGTCGAGCGCAACGGCTTCAGTGCCGCCGCGCAGGCCCTGGACATGTCGACCGCCGGCGTCACCCGCCAGGTCGCGGCACTGGAAAAGCGCCTGTCCACCCGCCTGCTCCACCGCACCACCCGGCGGGTCAGCCCCACCAGCACCGGCGCCGCCTATTACGCCCAGTGCGTGCGCCTGCTGGCCGAGTTCGACGCGCTGGAGGCCAGCATCGGCGCGCAGGCGCTGGAACCCTCCGGCACGCTGCGCATCAACGCACCGGTCAGCTGGGGCATCGCCCGCCTTGGCCCGTTGCTGTCCAGCTACCGCGAGCGCTTCCCGCAGGTGGAACTGGACCTGGCCCTGTCCGACCGCCTGGTGGACATGGTCGAGGAAGGCTACGACGTGGCCATCCGCATCACCCGCGAGCCGAGCCCGGCGCTGATCGCGCGCCGGCTGGGCGAATCGCGGGTGAGCCTGTGCGCGGCGCCGTCCTACCTGGCTGCACGCGGCACCCCACAGACGCCGCAGGACCTGCAGGATCACGCGTGCCTGAGCTACACCTACTGGGCCGCTGGCGACCACTGGCCGCTGCAGGGACCCGGCGGTGAAGTGAAGGTGGCGGTGAACAGCCTGCTGCACGCCAACAACGGCGACGTGCTGCGCGAAGCGGCGATCGCCGGCATGGGTGTGATCCTGCAACCCGACTTCCTGCTGGAAGACGCGCTGGCCGATGGCCGCCTGGTGCGCGTGCTACCGGAATGGGAGGCCTCGCCGATCGGCATCTTCGCGGTGTATGCCAGCCGTAGCCACCTGGCGCCGAAGGTGCGCAGTTTCATCGACCACCTGGTGGAGGCCGGGGTGTAGCCGAGTCTCGCGCTTGCCGGCCAGCGTCCGGCACTACCGTCATGCTTCGGTCGGATGCCTGCCGGCCAGCGGCCGGCACTACCATCATGCTTCGGCCGGGCGCCTGCCGGCCAGCGGCCGGCACTACCGTCATGCTTCGGTCGGATGCCTGCCGGCCAGCGGCCGGCACTACCGTCATGCTTCGGTCGGGCGCCTGCCGGCCAGCGACCGGCACTACCGTCATGCTTCAGTCGGGTGTGCTGGCCGCTGGCCGGCAAATACGAAAATCCGTAATGTTTCGGTCGGGTAGTGCCGGCCGCTGGCCGGCAAATACGAAGCCCCGATCAGGCAGGGACTTCATCCAGCGCGTCGATGATCCGCTCCAGCGGCGCCGGCCGCCCCAGCAGGTAGCCCTGCACCTGGTCGCAGCCGTGCGCGGCCAGCCAGTCCAGCTGCCCCGGCGTTTCAACGCCCTCGGCGATGATGGTCAGGCCCATGCTGTGGCCGAGCGACAGCAATGCGCGGCAGATCGAGGCGTTGCGCGGATTGGTTTCCACGTCGGCGACGAAACTGCGATCGATCTTCAGGATGTCCAGCGGCAGGTGCTGCAGGTAGGACATGCTGGAATAGCCGGTGCCGAAATCGTCCAGCGACACGCGGATGCCCTGCTCGTGCAGGCGTTGCATGGTCTGCATCGCCTGCGCCGGCTTGCGCATCAGGCTGCTCTCGGTCAGCTCCACGTGCAGTGCGCCGCGGGCCAGTCCGAACTCCTGCTGGACGCGGGTGAATTCGGCCACCAGGTCGCTGTTGAAGAACTGCACTGCCGACACGTTGACCGCGATCGGCAGCTCGCCCCAACCGGCCTCGACCAACCGGCGCTGTGCCTTCGCCGCGGCGCGGATCACCCAGCGGCCCAGTGCCAGGATCAACCCGGTGTCCTCGCACAGCTGGATGAACTCGTTGGGCGGGATGAAGCTGCCATCGGCCTGCGGCCAGCGCAGCAGTGCCTCCAGCGCGGCCGGGCTGCCATCGCTGGCATGCCGGATGGGCTGGAAATACAGCTGGAACTCGTTGTCGATGGCGGCGTGGATGCGCCCGGCCAGGCGCAGGCGGTCGGCCAGCCGCGTGGTCACTGCCGCATCGAACCAGACCACCACGTTGCCCTCGGCACGCGCCGCGTGCGCGGCCTGTGCGGCCATGCCGATCACCTGCTCGGCGCTGTGGCCGTCACCGGCAGTGTGTACGGCCACACCGATGCGCGGTTCGAACTGGTGCAGCGAATCCTTGCCACGCATCGGCGCTGACACGATCTGCAGCAGGTCATCCAGCACGCGCTGGGTATCGTGCTCGGCCCCGATCGCGAACACGAAGTCTTCCGCCGGCTGGAATGCCAGCGTGCCGCAACGCGCCCCCAGTCCACCGAGCCGGGTCGCCATCGACTGCAGGACCGCATCGCCGATCTCGCGGCCCAGCGTATCGGCCACAAGCTGCAGGCCACGCAACTGCACGAAGGCGATGGTGTAGCCCTGCTGCTGCTCGTCCAGCTGTTCGGTCAGGGCGCGCACGTTGAGCAGGCCAGTGGCCGGGTTGTGCCGTGCCCGATAGGCCAGGTCGCGCTCGTAGGCCAGCCTTTCGCTGACATCCTCGGCCAGCACGAGGCACGCCGGCTGTCCATCGAAATCGAGTTTGGACAGGTGTGCGCGCACCTCGAACACACTACCGTCCTTGCGCCGGTGCAGGCGCACGGTCGCGTCCGGAGGATCGCCCACCTGTGCGCGCTGGATGGCACCCCGCACCTCGTCCCAGCCTTCGCGCGGGCGGATGTCGAGGATGCTCATCGCCAGGAACTCGTCGCGGCTGTAGCCGTACTGGCGCACCGCAGCGTCGTTGACCTCGATGAAGCGCAGCGTATCCGGGTCGAATACCCAGAACGGCGCCGGATTGCGGTCGAACAGCAGCCGGAAGCGCCGTTCCACTTCGCTCATCTGCTCGCGCGCCTGATAGCGTTCGCTCAGGTCGGTCAGCGCGCCGATCATGCGCCGCTCGCTGTCGGCCACTTCCACCCGCTGCCCACGTGCGCCCACCCAGCGCACCTCGCCCCCGGGCAATACCAGGCGGAACACCTGGTCGAGCACGGCGCTGCCGGCGAATGCCTGGTCAAAGGCATGCTGCAGGCGCGCGGCATCGTCGCGATGCACGCGTGCGAAGAAATCGGCCACCGACAGCGCATCGGTCTGTACGCCAAAGATCTCGCGCGCCAGCGGCGACCAGCGCAGCAATGCGGCGTCCTCATCCACGTACCAGGTACAGACACGACCGACCTGATGCGCAAGACGCAGCTCGGCGTGGCCTGTTTTCAGCTCCTCGGCCATCGCCTGCTGGCTGCGGGTGCTGCGCCGCACGGCGTACAGCAGCACCAGCAACACCGCGATGTAAGCCAGTACGATCGCCACCGACGCCTGCAGGTACGGCCACCACGGCGCCAGTACGTCTTCGTCGGCCAGGCCGACCTGCACCGCCAGCGGGCTGTGTTCCAGCGTGCTGATGGTCATGATGCGCGGTACGCCGTCGACCACACCCGGCACGCTGCCCAGCTCGACCACCGCCTGCGTGCCGAGCAGGTCACGGCGCGGCAGGCCGTAGCGGCGGCCCACCGTGCCGTGCGGATCAGGCACGCGGGCCAGCATGTAACCCTCGGCATCGCTGATCGAGACCAGTCCGTTGGGGCCGACATCGAGGCCGCCGACGATGCGTTGCAGTTCGCCACAGCGCAGCCGTGCCAGCAGCCAGCGTTCGCCGGCCATCGGCAGCGCCAACGGCACCACCCAACCGCCATCGCTGGCCCGCTGCGGCGGGCCGATGTACAGGGCGCTGCCCTGGCCACGACGCTGCGGGTCGGTCCACAGCGGCAGCTGCAGGTCGCCCTCGCCGGCCGTCAACGGTCGGCCATGGCGGTCGAGCACGGCGATGCTGTGCAGTTCGGCATGCCGGCCCAGCACCCCGCCGATGGAGGCATCCATCAAGGCCGGCGCCTGCGCCGGCACGCTGCGGAACAGCTCGGCGGCGTCGGCGGCGATGCCGGACATGGCGCGCTCCAGGTTGCGCAGTTCCAGCGCCAGCAGGCGCTCGCTGCCCACCGCCAGCGCCCGGCTCTGCCGCTGTGCCGCTTCCAGGCGGCGGTGGTAGTCATTGACCAGCATGAGGGTCAGGCCGGTTACCAGCAGCACGCCCAGCAGCACTCCGCCCCAGGTAATGGCGCGCAGCGGGCGGGCCAACGCGCGTTTCAGCGCGGGCATCGGCGGGTGTTCCTTGTGCAGTCGGCTGGCTTCATGCGCGAACGAATCCTCCACGTCCCCGACCTCAACGGCCGGTGGACGCCATTCTTGACGCCTGACCCGCCCCCGCATGGCCACCTCCCCGTGTCCGCGCAGGGCTCCAGGGTCCAGCATGCACCACCCCGGTGACGGCGTGAAGATCGCGTCTGCGCGTTCAGCCAGATCCTGCACAGGACGGGCGGCGCAAGGACGCGGCCAGTGGCGCCGGAGCGGATTAGACTTGGGGTTTTCCGCTGCAAGAGAAGTCCATGTCCAAGCTGCGCCGTCCCACCCTGGCGCTGGCCATCGTTGCCAGCCTGTCCCTGGCCGCCTGTGACCGCCCGGCCGAACCGGCCGCCGGTGCCACCGCGCCGGCCGATGCCGCCCCCGCTGCGGCCAAGCCGATGCTGGGCAGTTTCGGCTTCGATGCCAGCGGCATGGATCGCAGCATCGCCGCCGGCGACGACTTCTTCGGCTTCGCCAATGGCACCTGGGTGAAGAACACCGAGATTCCGGCCGACCGCTCGCGCTTCGGCAGCTTCAACGTCATTGCCGAGAAGACCCTGGCCGATACCCGCGCCATCCTTGAAGGGGCGGCCGGCAACACCAAGGCCAGCGGTGACGACAAGCTGATCGGCGACTACTACGCTGCCTACATGGACGAAGCCGGCATCGAGCAGCGCGGCGTTGCACCCGTGGAGCCGCAGCTGAAGGCGATCGATGCGATCGCCGACAAGGCCGGGCTGGCCCGCGCCCTGGGCGGCGACCTGCGCGCCGACGTCGACCTGCTCAATGCCACCAACTTCTACACCGACCGCCTGTTCGGCCTGTGGGTGTCGGTGGACCTGCTGCAGCCGGACCGCACCGCGCCGTACCTGGTGCAGGGCGGGCTGGGCATGCCCGACCGCGATTTCTACCTGGGCGGCGGCCGCATGGCCGAGCTGCGCAAGCAGTACCAGGCCTACATCGCGCAGATGCTGCAGCTGGCCGGTGTGGCCGACCCGGCCGGCAAGGCGCAGCGCATCCTGGCACTGGAAACGAAGATCGCGCAGGCGCATGCCACCCAGGAAGAAACCAATGATGTGACCAAGGGTGCCAATCCGTGGACCCAGGCCGACTTCAATGCCAAGGCGCCCGGCATGGACTGGAACGCCTTCCTCGACGCGGCCGCGCTGGGCAAGCAGCAGGACTTCATCGTGTGGCAGCCCAAGGCCGTGGCCGGCCTGTCCAGGCTGGTCGCCACCGAGCCACTGGAGGTGTGGAAGGACTACCTGGCCTTCCACGCGCTGGACCGTGCCGCCGCCTACCTGCCGAAGAAGTTCGCCGATGCCCGCTTCGCCTTCCATGGCACCGCGCTGAGCGGCACGCCGCAGCAGAGCGACCGCTGGAAGCGCGCCGTGGATGATGCCAACCATGCCGTCGGCGAAGCGATCGGCAAGCGCTATGTCGAGAAGCACTTCGACGCGAAGACCAAGGAACGCGCGGACGAGATGGCCAAGAACATCATCGCCGCCTTCGCCAAGCGCATCGACGCGTTGGCGTGGATGTCCCCGCAGACCAAGGCGAGCGCCAAGGCGAAGGTGGCCGGCCTGACCGTGGGCATGGGCTATCCGGAAAAGTGGCGCGACTACACCGGCCTTGAGATCCGCCGTGATGACCCGCTGGGCAATGCGCAGCGCGCCGAGCTGTTCGAGTACCAGCGCAACATCGCCAAGCTGGGCAAGCCGGTCGACCACAGCGAGTGGGCGATGCTGCCGCAGACCATCAACGCGATGAACGTACCGCTGGAGAATCGCCTGGTGTTCCCGGCCGCGATCCTGCAGCCGCCGTTCTTCGACGGCGCCGCCGACGACGCGGTGAACTACGGTGCGATCGGCGCGGTGATCGGCCACGAGATCAGCCATGGCTTCGACAACGCCGGCGCGCTGTTCGATGAAACCGGCAAGCTGCACAACTGGTGGACCGCCGAGGACCTGAAGCAGTTCAACGCCGCCGGTGATGCGCTGGCCGCGCAGTTCAGCAGCTACGAGCCGTTCCCCGGCGTGCATGTGAACGGCAAGCTGACCCTGGGCGAGAACATTGCCGACGTGGCCGGCCTGGGCACCGCCTACGATGCCTACCAGCTGTCGCTGCAGGGCAAGCCGGGCCAGACCCTGGAAGGCTTTACCCCGGACCAGCGCTTCTTCCTCGGCTTCACCCAGGCGTGGCGCAGCAAGAGCCGCGAGCAGGCGCTGCGCAACTCGCTGCTGACCGATGTGCATGCACCGGGCCAGTTCCGCGCACTGACCGTGCGCAACATCGACGCCTGGTACCCGGCGTTCGAGGTGAAGGAAGGCCAGAAGCTGTACCTGGCCCCGGACAAGCGGGTCAAGGTGTGGTGATGTAACCGGAACGGGCGCCGCAAGGCGCCCGTTTCACTTGCGGGTAGCTGCCAACCTTGGTTGGCGCTTCCGCGGCACCGCGAAAAGCGTGCCAACCAAGGTTGGCACCTACCAGGCAACCGCGGGCCACTCGCGCAGGATCTCCACCGGCGCGCCCATGCGTGCACAGGCGCGGCTGGCGAGGCCGTCGGGCAGCGCACGGCGGAACAGCGGCGCCATGCCCTGCATCAGCTTCGCAGACGCCGCAGCCTGGGCGCGCTGACGGCCACTGCGTGCAAGCATGCCTTCGGCCCAGTCCGGCAGCAGCGCCGCACCCGCACCGAGGAACACCTCGCGCGACAGCCCCGGCACCGGTACCGGCAGGCGCACCCCGGACAGCACCTCCAGCACCTCGCGCGAGCGCTCATCCACACGCAGCTCCGGCTGACGTGCACAGAAGTACGCCGCCACTTCCGCTTCGCTGCGCGGCACATCCACCGCGCCCAGTGCCTCGGCCACGCAACGGTACTCGTCGTAATAGCGATCGGCGATGTGCGCCGGCACCTCGCGCCCGTAGCGTCGGAACCCCTGCAGGAAACCGAAGGCTTCGGTCACGTGCACCCAGGTCAGCAACTGCGGATCGTCGGCGGCGTAGGGCTCGCCCTGCGCGGTCTGGCCGCGGATCTGCGCATGGATGCGGCGCACCCTGGCCACCAGCGCCTCCACCTCGCCGCTGGGCGCATAGCTGGTGCCGGCAACGACGGCGGTGGTGCGGCGCAGCCGACCCACCAGGTCCTGGCGGAAATTGGAGTGGTCATAGACCCCGGCCAGCGCGCGTGGGTGCAGGGTCTGCAGCATCAGCGCGCACAGGCCACCGGCGAGCATCGAGGGAAATTCGGCGTGCAGCCGCCAGGTGACGCTGTCCGGGCCGAACCAGCCCGGGTCGCCCTGCGGATGGTCGTAGTCGATACCACTCTGGCCGCGCGGGAAGGCGTCCAGTACCCAGCGTCGGATCGGCGCCGTGACGGGGCGGGAGAGTCGCTGCAGCAAAGCCGGCATCACAGGTCCAGGAGAGGCGGAAGAACAGTCGCGTCTTGCGCGGTTGGCTCCGATTCTCGGCGATCACGCCTCCGGCGGCGAGCCTCCCCGCTCAGCGACGGTTTCATGTGCGGCCGCAGCACGTTTCACCCTGCGACATCCTGTCGCAGGCCGTGACTGCGCTGCTGCATTGCATCAATTTTCACTCCCGCCGGTCAAACCCTTGCGCCGCTTGGCATTGCCCCCATTGCACGGCTCGCTGGAAGTGCTAGAACTGGATCCGCCACACCGTCCAATGCTGATCGACGCACGTTCCACAAGGAGCCAGCCATGATTGCCTTGTTCAAGGGTTTGGGAATTCTGCTTCGCGACAACGAGCTCTACAGCAGCCCGTTCGACAAACAGGTGGCGCACTGGCGCAACCTCAGCGAGCAGCAGATCCGCGATGAAGTGGCTGTGCTGGCCCAGGCCAAGTGCCAGTGGCTGATCGCCTCGATCGTCGGCTGGCAGGCGGCCTCGCTGCTGATCCTGGGCCTGATCGCCAACTACCTGTGGCGCGACGACTTCCATATCACCTTCACCCGCGTGGTGATCGTGTTCGGCTCGTGGGTCTCGATCCTGTTCGTGATCTGGTTCATGGCCAACATGTTCGATCAGCAGGCCGGCTTCGAGCGCTGGATGAAGGCGTTCAACAGCCGCGCCCGCATCAGTTCCAAGGCCGACAGCGTGGAGCACGTGGCCGAGGCGCTGGACCTGGCCGAGCACTACCCGGAAGTGCTGGACTATAAGCAGGCGGTCACCGCCAGGCGCGAACTGCGCCACGAGGACATCCGCATCATGACCGAGATCGGCCGGATGAAGCAGCACTCCGAACTGGTCGGCCGCCTCAACCATGTGGGCGAGACCGAGCACCATCACGACCTGACACTGCAACCTGCCTACTGAGCCTTCAGGGAAGCGGGGGGACCCACACTGCCACCGTGATCACTCACGGTGGCAGTGTTCTATCGGGTCCTGGCTGACGCACTGGCGGAAGCCGTCGGGTAGCCCAGGCATGGCCTCGGTCTTGCCTGCTGCAACGGCAAACCGGCGCAGCGGCGGTGTGGTGCACGCGGCATCGGTGCTGCACGCTGGGTCCAGCACCAGGTAATGGCAGTGGCCACTGCTGCTGGCAATGCACTGAAAGCGCGCCTCGCCATCGACCACCGTACTCTTGCTGTACAGCGTGTCCACGCCGTTGGCATGGGTGCGGGTGATCGAGGTGTTGCGGGATTTTTCGCAGCCGGCCAGTGCCAGCACGGCAACGCACGCAATCAGCAGACGGGACATGTTCATTCCTCGGTGCAGGGGGATGCGGCTGCGGCTACATGCCGCGGAACAGGCTCATGAACGGCTGGCTGACCACCAGCGTCTCCGTCCGCCCGCGCAGGCGCAGCACGCCGCGCCCGGTATCGTCGCGGCTGACCGCCGCCACTGCCTTCATGTTGACGATGGTCGAACGATGGATCTGGCGGAAGTGCTGCGCATCGAGCACTTCCAGCAGCTCGCGCAATGGCGTGCGCAGCAGGCTTTCGCCGCTGGCGGTGACCACGGTCGTGTACTTGTTGTCCGCGCGGAAGTACGCCACGTCTTCCAGCATGATCAGCTGCGTCTCGCGCCCATTGCTGGCGGTGATCCAGGCCAGTGGCGGGCGCTCGGCCGCGCCCTGCGATGGGCCCAGCCGCTGCAGCAGGCGCTCGAGCACGGCATCGTCCTGGCGCGTCGATGGCAGCCGCGACAGGATGCGTTCGCGGGTGGCCAGCAGGCGCTCGTCGCTGACCGGCTTCAACAGGTAATCCATCGCGCCCTGTTCGAACGCATCGATGGCGTACTGGTCGTAGGCGGTGACGAACACTACCTGGGTGCGCGGGCTCAGCTCGGACAGCGAGCGTGCCACCTCGATGCCGCTGATGCCAGGCATGCGGATATCGAGAAAGGCGATGTCCGGCTGCTTCTCGGCCAGCTGCTCCAGCGCGCTGGCGCCGTCTTCGCACTCGGCCACCAGCTTCAGGTCCGGCCACAGCCGGCGAAGTTGCTCCACCAGCGACTGCCGCAGCAGTTCTTCGTCTTCAGCGATCAGTGCCTCAAGCGGCATGGCTGCGCTCCTTGTGCGACTGCGGCAGGGTCATGGTCGCTGCCACGCCGCTGGGGAAGTTGGCGACGATCGCCACGCCGGCCTGCTCACCACAGGTCAGGCGCAGGCGCTCGCGCAGGTTCTTCAGGCCGATGCCGGTACCACTGGTGCCCTGGCCGAAGCCGAGCCCATCGTCGGCCACGGTCACCGTCACGTGGTCGTCGAAGCCGCGCGCCAGGATCCAGATCGTGCCTCCGCCGGGCTTGGGTTCAAGGCCATGCTTGATCGCGTTTTCCACCAGCGTCTGCAGCGCCATCGCCGGCAGGTGCACGCCATGCAGTTCGCTGGGCACCTGCACTTCCACCGCCAGCCGTGCGCCCATGCGGATGCGCAGGATCTCCAGGTAGGCGCGGGTGCGTTCCAGCTCCACGCCCAGCGTGGACACCGATTCGTCCACCTGTGGCAACGAGCTGCGCAGGTACTGGATCAGGTGGCCGAGCATCTGCTCGGCCCGTGCCGGGTCGGTGCGGGTCAATACCTGCGCGTTGGCCAGCGTGTTGTAGAGGAAGTGCGGTTCCACCTGCGCATGCAGCAGGTTCAGCCGCGCCACCGACAGTTCCTTTTCCACCTGGGTCTGTTCGGCCGCAGCCTGTTCGTCGCGGCGCTGGTCGGCGACGCGGCGACTGATCGCACGGGTGACTGCTTCAGCGTTCTCGAAGTTGCTGCCCTCGTCCAGCGCCAGCAGGTCGGCCCACCAGCCGGCATCGGGTTCGAACAGCAGGGTAACGGTGCTGGTGCCCTGCCCCGGCGTGACCGTTGCCAGCACGCTGTTGCGCTTGATCGCCAGCCGCGCAGGCAGGTTCCAGCGCGACGGCTGGCGGCCATTCCAGAGATCGACCCGGCGCACATAGGCGCGCACCTGCAGGCTGCCGGCCGAGCTTTCCACGTCTTCCACGCGGGGTAGTTCGGAGATTGCCGCCTCCACCACCGAGAAGGCGTGGCCGGCGTCCATCGGCAGTTCGATCTGGCGGCGCTGGCGACCGGACAGGGTGGTGGCGTCCAGGCGACCGGCCACCAGCCAGACCCGGCGGATGTGGGTGATGGCACTGCCCAGCGCGGAAATGATCAGGAACATCGCCAGCAGGCCGAAAATCCAGCCCGGGCCATCGTTCATGCCACTGAAGATGCCGCTCCAGACCATGCCAGCGACGAACAGCGCCGCAGCCCAGGCCAGCAGGTGACGGAACAGGAGTGAGAGGCTGGCGAACACGGCGGCGCCTTGGAGGAAGGGGGTGAGCCGAGCATAGGGCGGCCGGCCGGGCAAGCAAGCGGCCTGCGACGAAGGGCCGGAAAGTGCGGATGGAAGCCGTTCTGGTAGTGCCGGCCGCTGGCCGGCATCCCGTTATGTCCGCAAACCTGGCAGCAGTGCCGGCCAGCGGCCGGCACTACCGGTGCTTCTTACTTGCGCTGGCCGGCGCTGGCGTCACGCACGGCGCGGAACGACTCGTCCTTGCTCCAGTTCGGCCAGGCACGGGAGTTGGCCAGCTGGTTGCCCAGCGTGTACAGCACTTCCAGGTCGCGGGCGGCACCGGCGAACACCCAGTCCGGCTGCCATTCGTCGCCCTGCTGGTGGTAACGCTTGGCGGTGTAGTCCTCGGAGGCTTTCTTGCCTGCGGCGACGCCACCGTCCACCCAGTCCTGGCCGGCCGACCAGGACAGCGCCGGCACGCCACGCTTGGCGAACGGGAAGTGATCGGAGCGGAAGAACAGGCCCGCTTCCGGCTTCGGGTCCGGCGTGTAGCGGATATCCCAGCCCTTGGCCACGTCCTTCAGCTGGTCCAGCAGCTCGAAACGCGCGGCGCCGTAGATGCCGAAGTCACGCGACGGGCCGAACGGCGCCATGCCGTCCATGTTGATCACCGCCACGGTCTTTTCCAGCGGGTACAGCGGATGGGTGGCGTAGTACTCCGACCCCAGCAGGCCCTTTTCCTCGGCGGTGACCGCCAGGAACAGCAGCGAGCGCTCCGGGCGCTTTTCCTTGGCGAAGCCACGGGCAAGCTCGATCAGCGAGGCGGTACCGCTGGCGTTGTCCAGTGCGCCGTTGAAGATGCGGTCGCCACGCGCGTCCGGCTCGCCCACGCCGATGTGGTCCCAGTGCGCGCTGTAGATGATCGTCTCGTCCGGGTGGCGGCTGCCTTCCAGGCGTGCGGCCACGTTGTGCGAGGTGATCACTTCGGTCTTCACCGCGTACTTCGCGTCCAGGCTGGCGCCGGTCAGCGGCACCGGGGTGAAGTCGCGCTGCTGCGCCTTCTTCTTCAGCGCCTCGAAGTCCTGCCCGGCGGAGCGGAACAGCTCCACCGCCAGGTCGCGCTGGATCCAGCCTTCCAGCAGCGGGTGGCTTTCGGCCGGGTTGTCGCGCACCACGTCGAACATGGTGTTGGTGTTGGAACCGGCCACGGTGGCCCAGCCATAGGAGGCCGGTGCGGTCTCGTGCACGATCAGCACGCCCAGTGCACCCTGGCGCGCGCCTTCCTCGTACTTGTAGGTCCAGCGGCCGTAGTAGGTCATGCCCTTGCCGTCGAAATCACCCTGGCCGGTCTCGAAGTCCGGATCGTTGATCAGTACGACGGCGATCTTGCCCTTCAGGTCCACGCCCTTGAAGTCGTCCCAGTTGCGCTCCGGCGCTTTCACGCCATAGCCGAGGAACACCAGCGGGGCCTTGCTGATGTCGACGTTGCTGGCGCCGTTCATGGCGGCGCGCACGGCAATCTGCTTGCCCTGCTCCAGCGCAACGGTCTTGCCGCCCTGGTGCAGCGCCAGCTGCGGTGTGCCGACGATGTCGCCCTTGCGCAGCGGCACGGCCTGGGTCCACAGGCGCTTGCCGTCCTTCAGGTCGCCGCCCGGCTGCAGCCCGGCATCGGCGAACTGCTTGCTGAGATAGGCGATGGTCTTCTCTTCGCCGGCGGTGGCCGGCGAGCGGCCTTCGTAGGCGTCGGAGGCCAGTTCCTTGACGTCGGCGGAGATCCGCGCGCCATCGAATTTCGGGGTGGCCGCCATCAGTGCGCTCGACACCGACAGGGCCAGCACGCCCAGTACCACTCGTTTCATTGCTCTCTCCAGCAGGGAAATCCTTCTGGAGTGTAATGGGATTCGGCAGGGCTGCGCCCTGCGCCTGCCGAAACAACGGCAACAGCCGAAGCAACAGCAAAAGCTGGTTTCCTGAGGGTAGGCGGGGTGGGTCCGGCTGCTGTTGGTGGGGTCTCGACCTTGGTCGACACGAACGGAAACACGAAGGGGTCAGATCCCTTTCCCGGCAGGAAAGGGCTCTGACCCCATCTGTGTGTCGCTTGGGCGTGTTACCAGTTCGGGTCTTCGGCCGGGGCGGCAGCAGGTTTGGGCTTCGGCTTGGCCACCGGGCGCGCGGCGGTAGCCGGTGCTGCCGAGGCCGTTGCGCCAGCAGCGGCGGCAGCCGGCTTGCTGCCCAGCTTCTGGCGCAGTTCGATCTGGCCCGGACGGAAGCCGCCGCGCATCGCGTCAACGCCATCTTCGATGGTGCCGTACGAGGTCTGCGCAGCCACGCGGTCGATGCGGATGGTGCAGCACGGGTGTTCGCTGCGGCCCAGCGAACGGCCGGTCTGCGGGTCCTTCAGTTCCTCGCCCAGGCGCACGGCCTGCCAGCGCTGGCCGGCCTGCACGGTGTCACCGCCCTGGCTCAGCACCACCTGGTCACCGTCCACCGACACCACCGATACCGGGAACAGCGTGGTGACGATGCTGGTGCCGATCTGGCCGGACAGCGATTCCATCATCGCCGCAGCCATGTTGCGGCCGTTGACCACACGCGGCAGGGTGCTCGGGCCGGTCGAGGCCAACTGGTGGTCGAAGCTGTCGGACATCACCACCTGGCCGGTGGTGGCGTTGATCAGGCGCAGGGTGATGCGGCCGCCACCGGAATACGAGGTCACCTGGCGGTCGGACATGCGCAGGTTGCGCACGCTGCGCGGGTACTCGAAGCGTTCGATGGTCGGGATCAGGATCAGGTCGGTCGCCAGCTGCTGGCCGACGCGGGCAGTGTCCTGCAAACGCACGTTGCCGCTGTTGATGTGGTCGATCTCGGCCTGCAGTTCGTCGCCGAACTCGCGATCCAGCACGATGAAGCGCTGGGTATGGGTCAACGTGTCGGACAGGCGTGCGCGGATCGCGTCGGCCACTTCATCGGCGCTCACGCGGCCATCGCCCACGGCATAGCTGCCGGCCTTCGTACGCGGCAGCGCGACCACGATCTTCGGCTTGCCCTGCTCGTCCGGTGCGCGGTACTGGGCGATCTGGGCACGCACGCGTACCTTCCAGTAGCTGCGCATGCTGCGGTGGGTCACGTCGGAATCGAACGAGCTTGCGCCACGCTTGGCATCGACGCTGACCTTCTCGTCGTAGCTTTCCCTGACGCTGGCCGAGGCACCGCCGCCCTTGGCCGTGGCTTCGCCAGAGGCGCTGGCAGAGGCCGAGCCCTTGAAGCTCCAGCCTTCATCGCTGGCGCGCACGCGGGCGATGGTTTCCTCGTCCAGCTGCCGCACTTCGTCCTGCGACAGGATTTCATAGCCCAGCACCGCGCCCTGCGAGCCGGCGATCATCTGCTGGGTGAACGCGTCGGCGCGGATATCGCCGACGTGTTCATCATCCACGTCCACATGCAGGCCTGCGCGCAGGCTCTGCATCTGGCTGGCCACGCGTACGCCGTTGACCTGCGCCACCGCCGACTGCAGCGCCGCCAGCACCGCCAGTTCCGGGGTGCTGCCGATGCCGTCGGCCTCGCGCGCGACCTGGGTGGTGCCGCCGAAATCCGGCGTGCCACGCAGGGGCGCGGCTTCCACTGGCGCATTGCTGGCCAGTGCACTGGTTGCCTTGTCCTTGGCGGGTGTGGGCGCATCGGCGGCCGGGGTGTCCTGCTTGCCGCAGGCTGCAAGCAGCACGGCAGCCAGGCCCAGGCCGATCAAACGGGGGGTCGTACGCATGGGGTTGATCCTCGGATCAGATCGAGTCGAGCATCGAATCGGCGTTCGACGGCACCTTCACCTTGCTCTTCTTGGCGAAGGTCACGGCCGACTTGGTCGAGCCGTACAGGCCCTGGATGAAGCCCGGCGATTCCTTGGCCACCCATGCACCGGCAGCCAGCTTGCGGCCGACGGTGGCCATCTGGGTGGCGCCCAGGTTCTTCATGCCGGCGGTGAAGTTGCTGGCTTCGCCGCCCAGCTTCTGCGCTTCGGCAGCCGACGCCAGCAGCGAGACCAGGCCTTCGGCATAGTGCTGCTTGGATTCAGCGTTCAGCTCCGGCTGCGCGGCCTGGCGCTCGTCGATCGCGGCCTGGGCGGCTTCGCTGACCGACACCGACTTCTTCATCGCATCGACGCTGACCGAACCCGACGACAGCGCCTGGCGCTCGGCTTCCAGCAGCTGCACCTGCTCGGCCAGGCCGAAGGCGCGGGCGAACGAGGTCTGGGCCTGCAGCGAGTGCGACTGCGAGCTGACGAAACGACGCACCAGTGCTTCCTGCGCGGCTTCATCCGGTGCGGCGGCGCTGGAGGCGCTGCTGCTGGAGGTACCGGTGGCGGCGCCGGCCAGGTCCTTCAGCTTGCCCAGGCCCGCGTGGGCCGGCATCGACAGGGTGGCGGCCGCGATGGCCACGACAAGAGCAGTATTGCGGATCATGTGAGAGTCCTTTGGGAGAGACGGCCGCGGTGCGGCACGTGGGGAATCGGTGAGCCCCGGTGGATGCCGAGCGCGCTCGGCACCCACGGGGGCGGCGGATCAGCGGACCGCCTTGACGTTCAGTTCGTTGATCATCTGCTGGGCGGCCTTTTCGGCAGCCAGCTGCAGGGCATTGGTACGGGCCACGGTTTCATTCGGGCCGGTGCCGGAGAACTGCACCGGGCCGACCGACGACACGGTGCGCGGGAAACGACCGGTCACATCCAGCACCTTGCCGGTGACGGTGACGAACACGCGGGTGTTGCCACTGGCCGGATCACGGTCGCGCATGCCGATGTCGAGGGTGCCGACGGCGATGTACGGAATGTTGGCCGCACGGATGCCGTTGGCGGTGTCACGCAGGGTGGCCGGGGCCAGGTCGTTGCCGGTGCTGAAGTCCTTGCGGATGCGCTCGATGCTGAGCAGGCCACGCGATTCGCCTTCCACGTATTCGGCTTCAACCACTTCGTAGCCCGCGGCGCTGAAGGCCCCGGTCATCGCGGTGTTGACCTCGGCGGCGTTGGCCACCTTCCAGGTGATGTTGTCGGCGCGCGCGGTGGTGCTGCCGCCGCTGGTGACCGACACCGAACCATTCTGGTTGATGCTGCCGTTGGTGCTGACCGAGTTGCCGCGGAAGCTGTCACCCTCACGGGTGTTCTCGCTGTAGCTGCTGCTGGCGTCGACGCGGCGGTATTCCTTGTCCTGGAACGACTGCACGGTGTCCTGCGAGCGCGCCATGAACAGGAAGGTCAGCAGCGAGCGCTGCGCGGCGGTGGCACCGGCCACGGCCGAACCCGCATCCAGCTTGGTCTGCAGCAGGGTGGTGTTGATCTCGGCACGGACGGTGACGGTGTAGGTCTTGGCTTTCTTGTCTTCGGTGTCCGACAGCGGCACAGCGCTGAGCACGTAGCGGTCGATCTCACCGATGAACTCGGCGCGGCGCGCTTCGAACAGGCGCAGCTTGGCCGCACCGGTTTCGGCGATGTACGCCTCCAGGGCATTGACCTTGGCCTTGTTCAGGGCCTGGGCACGGGTATCGGCACTCAGGCGCAGGCCGTAGCTGGCCGAGCCGGTGCCGCGCGAACTCGCGGTCTGCGCAGCGACCGGCGAGGCCACCACCAGCGCGATGAGGATGAGCAGGATGGTACGCATCAACGACATGACTTGATCAACTCCTGGAGGGCTTGGGTCTGCTGTTGCAACGGGCGGCCGCCCGGCTTCTGTTCGTCCAGCCAGGCGCGCGAATCGGCACGCTTGGCGGCGGCGCCGGCGAAGGCGTCGAGCCCGGCCAGCAGGGTTTCGTAGCTGGCCGACCACTGGTCGACCTGCCACTGCGTGGCCGGCACCACCTTGGTGGCGCCCTTGCGCAGTGGCTGTTCGAAATAGACCTTCCCCGAGAACGGCTCGGTCACCTTGGCGGTGAAGAAGGCGCCGAACAGCATCGTCTTCATCGCCGGGGTTTCCTCGATCACACCGCTCTTCAGTGCATCGACCTGCAGGTTGATGACGTAGTCGGGCTCGGGAATCTTCAGCTGGTAGACCTTGCCGTCGGCAAAGCGGGCAGCCATCGCGCCACCGATCGCCTGGCCCGAGGCCGGCGGCAGCAGCCCGACGCCGGTGTTGGACGACAGCGTCTTGGACAGTTCATGGGCGAGGGTGGCGCGCAGCGGCGCTTCCCACTTCGGGTCGGGCAGCTTGGCGCGGACCGCGTCGGACAGGGTTACACCACCGACCTGCAGACGGCGCACCGCCGCGTCGGGCAACCTGGCCTGGGCGAGGCTGGCCGCCAGCACCTGCGACAGGCTGGTATCGGCGCCGCCATACAGCAGATCGGCGACGATCGCGTCGATATCGTCGTTGTCCGGTCGGTAATCCTGCACGTCGATGCGCTGCAGGGTCAGCGGATAGGACGCGATCACCTGGCGCTCGCGGAAGTCGAAGAACAACGCCTGCAGCGCCACTTCCACCAGCACCTTGTACTGGTCGCCGATCGGCTCGACCGAGACCAGTTCGCGGTCCAGCGCGGCGGCCAGCACGGTGGCGCTGGTGGTGCCGTCGAGCATCGCCACCGGCTGGTCGATCAGCTCCAGGTGGGCCGGTGCGCGGCGCTTGAGCGACTGCGCCAGCGTCTGGTTCAGCGGGATCAGGCCACGCCGTTCCAGCACCGCATGCGCATGTGGGGTGGTCGCCTGCACGGCGGCGGCGTCAGCGGTATAGGCAAAACCGGCCCAATAGGCCTGCTGCGATTTGTCCGCGGCCTGCACGGCCATCGGCCATACGGCCAGGCACAGGGCACAGGCAAGCAGGCGCGCAAAAGCGCGCGATGCGCTCTTCGTCCTTGAATACATCCAACCGCTCCTCGGTCAATACGCACGGAATGCGGGCGCTGATGCGTCCGCTGGGCGCGAAACATAGCCGCTAAGGCGCGCGGCGACAAGTGCTGTCCTTGTCGGCTCAGTCCGTGGGGGGCAGGCCCGCCCGCTGCCGCAACAGTCCACGCTCGGCCTGGTTCTGGCTGAGCCGAGCCGCCTCGCCAAAAGCGTCACGCGCATCCTGCTCGCGCCCCAGTGCCTGCAACAGCTCGCCACGCACCACCTGCAGCGGCGCGTAGTCACGCAGGCGCGCGTCGACCAGCAAGGGCTGCAGCTGCGCCCAGGCGGCAAAGGGACCGTCGCTGCGCAGGATCGCCACCACCCGGTTCAATGCCACCACTGGCGAAGGCTGCACCTGCAGAAGCTGTGCATAGAGCGCAGCAATGCGCGGCCAATCGGTATCCTCGGGGCGGCGCGCCGCTGCATGGCAGGCCGCAATGCGCGCCTGCAGCACGTAGGGATCGTCGCCACCACCCGCGGCCAGCGCACGCGCCAGCACCTGCTGCCCACGTTCGATCTGCAGCCAATCCCAGCGTGCGCGGTTCTGCTGGTCCAGCAGCACCGGCACGCCCTGCGCGTCCACCCGCGCCGCTGCGCGCGAGGCCTGCAGCTCCATCAGGGCCAGCAGGCCCAGTACCGGCGGCACCGGCAACCGATGGGCCAGGATGCGGGCCAGCCGCAGCGCTTCCTCGCACAGCGCCGGGCGCATCCAGTCGTCGCCGGCGCTGGCCGCATAGCCTTCGTTGAACACCAGGTAGATCGCCTCCAGCACCGAGGCCAGGCGCTCCGGCATCGCCTCCGCGCGCGGCACTTCATAGGGCACCTGCTTCTGCGCCAGGGTGCGCTTGGCGCGCACGATGCGCTGGGCGATGGTCGGTTCCGGCTGCAGGAACGCGCGCGCGATCTCCACGGTGGTCAGGCCACCGAGCAGGCGCAGGGTGAGCGCCACGCGCGCATCGGCCGGCAGCACGGGATGGCAGGCCACGAACATCAGCCGCAGCAGGTCATCGCCCAGGTCGTCCTCCAGCGCCTGGCTGTCATCGGGTGCCGGCAGCGCCGCCGGATGCAGTTCCTCGCCCCATTGCGCGTGCTGCTGCGCCACGCGCTGGTGCTGGCGCAGCACATCGATGGCACGGTTGCGCGCGGTGGTCATCAGCCAGGCTCCGGGGTTGTCCGGGATGCCCTGCTCCGGCCAACGCTCCAGCGCGGCCAGCCAGGTGTCCTGGGCCAGTTCCTCGGCACGGCCGACATCGCCACCGAGCAGCCGCGCCAGGCGCGCGATCAGCACTGGCGACTCCATCCGCCAGAGGGTTTCCAGACGCTGCGTCAGTGCGGGCTCGAGCATGCGCCGATCACAGCACGCAGGCCCGGCCCGCACAAGCGCCGCAGCTCACGCTTCAACAATCGGCTTGAAGCCGCCCCAGAACATGCGCTTCGTATCGAACGGCATGTCCTTCGGGCCCAGCGACGCCAGTCGCGGGTCGGCCATCACCTTTGCGTTGATGCGGTCGCGTGCCGCGCGCGAGCGGAACACCACGAAGGCGACGATCACCGTCTCGCCCGGTTTCGCCTTGACCGCGCGCGGGAACGAGGTGCTCTTGCCCGGCTCCACATCGTCGGCCACGCATTCCATGTACTGCAGCGCGCCATGGTCCTTCCACACCGCGCCGGCCTTGCGGGCAAGGCGGCGGTAGGCCGCCACCTTGTCCTGCGGGCACGGCAGCACGTAAGCGTCCACGTAAGCCATGCGGGTTCTCCTGCGGCGGCCGTCAGCCCGGCTCGCCGTCCATGTGTGCGATCTCCCAGAGATGGCCGTCCAGGTCCTGGAAGCCACGCTGGTACATGAAGCCGTAGTCGCGCGCCGGCTGCGGTTCGCTGGCGCCGGCGGCCAGGGCCTTGTCCACCAACTCGTCAACGGCCTTGCGACTGGGTGCCGAGAGTGCGTTGATCACTTCGGTGTGGGTGTGCGCGTCGGCAATCGGCTTGTTGGTGAACTGCTGGAAGAAGGGCTGGGTCAGCAGCATCACGTAGATGCTTTCGCTGATGACCATGCCGGCCGCGTCGTCGTTGGTGTAGGTCGGATTGAAGCTGTAGCCCAGCGCGGTGAAGAACGCCTTGGACTTCTCCAGGTCCTGCACGGGCAGGTTGACGAAGATCATCTGCGGTTGTGGTGCACTCATCGTTGAAGCTCCTTGTGGATGACAGAGGCGGGATCAGGACTGCTTCATGCAGTTGACCATCCACGGCTTGCCGTAACGGTCGATCAGCATGCCCCAGCGATGTGCCCAGAACGTTTCGCCGATCGGCATCTGCACCTGGCCACCTTCGGCCAGCGCGGCGAACACGCGTTCGGCTTCTTCGATGCTGTCGACATCGACATTGATGGTGGTCGAGCCGCCCTCGCCGCCGCCGGGGCCGTCGGCTGCCATCAGGATTGCGTTGCCGATCTCGAGCTGGCTGTGCGCGACGTGGTCGAGGGTTTCCGGCGGCATTTCGTTGCAGCCCGGCGAGCCATCGGAGGGCGGCATGTCGCGGTACTTCATTTCCGAGGTGACCTGGCCACCGAGTGCCTTGGCATAGAACGCCATTGCCTCGTGGGCCTGGCCGCTGAAGCCGAGGAAGGGAATCAGTCTCATGGCAATACTCCGTTGTGCGGTTCAGGGTGGTAGTGCCGGGGCGTGCCCGGTTGGGAGAGGAATCGGGTCAGCCTTCCAGCTGTGCACGCAGACGCTGTTCCTGCTGCTGTAATTCGGGGGTGAAGGCTTCACCAAAGTCTTCTGCGGAGATCAGGGGACGCAGTTCCAGCGTGCCGCCCTCGCCGAACGGCGCACGGCTGGCCCATTCAACGGCCTCGTCCAGCGACCGCACCTCCCACAGCCAGAAGCCGGCGATCTGTTCGCTGGCAGGACCGAACGGACCGGCCTCGACCTTGGGTGCCCCGGCGCCGAAATGAATGCGACGGCCGCGCTGGGTGGCGTGCAGGCCTTCACCGGCCAGCATGATGCCGGCGGCCACCAGTTGTTCGTTGAAGGCGCCCATTTCGGACAGTTCCTGTTCGCTGGGCATGCGGCCGGCTTCGGAGTCGGCGTTGGCCTTCACGATCACCATCACTTTCATTTTGGTCTCCCGTGGGACGCGTGGTGCGTGCCCTTCACTGGGTACAACGAACCAGGGGACTGGGAATCGACACGTCTGTTGGAAATTTTTTTTCTTCCGCGGAAAGCGCGCCTTCGGCGAGGGTCGGCGAACGGCGGAGCCCCTCCGTGGTGGGGTGGGTTGGTCGCTGACGCTCGGTTTGGGTTTGGCCGGGTGGGTAGGCGGGTCGGGGGAGGCCGTAAACCCATCCATGGGGGCTTAGCCGCGGCTTGCTCGTGTGCGCTGTTCTGCGCACACGGCAAGACCGGGGTTGGGCATCGTGCCCAACCCGCCCGAGGCATGCCTCGGGCCCATGCCGCGGACACCCCCGCCCCGCCTACCCACCCGGCCCTGGACAGTTTCCTGCCTCCGGTACCCACCACGGGAAGATCAAGAGAAAAGGCAACAGCAACAGCAACAGCAACAGCAACAGCAAAAGCAAAGGCGGTTGGCTGGCGGGCTCGGCTTTGCGAGCGAAGCGACCCGCTTTTGCTCTTGCTTGTTGATTTCCCGTGGTGGATCGGCCGCCGGAATCTGTCTGGGGCCGGGCGGGTGGGGTTGGCGGGGTATCCGCGCCATGGATGGCGCGGCTAAGCCTCCAGGGACGGATTCACGGCGTCCCCGCCAATCCCACCCGCCCGGCCCACCCTCAGGAAACCCGCTTTCAGCGACCAACCCCACCCCCACCACGGAGGGGCTCCGCCGTTCGCCGATCCCCGCCGAAGGCGCGCTTCTGCGCTGCAACATGCCCGTGCGCAATCCTGCGCGATCATGGACCCCCGCCCCCGCCAGGACCATGCCATGCAGCAGTACCTGCTTCTGATCTACATCGAGCCTGCCCTGCTGCAGGCCCTGCCCACCGAAGAATTCAACGCGCTGATGCGCGACTGCCTGGCCCACGCCGACAAACTGCAGGCCGAAGGCACGCTGCTGGCCGCACAGAAGCTGCAGCCGGTCGACACCGCGCAGACCCTGCGCGTGCGTGATGGCCACAGCCGCGTACTGGATGGCCCCTTCGCCGAGACCCGCGAACTGCTGGCCGGCTTCAACCTGATCGTAGCGCGCGACCGCGACGACGCCATGCGCATCGCCCGCGACTTCCCGTGGGCACGCTTCGGCAGCATCGAAGTGCGGCCGCTGGAAGACATGGACGCCGAGCGCGAACGCTGCGGCGCCCCGGCTGCGGCTATGGCAGCAGCCGTACCCTGATCTCGCGCGAACCGACGCCTTCGTTGCCGCTGTAGTCGCGCACGCTGGCGCGCACGACGTACTCGCCCGGCGGCAACGCCGCCGGCTGCCAGCGTCCGGTTTCCATCAGGCCATCACGCACGGTGTTGGTGGCCAGGTAGCGGAACCGGGTCACCGCGCTGCCATGCACGGTGATGCCGCTGTCCGGTGCGTAGGCCACGCGCACTGCTTCCCGCTGCGGCGGCATGCGGTTGAACACGATGTTCCAGCGCGGCTGCTCGTAGCCCTGCAGCGGTTGTCCCGTAGCATCGAGGATCTGGTAACCCACCTGGTACATGCCCAGGCGGCGTCGTGGCAGATTGTTGTCGACCTGGTCCCAGGCCTCCACCACGATCTGCACGCCACGCCCCTGCCGCGCAACCATCACCACGCCATCGCTGCCTGCGGCCATCGGCTGGTCGTTGTCGTCCAGCAGTGCTACATCAGTGATGCGCGGTGCGAAGTGATCGGCGTAGTTATGGAAGCCAAGCGCCACCGCATTGGTCTCGAAACCACCGGTGCCCACCGCCAGGTGCACGTGCGCCTGGTTGTTGATGCTGCCCAGGCGGTCACCCACGTGGATGCGCATGCCACGGCGCACGCGCATCCGCTGCAGCTTGCCCTGCTCGTCGTACAGCGCCTGCCAGCGCGCGTCGAACGGCACATCGCGCGGGGTGCGGCCGACGCGCATGTGGATGTACTTGAGGCGGTCCACCGCAAGGCCCTCGGCCTGCTCGCCCAGGTTCCAGGCCGCCACCGGGCTGCTGATCTTGCCATCGGCAATCGCCAGCACGGTCTGGCCCACATCACCGCGCACGTCGAAGCCGCCATGCAGGTGGTGGCGGCTCTCACCGCTGAAGTTGCCGCGCACTTCGCCCAGGGTGCCGACCACTTCGTGCCAGCCGTCCTGCGGTGCGAGCGGCCAACGGCCCCCCGTCTTCGGCAGCGCGGCATCAGCGGCCGGGCCGACCAGTGCCGGTGCCGGCAGTTCGCCCACCGGCAGCGGGCGCAGGCGATGCAGGCGGTAGCCTGCGGCGTCGGCCACCAGCACGCTGCCATCGGCATCCATCGCCAATCCACTGGGGCGGGCCAGGCGCGGCAGGCGACCATTGCCGACCAGCGCGATCTGGTGGCCCTGCGGCGTCACCTGCACGATGCGGCCATCCAGATCACCCACGTACAGCACGCCGTCGTGGGTGGTGGCCAGCGACAGCGGCCCATTGATCACGCCACCGGCGGCGACCACGGTGCTGACCGTGCCATCGGCCCCCACCCGGCGCACGGCGTTGTTGAACAGATCGGCCACCAGCAACGCACCCTGCGCGTCGAAGGCCAGCGCCACTGGCGTATCGAAACGCGCAGCGGCGCCCACGCCATCGGCAAAGCCTGGCCGATCACCACCAGCCAGGGTGCGCACACTGCCATCGGTACCGATCACCCGGATGCGGTCATTGAACGTGTCCGCCACGTAGACCTGGCCCTGCGCGTCCACCGCAACGCCCATCGGTGCATCGAAGCGCGCCTGCGTGGCCGGGCCGTCGGCGTGGCCCTGTTCGCCACCGGCCAACGTGGTCACCTGGCCATCGGTGCCGATGCGGCGGATCGCATGGTTGCCGGTGTCGGCCACGTACAGGTTGCCCTGCGCATCGCCGGCAATGCCCGAGGGCGTATTGAAGCTGGCCTGCAGCGCAGGGCCATCGACACGGCCCTCACCCTGCCCGGCCACGGTTTCAACGCGGCCATCGGGCAGGCGGCGGCGGATCCGGTTGTTGTCACCGGCATCGGTGAAATAGACACTGCCATCGGTGCCGCGCAGCAGTGCATACGGGTCGGCGAAGCGCGCCTGCGCGGACGCACCGTCGCGGTCACCGGGGTGGCCATCACCCGCCAGCGGCTCGATCTGCGCGGTCCAGGCCAAGGGCGTGGGCACCGGGCCGGCCAGCGTTTTCAGCGGGGTGTCCCACCAGGTTGCAGCCAAGCCCACCGCCGTTGCCAACGCCGCCCCTGCCGCCATCCATTGCCACCGTGCCATCGTGTTGCGCTGCCTCTGCCTGCTGCTTGAAGAGGCACCGACAATAGACGCTGCGCGTGCGATCCGCCACGGCCGATCATGCGGCTGAAGGCCAGGATTCGCTTCGTCGTGCTTGTCCTCGCTGGCCGTAGCAGGTTCAATGCGGTTCCCACGGATGGAGATTCTCCATGCCCCGCGCTCTCCCCCTCACCGCACTGCTGCTGGCCGCATTGGCCAGTGCGCCCGCCTCCGCTTCGATCACGGTGGCCCCGCAGAAGCCATCGGCCACCGCCGATGCAGTACACGCGGCGTACGCCACGCGCTGGGATGAAGCCATCCAGCAGGCACGCGGCGGCAACACGCTGGGTGCACTGATCAGCATGGAGCGGCTGATGGAGGATCCTTTGCTGGACGACTTCGATGCCGAGCGTCGCGGCCGCGCCTCGCAGGTCGCCGGCTGGACCGCTCTGATGCAGAAGAAGCCGGATCAGGCCCGCCGCTACCTGCAGCGGGCGCAGGAGGCCCTGCCGGAGGATGCACAGATCCTGCTCACCCTGGTGTCGGTGGAACTGTCGGACAACCAGCCGGCCGCAGCCACCACCTTGCTGGTGAAGGCACTGCGGCACGCCGACGCGCCGCTGCCGATCGATCACCACGCGGTCAACTACCTGCAGTACCGCCTGCGTGACCAGCCGCAGAAGCGCATGGACCTGCTGCAGGCGCTGTTTGACAACGGCTGGAAGAGTGGCGGCCTGGAACCCACCGGGCTGTGGCTGGCGCTGGCCACGCTGCAGGCCGACAACGGCCGTGGCGACAGCATTCCGGCCACGCTGGCGCGCATCGACAGCCCGGCCGAGATCATCCGCCTGCGCGGCGACAAGCGCTTCGATCGCTATGTCGATCGCGGTGACGCGCGTTTCGATCCAGTGCAGGCGGCACAGCGCCACCTCGATGAACTACGTGTTTCCGGCCTGCTCGACCGCGCACTGGACGCGCGCATGGCCGAGTTCAGCACCACCTTGCTGATGCTGGACCGCAACGAGGAAGTGCTGTCGTTGACCGAGGGCATGGCCGCTGCCGCCAGCAACGGCGAATCGCCTGCCGCCACAGAAGCGGAATGGGTGGCCTGGCTGCTCAACAGCCGGCTCACCGCACTGCGCCGGCTGGGCCGCACCGATGAGGCACTGGCCACGGCGAAGCAGGCCGCCCGCATCGGCGCGCTCGGCCCGGATGGTGTCGAGCACCAGATGAATGTCGGCTTCGTGTTCAGTTCGCTGGGACGCATGCAGGACGCTGCGCAGGCCGTGAATGACATGCCGGGCCTCGCCGGTTACGGCAAGGCCGCACAGGCGCTGCTGCAGTTTGCCGCCGCCCGCGAGCGCGGTGATGCCAAGGCGCGCGATGCAGCACGCGCGGTGATCCTGGCCCAGCGCGACGATGCCCGCCTGTTCCACCGCGAAATGCTGCTGGAAGAAGGCGACCTGGACGGTGCCGCCGCCGTGCTGATCGAACAGCTGCGCTCGCCGGTTGAACGCGGTGAAACCCTGGCCAGCCTGCAGGACATGCGCACCTATCCGTCATTGCCGGGCGATGTGCGCATCGATGCCGCGTGGCGTGCACTCAAGCAGCGTGCCGACGTGCAGGCCGAAGTGGTACGCGTCGGCCGCATCGAGCGCTACGACCTGGTCAGCACTTCCACCTCGCGCTGAGCGGCTTTTGTGTAGAGCCGAGCCGATGCTCGGCTGCAATTGGCGCAGCCGAGCGTCGGCTCGGCTCTACAACGCCACGTGCAGGCAGCACCGTCCGCTAGCGGGCTGGCACTTCGGTGCGGATGCCCATCGCTTCGCGGTAGCGCGCATACAGCGCCATCACCTTGTCCACATAGGCCAGGGTTTCGGCGTAGGGCGGCACGCCCTTGTAGCGGGTGACCGCACCGATGCCCGCGTTGTAGGCAGCCGCCGCCAACGGGCGGTCGCCGTTGTAACGGCGTAGCAGTGCGCGCATGTAGCGCGCGCCGCCCTCGATCGACTGCTGCGGCGAGAACGGATCGCGCACGCCATATTCCTGTGCGGTCTCCGGCATCAACTGCATCACGCCCTGTGCGCCCTTGGTCGAGACCGCCAGCGGATCGAAATTGCTTTCGGCATGGGCGATCGCACGCAGCCAGGCATCGTCGACGCCGGTAGCTTTGGCCGCGGCCTTGAACTGCCTGGCGTGCTGCGCGAGCTGCGGCGTGCCGACCTTGCCCAGGCCCTCGTGCGCCGGCTCGCCCGGCGGCGTGGCCACGGTGAACTTCAGGAATACCCGCGAGCCGGGCAGGTTGCGGGTGGAATAGACCAGCACGCCGTCCTGCTCGCGCTCGTACAGCACACCACTGAACACGCCCATGTTGCCCCACAGGTTCGGGGCCTGGATGGCGTTGTCGTCGATCTCCTTCGGCGTGCACCGCGATCCCGGCTCCGGTGCGGTGGCCAGGCTGACGGTGTTGCCCTGCACGCAGCGATAGACCGTGCGCGCGGCAGCCATCCCGGGCCACAGGATGGGCAGCAGCACCAGTGCAAGCAGGAGAGGTCGATGGGACATGGCGGCCGGATGATCCGGCCGCGCCCGCGAATGTCGGGTGAACGGGGGTCGGCAGGGCTGCGCCCTGCACCCGCGGTAGTGCCGGCCGCTGGCCGGCAACCTCAACGGCAACGGCAGCGGCCGATTTCCTGCGGCTGACAGTAGATCCACGCCATGCGTGGATGAAACTCTGTAGAGACGATGGATCAATCGATGGAACGGAGACGTTGGATCACTTCGCGGCCCTCCGGCGCACCCAATACCCCGCGCCCAGCAGCACGAACCACACCGGGCTGGCGATCAGCGCCTGGCGCGTGTCGCCCTGCAGGCTCAGCAGCACCAGCACGGCGGCGAAGAACACCAGGCAGGCCCAGCACATGGCGACGCCCCCAGGCATCTTGAAGATCGATGCAGCGTGGCGCTCCGGGTAGCGACGGCGATAAGCCATGTAGGCCACCAGGATCAGCGACCAGACGAAGATGAACAGCACCGTCGCCAGCGTCGTCACCAGGGTGAAGGCGGTTACCAGGTTGGGAATCAGGTAGATCAGCAGCGTGCCGCCCAGCAGGCACAGGCACGAGAACAGCAGGCCACGGGCCGGCACCGCAGCGCGCGACAGTTTCGACAGCCCGCGCGGTGCGTGGCCCTCTTCGGCCAGGCCGTACAGCATGCGGCTGGTGGAGAAGATGCCACTGTTGGCCGAGGACGTGGCCGAGGTCAGCACCACGAAATTGATCAGGCTGGCGGCGGCGGGAATGCCGGCCAGCACGAACAGCTGCACGAACGGGCTCTTGTCCGGCACCACCTGCCGCCACGGGGTGACCGCCATGATCGCGATCAGCGCCAGCACATAGAAGATGATGATGCGCACCGGGATCGAGTTGATTGCCTTGGGCAGGTTGCGCTCGGGGTCGGCGGTTTCGGCGGCGGTGGTGCCGACCAGCTCGATGCCGACGAAGGCGAACACCGCAATCTGGAATCCAGCGAAAAAACCGACCAGGCCCATCGGGAACATGCCGCCGTCATTCCACAGGTTCGACAGCGACGCGGTGTGGCCGCTCGGCGAGGTGAAGCCCCACGCCACCAGACCGGCGCCGGTGATGATCAGCGCACAGATCGCCACGATCTTGATCAGCGCGAACCAGAATTCCATTTCACCGAACAGCTTCACCGTCACCAGGTTCAACGCCAGCAGCAGCATCACGCAGGCCAGCGCCGGTTTCCAGGCTTCAAGCCCCGGGAACCAGAACTGTGCGTAGGCGGCAATCGCGATCACGTCGGCAATGGCGGTGACGATCCAGCAGAACCAGTAGGTCCATCCGCAGAAGAACCCGGCCCACGGGCCGAGCAGGTCGGTGGAGAAATCGATGAAGGATTTGTACTGCAGGTTGGACAGCAGCAGCTCGCCCATCGCACGCATCACGAAGAACAGCATCGCGCCGATGATCAGGTAGACGAAGATGATGGACGGGCCGGCCAGGCTGATGGTCTTGCCCGAGCCCATGAACAGGCCGGTGCCGATGGCACCGCCGATGGCGATCAGTTGCAGGTGGCGGTTGGACAGGCTGCGGCGCAGGTGCTCGGGGGGCGTGGCGGGCTCGGTCATGGGCGCGGGAAGGGGCGGGCGAAGCGTTCGACGGTAGTCCTCCGCGACGCCGAGCGCCAGCGCCAGACGGCCCCATTGCGTCAAAGCAGGCCGCTTTCACCACAATGTGACCGAATACCGTATTGATCCCATTCCGCCCGGCCCGGTGCCATGCTGAGATAGCCGCATCTGCCCAAGGACCGGCCCGACCATGCGCCCTGCCCCGCCCGCCCCGCTGGAGCCCCGGCCATGAGCCGCCTGCGCGTCATCATCGGCGGTACCGCACTGGCCCTGCTGGCCGCTGCGGTGCCGATCGCGGTCATGGCCTACGCCACCTGGGACCGCGCGGTCAGCGTCGAACAGCAGCGCCTGCGCGACATCGCCGATCGCACCCTGCGCCGCTCCGACCTGTCCTACCAGGAGGCGCTGGCGGCGCTGAAATCCGCCGAAGCCGGTGCCTACGTGTCCTGCAGCCCCGAGCACATCCGGCGCATGCAGACCCTGGTGATGACCACCCCATCGATTGACCAGATGGGCTACTTCGAAGGAGGCAAGCTGCGCTGCACCTCCTGGGGGCCGTTCCTGTCGGATGTGGATCAGCCCAGGCCGGACCACGTCACCAGCGACGGCGCCGGCATCGCAGTGGACGTGCGCCCGGAAATCAGCGGGCGACGCCAGGTGCTGGCGATCCTGTATGGGTCCTACGACGCTCTGGTGGACCCACGCCGCTTCGTCGATGTCATCGCCGACCCGAATGTGCGGCTGGCACTGGCCAGCCCCGACGGACGCCTGCTGGCCAAACAGCCCGGCCTGGATCCGGACCTGCTGCAGGCACTGCTGCGCGACCCGGGCGAAGGCCTGGACCACACCACGCTGTTCGCTACCGCGCGCAACGAGGAATGGCTGGCCGTCGCCACTACACCGCGCACCGCGCTCGCTGCGGCCTTCCGCCAACAGGCCTGGCTGTACGTGCCGGTGGGCCTGCTGCTGGCCGCCGCCGGCGCCGGGCTGGTGATCTGGCTGTCGCGGCGCCGCCTTTCCCTGCGCGGCGAACTGGCTACCGCCATCCGCCGCCGCGAGCTGTACCTGCATTATCAGCCGATCATCGAACTGGACACCGGCATCTGCGTCGGCGCCGAGGCGCTGGTGCGCTGGCAACGCCCGGATGGCACCCAGGTGCGCCCTGACCTGTTCATTCCACTGGCCGAAGAGGCCGGCATGATCGCCGACGTCACCGACCTGGTGATCGAGAACGTGGTGCGCGACATGCGCGAGCTGCTGGTCGCCGACCGCAGCGCGCACATCGCGATCAACCTCGCCGCCGAAGACATCAGCAGCGGTCGCGCCCTGAAGATGATCTCCCGGCACATGGCCGGCAGCGGCATCCTGCCGCAGCAGATCTGGATGGAGGCCACCGAACGTGGCTTCCTCGATCTGGACCGCGCGCGCACCATGCTCGCCGCCGCCCGCCGCGCCGGCCACAGCGTGGCCATCGATGATTTCGGCGTCGGCTTCTCCAGCCTGCAATACCTGCAGCAGCTGCCACTGGATGCACTGAAGATCGACAAATCATTCATCGATGCGATCGGCACCGAAAGCGCCACCAGCCCGGTCACGCCGCACATCATCGACATGGCCAAGGAGCTGGGCCTGTGGGTGGTGGCCGAGGGCGTGGAAACCGAAGCGCAGCTGGCCTACCTGCACAGCCGGCATGTGGAATTCGGACAGGGCTGGCTGTTCTCGCGGCCGCTGCCGCGCGATGAGTTCGTCGCCTTCCATCAGAAGCGGCAGCAGCAGTACGGCGCTGCACGCGAACACATGCAGAACCCGCGCAGCGTGCCGATCGAGCGTGAGGGAGTGGAGTAGGACGGCGAACGGCGGAGCCCCTCGTGGCGGATCGCGCCCGGTGGATCCATCAGGTGGGGCGGGTGGGCAAGACCGGGGTTGGGCCTCCTGCCCAACCCACCCACCCGGCCACGGGCACATTGCGGCGGCGTCCCGCCACGGAATCAACGGAAGAAAGCGAAAGCAAAGGCAAACGCGGGTCGCTGCGCTCGGTAGATCCATGCCATGCGTGGATGGCGTGGACCACGGCAGTGCCGGCCGCTGGCCGGCACCTCCGTAACGTTTGGCCTGCGCCTACGCCCAGGCCTTCGGCCGTGCCAGCAGCCACGCGGCGGTCACCGCCAGCAGCAGCAACGGCAGCCATCCCAGCTGGCGTGGGCCGCTGGCCTGCAGCAGCACGCCGCCTGCCACGCCGCCGGCCGCAATGGCCAGGTTCCAGCCGGTCACCAGCATCGACTGCGCCAGGTCCGCAGCGGCCCCGGCGCGCCGTGCCAAGGCGGTCTGGAACAGGGTCGGCACGGCGCCGAACGCCACGCCCCACAGGATCGTCGCCAGCAGCAGTGCGCTCGCCACGCCAGGCCACACCAGCAAGGCCAGCACCGGCACGATGAAGCCGATCACCGCCGCCCACACCAGCGCATGCAGGTGGCGATCCACGCCCCAGCCGGCAATCGCGATGCCGGCAATCGCCGCCATGCCGAAGGCCAGCAGCAGCCGGTCCAGCCATGCACCGGCACCCGCGTCGACCGCCAGCGGCTCGATGTAGGTGTAGAGCACGTTGTGCGCCAGCACGTACAGCGCCATCACCAGCAGCGCACTGCGTACACCGGGCAGGCGCCACACGGTCGCCAGCGAAGTGCGTTGCCCGGCCCCAGCGGCCGGCAGCGCAGGCAACGCCCAGCGCGCGTAGGCCAGCAGCAGCAGACCCAGCACGCTCATCAGCGCGAACGCCCAGCGCCAGCCGACCTGCTGGCCCAGCAGCGTTCCTGCCGGCACCCCCAGCGACAGCGCCAGCGGCGAACCGACCATCGCGACCGCGATGGCCCGTCCCTGCAGCGACGGCACCACCATGCGCGCGGCATAACCGGCCACCAGCGACCACAGCAGGCCACCGCTCACGCCGGCCAGGAAGCGCGCAGCCAGGATCAGCGCGTAACTGCTGCTCAACGCCGTCAGCGTATTGACCACCACGAAGCCAGCGATGGCCGCCAGCAGCAGCGGACGCCGTGGCAGGCGCTGGGTCAGCGCGGTCATCGGCAGTGCGGCCATCACCGAACCCAGCGCATACACGCTCACCAGCTGGCCGACCGCCGCATCACTCACGCCCAGGCTTTCGCCCATCGGCCGCAGCACACCCGCCGGCAGGGTCTCGGTCAACAGGGTGATGAAGCCGCCGCCGGCCAAGGCAAGCAGGCCCGCCCACGGCAGGCGCGTGGCCTCGCCGGCCGGACTGGCGGCATCGATGGCATGGCCGCTCATCGCGTGGTCTCCAGGTCGGCATAGACCGCGTCGCGCAGTTCATCGACAAAGGCGCCATCCATGCCTTCGTACAGCGTGTTGGTCAGCGCCACCACGCTCAGCCCACGCGACGGGTCGACGAACCAGCTGTGCCCGTAGGCACCGCCCCAGCGCCAGGTGCCTTCGCGCTGTGGTGTGCCACTGGCGGCGGCGTCGCGCAGTACCGCAAAGCCCAGCCCGAAGCCCCAGCCGGCCGGTTCCGGCGGCCCCTGTTCGCCCACCTGCGGGCTGGCCATCTCCTCCGCCAGCGCGGGTGGCAACAGGCCAGAGCGCTGCACGTCACGCAGCGCCTCCAACACCGCCATCACTTCATCGGCAGTACCCACCAGGCCGGCGCCGGCCGAAGCGAAACGGCTTGCATCGAGGGCACGCGCAAGGCTGTACTCGATGCCCACCGTGCCCTCGAACGGCGCGACCACCTCCCCTTCCTGCAGGCGATGCGGCCGCGGCGTGTCGCTCACATACGGCGTGGCCAGTCGTGCGGCATCGCGCGTGGCGAACGCGGTATCGCGCAGGCGCAACGGGGCAGCCAGCAGACGCTGGAACAGCGCCTGCAGCGTTTCACCGGTCGCGGCTTCGGCCACCGCACCGGCCACGTCCACGCCCGACGAGTACAGCCACTGGCTGCCCGGCTCGAACAGCAGTGCCGCCTGCGCGATCCGGCGTACGTTCTCGGCCAGGGAAAGCGGGTTGGCGTCCATGCCATCGCTGACGCCAGCGCGCGCGTAGGGCCCCACCGCATCCGCCTCCAGGAAGCGATAGCCCAGCCCGCTGCTGTGGCTGAGCAGCTGGCGCAGGCTGATCGGCGGCGTGCGGCCATCGGCCAGCGCCGGGCGGAAGTCCGGCAGCCAGCGCTGCACCGGTGTGTCGAGGTCGAGCACGCCTTCGGCCACCAGGCGCAGGATCACCGTGGCCAGCAACGGCTTGCTGACCGATGCCAGCCGGAACAGCTGATCGCGCTGCATCGGCCTGGCCGACTCGCGATCGGCCAGCCCGGTCGCGCTGGCATGGCGCAGCACGCCGTGCTCGCGCACCAGCACCACCGCACCGACCAGGCGCAGCGGGTGGACCTGCTGCAGCAGCCGCTGCACCGAAGGCAGCGTCGGTGCAGGTTCAAGGGAAAGAGCGGCATTCATCGCGGTATCCGTGGGGAGAGGCCCGCCACGTTAGGCAGCACGACGCGGCGCAAAAAGCCGGTTGCCGCTCCGGGCATCATGGACCGTGCAGTCCGCAATCGGCATGATGCCCGGAACTGGAACGCCGCAAGGGCTGCCCGAGGCCCCGCACCACAGTGTTGCGACGGCCGCGCCGCGTGTCGCGATCACCCGCCCCTACCCTGCCGTTTTCATTGCCGGTACGCCCATGTCAGTCCTGGACAACCTCGCCAACCTGCAGACCTTCGTCCACGCCGCCGACACCCGCAGCTTCGTCGAGACCGGGCGCCTGCAGGGCATCTCGGCCTCGGCCGCCGGCAAGTGCGTTGCGCGGCTGGAGCACGCACTGGGCGTGCGCCTGTTCCACCGCAGCACGCGCAGCATCACCCTCACCGCCGAGGGCCAGCTGTTCCTGGTGCGCTGCCGGCGCATCCTCGACGAACGCGATGCCGCGCGCACCGAACTGGCGCAACCGCACGCTGCACCGAGCGGCACGCTGCGGATCAGCCTGCCGCTGGTAGGTGACCTCACCCTGCCGTTGATGGCCGAATTCATGGCCGCGTATCCGGACATCCGCCTCGACCTGGATTTCAGCGACCGGCTGGTCGATGTCATCGAGGAAGGTTTCGATGCGGTGCTGCGCGTTGGCGAACCCAGCGACTCGCGGATGAACGCGCGCCGGCTGGGGGTGTTCCCGCGGCGTGTCGTCGCCTCGCCGGGCTACCTGCAGCGTCGCGGCGTTCCACGCACGCCGGCCGACCTGTTGCAGCACACGTTGCTGCACTACCGCTTCCCCAGCACCGGCAAGCTGGAGCCGTGGCCGATCCACTGGCCCGACCACGAAACACCGCAGGAGCTGCCGGTGCACATGGTGGCCAACACCATCGAGGCGCGGGTGGCGCTGGCGCTGCGCGGTACCGGCTTGGCCTTCGTGCCGGTGCACTCGGTGCGCGAAGCGCTGGCCGACGGCCGCCTGGTCACCGTGCTGGAGGATCATGTGCACTCCTGCGGCACCTTCCACCTGCTGTGGCCGTCGGGCCGACACGTACTGCCGAAGCTGCGGGTGTTCATCGACTTCGTCGGCGCCCGCCTGGACACCGTGCCGTAGATCCACGCCAGGCATGGATGGTTCCTGTAGCGTCGAGCCATGCTCGACTCACCGGAACCCAAGCGAAGATCAGCCGAGCATGGTGCCGCTCTACAGCTGCACGCAGCCATTCAGCCAACCCCGCTATACTGGCCGCTCATTCCTCCCAGAGGCTCGCGACCAATGCGCCATTGATGCCGCCGTCTTCCCAACAGACGGCCTGACTCTTCCCGCCCCTGCGCGCAGGGGAGAACCCGGCATCCATGGAGGTCGCATGACCACACATTCCCTCACGCTCGATCGCGTGTCGTATCGGCTGGCCGACGGCCGCCCGCTGTTTTCCGATCTTTCGTTTTCCTTCGATCCGGTCGCCACCGGCCTGGTCGGTGCCAATGGCACCGGCAAGAGCGTGCTCGCACGCCTGCTGGCCGGTCGGGTGCGGCCAGAGAACGGGCAGGTGCGCAGCAGCGGCCGCGTATTCCTGTTGCCGACGCCCGGCTATCCACCCGCCGGCACGGTCGGTGAACTGGCCGGCGTCGGCGCGGCACTGGCCGCGCTGCAACGCATCGAAGCCGGCAGCGTGGATGAGGCCGACTTCGCCTGCGTCGGCGACCATTGGGATCTGCGCGAGCGCCTGCAGCAGCAATGGCAGGCGCTCCGCCTGCCCGACGATCTCGATCCCGCCCAACCCGCCGCGCGGCTCAGTGGCGGCCAGGCCATGCAGGTGGCGCTGTCCGGCGCCTGGGCCAGCGGCGCCGATTGGCTGATCCTGGACGAACCCAGCAACCACCTCGATGGCCGCCATCGCCAACAGTTGTACGAACGGTTGCAGCAGTGGCGCGGCGGCCTGCTGGTGATCAGCCATGATCGCGAGCTGCTGGCGCAGATGCAGCAGATCGTCGAGCTCGACGCGCGCGGGCTGCATCGCTATGGCGGGCCATGGCAGCACTATGCCGACGCGCGGGCCGCCGAACGCGAAGCGGCCGCCGCACAGCTCGACCACGCCCGCGCCCAGCACCGGCAGCAACAGCGCAGCGCGCGCGAGCAGCACGAACGCCAGCAGCAGCGCCAGGCACGTGGCAATCGCGATGCGAAGCAGGCCAACCAGGCACCGATCCTGCTTGGCCGGCAGAAACAGCGTGCAGAGGCCAGCCACGGGCGCGCGCAACAGGCACAGGCCGATCGTCTTCAGGCCAGCGCCGACCAGGTGCGCGCAGCGGCTTCGGCAGTTCACGCCACACCGGAGCTGGCGCTGTTCGCCGGTGACGGTGAACGCGGCAACGCACGTCTGCTGCAGGCGGAGTCGCTGGTGCTGCCGCAGGGTTGCAGTGCACCGTTGCAATTGGAGATCCGCCGCGGCCAGCGCATCGCCGTGGTCGGTGACAACGGCAGTGGCAAGTCCACGCTCCTGCGCGTGCTGGCCGGCCAGCTGCCTGCACGCAGCGGCATCGTGCAGCGTCATGCACCACTGGCGCTGCTCGACCAGCAGCTGCTGGGATTGTCCGGCGAACGCAGCATTCTCGACACCGTGCAGGCCGCCAACCCGGTGGCGGATGCGGGTGAACTGCGCACACGGCTGGCCCTGCTCGGGCTGGACGCACAGCGCATCCAGCGTGCAGCCCACAGCCTCAGCGATGGTGAACGGGTGAAAGGCGCGCTGGCCAGCGTGCTGTATGCCGATCCCGCACCGCAGCTGTTGCTGCTGGACGAGCCGGGCAACGCGCTGGATCTGAGCGCGTTGCAGGCACTGGAAGAACTGCTGGCGGCATGGCCGGGCGCGCTGCTGATGGTCAGCCACGACCGGCACCTGCTGCAGGCGTTGCGGCCGACCCACGTGCTGCAGGTGGGCACCGGGGGGTGGCAGTGGCGTGACGCCTTGTAGATCCACGCCATGCGTGGACCTACTGCAGCAGCCGAGCGTCGGCTCGGCTCTACAGGATAGGCCATGCGTGGAGGCATGCATGGCCTACCGACCAGGGGTAGTGCCGGCCGCTGGCCGGCAATCCGTAGATCCTCAGTGCACCGTCACCGCTTCCACACCGGGAATGCCTGCGGCAACTGTTGCCACAGCAGCGGCCCCGCACGCAGTTCCTGGTCGTTGAGCAGGCACGCGTCCAGCTCCGCACGCACCGCGCGCTCATCCATGTGCACGCCAATCACCACCAGCTCCTGGCGGCGGTCGCCCCACAGCGGGTGCCACACGCGCTGCATCGCCGAATGCGCGGCCGCATCCGGGAAGTCTTCCAGACCCGGCAACGGTGCGCTCCAGCAGTCGGCCTGCTGCCGCGCCCAGCCCAGGTCGCTGTACGGCAGCGGCGTGGGCGGCAGCAATGGCGCGGTGTCCTCCAGCCCAGCCCGCACGCGATCACGCGCGGCGTACCAGAACCCCGCCGCCTGCGTCCGCGTCGCGGCACCCACGGTGTTCAGCTCACCCACCCAGTCCATGCGATTGGCCAGCCAGAACCAGCCCTTGCTGCGGATCACGCCGGGCATCCCCGACTGCAGCGCGCGGGCGAAGCGCGCGGGATGGAACGGTCGCCGCGAGCGGTAGACGAAACTGGCGATGCCGTACTCCTCGGTTTCGGGCGTGTGTTCGCCACGCAGTTCCTTCACCCAACCCGGCGCACGTTGCGCACGCTCGTAGTCGAAGCGGCCGGTGTCCAGCAGCTCGGCCAGTGGCACGGCACCGAAGCGGGACAGCAGCAGCTTCGCGTCGCGGTTCAGGCCGCGCAGCACGGCCAGCGTGTCCTGCAGCACGTCGTCATCCACCTGGTCGACCTTGCTGACCACGATCACGTCGGCGAACTCGACCTGCTCGCACAGCAGGTCGACCACGCCGCGATCATCATCCGGCCCGGCCTGTTGCCCGCGCTCGGCCAGGCGCAGCGTCGAGCCGAAGTCGGCAAGGAATGCGCTGCCATCCACCACCGTCACCATCGTGTCCAGGCGCGCGATGTCACTCAGGCTGAAGCCCTGCTCGTCGCGTACCGCGAACGTGGCCGCCACCGGCATCGGTTCACCGATGCCGGTCGACTCGATCAACAGGTAGTCATAGCGGCCGGCGTCGGCCAGGCGCCGCACTTCCTGCAGCAGGTCATCGCGCAGCGTGCAGCAGATGCAGCCATTGCTGAATTCCACCAGCGTCTCTTCGGTTCGGCGCAGTTCGGCGCCGCCCTCGCGCACCAGCTGCGCATCGATGTTGACCTCGCTCATGTCGTTGACGATGACGGCCACTCGCAGGCCCGCGCGGTTGCGCAGGATCTGGTTGAGCAGGGTGGTCTTGCCGGCCCCGAGGAAGCCGGACAGCACGGTGACCGGAAGGCGACGGTCGGCGCGGGAAACAGTGTTCATGTCGGAGCAGATTGGCTGCGGAACGGAAATGTTACTGTATAACATTCTCTTCGCAAGGAACGTCCCCGATGAAGTCGCCGTCTGCCGCCCTGCTCGATGCCGGCGCGGTCGCGCTGTCCAGCCTGTGCCTGCTGCACTGCCTGGCGCTGCCCCTGCTTGCCGCCGCACTGCCGCTGTTCGGCAGCTGGGCCGAAGCGGAATGGGTCCACCTGCTGTTCGTGGCCATCGCCCTGCCGCTGACCGGGTATGCACTATGGCGGGCGGAGCGCCGCCATCCGTTGCCGGTGCTGGCCTGGGCCACCGCCGGCTCCGGGCTTGGCCTGCTGCTGGCCGGCGCGCTGGCGTTGCCCTCGCACGACTGGGAAACACCGATGACCGTCACCGGCAGCCTGCTGCTGGCCGCCACGCATATCTGGAACGCGCGGCACCGGCACGGGTAGTGCCGGCCGCTGGCCGGCATCCCCAGGAACACCGCGCGCAGCCCGCAGGTGCCGGCCAGCGGCCGGCACTACCCTTGCTATTTGCCGTAGCGGCGCAGCAGTTCGACCAGCACCTCGGCCTCGGCCGCCCGCTGCTGCGGGTCTTCGGCGCCGACCACATGTTCCTGCAGATGCTCGTGCAGCAGCTCCATCAGCAGGCTGTGGGCGGCACCGCGCACGGCGGCAACCTGCACCAGCACGTCCGCACAGTCGCCGGCCTCACCCTCCGGCCTGTCCAGCGCCTGCTCCAACGCCGCCACCTGGCCGCCGATGCGGCGTACCCGGGTCAGCAGCTGCTTTCGATTCCTGTGTACATGGGCCATGGGCGCATCGTATACCCTATGGGGGTATCCTTCCACCCTCTGGTCTTTCCATGCACCTGGATGCCCTCGCCGCCGCCCGTCGCCACGAACACCGCTTCGACGACGGCAACCCGCTGGCCGAACGCAATACCCGCCGCGCCCTGTGGCTCACCGTCAGCATGATGCTGGTGGAAATTGTCGGCGGCTGGTGGTTCAACTCCATGGCCGTGCTCGCCGACGGCTGGCACATGAGTTCGCACGCACTCGCGCTGGGCCTGGCAGTGTTCGCCTACCGCTGCGCGCGCCGCTACGCGCACGACCCGCGCTTCGCCTTCGGCACCTGGAAGATCGAGATCCTGGCCGGCTATACCAGTGCCATCGCCCTGCTTGGCGTCGCCGCGCTGATGGCGGTGCAATCGCTGGAGCGGCTGTGGGTACCGGCACCGATCCACTACAACGAAGCCATCGCCATCGCTGCGGTCGGGCTGGGCGTGAACCTGCTGTGCGCCTGGTGGCTGCACGACAGCCCGGGCCACGCGCATCACCACCACGGGCATGACCATGGCCATCACCACGGCCACAACCACGATCACACCCATGCGCACGGTCACGACCTCAACCTGCGCTCGGCCTACGTCCACGTGCTGGCCGACGCCGCCACCTCGGTGCTGGCCATCATCGCCCTGCTCGGCGGCAAGCTGCTGGGCCTGACCTGGCTGGACCCGGTGATGGGCCTGGTCGGCGCCGTGCTGGTCACGGTGTGGGCGATCGGCCTGCTGCGCGACAGCGGCCGCATCCTGCTCGACGCGCAGATGGACGCGCCGGTGGTGGCCGAAGTACGCGAAGTGATCGAACAGGGCCCGTGGCCGGCGCGCCTGGCCGACCTGCACGTCTGGCAGGTGGGTCGCGGCAAGTACGCGGTCAGCGCCAGCGTGGTCACCAGTGACGCCACGCTGGATGCCGATACCGTGCGCAACGCGCTGGCCATCCATGAAGAGCTGGTGCACGTAACGGTGGAGATCCACCGCAGCTGATCCTGCGCGACTGCGGTCGAATCTGTAGAGCCGAGCCATGCTCGGCTGTCGCAGGCCATCAGCCGAGCACGGGCTCGGCTCTACAGTCAGAGCTTCAACATCATCCGCAGCAGGTACATCAGCAGCGGCAGCGCACTCAGCACTGCACCGCCGATGCCGATCCACGGCCAGCGCTCACCGCGCACGCGCGAGGCTACGGCCAGGCCGCCGCCCACCAGCGCCGCACCCAGCACGCCCACGCCCAGCCCTGCGGCCATGCCATTGCCGCCCGCAGCGACCGCTGCCTGTGCCGCCACGGTGCCTGCCCCCCACCCCACTGCAATACCCAGCCAACTGGCCACGCCGCACCACGGTGCCTTGCCCTGCGCCATCCGAAAACCCCTGTGTCCTTGCCGAATTTCTGTACGGGCCACGCCCGCATGCCGCCTACACTAGCCGCACCTGCCCTGTAGGGACATCCCATGCGCACGCTCCGCCTGCTGCTGCCCGGTGCCCTCCTCCTGCTCACCGCCTGCAGTAGTGACGCCGGGCTTCCTTTCAGCGCCGACCCGTTGCAGGGCTGCTTCGCCACCGGCGCGCGCAAGCCGGCCGACTTCCGCATCGACAAGGAAGGCGGCCAGTACTTCGTCTCCTTCAGCCGCGGCGACCAGTGGCAGCGCGAGCCCAATGCGCTGCACAAGGCCACCCGCAGCGAGATCAGCCGCTACTTCCGCGATGACGCCGAGCAGATCGACAGCGCGTTGATCCGCATGGCCGGTGGCTTCGGCATCTTCCACTTCAACAAGGACGCGACGTTGAAGGGCAAGGCCAGCGATAGTGACTACATGGCGTTGATGCTGATCGGCGCAGGGCCGGTGTATGCGGTGAAGTGCATTTGAGCAGACGTTTGCGACAGCTTCTTTCGTGGTTAACAGTCTGAAAAATAAGAAGAGTTTCAAAACAACGATAACTGGGTAGGTATCTCGTCGGGCGACCAGAACTCAGTTCAGCATCAGCTCTCCATCCCAAAAGAGGAGCTGAGACATGAAGTTGAAGCAATTCGCCTTTTTGATAGCGGCCTTTCTGCCCGCGACCGCCATTGGCGCTAGCGAGCGCCTAAGCATAGATGTCGTAGTCGCGAATCCAGACGGAAGTGTCAGCGTAGATAGGACAAGCAGCTGGCCAGACTTCAATGGCGGCATCGTGGACGTGACACAGCGCCTGAAACAAGATGATTTTGGGAGACTCAGCTATCGCTATGAAGACCAGAGTAGAGCCACGCAGCTCTATCACCAAGCCTATTGCGAGTCGGTGGAAATGACACCCTCAAGCGGGACCATGACGTTGTCGGGTCCCTCCACCGGCTGGTCTTGCTACAGCGATGATCCCGCGCCCCCTGCCGACCCTGTGAAAAGTATTGATTGGGCAACGGCGACTGCACCAAGTGGTCGGGTACCCGTTGGTCAGAATATCTTTCCCATTGGGAGCGGGAGTTGGGAGAGCTCTATTGGCGGCATGAGACGTTCAACCCTCAGCGTGGACAATGGACGCTGTATTGCACAGGAAATCGACCACTACGCTGGGCCGTTCAGAGGCAGAACCCAGTTTGGCGTCAATTGCTATTTTTCGCAGTCCAAGTTTGCAAACACCATGATGGAGACCTGCATCCCCAAGCAATGTGCCACCAATAGAGGGACTTCGCTCAATAGCTCCTAGAGGGAGAGGCCCATGCCCAAAGGCAGGGCATCTCTCGTCCATGCATCAACGCCATCTACTCACTGGCAAAGGACTGACGAAATGACATTCAGTCTTGGATATTGGAACATGCTGCCCCTCCTGCTGATGGCCGGTGCAATACAGTCTCAGGGGGCCTATGACGAAGTCCGGCAGCTGCCCGATGGCCAGACCCTGATCATGCGCACCCTGGACTGGGATCTCGGTGATGGTCGCCATGAGCGCGTTACCGTGCATTGGCTGCTGCAGGAGGACGGCCGCATGCGCTACGACTTCGATCGGCAGCCACCGCAAACCCAGGAGGTCCATCGCCGATCGTGCGCGCGGCAGGGCATGCAGCCGTCGCGTGGCGTCGGCATGATCGCGGGGGAAGGGACCGCGCACGGCTATAGCTGTACCAGCGGTAGCGTCGGGCGCACGCTCGACGCCTCGCCACCTGCATCCACGCATGGCGTGGATCTACTTTGACATCGGCTTGGCTCTACAACAGCTGCGGTACCATGCCCTCCCCCGAACCGCCCCGGTACCCGCCGTGCCCCATTACACCGGCCCCCTGCTGACCCGCGACAGCGCCGACACCCTGCGCCGTGCCCATGACAAGGGCGCCGCCGACTGGCAGGGCTCGCTCGACCTCGGCCGCAGCCAGGACAGCGTGGCGCTGGATGCGGACAGCTTCCACTTCCGGGGCCAGCCCTACCCGTGGCCGGGCAAGCTGAAGGACCGCACGCTGTACTACTGGGATGGCGAGGACTTCGCGCCGATCTCGCGCTACAGCGGCTCGCTGATCAAGCTGGTGCCCACCGAATGGGGCGCACCGACGTTCGAGATCGACGGCATCAAGATGCTGCCCACCTCGAAGCTGTCGCCGTTCGAGGATGCGCGCCGCAAGGTGGAGCTGGTCGCCCCGGCCGGCAAGGTCATCCTCGATACCTGCGGTGGCCTCGGTTACTTCGCCGCCTGCGCGCTGGAAGCCGGTGTCGGCCAGATCCGTTCGTTCGAGAAGAACGCCGATGTGATGTGGCTGCGCACGCTCAACCCGTGGTCGCCGGATCCAGACTCTGCTGCCGCCGGTGGCCGCCTGCAGTTCAGCCACGGTGACGTCTCGCAGCAGATCGAACAGGTGGCCAGCAGCAGCGTCGATGCGATCCTGCACGACCCGCCGCGCTTCGGCATCGCCGGCGAGCTGTACTCGCAGGTGTTCTACGACCACCTCGCCCGCGTCATCCGCAAGGGCGGTCGCCTGTTCCATTACACGGGCGCGCCGAACAAGCTGACCAGCGGCCGCGACGTGCCGCGTGAAGTGGCCAAACGCCTGGAAAAGGCCGGTTTCAAGGCCGAACTGGCGTTGGACGGCGTGCTGGCCGTCAAGCGCTGAGCCTCACTCCGAGTCGACCTTGGCCAGCTTCATCACCCACGCCGGCACCTCCGGTTCGCCGGCGTAGAAGTCCTTCGGCTTGTTCTCCGCCATCGCCCAGCGATGCAGCCAGCTCGGGCCATAGCGGCCGTTGTAGCCTTCGGCACCCCGCGCATACGCCGGGTCACGCATCGCTTCGTCCAGTGAAATGAAGCGATAGCCGCGGCGCTTCGTGGCCGCTACCAGTTCGGCAAAGGTCGCCGCGTTGAGCTCATTGGCGTGCATCAGCCACACCTGCGGCAGCGCGTACCCCAGCAGCGCCTGCGACTGCTTCTCGTAGTAATCCAGCTTGTTCAGCATGTACGGCACGTAGCCCTTGCGCAGCTGCGCCAGCGTCGCTTCGCGTGCAGGCGAATCCGCCTGCTCGTTCATCACGTTGGCATAGGCGAACGCCCACACCCATTCCCCGTTGTCCACCGTCACCGGTGCCACGCGATAGCCATGCTGCTTGAAGAACGCCTCCATCTGCATGCGCTCATCCGTAGTGCGCCCGGCGCGCAGGTAGGGGTGGCGCATCCACTGTGGCGCCTGCCCCTTCTCGGCCAGCAGCGGCCGCAGCGCCGTCTCGCCGCGCAGGAAATCCTGTTGGAACGCCGCCACGCCCTTCGCATTCAGATCCATGTGCGAGTACGTGTGGTTGCCCAGCACATAGCCCGCATCGCGCCAGTCGCGCAGCATCTGCACCCGCGCCGGCTGCACCTGTCCATTCACCTCAAGCTTGTTCTCATTGACGAAGCCCACCACCGGCACGCCGGCCTCGCGCAGCTGGGCCATCAACGCTTCGTGCCGGGCCTGCAGATCCGGCGGCACGATCTGGTCCAGCCGTGCCCATGGCAGATCATCGATGGTCACCGCGATACGACGGTCCACCTCGGCGGCGTGTACCGCCAGCGAACACAGCAACAACGGCAACGCACGCAGCAACAAGCGCATCGGGTCTTCCCTGGAGTGGCGAGGCGTCGACTGTAGCGCGATTGCCGCGCGCCGCCGAGCGTGCTCAGCCCGCCCGGGCCCACGCGATCGCGCGCCACAGGGCAACGCCGCCGGCCATCGCGGCCAACAACAGCACCGTCAACACCAGCGCCAGATCATCCGGATTGCGCAGCAGTGGCGCGTTCACCCGCGTCAGGATGTGGAACACCACGCGCTGCGCCTGCTCCAGCGGTACATCACCCTCCGGCACCAGCTCCACCAGGCACGCCGTGGGTGACAGCCGCGCCACATTGCTCCACGCATTCTCGTACAGGTGCAGGACCCATCCGGCCAAAGCCAGTGCACCACCGTGCAGCACCATAAGCGCCACGTTCGCCGTGCGCAGCCGATCGCGCAGCCACAGCGCACGGCTCGCGCACACCGCCATGGCCCCCAGCAACGCCAGCACCACGCCTACCCATGGAATCCAGCCCAGGGGTTGCCAGTCATCCAGTGCGCCCACACGCGCCATCACCTGTTCGGCAACCTTCAATCGCGCCTGCGCGTCCGGGCCGCCACAGGCCACCGTCACCGGCTCCAGCAACAGCTCCACACGGTAATGGAAGAAGCCGGCAGCCAGCACCACAGACAGCAGCGCCACCCACTGCAGCATCAACAGGATCGGCCCCTGCCCACAGATGCGGCGGATTCGGGAAATGGCGGCGCTCATCGGTTCATCCATGACAGCAACGAGCCATCCTATCCAAGCGCTTCGCACGTGTCGGCTGGCGGATGCGACATCGATGCCCGCTCCTCTGCCTCATCCCGCCGGCGTAGATCAGCAAGCGCTCTTCGCGCACCGATCAACGTCAGGAACGTCCAGAAGCTCATTGCGCCCAGTGCGATCAAGGGACATGCAGCCACAATCCCCTTCTCACCGCCCTTTCCGATCACCAACAGACCAAGCACGACGAAGACAAAGTAGGCCAATGGAAGCATCGCGAGCTCGATCGCAAGGAGAACAGGGCGATTTCTGCGAGCGACACGCCAGCGCAATGCTTGCAGGGAACTCCCCTGGAAGAAGCGCCAGTTCATGACGAGGTCCCTCACCATGGCGGTCGAATTCGCTGCCTTCAGGCAGGCCCGAACCAGGTCCGCTGGCGGAGAACGCACGTTGTACCGATGGTTGATGTACGACTCCAGCCAGAACGCGTCATCAACCTTCGAGCGGTCCCACAACTCGAGGCATTCCTTTCGCCCCTGTCGGATGTATGCGTGCAGCGCCTGCACCACTTTTGCCGCAAGTACTACGCCACTGATCACAGAAGCAACAGCGACGGGAAGACCTGCATCCAACAACATCGAAGCGTCACTCACACGATCTCCCAATACGGCTCACCGTTCACGTGCAACGTTCCATCGCCCGATCCGGGCCATGCTCGAATCAGGTGCAGGGCATCCTTCATGATTGATGCCACTCATTCCTGTAGCCGCCGGATCCTGTCGAAGATGTCGGTACCTTGCACATCCACCAGATCCAGATTTTTCACGTCGAAGTTCAGGTAGGTGCGCGATTGCTTCTCCTGCAGCACGGGGGCTCCGTAGAGGAACACCACGCAGGGCGCTTCACTTGCCGCGAAGCGCTGAAGCCGTCTGGCGTGCAGTGATTTCATTTCCGACGCTGCCAGTACGCTGTTCCAGATCATCGCCGTGGCACGTAGCGGTTCGGTCAGCGTCTCGCCAGCAAGGGTCGTGACCGGCTCGCAGAAGGTGATCTGGAAACCATTGGCCGTCTTGCGGATCCATGCCTTGCTCCAGTACACCCGTGTGTTCCCGGAAAGGTGTGGGCGCTTCTCGAAGAAGTTCTCGAACAGCTCCCGATAGCTCATCGCTTCCTGCGTGCCGGCACTGACGATCATCGTGTCATCCACGTTGTCCTGCCGTGCCTTGAGCCAGCGCGACACCAGCGCGGCGAGCGAGTAGAACTGGGTGCGGCGGCTGCGCGTGCCACCGGTCTCACCGCCACCGCTGCGGCTACCCGCACCCGGGCCAATTCCGGCTGTTGTTCCCTGGCGAACGTCGAAATGACCCGCAGGACGTGCCAGCAGGAACCGGTCCGGCGCCGGTTGCCCAGCCTCGCTGGTCCGGCTTTCCCCACTTCCGTTGCTACGAGCATCCAGCTCCGCAATGCCGGGGCATCCCTCCATGTGCGGCTCGCTGTCATGCTGATTGCGGAAATGCGGAACCTGCTTCAACTGAAGCTGTTCGGTATCCATGTTCGCGCAGGTGTACTTCGCCGGGCAACCGTTCTCATGCTCGGGACACAGAAACGCACGCTTGTCGGTGATCACGTCGGCCCAGTACAGCTCGTACGCGCGTTCGGCGTTGATGGTGTCGTTGAATTCTGTACTGAAAGCCAGTTCCGTTGCCATTTCGATCTCGCTGGAATACCACCCGCGGTATCGACCGTGCTGCGCGCAACTTCATTAACTCCAGCAAAACAGAATTGAATACAAACACTTAATCACATAAATAATGAGAATTCCGTCACTTAACGCAGGAAGTTCAGCAGCGCCAGATTGAAGCGGTCGGCATGGCTGGTATTGCAGCCGTGCGGCGCCCCCTCCAGGATCACCACTTCGCTGCCCTTGATGGCCTTGTGGGTACGCTGGCCGGAGCCCTCGAACGGCACGATGGCGTCACTGTCGCCGTGCAGGATCAAGGTCGGCACCGTGATCTTCTTCAGGTCATCCCGGAAATCGGTCGTGGCGAACGCCTTCATGCAGCCCAGCGCCGCCGCCTGGTCGGATTGATGGCACAGCGCGATCGCCACCTGGCGCGTCTCCTCGGTGACCATCAACTGGCAGTTGGCGCTGAAGAAGTCGCGGGTGAAGCCGTCGAAGAACGCTTCGCGGTCCTTCTCCAACCCGCTGCGCATTTCATCGGCCTTGGCCTGCGTCAGTGGACCTTCCGGATTGTCGTCGCTGCGCAGCAGGAACGGTGGCACAGCGGCCGCGAATACCACACTGTGCAGGCGATCCTGGCCATGGTTGGCCACGTAGCGCGCCACCTCGCCGCCACCCATCGAGAAACCGACCAGGGTGGCGTCGCGCAGGTCACGTTCCTCGATCAACCCCGCCAGGTCCGCCGCCAGCGTGTCGTAGTCATAACCTTCGGCCGGCTTGTCAGAGCGGCCAAAGCCACGCCGGTCGTAGCTGATCACCCGATACTGGGCGTCGCGCAGGATCGCCACCTGCGTCTTCCAGGCATCGGCGGACAGCGGCCAGCCGTGGATCAGGATAACCGGGCGGCCATCGCCACCGGTGTCTTCAACGTGCAGGCGGATGCGGGAAGCAGGCATGGGCGCTCCTGTGGAAGGGAAGGATTTCAGGCTAGTGGCCGTCACCTGTGGCGGCCGTGAGGGAATCCCGGCCGCTCATGACATCCCCTGCACAGGCAACGGCCTCAAGGCTGGAACCGGGCCGCCAATATGGGCATTCATTCCGTGGCAGGGCCGTTTCGTCGGAAGCCGGCTGCAGTGGCCCAAACGCCATGCGAGCCTGCGTGAACCCTCCCTGGAGCCTCACCATGCTGCTGCTCACCCTGCCCTTGCTGGCCGCCGGCCTCGTTGCCACGCCAGCGCCCGCCGCCACCCTGCGCGTGCAGATCCGCCAGGCCGATACCCAGCTCTTCGCTGCGGCCTTCGAGGCCTGCGATGCCAACAGGGCTGCGGCGATGACGACCGACGACATGGAGTTCTTCCATGACAAGGACGGCAAGTCGGCCAGCAGCCGCGAAGACTTCCGCCACAGCGTGGCCAACCGGTGCAGCAGCGCGCGCGAGGGTGGCTGGCAGCTGCGCCGCGAGCTGGTGGAATCTTCGCTGCAGGTGTTTCCGCTGCACGATGAGCGCGCGCTCGAAATCGGCGACCACCGCTTTTACGAGCGCGGCAACGACGGCGTGGAACGCTGGACCGGCCAGGCCCGCTTCATCCAGGTCTGGCGCCGCGTGGACGGGAACTGGCTGGCCGAACGGGTGATCAGCTATGACCATCGGCCGGCGGACTGACCTTTCCGGCGCCCTTCACCGGCCGGATCTATACTGGCAGAGTTCACCCCGACCCACCGCTACCGTTCGATCGCCATGGCAGAGATCACCCCCAACCACCCCGACTACGGCCTCAACCAGCAGATCCGTCAGGGCGTGGCCGCACTGGACGCCCAGCATGGCCGTGCGTTCGACCAGACCAGCGAGCGCCTGACCGCCAGCCTGACCGTGCTCGCCCGCGAGCAGGGCCTGCAACAGGTCGACCACGTGCTGGTCAGCAACGCCACGGCCCAGCACCCGGCCGGACACAACATCTTCGTGGTGCAGGGCGACCCGGCCAATCCAGCGCACCTGCGCGCGATGATGCCGACCGCGGTGGCGGCGCAGACGCCGGTGGAGCAGTCGATGCAGAAGTTGGGGTTGGGTGTGCAGCAGCAGGTTGAGGCGCAGGCGCAGGAAATGCAGAACCCCGCGCCGCGGCTGGGGTAAACGCTGCGGCATGAAATAGGGGCAGCGCGTTGCGCCCTGCCCCTGCGTTTACAGCCTGTGCACCGCTGTTACAGCTGGATCCGCGCCACGCTCTCGTCAGCGCCCTTGTCATCCTTCTCGCCGTTCTTGATGCTCACGAACAGCACGTTGTTCTTCGCATCCAGCGCCAGGCTGTTCGGGTGGGTCGGCACCGTGTAGGTGGCCACCTTCTGGTAGCTGTCACTGTTGTACGCCGTCACCGTGCCCGCTTCGCGGTTGGTCACGTACAGGCGCTTGCGCGGTGCATCCAGCAGGATGCCCAGCGGGCCGGCATCGGTCGGGATGCTGGCCAGTTCCTTGCCGGTGCTGCGGTCGAGCACCAGTACGCGCTGGCCCGGATGCTTGCTGACCAGGCCGCTGCTCTTGGCCTGGTAGCCACGCAGGAATTCCGAGCCCTGGTCGGTCACGAACAGGCGCTTGCCCGCCGGGTCCAGCGCGATGTTCATCGGCTGCTCGGCGGCGATCCTGTGCTGCGCCACCACCTTGTTCGAATCGGTGCCCACCACCACCAGGTCGGCCAGCAGGTTGCTGGTGTAGACGCGCTTGTTGGCCGCATCCAGCGCCAGGCCCGGTGCCTTGGCATTGCCCAGGCCATCAATGGTGTTGATCACCTTCAGCGTGGTGGTATCGATCACGAACAGCACGCTGCTCACATCCGGCTGGCTGCTGTGGCCGGTCACGTACAGGCGGTTGGCCGCGCTGTCGACCACCAGCTCGCGCAGGTCGTGGGTGTAGGCGGCCTTGCCGTCCTTGCCGGCTTTCTTCTCCATCAGCTGGATGGTGCCCACGGCCTTGTTCTGCGCGGTGTCGACCACGGTCACCGACAGGTCCACGGTGTTGCCCACGTACAGGCGGTCGTGGGCGTCATCCAGCACCACGCCGAACGCCTTGCGCTCCAGCGGAATGCGGGTTTCCACGGCCAGCGTGGCCGGGTTCAGGCGCAGCACCTGGGCCGGGCCGGCGTCATCGCCGAAACCGCCAGAGGAGGCCACGAACACGGCGTTCTGCTTCGGGCTGTAGGCCAGCTCGTACAGGCCCTTGGCCACGGCCTGGCGCTGCACGGCGGTGGTGGCGCTGGCGGCGGGCGCGTTGTCGGCGAACGCGGAGGGCACGCCGAGGCTGAGCGAAACGGCAACGGCCAAGGCGGCCGAGCGGAAGAGGGGAGTACGGAACATGCGAGCGTCCTTGAATGGGCACGGGAAGGTGTCCTGGCTCGCTGGGCCGTACTTCGACGGCCCGCCCCGCATCTGTCTGCGCGGGGTGGGCTGGCTGGGGTTGCGGGGGAATGGTAGCAGGTGGGGGGCGTGGCGTGCGCCGGCGCGGGCATGGCCGACGCTCGACCTCGATGCTGCGCCCGCCGCTATGCCATCCGTGGGCCGTGGCTCTGCTGAAGCTGCTGCTCCTCCTGCAGGCGCTGCGCGTCTCCCTGCCGCTGATTCTGCTGCAGCTGCGCGACCCGATCGAACGAGGCCTCCACCGGTGCCTGCGCAGCCACCTCCGCCGGCATGCTGGCGCGCTGGTGTGCCGGGTCACTGCGGTCGCCCTGCACGATGAACAGCTTCGGTGCGGTATCACCGCGCTGCTCGCCCAGCACCACCTCGTCCACGCGCGAGAACTGCTGCTCCTTCGACAGCGCGAGCAGGCTGGCGCTGACATTGCCGTTGCGCGCCCCGAAAGCGCCGAGGTCGGCCACCTGCTGGTGGATCTGGTTGAGGCGGGCATGATCGTCGTGCGCCGGATCTGCGGGCGTGCCGCTTGCCGCGAGCGTACTGTTGCCGCGCCACTGCTCGCCGTTCTCGGTGAACATCCACTCGCGGAAGGTCTGCTTCGGCATCGGGTTCCACTGCACCTTGTCCAGCTCGCTGCCCTTCACCTGCTGCGGAATGGCGTGGACCGCGCGGATGTTGTCCAGGACCCTGGTAGCGCCCTCGTAGTTGGTGATCTCCCCGGCCAGCCCGACCGGGCGCAGCCCAGCGTGGTTCAGGGCACCCCAAGCGAAATCGGTGCACGCGTTGGAGAAGAAGTCGTAATCCATGTCGAAGCCGTGCTTCTTCGGGTCTGCCGAGAACTCGAGAATGCGGTCGTACTGCTCCTTGCTGATCTCGATCGTGCGCTCGAAGCGGGGTTTGTCGTAGACCCGCAGATCCGTGTCATCGACTTTGCCCAGCGAGGGATTCACACGGTCGTTCCCCATCGTGAATCCCCTGCTCACGGGTACCGGGTCATTTGATCGCGCCAGCGAAAGAAACATGTGCCCGGCAAATGACGGATCCAACAATCTCTTCTGGCCCGCGTCGCCCACATCGACTCTCGGCGTGCCCGGTGCGGCGAGATGAATCGTGACCGTATAGCGCTCTGCTTCCTTGCTCATGTCTTACTTCCCCAGCGATTGATATCCAACAATAAGTTCGGCTTGGAGCCCTTCCAGCTGCGGGCGGTCCTCCATCAGGTCGACTGTCAACCGATACCGGCCCGGCTCCAGCCAACCGACCTGCGCGAACTGAAGCACCTGATACAGCATCTCATCCGAGTGCAAACCGGCCTCGATCAGTGCGTTGTCATCCAAGCTTGTATCAGCCAGATATCGCACAACCTCATCTTCTGGAATTCTCTGTGAGTCGCGCCCATCAGGAGTGCTCTGCCAGAGCTGTACAGGACCAGGTGCGCCGCCATCGATCCGCTCCAGGCGCAATCGCGTGGGTGGCCTTCCCAGCCTGATCTTCTCCCACACGTCCAGCAACGAGCGCCCGTCGGTATCCTGCAGCCGCAACCCGATGTTCAGGATCGGAATGGCCGGCTTCTGGGGCGCCGGCAAATCAAACGTGACCTCGGCAATCCGTCCGGCCTTCTGCAACTGCACGGCCCGCGTGAGCGGCACAACCGTGCGGGCCTCGGCCTGTGCGCGCGTCAGCAGGGACGGCGCAACCTCAGGCGCTGGTGACGCACGGCATGCCGCCAGCGCGCCCAGCACCGCCAGTACCACCAGCCCCCGCCGCAGTGACCGCGTCATTGCTCCTTCAACCGCAGCGAATCGGCCACATCGGTCTTGGCCGCCACCTCGGTGGCGATGCTGGCGCGGCGGTGCCCCGGGTCGTTGCGGTCGCCCTGCACGATGAAGATGCTCTCCGCCGCATGGCTGCTCTTCGTCGGCCGGCTGAGCAGCACGTGGTCCACGCGCGAGAGGTTGTTCTGCTTGGCCAGCACCAGCAGGCTGGCGCTGATGCGCTGGCTGGCCGCATCGAACGGGCGCCCATGCGCGGCATCCAGCTCGGCCACTTTCTGGATCAGCTGCGAGAACAGGCGATGGTCCGGATGCGAAGGGTCCAGCAGCGTGCCGGCCACTTCAATCGGCGTCGGCGGCGGCTCATCGCTGGCGCGGTCGCCCTGGCGATGATGCTCGGCCTCGCGCTCGGGCATCGCATGATGGGTTTCGGCATTCAGGTCGCTGCCCGGGAACGGCGCGGCGATGCACTGGATCTCCGGCAGGTTGAACAGCACCGCGAACTCGCCCAGGTTGCTGCTGCCATCCAACGGCGCCGGCAGCGGATGCAGGCCGGCGTAGTGCAGGGCCGCCCAGACGAAATCGCTGCAGCGATTGATGGTGGCCGGGCGATCAACGTCGAATTCGAACTCGGCCGGTTCCTCGGCGAAATCACGCAGGCAGCCGTAGTGCTCCTCGGTGATTTCCAGGGTGCGGCTGTAGTACGGATCCAGGTGCTCGTCGGCATCATCGTGGCGCACCTGCGCGTACTGCACGCCGGTGCGGGTTTCGCCCGGCGCCTGGCGCGGCGGCGCGAAGCCGTAGCTGTGCGCCTCGTCGCCCGCAGCGACCTGCAGGTACATGTGGCCGCGCGGCGAGGTGCCCCCACTTTTCAGCGGGGTGCCGGGCGCGGCCAGATAAAGGGTTACGGTGTAGCGTGTTGCCTGCTCCATGCCTGTTCAGCCTTGATGGGTACTGCGGTCCTGGGCGGATGATGGCATAGGTGGGATCGGGGGTAGGTGGAGGGATAGAAGGCGTCGATCGCGACTTGCTGAATATGTGAGCCAGCATGCAGTAATGGACCCGGGCGCGAGCAAGGTCCCGGCAGCGACTGGAGCTTGCCATTCCACCGTTCTATAGTCGTTTCGATCATGCAAGGGAATCGCCCATGAGCAGAGCACCGGCTTGCCGGCTTGCCTCCTTCGCCCTGGTGGCCGTGTTGAGCACCACCGCCTGCGCGAAGGCCCCATCCACGGAAAAGGACCCGAACGCCCCCCCCATGTCCGAAGCCGCAACCAGCCCACGTACGGTGGGCGGACAGACCTACACGACGCAGCCGGTAGAGGCTCGGCTTGGCCCGCACCGCTTCATGTTCCCGGCCAACCTCTACTACAACCAGACGGGCCCCCTGGCCGATGGGGGCGTCATGCTCACGGTGTTCTGGCCGGATTTCGATGCAGCGCCGCCCGGTGATCGCCCGGTGCGCAGCACGCAGGACAGCCGGCGGCAGGTGCTGGTCGAGCTTAGATACATCGATCGCGTTCCCATCCAGAACTATCTGGCACGTCGGTCCAGCAGTGAGGCCACCAGCGCACCGGGATCACTGGAGCGAAGGGATCCGGTGGAGAACCTTGCGCTGCGCGTTGCACAACCCGAGCGCTGGGGTCTGACGCCGTATGCGATTGACCCATCTTTGATGTCAGCTTATGCAAAGGAGTCAGAGGCTGCGCTGGGCAGGCCTTACGTGCACAACCCAGGAATGGAACCAGACTGGTATGTGGCCCGCTCGACGGCGGGCCAACTGACAACGTTCATCAGCTGCGACCCGGCAGACCGCATTCCTGACGGATTTGTAGTTCAGGGAAAGACACTTGAACGCGCCGGCGAAGGCCAGATCGCAATGTGCCGCCATTCCATCGTGGACGCGGGCGACAGCATCGCCATCGAGATGAACTATGCACGCGTCATGCTGAGCGACTGGCAGCGCCTGGAAACCAGCGTTCGTGATCTTCTGGAACGATATCGCGTTCAGCCGTGAACGATGGAGGTCCGGGCGCTCTTCATCCGGGTCGTACAGTGGCTTCAACCCGGACTGGGACCCACCGATGGTCATCACAGCCAAAGACGCTTCGGCGCAGATCTCCTCCATCATGAGCCTGCGTCTACGCCAGTCCAGTTCGGAGGGGGAGGCCGATGAATACGATCCCCCTCTTTCGGCAGAATGCCGAGCTGACTTACCCGTGACACTCAGCGTACCGGCGGTGGCGAGGCTGCCTTATTTAGGCCTGCGCAAGTACGCAACCAGCAGTTCCGGCTGGTACGGCTCAAGCTGTGGCAGAGGGGAGTGCAGTTGCACTTCAACCCGGTATCGGCCCGGCGACGGATTGCGTGCCCATGCGAAGGCCAGCTGTGCATAGTTATCATCGGGTCGTTCCAGCCCAGCATTCTGCAGCGCCAGCACGTCAACATCGTCCAGCCACGCGTTTGTCACTCGACCATCAGCGGGGATGGGAATTGTTCTGGCACGTTCCCCAATGACCCATTCCAGCCGGTGCAAGGGCACGTCCTTCCATCCACTCGATTCCAGGCGCTGCATGGAAACCTTCGCCTGGAACCCGGACGCCCGAACATCGGCCAGTGCCCAAAACGCCGCGGTGTTATCCGTGCGGTCAACGCGAATGCCGATCATGAGCGTTGGAGAGGAATTTTTGCTGGGAGCAGCCACATCGAACTCGACCGTCAATGGTGCATCCATTGACGAGGTGGGCATGGCTCGCACAAGCGGCACCAGATCCGGACGATGGGCCTCTGCTATCGAGCCTTCGTCGCGAGCCGCATCGGGCCGGCACGCGGTAGCCAGAAGAACGAGTAGTGCTGCGAGCATGCATATCCGGCGCATTCCATGTGGCGTCATCTTCAGTCCTCCGTCCAGGTCGCCAGTGCAGTGCATGCCCTACTCATCCCCCGCTCGCCGCACGAATCTGTATGTCGTGCTGCACCCGCTGGTCTTCCAGCTGCTGGTCCATCTGATTCGCCAGCGCACGCTGATGCGCTTCACGGCTGACCGCATCGAACTGCTGCAGTGATTCCTCCACCGATGTCTGCGCCGCCAGCTCGGTCGGCATCGCAGCGCGCTGGTGTGCCGGATTGCTGGGCTCGCCCTGCACCACGAACAGCGTGTGCCCAGCCGGGTGTTAGTGCGTGGCGTTGCTCACCAGCACATGGTCCACCCGTTCCAGGTCGTTGTCCTTGGCCAGTACCAGAAGGCTGGCCGTCATGCGTTCGCTGACTTCATCGAAGCTGCGGCCGTGCTTGGCGTCCAGCGCTTCCACGCCCTCGCGGATCTGCTGATATAGCGCGTGATCGGGGTGGCCGGGCTGCGTAGGATCCTGCAGCGCCAGGTTCGGGGCCGATGCCTCATCCGGTGCGGGCGCGGCTGGCTCAGGGCTTGGCGCTATCGTGGGCTCGGCAGGAACAGGGACAGCCGCAGCGGTTGGCTGGAGGTCGTCCAACGGAGCCGGTTCGGGCTCTGGCACGTGTTGTGCCGCTTCCTGCTCCAAAGGCCATGGATCGCGCGCAGGCTCAGCAGGCAGCGGCTCCTTGAACGGCACCGGCTCGACCTCCTGCACTGCCATGTACTGCTTTGGAGTGGGAGCAACCGCAGGCATCGGGGCCATCTTCTCCGGTTCCGATGCCTGCTCTGTGCGCTGCGTGGGCATCATCTGCGTTGCCGCATCCAGAGGCGCGGCGACATGCGGCATCGCGCGCTCAGGTGCGGCCGGTTGTGCCTGCATCGGCCCAGCGGGCTCCGGCGTCTGTGAGGCGATACGGTTTTCGGTAGGCGCCTCGCTGTTTGGATGGGGCTGAGGTTGCGGCTCCGCCTCACGCCGCGGCGGATCGCGCTGCTCGGAGTGCCATTGAGGCGCGGGCTTGTCCTGTGGCGCGGGCGTAGGTGGTGGTGCGACCGCTACCGCTGGCGTGACCGCTACCGCCGCAGGCGCAATGGGCTGCGCAGTCGCAGGCTCTTCAGGCCGCACTTCCACATTCCCATCCTGCTCGGATGGCTTGTCGCCATGTGCCACCTGCGCGGCTGCTCGTGCAGCCCGTCCTGCATCCACCTGCGCAGCACCGAGCCGATTTGCCTCCTGCAGTGCCTGCCGGTACACCTCCTGCTCACCCGCCGACAGCGCTGCAATGCGTAGCTCGGGCGAGTCGGGCAACGGTGCCTGCTCATTGGCACGCGCGCGCACCTCATTCCATGCGGCCTGCAGCTCCTGCGTACTGGTGGTCGCGACGGCGCGCGCCACGCCATCCTGGCCTACCTGGTAATGGGTGATGGGTCGGGAGGCGCCCGCGTTGCCCTCGGCTGTAGGCCCCAGTTCCTGCAGCGTGGGACCCGTAATGCCGTGCTGCTCGCGCGTGCGCGTCGTGGCCAGCGCAATCGCTTGCTCCCATGCCGGTGACAGCGCAACGCCCGCAGCGTAGTAGCTGTGGCGCAGCTCGTTCTGGTTCACTTCCGCCGCAGACGGCAATGGCCGCGATTCCAATGCGGCAATGGTCTGGTTGAACTGATCGAGCGATGGCTGCTGGATGGTGCGGGTCAGTTCCAGCTCCAGCGCCATGTTGCCCTGCGCGATCTGGCCAGCGTGGTGCCATTGCCCTGCTTCATCGCGCTGGTAAAGCTGGTTGTCCGAGCCCTGGATGGCGTCAGGCCTGGCACGGGCCTGCTCCACCGCCTCCGGCACCAGCGGCACGAAGTCGCTGGCACGGGTAGCGGCGTAGGTCTCCAGATAGCTGGCGGCAATGGCGGCCTTGCCGTTGGCGATGTTGTTCTCGATGCGCTGCACCGCCTCACGATTCAACTCGTTGGCGCGTTCGGGGCTGGCGGTCTGCGTCTCATACACACCCCGGTCGTTGGCGCCGGACACGCCAATCTTGACCTGTCGCGTCCACTGTTCGGTCTGCGCATCGCGGTGCCAGTTGGGATTGTCCAGACGGCCCTCGCCGTCCTTCGCCGGGATGCTGAAAGGATCCTGCGGCGGCGGCGCCTTGCCCAGCGCCAGCTCTACCGCTTCTACATGGGCGTATGCGCCCAGCTCGCGGGCCTTCTCGTAACTGGCACCCACGCTGCGCTCAGCCGGAGTACCCATGCCGTCGCCTGTGCTGTCCATAACCGCCTGGCGCTGCCAGTTGCGGCCATTGAACTGCCACGTGACGCCGGCCTTGCCGGTCTGCTGGTAGATGGCGCGGTTGTCGAGCAGATCGGCGCCCTTGTCGAACGCCTTGCTCATCAGCAGCGCATCGCCTGCGACGATGGCGGCTGGGACGAAACTGGAGGTGCCAATCACCGATGCCGTGGCCATGCCACCGATCCAGCCACCGCCGTTGCGCGCCAAGGCATGAGTGAGCTCGAACTGGGCGGCGGTGCCGTTGCCCTCTTCCAGCAACTGCGAGGTGCGGCGGGCGGTGATGACAGCGTCGGCGCCAGAGGCGAGCAGGCCGCCGGAGCGGATCAGTTGGCTCGTGGAGGCTTCGCCGAGGAGGAGGTCCAATGTAACTCCGCCGCGTTGCCCGACCGGAGCACGAAGGCGTGACGCGGCCTCTTCACCAAGAACAGACTCAACTACAAGAACGCCGCCCGGAGACATCTGGAGACGCCCGGCTTGATGGGCATCAGCGATAGCATTCGACAATCCGTTACGCTGCAGCTCGATGTTGCCGCCACGTATCAGCGGCTGTCCGGATCCTTGAAAGTGCTGGAGCGTGTATACAACGCGGCTCTCGTTGGGTGTGACGGCGCTCCATTGCCTGGAAAGAACGGAAGACTGCTGGTGGTGCTCCAGCTGTCCAGAGTACTGCTGGGCGTACTCCTCGGGCCTCCTGTAGAACTCCCTCGTCTGGGCACGTGCCTGATCGGTGCTTTGTCCTAAAGCAGTGTTCGTCCGCAGATCTCCGTTGGCCAAGCCGACCTGTGAAATGTCGCTCAACCGATGAACTTTGGCAGCGATGCGATCCATTGCCTCCAGGTCGCCAGCCAGCGCTGCTTGGCCATCCCGGCTTCTCTCGAGGCGGGCGAGATTGGCCTCCAATCCGATTCGATACTCACGAATCGGTCCGCCGTTGTGAGGTGACACCCCCAAGGCCTGCGCGAGCGCCTTGTCGTGGGGCATATTGATCAGGTTCTGATCGGCATCGATGTTGAAGCGACCCGCATCAGCCAGAGCCTTGAGCAAGCGACTATTGCCAAGCGTCTGTTGCTCGATGGCGTGATGCTGCTGAAAAATGGGAACGACTCGAGGCATCTGGAGGCTCCTTCCGTGCAGCCGCACTTAATCAGATATCTGATGCATCAATAAAAGATATTCCACTCAACTCCGGATCATCCGGCACTCCAGCAGCATGCACAGCATCCACAAACCTCCGATCAGCGATCACGAACGTGCTGAACGGTGTGAGGAAGACATGCGCTCCTGCCAGTGCATCGTGCTTGAAGGCCAAGCTGGCCCCGCCTGCAATCGAGTAGAACTTGCCATTGACGAAGTCATCGTCAATCTCGATATCCAGCCGTGAACGATCCTCGTCCACTGCGTCCAGCTCTCTCACTACGTCACACAGAAAGTGGCGTGGCCCCTGCGCGCCATCTGCAAAGCGAACATCACATTCGGCGAATGCAAAGGCGCCTGGATCCAGCGCGTTCATTACGCTCTGGAGTCGCTCCGAGACCAGCCAGTACCCACTGAAGCCACCCTCCAGATCCCGCGGCGCAGGCCCCTGAGAAGCATCGAACACAATTCGGGGCTTCTCCCGGAGCTCGGGAAATCCACCGTTCTCTGGCCTGAGGATTATCCGCGGTGGCGACAGCAGCGCCTGAACGTTCTCGAAGATCGCTCCTCTGAAAGGACGATTGCTTTCCAAGTCCGGCGCAAACAGGAAGAATCTTCCCGATTCAGGCCCATTGATTGCCATCGGTTCCATCGTCGTTTTCCTTTGGGCTTCTTGCAAATACGATCTGTGAGAGAGCTTACATCGATCACACTTGGACCTGACAGCGAGGATGTGGAGAGGTGTCGAGGTCCTCCGCGAGCCCACCTCCAGACGGAAGGTAGAGATGATTGAGCGATTCATCCTTAGCCAGGTATCCCGCCTCGACAAGCCTCTTGACGAGAGGATGATCCCTGAACACCACCTGCTCAAAGACATGATGACTTTGTAGAATTACGCTTTCTGCGGGCATAGGATTCCGTTCCCAAGAGGGCGAAAAGTGCTGTTTAACTAGTAGCCTGCAGCGTCTTCAATCCACACGCCGCGCGGATTGATCACCATTCCAAATCCATGCTCGATGAGCGCGTCGCGAAGCACTCTGTCACAGTAGACACGGCTGCCCGAATGGATATCCATGAATACATGCGCATCAGCCACTTCCGCTTCCTTGAAGGACAAGTTGCCGCCACCTGAGAGGCTGTAGTACTTGCCGTTCCGGTAGCCATCCAGAATTTTCACACTCGATGCATTCTCGTCAATCGCGTCCAGAATTCTTATCACCTCACACAAGTAGTGAGGCTCACCTTCTGAACTGTCCTCGAGCTGAAAGGCACACTTCGCAAAGGCAAAGCCTTCGGCATCGATGTTCTCCATTACATCCTTCAGGGGTTGAGAAATCAGCCAATAGCCGTTGAATCCGCCTTGCAGATCCAAAGGCATATCACCCACTTGGCTATCGAAGCGAAGCTTGGGAACAACCCTGAGTGATGCAAGCCCGCCCACCTCAGAAGGCTCGCTCATGTAGGTCGGCCAAGGGATTTCCTCTTCATTGTCCAATTCGACCCCATGACCACGACCAGGCGCACCCATATCGGGGCTAAGCACGTAGAAGCGACCTTTAGGGGGCGCAACTCTATTCATGCCGTCCTCATTCATTCTCGTTATCCACTGGCGTCAGCGAGCTCAGGCAAACATTGTTCGGAACGCACAGATCGAGATCGCATTGTCATTAAAGATTGGGCTCCAAACCGCAGTGCTACTCAATCTTCGGAGGACCGTCTGGCCCAACAGTTCACAACGTCTTCGAACCAGAGCCCGTTGCATGTTCTGGCGGTCACGATGCCGGCACCTTCTACTGCGTTCTTGAAGATGTGGTCGCAGAAGACTCCCTCGTAGTAGGGGAGCCGGAACACGTGAGCGTCAACGATGGCCTCCCGCTTGAATGCCAGACGCGCGTCGCCGGTCAGGTCGTAGTACTTCCCCTCTTCATAGTCGTCACTAACGATGATCTTCAGCTGGGATGCTGCCTCATCCAAGGCATCAATGGTTCTGATGACATCGCAAAGGAAATAAGGGCCACCCATTGCTCCATCAGCGAGTCGATAGTCAGTCTCCCTGAAGGCAAAAGCACCTGGGTCCACGGCCGCCATCACCTCGCGGAGACGCCCGGAAACGAGCCAATAGCCGCTCATTCCAGCTTCAAGATCCTCCGGTGGCCACCCCTCACTTGGGTAATACACTAGACGCGGTGTCTCGCGCAGAGGCGGGAAGCCCCCCTGATCGGGACGCAAGAGGAAATTTGGAGGGGTCTTCAGGGAAGACTCGTTCTCAAAAACGACGCCATGCCCTTTGCCGCGCCGTCGGGCATCTGGGCGCAACTCGAAGAACTCGCCCTTCTTTGGCAGATTCGAAGTCATTGTTTGCCTCACCTCAGAATCAATCTAAATAAGCGTGCCAAGAGCTTATCAGAGGGTGCCAACCTTCCATGCCCTCCTCGAGTCATGCCCGAGCGCTCACAGCCTGAAGTCCTCTCCGCCGACATAGCGCACTACTGCTGCTCTCCAATTCCTCTGGGCGCTCTGAAGTCCCGATGCGGCCTGCCTCTTACCGCCCTGCCTTCAACTCAAGTACTGAATAGGCATGGCTGTTTTTTAGCCCGTTCTGCACCGGCAAGAAATCGCACAAAAAGTGAAATCCATCTTAAGTTCGACTACCGATCCCGTTCCATGAGACGCGCCGCAGCCATCTTCAATTTTGACATGCGGATTATGCTTGGACTGACGCGCGCCATGTCAGACATTGGCCGCGTCCTTGAACCTCAGGCCACGCGTTTCACACTCGCTTCCAATTCCCGCAGCGCGTATGGCATCCCGGAACACGCGATCGCAGTAGACAAGATCGCCGGAGTACGGGCTCCTGAAGACATGACTGTCCCCGATTACGTCCCTCTTGAATGCCAAGCTTGCTCCGCCACGAAGGTCGTAGAACTTCCCGCCCGGATAGCCCTCATCGACGATGACCCGGAACTTCGATGCTTCCTCATCGACCGCATCCAGCTCGCGAGCAACCTCGCACAGGTGGTACGTTGGGCCCTCTGTGCCGTCCGGAAGCACGTAATCACACTCCACGAGCTCAAAGGCGACGGGATCTATTTCGGTGAAGGCCATCTTGAGGCGCTCTGATACCAACCAGTAGCCACTCATTCCTCCTTCGAGGTCCTGCGGTGGATCCCCCAGCTCTGGATCGAGCACCAGACGCGGTCTCTGCGACAGATGAGGAAAGCCGCCTTCTTCGGGGCGGATGATCAGCCTGGGAGGCGTCAGCAGTGCGTCCTCATTCTCGATCTCAACGCCATGCCCTCTTCCCCTTCGAGTCGTGTCGGGCATCAGCAGATAGAATTCACCAGGCACAGGCTGATTACGTTTTGACGAGGGCATGTGCTTGTTTCTCTCCCAATTTTAGGCATGTACCGCACTCCGCACACTTGCAGCATAGGTCGCGAGGTTAGCGCCGGTGGGACCGACTCAGCAGTTCACCACATCTTCAAACCAGAGCCCGTTGGATCTCTTGGCCGTGACGACGCCGGCAGCTTCCACCGCATCTTTGAACGTTCGGTCGCAGAATACCCCGCCATGGAAGGGCAATCTGAACACGTGAGCCGAACCCAGCACTTCGCGTTTGAACGCCAACCGGATATCACCGGTCAGGCGGTAATATTTCCCTGCCTCGTACTCATCGCTGATCACGATGTTGAGCTGGGACGCTTCTTCATCCAAGGCGTCCAGCGTACGGACCACGTCGCAAAGGAAGTAGGTTGGTCCCTTTGAACCGTCTTCCAAGCGATAGTCGGTATCAGCGAAAACGAACGCGTCAGGGTCTATCTCTTCCATGACCTGGCGCAATCGCTCGGAGACCAGCCAATAGCCGCTCAACCCGCCTTCCAGATCCTGTGGAGGGACGCCCTGCCGCTCCTGATAGACCAAGCGCGCGACTTCACGCAGTGGGGGGACGCCACGGGCTTCGGGCAACAGGATCAGTCTGGGAGTCGCAAGCAACGCGTCCTCGTTTTCAAAGACCACCCCGTGACCCTTTCCTCTACGGGTAGCATCCGGTCGTAGCTTGAAGAACTCGCCCTTGCGCGGCCGATGGGTGGAGGTTGATCCCATGCTTGTCATCTCACCATGTGAATGTGAATCGAATTCGCTCGTAAGCAGTTGAAGCGAATCCAGAAGGCGCCCAAGGGTCCGATCCTCAGAGCTCTGACTCAGATGCTGGCCGCGTCGGTGAACCAGAGGCCCCGGGATACGCGCGGCCCACCGATTCCAGCGTTCCACACAGCGTCGCGGAGCTCTCTGTCGCAGAAGACGAGGTTTCCCGAGTAAGGCGTCCGGAATATTCTGGCGTGGCCGATGACCTGCTTGCGGAACGCCAGACTGGCTCCGCCCCTTAGGTCGTAGAACTTCCCACCTCGATAGCCTGCGTCAGCGATGATCCGAAGTTCCGAGGTTTCTTCGTCCACCGCATCGAGCTCACGGGTTACATCGCATAGGAAGTACCGCGGGCCCTTGGATCCATCGGCAAGGCGGTAGTCACACTCTACAAACTCGAAGCCAACTGGATCTACAGAGACAAGAGCGTCGCGTAATCGTTCGGATACCATCCAGTAGCCGCTCATGCCCCCCTCCAGATCCTCTGGGAGGCTCCCCTTCTTTGCCGAGTAGACCAGCAGCGGCTTCTCCGCCATGGGGGGAAATCCCCCTTCTTCTGGTCGCAGGATCAGGCGCGGCGGGATGCGCAGCCGCTTCGCGTTCTCGAACACAACGCCGTGCCCCTTTCCCCCACGCGTGGTATCAGGCATCAGGAGGAAGTACTTGCCAGGAGCAGGCTGGTTCGACTTCGATGCTTCCATGCTCTTTCGCCTTCTTTAGCTATGATGCGCCGTAGCGAGTCTGCCCCGTTCTACCCCGACCTTCCACCTCGTGCAATCAGATCACTGCGAGATTCGGAACCTGGTCAAGCTCGCGTCCCGTGTCTTGAGACGCGCTCCAGCCATCCTCCCTTTCCCCTCTGGAGGATGACATGACCAAGATCGACCCCGCATGGCTGGAAGCCTTCGACAAGGAGCTCCTTCACCTGTTCGCCATCGACCACCGCGATGTTGGCATGGATGAGTACCTGCTGGGCTGCTACGCAGACCTTCCGCCTCGCGAAGCAGCACTGGCGTTCGGCAGCGACTACGACCTGGAGCGCGACGATGCGCTGTGGCCTCGGCCGGGCGTGGCGCTGCAAAGTTAAGTTGTGTCGCAATCGGCACGCTGCGCGAATGGGCGCCGTGGGCTACGTGTCGCTTTTGGGATCCCGAACAGCTGCAAACCGTGCTTTTCAATGCGCATTCGGGCGGTAACTTAACACCGGCCGAAACCACTGCACCGCAAGGGTTCTGCCACGCGCGCGCCATGCAACAATGCCGTAAGCGTCAGCATTTGCGGCCTCTGCGGCCTACGGGTTCTTGGCATCTCGCAACCATGCGAGTACACCTTGGCGTGCCACCGGAAAAGGGTGGCGCGGGACTCGAAAACCCGTGTTTATGCCAGCTGTATGCGCTTGCCAGCCGACGTCGCCTTTTATGTGGCGTCGGCTGGCAATCCGTTCGCGTTCCATGGCGGGCGGTGCGTGGGGGTCTTCGGACCCGCCGGTCTGGCATTTACCGGTTTTCGAGCCCGCACCGTCCGCCACCTTTATTGGTGGCGCTGCTATCTGTCCTGTACGGAGCATTGCCATGAACACATCGGACTTCCGTTCCCTGCACGCGCAGTACGATCCGGACAACGCCGAACCCGAGCGCGAGCCGTCCGTCGATCCCAACGCCTTCGTCGCCACGCTGCACCGCATCGGCACTGGTGCGGCGGCGGACGGCCAGCCTTGGCCGGAGCGGCATCAACTGCCTGGGCGGTGTCTTCAGCTGGCGGATGCGGATTGCGCGCTGGCGGGTCTGCGTGTGGTAGCGGAGCTGATGCTGGCCGCAGAGCGGACCCGGCAGAACGGTGCGCCCGAGGAGTACCTAGGGGACCGGGTGATGGAGGGGTTGAAGATGGCGTGCGTGGCGTTGACTGCGCAGGTGACTGAGCGATTGCACGTGCGGGGGTAGCCCAGTTGGATCTGGCCATCTGCCGCGTGGCTGCTGGTCAGCCACGCGCTATTGGCGGACCGTTCGCCTTCTTGTCCATCCCCTATCTGCAAAGCGTCCAATGAAGCCTGTGATCTATGGCGCTGTGCTGCTGGCGGCGGTGCCTGCGGCGACCGCCAGCCGGTATGTACCCAGGGCTGGCTTGGATCTACGGACGTTTCGGAAGGTCTCCGACGCTGAATTTGCTGTCATGCACGAGGAAGCCGTTCGGCCAGTGCGCGGGGGCTTGGTGCTGCGCGCGCGGTACGCGGGAGGGAGGTACTTCGAGATCAGCTGTCACGGCATACCCGTGATGTTGGTGGATAACTCGCTGTAGCAGCTTGTAATCGTGCTGTATGCGAATAGGCAGATTGATGTTCCGTGCGTTGTGCCGCTGCTATCGCATTGCAGTGGGCGGATTGTGGCGCAGTAGTGGCCACTAGTCCTGAGTGCGTAAGCATGCTGGATGAGCTCCCGTCCGGCCTCACCTCCATGAACACCCACGACGCCAGTCTGGCCTTCCGCGCGAGTGAGATGCCCCCAACCCCGCCCATCTTCACGCCCATCTTCCTGCTCACGGGTCGATGAAGTCTGGGTCGACCAAGCTCTATCAAGGCTCTGGCGGCCGCCTGCCCGGCTTGCCTTCTGGGGCACGAAACAATCGGGCATGATGCCCCAGAGGCTGCCCCATGCGACTCAGGCATTCGGCGATCGCCCCTATCGCCATCCGGCGCCACTAAAGAATCAGCGATAGGGCTTCCACCCTGGTATGATTCCGTCAGGCGTCGGGGGGCGCGGCTCAGACATTCAGAGCGGAGCACTGAACCCTGCCGCAGACAGATTGGGGCCGACATCCTGGATCAAAAGCGACCACCCTTTCTGAACGCGAAAATGAACAAGGGAGTGGTCGAAGGCAGATGGATTTTTCACGGTTAATCGCTATCCAAGTTTCCACAGATTACTGTGCCATCGCTGGCCAGGATCTCTATTCCCTTGCGATCACTGGATATCCACTCCGAAAGGCAATCATTCGCGACACTCGAGTCGAGTCGGATAGCGCACTCCCATACAACTGCCACGCGCCAGCTCATGTCCAGAAGCGACCTGACTACTGCCAGGTCGCGCTGTCGATTGGCGGAGAGTTTTGCATCCCAGAAGGCTGCTCGTGTCTTCGGCAGTCTGAAAAGAGGGCAACCCTCATGGCGATGCCAGAAGCACCCGTGTACGAACACCGCCGCCTTCCATTTCGGAAGCACAAGGTCAGGCTTTCCTGCGAGGCCCTTCGTATGAAGTCGAAAGCGGAAGCCGCGCGCCCAGAGATGCCTTCGGACAGTGACTTCCGGCTTAGTGTTCCTGGCCCTGATTCTTGACATCAGTGCTGATCGAACAGCCTGGCTCATCACATCAACCATCTAGCAGAGACTCCGTCTTGACAGCAGTACGCAAGCCCATCGGTGTAATTGATATCTTTGCCGGCCCCGGTGGCCTGGGCGAAGGGTTCAGCAGCTTCAAGCCCGATGAAGGTGCCAAGTATCCCTTCGAACTCGCGGTATCCGCTGAAATGGAGAAGTCTGCGCACTCGACTCTCCGTCTAAGGGCCTTCTATCGCCTTCTCATCCGGCAGGAAGGCCAGGTCCCGCAAGAGTACTACGACTATCTGGATGAAATTGCGAAGGGCGACGCCCTTCCTCCGGCAGCACACTTCGGAAACGGTCGATGGAGCGACCTGTGGGCTGAAGCCGAGCGAGAGGCACTCAACCTCACCTTGGGAGAAGAGCGGGACAATCAGGCTCTCTATTCACGGATCAACGAGGTCAAGGATAGGTACGAGAAGATGATCCTCATCGGAGGCCCCCCGTGCCAGGCTTACTCCGTCGTAGGCCGGGCTCGCCAGCGGAATGTGGAGGGGTTCTCCTCAAAGGGCGACAAGAAGCATTTCCTCTACAAGCAATACCTGGGTCTTCTTGACGAGTTCTCACCCGCTGTCTTCATCATGGAGAACGTCAAGGGAATCCTGACTTCCAAGGTTGGCAACAAGGAGATGTTCGCTGCAATCATGCGCGATCTATCCGACCCTGCTGCAGCCCTGAAAAGGGAAAAGAAGGGGGGGAAGAACGGGCATCGCTATGTGCTTCTTCCTATCCACGTTGAGGCGAATCAGAAGCGGACCAGCGAACTTGTCGCGGAGGATCCGTCTGCATTCATTATCAAGTGTGAGAACCACGGAATTCCACAGGCGAGACACCGCGTCATCATCATGGGTGTCCGGGAAGATCTTCTTCCCGATGGAATCGAGGACTTGCCCGGCCTCAATGCTGCAGAGCCGGTCAGTGTAAAGAAGGCCCTCGAGGGACTTCCCAGGCTGAGAAGCGGACTGAGCCGCAAACAGGACGATCCCGAAGAATGGCGGAAAGCCATGGAATCGGAGAGGGATCGCCTGGTGCGGATTCTGGACAAATCCCATCCAGAGCTGATCGAGAAGCTCAGCTCGATTGTTCCATCCGGCGGGCTTCCGCGCGGCTCGATTAAGTACACTCAGGAAAGCAATCCTTACGTCAAGCAGCTCAAGAGCGACTCGCAGCACTCCGTGCTCAACCATGAGACTCGGGGACACATGAAATCCGACCTCGGGCGCTACCTCTTCTGCGCGGCATTCGCGCGCGAGCACGACAGATCACCGACCAGCCGTGACTTCCCAAAGAAGCTCGCGCCTGATCACTTGAACTGGGAAAGTGGTTCGTTCTCGGATCGCTTCCGCGTTCAGCTCAAGGGCAAGCCTTCAAATACGGTGACCAGCCACCTTTCGAGAGATGGTCATGCGTTCATCCATTGGGATCCTCGCCAGTGCCGAAGTCTCACTGTCAGAGAGGCCGCTCGGTTGCAGTCGTTCCCGGACGACTATGTTTTCCTCGGCAATAGGACTCAACAGTTTGTACAGGTCGGAAATGCAGTTCCGCCTTTGATTGCCAGACAGATCGCCCGAGTCGTGTGGTCGATACTCAGCTAGGCAAAGGGTTCAACAGGGGGGAACCAATGAATCAAGGGGAAATGGAGCCCCTGGGCTCTGCAGGTACCCGGGCTGGCAGTGAAGCCAGCGCCGGGGACAAGCGTCAATCATCGCTGAAGCCGCTCCTTCGACTCGCCGCGCTTCGCGGCGATGCGGAGTATGTTCTGCGCTACCTTCAACTCGGGGGTGACGTAGAGGCACGCGACCAGCAGGGGCGGACACTACATATGCTTGCCGCTTCCAAAGGGCATCTGGATCTCTGCCGCCTGATTTCGGAGCATGCTTTCGAAGTTCAGCGGCTTGCAGTCGAGAAGGCTGACGATTCAACAGTCGCGCTGGACAACCTCTGGAGCAATGAACGTAATGGTGAGGCCGAGGAATCTGCTCGAACGCGAGCCACTGATTCCATACGGAACTCCTCTCACGACGGTGCTGAATTCGAATCCGAGTTCTTTGCCACTTGGGAGGAAGAAGTTGCGACCGAAGCGCCGCTGGAGGATCCTTCGCTTCGATCGACAATACAGATTGTGCAGGACGTGATTTCCAAGCACGTAATTGTCGATAACGATGAGGATTGGAATGACCTGGCGAAGCTGCTCCCAAGTCACGCCGAAATTTCACTGGTCCGGGAGCTGAATCACAGCTCGACCCATGGACTCTTCGAAGCGCTAGTTCATCGCGCCCAGATGGAGGGCAACTTCAATCCTCTTGACCTTGAGGTCATCTCCCGTGAGATTGAAGGCGATGAGAGGGGCGATGTATTTCGCCAGCTCACTGTCCTTATGGGCCAGATTGATGCCGTACCGGAAGACGATGATGAATGGCTACCTCCTCTGTATCTAGAAAAGGATAGCGAACCAGCATCGGACAGCGATATCGGTGAACTGGAGCAGTTCATGCAGGATCTCGCGTCGATGACGAACGATCCCTACTTCCACTTCGCAAAGGTTGCCCAGTCGTCTGTTCTGCTTGACCGTACGGGCGAAGAGCGAATTGGGATTCTGCTGGATTTGTCCCTGAAGGATGCGTATCGCGCCATCGCAGAGAGCCCGCATGCTGTCGCGTCGATAGCACGCCTAGCCACAGACTTTGAGCGGGGTCGCCTCTCAGTCGGCCAAATCAGCCACATCAGCAGCGAAGACGATGAGCGCGCCAGCGATCTTCTCGACGCCTCGGATGACGCCGATGATGATCCAGCCCCGGCCCGACCCGTCAGCGGACCCAACCTGAGCGACATGCTGGAAAGCGCACGCTGCAGATGTTTCGCCTCCCAGGAAAATCCAGACAACCAAGGTCTTGCTAGGGATGCATTGGCCGCTGTATGTGCGCTGGAGCTGACCTCATCGACCGTTAAACGGTTTGACAAGGAGTTCAGGGCAGCTGGGTGCACAAGCGTACTACTGCGTAGAGCGGTGCAGCGTCTGTCGCGCCTTGAGCTCGAGATGTTCCATGCAAACGTTCGACTCGCAGTGCACGTGGCAGATAGCCACGCGTGGAGCACGCTGCCACGCATGGATCGCATTCAGGAGTGCCTGATAGGCCTGCTCAAGGCTATCGACAGATTCGATTACGCAAGGGGCAACAAATTCTCCACTTATGCGATGTGGTGGCTGAAACAGTCCGTTGGGCGGGCCATCGGAGACACAGCGCGTGTCATAAGGTTACCCATACACGTCATGGAAAGGGTCAACAAGGTTTCAAAGGCAGTCAGAGTCCTCCGTGAAGACTCATTAGATGACGTGCGCGCCGAGGACATCGCAAAGGCCTGCGATCTATCAGTCGGGGATGTAGCAAAGTTGCTGAATGTGGCGCACGACGCGGTCTCTTGGGACCAGCAGGATGAGACAGCGGATCTGGTCCTCGCCACTCCAGATACGTTTCAGCCGCCTGAGGAGTTCACTGATGGATATCTGCGTAGGCGAGCGATCGATGACTGCCTAGGTGCGCTTGGTTCAAGAGAAGCTGAAGTCATTCGACATCGGTTTGGATTGATCGACGGCAGCGACAAGACATTGGAGGAAGTTGGCCAGATCTTTGGCGTGACACGGGAACGCATACGTCAGATTGAATCCAAGGCACTAAGACTGATGCGCCACCCTTCGCGACGTCTCAGGGAGTTGGTCAATGGAAAGCCAGAGGCTGACGATGCAGCAGAACAGTAAAGGTAGGCCGCAAGGCCGAAATGCTCCCCCCAGGGCTGACGCCATGGTTGAGGCACTGCGAGGCCTGGGCTACACGACGGCCACGGCGCTGGCAGACCTGGTGGACAATAGCATTTCCGCTGGCGCCGGCCATGTGGAGATCGGGTTCAATTGGAATGGCGTAGACAGCTGGATATCCATTGCAGATGACGGCAGAGGTATGAACGATGCTGAGCTGTTCAGCGCAATGCGCCTCGGTGACCGCAACCCCTTGGACGTACGGGGGGCTTCGGACTTGGGTCGCTTTGGCTTGGGACTCAAGACAGCATCGTTCTCACAAGCCAGAAGGCTGACCGTACTGAGCGTCAAGGATGGTCAGTCGAGCTGCCTGCGCTGGGATCTGGATGTCTTGGCTTCAGATCCTGACGGCGAGTGGCACCTTCTTGATGGACCCGAGTCGTCCTCCGAGCCACGCCTCGGCCAGCACGCTGCGCAGTCATCAGGGACGGTAGTTCTGTGGGAACAACTCGATCGGATTGTCACTGAAGGCTTCACAAGCAGGCATTTCCTTGATCTCATTGACGACGTGGAGCGCCACCTCGCGATGATCTTCCACCGCTATCTTGATGGCAGCGGTCCCGGCATTGAGCTGCGGCTCAACGGGAAAGCAGTGAGACCATGGGACCCATTCCTGTCATCGAATCCGGCAACTTGGAGATCACCCGAGTCGAGCGTTGGCGAAGGTGGTTTGAGAATCACCAGCCAAGCCTTCGTGCTGCCCCACAAGGACCGTCTCAACGACAAGGCCTACGCTGAAGCGGGCGGAATCGAGGGATGGTCGAGTCAGCAAGGCTTCTACATCTATCGTGGACGGAGACTGTTGGTTGCAGGCAGTTGGCTCGGCTTGGGACGCGGACGCTCTTGGTCCAAGGACGAGGCTCACAGGCTCGCACGCATCCGGCTGGACCTGCCCAACGATCTTGATGCGCAATGGAAGATCGACATCCGCAAGTCATCCGCTCATCCCCCCGCTGCACTGCGGGATCAGCTCTACCGCTTGGCCGAAGACGCGCGCGACCGGGCGCGCAAGGTATTCCTGCATCGGGCGCACTCAAATTCATCGCTGGGCCGCCGCGACGAGGTTGTACCCGTATGGCAGTCCAGAGAGACGGCGACAGGGCGACGTTACCGCGTCGACCGTACACATGCAGCGGTGAAAGAACTGCTGGATGACGCAGCGTACGGCACCAAGGTTGAAGCGATGCTGCGTGTCCTCGAGGAAACTATCCCCGTACAGAGGATCTGGCTTGAAGCTGCAGAAAGCGGAGAGCATGCAAAGGGCGGATTCACAGGGGAGACTGACGACTCAGTTCGAGAGGTTCTCAACGTGATCTACCGGAGCCTGGTTGAGAAGAAGGGCATGTCGCCGAGCATGGCCAAGCGGCAACTTCTAAGAACCGAACCCTTCGATCTGCACCCAGAGCTGGTCAAGAATTTGCCGGACAATATCTCCAAGGACTGAAGAGAGAACTATGAGTGACTCAAGCGAAAGCAGCGTTATAAAGATTGTCCAGGAGCTTCTGGCTGGCGAGAAAGATTCAGGACCGATCACTCCAACGCTGATTGACGAGAAGATCAGCCTGGTGCTGATGATGAATCGAAAGTGGGCAGCCGATCTTGATCGTGACGCTGTTACGGACGAGCTTATCCGGCGATTCAGTGTATGGATCGGTGATGACATCAGTCTCTCCGACGATCGTGGCCATGAACCCTGGCTCGACTCCTCTAGGAAAGAGGACTGGCGTTACTGGCAGCGCTATCGGGAGATGATCGAGAAGGACTTGTCTTGGGACATCGCTGACAAGCTGGACAAATCAACCGACAAGATTCTGGGGATGCTTGAGGATCCTCTGCGCTCTGGCCAGTGGAGTCGCCGGGGGCTTGTCGTCGGGCACGTGCAGTCAGGCAAGACGGCGAGCTATACCGGTCTCGTATGCAAGGCGGCGGATGCGCAGTACAAGATAATCATCGTCCTCGCCGGCCTGCACAACAACCTGCGATCCCAGACCCAGATACGGCTTGAGGAAGGCTTCCTGGGGTATGAGACAAACTCTATGCATGATGCACTCAAACGCGTGGGCGTCGGCTTGATCGACACCGACCTGTCCATCAAGCCCAATTGCGCTACAACGCGAGCCGACAACGGTGATTTTGGTGGGCTTGCCGGAAAACAGTTTTCGATCAGCCCCGAACAGCGGCCTTGGCTGTTTGTCGTCAAGAAGAACAAATCGATACTTGTCAGGCTTCTCAGGTGGATTCAGACGCACGTCGCGGACGCTCCTGTTCCAAGCGCGGAGCCCGCCTCTGCGAACACGAAAGGGCTTCCCATCGTGGCAAAAAGGGCGACCAAGTTCCCGTTGCTCATCATTGATGACGAGGCTGACAATGCCTCGGTTGACACAGGTGAAGAGGTAGTCGACGAGGATGGAAAGCCCGACGAGGAACATGACCCAACAGCGATCAACAAACTTATCCGGCGCATACTGAATTCGTTCTCGCGCTCAGCGTACGTGGGCTATACCGCTACGCCTTTCGCAAACATCTTCATTCATGAGCGCGGTGAGACACGAAACGAAGGGCCGGACCTGTTCCCCTCTGCCTTCATCCAGAACCTGGCAGCGCCCGACAACTACGTTGGCCCTACGACGATGTTTGGGCAGGCATCCCCGGAGGGTCGCAAGGGACAGCTTCCCCTGACCCGACCTGTGGGTGACTACCAGTCAGACGACAAGACAACGGGATGGATGCCTACGGGCCACAAGATCGATCATGTCCCGCAGTGGAGCAAGGCACACGCGCTACCACCAAGCCTGAGAGAGGCAGTCGACTCCTTTATCTTGGCATGCACTGTCAGGAAGCTCCGTGGCCAAGGAAAGAAGCATAGTTCGATGCTCGTTCACGTCACGCGATTCAACAACGTTCAGAAGGTGGTAAAGGCTGACATTGACGATTACATCAAGCATGCCCGACAAGCGATTGGGCGCGGGATCGACCACGCCGACGCCCTATCCAGCCTGCAGGAGCTGTGGAACCGTGACTTCCTTCCTGCTTCTGCCGCGATTCGTGAGCTTGGGTTGGGTGACCTTCCCAGTGCAGATGCTACTTGGCAAGACGTCGCGTCTGCGCTGCCGGGAGTACTCGATGATATCGAAGTGCGAATGATCAACGGAACTGCCAAGGATGCCTTGGATTACGAGCAGAACAAGGATCGAGGCCTCAAAGTCATCGCTATCGGAGGCGACAAACTTGCACGCGGTCTTACGTTGGAGGGCCTCTGCACCAGCTACTTCCTGCGCGCATCAAAGATGTACGACACGCTGATGCAGATGGGTCGGTGGTTCGGATACCGTCCGGGCTACCTTGATCTCTGCCGTCTCTATACATCCCCGGACCTTATTCGCTGGTTCAAGCATATCTCTGATGCATCAGCAGAGCTGAGAGAAGAGTTCGATCTCATGGCCAACTCTGGGGCGACGCCGAGGGAGTTTGGGCTGAAGGTCCAGTCGCATCCCGAGATGATGGTTACGTCGCAGATCAAGATGCGGAGCGCGAAGACACTGCATCTTTCGTACAGTGGAGAGCTTGTTCAGACAGTCAGTTTCCCGACTGATCAACCGACTCTGAATCGAAACCTGGATGCAGGTATTCGGCTTGCCGTTCAAATGGGAAAGCCTGACGAGAGCAACCCCATAAAGGCGGCATTCCAAGGTGGCTCCAAGGAATGGCAGGGGCATCTCTGGCGAGGTGTCGACTTCACAACCGTAGCCGACTTCCTTGACAGCTACAGCACACTGGCAGCCGCCCACCGGGTAAACAGCAACGTGATTGCTCAGTTCATCCGCAAGATGGCGGAAGCAAGCGAGCTCACGGAGTGGACAGTGGCAGTTTTGGGGACTCAATCGGGTGAGCCCTACGAGCTTGCTCCAGGGATTAGTGTTGGCATGGCGCGCAGAAAGGCGGATTCGATGGAGGGGAGCCGGTACTCGATTGGTGTCCTCCTTGATCCGACCGACGAGTCAATTGACGTGAGCCAGGATCAATGGGACGCCGCGCTCGCGCTCACCGTGTCCACTTGGGAGAAGAGGGAGGAGAAGAAAAGTGCTTCGGCTCCGGACACCCCCAGCGGCGTAGCGCTGCGCCGAGTTCGAGGCAAGGGAACTTCGACCGTAAGGGCGGAACCAGAGAAGGGCCTCCTGATTCTGTACGTTCTTGATCCAGCTCGTGCGGGCGCCAAGACAGGGGCGGATTGGGAACGCCCGAAGAACCTTGCAGGCGCCCCACCCGTGTTGGCATTTGCCGTGAGCTTCCCAGGAAGCAGCTCCGATATCAAGGTTCCCTACAAGGTGAACAACGTCGGTTGGGAGAGCGAGTATTCCGACATCCCCGAGTACGTCATCAACAACATCGGCTGGGAGGATATGAATGCTCAGCTCCAGCAGTGACACAGAGCTGGTCGCCGCGTGGCGCGCCCTGAGCGGCCTTGCCACAGGGGATGGCTGGAAGGTTATCGAGCTTTTCAGCATTGGAAACTGCTGCGTCATGGCAGGCCGTCGTGGCGCGCGGAATGAAGAGAGCGTCCTGGTCGGCGTCAAGGGAAACGTGCCATCCCAACCATTTCAGCTGCCACGCGGCCAGGGTTTCAGCCTCATAAGCACGGAGCTTCAGGGCCACCATGCAGGCCACTCGTGGTTTGCGTTGGTTCGACAGGAGTCAGGATCGCTTGAGCTCTTTACCAAAGTGGCGGTAGATCTGGTGAACCTGATGGAGAGCACGTCCGCTCAGGACGGCCTACGGATTCATAGTGCAATGATTTCCAGGATCCGTGCTTGGCAAGCCTTCATGAAGCGCGACAGCGATGGCGTTCTTTCCACAGAGGAAGAGATTGGGCTCTTCGGAGAACTCTTGGTTCTTCAAAACCTTCTGGACGATGGAGTTTCAGAGTTCGACGCTCTCGACAGCTGGGCCGGGCCTGACGATGGACTACACGACTTCCTGCTTGGTAATGGTGCAATCGAAGTGAAGACAACCTTGGCACCGGCAGGATTTATCGCAACGGTTTCCAACCTTGATCAGTTGGATGACAGCCTTCACCGGCCCCTCTTTGTTGCGGCGGTTCGTCTTGCTCAACTGAGGGGGGGATCAACCCTTCCCGACTTGATTGACCAAGTGGCTGGACGAATCCACGATCCCGGCGCATCTGCCTTGCTGAACAGTCGGCTCGTTTCAGCTGGCTACATGGACATGACTCGAGCCGAGTACACAAGGCGCTTTGGGTCCAGTGAGCTCACATATCGAATCGTATGCGCTGACTCGCCTCGCCTCACTCGTTCCAGCGTGCCCGCAGCGATCCATGAGGCACGTTACTCGCTCGATCTGGATGCATTTCCGGTTGCGGCGTCCACTTACGCTGATATTTCGACCAGTCTTGGAGTAAAGAATCAATGGAATTGACCGATTTCCTTTCACAGATTCGCGCGGAAGTACAGGATGAAATAGAGGATCGAATGTCCGTTTCTGGGACCGCGTATCCCTATCCCGAGCTGGTTTTCGCCGAGATTACGATGCGCCACATGGAAGAAGTGGGCATGACCTACGAGCCACAGGTCTGCCACGTTGATACGCGCGTCCATGTCGGAAACATCAGGCTAAGCGGATACTCCATCTCTGAGGACGGTGAACGCCTTGACCTGTTCGTGACGTCCTACAAGAATTCGGACAAGGTCCAGGCCGTTCCTGACTCTGAAGCAAAGCAAGCCGCAGAGTACTGCTTCCGATTTCTTTCCCAATCTGCCCAAGGAAAGATGACGAAGACGCTCGATCCATCGAACGATGCTTACGAACTCGCGGTGCATATTGAACGTGGCTATCGGGACTTCGAGGAGATCCGGATCTACGTGCTAACGGATGGTCAGGTAAAGACCAAGAACTTCAAGTCGCAGGAGGTTGGAGGCCGGACCGTACGACTTGAGGTGATGGACATCGAGAGGCTCAACCGCCACCTGTCAGAGGGAAAGCCGAGGGACGAGCTGGTGGTCAATTTTGCGGAAGTTGCAGGCACTCCGCTCCCATGCGTGTATATCCGGGGCGAGGAGGACAGCTATGACTACGCGATGACCGTATTCCCGGCCGATGTGCTACGCCATCTGTATGACAAATACGGCGCCCGACTCCTTGAGGCGAATGTGCGGTCATTCTTGAGTGCAACCGGAAAGGTCAACAAAGGCATCCAAGCCACGCTGCGCTCAGAGCCAGAGAAATTTGTCGCCTACAACAATGGCATTGTGGTGGTCGCCGACGAGGTCAGCCTTGGGAAGACCAACGATGGGGGACCAGGCATTGCATGGCTCAAGGGAATGCAAATCGTCAACGGTGGTCAAACGACCGCATCCATCTACTTCACCAAGAAGAAGTTTGCAGACACCGACCTGTCCAAGGTACAGGTTCCGGCGAAGGTCGTAATCCTCAAGACAGAGAACTCTGCCGCGGAAGAGGCGCTTATCAGCGACATCTCGCGGTTCGCGAACAGCCAGAACACGGTCAAGCAGTCCGATCTGTCTGCCAACTCACCGTTCCATGTTGAACTCGAGAAGCTTTCCGATACCGTCTATCTACCAGACGGTGTCGGCCGGTGGTTCTATGAACGTGCCTCAGGTAGTTACAACACCAAGCTGGCGCGCGAAGGCAGTACGCCTGCCAAGTACCGGGCCCTCAAGACCACAGTTATTCCGCCGGCCCGGCGCCTGGTCAAGACAGACCTCGCCAAATTCCTGAACTCTTGGGATGGGCGGCCAGACCAAGCCAGCCTCGGCGGTCAGAAGAACTTCGCTCGATTCATGGATGACGTGAAAGAACGGGAAGAGCATGGAGAATCTGTGGTCCCGGATGCAACTGGGTTCAAGCAGATGATTGCCAAAGTCATTATCTTCAAGCAAGTTCAGTCCCTCGTCCGTCCGCTACTGCCTGCGTTCCAAGGCAATGTCTCCATCTACCTAGTCGCGTTATTGGCCCAGCAACACGGATCAAGGATCGATCTGATGCGCGTGTGGGAGCAACAAGGCCTCTCTGATGGCTTCAAGGATCAGATCCGGGTATGGGCCAAGGAAGTCAGTTTGGCCCTGCACGCTTCAGCCAAGGGCAAAATGATCAGCGAGTGGGCAAAGAAGGAGGAGTGCTGGCACGTGTTACGTACGCTCAAACTCAGCCCCCTAATCTCCGCCGTGTCTGAACTTAGATAGCACACGGATCAAGGATGCAGGGGCGCCGCAATCAAACTTGCCAGCGCCCCTTGCTGCATTCAAACTGCAGCAGCCAGCTTGACGATTTCCACTAAATATTTATTCCTGAGCTTCCGCTCCCGAGAATCATTAACACCCTCCGCCGCAGCGAGCCTGTAGTCATCCGGCAGCGTGTTCTCGAATTTGCCAAGCTCAATCTTTAGCTTCCCAGGGTCAATCACGGACCCGCCAGCTATGGAGCCAGCCACGGCGACAATTAGCGAAAACAGGTTGGCCTTATTTAACCAGTATGACCCTTGCTGGAACTGAGCGCTAACTATCAATTTCGCCGAGGCTTCAAGAAGCCCCACGACAAGCTCCTTGTCCTCAAAATCCTGAGCGTATTGATCCAAGTATTCCTTGGCTCTAACGTTTCGATTGAAAAAACCAGACAACACTGTCGTCATGAGATTCAATATGTGCATCAAATGCACTTTCCTTGAAACCTCGTGCGCTTTAAAAACGCCGTACTCGTCGTACAATCGATTGAAGTACGGCGTCGGATGTGCCGCCGCCCAGTCAAAGAACGACTTATCCACCGACGGATCGATTCGGAACTTGTCTTCCTCCTCGTCGTCATTGATGGAACCAAGTTCTCCCGCCAGGTGGCTTGCTACGAGCATGTATTGAGAGGGCGCGTACTGGGAAGCAAGTTTCTCGATGGCGGTCAACGAATTCGAAGTCCTATTAAGGCGCTGGAATATTTCCTTGACCCTTCCATCATTGTTATCCAAATCCAATTCTATGACAGCTAACTCATACTTCAGGAATTCTGATTTGGCATCGCTACTAAGCTCTTGATATGTACTTCCATCAACGAGGAACACTCCCGCGATATACTCACTTATTGCATTGAGCCGCTGCTGACCATCGACCACGCAAGAAGTGGTGGCCATATTTTCGACATCAATCACACCCTTTGATATAAATATTTGCGGACACGGAAATCCCAGCAAGATGGTCTTAATGAAGTCCTGTTTATGCACCTCTCGCCAAACCAGATTTCGTTGAAAGTACGCATCAAGGATCAAGCGCCCCATATTGATGTCGTTAACAACTGTTATCAGATCCCTTGATCGGACATGATACTTAATCATAAAAATCCCTTCCTCCCCATGTCTGCGAATACGTTTGACTGCTTTAACTTAAACGCAACATCGGACAGATATATGCCTGCAGATATTTTCGAGAAAACGCTAGAGTGGTCTAGTGACAGCTTTCGAAAGAACTCCATCCACGATTTTCTCGCGTCGCAATACGGCATCATATCCGGCCTAAATATCCCCTTGGCAAGACACTCGACAAAAGAGTCATAAGTACTACCCACGGCGCCATGCTTCCGGGCAAAGCCTCTTCTATCTCGATATTGGTTGGTTGCGACGATCACTTCGCCGACGTATCGATTGAAGCAATCGTGGTCTATGATCGCTACATCAAGGTCAGATTCGCCTCTAGAGAAAGGCGTCTTTTTTACAGGACTAAATCCCAGCTTAGCCGATCCACAAACATGTACAGATCGAACGGAAACCGAAAAGAATTCGGCAATAGATTCTGTTATCGAGAAGCCGATGTCTTCACAGCCTTCGAATGCCACTGTCGGGGAAAGAACAAGCATCCGCATTGCGACATCACTACTCGATGTGCCCTTCCCGATTGATTCAACAATCACCCTCTTTCTGTCCATAGCCCCCCTCTATCCTTTACTGACAGGCGTAAAAAGAAGGGGCAGCCTCAGCTGCCCCTTTTTACTTCTCAATCAAACCCCAACAGGATTAGCCTTCTCCGGATCAATCTTGTACTGCTTGATCGCCCGGGCCACATCCTTCGCGGTCATCTTCCCTTCCTTCGCCAGCGCCGCAATCGCGGCATGCGCGATGTAGTACCGATCCACCTCAAAGAACCGGCGCAGGTTCGCACGCGTATCCGACCGGCCGAAGCCATCCGTACCCAGCACCGTGTAAGACATCGGCACGAACGCGCGGATCTGGTCCGCATACGCACGCACGTAGTCGGTAGCGGCAATCGCCGGGCCCTGGCGGCCTTCCAGCAGCTCGGTCACGTAGGCCTTGCGCTGCTCACCTTCCGGATGCAGGCGGTTGGCACGTTCCACGTCGAAACCATCGCGACGCAGTTCGTTGAAGCTCGGGCAGCTCCAGATGTCGGCGGTCACGCCGAAGTCCTTGTCCAGCAGCTCGGCGGCGGCAATGGCTTCGCGCAGGATGGTGCCCGAACCCAGCAGCTGCACGCGCAGCTCGCCCTTCTTCGGCTTGCCGGCGTCGGTCAGCAGGTACATGCCCTTGACGATGCCTTCGGCCGCGCCTTCCGGCATTTCCGGGTGGGTGTAGTTCTCGTTCATCAGGGTGACGTAGTAATACTCGTCCACCTGGTCTTCCATCATGCGCTTGGTGCCGTGCTGCAGGATCACCGTCACTTCGAAGCCGAAGGTCGGGTCGTAGCTGCGCACGTTCGGGATGCCACCGGCCACCAGATGGCTGAAGCCATCTTCGTGCTGCAGGCCTTCACCGTTCAGCGTGGTGCGGCCGGCGGTGCCGCCCAGCAGGAAGCCGCGGGTACGCATATCGGCGGCCTGCCAGGCGATGTCGCCCACGCGCTGGAAGCCGAACATCGAGTAGTAGATGTAGAACGGCAGCATCGGCACGTTGCTGACCGAGTAGCTGGTACCGGCGGCCATCCACGAGCTGATTGCACCCGGCTCGCTGATGCCCTGCTGCAGCACCTGGCCGCTCTGGTCTTCGCGGTAGAACATCAGCTGGTCGGCGTCGACCGGCTTGTACTTCTGGCCGAACGGCGCGTAGATGCCGATCTGGCGGAACAGGCCTTCCATGCCGAAGGTACGGGCTTCGTCGGCCACGATCGGCACGATGTGCGGCCCCAGTTCCTTGTCGCGCAGGGTGATGTTCAGGCTCTGCACGAAGGCCATGGTGGTGGAGTAGCTGCGCTCGCCACTGCTCTTCAGCAGGCGCTCGTAGGCTTCCAGCTTCGGCGCCACGAAGGTCTTGTCGGCCTTGCGGCGGCGCTGCGGCAGGTAACCGCCCAGTGCGGCACGGCGTTCCTGCAGGTACTGCACTTCCGGCGAATCCGGGCCCGGGTGGTAGAACGGCACCTGGCCGTCGGCCAGCTGCGCGTCGGTCACCGGAATGTTGAAGCGGTCGCGGAAGTGGCGCACCGCTTCGTCGTCCAGCTTCTTGGTCTGGTGGGTCGGGTTCAGTGCTTCACCGGCGCTGCCCATGCCGTAACCCTTCACGGTCTTGGCCAGGATGACGGTCGGCATGCCCTTGGTGTTCACGGCCTGGTGGTAGGCGGCATACACCTTGTGCGGGTCGTGGCCACCACGGTTCAGGCGCCAGATGTCGTCGTCGCTCAGGCCGGCCACCATCGCAGCGGTTTCCGGGTACTTGCCGAAGAAATGCTCGCGGGTATACGCGCCGCCGAAGGCCTTGCAGTTCTGGTATTCGCCGTCGACGGTTTCCATCATCAGCTTCTTCAGGACGCCGTTGGTGTCCTTGGCCAGCAGGGCATCCCAGTAACCGCCCCACAGCAGCTTGATCACGTTCCAGCCGCCGCCACGGAACACGCCTTCCAGTTCCTGGATGATCTTGCCGTTGCCGCGCACCGGGCCGTCCAGGCGCTGCAGGTTGCAGTTCACCACGAAGATCAGGTTGTCCAGGCCTTCACGGCCGGCCAGGGCGATGGCACCCAGGGTTTCCGGCTCGTCGCTCTCGCCGTCGCCGATGAAGCACCACACCTTGCGGTCGGACTTCTCGATCAGGCCACGGTTTTCCAGGTAGCGCATGAACTGCGCCTGGTAGATGGCGGCCAGCGGGCCCAGGCCCATCGACACGGTCGGGGTCTGCCAGTAGTCCGGCATCAGCCACGGGTGCGGGTACGAGGACAGGCCACCGCCGTCCACTTCCATGCGGAACTTGTCCAGCTGCTCTTCGCTGATGCGGCCTTCCAGGAAGGAACGTGCGTAGATGCCCGGGGCGCTGTGGCCCTGGATGAACAGCAGGTCGCCCGGGTGGTTTTCGCTCGGGGCGCGCCAGAAGTGGTTGAAGCCCACGTCGTACAGGGTGGCGCCGGAGGCGAACGAGGCGATGTGGCCGCCCAGGTCACCCGGCTTGCGGTTGGCGCGCACCACGGTGGCCATCGCGTTCCAGCGGATGATCGAACGGATGCGCCATTCCAGCTCGGCGTTGCCCGGGCTCTTGGCCTCGAACTGCGGTTCGATGGTATTGACGTATTCGGTGGTGGGAGAGAACGGCAGGTAGGCGCCCGAACGACGGGTCAGTTCCACCATGCCTTCCAGCAGCTGATGCGCGCGCTCGGAGCCCTCGACATCAATAACGGCCTTCAACGACTCGATCCACTCCTGGGTTTCCACAGGATTCGGGTCGTTGTTCAGCACCTCGTTCAACCAGTTCATTAGCGCTCCCATAACCGCACGCACGCGCGCGACTGTTGTATAGATTTCTAGACCGCAAAGTGTAGCGCACCAAGGGCTTTCGTCACTTGGCTACGCAGGCGTATGGATGCAACCGGCCAGTGTCCGCAAGGGGCTTGCCAGGCCCGCTGATGGCCCTGCGGCGGGCCTTGGCGGCGGCGCGGGCTGTCGCTTGCGGGCCGCTGCGCCCATGCGCAGGACGCAGTGTTACTGCTGCCGATGACGGTTGTAGGGCAACTCCAGAACCGCCGTAGGTGGGCGCCGGGCAGCGGTTCTGAACCGGCGACAACATGTCGCACCTGCCTCTGGATCGCTGCCAGTCGCGGGCCCAGGGTAGGTCGCGAGTGATGGGCCCGATGGCCCTGCTCCCTTCCACAGCATCGCCGGGGCGCCTCGCAGGGGGCGCCCCTTTTGCTGTGCGCACGAAGGTCCGTGGCCCAAATTGCACCTGCTTGTGGCCGGATCGGATGTTGTCGCTTTCGACATATCGATATATCGTTTGCATACTCGTTTACCGATATATCGAAATGAGCCGTACCGCTTCTGCCAGAGCCCGTTCCACCGATCCGGATGTGCCGCGCCGCAACGGCCAGCCGCGCGTCCTCAGCCGCGGCGACCTGCGCCTGCTGGTGCTGGCCCTGATCGGCGAGCAGCCGCGCCATGGCTACGAGCTGATGCAGCTGATCAGCAACCAGTTCATGCAGGCCTACACGCCCAGCGCCGGCACCATGTACCCGCTGCTGGCCAGCTTCGAGCAGGCCGGCTGGATCGAGGCCGAGGAAGTGGATGGCAAGCGGATCTTCCGCATCACCGCCGCCGGCGAGTTCGAGCTGAAGGTGCAGCGCACCCAGGTGCGCCTGGCGCAGCGACGTGCCTTCGACCGTGCCCGCGAGATCACCAAGGCCTCGCTGCCGCCGCCGCTGGCCGCGGCCCTGCGCGAGTTCAAGCGGGCGCTGGTGCACCACCACGGCCGCTGGGCCGAGGGTGAGGCGGACGAAGTGGCGGCGCTGCTGACGCGGGCCTCAGCCCTGCTCAACGGTACGGTCGGTAGCGGGCAACCACCGATTTCAACGACCCAGCCAGACTGACGCCAGCCAGGTCTCCCCTACGCCGCGCGCCCCGCGCGACACCTTTACAGGTAACCCCCATGACCGAACACAACAACACGCGCCTGCGCCTGGATGTGCGCTTCCGTGAACTGACCGTGCTGCGCACTGAAGAGGTCACCCCGCACATGCGCCGCATCGTGCTGGGTGGCGACGACCTGGCCGGCTTCGATTCGCCCGGCGCCGACGACCACATCAAGCTGTTCTTCCCCAACGCTGCGGGCGAGATGGTGCTGCCGGTGCTGACCGCCGAAGGCCGCAGCTACCCGGCCGGCAAGGCGCCTTCGCCGGCCCGTGACTACACCCCGCGCTGGTGGGACCACGAGCGCGGCGAGCTGGCCATCGACTTCGTGCTGCACGACCAGGGCGTGGCCGGGCCGTGGGCCGAACGCGCACAGCCGGGCGACATGCTGGTGATCGGCGGCCCGCGCGGCTCGTTCGTGGTGGCCGACACCTACGACGCCTACGTGCTGATCGGCGATGAAACCGCACTGCCGGCCATCGCCCGTTGGCTGGACATGCTGCCGGACAGTGCCGAGGTGCAGGCCTTCATCGAAGTGCGCGACGAGGCCGAGCGCCAGGACCTGCCGCAGTACGAGAACGTGCGCATCCACTGGCTGGAGCGCAACGGCTTCCCGGCGGCCAGCAGTACGCTGCTGGAAGACATGCTGACCGACTTCGAGGCCCCGGACGGCGATGTCTTCTACTGGATCGCCACCGAATCTCGCCGCGCACGGATGATGCGCAAGTTCATCGAAGGCCACCTGGGTGTGCCACGCGACTGGATTCGTTCCACCGGCTACTGGAAGGCCCACCCGGACGAAACCGACGGCGATTGATCAAAAGGCGGTGGGTGCGGACCCTGCTTGGTGGGTGCGGACCGTTGGTCCGCACGCCTTTGATGCACCTTCCTGGGTGGGTGCGGACCGTTGGTCCGCACGCCCTTGACCATGTAGAGCCGAGCCCACGCTCGGCTGCTTTTCGCTCCACCCTCGCGTTACGCGCGATGAGCCGAGCGTGGGCTCGGCTCTACAGGAGCACTGGGCGCCGCCTGCCGCATCCACCCGAACCGCTTCGCGGCCCAGATCTCCAGCGCCACCAGCAGCGCGATGATCAACAACGGCAACAGCAGCCCGAAATACACACCGGGCATCATGCCGTTGATCTGCGCCTTCACCAGCCGCAGCACGCCACGGGTGTGCAGCAGCTCATCCACGTGCATGGTCAGCGCCTCGCGCACCACTTTCGGTTCCAGGCCGAGGGTACCGGCCCGTTCCACCAGCGTGTCTTCCACCATGCCGCACAGCAGACCTTCGCGCACTTCCGTGGGTGATACAGCGGGCCATTGTGGAGCCGAGCCCATGCTCGGCTGCTCGTCGTTCCGCCATCGGAAAACCCTCGCGCTGCGCGCGATGAGCCGAGCGTGGGCTCGGCTCTACAGGTATTCCATCGCCCGGTTCAACGCATCCGCCGGCAAGCAATGCGACAATCGCGCTCCTTTCCTGCAGCAACGAGGCCCACATGGCCAAACTGACCCTGGCCAGCGTGGATGCGCTGCGCGCCCGTTTCGCTGATGACGCTGCCTGCGACGCGGCCCTGGCCGCCTTCGCCGACACCGCTGCACTGCGCGCGCCGCTGCGCGAGCTGGTGGAAGCACAGCACCGCTACCTGCAGGCCGAATTCGAAGTGGCGCAGGTGGCCGACGTGCTGCGCCGCGACCAGAAGTACGCGCCGGTGGGTCGGCCTTCGATCAACATCGTGCAGCTGCGCAAGCAGCAGGCTGCCACCAAGCAGGCGGCGCTGATCGCCCGCCAGAGCGTGGCGCAGGCGGCGCAGACGTTCGTGCGGGTGAGCGGGATGACGGTGAAGGCCAAGCAGAGCCCGAGCGAAGCGTGCGTGGCATGGTTGGGCGCGTTGCGCTGAGGGATCGTGCGGACCAACGGTCCGCACCCACCAGATGCAGGTTGGCACCTGCCGGGTAGTGCCGGCCGCTGGCCGGCAACCCCATCGGCATCGGGTGCCTCGCATGCAGAACCCAAAAAGAAGGCCCGCTTTTCAGCGGGCCTTCTGCCTTCTCACGACGAGTGAGTGGGGTGCATCAGGCCGCCGGCTTTTCGCCGGTGGCTTCGGTGGTGATGCGGATCTTCACTTCATCGCTGACGTTCGGGGCATAGGCGCCGACGCCGAAATCGCTGCGCTTCAGGGTGGTGGTGGCATCGAAGCCGGCGGCCGGAACCTTGGCCATCGGGTGCTCGCCGCCGCCGTTGACGGTGACGTCCAGGGTGACCGGCTTGGTGATGCCCTTGATGGTCAGGTCGCCGGTGACGGTCAGCTTGTTGGTGCCGGCCGCTTCCACCTTGGTGCTCTTGAAGGTGGCATCGGCGAACTTGGCGGCGTCGAAGAAGTCGGCGCTCTTCAGGTGCTCGTCGAACTTGGCGGTGAAGCTGTTCAGGCCGCTCAGCGGCAGCTTCACTTCCACGGTGGACTTGGTCACGTCTTCGGCGTTGTACACCAGGGTGCCTTCGACGTTGCCGAAGTGCGCGCTGGGGTTGGAGAAGCCGAAGTGGCTCCACTGCGCCAGTACGTCGGTGTGGCTCGGGTCCAGCTTGTAGGTGCCCGAGGCGATCTTGATCGCTTCGGCGGCCGGCGCGGCATCAGCGGCCGGGGTGGCAGCCTGCTCGGTGGTCGCCGGGGCGGCGGCATCGGCCGCCGGGGCAGCGGTATCGGCCGGCTTGGAGCAGGCGGCGATGGCCAGGGTCAGGGCCAGCGGCAGCAGCAGTTTACGGGTGGCGCTCATCTGAGGAACTCTCCGGATCGTAGGGTGGGTACACGGTGCAGCAAGAGCCCGCCGCGGGACGGCGGGCCCGAAACCGATACAGCGACTTACGCGATGCGCGCCGCTTCGTCGAACGACAGGCGCGGCAGGCGCGGGAACAGGCCCGCCGGATCACCGTAACCCAGGTTGACCAGGAAATTCGACTTGATGGAGGTGCCGGCGAAGAAGGCTTCGTCGACCTTGGCCGGGTCGAAGCCGGACATCGGGCCGGCATCCAGGCCCAGCGCGCGCGCAGCCAGGATCAGGTAGGCACCCTGCAGGCTGCCGTTGCGGATGGCGGCTTCGTGGCGGCCTTCCTGCGGGCCATCGAACCAGGCCTTGGCATCGGTGTGCGGGAACAGGTACGGCAGCTTCTCGTGGAAGTCCAGGTCGAAACCGATGATGACGGTGACCGGCGCAGCCATGGTCTTGGCCAGGTTGCCTTCGGACAGCGCCGGGGCCAGCTTGTCCTTGGCCTCCTTCGAGGTGACGAAGACGAAGCGGGCCGGCGTGGTGTTGGCCGCGGTGGGGCCCCACTTCACCAAGTCGTACAGTTCCTTCAGCAGGCTCTCGGGCACCGGCTTGTCGAGGAAGGCGTTCTGGGTGCGGGCCGTACGGAACAGCTGATCAAGGGCGGCGGCGTCGAGCGCGTGGGACATCGGTGGATCTCCAGGGCGGCGAAAGGAAGTCAGTGCCCGCGGGCGGCGCGGGGCGAAACGACGAGCCGCAGTGTAGAGTGTCGCGACTGTTGCAACACCCAGCAGGGCTGAAACGAATTAATGCCAATGGTGAAACGATCGAGCGCGCCATGGACGGTCACTGACGGCCGTGCGGGCAATGTCCGCCAGGCGGTCGCGCTGGCCTCGGCACTGCGCCAGGGCACCCACCGACCGCTGCTCCTGCAACCGCGCGCACCCTGGCGCTGGCTGTCGCCGCGGCGCCTGCCCGGCGATGTGAATGGCTACGGCGAGGCCTTGGCGACGCTGGCGGCTGAGGCGCCGGCACTGGCGATCGGCTGTGGTCGCCAGGCGGCCGGTGCCCTGCGCGTGCTGCGTGCACGCGGCAGCCAGGTAGTGCAGATCCTCGACCCGCGCATCAGCGCCCGCCATTGGGACGTGGTGGTGGTGCCGGAACACGACGCCCTGCGTGGCTGCAATGTGCTGACCCTGCTCGGCAGCCTCAACCCGGTGGACGACGACTGGCTGGCCTGGGGCCGCGCCGCGTTCGCCGGCTTCAGCACCTTGCCCGGCCCGCGCACCGCACTGCTGGTCGGCGGGCCGACGCCGCTGGCGCCGTGGGACGAGACGGCGATGGTCGGCGTATTCCAGGCGCTGGCCGAGCAGATCCGCAGCGAAGGCGGCAGCCTGCTGGCCACCACCTCGCGACGCACGCCGCCAGCCCTGGCCGAGATCCTGCGCGCGAAGTTCGCCGACCTGCCGCACGTGATCTGGGGCGATGGTGGCGACGGTACCAATCCCTATGGCGGCCTGCTCGGCTGGGCCAACCGCGTGGTGGTCTCGCCCGATTCGGTGAACCTGCTCTCTGAAGCCTGCGCCACGCGCATGCCGGTAATGGTGGCGCTGGCCGATACCGCGCAGGGCCGGCTGGCCCGGTTCCAGCAGCAGCTGCGCGAACGCGGGCGCTTGCAGCCGCACTGGCTGGACTGGCAGTACGACCGCATCGAGCCATTGCGCGAAACCGCGCGCGTGGCGGCGGAAGTAAAGCAGCGCCTGGCCTTGGGGTAGTGCCGGCCGCTGGCCGGCAACGCTGTGCGCATTACCGGACACCCTGCCGATGCCGGCCAGCGGCCGGCACTACCGGGGTGCGCAGCGATTTCTGAACATTTCAATCCGCCCATACCGTTAGAGTCCGGTGTCCCCCACCGGACCGAATGCCTTCATGCGTACCCTGCTCCTGCTGCCCCTGGCCCTGCTCGCCGCGTGTTCGACCGCGCCCACCGAGCTGGACCCGATCTCCTATCAATGCCAGCAGCAGCTGGATGCGTACCGCGAACAGCCGGCGCTGCGCGATCCGAAGACGGGCGAGCGCCCGCCGCTGCCGATCGCCCCGATCAGCGATGCCTGCGACAGGGAACTCCAGCGCAAGGGCGTGGATCGCCCGCTGCGCTGAGCAGCGTATGATCGGCGCGCGGGCCTGCCCGCCGTTGAAGGTACCGACATGGATCGTTTTTCCCGCCTGCGCCGCGCCGCGCTGCTGATCGCCAGCCTGCTGGCGACCGCACCGGCCTGGGCCGACAGCACCGCCTGCCGCGAGCGCTACCCGAGCGTGGCGTCGCAGGCGGCGATGCTGGATGTCGCCTGGACCACCGCCGAACGCCTGGACGCGCTGCCCGATGTGGACGTGGTGGTGGCCGCGCGCGGTGGCCAGGACCTGAGCCGCTATGGCCTGCGCCACAGCCACCTGGCCTTCCTGCTGCGCGAGGACGACGGCCGCTGGCGCGCGATGCACCTGCTCAACCGCTGCAAGACCGACCGCTCGCAGCTGTACCACGAGGGCCTCGGCAACTTCGTCGGCGAGAGCGGCGGCCATACCGACCTGCGCATCGGCGTGCCGTCGGCCCCCTTGCGTGCAGCGCTGCGCGCGATGCTGGTGCCGCCCTCGATCCAGCCCAAGGCGCTGCACGAAGCGAAGTACAACGTGGTCGCCTACCCGTTCGCCACCGACTACCAGAACTCCAACCAGTGGGTGCTGGAAGTGCTGGCGGCGGCGATGGCGCAGGCCGAAGGCGCGCCGGCCATCGTCAAGCGCGAACAGGCACAGCAGTGGCTGCACCAGCAGAAGTACCAGCCCAGCGTGCTGCATATCGGCCTCGGCAAGCGCGTGGGTGCGCGCCTGTTCGTGGCCAACGCCACCACCACCGACCATCCGGCCGGCGAACGCATCTCCGGCAACTATTCGGTGGTGACGGTGGAATCGGTGTTCGACTTCCTGCACCAGCGCAGCCAGCTGCAGCAGGAACTGGTGATCCCCCACGTGGCGGTGGCCGGTGCCACTGCCGCCACGCCCTGAATCCCGCTAGGAGAACGATATGCGTCCGCTGCTTGCCTCTGTGTTGTCGATGGTGATCGTCACCGGTCTGGCCTGGTCTACGGCCGCCCACGCCGAACGCCGCATCGTGATCATCCATGACCCGGGCCCGCAGGGACCGAGCCTGGAAATGTCCACGCAGATGGTGGCCTCGGCCCGCGCCGCAGCAGCGAAGGAAGCCCAGGATGCGGCCGATGCCGGCCAGCCGCTGGCCCGCCCGCAGCAGATCAAGCTGCCGCAGATGGAGGTGAGCGCAATCGCCACCACCGTCGATGGCCGCCGCGAAGTGCTGCTGCGTGATGCCAACGATCCGCAGAACACCGCGTCGATGCAGTATCCGCGCGGCGTCGGCGACCCGGCCGTGCAGTTCACCGTGGGCCAGACCGTGAACTTCGAGCCAACCGGCGCCGACCAGGGCTGGCAGCTGAAGGACAACCAGGGCCGCCCGCTGGAATACCTGCCCGAGGCCACCGGCCCGCGCGATATCTTCGATACCCGGCGCTGAGCCGCCGTCCCCACGCTGACCAGGAGGTCTCCATGTTCCGTTGCCTGCGCGTTCCCGCTTCTGCCCTGCTGCTCTCGGCGCTGCTGGTGCCCACCGTCCATGCCGGCGCCGCGCCGCAGTTGAACAGCAGCGAGGCCAGCGTGCTGATCACCTCGCTGATCGTGGTCTCGGTGCCGCTCGCTGCATCGGCGGGCCTGTCCGAACTGTCGAAAGCGCCGTTCAAGGCCAGTGAACGCAATGGCAGGGTTGCCCGCACCAAGGCGGTGCCACTGCCGCCGATGGAAGTGAAGAAGGTGGAGACCACGGCGGCCGGCGAGCGCCAGGTGCAGCTGCAGGTGCCCGACAAGGCCGATCAGACCGCCACCCTGCGCTGGCCGGCGCGCGTGCATGAAGACCAGACGGCGGCCTTCGTGGTCGGCCAGCAGGTGCATTTCGACCCCACCGAGGCCGGTGCCGGCTGGACCGTGAAGAGCGCACAGGGCCAAGCGCTGGCTTACGTCCCCACCGCCTACGCCGCGGGCGATGTGATGAGCGAAGCGTTGTAAAGCTGAACAAGCGGTTTTGGCTTTGCCGCGGGCCGGGCGGATAATGAGCGATCCCCCTTTGTCCCCCTGGCTCGCCATGTCCGTGCGTCCTGCCCCTGTGTTTGCCCCGCTGACCGCCCGCGCCCTGGTGCTGGCGGTATTGGCGATGGGCGCGGTGGTGCTGCTGTCCAACGTGCTGGTGCAGTACCCGATCAATGACTGGCTGACCTGGGGTGCCTTCAGCTATCCGGTCGCGTTCCTGGTCAGCAACCTGATCAACCGCCGCTTCGGCCCGGGCCCGGCGCGCCGCGTGGCGTGGATCGGCTTCGCGGTGGCGGTGCTGTTGTCGATCTGGGTGGCCACGCCGCGCATCGCCGTTGCCTCGTGCTCAGCCTTCATCGTGGCGCAGTTGCTGGACATCACCGTGTTCGACCGCCTGCGCCGTGGCAGCTGGTGGCGCGCACCGATGGTGGCCACGACCTGCAGTGCGACGGTGGATACCACCATTTTCTGGTCGATCGCGTTTGCCGGTTCCACCCTGCCGTGGGTGAGCTGGGCAGCCGGCGACCTGGCAGTGAAGCTGGCGATCGGCGTGTGCCTGCTGGCCCCGTTCCGCGCGCTGCTGTGGAAGATGGCGCCGCTGCGCGCGACCAGCTGACCGCACATGCTCTGGTAGGTGCCGACCTTGGATGGCACATGAGCACGGTAGGTGCCGACCCTTGGTCGGCACGCTCCATCAGAGTTCATCACCGCTGACAGATTGTGCCGACCAACGGTTGGCACCTACCAACAGCGGATCATCCCCGGGCAATTGTTCTAATGGGTGCACCCATCACCCGAACGGCAACGCTGCCGCTCTGCACGCTGCCGTAATCGCGGCACACGCCTCTTCAATCGCGGGCGTGGTCGGTGCCAATCGCGGGCGCCGGTCCAGCGTGCAGGCCAGGCCGACATCCAGCAGCGTGGCATGCGCGCCATGCAGTGCTTGCGCAGTGTCTTCCGGAAGGAAACCGGCAACCGCCAACGCATCGATCAGCGACGGCGTGTCGCGTGGCTGCAACAGCGCGGAATGCTGCGCACTACGCGCCAGCACGCCGGTCTGCAGCAGGAACTCCAGGTCCACCACGCCACCGGCACCCTGTTTCAGGTCCAGCCGCGCGGCATCGCTGCGGTCCAGTTCAGTGCGCATGCGGCCGCGCATCTTCAGCACATCGGCATACAGCGTGGCCGGATCGCGCTCACGACCCAGTGTCTGTGCGCGCACCTGTTCGAAATCGGCCAGCAGGCTGGCATCACCGGCCACACCGCGTGCGCGGACCAGGGCCTGGTGTTCCCAGGTCCACGCGCGTTCGCGCTGGTATTCAGTGTAGCTGGCCAACGAAGACACCAGCGAACCCTTGCCACCGTCCGGGCGCAGGCGCACGTCGATGTCGTACAGGCGCCCGGCGGCGGTGACCGCACCAAGCAGCGCCATCACCTTCTGTGCCAGTCGTGCATACCAGCGCCCCGGTTCCAGCGGACGTGCGCCATCGCTGGCCTCCACGCCGGCCGGATTGTCGTGCAGGAACACCAGGTCCAGGTCGGAACCGAAGCCCAGCTCAAGCCCGCCGAGGCTGCCGTAGCCGATGATCGCGAAACGTCCACCGGGAATCCCGCCGTGCGCGGCGCGCATGTCCGCCTCGGCCATCGCCAGCACGGTGGTGACCACCGCCTGCGCCAGCTCGGCCAGTTGCCGCGTGCTGTCCACCGCACCCTGGCGGCCATCCAGCGTGGCCAGTGCCATGCGGAAGCTGAGCGCCAGCCGCGTCTCGTTGAGCCAGCGCAGTGCGGATTCGGGATCTTCCACCGCCAGCACCTGCTGGCACTCGGCCAGCATACCGGCCGCATCGGGCATCGGCCCGGACACGCGCACGTCCAGCAGTTCGTCCAGCAGCAGCGGGTACGCGGCCAGCCGCTCGGCCAGCAGCGCGCTGCGCGCCAGCACGTCGACCAGCCGCGCCAGCGCGCTGGGCTGTTCGTCCAGCAGCGCGAGATAGCTGGTCCGGCGCAGCACCGCCTGCAGCAGGCCAAGCACGCGCCTGAGCGCGGCGTCGGGTTGCGGCGAACGCGTGGCCGCATGCAGCAACGCGGGCAGTACGCGATCCAGCCGCGCACGCGCGGCATCGGACAATGACTTCACGCCGGTGCCCTGCGCGAAATCACGCAATGACTGGTCCGCGCCGTTGGCATCGAGGAAACCGGCTTCAGCCAGCAACGGTGCGTTGCTGCCCTCGGGCAGGCTACGCCAGTAGTTGGCCAGCGCGTCGGGCGCGGCCTGGCCCTTGCGCGGTGCCAGCAGCGCGGCGAATTCGGTACTGACCCGCTGCTGCTGTTCGGCCAGCGCCGCGCGCAACACGTCCCAGTCCGCGTAGCCGAGGCCGACGGCGATGCGCTGCCGGTCCAGTGCATCGCTGGGCAGCACGTGGGTCTGCGCATCGCGCAGCATCTGCAGGCGATTCTCCAGGCGGCGCAGGAACAGGTAGGCCTCGCGCAGCGCACTGCCGTCCTCGGGCGCGATCTGCCCCGCAGCTACCAGCGCGTCCAGCGCCACCAGCAGGCGGCGCTCGCGCAGCGCAGGTTCGCGGCCACCGCGGATCAGCTGCAGCGCCTGGCACAGGAACTCGATCTCGCGGATGCCACCGGCGCCGCGCTTGATGTCTTCGTGCAGCTCGCGGCGCGCGACTTCGGCGGTGATCGCCGCCTTCATCTCGCGCAGGCCATCGAGCGCAGTGAAATCCAGGTAGCGGCGGTACACGAACGGGCGCAGGGTCTGCAGCCACGCTTCGCCGGCCTCGATATCACCGGCGACCGCGCGCGCCTTCAGCCACGCATAGCGCTCCCAGTCGCGGCCTTCGCGCTGGAAATACTGGTCCATCGCCGCGAACGACAGCGCGACGCGGCCGGCGCTGCCGAACGGGCGCAGGCGCAGGTCAACGCGGTGGCTGAAGCCATCGACGGTGGTTTCGTCCAGCAGCTTGGCCAGGCGCTGGCCGAGGCGGGCGAAATACTCTTCGGCGGCCAGCGCGCGCGGGCCGTCGGATTCGCCGCCGTGCGGATAGGCGTAGACCAGGTCGATATCGGAACTGAAGTTGAGCTCGCCGCCGCCGAGCTTGCCGAGGCCGAACACCACCAGCTGCTGCGCGGCGCCTTCGCCATCGCGGACCACACCGTGCCGCTGGGCGAATTCCTGCTGCAGCGCGTCCAGCGCCAGCCGCAGGCAGTCCTCGGCCAGGGTGGTGGCGCCAGCCAGGGTCTGTGCCACGTCGTCCAGACCGGTCAGGTCGCGCCAGATCAGCCGCGTCGACATGGCAGTACGCCAGCGCCGGATCTGCGCCGGCCAGTCGCTGGGCTGCAGCGGATCGAGCACCGGTGGCGGGATCGGCGGGCAACCGGGCGCGGCCAGCTGCGCCAGCAGCGCCGGTTGCCGCACCAGGGTGTCCAGCGCGAAGTCGCTGGTCACCGCCAACCGGCTCAGCAGCGGCAGCAGATCGGTCGGGATGGGTTCGGGCAGGACCTGGGCCAAGCGCGCCAGCGCGCGGTCGACAAGAGGCTGCAGGGCGGCGGGCAGGTCAGCGGGGGCGAGGGTCATGGGTCTGATTGTATCGACCCGGCTGGGGCGCAACGGACCCAGTAGTGCCGGCCGCTGGCCGGCAAATCCGATGATCCTGCCGAAGGTTACTGGGGTTGCCGGCCAGCGGCCGCCACTACCGATACTGGGAGCCGCGCATTCATACTGGGCGACAGGCAATAAAAAAGCCCGCTTGCAGCGAACTGCCAGCGGGCTCTGCTCCCTCCCCCACGTCGGGATGCAGGGCCATCGTGCGGGCTGCGAAAGCACTTTGCACGCTGCACTGCAAAACAGAACCGGTGGGTATGGGTGAGCCCCTGGGGGAAAAGCCATTCCACGAAGGTAGAACCCCCCGTACGGATGAGGATGGCCGATAATCGGGATTCCCCCCAGAAACACTGTCGTCATGTCTGTTGATCGCATCGCCAACGCGCGTCTCCGTGACCGCGTGGTCTCCGCCGAGGCCGCAGCCGCGCTGATCCAGCCCGGTGAAACCGTGGCCATGAGCGGCTTTACCGGCTCCGGCTATCCCAAGGCCGTTCCCGTCGAACTGGCCCGCCGCATCGAAGCGGTGCATGCCCAGGGCAATCCCTTCCAGATCAAGCTGATGACCGGCGCCTCGACCGCGCCGGAACTCGATGGCGCGCTGGCCAAGGCCGATGGCATCGCCATGCGCATGCCGTTCCAGAGCGACCCGGACGCGCGCAACCGCATCAACGAGGGCAAGCTGGATTACATCGACATCCACCTCAGCCACGTTGCCCAGCACGTGTGGTTCGGCTTCTATGGCGAGATCGATACCGCCGTCATCGAAGTCTCGGCCATCCGCGAAGATGGTTCGCTGGTGCCCTCCACCTCGGTCGGCAACAACAAGACCTGGCTGGACCTGGCCAGGAAGGTGATCGTCGAGGTCAACGAGTGGCAGCCGGCCGGTGTCGACGGCATGCATGACATCTACTACGGCACCGCGCTGCCGCCGCACCGCAAGCCGATTCCGCTGGTGAACGCCAACGACCGCATCGGCGATACCGCGCTGCGCTGCGACCCGGACAAGATCGTGGCCGTGGTGCGTACCAACGGCCCGGACCGCAACAGCCCGTTCAGCCCGATCGATGCAACCAGCGAGCAGATCGCTTCGCACCTGATCGAGTTCCTCAAGCACGAGGTGAAGAAGGGCCGCCTGCCGCCGAACCTGCTGCCGCTGCAGTCGGGCGTGGGCAACATCCCCAACGCCGTGCTGGCCGGCCTGGCCAAGAGTGGTTTCCGCGACCTGGCCGCGTTCACCGAAGTGATCCAGGACGGCATGCTCGACCTGCTGCGCGACGGCGTGCTGAGCTACGCCTCCTGCACCGGCTTCGCGCTGAGCCCGCAGGCGAATGAGACGTTCAAGGAGAACATCGATTTCTACCGCGAGCGCATCATCATGCGCACGCAGGAAATCTCCAACCACCCGGAACTGGTGCGCCGCCTGGGCTGCATCGGCATGAACGGCATGATCGAGGTGGACATCTACGGCAACGTCAATTCGACGCACGTGATGGGCACGCGGATCATGAACGGCATCGGCGGTTCCGGTGACTTTGCCCGCAACGGTTTCCTGTCGGCGTTCCTGAGCCCGTCCACCGCCAAGAACGGCACCATCTCGGCGATCGTGCCGATGGCCAGCCATGTCGACCACACCGAGCACGATGTGTCGGTGATCGTCACCGAACAGGGCCTGGCCGATCTGCGCGGCCTGACCCCGCGCAAGCGCGCGCAGGTGCTGATCGACAACTGCGCCCACCCGGACTTCCGCCCGCAGCTGCAGGATTACTTCGACCGTGCCAGCCGCGAGAGCTACGGCAAGCACACCCCGCACCTGCTGCCGGAAGCGTTGTCGTGGCACCAGCGCTGGCTGGATACCGGCACGATGAAGGGCTGAGGCCCGCTACGGACGTCGGGTAGAGCCGGCCGCTGGCCGGCTTCCCCAACAGCCGGCCAGCGGCCGGCTCTATAAAGGGGCCGCTCCGCAGAATCCCTGTAGAGCCGAGCCCACGCTCGGCTCCACGGCAAGCGGTTTACCCGCGCAGCGCCGCCAGCGACTCGGCCTGCAGCCGCTCGTAGATCTCGAACTCGTCGTTCACCGCCACGCCCAAGGCCTGCTCGAAGGCCTCACGGTTGGCATGCGCGGCATAGGCGCGCTGTTCTTCGCCGCCCAGGTTCGACTGGAAGATGCCCGCGGCACTGACCGGCAGGAAATCCTCGTAGACGATCGGGTCGGCCGTGGCCAGGCCGGCGGCCACCAGCACTTCAGCGGGCAGATCGGCCACGCGCTCCGGCGCGGCGCGGCCAGCGTCGGTCAGCTGGTAGCGGTAATACCCCAGGCCTTCCTGGCGCAGGGTGTCATGGTCATCCGGGAAGCTGGCGAACACCGCCTGCAGGCGCTGGCCGTAGTCGCCGCCGGTGCTGCCTTCACCACCGGCGTCGCGGGCCTGCGACAGCAGCTGGTCGTACAGCGCGCGGCCCTTCGGGGTCAGCGCCAGGCCGCGTTGTTCGATCTCGCCGAAGCGCGCGGTATGGGTGCCGGCATCACCCCCTTCGGCATCCGGGAAGTGCACGGCCTCTTCCAGCGCCTTGAAGCTGGTCTGGCGCAGCAGGATCGGGCAGGCACGACGCGGCGGGCCTTCAATCACCGCCTTGGCCGCCATGCCGTGCTCGATCATTGCCGCCTGTGCAGCGTCGATGTCCAGCGTGCGCGGGGTCAGGTGGTTGATGTGTGGGCCGCGGAAACTGACCACGTCAGCCACCAGGCGGTGCGCGTTGTGCAGGGCGTGGTAGGTCGGCAGGTCGACCGTGGCATCGCCGTGCCAGCGGAAGGTTTCCAGCGCCTCCTGGACGAAGCGCTCGGCATCGGCCTGCAACAGGCCACCGTCGCGCTCGGCCTGGTCGATCAGCGCCAGCGCGCCGTCGGTGAAGATGCGGCGGCGTGCGAGGATCTTCGCCGACTCGGCACGCAGGGCTTCGTCTTCGATCAGCTCCAGGCGCAGCAGCGAGGTGAACACGCGGAACGGATTCTGCGCCAGCGCCGCGCCGGTCAGCGGGCGGAACGCGGTGGAGTGCACCGGCACGCCGGCCACCGACAGGTCGTAGTAGCCGACCGGGTACATGCCCATCACCGCGAACAGGCGGCGCAGTGTCGCTAGTTCCTGCACGGTACCGACGCGGATCGCGCCATGACGCTCTTCATCCAGGCGCGCACGCTCGTCGTTGCGCTGCAGCTGCGCGGCCAGCGCCGGGTCCTGGGCAAGCACCTGCGCGTTGATCCGCTCCACCAGTTCCACCAGCGTGCCGTACAGCGGCACTTCGGTGCGGTACATGCGGGACATGGCCTGCGCGAACAGGCGGCGGATCACATCAGGCGAAACGAAAGAGGCGCTCATCAGTCACTCGATTACGGGAACGGGGAACAGCTCGGACCCGTATTGTCGCCGGAGCGCGTGGCGGCGGCGATACGCAGAGCAACATGACCGGGTAGTGCCGGCCGCTGGCCGGCAACCCCGGATGCCTGGAAAGGATGCTATTGCCGGCCAGCGGCCGGCACTACCGCTTCAACTGGCGCTTCAGCGTGGCATCCAGGGTGATCGGCCGGTCCCAGTGCTGGTAGCTGGCCACGATGGCATGGCGCACAGCCCGGTAGTGCAGATTGTCCGGCTTGGTGGGCATGCGCTTGACCACCGCCTCCCAGCCGCCCTCCGGGTCCTGGCTGAAGGCACGCACGCTGTCGCGGCAGGTCTGGCCACTGGCCTTGGCCCAGAAGCAGGCGAAATAAATGTCTCCTGCCTGCCAGCCGTGGGTGGTGAACAGCGCGCTGATGTAGCCGCGCGGCACGTCGGCATAGCGCGACACTTCGTCGAGGAAGGCGTCGGGGTAGCGTTCGGCGTAGTGGTTGATGTCCTGCAGCTGGGCGTCGACCCAGCTGTCGCCGGTGTCCACTTCATAGGTGGCCGAACGCTCGGCGGTCTGCTGGGCCAGCACGGTGGCCGGCGCCAGCAGCAGGAACAACATCAGCGCGCGCAGTCGGTGGTTCATGCCCCGATTCTGCCGCAGCCGACCGGCCCTGTCAGGCCGCAGCAGCCTTGGCCTCGATCGCCGCCAGTGCGGCCGGCCAGTCGTGGGCGGTATCGGCAGTGACCATGCGCGGTTCGTCGTCGGCCACGCCATGCTGGGTCTCGTGGGCCCAGGTCACTGCGTACGGGGTATGCACGCCCCAGCCACCCAGCGTCACCACCGGCTCGATGTCCGAGCGCAGCGAGTTGCCGACCATCACGAAGCGCTGCATCGGCAGGTCGAATTCGGCCAGCACGCGGGCGTAGGTTTCCGGATCCTTCTCCGAGACGATCTCGATGCGCGGGAACAGCTCGGCCAGGTTGGCGACCTTGATCTTGGCTTCCTGGTGGAACAGGTCGCCCTTGGTGATCAGCACCACCGGGTAGTGCTCGGCGATGGCCGCCACCGCTTCACGCACGCCGTCGATCAGCTCGACCGGGTGGCGCAGGGTGTCGTGGCCGATCTCCAGAATGCGCTGGATGTCCTTCGCGTCGATGCGCTGGCCGGTGATGTCGATGGCCGCTTCGATCATCGACAGGGTCATGCTCTTGACGCCGTAGCCGAAGGTGCCCAGGTGGCGCTGCTGCACTTCCAGCAGGTGGCGGGCGGTCTGGGTGTCATGCACGTCGACATAGCGCGACAGCAGGTCAAGGTAATCCTGCTCGGCCTTGCGGTAGTAGTCCTCGCTCTTCCACAGCGTATCGTCACCGTCAAAACCGACCAGGCCGATGGCGCGCGACGGCGCAAGCCTTTGGGTGTTCATCGCCCAAGGATACAGGGGCCATGGTGACGAAAAAAACCCGGGCGGCCGAAGCCGCCCGGGTTCCCATACGCCCCGATGCAGGACTTACCTGCCCTGCGCACCCTGCGCTGCGCCACCCGCACCAGCCTGCTGGGCGGCCACGTAGGCCTTGTACTCATCGGCGCTCAGTTCGCCGTCCTTGTTGGTATCAGCCTGGTCGAACACCTGGGCCAGGCCGGCGTTCACCTGCGCCTCGGTCTTGCTGATGGTGCCGTTGCCATCGGTATCGATGCTGGCCCAGGTCTGGCCACCGCCATTGGCCTGCGCCGATGCCGCTGCGGCCGCATTGGTCGCCTGGTCGGCGGCCTGGCCGGCCTGTGCAGCCGCCTGCTGGGCCTGAGCGGCTTCGTTCTGCGCCTGCGCGGCCTGCTGCTTGGCCGACTGGGCCATCGCCGGGATGGCCAGCACGCTGCCGGCGGCGACGAACAGGGCGATCAGGGGCTTGCGGTTGCGAATAGTCATCAGGGGTGTCTCCTACCGATTGGGTGGTGTTGCGCGGCGTGTTGATTCCGCACGGCACCTACCCTGCCACCGCGTTTCTGAATCGATTTTGCGTCGCGAGCGGCGCCCACACGCGCGATTAACCACTGGCCTACACGCATGCTTTAGCGCGGTGGTTAGGGTGAAGTGAGTGGCTCATAAGATGCGCATTCAGCGCCTCTGCATTTAACCGGCAGGCAACGAAAAACCTGCGTCAGTCGACGGTTTTTTCCGATGACCGCGAACTGAACAACACCCATGCAAGAGCAACACCGGCGAGCGCACCGGCGATTTCCAGCACCACACGGCTGCCAAGTTCGTTCGGATCGTGGATGGTGGCCAGGAAGATGCGCGCGTACAGCGGCGATTCCAGCCGCACGATGCCCATGTAGAACAGCTTCCACGCATCGATGCCGGCGGCGATGATCACGGCGATGACGCAGGACCAGCCGATCGCGTGCCCCATCGACCACCGCAGCAGGCGGCACAGCTGCGACCACAGGAGGTACACGAGCAGGCCGACCAGCAGGGCAATGGCGCCCGCTTCCAGGGTGCCGAGCAGGCCGAAGTGCAGGGGAAGGTTCATCGGGTGGGCAGGGATGAAGAGGCGGCCAGTGTAAGGGATCTGCTTCGGACCCAACCGGCAGCCACAGTAGATCCACGCCATGCGTGGATGAGTCTCCATCGAGATCGAATAATTCGACGATTGAACAAAGAGCAGCCGAGCATGGGCTCGGCCCTACAACGGACCGCGCGGGAAACTGTCAGAGGCTGGGCGGTGCCCTGCCGTTACCCCTACCGTACCGGGACGTCGTACGCGGTACCGGGATCCGGTTCCGGCTGGAACGTGTAGTGCCACCACTCCTGCGGATAGTTCACGAAACCACGCCGTGCCATTGCCTGCACCAGTTGCCGCCGGTTCGCCTGCTGCGTCTCACTCAGCCCGCTCGTCTGCGTATGCGCACGCGGCCCGAAGAAGTCGAAGTCAGTGCCCATGTCCAACGGCGTGCATGCACCGCTGCGGCAATCCAGCAGGCCCAGATCCACCGTGGCACCGCGGCTGTGGCCGGAGCGCTCGGCGATGTAGCCGTCGGCCAGCAGGCGCGGCTTGTCCAGGCCCGGATACTGCTGTGCCTTGCGCGAGAGCTCGCGCGGATCGTTCACCCAGGCCATGAAGGCCTGCACCGAACGCACCGGCCGGTAGCAGTCGTAGAGGCGCAGGCCGAAGCCATCGGCGCGCAGGTCCTGCTCCACCTGGGCCAGCGCCTTCGCCACCGGCGCCAGCAGGTAGCACGAAGGCGCCTCGTAGCCGGGCACGCGCGCGCCGGTGAAGTTGTTGGCACCCGCATAGCGGATGTCCAGGTCGATGCGCGGCGACAACGTACGGATCTCCACCAGCCCGGCGCTGGCCGCGTCGGTGGCCGGTGAAACGCGCGGTGGCTCAGCGGCGCTGGTGGTCGCTGCCAGGGCAATCGCCAGTACGAGTGAAATGCAGGTCCTGGAAGTCATAGCTGAAGTCGATGTCCGGATCGATGGCGCGCAGGTCCAGTGTCGGTGCCAGGCCCTCACCCGGCTGCAGCCACGCCTGCGCGTCTTCGCCCAGCGTATCCCAGCGCAGCAGCCAGCGCCCCTGCAGCTGCAGCACAGCCCCCTGCAGCCGGGGCGACTTGTCCACGCTGAAGCGCAGGCCGTCCTTGCCCGGGCACAGCGAGGCCGGCCCCAGCCACGGATCGGTGTAGCGGCCGTGCCAGCGCGGCAGATCGGCGTCCGATGCCGGCCGTGCCTCCGACGTCGCCGGCCGCTGATGGCCGCTTGCCCTAGCCTGGTCTGCCTTCAGTTCGGCCAGGTACGCCAGTGCCGGACGCGCCTCATCGGGGGCGGTGAAGCGCTTCAGCGCGGCCTGCATCAATGCGGTGCGCGCATCCTCGCCTTCACCGTTGATCAGCATCACCACGCCCACCTTGCGGTCAGGCAGCAGCGCCAGCGACGAGTACATGCCCGACAGGGTGCCGGTGTGCGCCACCTTCCACTGCCCGTCCATGTCCGACACCCGCCAGCCATAGCCGTAGCCATAGAAATGCGCGTTGTCCCAGCGCCGCTGGCGTTCACCCAGCGCCATCGGCATGTGCAGGGTCCACAGCGTACGGCGCTGCTCAGCATCCAACCAGCCAGGTGCCAGGGCAGGATCGAGCAGCACCTGCATCCAGCGCGTCATGTCGCGCAGCGAACAGCGGATGCCGCCGGCGGCCATCGACGGTAGATCCGGGCTGATCGCACCATCGGCGTTCACCACCGCATTGTGGTCGCCATGCCAAGCGTGTGGCTGCGCCACGTTGCCCACCCGCTTCACCGACCACGCCCCCACCTGGCAGCGGGTCATGCCCAGCGGCTCGAACACCTGCTCGCGCATCAGCTGGTCATACGGCTTGCCACCCGCCGCAGCGGCCAGTTCGCCGGCCACCACGTACATCAGGTTGTCGTACGCATAGCGGCTGCGGAAACTGCTGACCGGCTTCAGGTGCGCCAGCCCGGCGATGATGTCGGCGCGGGTGAACGCGTTCGGCTCCGGCCACAGCATCAGGTCACCGGCGCCCAGGCCCAGGCCGCTGTTGTGGATCAGCAGGTCGCGCACCTGCATCTGCTCGCCCACCCACGCATCGTGCATGCGGAAGCCCGGCAGATGTTGCTGCACCGGATCCTCCCAGCGCAGCTTGCCCTGCTGCACCAGCCGCGCCAGCAGCGCGGCGGTCATCGCCTTGCTGTTGGAGGCGATCTTGAACAGCGTGTCCTGGTCGATGCGGCCGCCGTCGCCACGCGCGCCTTCGGCGTGGCGATAGACCACCTGCCCGTTGTCGACCACCGCGATGGCCAGCCCGGGCAGGTGCTCGTGCTGGACCGCGGCGGCGACGTCGGCCTCGATCGATGCGGTCGCGCTGGTCTGCGCCGCCGCAACCGGAAACACCGCCAACACGGCCACGCAGATGCAGCGTCGAGCGTGCTGGGCGGGTCTCAGTACGCCCATGTGACGGTCAGCTGCGCATAACGCGGCGACTGGAACCCGGTACCGTAGCGGTACAGCGGATTCGGCGTACCGATGCTGTCCTGCGGTTCGTAGTCCTGATCCACGGTCACCACGCGCTGCTGGTTGAGCACGTTGTACACCGCCAGCTTGAGGCGCAGGTCGGTGGGGATCGGCACCTTGTACGACACGCTCACGTCCAGGTCGTAGGTCCACGGCGTGCGGCCATCGCCACCGCGCGGGGAATGCACGAACACGCGTTCGGAGGGCACCGTGGCCTGGCAGTTGGACACGCACACGTAGTAGCTGTGGAAATCAGTGGCGTCGAATGGATTACCGGCGCCGAAACGCGTGATCGGGCTGCCCGACTGCACGCCCAGCGTAGCGGCTACGCTCAGGTTCTCGGTCAACGCATAACTACCACGGAACTTGAACTGGTGTCGGCGGTCGTTGGCCAGATAGCCGTAGCCGCGGTAGTTCACCCACGGATTGTCAAAGTTCTCGGTACGCCCGGCATCGGCGAAGTCGGTATCGGAGTTGACCGGGCCTTCTGCATTGCCGCGGCCGTATGCGAGGGTGTAGGACGCGTTGAAGCCCCACTTGCCGTCCCAGGCCCGGTCGACTTGCAGCTCCAGTGCCTTGTAGTCACGCTTGGGCTTCACCCAGCCGCGCTGGCCGACGTAGTTGCCGTTGTCGTCGTACAGCGCCCAGCCTTCCTTCGACGTATCGATGCTGATCCAGCCATCGTTGCTGCCGTCACAGTTGGTGTCTCCCCACACGGTGTTGGTGCGGCCCGGATTGCCCATGATCCATACGCCGTCGATGGCACCGCATTGCCCGGTGGCGGTAATGTTCATGTCATCGATGGCGTTGTGCAGCCGGCGATAGGTCACGCTGGCACCGACCGACCAGGCTTCGTTGATCATCTGCTGGAAGCCGAGGATCGCCTCGTCCTGGTACACCGGGTCCATGTCCCGGTTAACTTCGGCACGCAGGTCCGGCACGCTGCCGTCGCCCTGCGAGTTGTCCACCGGGCCGATCTGCGCGCCCAGGTTCGGGATGTTGTTGGCTGCGCCGCTGTAGCCGAGGAACTCATACCAGGTCCGCTCGTCGAGGAAGCCACCGGCCTGCTTGATGTTGATGACGTTGGCCACCGGCAGGAAGTAGCGGCCCAGGTTGCCGAAGACCTTGGTCGTGCCATCGCCGCGCACGTCCCAGGAGAAGCCCAGGCGCGGGGCCAGCATGTCGTCGATCTTGATGTAGCTGCTGCCGTCGCCACCCTTGTTGTCGAAGGCTTCCAGGCGCAGACCCATGTTCAGCAGGAGGTTCGGCGTCACCTGCCAGTTGTCTTCCAGGTAGTAGGCCGAGTTGATCGTCTCGAAGGCGCCTTCCACTTCATAGCGACGGGTGCGCGCCACCAGGCCACTGGCCGGCACGACGCCGCCGTTGAGCGAACTGCCGGGCGTGCGAGCGTAGATGTCGTAGCGCAGGCCGCCCGGACCGGGATAGGCGCGACTGTAGTCGGACGTGTTCTCCTCCCGATCCAGGCCGAACCGCAGCAGGTGGTTGCCCAGCGTCCATTCGAAATCGGCGCGCGCGGCCTTGCGGGTGTCCAATGCGGATTCGAGCTGCGAACTGCTGGTGCAGCTGCGGTCACCCTGCAGCGAGGGCGGCACGCCCTGGCTGGCGGTTCGGTTGTCGAACACGCGGTTGCAGTTCTGGTCCATCAACGAGCTCTGCACACGGTTGCGCTTGTTCTCGCCATACATCAGTTTCATGGTCAGGTCGTTGTTCACCTGCCAGCTGTAGGTGCCGGACCAGTTCTTGCCGCCCACCGTGTTGTAGATCTGGTTGCTGCGGTCGCCCACGGTCTGCCCCGTGGCGTAGTCGTAGGCGTAGACATCGGTGAGCGTCTTGCTCTTGTCCGAGAAACCGAACAGCGACAGCATCTGGTTGTCGGTGATCTGCCAGTCGATCTTGCCGCCCCAGAACGGATCATCGGCCTTGCCCTGGCTCAGGCGCGTACCGGCGTCGTTGGTCGAGGTCGGGCGGTAGTCGCGCGCCTCGTACATTCCGAAGAAGAACAGTCGATCCTGCACCAGCGCACCGGAAGCGAACACATTCAGCGCGCTGCGGCTGTAGTCGTCGCGGCTGGCGGTGATGTAGCGGCTGCCGTTGCCGTCGTAGCGGTCGCGGGCCTGCGACTGCCACGCGCGCGGCTCGAACACCAGCTCGGCGCCGGCCTTGAAATCATTGCTGCCCGAGCGGGTCACCGCGTTGATGACACCGCCGGTGCTGCGCCCGAACTCCACCGAGTAGCCGCCAGTCTTGACCTGGAATTCCTGGTAGAACGAAAACGGTACCGACGAGAAGCCGACCCGGTTGTAGAAGTCGGTGACGTTCAGGCCATTGATGTAGACGGTGTTCTCGGCCACCGACGAACCCCCGAAGGAAATGCCTTGGCCACCCAGCGAGCCCTTGCCCTTCACCGCACCCGGCGCCAGCAGCGCCACCGCGGTGATGTCACGGTCCACCGGCAGCCGCGAAAGCTCTTCGCGGGTGATGTTGGTGGCCGACTCGGTGGACTTCACATCCACCATCGACACTACCTGCGGTGCCCGTACTTCAACCGTGCCCAGCGTGCTGACCGCGCCGAGCGGCACGTTCACCGTGGTCGCGCTGCCCAGACTGACCGTCACCTGGCCGACGCGGCTGGCCCCTCCGCCGGGCAGGCTCACCTCCATCTCATAGGTGCCGACCGGCAGCAACGGAATGCGGTAGCTGCCGTTGGCTTCGGCCTGCACGGAGCGCACGAAGCCCGTTGCCGGATTGCGTACGGTCACCGTGGCACCGGCCGGTACCTGGCCAGCATCGCTGACCAGCCGGCCGACCACCGAACCATCCTGTGCGAATGCGCTGGGCGCGATCACGCCCAGACACGCCCCAAGGGCGACGCACAACGCCGCCCGCTTGATGCTGTAAGCCTTCATCCCCTGCTCTCTCCTGCAAGAATTGAATGGTGTGGAATGCGATGTGTCGCGCTAGCGTTGCCTGGCTGGCAGTACCCGCCACTGGAAGTCGTAGCTCCATTGGTCGAAGTACAGGTTGCCGCCTGCCCACTCGGCCTCGCCGCGCTGCGAGTCGACCGTTTCCGAGCGGAAGTGCTGCTTGGCCGGCACGAAGGGCTGGCCGAAATCGTCGTTGAATGCGATGCGGTAGCCGTCGAGGCCACCCAGGTAGAAGTCACGGAGGGCCGGCACATCACTGGCCAGTGCGCCGGTGGTCACGTCCATCGGTAGCCAGCCATACGGCGCCAGGTAGACCTGCCCCCAGTCATGCAGGTTGTTGTAGCCGCTGCCGTCGCCGGAGAACACCATGCCCGACTGCCAGCGCGCGGGAATGCCGTTCAGGCGCAGCAGCGCGATCAGCAACAGGGTCTGCTGCCCGCAGTCGGCATGGCCGGCACGCAGTGCGTAGTCGCTGATGTTGCTGAGCGTGGAATATTCGCGCGCACCGGCCCATGGAATGCGGTCGACCGCGGCAAACAGCTTGCGCAACACTTCATACGGGCGCGTCTCGCCCTGCAGCACCTGGTCGGAGAACAGCTTCAATGCCGGGGTGAAACGCACATGCGGCAGCTGTTCGGCCAGGTAGGGCTTCAATGCGGGATCGTTCGGTGTCGCCTGCACCTTGGCCGGATCGATCGCGGTATGCCGGGCGAAGATCGTGACCGCGTAACGGATCTCGAAACGGGTCGGCTGCCCGGCAACCGCTTTGGCTTCGAGGTAGGCGGTGCGTTGCTGGGTATGGGCCGGAGCCACGCGCGCCTTGCCCGGGGTGCTGCCCAGCCACTGCACCTGCTCCTGCTGGCCGGGGATCTCGCGCGGGTATGGAATCCAGGCACGCACGGTCTCGCCGGCCGGCACCGCATCGGCCTTCACCGTCAGCGACTGGGTGAATTCGATGCGCTGCGGCAGCACCGACGCCTGGCCACGCTGCTCGGACGCGGCCACCACGCGCGCGTGGTGTGCGTTGAGCACTTCGCTCGGGCCCGGAGCGGGCATCGGTGCATCCGCGCGGCGACGCGCGCGTGCTTCGTCGCTGAGCAGGAACAGGTTCGAGGGTGCGCGCTTGAAGTACCAACGCTCGCCATCGATATCGAGATGCTCGATCAGGCCGAGTTGGTCCCAGCGCGCAAATTCCTCGTCGGTCAGATCGGGAATGCCGCGCCGTACGGCGTCCTTGGCGGCGCTTTCGTCGAGGGCGAAATCCAGGCGGATGCGGCGCATGCGCTCGCGCTGGAACGCTTCGTCAGTGGCGGCGGGTGCAGTGGCCAGCAGCGCGTCGGCGTCGCGGAAACGGCCGCTGTCGATCAGGTCGATCACCTGCACTCCTCGCGCGCGCTGCTGGCTGCTGCGCTCGTCTGCTGCGTGCGTGGCCGACACCCACAGCAGCAGCACGGCACACAGGCCGGCGGCAGGCAGACGCGGTTTGCGAACGGCAGGATCCACAGCGACACTTCCCCAGCGCGGGTGGTAACGGCTGTGTAACACGGGCCGGGATGTCGGTCAATAATTTATTCTTGCTTTCGTAGCCAAAAGGAATAAATATTCCAACAGGCATTCGAGGAGGGTGTGCACCGCATGAGCCTGGCTTTCCGCGAACGGCACCGGCATTGGCCGCGCCGCTTGACCCTGGCCCTGTGCCTGCTGGCCGCTCCGGCCTTTGCACAGGCAGCCCCACCGCCCGACCCGGGTGCGCCGCTGCCCTATGTGATCGGCCTGCACGAGGCCTATCTGACCCCGCAGTACTGGGCCGCGCGCCTGGACAACGCCGATGCGCCGATTCTGGATCGCGCGCAGATCGAAGCACAGAACGCGCGCATGCGGGCGCAGGACAGCCACATCCAGGACATCGCCGCACTGCCCGCCCAGCTTGATGCGGCGGCGGTGCGTGCCAGCATCACCGCGCTGTCGAGCTGGCCCACCCGCGCTCTCTACAACGACAAGGGCCAGTCGATCCCACCCGCGCTGCGCAGCGCGATCGAAGCCAACCTCGGCCTCGATGCGATTCCCACACAGGTGGCAGCGCAGTATGGGCTGGTGGTGAAGCGTGCCGCGCTGCGCACCTTCCCCACCCGCGAGCGCGTCTTCAGCAGCGTCGGTGACACCGACATCGACCGCTTCCAGGAATCGGCACTGTTCCCCGGTGACAAGGTCGCCGTGGTCCATCGCAGTGCCGACGGCCGCTGGCTGTTCGTGCACAGCGAGCGCTACAGCGCGTGGATCGAAGCCGACGCCATTGCCCGCGGCGACAAGGCCACGGTGCTCGGCTACGGCGCGAGGGGACCGTACCGGATCGTCACCGGTGCCACCGCGCAGACCGCCTATACCCCGGAGGAGCCGCGCGTCTCGCGCCTGCAGCTGGACATGGGCGTGCGCCTGCCGGTGCTGGCCGACTGGCCCGCCGCCGAACCGGTGAACGGCCAGCAGGCCCACGCCTCGTGGGTGGTGCAGTTGCCGGTACGCGAAGCCGATGGTCGATTGAAGCTGGTGCCGGCGCTGCTGCCGCGCTCGCAGGACACCGCCGCCGATTACCTGCCGCTGACCCCGCGCCTGCTGCTGCAGCAGGCCTTCAAGTTCCTGGGCGAGCGCTACGGCTGGGGTCACGACTACGACACCCGCGACTGCAGCGGTTTCGTCTCCGAGATCTACCGCAGCTTCGGCGTGCTGCTGCCACGCAATACCAGCGCGCAGGCGGTCAGTCCGGCGCTGGATCGCCTGCCGTTCACCGGCAAGGACGGCAAGGCGGTGCGCGACCGTGCCGTCACCCGCCTGCAGGTGGGCGACCTGGTCTACATTCCCGGTCATGTGATGATGGCCATCGGCCACGTCGACGGCCGCACCTGGGTCATCCACGATACGGCAGGTGGCAGCTGGTTCGGTACCGACGGCAAACGCGTGCAGGCCCATCTCAATGGTGTTTCGGTCACGCCGCTGGAGCCGATGATGGCCAGCGACACCGTCCGCTACATCGACCGCATCACCAACATCCAGCGCCTGCGGGCCAAGACTCCTGAATGAAGATCACCGCCATCGAACTGGGCATGCTGCGCGTGCCGTTGAAGACACCGTTCAAGACCGCGCTGCGCACGGTGGAGACCGTGGAGGACGTGGTGGTGCTGATCCGCACCGACACCGGTCACACCGGTTACGGCGAGGCACCGGCTACAGCGGTGATCACCGGTGATACCCACGGCTCGATCATCGAAGCGATCCGCCACTTCATCGCACCGCGCCTGATCGGCCAGGACGTGGTCAACCTCAACCACCTGTGCACGCTGGTGCAGACCGCGATGGAGCGCAACACCAGCGCCAAGGCCGCGGTGGAGATCGCGCTGTACGACCTGTGGGCGCAGCTGCACGGTGCCCCGCTGTACCAGATGCTCGGTGGCGGCGACCCGGTGATCACCACTGACATCACCATCAGCGTGGACTACATCGACAAGATGGTGGCCGATTCGCTGTCGGCGATCGAGCGCGGCTTCGAGTCGCTGAAGATCAAGGTCGGCAAGGACATCGGACTGGACATCGAACGGGTCAAGGCCATCCACGCCGCCGTGGAAGGCCGTGCCCTGCTGCGCCTGGATGCCAACCAGGGCTGGACTGCCAAGCAGGCGGTGCATGCGATGCGTACGCTGGAGGAAGCCGGCGTGGTACTGGAGCTGCTGGAGCAGCCGGTGAAGGCCGCGGACATCAGTGGCCTGAAGTACGTCACCGACCGCGTCAACACGCCGGTGATGGCCGACGAAAGCGTGTTCAGCCCCAGCCAGGTGATGGACCTGATCCAGCAGCGCGCGGCCGACATCATCAACATCAAGCTGATGAAGACCGGTGGCCTGTCCAACGCGATCCGCATCGCCGACATCGCCGGCATCTACGGCGTGCCGTGCATGATCGGCTGCATGATCGAATCGAGCATCAGCGTGGCTGCGGCCGTGCACCTGGCCGTGGCCAAGAGCGATGTGATCACCAAGGTTGATCTGGACGGCCCCTCGCTGGGCCAGTTCGACCCGGTCAGCGGTGGTGTGCATTTCAACGAATCGGAGATCAGCATCAGCGACGTGCCGGGGCTGGGTATTACTGAAGTGCGTGGGCTGGAGATGCTGGGTTGATTTCTGCCTTGCGGCTGACGTTGCGTGCCACTGACGTTGGGTCGCGCGTTACTTTTCTTTTCGCGAAAAGAAAAGTAACCCAAAGAAACGCTCCGCCGGCCGCGAGCCGGTGCTACGCACCGGTTCCCTGCGCTCCTCGGCCCGTCGAGGGACGGCGCGGGAACTCGCTACGCTCAGACACCCGCGCCTCTTCGCCCTCGCCGGACCTGCGGTGCTCGGCTCGCTTGAAGGCGGACTCAACGTCAAAAGCAACAACTGCGCTCCGTAACCTCTTCGAGCCTGGAACCCGCTCGACCCATTCCATGACACGCTCTACGCTGCCAGCCGCAACACGCCCACACATGCCCGGACCCCCCTCATGCCGCCCCTGCTGAAGATCCGCACCGAGCGCGGGCAGATGTCGGCCATCGAGCGCCGCATCGCCGACTTCATCCTCGACAACGCCCACCTGCTGCGCGACTACTCGTCGCAGCAGCTGGCCAGTGCGCTGGGCATCAGCCAGTCCAGCGTGGTGAAGTTCAGCCAGAAACTCGGCTTCAAGGGCTACCCGGACCTGAAGTACTCGATCGGCCAGGACGTGGCCCGCGCCGGTGCCGATCCACAACAGCTGCCCAGCGAACCCGACAGCGGCGATGACTACCTGCGCCTGGGCGAGGCCCTGCGCCGCAGCAAGGCGCAGGCCGAGGAGGAAACACGCCAGGCCAATCCGCGCGAGGAGATCGAGCGCATCGTACAGCTGCTCGACGGCGCACCGAAGCTGTTCGTCCATGGCCTGGGTGACGATGGCCTGTATGCCCGCGAGTTCGCCATGCGGCTGTCGCTGCTCGGGCTGCTGGTGGTGCCGCACACCGACCCGATCCTGATGCTGGCCAACCTGTCGGCCGCACGCCCCGGCGATGCGCTGCTGGTGTTCTCCGAATTCGGCAACCTGCCACAGCTTTCGCAGCTGTCGCGGCAGTTCCAGGACATGGGTGGCAAGGTGATTTCCATTACCCGCCACACTGCCAATCCGCTGCGCGCGCATGCTGATGCGGCACTGGTGGTCTGCGCGCACGACCGCACGCCGCAGGTCGCGCAGCTGCTGTACCGTAGCGCCATGCACGCCCTGCTCGATTTCCTGTTCGTGCTGCTCTGCCACACCAATCCGGACCGCCAGCAGCAGCTGGCGGTGAACCTGGAGCGGATCGACCACCTGCTGGATTCCTGACCGGAGCACCTGTTGATGAAATCGCTGGTTCGCCTCGCTACCGCTGCGCTGCTGCTTGCTGCGACGGTGTCCGTTCACGCGGCGCCGCTGGATGGCGCGCGCCAGCTGATCGTGGTCACCAGCGAAGGCTGGGACAGCACCCAGGGGCAGCTGCAGGCCTATGTGCGCGATGGCAAGGGCTGGCACGCACATGGACAGGCGTTCCCTGTGGCGCTCGGCCGTACCGGCAGCGCCTGGGGCCTGGGCCTGCATCCGGCGCAGGCCGACGGCCCGCAGAAGCAGGAAGGCGATGGCCGCAGCCCGGCGGGCGTGTTCGCGCTCGGCAGCGCGTTCGGCTATGCCGTCACACGCCCCGGCACCGCGATGCCTTACCAGCCGATGCTGAACAGCAGCTACTGCATGGACGTGCCCAGCTCGCCGTTCTACAACCGCATCGTCGATGAGAAGAAAGTCGGCAGCGCAGCGGTCAAGGGCTCCACCGAGCCGATGCGGCTGGATCTGCACAACAAGGGCGACGTGCGTTACCAGGAAGGCTTCGTCATCGCCCACAACCCGGACAACCAGCCCGGCAAGGGCAGCTGCATCTTCGCCCATCTGTGGCGCCAACTCGGTGAGGCCACGGCCGGCTGCACCGCCATGCCGCAGGCCCGCATGCAGGCGCTGCTGGACTGGTTGCGGCCGCAGGATGCGCCGCGCTTCGTGCTGCTGCCGCGCGCCGAGTACACGCGCCTGCAGGCCCAGTGGCAACTGCCCGCACTGCGCGGAGACGCCCGTTGAGCGCGCAGGACGAACCGCAGCTGCAGCGCGCGGTCAGCCGCTGGCAGATCGTCGGCCTGTCGATCAACGATGTGATCGGCAGCGGCATCTACCTGCTGCCGGCCGCCACCGTCGCCCTGCTCGGCCCCTTCAGCCTGTGGGGCGTGGTCGCCGCCGGTATCGTCGTGGCGCTGCTGGTGCTGTGCTACGCGCAGGCCGCCAGCTATTTCGACGAGCCCGGTGGCAGCTACCTGTATGCACGCGAGGCGTTCGGGCGCTTCGCCGGGTTCGAGATCGGCTGGATGATCTGGCTGACCCGCATCAGCTCGGCGGCCGCACTCAGCAACGCGCTGGCCGATGCGGTCGCGCGCTTCTGGCCATGGGCCGGCGCCGGCATGGGCCGCATCGCGGTGATCGTGGTGTCGCTGGGCTTCCTGACCGGCGTCAACATCATCGGCGTGCGCTCGGCCGCGCGCACCGGCGTGGTACTGGTGATCGGCAAGATGCTGCCGCTGCTGCTGTTCGTGGCTGTCGGTGCGTTCTATATCGATCCACAGCTGGCCTTCTCCGGCCAGCGCCCGGACCCGCATGACCTGCAACGGATGGGCGAGGCCGCCTTGCTGCTGCTGTACGCCTACGCCGGCTTCGAGAACATCCCGGCCGCCGCCGGCGAGTACCGCAATCCACGCCGCGATATTCCGTTCGCGCTGATCACCATGATCATCACCGTCACCGTCATCTATGGCGCGGTGCAGGTGGTGGCGCAGGGTACGCTGGCCGGCCTGGCCAGCTCGGCCACGCCGCTGGCCGACGCCGCAGCCGGTTTCGGCGGCGAGGCCCTGGCACTGATCCTCACCATCGGCGCGACCATCTCCATCCTGGGTACCAACAGCAACACGATGATGATGGGCCCGCGTTTCCTGTTCGCACTTGCCCGCGATGGCTATGGGCCGAAGATCCTGGCGCAGGTGCATCCGCGCTTCCACACGCCGGCCGCGTCGATCCTGTGCCAAGGCCTGATCGCGCTGGGCCTGGCCCTGTCCGGTTCGTTCGTGCAGCTGGCCCTGCTGTCGATGACCACGCGCCTGTTCGCCTACATCGGAACGGCCGCTGCGGTACTGGTGCTGGCCAAGCGCTATGCGGACCGGCCGGGCGCACTGAAACTGCCGGGTGGCCCGCTGATTCCGGTGCTCGCGCTGCTGCTGTGCCTGGCCCTGTTCGCCAGTGCCAGCTGGCACAACATCGCCGCGGCACTGGTGGCGTTTGCCATCGGCGCGGTGATCTACAAGCTGCCGCGCAAGGACGCCGACGCCGGATGACCGGTAGCGCCGGGCCATGCCCGGCGGATTGATCTGGCGATCACGCTGCCGGACCGGGCCGTTAACCGCCACGCAGGCACGATCAGGCTTCGTCCACAACGGAGCCTTCCATGACCGAGTATCAGATTCCCGGCCGCGTACCGGACGACAGCACGCCGCGCGACGCGGTCAGCAACTACTGGCGCGAACGCTACACCGCCGAACCGTACTACGACGACCAGCTGTTCTTCGAGGACTATGAACCGGCCTACCGCATCGGCCATGCCGCGCGTGCGCAGGACATGATCCGCGCCTACGAACAGGTCGAAGCTGAACTGGAGTCGCGCTGGGCCAGCGAGCGTGGCCGCAGCCGGCTGGAATGGGCGCAGGCACGTAACGCCGTGCGCCGCGGCTGGGACGAAGCGCAGCTGGCAGATCCGCGCTTGAAGCGATAGCGCCAGGCTGCTGTAGAGCCGAGCCTACGCTCGGCTCCCGCACCACGTCTGTAACGTCGAGCCATGCTCGACTGAGCCGAGCATGGCTCGGCTCTACACCGGCTCGATCATTCCTGTTCCGGCAGCGGCGGCACGATCGCGCTGAGCTTGCGCTCGCCACCACCGGCGGCGATCAGGTCGCGGGTGTTCTTCTGCACAGCCACTGCACCGAACAGCGACAGCGCATATGCCATGCCGTAGAAGCCCTTCTCGCTCGGTGCCAGCGTGGCATTCCACAGGCCAATCAGCAGCAGCATCAGCGCCGACAGCAACGCGAACCAGCACAGCGCGTAGTACAGGCCACTCACCGGAATGCCTTCGACGCGGTCGCGCACGCTCTTCTGCAGCGACACCGCCGCGAACAGGCCGAACAGCAGCAGGGTCAGGTAGTAGCCCTTCTCGTTGAGCGCCATCGTGGCATTGAACAGGCCGATCAGGTACGCCGCCGCACCCAGCAGCAGGGCCACCCACGAGGCAGCGATGAAGGCGGTGGAGGGCTTGTGGGGCATGGCAGTATTCATTGCAGGTCCTTGGCAGGCAGACGGGCATGCTTTGCCCGGGCGTGCCCACCCTAGACGATCCCGCCGCTGTCGCACAGGGGGGCGCAGGACCTTCGGGCCACGACGGTCACGGCTGCGGTGGTATACAAGGGGCAGCCCGGCCATCCGCATCCCCGCCCTGGAGATACCCATGACCCGTACGCCCCTGCTGCTCGCCCTCGGCCTCGTGCCGATCCTCGCCACCTCCGCCTGCAACGCCGCCGATCCTGGCGCCAACGGCGCCCAGACCGCAGCGCCCGCAGCCTCCTCCGCCGCCGACCAGCGTCCGTTCACCGCCACCGAAGTCAGCCGTTTTGACCAGCCTTGGGCGATGACCTTCCTGCCGGACGGCAGCCTGCTGGTCACCGAGAAGCGCGGCAAGCTGCAGCACCTGGATCTGGCCAGCGGCCAGAAGCATGAGATCACCGGCGTTCCGAAGGTCGCCTACGGTGGCCAGGGTGGCTTCGGCGACATCATCCTGCACCCCGACTTTGCCCGGAATCACGTCGTTTACCTCAGCTATGCCGAGGAAGGCACGCTGGATACCCGCGGTGCGGCCGTGGCCCGGGCCACGCTGGCGCTGGATGCGAACGGGGGTGGCCAGCTGAAGAACCTGAAAGTGATCTGGCGGCAGAGCCCCAAGGTCAGCGGCGAGGGCCACTACGGGCATCGCCTCGCGTTCGGCCCGGACGGCAAGCTGTGGATCAGTTCCAGCGAGCGCCAGAAGTTCGATCCGGCCCAGGACATGGGCGGCAACCTCGGCAAGATCATCCGCCTCAACGACGATGGCAGCCTGCCCGCCGACAACCCGTTCGCCTCGCAGGGCGGGGTTGCCGCACAGGTGTGGTCGCTGGGCCACCGCAACATCCTGGGCATGGCCTTCGATGCCAACGGCAAGCTGTGGGCGCACGAGATGGGCCCGGCCGGCGGCGACGAACTGAACCTGATCGTGCGCGGCGCCAACTACGGCTACCCGATCGTTTCCAACGGTGACCACTACGACGGCCGCCCGATTCCCGACCACGATACCCGGCCGGAATTCGCCGCCCCGAAGGTGAGCTGGACGCCGGTGATCTCGCCGGCCGGCTTCGTGATCTACAGCGGCAGCCTGTTCCCGCAGTGGAAGGGCAGCGGCTTCATCGGCGGCCTGTCGTCGACCTCGCTGTTGCGCGTGGCCTTTGATGGCGACAGCGCGCGCGAAGCCGAACGCTTCAACATGGGCGAGCGCATCCGCGAAGTGGAACAGGGCCCGGATGGCGCCCTGTGGCTGCTGGAAGACGGCAGCAAGGCGCGCCTGCTGAAGCTGACGCCGAAGGCATGAGGTGCCGCCGGCCGCTGGCCGGCACGTTTCTCCGCAACGGCCCCGCGTGCGGGGCCGTCTGCGTTCACTGGATGGTGATGACCTTCACCTCGGTCTGCGTGCAGGCCTTGTCCAGGCACGTTCCGTTCAACCACACCTGTCCATCGCCAATCATCACGCCCTGCTGGTTGACGAACACCTTGCCGAAGTCCTGCCCGGACACCGCCTTGACCACTTCCGGGGTGATGATCTTCTCGTAGTTGCGCTGGAACTCTCCGGGGCCGGAGATCTTCTTTCCGCCGCTGATGTTCAACGGGAAGCGCACTTGCTCGACCACCGCAGCACGATCACCGCCGACCACGGCGGTCTTGAACGCGTTGAAGACCTTCTCGAACTGCGCGGCATCGCCGAGCAGCGATTCGATGCGCGCACGCGCGTCCTCGGCGGGCGCCTCCGCGGCCGGTGCCGCCGGTGCGGCGGCGGCAGGTTCGGCGGCCGGCGCCGCCGGCTCAGCGGCAGGCGTCGCTGCCGCGTTCGCTTCCATCGGCGGCGGCGCATCCGCCGCAGGCTGCGCCGGGGGCTCAGGCTGCGAACAGGCCGCCAGCAGCAGAGCGGGAATCAGGTAGGCCATCCGGCGCATACGCGCACTCCATCGAAACAGGAAGCCCGATGGTAGCGCCGCCGCAGTGACGGCAACAAAAAGGGGACGGAGGGGATCAAGTCGTTAGTGGCACAAACGACTTGATCCCCTCCGTCCCCTTTTTCTGATCAGGCCTTCAGCAGTTCGAACTGCACGGCTTCGCCGGCGGCCGACGAGGCGCAGACCCACAGGTCGAACTGGCCCGGTTCGGCACGCAGCACGCCATCGCGGCCGGTGAACGCCAACTGCTCGCGGGTCAGGGTGAACACCACGTCGGTCGACTCGCCCGGCTGCAGTGCCACCTTGCGGAAGTCCTTCAGTTCGCGCACCGGACGCACGCGGCTGGCCACGCGGTCGTGGATGTACAGCTGCACCACTTCCTCCCCGGCCACATCACCGCTGTTGGTCAGCGTGGTGGTGATGGTCAGGGTGTCGTCCCAGCCGAGCTGCACAGCACTCAGCTGCGGCACGCCGTAGGCGAAGGTGGTGTAGCCGATGCCGTGGCCGAACGGGTACAGCGGCTCGTTCGGAATCTCGCGCCAGCGGGCCTTGAACTCCGACATGGTCGGCAGCTCCGGACGGCCGGTGCGCGGGTGGTTGTAGAAGTACGGCTGCTGGCCGGACACCTGCGGGAAGCTGACCGGCAGGCGGCCGGACGGGCTGTAGTCACCGAACAGCACATCGGCCACGGCATGGCCGGTCTGCGTACCCAGGTACCAGGTCACCGCCACGGCCTGCGCATTGCGCACCGCGCCCTGCAGCGCCAGCGCGCGGCCATTGCGCAGCAGCACCACCAGCGGCTTGCCGGTCATCGCCACGGCCTCGGCCAGTGCCTGCTGTGCCGGCGGCAGGGTGATCTCCACGCGCGATTGCGCTTCACCGCTGTAACGCTGCGGTTCGCCCAGCGCCAGCACCACCACATCGGCGCGCAGCGCGGCAGCCACCGCCGCTTCGGTACCGCCCGGAATGGCCGCTTCCAGTTCGCAGCCCGGCACGATTTCCAGCAGCGCTTCGTCGCCGATGGCGGCACGCACGCCGGTTTCCAGGTCGACGTAACGCTGCTTGTCGCCGAACAGCGTCCAGCAGCCTTCGATGTTCTCGCGGTCCTGCACGAACGGGCCGATCAGCGCGATCTTCTGCCCGGTCTTCTGCAGCGGCAGCACGTTGTCGCGGTTGTTCAGCAGCACGATCGAACGGCGCGCGGCATCGCGCGACAGTTCATCATGCGCAGCGATATGCGAGGTATCCGCTTCGCGCGCCGGGTCCAGCGAACGGTACGGGTCGTCGAACAGGCCGATGGTTTCCTTCAGCCACAGGATGCGGCGCACGCCTTCATCCAGCACCGCCATCGGCACTTCGCCGCTCTCGACCAGGCCCGGCAGGTGCTCGGCGTAGAAGCCGCTCTGCATGCTCAGGTCCAGGCCGGCGGTGAACGCCTTGGCGGTGGCATCGCGGTCGTCGGCGGCATAGCCGTGCGCGACCAGCTCCATGTCGGCGGTGTAGTCGGAGATCACCACGCCCGGGAACTTCCATTCGCCGCGCAGGATGTCGGTCAGCAGTTCGGCATTGGCGCTGGCCGGCACGCCGTTGATGTCGTTGAACGAGGACATCACGGTGATCGCGCCGGCCTCGAAGGCGGCCTTGAACGGCGGCAGGTGCACATCGCGCAGGGTCTGCGGCGAGATGTCCACCATGTTGTATTCCATGCCGGCCATCACCGCGCCGTAGGCGGCGAAGTGCTTCGGCGTGGCCAGCAGCGAATCGGCGGCGCGCAGGTCGCTGCCCTGGAAGCCACGCACGCGGGCGGCAGCGAACGCACAACCCAGCACCACGTCCTCACCGGCACCTTCGGCGCCACGGCCCCAGCGCTGGTCGCGGGCGATGTCCACGGCCGGGGCATAGGTCCAGTGCAGGCCGGCAGCGGTGGCTTCGATGGCGGTGGCGCGCGCGGTGCGCTCGGCCAGGTCCGGCTCGAAGCTGGCGGCCTCGCCCAGCGGGATCGGGAACACGGTACGCATGCCGTGGATGACGTCGGCGGCCAGGATCACCGGGATGCCCAGGCGGCTCTCCTCGGTGGCGACCTGCTGGATGCGGCGGCCCAACTCGGCGCCCACGCCATTGAACAGCGAGCCGACCTTGCCCTCGCGCACCTGCTGCAGCACCTGGTCGGCATTGCGCACGTTGGCTTCCGGGTTCACGTCCGGGGCGAACGGGCGGACCATGTCCGCGAAGACACCCAGCTGGCCGACTTTTTCCTCGACGGTCATCTGGGCAATGAGGGATTCGATGCGATCGGAGGCCACCGGCAGTCCTTGATGAAAACGTTTACAAGCCCGGCATTCTAGCGATCCCGAGCCATTTGGCGAGAGGTTTCTTCGTTCAGTTTCAGCCAACAGCGGGGCCCGTATGGTCCCGCCAGGGGCACCGCAGCTTACTCCGAGCCGGCCAACTGGCGCTGCCCGGCCATCAACATGGCGTCGCTGGAGGCCTGGAACACCCGCAAGCCAAACGCCGGCAGAATCGCCAGCAGGTGGTCGAAGATGTCCGACTGCACGGCCTCGTACTCGCTCCAGGCGGTGCTGCGGGTGAAGCAGTACAGCTCCAGCGGCAGGCCTTCGGTGGTGGGCTGCAGCTGCCGCACCAGCAGGGTCATGTCGGTGTGGATGCCCGGATGGCTGCGCAGGTAACGCTCCACATAGGCACGGAAGGTACCCAGGTTGGTCACCCGGCGGCTGTTGACCTCGGCCACGCCCTGCTCGCGCAGGCGCCCGTTCCACTGCCCCAGTTCCTGCTCCTTTTCACGCAGGTAGTCACGCAGCAGCGCGAATTCGCCGAGGAAGGCCAGGTCGCCGTCGTCGAGGAAACCGACGCTGTGCTGGTCCAGGTACAGCGCGCGCTTGATCCGGCGGCCACCGGCCTCCTGCATGCCGCGCCAGTTCTTGAACGACTCGGTCACCAGCTTCTTGGTCGGGATGGTGGTGATGGTCTTGTCGAAGTTCTGCACGGTGATGGTGTGCAGGGCGATGTCGATGACGTCACCGTCGGCGTTCTGGCTGGGCATCTCGATCCAGTCGCCGATGCGCACGCGGCCATCGCCACTGATCTGCACGCTGGCCACCAGTGACAGGATGGTGTCCTGGAAGATCAGCATCAGCACCGCCGTGGCCGCGCCCAGGCCAGTCACCAGCGGGCCCAGCTTCACCCCAAGCAGGGTGGCGACGATGGACAGGCCGGCGGCCACGAACACCACGATCTTGACCACCTGCAGGTAGCCCTTGATCGGCTTGTTGCGCGCATCGGGCTTGCGCTCGTACAGGCTGTTGGCCGCGTCCAGCGCATGCGAGAACGCCATCGACACCGTCAGTACGGCCCACACGATGCACAGCTTGATGATGACGTTGACCAGGCTGGGCGGCAGGTCGGGGATGAGGGTGATGCCCGAGGCGATCACCTGGCTGGGTACCACGTTGGACAGGCGCGAAATCACCCGCATCAAATGGCTGCCACGGCCGGACTCGGCCCCTGGCAGGCGCTGCAACAGGCGCCGCAGGCCACGCAGCAGGATGCGCTTGGTCACCCAGTTGGCCAGGCCGGCGGCGATCAGCAGCGCCGAGATCATCAACGCCAGGTAGGCGCCGGGATAGGGTTCCAGTGTGTTCTGCAGCCGTTCCAGCCACTGTACCGCCACCACCGCATCCACCATCAGTTGTCTCCTGTCTGTTTCGTTGTTGCCAAGGTTGCCGGCCAGCGGCCGGCACTACCGGGGTTTCCGGCCGGCGGCCGGATTTACCGGGTCAGTCCCGCGAGCGTTCGATGATCACGCCCACCGCGCGCGCGCCGCGCACTGCGCCGGGCTTGCTCAGCTTCAGCCGCAGCCACTTCACGTCGAATTCGTCCAGCACGATCTGCGCGCAGCGCTCGGCCAGCGTCTCGACCAGGCCGAACTCCGACTCGCGCACGAACTGCTCCAGGCGCTTGCTCACCGCCTTGTAGTTCAGGGTGTGGGCGATGTCATCGGTGGCCGCGGGGCGACGGTTGTCGAAGCCCATTTCCAGGTCGAACACCAGGTCCTGGCGGATCCGTCGTTCCCAATCGTAGATACCGATCAGGGCGTCGATCGTCAGCCCTTCGATGAAAACCTTGTCCATTGCGCTTACCGGCACGAATACAGGAAGCCATGGTAACGGCACGGCGGTGAGCCTGCCCGGAACGGGCGGTGGGCGGCCGGCAGGGACGCGGCTCCAGAAAAGACAAAGGGCCCTGCTAGCGGGGCCCTTTGGTACTACCGTTTGTCCCCGGGGGGAGCTGAAATCCAGCCGCGAGTCCCGGTGGCGCAGGCACGCAGATTAGGCAAGGACCAGATCGCCGGTCAAGGCCAATTCCGACAGGGCAGGTCAGGTATTCGTCCGAGGCAAAACGCAGAAGTTCAGCCGCGCGGACAACGACGTTCCCTGATGGTCGCCGCGGCCCACTCTCGCAGACATCGATCCCTCCTTCACCACCGCACATGACGATGGCTCCATACGATGTACTGCGGCGCGCGTTGTCAGCGGAGCGTCTGTCTACTTACGAGAGAATCGCATCGACCTGCAGCCGCGACGTCACAGCCGAATCCCTGTACCTGTGGAACATGCGGATGTGCAGTGCTCTGATGATGCCGGTCCATCTGTGCGAAGTGGTCACCCGCAACGCCGCTGCAGCGGTGCTCGCCAGGCAGCATGGCCCGCGTTGGCCCTGGAATGGTGCCTTCCGACGGAGGCTGCCAACCTCATCCAGTACTTCTCCGCGCACGGCACTGGAACAACTTGCCAGCCGCGTAACCGATACACCTGGGATCGTCGCCAACCTGCCGATGGTGTTCTGGCAGCAGCTCTTCACCTGTCGCTTCGACTCCACGCTTTGGATACCCGCACTCAGCAGGGTTCTGCAGCATGCTCCCTCTGCTCATCCCAGTGCCGTCAGGAAAGCCATCCATGCGGATATCGGACGCATCCGCCACCTGCGCAACCGCATCGCCCACCACGAACCGATCCTCGAGCGCGACATCGGCGCCGACCTGGCCGCGATCGGGCGGCTGATCCATGCCCGCTGCCCACACACGCTGGGCTGGCTGCAGCGCCATGAGCGGGCGACAACCGTGCTGGCGACCTCGCCGTTGGCTGGTCGTCCGTAAAGCGTCCGCCGGGCGTGGCCCGGCGCCACCGGCTCAGACCGCCGGCAGGGTCGCCATGTCCCAGCGCGGGGTCACATCCACCTTCGGCGGGCTGTGCTGGCCAGCCTGCAGCCGCAGCGCCCCAGCGAAGGCGATCATCGCGCCGTTGTCGGTGCACAGTGCAGGCCGCGGGAAGCAGGCGCGGCCGCCGAGACGCTCGGCCATCTGCTGCAGGCGGGCGCGCAGGCGCTTGTTCGCGCCGACACCGCCGGCCACCACGATCACATTGGTCCCGGCCGCTTCCAGCGCGCGCTCGCACTTGATCGACAGGGTCTCGACCACCGCGTCCTCAAAGCCCCGGGCAATGTCGGCGCGGGTCTGCTCGCTCTGGTCGCTGTCGCGCCAGGCCATCAGGACCTGGGTCTTCAGGCCGGAGAAGCTGAAATCCAGCCCCGGGCGGTCGGTCATCGGCCGCGCGAAGCGGTACACGCCCGGCGTGCCCTGCTCGGCCAGCCTGGCCAGCTGCGGGCCGCCGGGGTACGGCAGGCCCATCAGCTTGGCAGTCTTGTCGAAGGCCTCGCCGGCCGCATCGTCCAGGGTTTCGCCCAGCAGGCGGTACTGGCCGATCGCATCCACCGCCACCAGCTGGGTATGGCCACCGGACACCAGCAGCGCCACGAACGGTGCTTCCGGCGGGTCGTCTTCCATCAGCGGAGCCAGCAGGTGGCCTTCCATATGGTGTACGCCGACGGCCGGTACCTCCAGCGCCCAGGCCAGCGATCGGGCCACGCCGGCGCCGACCAGCAGCGCGCCAACCAGGCCAGGACCGGCCGTGTAGGCCACCCCATCGATGTCGCCTACACCCAGACCGGCTTCGGCCAGGGTCTGGCGCACCAGCGGCAGCAGCTTGCGGACGTGGTCGCGGCTGGCCAGCTCGGGCACCACGCCACCGTATTCGGCGTGCAGGGCGATCTGGCTGTAGACCGCATGGGCGCGCAGGGCCGCGCTGCCGGCCAGGTCGGTGTCATACACCGCCACGCCGGTCTCATCACAGGAAGATTCGATGCCAAGGACTCGCATGCCTGCTATTATGACGCCCCTGCCGTCCCCTCGGGGGACGTGCAGGTCTCACTGCTTTCGAACCGCCGGCCCGTATTCAGGGTTGGCCGCTTGCAGTTTGTCGATTCGCCGCTATAATGTGCGGCTCGCCGGGCGTGACCCGGTTCTACTGTGTCCCGGAGATTCCATGCCCAGCGTCAAAGTCCGCGAGAACGAGCCCTTCGAGTTTGCTCTTCGCCGCTTCAAGCGCACTTGCGAAAAGGCCGGTGTGCTGGCCGAAACCCGCAAGCGCGAGTTCTACGAAAAGCCGACCCAGGAGCGCAAGCGCAAGGCCGCCGCTGCTGTGAAGCGTCAGCTGCGCCGCTCGTCGCGCGACGTCACCAAGCGTCAGCGCCTGTACTGATCGGACGCATCTTCATTGCGGCGGGCCTGCCCGTCGCGATGGAGCCGAAGCCGGCACGCGCGAGCGTCGCCGGCTTTTTGCGTTTCCGGGTTCGGGCATCCGCCCCGCCCCACCTACCACCACGAGGTTCCTCATGAGCATGAAGCAGCAGCTCACCGAAGACATGAAGGCCGCCATGAAGGCGGGCGAGAAGCACAAGCTGGGCGTGATCCGCCTGATCAATGCCGCCATCAAGCAGCGCGAAGTGGACGAGCGCATCGAGCTGGATGACACCGCTGTGATCGCCGTGCTCGACAAGATGGTCAAGCAGCGCAAGGACTCGGTCAGCCAGTACGAAGCGGCCAACCGCGAAGACCTGGCCGAGATCGAGCGCGCCGAGATCGTGGTCATCGAAGCCTACCTGCCGGCCAAGATGGGCGAAGCCGAGATCGTGGCCGCCATCCAGGCCGCCATCGCCGAGACCGGCGCCTCCGGCCCGGCCGACATGGGCAAGCTGATGGGCGCACTGAAGCCCAAGCTCGCTGGCCAGGCCGACATGGGCCTGGTGTCCAAGCTGGTCAAGCAGCAGCTGGCGTAATCCGGTACACGGAGTCGGATCCCTTTCGCAACGCGAAAGGGCTCTGACCCCATTGATGCACCCGCTTCACCGCACCTTCGTCGGTCGCCTGCTACAACCACACCCATGGTTGAACCCGAGCCCAACGTTCCCGTGTCCCTGCACAAGTACCTCAAGCGCCTGCAGGACAGCTTTCCGATGGCGGTGGCCAAGCGCTTCATCGACGTCGACGTGCTGACCCAGGCCGCCTCCGTTTCCTTCTACGCCCTGCTGTCGATGGCCCCGCTGCTGGTGCTGCTGCTGTGGTTGACCGCTTCGCTGTACCCGCCGGCACAGCAGGCGCTCATCGACCAGATCAGCTCGGTGGCTGGCAGCAGCGCGGCTACGGTGGCCGAAACCGTCCTGAAGAACGCCGACAACCAGCCCGACGTCGGCTCGTTGGCGGGGCTGTGGAGCACGCTGCTGCTGTTCGTCGGCGCCACCGCCGTGTTCGCGCAGCTGCAGAACGCGCTCAACCTGATCTTCCGCACCAGTGGCGAGCGCCTGGAGGGCATCAAGGCCTGGCTGCGCAAGCGTGTGTTCTCGTTTGGCGTGGTGCTGGCCCTGGGCTTCCTGCTGATCCTGTCGATGACGGCCACCACGGTACTGCAGGTGGCCTTCGCGCAACTGCCCTCGATCCTCCCCGCGCTGGGGTACGTCACCAGCCTGCTGCTGTACGCGGTGGGGTTCGCCTTCATGTACCACTATCTGCCCGACCGCCGCGTGGCGTGGCGCCAGGCCTTCATCGGCGGCGTCATCACCTCGGCACTGTTCGCACTGGGCCGCTACGGCATCGGCGTCTACATCGCCACCGTGGCCCCCGGCAGTGCCTACGGCTCGATGGGCGCCCTGGTGATCTCGCTGGTCTGGATCTATTACGCGACCGTGGTCTTCTTCGTTGGCGCGCTGATGACCGCGGTGATCGATGAGCGCCTGCGCGCGCGCCATCACCTGGCCGCCGCCGGCATCGATCCGGCCACCGCCAGCCAGGTGCCCGACAGGGGGTAAACTAGGCCGACCGCCCCCGGTTCCGTCGCGTGGTCCTGTACCGCGCCCTGCCCTGCTGCCCATGGCCCGTATCCCCGACGCTTTCATCGACGACCTGCTGGCCCGCACCGACATCGTCGAGGTGGTGGGCAGCCGCGTGCCGTTGAAGCGCCAGGGCAAGGAATACGCCGCACGCTGCCCTTTCCATGACGAGCGCTCGGCCTCGTTCACGGTCTCGCCCACCAAGCAGTTCTATCACTGCTTCGGCTGCGGCGCGCACGGCACCGCGATCAGCTTCCTGATGAACTACGACCGCCTCGAGTTCCTCGACGCGGTGGATGAGCTGGCCAAGCGTGCCGGCATGGACGTGCCGCGCAACGAAAACCCGCGCAGCCCCCAGCAGCAGGACGACAGCCGCGAGCTGTATTCGGCACTGGATGCCGCCGCCCGGTTCTTCCAGAAGAACCTGGAAAGCAGCGACAAGGCACGCAGTTACCTCGATGGCCGTGGCGTGGACGAAGAGAACCGCGCGCGCTTCCAGATCGGCTACGCGCCGGACGGCTACAGCGGCCTGCGCGACGCGCTCGGCAAGGACGAGCGGCGCATGAAGCTGCTCGACCGCGCCGGCCTTTTCTCGAAGAACGACCGCGGCCACGTCTACGACAAGTTCCGCGACCGGGTGATGTTCCCGATCTTCGACCGCCGTGGCCGGGTGATCGCCTTCGGTGGCCGCGTGTTCGAGAAGGACGACGGCCCCAAGTACCTCAACTCGCCCGAAACCGCGCTGTTCCACAAGGGCCGCGAACTGTACGGCCTGTGGCAGGTGCGCCAGGCCAACCAGAAGATCGAGCGGTTGATCGTGGTCGAGGGCTACATGGACGTGGTTTCGCTGTTCCAGTTCGGCGTCACCCAGGCGGTGGCCACGCTGGGTACGGCGACCACGCCGGACCACGCCGAGCTGTTGTTCCGCAACGCACCGGACGTGTTCTTCTGCTTCGACGGCGACGCCGCAGGCCGCCGCGCCGGCTGGAAGGCGCTGGAGTCGGTGCTGCCGCGCATGAAGGATGGCCGCCAGGCCTTCTTCCTGTTCCTGCCCGATGGCGAGGACCCGGACACCATCGTGCGCAAGGAAGGCGCCGAGGCCTTCAACGAGCGCCTGAAGCAGGCCACGCCGCTGTCGCAGTTCTTCTTCGATGAACTGACCCGTGAGATCAACCTGGGCACGCTGGACGGCAAGGCGCGCCTGGCCGAACGCGCAAAGCCGATGCTGGCGCAGATTCCCGACGGTGCCTTCGGCGACCTGATGAAGCAGCAGCTGGCGCAGCTGACCGGCCTCGGTGGCACTGCCCAGGCCACGCGCGCGCCGATGCCGCAACGCCAGCCACATCGGACGATCCAGCCGGTGGCCAAGCGCAGCCTGGTGCGCGGCGCGATCGCCGTGCTGCTGCAGCAGCCGTCGCTGGCGCTGACCCTGGGCGGAAAGCATCACTTCCAGGGCCTGCGACTGCCGGGCGTGGAGCTGCTGCTGGAACTGCTGGGGCTGGTCGAACAGCGCCCGGACATCAGCACCGGCGCCCTGCTGGAACACTTCGACGGCCGCGAGGAACAGGCGTCGCTGCATACGCTGGCCGCTCAGACGCTGCCCGGCACCGAGGCCAGCTGGACCCAGGAACTGCACGACGCGGTGGCACAGCTGGAGAAACAGCTGCTGGTGCAACGTCTGGAGGAGTTGTTGGCAAAGCAGCGCCAGCAGGGCCTGGACGATACTGACAAATACGAACTGCGCGAGCTGCTGAAGGCCCGCGCCGGGCTGCGCCTGTAGCGGCAGAACGTTTTCACGGAGAGGACCATGCTGCTGCGCCTGACCTGCCTGCTGTTGTTGTCGCTCTGCCTGCCACTGGCGGCCCTGGCCACAGATGGCCCGCTCAATGAAGTCCGCCCGGGCCTGTATGCCGGCGGCCAGCCCTCCGCCGCACAACTGCGCGAACTTGCCGCGCAGGGCGTGCGCACCGTGATCGACCTGCGCCAGCCCGGCGAGGACCGGGGTTTCGACGAAACGCGCGTTGCCGAATCATTGGGCCTGCGCTACGTGCGCATTCCGGTGGCCGGTGCCGAGGGGCTCGATGCCGCCAACGTGCGCGCCGTGCACCAGGCCCTGCGGCAGAGCCAGGGGCCGGTGCTGCTGCACTGTGCGTCCGGCAACCGCGCTGGCGCCGTGCTCGGCCTGGTCAACGCACGCTACGAACATGCCAGCCCCGAACAGGCCCTTCAGCTGGGCCAGCGTGCTGGCCTGACCTCGCTGGAAGCCGCCACCCGCCAACGCCTGGCCACGCCGGTCATCTCGCCCTGAACTCTCCGCACCAAGGACTCTGCCCACCATGACCCGCTGGTGGTCGCGCCTGCGACCGGACAACTTCACCCTCGCCCTGCTGTGCACGGTTGGCCTGGCCTCGCTGCTGCCGATGAAGGGCGCCGCCGCCATCGTCCTTGATGACGTCACCACCGTCGCCATCGCCGCGCTGTTCTTCCTGCACGGCGCGCGCCTGCCGCGCGAGTCGATCATTGGCGGCATGCTGCACTGGCGGCTGCACCTGACCATCCTGGCCTGCACCTTCCTCCTGTTCCCGCTGCTGGGGCTGATGTTCAAGCCGCTATCGGGCTGGCTGCTGACCCCGGAGCTGTACCTGGGCGTGCTGTTCCTGTGCACCCTGCCCTCCACCGTGCAGTCGTCCATCGCGTTCACCTCGATGGCGCATGGCAACGTGCCCGCAGCGGTGTGCAGTGCTTCGTTGTCGAGCATCCTCGGCGTATTCCTGACGCCACTGCTGCTGACCGCGCTGGCGGGCACCTCCGGTGGCGTGCACGACCCGCTGCATGCGATCGGCGGCATCATGCTGCAGCTGCTGGTGCCGTTCGTGGCCGGCCACCTGCTGCGGCCGTGGATTGCCGGTTGGGTGGAAAAGCAGCGCGCGCTGCTGCGTTACACCGACCAGGGCACGATCCTGCTGGTGGTGTATTCAGCGTTCGGTGAAGCGGTGACTGAAGGCCTGTGGAGCAAAACGCCGCTGCTGTCGCTGCTGGCCGTGGCGGTCGTGGCCGCCGTGCTGCTGGGCATCGCCATGCCGCTGATCACCTTCATCGCCCGCCGCCTGCGTTTCAACCGCGAGGACGAGATCGCCATCGTGTTCTGCGGCTCGAAGAAGAGCCTGGCCACGGGCGTGCCGATCGCCAAGGTGCTGTTCGCCGGCGGCAGCCTGGGCGCCATCGTGCTGCCGGTGATGATCTACCACCAGATCCAGCTGATCGTCTGCGGCGTGATCGCGCAGCGGTACGCGAAGCGCGCGCCCTGACCCGACCGGGAGACATCCACGCATGGCGTGGATCTGTTGTAGAGCCGAGCCCACGCTCGGCTGACATCTGTGATCCGGAGTAGATCCACGCCATGCGTGGATGGATTGCCTGACGCTACGGATCCACCAGCGTCCCGACGCTCAGTTCCGGCATCCATACCCACAGGTCGTACGGCCGTTCCGCACCGGCAGCGACCCACGGCCCCGTGGCAACCTGCTCTCGAAGTGGCCGCGCCATGCAACCGCCCGCGCATCCCCACGTCTGACCACGTTGCGCACCCAACCGTACGCTGTAGATATCCAGGTCCCGCAGCTGCGACGCCATCGGATGCATCTGCATTTCCGGCGGCATACCTTGCGGCCTTTGCAGCATGGCGTGCACGTTACCAGTCAGCACCAGCATGCGCGCATTGGCCGGTAAGCCTCGATAGAGCCGCCGCAACTCGGCTGCCATGAGGTCATCGCGTACCTGGTTTCCGCCCTTGCTGGCGTTGACGTCATAGCCAACGACGTCGATCACACGCCCCTGCGACTTCAGCACGCGCAGGCTTTCGATCATTGCCAGCATGTCGCGGCTGCGACGACCGTCATGCTGGTCATCGCGCAGGGTCCAGAACGCACGCCCGCGCAGATGCTGGCGTGCCTTCTCCCCGCCATCGGAAGCCAGGTAATCGCGCAGCGTGGGGGTTTCCCCGCGTGGCAGTTCCAGCGCCAGCAGGACCGGCCCGGTGCGGCTGTAGCCGTCCACCAGCTGCCGCACCAGCAGCGGCGTCTCGCGGGTTCCATGGAATTCGCCCAGCACCAGCAGGCGATGGTCAGCGGCGTATTGGCGGATCTGCGCGGTAGTGTCGTCGGCATGCGCGGTCACGGCCATGCCCAGCGCCAGCATCAGCGCGGTGGTCCAACGGAAGAACGAGTGCATCCCTGCTGCTTCCTTTCCCTGGGGTCAGGAACAGCAATGGCGACGCCACTGGAAGAGATCAAGTGTAGAGCCGAGCCCACGCTCGGCTGCTCTTCCAATCCCCCCTCAGCCGAGCATGGGCTCGGCTCTGCAGGTGGCGCTTCACAACCAGGGCAGGATCCAGTGGTCAACCAGCAGGAACGCGAACAGCGCCATCAGGTACACGATGGAGTAATAGAACATCTTCATCGAGAACAGCTCATCCGGCGGGTTGAGCATGCGCCAGGCATACCAGAGGAACACCGCGTTGAGCACGATCGCGCCGCCCAGGTAGAACGCACCGCTCATGCCCACCAGGTACGGCAGCAGGCAGACCAGCGCCAGCACCACCGAATACACCATGATCTGCTTGCGGGTATGCACCACGCCGTGGGTCACCGGCAGCATCGGGATCTCCGCCTTGGCGTAATCCTCGCGGCGGAAGATCGCCAGCGCCCAGAAGTGCGGCGGCGTCCAGATGAAGATGATCAGCACCAGCAGCGACGAGTACGCCCAGTCCGACGAGCCCTGCATGCCGGTCACCGCAGCCCAGCCCAGCATCGGCGGCATCGCGCCGGCCAGGCCACCGATGACGATGTTCTGCGAGGTCGCGCGCTTCAGGTACACGGTGTAGATCACCGCGTAGCCGATCAGCGAGGCGAAGGTCAGCACTGCAGTGATCAGGTTCACCCACAGCACCAGGATGGTCATCGACAGCACGATCAGCACGCCGGCGAACACCAGCACCTGCCATGGCTTGACCTTGCCAACCACCAGCGGGCGCCACGACGTGCGTGCCATCTGCGCATCGATGTGCGCATCCAGCAACTGGTTGATCGCGGCGGCCGCCGAAGCGGCCAGCCAGATGCCGAGGAAGCCGAGCAGGCCGGCGCGCACCTGCTCCCAGCTGGGCACGCCCGGAATAGCCAGGACCATGCCGACCAGGGCAGTGAAGACAATGAGGGCGACGACCTTGGGCTTGGTCAGGTCCCAGTACTGGCGGTAGTTGGAAAACATGGAATCAGTCCGGGGCGCGCAGGCGGGCCAGCAGGCTGACCAGCACGAACAACAGGGCAACGGCCACGCCGTTGTGGGCCACGGCCACTTCCAGTGGCAGCGCCAGCTTCACATTGAGGATGCCGAGGGTGACCTGCAGCACCAGCAGCGCGATCAGCGCGCTGGCCCAGCCGCGCATGCTCGGCAACCGGAACAGGCGCACGCCCAGCCACAGCAGGTAGATGACCACCACCACCGCGAACAGGCGGTGCGCCATCTGGATGGCGATACGGGAAGCACCATCCAGCACGCCACCTTCGTAGTCCACGCCGATGCCACGCCACAGGGTGAAGCCTTCAACGAAGTTGTGCTGCGGCCACCACTGGTTGGCACAGCGCGGGAAGTTGTCCAGCGATGCACTGCCGCCGCCGCAGGCCAGCGCCGCGTAGTTGGCACTGACCCAGCCGCCCAGTGCGATCTGGGTGACCAGCACCGCCAGGCCGATGCGCAGCAGCCACTTCAGCTTCGGTGCCTCGGCCAGGGTGATCGGCATGTGCGTCGCACGCCAGGCCATCCAGGCCAGCAGCGCGAACATCAGCATGCCGCCCAGCAGATGGCCCATCACCACGATGGGTTTGAGCAGCAGGGTCACCGTCCACATGCCCAGCAGGGCCTGGAAGATCACCACCGCCAGGGTCAGCAGTGCAGCGCGTGCCAGGTCGATGTTGCTCCAGCGCAGCGCGGCGATCAGCAGGATCGCCTCGCCGACCAGAGCCAATGCGCTGGCGGTGCCATGCCAGCCCATCATGTACAGCGGTATGCCAGCGGCCACCAGTACGCAGGCGGTCACCACTGCCGTGGTCCCAAAGCGGCGCTTGCGCGTGGCCAGCAGGGCCAGGGTCAGGATCTCGATGCCCAGCGCGCCGGCCAGGAAGCGGTGCACCTGCTCACGCCAGGCCTTGTGGGTCTCCAGCGGGCGGATCTCCGCCGCCGGGTGGCCGATGGTCTCTTCCACGTGCTGCGGCCAGGTGGCCTGGCCATAGCAGGTCGGCCAGTCCGGGCAGCTCAGGCCGGCATCGGACAGGCGTACGAACGCGCCGAACATGATCGTGCTCGCGGTCATGATCATGGCGAACCACGCCAGGCGGTGGAAATTGCGGTGCAGCGCCGGACGCGCGGAAAGGCTCATCAAACGGGACTCACTTCAGTTTCAGCAACGTGGCCATGTCCTTGCGCAGGCCACCCAGGTCACTGCCGGGGGCATGGCGCATGATCACGAAGCCGTTCGGATCGATCACGTAGACCGGCAGTCCCGCCGGATCATCGACGCCCGGCAACGCCGCGCGCAGGGCTGGCGACGGAGCCAGCGGCCGCAGCGCGGGCAGCGAGGCGATCGACGCCGGTGGCGTACCCAGCCACAGGATCTCGACATTATCGGCGTTATGGCCGAACAGCTGCCACACCTTGCCCAGCCCCTGCGACAAAGTGACGCACTGCGCGTCGCAGGCACCGGCCGGTGCCACCAGCAGGCGCCAGGTGCGGGCCTCGGGGTTCCAAGGATAGGGCTGGCCACTGGCCAGGGTCGGCGCCTGCTGGCGCAGATCGACCGGCGGCTTCAGCAGCTGTCCCGCATTGCGGTGGCCGGTGGGCTGCCAGCCGGAGAAGCGCAATACCGCGGCCAGCGCCATCGCCCCGAAGAACACGGCAAACAGCAGCACCAAGGTCCGGCGGCCGGAGCCGCGCGCCTGCGGGGACGTAGCAGTGTTCATGCGGGGCATTTTCTCATGGTTGGGTAAACGATGCCGGTAGTGCCGGCCGCTGCCCGGCATCCAGGAATCCGGGAATCCGGGGATTGCCGGCCAGCGGCCGGCACTACCGGGCGATGGGCCGTCTCCTGCGCCGCTCCAGCACCAGCGCCACCACCAGCACGGTCAGGGCCAGGCCGAACCACTGCACGGCGTAGCCCAGGTGTCGCTGAGGCGGCAGCGTGTTCGGCAGCAGGTCCAGATCGCGCTCGTCGCCGAAGGGCAGCGCCGGGTCCAGTCGCAGGACCCGCTCGGGCAGCGTTGGCAGGCCCAGCGCTGCGGCGAGGCCCTCGGCCGGCAAGCGGCTGGCCAGCCAGCGCCCGGCCTCACCGGTGGCGGAGAACGCCGGGCCCAGTACCAGCCCCGCCGAAGGCGGTGGCGCCAGCAACCCGCGCACCGCCACCGGCGAAGGCGGCGCCGGTATGTCCGGCAGCGTGCGATCCGGCGGCAGCGCGCGCCAGCCAAGATCGACCAGCAGCACGCTGCCTTCGTCACTGCGGAACGGGCGATAGATCTTTACGCCGGCACGGCCATGCCGGGTCTGGTTGTCCAGCAGCACCACGCCAGGCAGGAAGCGGCCGTGGTCGGCCACACCGTGCAACGCACCGGGGGCTGCCAGGGCCTGCGCCAGCGGCAGCGCCTGAGCCACCGCTGGCCCCTGCGCATCCAACATTGACTGTTTGGCATGCATGCGCTGCAGCTGCCACAGCCCCAATGCAGTGAAACCGGCCATCGCCAGCACGGCCAGCAACCATCCGATCACGCGTGTGTGCTGGCGCATCATGACAAGTCCGCGCAAACGCGGTCAGATAGGCGCACCCACCCTGCCCTCGAGCCGCGCATGAGTGATTCGCTGAAGACCCTGCTGGTAATCGCGTTTCTGATCGTCATCGTCTGGAACCTGGGCGCCGGCCTGTATTACCTGCTGGTCGACCGCGGCCAGACCAAGCGCACGGTCAACGCACTGACACGTCGCATCGCGGTGTCGGTGGCGTTGATCGTACTGGTGATCGTGAGCATCTACATGGGCTGGATCAAGCCGCACGGCGTCGGCGGCTGAGGCCACCGATGCGTGCGTGGTCAAAGCACGTAGACGAACAGGAACAGCATCAGCCACACCACGTCGACGAAGTGCCAGTACCACGCGGCCGCTTCGAAACCGAAATGGTTGTCGCGGGTGAAGTGTCCCTTGGCCGAACGCAGCCACATCACGATCAGCATGATCGTGCCCAGCAGCACGTGCGCGCCGTGGAAGCCGGTCAGCATGAAGAATGTCGAACCGTAGATACCCGAACCGAGCGTCAGGTTCAGTTCCTTGTAGGCGTGGATGTACTCCTCCGCCTGCAGGGTCAGGAAACCGAGGCCGAGCACCACAGTCAGGCCCAGCCAGATCAGCAGCTGGCGGCGGTTGCCGGCCTTCAACGCGTGGTGGGCGATGGTCAGGGTCACGCCGGAGGTGAGCAGGATCAGCGTATTGATCAGCGGCAGGCCCCACGCCGGGATGGTCTGGAAGGCACCACCGATCGCCGCCGGGCCATTGGTCGGCCATCCGGCGGAGTAGCCCTGCCAGAGCAGCTCGTTGGTCATCACCCCGCGGCCTTCGCCGCTCAGCCACGACAGGCCCAGGTTGCGGGTGTAGAACAGCGCGCCGAAGAACGCGCCGAAAAACATCACCTCGGAGAAGATGAACCAGATCATCCCCATCCGGAACGAGCCATCGACCTGGTGGTTGTAGTTGCCGGCCTGCGATTCGCGCACCACGTCGCTGAACCACCAGAACAGGGTCAACACCAGCATCGCGATGCCGATGTAGAACGTCCAGCGCCCCCAGCTGGCGTCGTTGAGCCAGCTGGCCACACCCACCATGGTCACCATCATCGCGATGGAGCCCACGAAGGGCCATTTGCTCTGGGCCGGGACGAAGTACACGTTGGCGTCGGTCGGTGTCTGGGCCATGTCGGTATCCGGGTCAGGGTGCGGCGTGCGCGCCGTCCGAGGTGGCGGCCGGGGCCAGCCGATCGGACAACGCGTCGTTGCGGTAGAAGGTGTAGGACAAGGTGATCGTCTTGATTTCCGGCGGCAGGTCCGGATCGACGATGAAGCGCACCGGCATGTCGCGCTTCTCGCCGGCCTGCAGCGTCTGCGCGGTGAAACAGAAGCACTCGGTCTTGCTGAAGAAGCCCGACGCGCGTGCCGGCGCCACCGAAGGCACCGCGCTGCCAACGACTGCCTGCTGGCTGTCGTTGCGGGCGAAGTAAAGCGCCTCGTTGAGTTCGCCGGGCACCACGTCCATGGTCAGCTGCTCGGGATGGAACGACCACGGCAGGCGCGAATTGACGCCGCCATCGAACTCCACCCGCACGGTGCGCTTGCCAGCTGCGGCACCCGTACTGGCTTCACCACCCGGGCCGCGTTCCAGGCGCACGCCGAATACCTTCTCGCAGGCAATGCGGTACAGCGGCACCAGCGAGAAGGTCAGCAGGAACACCGCCACTGCCACGCCGATCAGGCGCGGCAGCCCGGCACTGGGTGACCGCGTGCTGGCCGGTGCCTCGCTCATCGGCCGATCACCCCGCTGAGGATGAAGCCGACGTAGACCAGCACCGCGATGGCGCCGACCCACATCGCCGTGCGCCGGGCACGCTGGCGCTGCTGTTCGATGCTTCCGCCCTGGTAGGGCCGACCGCTGGTCGGCTGCTCTTCGTAGTTGTAGAGCCGAGCCATGCTCGGCTGCTTTTCGTCAGCCGGGCATGGCTCGGCTCTGCAGGTCTGTAGTGGGCTCTCGTTATGCATGCCCCACCTCAATGCGTGATGTCGTCATGCGCCAGATCCCCCGGACGGATGGTCGGCGGCGTGGTGAAGGTGTGCGCCGGTGCCGGCGATGGCAGCGTCCACTCCAGCCCGCGTGCACCTTCCCAGCTGCGTGCTTCGGCCTTCTCGCCGTTGCGCAGCGAGGACAGCAGGATCGCGGCCATCATGAACGGCGTGACGAACATGCCGAACGCACCGATCGAGCTGATCAGGTTCCAGTCGGCAAACGCTACGCTGTAGTCCGGAATGCGGCGCGGCATGCCGGCCAGGCCGAGGAAGTGCTGCGGGAAGAACAGCAGGTTGACGAACACGATCGACCACCAGAAGTGCACCTTGGCCCACTTCTCGCTGTACATGCGCCCGGTCCACTTCGGCCACCAGTAATACACCGCCGCGATCAGCGCGAACACCGCGCCGGTCACCAGCACGTAGTGGAAATGCGCAACCACGAAGTAGGTGTCGTGGTACTGGAAGTCGGCCGCCACGATCGCCAGCATCAGGCCGGAGAAGCCACCGATGGTGAACAGGATGACGAAGGCCACCGACCACAGCATCGGCGCCTCGAACGTCAGCGAGCCCCGCCACATGGTGCTGACCCAGTTGAACACCTTCACGCCGGTCGGGATCGAGATCAGCATGGTGGCGAACATGAAGTAGATCTCGCCGCCCAGCGGCATGCCCACGGTGAACATGTGGTGGGCCCAGACGATGAACGACAGGAACGCGATCGCGGCGGTGGCGTACACCATCGCCTGGTAGCCGAACAGCGGCTTGCGGCTGAAGGTCGGGATGATCTCGCTGACCACGCCGAAGGCGGGCAGGATCATGATGTAGACCTCGGGATGGCCGAAGAACCAGAAGATGTGCTGGTACATCACCGGGTCACCGCCACCGGCGGCGTTGAAGAAACTGGTGCCGAAGAACTTGTCGGTCAGCAGCATGGTCACCGCACCGGCCAGCACCGGCATCACCGCGATCAGCAGGAAGGCGGTGATCAGCCAGGCCCAGCAGAAGATCGGCATCTTCAGCAGGTCGATGCCCGGCGCGCGCATGTTCAGTACGGTGGCGATGATGTTGATCGCACCCATGATCGAGCTGATGCCGGCCACGTGGATTGCGAACACGCTGAAGGCCACGTTGTAGCCGCCCTGCAGCGACAGCGGCGGATACAGCGTCCAGCCACCGGCCGGTGCACCACCCGGCAGGAACAGCGTCAGCAGCAGCAGGCTGAAGGCCACCGGCAGCAGCCAGAACGACCAGTTGTTCATGCGCGGCAGCGCCATGTCCGGCGCACCGATCTGCAGCGGGATCATCCAGTTGGCCAGGCCGACGAACGCCGGCATCACGCCGCCGAAGATCATCACCAGCGCATGCACGGTGGTCATCTGGTTGAAGAACTCGGGCTTGACGAACTGCAGGCCCGGCTGCGCCAGCTCGGCGCGGATCACCACGCTCATCGCCGCACCGATGATGAACATGATGAAGCTGAAACCCAGGTACAGCGTGCCGATGTCCTTGTGGTTGGTCGAGAAGAACCAACGCTCGAAGAAGCTCTGGTGGTGATGGTGATCGTCGTGCCCAACTGCCGAGTGCGCCATTGCAAAACACCTCTCAGAATCGGTTGTCACCGCGGCCGCGAGCGGCCGCGGGCTTTACATCACGCGCCGCTGGCCGCAACCGCAGGTGCGCGGCCGGCTTCGGCAGCAGCAGGTGCCGCCGGTGCTTCGCCCGCAGGGGCAGCCGGTTCTGCAGGTGCCGCAGGGGGGGCGGGTTCGGCAGCCGGCGCCGGCTTGCGCTGCGCCAGCCACTGTTTGAAGTCCTCCTTGGACACCGCCTCGACCACGATCGGCATGAAGCCGTGGTCCTTGCCGCACAGCTCGGCGCACTGCCCGCGATACACCCCGGGCTGCTCGATGCTGGTCCAGGCTTCGTTGATGAAGCCGGGGATGGCGTCCTGCTTCCAGCCCAGCGCCGGTACCCACCAGGCGTGGATCACGTCGTCGGAGGTGATGACGAAACGCACCTTGGTATCGACCGGCAACACCAGCCGGTTGTCGACGTCCAGCAGGTAGTGCGGATGGCTTTCGCGGGTCGGCACGATGCCACTTTGCCGCACGCGGTCGGACTCGCGGTCCAGGCGGCTGGTGAAGGTGACGTTCTCGCCGAGGTATTCGTACTTCCACATCCACTGGTAGCCGGTGACCTTGACCGTCATCTCGGCATCGCGGGTGTCGTACATCTTGATCAGGTTGGCCGTGGCCGGCCACGCCATCACGATCAGGATGATCACCGGGATCACCGTCCAGATGATCTCGGCCTTGGTGTTGTGGCTGAAGGTGGCCGCGACCGCGCCCTTGGATTTGCGGAACTTGAAGATGGCGTAGGCCATCGCCCCGAACACGATGACGCCGATCACCGTGCAGATGATCAACGACAGGTTGTTCGATTCCCAGGCCAGGCGCGAGGTCTGGGTCACCCCCTTGCCCATGTTCAGCTGCCACGGCTTGGGATCGGCCGCCTGGGCCCAGGCCGACGCCGGAATCAGTCCCCCGGTCGCCAGCATCGCGGCGACCGCGTTCACGCACTTCGTGCCCCACCTGCTGCTTTGCTTCATTGCCTAGACCCTTAGCGTCGTCGGTTGCCGCCATCGCTGGCGGCGAGCAAGCTTTCAAGTGTCTCTGCGAGCGTCTGGCGTTCGGCCGGCGCGAGGAAACTCCCCACCTCCACCTGCCGGCCGCTGGATGCCAGCCGGACCCTCTCATCGTCGGTGAGCAGGCGCACCCAGTGCGGGTGGGCCCGGAACACCGGCGATCCACCGGGTACGGGGATGACCTCCACGTACGCCGGCACTACCCGGATCTCCTCCTGCCGTTCACCGCTGCGCCACAAGGCACGCAGCGCCGCTGCCAGCACCAGGCTGTACAGCAGCGCGAACAGGGGGGCGAATGCATTGCCGGCCCACCACCCGAGGGCGGACACCAGCCACATCGCACCCGACAACACGGTGAACAACAGGACGAACTGCCGGGCATCGAGCGCCCGTGGGGGACGCAGCCGCAGCTGCGTACCTGACCCATCCGGAGCTGGAAGCACCTCGATCATGTCGCAACCGCGTTCCTGCCGCGGGAAACGTCTCGATGGTAGCCCCGCCCTCTCGCAGGTAGCAAGGGTGCATTCACACATTTTCCGATGCTGCAACACAGCATGAGGTCGGCGGCACGAATGACGAATTCAGCACAAATTTTTCCGGGTTTGCTGAACACGCCGAATCCACCACGGTTAATAGCTATCAGCCCTTCATGAAGGTGTCTGCGGGGCACTTCCGGAACCCGCAAAAATGATTAAAATCGCCAAGTTTTCCACTGGCCGGACCGGCATGAACGCACCTTCCTCCTCCCCTGCCGCCCACGACGCCCCGCGTCCGGGCGCGCTGCTGTCGCCGGAACTGCCGGCGCCCCCCAACCCGTTCCGCCAGGCCATCACCGATGCCTGGTTGAAGGACGAGGCCAACCACGTCCGCGAGCTGCTGGCGCAGGCGCGCCTGCCCGCCGAGGAACAGGCCAGGGTGCAGGCGCTGGCCGCCGACCTGGTCGGCCGCGTGCGCGTGCGTGCCAAGGACCAGGGCGCGATCGAAGCCTTCATGCGCCAGTACGACCTGGGCAGCGAAGAAGGCGTGCTGCTGATGTGCGTGGCAGAGGCCCTGCTGCGCATTCCGGACCAGGACACTGCCGACAAGCTGATCCGCGACAAGCTGGCCGATGCCGACTGGGAAAAGCACCTGGGTGGCAGCGACTCGGTGCTGGTCAATGCCTCCACCTGGGGCCTGATGCTGACCGGCAAGCTGGTGCAGATGAACGACGCCACGCGCGCCGATGCGCCCAGCGCATTCAAGCGCCTGGTCGGCCGCGTCGGTGAGCCGGTGGTGCGCCTGGCCGTACGCCAGGCGATGAAGATCATGGGCCACCAGTTCGTGATGGGCCGCACCATCAGCGAAGCGCTGTCGCGCTCGCACAAGGGCGACAACGCCAGCTACCGCTACTCGTTCGACATGCTCGGCGAAGGCGCGCTGACCATGAAGGATGCACTGCGCTACCTGGAAGACTACCGTCGCGCGATCCACGCCATCGGCAGTGATCACAAGGCCCGCGGCGGCCGCCCGGACGGCGACGTCAACAACGCTCCGGGCATCTCGATCAAGCTGTCGGCGCTGTACCCCCGCTACGAGCACGCCAAGCGCGAGCGCGTGCTGAAGGACCTGGTGCCGGGCGTGCTGGAACTGGCACAGCTGGCCAAGAGCTACGGCATCGGCTGCACCGTCGACGCCGAAGAGTCCGACCGCCTGGAACTGTCGCTGGACATCATCGAGCAGGTGTTCTCCGACGCCTCTCTGGCTGGCTGGGATGGCTTCGGTGTGGTCGTACAGGCCTACCAGAAGCGCACGCCGTACACGATCGACCACCTGGCCGACATGGCACGCCGTGCCGGTCGCCGCCTGCAGGTGCGCCTGGTCAAGGGCGCCTACTGGGATGCCGAGATCAAGCGTGCGCAGATCGAAGGCTACCCGGGCTACCCGGTGTTCACCCGCAAGCAGAACACCGACGTGTCCTACCTGGCCTGCGCCAAGCGGCTGTTCACCCATGCGGACGCGATCTACCCGATGTTCGCCACGCACAACGCGCACACGATCGCGGCCGTGCGCAGCATCGCCAACGGCGGCGTGTACGAGCACCAGAAGCTGCACGGCATGGGCGACGACCTGTACGCCGAAGTGGTGCCGGCCGACCGCTTGAACCTGCCCTGCCGCGTGTACGCCCCGGTCGGTTCGCACGAAGACCTGCTGCCGTACCTGGTGCGCCGCCTGCTGGAAAACGGCGCCAACTCCAGCTTCGTCAACCGCATCACCGACGAGCGCGTGCCGATCGCCGACCTGATCCGCGATCCGGTCGAGATGGTCGCCTCGTTCGAATCGATTCCGCATCCCAAGATCCCGCTGCCGGTTGACCTGCTGCGCAGCCAGAACCACGACAGGAAGAACTCCATGGGCGCCAACCTCGCCAACGACAACGAACTGCGCGCCCTGGCCGAGCAGCTCAACGCCGCCGTGAAGCCATGGCAGGCCTCGCCGCTGGTACCGGGTGCCAACCCGGCCGGCGCCGCGCTGCCGGTGACCAACCCGGCCGACACCCGCGAGGTGGTCGGCCAGTGGCTGGCCGCCGATGCCGCCACCGTGCAGAAGGCCCTGGCCAACGCCGTGGCCGCACAACCGGCCTGGAACCGCACCCCGGCCGCCAGCCGCGCCGCCATCCTCGAACACGCCGCTGACCAGCTGGAAGCGCGCATGCCGGAGTTCATGGCGCTGTGCGTGAAGGAAGCCGGCAAGAGCCTGCCCGACAGCATCGCCGAAGTGCGCGAAGCCGTGGATTTCCTGCGCTACTACGCCAAGCAGGCGCGCGAGCAGTTCAGCCACGCCGAGAAGCTGCCCAGCCCGACCGGTGAATCCAACGAGCTGCAGCTGCACGGCCGCGGCGTGTTCGTCTGCATCAGCCCGTGGAACTTCCCGCTGGCGATCTTCCTGGGCCAGGTCGCCGCTGCTCTGGCCGCCGGCAACAGCGTCATCGCCAAGCCGGCCGAGCAGACAAACCTGATCGGCTACTACGCGGTGAAGCTGTTGCACGATGCCGGCGTACCGGCCGAGGTGGTGCAGTTCCTGCCGGGCGACGGCGCCACCGTGGGTGCGGCGCTGACCGCCGACCCGCGCGTGGCCGGCGTGGCCTTCACCGGCTCCACCGAGACCGCCCGTGCGATCAACCGTGCGATGGCCGCGCGTGACGCCGCCATCGGCGTGCTGATCGCCGAGACCGGTGGCCAGAACGCCTTCATCGCCGACTCCTCGGCGCTGCCGGAACAGCTGGTCAAGGACGCGATCGGTTCGGCCTTCACCTCCGCCGGCCAGCGTTGCTCGGCCGCGCGCGTGCTGTTCGTGCAGGACGACATCGCCGACAAGGTGATGACCATGCTGGCCGGCGCGATGAAGGAGCTGAAGGTTGGCAACCCGGGCCTGCTGTCTACCGACGTCGGCCCGGTGATCGATGCCGACGCGCTGAAGATCCTGCAGGACCACGCCGAGCGCATGGACCGCGAAGCGCGCCTGATCGCCGCCGCCGAGCTGTCCGCCGAAGCCGCCAATGGCACCTTCTTCGCACCGCGCGCGTATGAACTGAAGGACCTGGGCCAGCTGCAGAAGGAAGTCTTCGGTCCGGTTCTGCACGTGATCCGCTGGAAGGGCGACCAGCTCGACGCGGTGATCGACCAGATCAACGCCACCGGCTACGGCCTGACCCTGGGCGTGCATTCGCGCATCGACGAGACCGTTGACCGCATCAGCAACGGCGTCCATGTCGGCAACGTGTACGTCAACCGCAACCAGATCGGCGCGGTGGTCGGCGTGCAGCCGTTCGGCGGCCAGGGCCTGTCCGGCACCGGTCCGAAGGCCGGCGGCCCGCACTACCTGCTGCGCTTTGCCACCGAAAAGACGGTGACGGTGAACACCACCGCCGCCGGCGGCAACGCCTCGCTGCTGACCCTGGGCGACTGATCGCCTGCTTGGTGCGGCAAACAAGAAACCCCGCGAATGCGGGGTTTTTTGTGCTTTGCTTCCTGTAGAGCCGAGCCCACGCTCGGCTTTTCCGGCACAGCCGAGCGTGGGCTCGGCGCTACAGAGGCAGGGTCACACTGAACCGGTTGTCCGCCCGCTTCGCCAGCTCACGCTGTACGCGCGCGATGCGCGTCTCCAGATCGCCTTCCAGCAGCACGTATTCGACGCCCCGCGCCTGCAGCTCGCGCACGTACCACGCATGCTGCTGCGCCCGGAATGCTTCGCCCACCCGTGTGCCGTCCTGATCGAACGGAATATCCGGCGCGCACACGAACAGCAGGTCATATGGCCGCAATGCAGCCTGCCGCAGTGCCTCCGGCGCCGTACCAGACATCCAGCCGCTGTAGCCCAGCGTCACCAGCGGCGTGGTATCGCAGAACAGCCAGCGATGCGCCCGCCGCGCGCCCTCGTCTTCATGCTGCGGCTGGGTCATTGCGATGCGAAGCAGATCATCCGGCATCAGGTCGCCGCCCTGCTGCTCCCAGAGCGTGCGGCCATACTCCGGCACCCAGGCGGTCTGCAGGCGCTCGGCCATCACCCGCGCCAGCGTGGTCTTGCCACTGGACTCGCCACCAATGAAGGCCACGCGCTGCACGTATCCGGCGTACACCTCCGGTGCGAGACCATGGCGGTGCGCATGCGGATCGGCGCGCAGCTGGGTGCCACACGCCTGCCCGACGTCCAATGCGCGTTCGAGCCGCTCATGGCGTACCGGCGCACCGAAGTGCGTGGCCAGCGCCTGCGCGAAGCCGTCACCGTAGTCCTCGCCGGTGAATACCGCCTGCACCGGGCCACCAAACAGGTGCTGGCACAGCCAGGCGGTGAACTCGCGCTGCACGTGCTCGCTGTCGCTGTCGTGCGGCAACACGCGTGGCGGCACGCCATGTTCGGCACACAGCGCTGCCAACCGCGCATCATCCAGCACCGCCACCGTTGCCCGGGGGAAGCGCGCACGCAACCAGCGTTCGCGGCGAGCAGCGCTGTAACCGGCAAAACCCGGCTGCGACCAGCCGATCACCAGCAACTGCCGGCAGCGCGTGGCGGCGAAGTCGATCAGGCGTTCGTGGCCGAGGTGCAGCGGGCAGAACTTGCCCACCACCAACCCCCGCGCGACGCGCTCAGGCGGCGGCATCGGCTGCCTTGGCCTCGGTCCGCATCAGATGGCGCCAATGGCGCAGGGCGACCAGCGCGTTTATCCAGAAACCGATGTAGAGGATCGAGGTCAGATGCAGGCCACGGCTGTAGTACAGCGGCACTGCCACGGTGTTCACCAGCAGCCACACCCACCACGATTCCAGCTTGCGCCGCATCATCAGGATCTGCGCGATCACGCTCAGCACCAGCACCGCCGAATCGATGTAAGGCGCATAGGCGTTGGTCAGTCGGGTCAGCATCCAGCCGTAGCCGAACGTGGCCACCATCGCCAGCGGCGCCAGCCAGGCCCACGCACGCGGCCGCAGCGCAGTGATCGGCAGCGGCGCGCCATGGTCGCCGCGCAGCCACTGCCACCAGCCCAGCACGCTGATGGCGATGAAGAAGAACTGCAGCACCATGTCCGCATACAGGTGCGAGCGCTCGAACACGGCCGCAAACAATGCGCAGCCGACGATGCCCAGCCACCAGGTGTGCACGTTGTTGCGACCAGCCAGCAGGATCGAGCCGGCGACGGCGATATTGGCGGCCAGCTCCAGCTGGAAGTTCGGGTCGGACAGGTTCATCGCACCATTGTCGCGTAGATCCACGTCCTGCGTCGTCGGACCCGTAGATCCATGCCATGCGTGGATACCCTCCGCAAAAAGAAAGCCCCGCTTGCGCGGGGCTCTCCTCGTACTGCTTCAGGCAATCGCCCGAATCAGAACTTGTACTGCATCGACGCCGCCAGCACGTCGCCGCTCACCTTGTACTTGCCGGTCACGGTGTTGGCAGTGGCCGAGGTCGAGGTGATGTTCGGATCCTTGGTGAACAGGTGGGTGTAACCCACGCTGTATTCCATCTTGTCCGAAGCGGCGTAGGTCAGGCCCAGCGACAGCCACTTGCGGGTGGTGTCCGGCACGCGCACGTCACGGTGGGCGTCGGTGGTCGGGGTCTGGTCGTACGCCAGGCCGCCACGCAGGGTCAGCTTGTCGTTCACGCGGAAATCGGTACCGATCGACGCGAAGGTGGTGTCGCGGTAGTGGAACGGCAGCACGCTGTCCGGCTGGTTGGAGTCATAGTCGACGGTGACCTGGTCGAACTTGCTCCACGCCGTGCGCGTGACCTCGGCCATGATCTGCCACTGGTCGTTCACGCGGTGGGTGAAGCCCACGGTGGCGCTGGCCGGCAGGGTGATGGTGGCGCGGCCGTTGCTGTCGATGAAGGTACCCGGGGCGGCAGTGGCCAGGAAGGCGGCAGCGTTCTGCGGGATGGTGAAGTCGGCCTTGCCGTCGGTGATCTTGTGCTCGACCTTCGAGCGGTAGCTGAAGGCGATGTTGGTGCCTTCCACCGGGGTGACCGTCATGCCCAGGGTGTAGCCGACCGACACTTCGTCGCCCTTGATGCGCAGGTAGCCATCGGCGGTGCCCGGCGAGAAGCCGAGCTGGGCGGCCTGGCGTGCAGCGGCCTGCGACGCCGCCGCAGCCTGGGCTGCGGTGCCGCCTGCAGCCAGCACACGCGCCGCAGCGGTGCGCTGGGCCGTGGCGTTGATCGCGGTGCCGGTATCGACAGCGCTGGTCAGGTCGACGTTCAGGCGCTCGGCGAACACCGAAGCACCGAACGACAGGTACGGGTTGACGTCATAGGAGAACGCCACGCCCAGGTCGATGGCCTGCAGCTCGGTCTTGACGCCGTTGTAGCGGCCGACCCAGTCGCGGTCGTATTCGGTCTTGAAACCGAACGGCACGGTCAGCGAAGCACCGAAGTGCATGTTGTCGTTCTCGCCGAACGGCACGTGGAAGTACGCGGCCGGAACCGGGGCGATCATGCCGGCGTCGCCGCCGTTGCCACCGGAAATCGGCGCGCCGTTGCCGTACTGGCCCTGGCCGCGGAACTTGGCGCCGAAGCTGATGGCGCTGACGTCGCCCTGGACCAGGGTGCCGTCGAGCAGGCGCATGGAGGCCGGGTTGGTGGCGATGACCGAGGCGTCACCTTCGGTCGAGGTGGAGCCGGCGAACGCGCGGCCCAGGCCCTTGGCGCTGTTTTCCTTCAGCTGGAAGGCGGCAGCATTGGCATCGGCGGCGGCCAGCGCACCGGCAACGCCGACGGCCAGCAGGGTCAGTCGGGCAATGGTGGAAGCGGTTTGCATCGTAGTTCTCTCTCTCCGGTAAGCGGTGATGGTGCTCTGAGTGCGCCTGCGCCCGCCGGGTCCTGGGACCCATCGGAGCGCGCCGGATTCCCCTCCCGACATACGACGCCGTATGCGAGTATTACCCAGACCTGTTAATGAAACAATAACAGCGCAGGCGGTTTTTTCGTCTCAAAAGCTGAACAGGACCATCCCCACCGAAAGTGGCCGCACGCTAGGCTATTGGCATGTTCGTCTCGCTCCCGTCCCGCAAGAAGGCGGCCCTGCGCTGGGCCACGCCCGTGCTGTTCGCGTCATTGTGGCTGGCATTCCTGTGGTCGATCTCGCGTCCGGACGATGCCCGCGGCAGCCTCTGGCTGGACTGGGGCGCCCTGTCCACCGGTCTGACCCACCCGCTGGACTGGTGGGCGACCCTGCAGGACGGCAGCGTGCTGCGCCTGTTCACCGCTCTGTTCCTGCACGCCGACTGGTCACATCTGCTGGGCAACCTGGTGTTCCTGCTGATCTTCGGCCTGCCCGCCGAGCGGGTGCTGGGGCCGTGGCGGCTGCTGCTGCTGTTCCTGGTCGGCGGCGCAGTGTCGAACCTGGTCGCGATCTACACCATGGGCAGCCCGGACCAGATCATCATCGGCGCCAGCGGCGCGGTGTCGGCCCTGATCGGCGCCTATCTGGCCCTGTTCCCGGGCGCGCGGCTGGGCGTGGTGATCCCGCTCGGCCTGTTCCTAGAGTTCGTGCGCGCCCCGGCGTACCTGCTGATCGGCGTCTGGGCGGCGCTGCAAGTGGTGTTCGCCCACATCGGCCCAAGCTTCGGCATGGTGGCCTGGTGGGCGCACATCGGCGGCTTCGTGTTCGGCGTCGTGTACGGGGTCTATGTACGCGCCGCGATCGCGCGCCGCCTGCGCAAGCGGCACGGCTTCTGATCCAGGTAGAGCCGGCCGCTGGCCGGCTCCACGCTCACCCGCTCGTTCGTAGACCAGGAATCAAGGCTTGGCCGGCACAGGAGCGGGCTTGGCTTCCGGCGTGCTGTCTGCCTTCGGTTCGACCTTCGCCTCCGGCTTGGCTTCGGGCTTCACCGCAGCGGCCTTCGCGGCCTTGGCGGCATCCGCCTTCGCGGCCTCGGCCTTCAACCGTGCGGCCACCGAACCGGGGTTCTTCAGCTCGGCCAGCGCGTCGTTGATCGGGCCGTCGCCCGGCAGCACCGCACCGGCGTGGTAGCCCTCGGTGCCTTCGTCATCGCCGCGCAGATGGCCCGGCAGTGTCGCTTCGCTGTAATCGCTCAGGCTGGCCGGCAGGGCATCCTCCGCCGGAGTGGCGGCGGGCTTCAACTCAACATCCGGCACGATGCCGGTGGCCTGGATCGACTTGCCGCTGGGCGTGTAGTAGCGCGCGGTGGTCAGCTTCACCGAATCGCCGTTGTCCAGCGGCAGCACAGTCTGCACCGAGCCCTTGCCGAAGGTGCGGCTGCCCACCACGCGGGCGCGCCTGTTGTCGCGCAGCGCGCCGGCCAGCACTTCCGAGGCGCTGGCCGAACCGGCATCGGCCAGTACCACCACCGGTGCGCCCTTCAGCAGGTCGCCCGGGGTCGCGTCGAACCGGGCATCGCTGATGCTGATGCGGCCACGGGTGCTGACGATGTTGCCCTTGTCGAGCAGATCGTCGGCGACCTGCACGGCGGCCGTCAGCAGGCCACCCGGGTTGCTGCGCAGATCCAGCACCAGGCCCTTGAGCTGGCCACCGGACTGCTTCTGCAGCTGCTGCACGTGCTTCTGGAAGTCCGAGCCGGTATCGGCCTGGAAGGTGCTCAGGCGGATATAGCCATAGCCCGGCTCGAGCAGGCGGCTGCGCACGCTGGTCACGCGGATGGTCTGGCGGGTCAGGCTGACATCGAACGGCTTCGGCTTGCCGTCACGCACGATGGTCAGCACCACCTTGCTGCCGGCCGGGCCGCGCAGCGGTTCACTCGCATCGATCGCGCTGATCGGCTTGCCGTCGATGGCGATGATCAAATCGCCGGCAAGGATGCCGGCCTTGGCTGCCGGCGTGTCGTCGATCGGCGCGATCACCTTCATGCTGGCGTTGTCCGGCTGCTGCTGCAGCTCCACGCCGATGCCCTCGTAGGCACCGTTGGCCTGCTCGTCGAAGGCCTGCGCGTCTTCCTTGTTGAAGTAGGTGCTGTGCGGATCAAGGTCGAGCAGCAGGCCACGCACGGCTGACTGCATCAGCTTCTTGTCATCGACCGGGTCGACATAGGCGGCGCGCACCGCGTTGTACACGGCCACGAAACGGCGGATTTCCTCCAGCGGCACCTTCGAGGTCACCGCCTCCTCGCTGTTCGCTGCCTGCCCGCTGGTTTCCTGGCTTGGGGCGGGCGCGGTCTGCTGCGCCCAGGACAGCGCTGGCAACAGGGCCAGCAAGAGGGTGGCGGTACGGGCTGCGCGCATGGATCACTCCTGTCGACGGTGGCATGGTGCCCAAGGCACATGCACCGATTATGCGCGAAGCACAGCTAAATTCCCGTTGAATCCGGCCCGCATCCGGCGGGCCAGGATTCAGCGCCGCTGCAGCCAGCTGTCCGGGTTGACCGGCTGCCCGCCACGGCGCAGCTCGAAGTACAGCGCGGTGACGCCCTGGCCGCCGGAATTGCCGACCTTGGCCACGGCATCGCCGCGGCTGACCCGCGCGCCAGCATCCTTCAGCAGGGTGTCGTTATGCGCGTAAAGGCTCATGTAGCCGTTGCCGTGGTCGACGATCAGGATCATGCCGTAGCCGGTCATCCAGTCGGAGAACACCACGGTGCCATCGGCCACGGCCGTGACCGTGCTGCCGGCTGGCGCGCCGATCAGCACACCGCTGCTGGTGCGCCCATCGGGCAGCTTGCCGCCATAGCGGGCCAGCAGGTTGCCGGACAACGGCCACCCCAGGCCGCCGACCTTCGGCGCCGGTGCCGACGCCACCGCAGGTGGAACCTTGGTGGGCGGCGGTGGACGGCCCTGCGCGGCGGCCTGGCGTGCGGCGCGCTCGGCAGCGGCTTTCTCGGCGGCGGCCCGGCGTGCAGCGGCGCGCCGCTCGGCTTCGGCCCGCGCGGCAGCGGCACGCAGGTTGGCCAGCAGCGTTTCCAGTGCTTTGGCGTCCTGGCCCAATGCCTGTTCCTTCTCGCGCTGGTCCTTGAAGCGCTCTTCCAGCGAGGCAACGGTCTTTGCGCGATCGCGGCGGTCCGCTTCCAGGGCGGCTGCCTGCTGTTTCTGGTCCTGCTGCGTCCCCTGCAGCTTCTGCTTGCGCTCGGCGATCTGCGCCTGCAGCGCTTCCAGTTCCTTCAGGTCGGCGGTCAGCGTGGTGATCCGCTGCGCACGCTCGCGCTGCAGGTAGCGATGGTAGGCCAGGGCGCGGTTGGCATCGGCCACCGTGTCCTGCGACAGCAGCAGCTTCAGCGGTGCGTGGTTGCCCAGCTGATACGCCGCGCGCAACAGCCCGGCCAGTTCGCGGTGCTGCTGGGCCAGGTTGCCCTGCAGCGTGCTGCGGCGCTGCTCGGCTTCGGCGAGGGCGCGGCCCTGCTCGCGCAGCGCGGCTTCCGTCTGCGCAAGTGCACGACCGGTGCGGGCTACCTTCTCGTCGGCCTCGCGCAGCTGCCGCGACGCCTGCCCGCGCTGGCCCTCGATCTGCCGTCGCTCCTGCGCCACGCCCTTCAGTTCGGTACGCAGTTTCTGCAGCTTGCGCTCGGTCTCGCGGGTGGTCTGCGCACCGCTGGGCAGCGGCAGGGCCAGCGCAAACGCCAGCCCCAGCAGCAGGCAGCGACCGCCGCGGGCAGCGGCAATGTGATGTCGGCGTGATGGGAAGGCGTTGTCGCGCAAGGGCTTTCCAGTGACTTCAGGCAGTTGCGGGGGCTACCGGGGAATGGTGACATCTCCGCACGCGGCCTGCCAGCCGCACATCCATCGAGGTCGCCATGAAAACTCTTTCCATTCCGCTGCTGTTGGGCGTACTGCTGGCCACCGGGCCGGTCTGTGCGCAGGAGAACATCAGCAAGGTCAACGGCAGCATCAGCGCCGAACCCGGGCAACGCTACGGCAAGCTGGACACCGTCAACGGCGGCATCCGCGTCGGCGAGGGCGTCGAGACCGGCAGCATCGACACCGTCAACGGCGGGGTGAAGGTCGCCGACCGCGCGCGCACCGGCAAGATCGAAACGGTCAACGGTGGTGTGCGCCTGGGTCGTGAAGTGATCGCCAGTGGCGGCGTCAGCACCGTCAACGGCAGCATCTTCACCGATCGCGGCAGCCAGATCGAAGGCGGCGTCGAGACCGTCAACGGCGGCATCGGCCTGGTCGAGAGCCGCGTCGGCAAGGACGTGGAGACCGTCAATGGTGACATCACCGTCGGTATCGGTTCGCAGGTCAACGGCGGTGTGCATGTGCGCAAGCCGAACTTCAGTGTCTCGCTGACCGCCAGCCGCAAGCCGCGCGTGATCATCGGCCCGAATGCGGTGGTCACCGGCCCCCTGCAGTTCGAACGCGAAGTGGTGCTGTACGTGCATCGCTCCGCTCGCATCGGCCCGGTGACCGGCGCCGAGCCAATCCCGTTCGACACCGATACCGCCCCGGCGGACTGAACCCGCCGGACCTGCCGGTTCGGTAATACTCACTGTTACCGGTCGCGCATCAGGTGCGGCCGCCCTTTGTTCTCCAGGAATCGACGATGCCCCGCAAACTCCTCCTGTGCCTGGCCGCCGCGGCCGCGCTCAGTGCCTGCAAAGGCGAAAACACGCCCGCCGCCGCGCCGGCCACCGACACCGCTGCGGCGAAGCCGGCCGCCCATTCGTTCTCCCCGGAGATCAATGCCGGCGACTTCGCCGAGATGGTCAAGACGCTGGCCTCGGATGAGTTCGAAGGCCGCGCGCCGGGCAGCAAGGGCGAAGAGCTGACGGTCAACTACATCCGCGACCAGATGCAGCGCATCGGCCTGCAGCCCGGCAACGGCGACAGCTGGTTCCAGGATGTGCCGATGACCGAGACCACGGCCGACGAATCGACCGTGCTGAAGATCACCCAGGGCGGCAAGACCACCGAGCTGAAGTTCGGCACCGACATGGTGGTGGGTACCCGCACCGGCCAGGCCGAGGTAAAGGTCGATGCCAGCGACCTGGTGTTCGTCGGCTATGGCGTCGATGCGCCGGAGCAGAAGTGGAACGATTACGCCGGCCAGGACTGGAAAGGCAAGACGGTCGTCATGTTCGTCAACGACCCGGGCTTCCACGTCGAGGACGAGAAGCTGTTCGACGGCAAGCGCATGACCTACTACGGCCGCTGGACCTACAAGTTCGAGGAAGCCGCGCGCAAGGGCGCCGCTGCTGCACTGATCGTGCACGACACCGCCGGCGCCTCCTACGGCTGGGACGTGGTGAAGAACTCCTGGGCGGGCCCGCAGTACGACCTGCCGGCCAAGGATGACCCGGAAGCGCGCATTCCGGTGCAGGGCTGGCTGAGCGCCGACGCGGCCAAGGCACTGTTCGCCGGTGCCGGCCTGGACCTGGCGCAGGCCTACAAGGACGCCAGCAAGCGCGGTTTCAAGCCGGTGCCGCTGAAGGCCACCGCTGCGGTCGACCTGAAGAGCCAGATCGCACAGAAGCAGTCGCGCAACGTGGTGGGTGTGCTGCCGGGTAGCAAGCGCGCTGACGAGGCGGTGCTGTACATGGCGCACTGGGATCACCTGGGCAAGCATGAGGACGAGACCGGCGACAACATCTACAACGGCGCCGTCGATAATGCGACCGGCGTCGCCGGTATTCTCGAAGTGGCCGAAGCCATGGCCCACCAGGACCCGAAGCCGGAGCGTTCGGTGGTGTTCCTGGCCGTGACCCTGGAAGAATCCGGCCTGCTGGGTTCGAAGTACTACGTCGCCCACCCGACCTTCCCGCTGGACAAGATCGCCGGCGTGATCAACATCGATGCCATGTCGGTGGCTGGCCGTGCCAAGGACGTGACCGTCACCGGGTTCGGCAGCTCGGAGCTGGAGGACATCCTTAAGCCGTTGGCCGCCGCCCAGGACCGTACGCTGCACGGTGAGACCTCGGTGCAAAGCGGCTTCTACTTCCGCTCGGATCACTTCAACTTCGCCAAGGCCGGTGTGCCGGCCCTGTACGCCGATGGCGGCGAGGACCTGCGCGAGGGTGGCGTGGAAGCGGGCCGCAAGGCCGCGGCGGACTACGGCGCCAACCGCTACCATGGCCCGAAGGACGAGTTCGACGCCGCCACCTGGAAGCTGGATGGCGCCGTCGAAGACCTGCAGCTGATGTACGGCGTCGGCAAGGAGCTGGCAGGTGGTGATCGTTGGCCGAACTGGTATGCAGGCAACCCGTTCAAGGCGGCCCGCGACGCGATGATGAAGGACAAGGCTTCGGCCAAGTAAAGTCGGGCCATGCTCGACTGAGCACTCTTGAGAGCAGAGCGGCGCCCCACGGGGCGCCGCTTTTCTTTTGCGTACCGTCGGCGGCAGATCCACGGCTGGTGTGGATCTGCCGGTAGTGCCGGCCGCTGGCCGGCAATCGATTCGTAGCGGCCAACCTTGGTTGGCGCCATGCTTCCTCGCAGAGGGCATCCACGCAGGGCGTGGATCTAGCGAGCGATGTAACGCCATCGGGTTGCCGGCCAGCGGCCGGCACTACCCACGTTTCCTGCGCCCAAAGAAAAACCCCGCTGCGTCAGCAGCGGGGTTTTGGGTGTAAACCCTGGCGATGACCTACTCTCGCATGGCTTGAGCCACACTACCATCGGCGCAGCTGCGTTTCACTTCCGAGTTCGGGATGGGATCGGGTGGTTCCACAGCGCTAATTTCACCAGGGAGACGGTTGCAGCAGCGCTTGCAGCGCCAGCCTCGCGATCTTGCCCATGGGCGGAAGGTATCCAGAAAAGCAATGCCTTCACTTAATAAGAAAAACCCCGCTGCGTCAGCAGCGGGGTTTTGGGTATAAACCCTGGCGATGACCTACTCTCGCATGGCTTGAGCCACACTACCATCGGCGCAGCTGCGTTTCACTTCCGAGTTCGGGATGGGATCGGGTGGTTCCACAGCGCTAATTTCACCAGGGAGGCTTTTGGAGTGTCGCACTCGTCCCTGTGGGACAAGGCGCCAGCCTCGCATAGTTCTTGTGACGTAGCGTGCACTTGGATGCTCTTACGACGCTGTCGTAAAGCCAAGGCAACTTGAGGTTATATGGTCAAGCCGCACGGATCATTAGTATCAGTTAGCTCAATACATTGCTGTACTTACACACCTGACCTATCAACCACGTAGTCTACATGGTTCCTTCAGGGGGCTTGTGCCCCGGGAGATCTCATCTTGAGGCGCGCTTCCCGCTTAGATGCTTTCAGCGGTTATCGCTTCCGAACATAGCTACCCGGCAATGCCACTGGCGTGACAACCGGAACACCAGAGGTTCGTCCACTCCGGTCCTCTCGTACTAGGAGCAGCCCCTCTCAAATCTCCAACGCCCATGGCAGATAGGGACCGAACTGTCTCACGACGTTCTGAACCCAGCTCGCGTACCACTTTAAATGGCGAACAGCCATACCCTTGGGACCGACTACAGCCCCAGGATGTGATGAGCCGACATCGAGGTGCCAAACACCGCCGTCGATATGAACTCTTGGGCGGTATCAGCCTGTTATCCCCGGAGTACCTTTTATCCGTTGAGCGATGGCCCTTCCATACAGAACCACCGGATCACTAAGTCCTAGTTTCCTACCTGCTTGATCCGTCGATCTTGCAGTCAAGCACGCTTATGCCTTTGCACACAGTGCGCGATGTCCGACCGCGCTGAGCGTACCTTCGAGCTCCTCCGTTACTCTTTAGGAGGAGACCGCCCCAGTCAAACTACCCACCATACACGGTCCCCGACCCAGATAATGGGCCCAGGTTAGAACGTCAAGCACGACAGGGTGGTATTTCAAGGATGGCTCCACCACAGCTAGCGCCATGGTTTCATAGCCTCCCACCTATCCTACACAGACGAACTCAACGTTCAGTGTAAAGCTATAGTAAAGGTTCACGGGGTCTTTCCGTCTTGCCACGGGAACGCTGCATCTTCACAGCGATTTCAATTTCACTGAGTCTCGGGTGGAGACAGCGCCGCTGTCGTTACGCCATTCGTGCAGGTCGGAACTTACCCGACAAGGAATTTCGCTACCTTAGGACCGTTATAGTTACGGCCGCCGTTTACTGGGGCTTCGATCAAGAGCTTCGCCTTGCGGCTGACCCCATCAATTAACCTTCCAGCACCGGGCAGGCGTCACACCCTATACGTCCACTTTCGTGTTTGCAGAGTGCTGTGTTTTTGATAAACAGTCGCAGCGGCCTGGTTACTGCGACCCTCTTCAGCTATAGCTCGCACGAGCCACCAAAAAGGGTGCACCTTCTCCCGAAGTTACGGTGCCATGTTGCCTAGTTCCTTCACCCGAGTTCTCTCAAGCGCCTGAGAATTCTCATCCTACCCACCTGTGTCGGTTTACGGTACGGTCTGCGTAAGCTGAAGCTTAGGAGCTTTTCCTGGAAGCGTGGTATCAGTGACTTTGCCATAAAGGCTCGTCTCGGTGCTCGGTCTTAGAGGATCCCGGATTTGCCAAAGATCCAAACCTACCGCCTTTCCCCAGGACAACCAACGCCTGGTACACCTAACCTTCTCCGTCCCTCCATCGCACTTACGCGAGGTGCAGGAATATTAACCTGCTTCCCATCGACTACGACTTTCGTCCTCGCCTTAGGGGCCGACTCACCCTGCGCCGATTAACGTTGCGCA
>NZ_CP199672.1:2717500-3102500 GCF_052605195.1 Stenotrophomonas maltophilia group sp. vghtpe118 | reverse complement strand
GATGGCCGGCTCGCTGATACCAATGTAGTTGCCCAGCGACTTGGACATCTTGTTGACGCCGTCCAGGCCCTCCAGCAGCGGCATGGTCAGCACCACCTGCGGCTTCTGGCCATGGTGTTCCTGCAGGCCACGGCCCATCAGCAGGTTGAACTTCTGGTCGGTACCGCCCAGCTCGACGTCGGCCTCCAGGGCCACCGAGTCGTAGCCCTGCACCAGCGGGTACAGGAACTCATGGATGGCGATGGACTGCTGGGCGGCATAGCGCTTGGCGAAGTCGTCGCGCTCGAGCATGCGTGCCACGGTGTGCTGGCCGGCCAGGCGGATCATGTCGGCCGCGCCCATCTTGCCGAACCACTCCGAGTTGAAGCGGACTTCGGTACGGCTGCGGTCCAGCACCTTGAACACCTGTTCCTCATAGGTACGGGCGTTGGCCAGCACGTCATCGCGGCTGAGCGGCTTGCGGGTGAGGCTCTTGCCCGAGGGATCGCCGATCATGCCGGTGAAGTCGCCGATCAGGAAAATGACCTGGTGGCCAAGGTCCTGGAACTGGCGCATCTTGTTCAGCAGCACTGTGTGGCCCAGGTGCAGGTCGGGCGCAGTGGGGTCGAAGCCGGCCTTGATCCGCAGCGGGCGGCCTTCCTGCAGGCGCGCGCGCAGATCCTCGAGCTTGAGGATCTCGTCGGCACCGCGGCCGATCAGGGCAAGGGCTTCTTCAATCGAGGACACGTGACTACTCCCGGCAACGCCGATTCTTGTGTGGGGTGTTAAAGCAAAGTTAACCCGATTGGCTTCACAAAAGCCAATGGGCACAAGGGTTTGACGCGGTTTTCTCAGGTGTCTATGGTAACCGCCGATCAGGCCCGCGCTCCCGGGCCGCCAGGAAAAGACCGCCGATGCACAATTCCGAACAAGGGCGCGCACGCAAGCAGCGCTTCCAGGAACGCCTTCACGTCCTGCACGACAACGCCCTGCATCGGAAGCTCAGGCAACACCTTCCCGCCGCCTTCAATGAGCGCTGGACCCGCCGCCATTGGATGCACGCCAGCCTGTTTGCGACCATCGGCGCCCTGGTGGCGACGATCGTCCCCGGTTTCTCGCACACCATTGATGCGCCTTACGCGGACAGCCACACCAGCCTGGCGCTGCCGCTGCCGCCGTTGACCATGGCCCGCCAGCAGCAGGTGCCGGGCGACAGCTGGCAGGTGCTGCGCATCCAGCGCGGCCAGACGCTGAGCGACCTGTTCGACAAGGCCGGCATTCCGGCCAGCACCCTGCACCGGGTGCTGGAGCACCCCGGTGCGCGCGAGGCGCTGACCAAGCTGCGCCCGGGCGCCGAGATCGCCTTCGACATGCCGCTGTCCGGCGACCTGCGCAGCATCCGCTTCGATCGCGACGCCGACAACCGGGTGGAACTGAGCCTGACCGGCGATGACATCAAGGAGAAGGTGACGCGGCGCGAGACCTCCACGCGTACCGTGGTCACCAGCGGCGAGATCACCAGTTCGCTGTATGCCGCGGCCCGCCGGGCCGGGCTGTCGCCGTCGGCGATCGCGACGATGACCGACGACATCTTCAAGTACGACATCGACTTCTCCAAGGACCTGCAGCCGGGCGACCGCTTCAGCGTGGTGATGGACGAGACCTGGCGCGAAGGCGAGAAGGTGGACACCAGCAAGATCCTGGCGGCGACCTTCACCACCGGGGGCAAGACCTATTCCGGCTTCCGCTTCGACCGCAACGGCAAGTCCGAGTACTACGACATCAACGGCCGTTCGTTGAAGAAGAGCTTCATCCGCATGCCGATCCCGTTCGCGCGGCTGAGCTCGACCTTCGGCGCACGCAAGCACCCGGTGCTGGGCAAGATGCGCATGCACAAGGGCGTGGACTACGCCGCGCGCACCGGCACCCCGATCATGGCCGCCGGCGACGCCCGCGTGCAGTTCGCCGGCGTGCAGCGCGGCTACGGCAATGTGGTGATCCTCGACCACGGTCGCGGCCACACCACCCTGTACGGCCACATGTCGCGCTTTGCGAACATCAAGACCGGCCAGCGCGTGGCCCAGGGCACGGTGATCGGCTACGTCGGCTCGACCGGCTTGGCCACCGGCCCGCACCTGCACTACGAATTCCGCGTCAACGGCGAGCACCGCAACCCGCTGACCGTGACCATGCCGCCGCCGGAGCCGCTGAAGGGCGCCGAGCTGGTCGCCTTCCGCGCGCAGACCGCGCCGGCGATGGCCCGCATCCAGGGCATGGAGAAGCTGATCTACGCCGATGCCAGCCCGGCACCGACCAGCCGCGACGAGGCCGCCGCCGAGGTGGCCAGCGCCAAGGACAAGCAGTCGACCGGCCGCAAGCGCGGCTGAGCGCGCTGCGTTGACGAACAAGGACGCGGCAGCCCAAGCTTGCCGCGTCCTTTTTTATGCCCGCCATGAACACCACTGCCGACGCTGACGCCCCCCTGTACCTTGGCCTGATGTCGGGCACCAGCGCCGACGGCATCGACGCTGCGCTGGTGCAGTTTCCCGCGGGCGGTGGCTGCCGCTTCGTGCACGGCCTGACCGCCCGCTGGGAACCGGTGCTGCGCGCGCGGCTGGTGGCGCTGGGCGAAGGTGGCCCGTTGGATTCGCTGGAGGAGCTGGGCGAACTGGACGCGCGGATTGCGATCAACTTCGCCGAGGCTGCCAACCAGCTGCTGGCCGAAGCCGGCGTGGATCGCAGCCAGGTGCGCGCGATCGGCTCGCACGGCCAGACCGTGCGCCACCGCCCGCTGGCCGATCCGGCGTTCACCGTGCAGCTGGGCGACGGCAACCGCATCGCCGAGCTGACCGGAATCACCACGGTGTCCGACTTCCGTCGCCGCGACGTGGCGGCCGGGGGACATGGCGCGCCGCTGATGCCGGCCTTCCACCTCGGCATGCTGGGCGCCGCCGACGAGGACCGTGCCGTGCTCAACCTGGGCGGTATCGCCAACCTGACCCTGATCCCGCGCGAAGGCGCGGTGCGCGGCTTCGATACCGGCCCGGCCAACGCGCTGATGGATGCCTGGTGCCAGCGCCACACCGGCCGTACCTTCGATGCCGATGGCGCGTATGCCGCCAGTGGCGCGGTGGACGAGGGCCTGCTGGCCGGCTGGCGTTCGGACCCGTGGTTCGCGCTGCCGCCGCCGAAGAGCACCGGGCGCGAGCAGTTCCACCTGGCCTGGGCCGAGGCGCACATGGGGGAAGGCGAATATGCCGCTGCCGATGTGCAGGCCACCCTGCTGGAGCTGACCGCGACGACCGTGACCGACGCGCTGCTGGCGCAGCAGCCGCAGACCCGGCGCCTGCTGGTCTGTGGCGGCGGCGTGCGCAACCGGCAGCTGATGAAGCGGCTGGCGGCGCGGCTGCCGGAGGTGCAGGTGGAGTCCAGCGCGCTGCACGGGCTGGACCCGGAGTACGTGGAGGCGATGGGCTTTGCCTGGCTGGCGCAGCGGACGATGGACGGGCTGGCCGGCAACCTGCCGAGCGTGACCGGGGCGACGGGGCCGCGGATCCTGGGGGCAATCCACCTGGCGTGAGGTGGCGCCATCCACGCAGGGCGTGGATTCACCGGGCAGCCGAGCGTGGGCTCGGCTCTACCTCTACAAAGCCGCTAATCGAAGCCCTGCCCTGCGGGCAAGGCCTGCAAGGCGGCGATCGCATCGGAGAGGGCGTCCACTTCGGGATCGCCGAAACCGGAGCGGACCTCCAGTTCACTGCTGAACAGGCCCTGCTCCAACAAGGCGGCGCAGGTCTGTTCATGGGTCCAGCCGCGGGCGACCGCGACACGTCTGATACGTTCCAGCAGCAGCGGGTCCAGGTCCCGCAGCACAACGTCGGCCATGCTCACTTCCCCGTTCGCAAGGCACCGCCCCCTCGGCGCGTCGGGGGCGATGATCCCGCAGTCCGGGCGGGCAGGCAATCAGGCGACCGGTGGCGGCCCGCGGTCGGCGATCCGCGGCCACAGCCAGGCCAGCAGCAGCAGGGTCGGCACCACAATGACCGAGCTGAGGATGAAGAACGTGCTGTAGGACGTCGCCTCAACGATGTATCCGGAGACACCGCCGATGAACTTGCCCGGCAGGTTGGCCAGCGATACCAGCAATGCGTACTGCGTGGCGGTGAAGTTGCGGTCGGTCAGCGACGACATGAAGGCCACCAGCACGGTGCCGGCGAACCCCTGGAACAGGTTGTCGGCACTGAGCGCGGCATAGAACGCCCACAGCTTGCCTGGGTTGTGCGCCATCAGCAGGAAGGCGAGGTTGGACATCGCCACGCCCAGTGCGGCCACCAGCAGCATGCGCCGGAAGCCGAATGCGGCCACCGCAATACCCCCCAGGAACGCACCGCCGATCCCCATCCATACACCGAACAGCTTGGACACGGTGGCGATGTCGGCCTTGTCGAACCCCGAATCGAGATAGAACGGCCCGGCCATCACGCCGATCACCTGATCGGGGAACTTAAACAGGCCGACGAAGGCCAGCAGCACCAATGCCAACGCCACGCCATTACGGCTGAAGAAGCTGGAAATGGGCTGGACGAAGGCTTCGGCGATATCGATGCGACGCTGCACCGCCGTGGCCGGGCGCTCCGGCTCGGCGCACAGCAGGGTAGTGACGATCGGCAGCAGCATCAGCGCGGCCATCGCCAGGTAGGCGACGATCCAGCCTTCGAACTGCGCCAGGTACAGCGCGCCGGCACCGGCCAGGATCAGGCCGATCCGGTAGCCCAGCGTATAGGTGGCCGCCAGCGCGGCCTGCGCGGTCTGCGGAGCGATCTCGATACGGTAGGCATCGACCGCCGAGTCCTGGGTGGCGCCAGCGAACGACGCCACCAGCACCCACATCACCAGTGGCCAGACGCCCTCTTCCGGCCGCACGAAGGCCAGTGCGACCAGGCCGACCAGCACCAGCACCTGCGATACCAGCAGCCACGAACGGCGGCGGCCGAGCGCGCCCAGCAGCGGAAATGCATAGCGGTCCAGCAGCGGCGCCCACAGGAACTTGAGCAGGTAGAAGAAGCTGGCCAGGCTGATCAGGCCGATGCTGCCCAGGTCCAGGCCGACGTCGCGCAGGCGCGTGGACAGCGTCTGCGAAGCGATCAGCAGGAACGGCAGGCCACTGCCGAAGCCAAGCATGGCCATGGTCAGCGCCGACGGGGTACCGAAGGCGCGCTTGATGCCTGCCCAGCCCTTGTAGCTGACCGGTGTGGCGGCCTCGGTCACAGGTCGTAGTCCACGGTGAACGGGGCGTGGTCGGAGAAGCGCTCGTCGCGGTAGATCGAACAGCTACGCAGTTTGTCGCGCAGGCCCGGCGTGATGAACTGGTAGTCGATGCGCCAACCGACGTTGTTGGCGCGGGCGGCGCCGCGGTTGCTCCACCAGGTGTAGTCCTCGCCGGTGGGATTGAGCAGGCGGTAGGCATCGGCCCAACCGCGGCCGGCGGCGACATCGGTGGCCTGGCCGTGGTCGGCGCAGAGGGCGTTGAGCCAGTCGCGTTCCTCCGGCAGGCAGCCGGAATTCTTCTGGTTGGACTTCCAGTTCTTGATGTCCAGCGCCGAACGCACGATGTTCCAGTCGCCGCACAGCACGTAGTCGCGGCCGCTGCGCGCCCACTCCTCCAGGATCGGGCGCAGCCATTCCATCACTTCGAACTTGAAGCCCTGGCGCAGGTCACCCGAGCTGCCGGAGGGAATATAGAAGGAGACCACGCTGAGATTGCCGTAGCGCGCCTCGATGTAGCGGCCTTCGTCGTCGAACGGGGCCCAGCCCAGCGAGGTGATGACCTGGTCCGGCTCGCGCCTGCTGTAGATCGCCACGCCGCTGTAGCCCTTCTTGGTGATGGCGTCGCGGTAGAAGCAGTGATGGCCATCCGGACGGAACATCGGGTCGGTCAGCTGGTCTTCCTGGGCCTTGGTTTCCTGGATGCACAGGACGTCGGCGTCCTGGGCCCGGAACCAGTCCAGGAAGCCCTTGGTCGCGGCGGAACGGATGCCATTGGCGTTGAAACTGATGATGCGCATGCGGGGACCTGCGGCGGGAAACCGGGCAAGCATACCGGTTGCCCGTGGGGCTGCGCAGTCCGCCAGGCAACGCCGCGACAGGCTTCACGCGGGGCCGCACGAGCGCGAAACGCCCAGCTGGATTAGGATTTGTGCTCCAAATGAAGATGAATCGAGTTTTGATGAGCGACCACCGCCACCGTTTCCTGCAGCTGGCCCTGACCGCCGACGCCCTGCGCTTCGGCCAGTTCACCCTCAAGTCCGGCCGGCTGAGCCCCTATTTCTTCAACGCCGGCCGTTTCGACTCCGGTTCGCTGCTGTCCCAGCTCGGCGCCTGCTATGCCGATGCCATCGATGCCAGCGGGATCAAGTACGACGTGGTGTTCGGCCCGGCCTACAAGGGCATCCCGCTGGCCACCGCGATGGCCTGCGAGCTGGCCCAGCGCGGCCGCGACCTGCCGCTGTCATTCAACCGCAAGGAAGCCAAGGACCACGGCGAAGGTGGCCAGCTGATCGGCGCTGACATGAATGGCAAGCGCGTGCTGATCGTCGACGACGTGATCACCGCCGGTACCGCGATCCGCGAAGCGCTGGGCATCATCCGCGCTGCCGGCGGCACCCCGGCCGGCATCGTGGTAGCCCTGGACCGCCAGGAGATCGCCTCGGAAACCGACCGCCGCTCGGCGGCGCAGTCGGTGGCCGAAGAGGCCGGGATTCCGGTGATCGCCGTGGCGTCGCTGGCCGATCTGCTTGATTTCGCCTCCGGCAACCCGGAACTTGTGGGTTACCGCCAGCCGCTGGAAGCCTACCGGGCCCAGTACGGCGTCCGTTCGATCCGCTGACCGACCCAGGGGAAAGGTCATGTCCCGAGTTCCTGCCGTTCTCTTTGCCGGCCTGCTGCTGGTCGTGCCGTCCACCGTGCCGGCGCAGTCGCGCGACGGCGGCAAAGTGGAAAAGAAGCTGTACTGCTGGAACGAGGGCAAGGAGCGGATCTGCAGCGATTCGCTGCCAGCCGATGCGGTCAATCACGCCCGCGAGGAGTTCAACGCGAAGAGCGGCCTGCGCAATGCGCAGGTCCAGCGCGCGTTGACCGACGAGGAGCGTGCCGCGGCCAGCACGGCGGCGCAGCAGCAGCAGCTGGACCTGATGGCTGAGCAGACCCGCCAGCGTACCGAGCAGGCGATGCTGTCCACCTATGGCAGCGAGGAGGACCTGCGCCGGGTGTTCGCCGAGCGCCAGGAAGTGCTGGACAACAACCTCAAGACCGCCGAGTACAACGTCACCAGCCTGCGCGAATCACTGGTGGCGCTGCTGTCGGCCGCCGGTGACCGAGAACTGGCCGGTGGCAAGGTCGCCGACAAGCAGGCCGAGGCGATCCGTCAGCGGCACGTGCAGTTGCAGGCGCAGCAGCGCCTGCAGGCCGGGTTCCTGCAGCAGCAGCAGGCGCTGAAGGCGGAAATTGAAAGCACCCTGCAGCGTTATCGCGAGCTGAAGGGCGTGGCGCCAGCGAGCCAGGCGCCGTGATTCGCTTGTATAGTCGAGCCCATGCTCGGCTCCGCGTGGCCTTGGGAAAGAGCAGCCCAGCATGGGCCCGGCTGTGCAGTAGGCGGCGCCTGGTTACGGCTTGGCCCACGGAATTTATGCACTCTTTACGCGTCGGCACGGTCCGGCGCGTAGTGCGTTTATGGGCGGCAGGACGACGATGACGGCCTGAGGTGGAGGGGTTCCACCAGGACGCTATTGCAATGTCCCCCTGGCTGTCGTTGTTGTGTGGCGTGCTGGTGCTGGTCGCCGCCGCCTATCTCCTTTATGTCGTGCTGCGGCCCGAGTCGTTCTGAGCGGAGCCTGCCATGACCGAGATGCTTGTGATTATTGCCGCCAGCCTGTTGCTGGCGTGGCCGCTGGGCCTGTACCTGGCGCGGGTGATGCGCGGCACGCCGATGAGGGCCGACGTGCTGTTCAACTGGATCGAGAAGCCGCTGTACAAGGTGTTCGGCGTCGATCCCTCGCGCGCGATGTCCTGGCGCGGCTACGTGCTGGCCTTCGTGCTGAGCAACGTGGTGGTCGCCGTACTGACCCAGGCGGTGTTCATGACCCAGGCCTGGTTGCCGTTGAACCCGGACCAGATCCCGAACATGCGCTGGGACACCGCGCTGCACACGATGATCTCGTTCCTGACCAACACCAACCAGCAGCACTATTCGGGCCAGGCGCAGCTGTCCTACCTCTCGCAGATGACCGGCATCACCGGCCTGCAGGTGGTGACACCGATGATGGGCCTGGCGCTGGCGGTGGCCACGCTGCGCGCGTTGTTCTCGCGTGCGCCGCAGGCTGCGGCGGCCACCAGTACCGGCGATGACCGCCAGGTGGCGGTGGGCAACTACTACGTGGACGTGGTGCGCCTGTGCGTGCGCTTCCTGTTGCCGCTGTGCCTGGTGTGGACCCTGCTGCTGACCAGCCAGGGCGTGCCGTCGACGATGGCCGGTGGCCCGCAGGCCACGCCGATCGATGCCAGCGCCGGCATGGCCGGACAGAAGCTGCCGCTGGGCCCGGTGGCGGCGATGGTCGCGGCCAAGCAGCTGGGCGCCAACGGTGGCGGCTGGTACGGCCCGAACAGCAGCTTCCCGCTGGAAAACCCGACCCCGCTGTCGAACGCGCTGGAGATCGTCGGCATCCTGCTGGTGCCGATGGCGGTGATCTTCATGATCGGTGCGTTCACCGGCCGGCGCCGGTTCGGCGCCCTGGTGTTCAGCTGCATGCTGGGCATGTCGCTGCTGTCCACCGGCGCGATGATGTGGAGTGAAGGGCACAGTGCCAGCGCCGCCACGCCGCTGCTGATGGAAGGCAAGGAGGTGCGCTTCGGCGCCGACGGCACGGCGCTGTGGGCGGCGGTGACCACCCAGGTCTCCAACGGTTCGGTCAACGGCATGCATGACTCGCTGGCGCCGCTGAGTGGCGGCATCGCGATGGTCAACATGCTGGTCAGCGCGATCTGGGGCGGCATCGGCTGTGGCCTGCAGCAGTTCATCGTGTACCTGCTGCTGGGCGTGTTCCTGGCCGGGTTGATGACTGGACGTACGCCGGAACTGTTCGGCCGCAAGCTGGAGACGCCACAGGTACGCCTGCTGGCCCTGCTGGTGCTGCTGCAGCCGATCACCCTGCTGGTGTTCACCGCGATCACCCTGGCCGTGCCCGGGCTGGCCGCTACCTCCAACCCGGGCTTCCATGGCATCAGCCAGGTGTTCTACGAGTACGTCTCGGCCTACGCCAACAACGGCTCGGGCTTCGAGGGGCTGGGCGACGCCACGCTGTGGTGGAACCTGAGCTGCTCGCTGGTGCTGCTGCTGGGCCGCTTCCCGCTGCTGATCATCCCGCTGGTGGTGGCCGCGCAACTGGCCGCCAAGCGCCAGGCGCCGGAGTCTGCCGGCAGCCTGCAGATCGAAACCCCGACCTTCGCCCTGACCCTGGTCTCGGTGATCGTCATCCTGACCGTGCTGCAGTTCATGCCGGCGCTGGTACTCGGCCCGATCGCCGACCACCTCAGCCTGGGACTGCACTAAGGACACCCCGATGAGTACCCACGCAAGTTCCACCCATAGTTCCCTTGCCCCGCGCCCTGCGCTGCTTGATGGCGCCGGCCTGCGCCGTGCGCTGGTCGAAGCAGTACGCAAGCTATCGCCGATGCACCTGGTGCGCAGCCCGGTGATGGCGGTGGTGATGGCCGGCACGATCGTCGCCGCCATCGTCACACTGACCGGCAATGCGCCGCTGGGCTTCGGCCTGGCAGTGACCGCGATCCTGCTGGTGACCGTGTTGTTCGGCAATTTCGCCGAAGCAGTGGCCGAGGCGCGTGGCCGTGGCCAGGCCGCGTCACTGCGCCGTGCCCGCCAGGACCTGGTGGCACGCCGGCTGGCGGCGCCGCAGCCGGGTGCCGCAGAAGCCCAGGTGCCGGCCGCCGAACTGCGCCCGGGCGACCATGTGATCGTCAGTGCCGGTGAGCTGGTGCCGGCCGATGGCGAGATCGTGCAGGGCCTGGCCACCATCAACGAGGCGGCGGTGACCGGCGAATCCGCCCCGGTGCTGCGCGAGGCCGGTACCGACCGTTCCGGCGTGATCGGCGGCACCAAAGTACTGTCCGACCAGATCATCGTGCGGGTGACCGCCGAGCCGGGGCACAGCTTCCTGGACCGGATGATCGCGCTGGTGGAGGGTGCCAACCGTCAGAAGACGCCGAACGAGATCGCGCTGACCCTGTTGCTGGCAGCGATGACGCTGACCTTCCTGGTGGTGGTGGCGACGCTGCCGGCGATCGGCGCGGCGGTAGGCGTGCAGGTCGATCCGCTGCTGCTGATCGCGCTGCTGGTATGCCTGATCCCGACCACCATCGGCGGGCTGCTGCCGGCCATCGGCATCGCCGGCATGAACCGTGCGCTGGCTGCCAACGTGCTGGCCAAGTCGGGCAAGGCGGTGGAAGTGGCCGGCGACGTCGACGTGCTGCTGCTGGACAAGACCGGCACCATCACCTACGGCGACCGCCAGGCCAGCCACTTCCATCCGTTGGCCGGCATCGACGCCAGCCAGCTGCGTGAAGCGGCGCTGCTGTCCTCGCTGGCCGACCCGACCCCGGAAGGCAAGTCGATCGTACGCCTGGCGCGCGAGCAGGGTTGCGCCACCGCCGAGCCGGACCATGCCGAGTACCTGGCGTTCAGTGCACAGACCCGCATGTCCGGCGTGGACCTGGAACATGGCCGGCAGATCCGCAAGGGTGCCGCCGATGCGATCCGCGCCCACGTACAGGCGCTGGGCGGCAACGTGCCGGCGGAACTGGCCGGTCGCGTCGAGCAGGTGGCGCGCAATGGCGCCACCCCGCTGGTGGTGGCCGAGGGTCGCCACGTGCTGGGCGTGATCGAGCTGTCGGACGTGGTCAAGCACGGCATGCGCGAGAAGTTCGCGCAGCTGCGCGCGATGGGCATCCGCACGGTGATGATCACCGGCGACAACCCGCTGACCGCCGCTGCCATCGCTGCCGAAGCCGGCGTCGATGACTACATCGCCGAGGCCCGCCCGGAGGACAAACTGGCGCGCATCCGCCAGGAGCAGGCCGGCGGCCGGCTGGTGGCGATGGTCGGCGACGGCACCAACGACGCTCCCGCGCTGGCCCAGGCGGACATCGGCCTGGCGATGAACTCCGGCACGCAGGCGGCGAAGGAGGCCGGCAACATGGTCGACCTCGATTCGGACCCGGCCAAGCTGCTGGCGGTGGTGGAGGTGGGCAAGCAGCAGCTGATCACCCGTGGCGCGCTGACCACCTTCTCGCTGGCCAACGACGTCTCCAAGTACTTCGCGATCCTGCCGGCGCTGTTTGCCGCTGCGGTTCCGGCCATGGCTGCACTGAACGTGATGCAGCTGTCGAGCCCGCGCAATGCGGTGCTGGCAGCGCTGATCTTCAACGCCCTGGTGATTCCCGCCCTGATTCCGCTCGCCCTGCGTGGCGTGCGCTTCCGCCCGGCCACCGCAACGGCGCTGCTGCGCCGGAACATGCTGGTGTACGGCCTCGGCGGCGTGCTGCTGCCGTTCGCGGCGATCAAGGCGATCGACCTCCTTCTTGTCCTGGTATTCGGCGCATGAACCGTACTGTTTCCACTTCGTCTTCCCTTCCCCGCGGACAGAAAGCCGAGGCCCGCGTGGCGAGCCTGCAGGATGGCGCAAGCTGGCGCCCGGCGATCGGCCTGGGCCTGGCTACCCTGCTGCTGGCCGGCGCGGTCTACGCCGGCATCGCCACCGGCTTCGCCGGCCTGGCGTACCCGACCCAGGCCGAGGGCAGCCTGCTGCGCGACGGCAACGGCCAGGTGCGCGGCTCGGCGTGGCTGGCGCAGCCGTTCACCGGTGATGGCTACTTCCAGGCGCGTCCGTCGGCGGCCAACTACGACCCGATGGCCGCGGCCGGTTCCAACATGGCGCGCAGCAATCCCGCGCTGGCCGAGCGCGTCGCTGCCAGCACCGCTGCGGTGGCTGCACGGGAAGGTGTCGCGCCAGCGCAGGTTCCGGCCGATCTGGTAACCCAGTCCGGCGGCGGTCTCGATCCGCAGTTGTCGCCGGCCGCCGCACAGCTGCAGGTGGCGCGCGTAGCGCGTGCCCGTGGCCTGCCAGTGGAGCGCGTGCAGGCACTGGTGCAGGCCCATACCGAAGGGCGCCAGTGGGGCCTGTTCGGCCAGCCACGGGTGAACGTGGTGACGCTGAACTTCGCGCTGGACCATGCAGCCAAGACGCCGTGATGCCGGGCTGTACCCGCTGCGCGCACAATGGTGGCCATGACAGCGGCCCCCATGACTGATGCACGTACCCGCCAGGCCGATGCCCTGGTTGAAGGCCTGCAACGCGAAGCCGGCGGCAAGCTGACCGTGTTCCTCGGCGCGGCGCCGGGCGTGGGCAAGACCTACACCATGCTGACCCGCGCGCAGGAACAGCTGCGCCGCGGCGTCGACCTGGTGGTGGGCCTGGTGGAAACCCATGGACGCACCGATACCCAGGCCCTGTTGGAGGGCCTGCCGCAGCTGCCGCTGAAGGACGTGGCCTATCACGGCCATGCCCTGCAGGAGATGGACCTGGATGCCGTGCTGGCACGGCATCCGGCGCTGGTGCTGGTGGATGAACTGGCCCATCGCAATGCGCCCGGCAGCCGCCATGAGCGGCGCTGGCAGGATGTGATGGAGCTGCTGGACGCCGGCATCGACGTCTGGACCACGGTCAACATCCAGCATCTGGAAAGCCTCAACGATGTGGTGATGCGCATCACCGGCGTACGCGTCAGCGAGACCGTGCCCGACGGCGTGCTCGACCGCCTGCACGACATCGTGCTGGTCGATCTGCCGCCGCGCGAACTGATCGCTCGCCTGCAGCAGGGCAAGGTCTATGTGCCCGAACAGGCCGCACAGGCACTGCAGGCGTTCTTCTCACCGGCCAACCTGACCGCGCTGCGCGAACTGGCGATGCAGGAAGCCGCCGACCGCGTCGACAGCAGCCTGCGCGAAACCCGCGCCGCGCGTGGCGAAGGCAATCTGCCCCTGCGTCGCGGCGTTCTGGTGGCCATCGACGGGGGCGGCCAGAGCGAATACCTGGTGCGCGTGGCGCGGCGCATCGCAGAGCGCCGTGACGCGCCGTGGACGGTAGTGACCGTGCAGGGCCGGCGCCAGGACGAGGCGACCCGGCGCGAGATCGATGCGGCCTTTGCGCTGGCAAGGCGGCTGGGCGGCGACGCCGAACTGCTGCATGGATCGAGCATCGCCGATGCCCTGCTCGACCATGCCGCACACAACGGCGTGTCGACCCTGGTGCTGGGCCGGACCCGCGAACGTCCACTGGCACGGATGTTCAACCGCACCCTGACCCAGCAGCTGATCCAGCGTGGCGCGCATTACGAGATCACCATCATCAGCACGCCACAGGCACGCGCACGCTCGCGCCGCGAGAGCCTGCTGCCGCCAATGCGCGGTATCAGTCATGAACCGGCACAAGCCCTGATCGCTACCGCGCTGGCCTGTGCGGTGGCGTGGCTGGCCGAACACTGGGTGGGCATGGCCGACCTGTCGATGGTGTTCATCGTCGCGGTGGTGCTGGTGGCTGCACGCACGCGCGCCAGCGTGGCGGTGATGGCCGCGATCCTGTGCTTCCTGGCCTACAACTTCCTGTTCATCGCGCCGCGCTTCACCTTCGCCATCGGTGCACGCCAGGGCGTGATCACCGTGTTCCTGTTCCTGGCCGCGGCACTGGTGGCCGGGCGCCTGGCCTCGCGCCTGCGCATGCAGGTGATTGCGCTGCGTGCGGCCAACCGCCATGCGCGTGCGCGCCAGCAGCTGGGCCGTCAGCTGGCCAGCGCGGCCGGCAACGGCGAGGTGGCACAGGCGGGCCGGCATGCGCTGGAGCAGGCCCTGGACGTGCCGGCGTGGCTGCGGATCGGCACCGATACCGCCGCCGGTGGCCGCAACCAGCCTGGCGATACCGACCTGGCTGCCGCCGACTGGGCACTGCGCCACGGCCAGCCCAGTGGGCGCTTCACCGATACCCTGGCCGGTGCGCAATGGTGGTTCCTGCCGTTGCTGGACGGCGAAGACCGTGCGATCGGCGTGGCCGGCCTGTACCTGCCCGGCGCACAGGCGCGCCTGCTGCCCGAACAGCGGCAGCTGGCCGAAGCGATGGTCGATGACATCGCACAGGCCGCGCTGCGTACCCGGCTGGTGGCGGAACTGGAGCAGGCACACGTCAGCAACGAGACCGAGCGGCTGCGCTCGGCGCTGCTCTCCTCGGTGTCGCACGACCTGCGCTCGCCATTGGCGGCGATGATCGGGTCGGCCGACAGCCTGGCCAGCTACGGTGCGGCCATGGATACAGCCGATCGCCGTGCTTTGCTGGACACCATCCTGGTCGAGGGCGAACGGCTGGACCGCTACATCCAGAATCTGCTGGACATGACCCGGCTGGGTCATGAAGGGCTGAAGATCAACCGCGACTGGATCGGCGTGGACGAGCTGATCGGCTCGGCGGCACGGCGCCTGCAGCGCTACCAGCCAAAGGTGCGGCTGGAGCTGGACATCCCAGCCACGCTGGCACCGATCTGGGTGCACCCGGCGCTGGTCGAACAGGCCGTGTTCAACGTGATGGAGAACGCGGCCAAGTTCTCGCCGCCCGACGCCGCCGTGCAGGTACAGGCGCGCGAGCTGGACGGCCAGCTGCGCATCGACGTGATCGATGCCGGCCCCGGCATTCCCGATGACGAGCGCGCGCGCATCTTCGACATGTTCTACAGCGTCGAGCGTGGCGACCGGGGCCGCCACGGCACCGGCCTGGGCCTGACCATCTGCCAGGGCATGATCGGCGCACATGGCGGCAGCGTGCAGGCGCTGCCCGGACGCGACGGTCGCGGTACCCTGATCCGCATCACCCTGCCCCTGCTCAAGCCAGCCTCCCACGATGAGCCCGACCCCGATTGATGCCAGCGTGCCGGCCGCACGCGTGCTGGTGATCGACGATGAAACCCAGATCCGCCGGTTCCTGGACATCAGCCTGCGCGCGCAGGGCTACCAGGTGCGGCAGGCCGCCACCGGCCAGGAAGGCCTGCAGCTGGCCGCCAGCGAAGACATGGACCTGGTGATCCTGGACATTGGCCTGCCGGACATGGAAGGCCATGAGGTCCTGGAACAGCTGCGCCAGTGGAGCCAGGTGCCGGTGATCATGCTGACCGTGCGCGCCGGCGAAGCCGAGAAGGTGCGCGCACTGGATACCGGCGCCAACGACTATGTGACCAAGCCGTTCGGCACGCAGGAGCTGATGGCGCGCGTGCGGGCGCTGCTGCGCACGCGCAGCGTGCCGACCGATGGCACGCCGCCGGTGTTCGACGATGGCCACCTGCACGTGGACCTGGTGCGTCGCGAAGTCGCCCTGCAGGGTGAACCGGTGGCGTTGACCCGCAAGGAATACGCGCTGCTGTCGCTGCTGCTGCGCAATGCCGGGCGGGTGGTGACCCAGCCGCAGATCCTGCAGGAGATCTGGGGGCCGACCCACCAGCACGACACCCACTACCTGCGCATCCTGGTCGGCAAGCTGCGGCACAAGCTGGGCGATTCGGCGCTGGATTCGCGCTACCTGTTCACCGAGCCGGGCGTGGGGTTGCGGTTCAAGGGGTAGTGCCGGCCGCTGGCCGGCAACTGCAGGGTGTGTGAGGTTCATGGGCTTGCCGGCCTGCGGCCGGCACTACCCATTCTGCTGCAGCTTCCAAAGGGGTCAGAACCCCAGCGGGGTGTCGCCCAGCACTGGTTGCAGCTGGCTGCGGAACAGGGCCTGGATGCGTTCCAGTGCGGCCTCGTCGTTGCCTTCGAACCGCAGCACCAGCACCGGCGTGGTATTGGAGGCACGCACCAGGCCCCAGCCATCGGCGAAGTCCACGCGCAGCCCATCGATGGTCGACAGGCGGCCACCCACATACGGGTTGTCCGGCGACTGCGCCGCCGCCACCAGCATCGCCACCAGGGCATGCGGCGTCCCGTCGGCCACCGGTACCTTCAGCTCCGGCGTGGCGACCATTTCCGGCAGTTCGCCCAGCACCTCGTCCGGGGTTTCCTCGCGCTGGGCCAGGATCTCCAGCAATCGCGCAGCGGCGTACAGACCGTCGTCGAAACCGAACCAGCGTTCCTTGAAGAAGAAGTGGCCGCTCATCTCGCCGGCCAGCTCGGCATCGGTCTCGCGCATCTTCGCCTTCATCAGCGAATGCCCGGTCTTCCACATCAGCGGGCTGCCACCGTTGCGCAGCACATGGTCGGACAGCTTGCCGGTGCACTTCACGTCGTAGATCACCATCGCGCCCGGATTGCGCATCAACACATCGGCAGCGAACAGCATCAGCAGGCGATCGGCGTAGATGATCCGGCCTTCGCCGGTCACCACGCCCAGCCGGTCGCCGTCGCCATCGAAGGCCACGCCGAGATCGGCGCCAAAGCGCTTGACCGTCTGCACCAGGTCTTCCAGGTTGGCCGGTTCGCTCGGGTCGGGATGATGGTTGGGGAAGGTGCCGTCGACATCGCAGTACAGCGGAATGACGTCGGCGCCGATCGCTTCCAGCAGCTGCGGCGCCAGCGCGCCGGCCACGCCATTGCCGGCATCGGCCACGACCTTCAGCGGGCGGTCCAGCTGCACGTCATCGGCGATGCGCTGGATGTAGTCGGCACTGACATCGCGCTGCTGGTAGTCACCGGGCTCGGCGGCCTGCGCCAGGCGGCCCTCGACGATGCGCTGGTAGAGATCGGTGATGGCATCGCCGGACAGCGTCTCGCCGCCAATGACCACCTTGAAGCCGTTGTACTCGGGCGGATTGTGGCTGCCTGTGACTGCCACGCAGGTGCCGGTACGCAGATGGAAGGCGGCGTAGTACACCAGTGGGGTCGGCGCCAGGCCGATGTCGATCACCGCGCAGCCGGCACGGCGCAGGCCCTCGGCCAGCCCGGCCGTCAGCTCGGGACCGGACAGGCGGCCATCGCGACCGATCACCACCTCGCGCAGGCCCTGCTCCAGTGCCACGGTGCCGATGGCCTGGCCGATCTGCGCCGCGGTCTTCGGTGTCAGTTCACTGCCCACCACGCCGCGGATGTCATAAGCGCGGAAGATGCCGGCGGCCAGCTCCTCGGCCGGCACCGGCGGTGGCGGCGGTGGCGCGGCATCGCCACTGCCGGTCACAGCGGCCACGGGTGGCGGCGCCTGCTGCAGGCTCTCGCTCAGGGTCGGGCCATGGTCGGCCTCGGACGCTGCGGCGCGGCGTGGCAAGGGCAGCGACTTCGGCAGTCGGTCACGTCCCACCACCAGCAACACGGCAATGAACGCCAGCAGCAACGCCACAATGGCGCTGGCCAGCGCGCCCAGGCCCAGCGGACCGGCGTCGACATTCGGTACCGACGCGACCAGTCGCAGCGGCGTGCCTGCAACCGGGCGCGCCAGCGCTTCGGCGCTTTCGGACAGGCCCGCGTCGCCCTGGGTGACCAGATCGAAGCCACCCTGGCGCAGGCCAAGGAAGCCTGCGGACGGCGCACGCACCTGGTCCAGCGGCGAGGTCAGCCGCAGCAGCGGTTGGCGGACATAGATCACGGCCGGCCCCAGGCTGCCCAGCTGCACTGGCGCAGCCAGGCCCAGGCGATTGCTGCCACCATCGCGGACGACGCGCAGGCTGGGTTTGCCCTCAGCCACCGCCGCTTCCAGCAGGGCCAGGCGTGCATACCCGAAGGTGGCCGGATCGGCATAGGCGTTGGCCAGATCGGCCGTCAGCACCTCGACCTGCTCAACCCCGGTCCAGCTCTCGCGCACGGCCAGCGCCGCTGCAGCGGCATCGCCGGCCTGCAGCGCCTGCTGCACGCGATCGTTCTTCAACTGCTGCTGCAGCTGCTGCAACTGGCCAGCAGCGGCCTGCTGCAGGCCCTGCACGGCCTGGTCGCGCGCTTCTTCCAGCGCCTGGCCGTTGGCCTCCTGCCGCCATTGCTGCACCGCGCTCCATCCGAACCAGCCGGCCAGCAGGATCAGCAGCACCCCCAGTAGTGGTGCACTGCGACCCAACGACCGTCCCCGCTGTCCTTCCCCGATGCCGCTCATCGATGTCCCCTGTCAACGCACCCCGGTATGGCCGAATCCACCCGTGCCCCGCACGCTGTCGGTGAAAGTATCCACCACCTGCAGGCTGACGCGGGCAATCGGAACCACCACCAGCTGCGCGATGCGATCGCCGGGCTCGATGGTGAAGGCCTCGCGGCCACGGTTCCAGACGCTGATCAGCAGCGGCCCCTGGTAGTCGGCATCGATCAGGCCGGTGCCATTGCCCAGCACGATGCCGTGCCGATGGCCCAGCCCCGAACGCGGCAGGATCACCGCGCACAGGTTCGGGTCGGCAATGTGGATGGCCAGGCCGCTGGGCACCAGCGCGGTGTCGCCCGGCTGCAGGGTCAGTGCGGTATCCAGCGCCGCGCGCAGGTCCATGCCGGCGCTGGCTTCGGTGGCGTAGGCCGGCAGCGGCCAGCTGTCGCCAAAGCGCGGATCGAGCAGCTTGACCTGCAGCGGCCGGGAAAGGGATGCCTGGGTCATGCCTGGAGTCTCCGCGCGATCAGCGCCAGCAGTTGTTCGGCCAGTTCGCGCTTGGACGTGGCCGGGAATACCTGTTCACCGTCCTGCCAGAAGGCCGTGGCGGCATTGTTGTCGCTCTCGAAACCACCGCCACTGATGCCGACCTGGTTGGCGATCACCAGGTCCAGGCGCTTGTCGATCAGCTTGCCGCGTGCATATTTCTCCACGTCGTGGGTCTCGGCGGCAAAGCCGACCACCAGCTTCAGCGACTGCGTCTGCGCGGCGACTTCGGCCAGGATGTCCGGCGTGCGCACCAGCTCGATCACCAGCGACTGGCTGTCGGCGGTCTTCTTCAGCTTCTGCGCGGCGACCTGGCGCGGGGTGTAGTCGGACACTGCGGCGGCACCGATATAGATGTCGGCGGGCAGCGACTTCAGTACGGCATCGCGCATCTGCGCGGCCGAGCGCACGTCGATGCGCTGCACGCCCGGTGGCGTCGGCAGCTGGACCGGGCCGCTGACCAGCACCACGTGCGCACCCAGCGCGGCGGCGGCAGCGGCCAGGGCAAAGCCCATCTTGCCGCTGCTGCGGTTGCCGACGTAGCGCACCGGATCGATGTCTTCGTAGGTCGGGCCGGCACTGATCAGCAGGCGCAAGCCCTGCAGGGCACGGGTTTCCGGCGCGGCAACCGTCGCAGCGGTACCGCCATTGGCCACCAGCGCGGCCACGATGTCGCCCGGTTCAGCCAGCCGGCCGGGACCGGATTCACCTTCGGCCAGCGGGCCATCGACCGGGCCGATCACCTGCGCACCGCGCTGGCGCAGCAGGGCGATGTTGGCCTGGGTAGCCGGATGCAGCCACATCCGGTGGTTCATTGCCGGGCAGATCGTCAGCGGTGCGGTGCTGGCCAGGCACAGGGTGCTGACCAGGTCATCGGCATGGCCCTGGGCCAGCCGCGCCAGCAGATCGGCGGTACCCGGCGCGACCACGATGCGGTCGGCCCAGCGGGCCAGCTCGATGTGGCCCATGGCCTGCTCGGCGGCGCTGTCCCACAGCGTGGTGCGGGTCGGCTGCCCGGACAGGGCCTGGAAGCTGAGCGGAGTGACGAACTGCTGGGCACCGGCGGTCATCGCCACCTGCACCTGGGCACCGGCATCGCGCAGGCGCCGCACCAGCTCCAGGGCCTTGTAGGCCGCGATCCCGCCTCCGACGCACAACAGCAGTTTCTGGCCTTCCAGCGCGCGGGCCGGCGCGGGGGAAGCGTTGGGGGAGTCAGCCACCTGGAATTCCTGTGCAAACGAGGGCATTAGCTTACCCGATGGTCGGCAATGTCCCGGTACACGGCACACATAGCGGGCGGCTATCAGCAGATGGGACTTGCGCCACAACGCTTCCGGGGTTCAAGACACTGCGATTCGGAACTTTCCTATACCTGTTGGCCGGCCACGTTTGCAGAATCGTCAGTGGCCACCGCAGGTGTGCCGCTTCGCTTTTCGAGGATTCCGCGTGCACCCGCGCATCATCATCGCCGACGACCATCCCGTCGTCCTGCACGGCATCCGCATCGTGCTGCAGACCCATCTGATGGAGGTCGTCGGCAGCGCGCGTGACGGCGCCCAGCTGCTGCAGCTGGTCGAGCACCACGGCTGCGACGCGGTGCTGACCGACCTCTCCATGCCGGGCACCGGCCCGGATGGCCCGGAACTGATCGCTGAGCTGCGCGAACGCCACCCGGGCATGCCCGTGGTGGTGCTTACCGGCGCCCGTCACCCCGGCCTGCTCGATGGCCTGCTGCGTGAAGGTGTCAGTGGCCTGGTCGACAAGTGCGCCGATTTCGGCGAGTTGCCGCAGGCCCTGAACGCGGCCATGGCCGGGCAGGTGTTCGTCTCGCAGCAGCTGCGCGACCACCTGCAGGCGCGCGACCTGATGTTCGCGCGTGAGCCGGCGGCGCTGTCGGCCCGCGAACAGGAAGTGCTGGACCTGTTGGCCGCCGGGCTGAAAGTGAACGCCATCGCCGTCCACTGCGGCCGCAGCCCGAAAACGATCAGCCGGCAGAAGGCCGAAGCCAAGCGCAAGCTGGGGCTGCAGAACAACCAGGAGCTGTTCGCCTATCTGCAGTCGCGACGCGACTGAGGCAACAGCCTACCCGGGCGTGCGTCCTGCCCTGATGGGACGCATCACCCGCGCTGGCGATGATGCAGGCATGCCCATCCATGACTGGCCCGAGCAGGAACGTCCCCGCGAGAAGCTGATCGCCCGCGGCCCCGCCACGTTGTCCGACGCAGAGCTGCTGGCGCTGTTTCTCGGCTCCGGCTTCGGTGGACGCGACGCGGTGCAGACCGCCCGCGACCTGCTGCAGGCGCATGGCCCGCTGCGCGTGCTGCTGGACCGCCCGGCCCGCGAGCTGGCCCGGTTGCCGGGGCTGGGGCCGGCACGAAGCTGTGCACTGGCCGCCGGCCTGGAACTGGCCCATCGCTACCTGGCCGCCGAGCTTCAGCAGGGCGAGGCGGTCGGCAACAACCCGGCCGCGGTCGGCCGCTACCTGCAGCACCGCCTGCGCGGCCAGGCCCGCGAGATCTTCATGGCGCTGTTCCTGGACAACCGCCACCGGCTGATCGCCTGCGAGGAACTGTTCCAGGGCACCATCAATGCCGCCCCGGTCTACCCCCGCGAGGTGGTGCGGCGAGCCCTGCTGCACAATGCGGCAGCGGTGATCCTCAGCCACAACCACCCCTCCGGCGACCCGGAACCCTCCGGCGCCGATACCCGGATCACCGATGAACTGCAGCAGGCGCTGGCACTGGTGGACGTACGCCTGCTGGACCACTTCGTGGTCGGCGAAGGCCGCCCCGTTTCGTTTGCTGAACGGGGCCTGCTGTCCCCGCCCCAGCCACGCCTGTTCGGCTGAGCGGGCCTGACCAGGGCCGGGCAGGAACCCCCGCAGGCATGTTCTGGTCAGCGTGGGCGCGGGTATCTGCGCTAAAATGGGCGATTCCGCCGCTCATTCTCACAGCAGGCCTCGTGAAAAATCTCCTCCGCGCCCTGATCAGCCAAGGCATCGAAGCCTTGCGCGCCAATGGCACCCTGCCCGCCGACTCCCTGCCGCCGGACTTCGTGGTCGAGCGCCCGAAGACCCGTGACCATGGCGACTTCGCCACCAACGCCGCGATGCTGCTGGCCAAGGCCGCGCGCAGCAATCCGCGCGCACTGGCTCAGGCGCTGGTCGAGGCGCTGCCGCGCAGCGAGGACGTCAGCAAGGTCGAGATCGCCGGCCCCGGCTTCATCAACTTCCACCTGGCTCCGGCTGCGTACCAGCGCGAAGCCGCGTCGGTCATCAAGGAAGCCCACGACTACGGCCGCAACCTGTCCGGCAACGGCCGCACGGTGGGCGTGGAGTACGTGTCGGCCAACCCGACCGGCCCGCTGCATGTCGGCCATGGCCGCGCGGCGGCGATCGGCGACTGCGTGGCCCGCGTGCTCGATGCCAACGGCTGGAACGCCAAGCGCGAGTTCTACTACAACGACGCCGGCGTGCAGATCGAGAACCTGGCGCTGTCGGTGCAGGCCCGCGTGAAGGGCATTGCGCCGGACCAGGAAGGCTGGCCGGAAGGCGGCTACCGCGGTGAGTACATCGCCGATGTTGCCCGCGCCTACATGGCCGGCGCCAGCGTTGACCTGGAAGGCACGCTGGTGGTCGGCGCCAAGGACCCGGACGACATGCAGTCGATCCGTCGCTTCGCCGTGGCCTACCTGCGCAACGAGCAGAACCTGGACCTGGCCGCCTTCGGCGTCGACTTCGACATCTACTTCCTGGAAAGCTCGCTGTACACCGATGGCAAGGTCGCCGAGGCCGTGGCCAAGCTGCAGGCCTCCGGGCACACCTACGAGGAAGGCGGCGCGCTGTGGCTGCGCAGCACCGATTTCGGTGACGACAAGGACCGCGTGATGCGCAAGTCCGACGGCACCTTCACCTACTTCGTACCGGACGTGGCCTACCACCTGTCCAAGTGGCAGCGCGGCTACGAGCGCGCGATCACCGAACTGGGTGCCGATCACCACGGCTCGCTGGCGCGCGTACGCGCCGGCCTGCAGGCGCTGGAAGTGGGCATCCCGCAGGGCTGGCCGGAATACGTGCTGCACCAGATGGTCACCGTCATGCGCGGCGGCGAGGAAGTGAAGCTGTCCAAGCGTGCCGGCAGCTATTTCACCCTGCGCGACCTGATCGAGGAGGCCGGCCGCGATGCGACCCGCTGGTTCCTGATCGCGCGCAAGCCCGATTCGCAGCTGACCTTCGACATCGACCTGGCCCGCCAGCAGAGCAACGACAATCCGGTGTTCTACGTGCAGTACGCGCACGCCCGCGTCTGCAGCCTGCTGCGCCAGGCCCAGGAAAAGGGTCTTGTGTACGAGCAGGGCAATGGCCTGGCCAATCTGGGCCGCCTGGCCGACGATGCCTCGCTGGGGCTGATGAACGAGATCTCGCGGTATCCGGAAGTGGTGGAAGCGGCCGGCGTGGCGCTGGAGCCGCACCTGGTGGCGCAGTACCTGCGTGAATTGGCGCATGCCTTCCACACGTGGTATCACGGGACGCCGGTGCTGGTGGACGACGCCACCGATCGCAACGCCAAGCTGACCCTGGCCTGCGCGGCGCGCCAGGTGCTGGCCAACGGCCTCGAACTCCTGGGCGTGAGTGCCCCGGAAAAAATGTAAGCATCAGGAGACGCAGTACACATGGCAGCACGACGCGGCAAAACCCAGGCACGACGCAACAGCAGCAGCCAGGGCACCCCCGGATGGGTGTGGCTGGTGGCCGGTGTGGCGATCGCCGCCGTGGTGTTCCTGGCGGCGCCGAACCTGTTCAAGGGCGAAGGCGATGGCTTCCTGCGTGCCGGTCCGCAGCCGAACCCGAACGCGCAGCCGGCCCCGGTCGCTGATGCCGACAGCGATGTCGGCAGCCAGCCGGCCGCGCAGCCGGCCACGCCGAAGCCGGCCGAACCGGAGAAGCCCGCCGCGACGCAGTACGACTTCTACACCCTGCTGCCGGGCAAGGAAGTGGAAATGTCCGACGCCGAACTGGCCGCCAGCGCGCGCGCCGAGGATCAGCGCCGGGCCAAGGCCGAAGCGTCGCGCGCGCAGGCCGCGCTGGAGGGCAAGCCGGTACCGCCGGCCAGTACGGCCACGCCGGCACCGACCGCAACGGCCAGCGTCGCAAGCACTGCGCCGGTAACCGCGACCAACCGTCCGCTGCCGGCACCGCTGAACGAGCGCCCGACCGCGGCAACCCCGTCGGCCAGCACGGCGGCCGCCACTCCAGCGCCGCGCGCGGAAAGCGCGCCCGCCGCGTCGGCACCGCCGGCATCCGCTGCTGCACCGGCGGCCGCCGACAACGCCCGCTACATCCTGCAGGCAGGAGCCTTCGGTGCTTCCGGTGACGCCGAAGCCACCAAGGCCAAGCTCGCCATGATGGGCCTGGCGGCACGCGTGGAGTCGGCGCAGATCAACGGCAAGACCGTGTACCGCGTGCGCATGGGCCCGTACGGCAGTGCCGGCGAGTTGTCCGAAGCCAAGCAGAAGCTGGATGGCACCGGCCTGCAGGCGATGGCGATCAAGGCGCAGTAAGCCTGCCGATGTGAATGAAAAAGCCGGGCAGTGCCCGGCTTTCTTGTTTCTGTAGAGTCGAGCATGGCTCGACTCTACAAAAAGCGATTACGACTCCGGTCAGCCCTCGCGGGCGACCTGGAATCCGGCGAACGACTGGCTGACCGGCATCAGCTCCAGCCGGTTGATGTTCAGGTGCGGCGGCAGGCTGGCCACCCAGAAGATCTGCTCGGCGATGTCTTCGGCGGTCATCGGGTTGGCGCCGCTGTACAGCTTGTCCGAGGCGTTCTGATCGCCATGGGTACGTACCACGGTGAATTCGGTTTCGGCCATGCCCGGCTCGATCGTGGTCACGCGCACGCCGGTGCCGTGCAGGTCCGAACGCAGGCCCAGCGAGAACTGGCTGACGAAGGCCTTGGTGCCACCGTAGGCGTTGCCCCCCGGGTACGGGTAGACGCCGGCCACCGACGAGATGTTGATGATCGCGCCCTTGCGCTCCACCAGCTGCGGCAGCAGGCGATGGGTCAGGGTCACCAGCGCGGTGATGTTGGTGTCGATCATCGTGGTCCAGTCCGACAGCGTGGCGCTCTGTGCCGGCGCGGTGCCCTGCGCCAGGCCGGCGTTGTTGACCAGCAGGTCGATCTCGCCAAAGGCCGGCGGCAGCGCCAGCAGGGCCGCCTCCATCGCCACCGCATCGCGGATGTCGAAGGCGGCGGCGTGCACCACGTCCTTGCCGTAGCGCTCGACCAGCGGCTGCAGGCGTTCGCTGCGGCGGCCCGTGGCGATCACTTTCCAGCCGGCCTGGGCGAAGCGGTGGACGGCGGCGGCGCCGAAGCCGGACGTGGCGCCGGTAATCAGGACAGTGCGGGTCATCAGGCAACTCCAGGGGGAAAAACCGGACGCCCATTCTGGCATTCCCGGCCCGTCCTGAGGTGCCCGCCGTCCAGTCGTCCCCCCGGCTCAACGCACGCGAAACACTCTGGCCTTGGGCAGGTCTTCGTCGACCTGCAGGAACCAGCGCCCGGCAATTCCTGGAACAACGGCGATCTGCGGCGACTGCAACACCTTGCGCAGCTTCATCTGTCCCTTCATCACCTGCCATTGCTGGCCGTTATCAAGGGTGAACAGCGTGCCGGGCTGCCAGCCTGCGACCTCTCCGACCACACGGGCACTGACCGGTTCGTCATCCAGGCCCAGATGCATTGCTGGCGGTGCCGGCACATTGGCAGGCAGCGGCGCAGCGACCGGGGCCACCGCTGCCGTCGACGCGGCGGCCGTGCTCTCTGCCTCGCGCAGTACCCGGTTCAACGCCTGCAACTGCGCTGGACTGAGCCCGACCTCGGCCAGTTGGGATGCACTGAGGCGCCGCTCGACGGGTACGAAGCGGTCCTGGGCAAAGGCAGCGAAGCTGCCGGCGAGCAGTAGTGCGGAAAACAGATACCGGCGCATGCAAGGGTCCCAGCGAACGAGTGCTCACGATGCTGCAGTTCGATGACAGTCCGGTGACACGCCAGGGGCCGGTACAATGGGCCATGATCAACAATGATGTCCTGCGCAGCGTGCGCTATTCCCTGGACCTGGGTGACCAGCACGTGGTCGCCCTGTGCCAGATGGCCGACCCGGCCTTTGCCGTGGATACCGGGCAGGTGAAGGCCTGGCTGCGCCGCGAGGACGAAGCCGGTTTCGAGGCGATGAACGACAGCGCGCTGGCGCACTTCCTCGACGGCCTGATCGTGCACCTGCGTGGCCGTGACGAGAGCCAGCCGCAGCGCGCAGTGGAAACCCGCATCGACAACAACCTGGTGCTGAAGAAGCTGCGCGTGGCGTTCCAGCTGCGCGACGTGGACCTGATGGAGATCTTTGCCAGCGCAGGTTTCAATGTCTCCAAGTCGGAAGTGGGCGCGCTGTTCCGTCAACCCGGGCACGCCAACTACCGGCGTTGCCTGGACCAGATGCTGCGCAACTTCCTCAAGGGCCTGAGCCTGCGCCTGCGCGGCTGAGCACGGCGTCGACGAACGCCCGCGCCGCTGGTGTCGGCAGGCGCTGCCAGACCAGGTGCACGCGCCGGGTCGGGGTCGGCTGCAGCGGAATCTGCACCACGCCCTGGAACCCATCGGCGATCAATGCCGGCACGATGCCGACCGCCAACCCATGGCGGACGAAGCGCTCGACCAGTTCCATCAGGTTGACCTCGAAACGGACCGTGTGCGGCAGTCCGGCTGCGGCAAAAGCATCATCGGTCTGACGGCGTGCGCCGGTGCCGCGCGGGAAGTCGACCAATGCTTCATCCTGCAGTGCGGCCAATGGCAGCCGCTTGCGCCCGGCCAGCCGGTGCGATGGCGCCAGTACCGCTACCAGATCCTCCTCCTGCAGCACCTGATGGCAGACACCGTCCAGCGCTGCCGAAGGCGCCAGGCCGACCAGTGCCACATCCAGCGCGCGCGACTGTACCTGCGCGATCAGGTCCTCGCTCTTGTCCACGCGCAAATGGAACTCCACCTGCGGGTGCACGCGCTGGAACGCCGCCAGCATCGCCACAACGTCGATTCCGGTCAGCGAGGAAATCTGCCCGATGGCCAGCAACCCACGCACTTCGCCACTGACGGCGGCCACGTCGGCGCGCAGGTGGCGCAGGCTGGCCAGCACCTGGCGTGCGTGCACCAGCAACGCCTCGCCGGCGGCGGTGGCCCGCACCTGGCGCGGCAGGCGCTCGAACAGCGTGGCACCCAGTTCCTGTTCCAGGTGGGCGATCTGGTGGCTGAGCGCGGACTGCACCACGTGGCAGCGCTCGGCGGCACGGGTGAAATTGCCCTCTTCGGACAGCGCCACGGCGAACTCGAGCTGCTTGAGGTTCATACAACTATCTTGTTTTCAGATGGCATGGATGATGATGATTCATTTCCATCATGCTCGCAGCAGGCGGACACTGTGCCCCCGCTTCCTGGAACATCGCGTGAGCCCGTCCCTTCCCCCTCTGCACCGTTGGCAGGTGCTGCTGATGTCGGTCGCCACCGGTGTGGCCGTGGCCAGCAACTACTACGCGCAACCGCTGCTGCACACCATCGCCGACGCCTTCGGCGTGCCGTTCGGCCAGGTCGGCATGGTGGTTACCGCCGCGCAGCTGAGCTATGCCGCCGGCTTGATTCTGCTGGTGCCGCTGGGTGACCTGTTCGAACGCCGCCGCCTGATCGTGGTGATGAGCCTGCTGTCGGCGGGCGGACTGGTGATCAGTGCCTGCGCACCGTCGCTGACCTGGTTGCTGGTGGGCACTGCGATCACCGGCCTGTTTTCGGTGGTGGCCCAGGTACTGGTGCCGTTCGCCGCCACGCTGGCCGCGCCGGAACACCGCGGCCGCGTGGTCGGAACATTGATGAGTGGCCTGCTGCTGGGCATCCTGCTGGCGCGTACCGTGGCCGGCCTGCTTTCCAGCCTGGGCGACTGGCGCCTGGTGTATGCGATCGCCGCTGCCACTCTGGTGCTGACCGCACTGGCATTGCAGCGCGGCCTGCCGCGATTCCACCACAGCGCCGGCCTTGGCTATTTCGCATTGCTGCGCTCGATCGGCGTGCTGTTCGTGCAGGAACCGGTGCTGCGCCAGCGTACGCTGCTGGGCGCCTGCAGCTTCGCCATGTTCGCGATCTTCTGGACCCCGCTCGCATTCCTGCTGGCACAACCGCCGTACGCCTACAGCGACGCCACCATCGGCCTGTTCGGGCTGGTCGGTGCGGCCGGCACGCTGGCGGCGGGTCTGGCTGGTCGCATGTCCGACCGTGGCCAGACCGGGCGTGCCACCGCCATTGCACTGGCGCTGTTGCTGCTGTCGTGGCTGCCGCTGGGGCTGTCCGCACACTCGCTGCTGGCATTGCTGCTGGGCGTGGTGGTGCTGGATCTGGCCGCGCAGCTGTTGCACGTCAGCAACCAGAACCTGATCTACGCGCTGCAACCGGCAGCACGCAACCGCCTCAATGCCGGCTACATGACCGGCTATTTCATCGGCGGCTCGCTGGGCTCGCTGCTGTCTGCACAGGTCTACCAGCGCTTCGGCTGGACCGGCGTCTGCGTGGCCGGTGCCGCCGTGGCCGTGCTGGCCCTGCTGCTGTGGCTGCCCGGCGCGCTGCGTGCGCGCCAGGCGTCGCTGGCCGACTAGAAGCTGCCCTGCAGCGCCAGCTCCCATCGCCCACCGGCGTTGCCGGGGAACAGGCGCTTGGCTGCGTTGTCCGTGCCATGCACGGTGGCGCGCAGTTCCCATGCCGGGGTAAGCGAGGCGATGGCACTGAGCTGCCCATGCAGGTAGTCCGGGCCCTGCGCGGTGGCCAGCCAGTACTGGCCCACCGCTGCTTCCAGGCGGAGGCGTTCGTGCAACGGCACACGCACACCAAGCTGGGCATAGGTACCGCGATGGCCACCGGCCAACGCATCGTTGGAATGGGCGACCTGCAGCCAGGCGCGCTGCTTCCAGGTCAACGTGGTGTTGAGCTCGGTCCAGTCCAGCGCGCGGCCGGTGCCCGGGTACACGTAACGGGTCAGGTTGGCATCCAGGCTCCAGTCCGGTGCCAGTGCGCCGGACCAGCCCGCCACCAGGTCGAACTCGCTGCGCGCGCCATTGTCCGGTTTGAACGAAACGTTCGAACCCCACACGCTGGCGTACCATCCCGACGGGATCGAGACCTTCGCGCCGGCCTGCACCGCCGGGTCGCCATCGCTCTGCGAGCTGCCACGCCACACGTAGTCGCTGGTCAATGCAGCACTGCCACTGGCCTGCACCTGTGCCTGCGCGCTGCCGATCCCGAGCAGCCCTGCCAGGGCGGCCACCAGCGCCGCCATCATCCCCTTGCTGTTCACTGCACTGTGTTCCTCGTCGAAGGCGGTCGCGCCGCCGGGACGGCAGTGTCGGGTGCGCCGCCGTAACGGATCGAGGGTGCTGCCCGGCCTGCGGCGCAAATTCGGCGTAAATCCCGTCGATGGAGGCTACGCGCCAGCCGCGCGGTATCATGGCGCCTTGTTTCCAGGAACCAACCACGTGGACGCCATCCTGACCCCGGTATCGATCGGCGAGCTGATCGACAAGATCACCATTCTCGAGATCAAGGCCGAGCGCATCGATGATGCTGCCAAGCTGGCCAACGTGCGCACCGAACTGGATGGCCTGTTGCCCTTGCTGCAGCAGCAGCTGCAGGCGCAGCCGGCATTGGACGCGCTGAAGCAGCAGCTGAAGGCGATCAACGAGCGCATGTGGGACATCCAGGACCAGCTGCGCGACAAGGAAGCGGCCCAGGTGTTCGACGATGCGTTCATCCAGCTGGCACGCGGTGTCTATGGCACCAATGGCGAGCGCGTGCAGGTGAAGAACGAGATCAACCGCGTGGCCGGTTCGGCGCTGGTGGAAGAGAAGCAGTACCAGGGCGAGTAAGGCCGCTCAGCCACATTCGAGCAGGTGGCGGAAGCGGAACAGGTCACCATCCCCGCGGATGCCGAGCTTGCGGTAGGCCGACGTTTTCTGCGAGCTGATGGTGCTGGCCGAGCGCCCTGAGCGCAGGGCCATTTCACTGGTGCTGACGCCCTTCAGCACCAACCCGAGCACTTCACGCTCGCGCTGGCTCAGCGGCGTCAGCACCGGTGCAGATACCCGGCGTGTGCGTGGCAGCTTCAGCTCCTCACGCAGTTCCGGTGGCACGAAGCGGCCGCCACGGGCGACCACGTCAATGGCGCGCAGCAACGTCTCCGGTGGCATCGACTTGGACAGGAAGCCGCGCGCGCCGGCTCGCATCGCGGTGGTCACCGTACTGGCGTTGCAGTGCGCCGAGAGCACCAGCACCGGCAGCGCCGGCCAACGCTGCGACAGCACGCGCAGCAGGGCCAACCCATCGCCCAGGTCGCCCATCGGCAGCGCATCGATCAGCAGCAGGTCGACACACCTCGGGCTGCGCTCCAGCAACTGCAGCAGGCGCGCCTCGTTGGACAGGCTCACGCGCACCTGCACACCACTGTGTTGGCGGAGCAGAACTTCCACGCCCAACCGCAGTACCGGGTGCGGATCCAGCAGCGCCAGGCGTCGTGGCCGATCAGGCCGCAGGGGCGGGAGTGTCGGTGGCATCGCGGCCTGTCCAGGCAACATGGAACATCCACCGTAGGCCGGTGCCCGCAGCGGCGGAATCCAATTCCTTGCAATGCTCGGCCCGCGTGCACCACCAGTCAGACGGCATTTTGTTTCGCGCCGCCACAAACGCAACAGGCCCGGCAAGAGCCGGGCCTGTCGAGACTTCTCCAGCGCGCAGGCGCGCCGGAACTGCAATTACCAGCTGAAGCGCGGGCCGACGGTGTATTCCTTGTCGCCGTCGCGGTTCATCTTCAGTTCGCCGTTCAGGCCCCAGTTCTGGTTCAGCTTGACCTGACCACCCAGGCGGCCGTACCACTGGCCTTCCGGGTTGACGCCGTGCTTCTTCGAGAAATCTTCGTAGCCGACCATGCCATAGACCTCGGCGTGGGCACCGAAGGCGGTGCGGATACCGGCTTCAGCGCTGTAGCCGTTGAAGTCCAGGCCGTGCTTCGGGTCGAGCTTCTGGTAGGCAACGCGGGCAACGAAGTCGGTGCTCGGAGCGATTTCAACGTTGTAGCCTGCACCGATCTTCCACTGGTCCAGCTTGACGTTGGTGTGGTCGAATTCCTGACGGCTGTACTCACCGAAAGCGTGGAAGTTCGGCAGGAAGCCGTACGAACCCTTCACGCCCCAACCGTCGGACTTGAACGCGTCGTTGTCGGTCTTGGCGTAGTTGGCTTCGGCGTAGTTGTAGGACAGGTTTTCAGCAGCCGAGGCGGTGAACGGCAGGGCAGCGGCCAGGGCCAGAGCAATCAGCGAATTCTTCATGGGGGTACACCTTTACTTTCTTATGGTGTGCAGCAGCGCCAGGGCGCCATCGCATCGGGAATGTAAATTCTCCGTTATTCGCCACAACGCTCCCTGAAAACAGCAGTCTTCGCATTGCTGAATTTTCTGGCTTGATTCAGGCTGTATCTGGCATACGCGCGCGGCGCGCGTGCATTTTCAGGTTTCTTCACGATCCAGCGCTGTCGATCCCCGATCCCCTGGTTCGTCGTGTACTTGAAGGCCGTGCATGTGGCACGGTCCATCCGGAGGCTGGCAATGAGCTACATCGATGGTTTCGTCCTGGCGGTGCCCACCGCCAACAAGGAGAAGTTCCTCGCCCATGCACGCACAGGAGATCCGGTCTTCATCGAGTACGGGGCACTGCGCGTGGTCGAGTGCTGGGGCGATGACGTGCCGCACGGCAAGACCACCGATTTCTTCGGCGCGGTGAAAGCCACGCCGGACGAGACGGTGGTGTTTTCCTGGATCGAATGGCCCGACAAACCGACCCGCGACGCCGGCATGAAGAAGATGATGGAAGACCCGCGGTTTGATCCAACGAAGAATCCGATGCCGTTTGACGGTGCGCGGATGATCTACGGCGGCTTCGTGCCGATCTACGAGCTGACCCGCTGAACCCGGCGGACGTGCTCAGCGCGCGTCCGTTTCATCGCTGGCAGTGGCATGGCCGGCGCCCAGTGCGGCGCCGGCACCGAGGCCCATGCCGCCCATGCCAGCGCCCATTCCGCCGCCCCCACCTCCGCCACCACCCGCACGGCCGCCCTTGGCATCGCCATCGTTGCGCCCCTTGCCGCCACCGCTGGCAGCGGGGCGGGTCGGCCCCTGCGGCGGAATCCGCAGGTCGGGAGGAATCGGCGCCAGATCCAGCGCTTCGCGCACGAAGTCGCGCAGCGAGACCACCAGTTCGTGGGTATGCACCGGTCGCCCCTGTGCAAGATCGTTGGCAGCGCGGGCGGCCAGCCGCACCTGTTCGTCGGTGCCCAGCAACAGGATGTCCGAGAGCGCGGCCTCGACCGCATCGCGGATGCGGCGCGTTCGATCCGAACGCGGTTCGGCGATGCCTTCGGCCGCTTCGCGCTGGCGCAGATCGCGGCGATGGCTGGGATCCACGCCCAGTTCACCAGTGAATGAACCGCCCAGGGTCTTGTAGGCCGCCATCAGTGTGCGCAGCCGCTCGTTGATCTGCCGGTTCTCGCGCTCGCGACGCTGCTGCAGGGTCTGCATCACAAGCAGGCGGATGCCTACGCCCAGCAGGGTGATCAGGACCAGGCCGGCCAACGTGGACAGCACACCCTGCCAGGAACTGAAATCGATACCGCGCATGCTGGGGCTCCGGCGGGAAGAATCTGCATCTTGCCCCAGACCGCGCCCCGAAAACGCGAAAGGCCCCACCACCCGGTGGGCGGCAGGGCCTTCGGTCACGGCGCGATTACTTGCGCTTGGCGACCTTGCGCACGGCCTTGGCCGGGGCCTTCCTGGCAACAGCCTTCTTGGCCGGAGCCTTCTTGGCGGCGACCTTCTTCAGCGGTGCAGCCTTCTTGGCGACGACCTTCTTGGTCGCAGCGACCTTCTTGCCGACAGTCTTCTTGGCAGCAGTGGTCTTCCTGGCAACGGCCTTCTTGGCGACAGCAGCCTTCTTGCCGACAACCTTCTTGGCGGCGGCAGTCTTCTTGGTGGCGACCTTCCTGGTGGCGGCAACCTTCTTGCCGACAACCTTCTTCGCAGCCACGGCCTTCTTGGCGGCGACGGTCTTCTTGGCCACAGCCTTCTTGGCGGTGGCGACCTTCTTGCCAACCACCTTCTTGGCGGCCGCAGTCTTCTTGGCAACGGTCTTCTTCGCGACAGCAGCCTTCTTGGTGGCGGCCTTCTTCACGGTGGCGACCTTCTTGCCGGCAGCCTTGGTGGTGGCCTTGGTGGTCTTCTTGGCAGCGGCGGCCTTCTTGGTCACGGCCTTGCCCGCAGCCGCCTTCTTCTTCGCCACTTCCTTCTTCAGGGCAGCAGCTTCGGCCTTGGCGTTCTTCTTGGCCGCTTCCAGCTTCTTCCTGGCGTTGGCAACCGTCTTGCCGACCGACTTGGCAGCCTTCTCGGCCTTCTTGGCAACGGTCTTCTCGACCTTGGCCACGGCCTTCTTGGCCTTGGCAACGCGGGTACCGGCAGCCTTGCTGGCGCGCTTGACGGTCTTCTTGACCGACTTCACTGCGTCTTCGGCGGCGTGGGCGATGGTCTCGCCGACGTTGGTGGCGGCTTCTTTCACGTTCTCGACAGCGTCGGTCACGACCGACACACCATTACCGTTGCTCATGTTGCCCTCCTGCGGGCCTTAAGTATCAAAACGGGGCGATGCTATACCGACATTGACGATCGTGGAACGGGGCATGTGCCGGCAATCGCATCTGTTGCGACGCCGATGGTGTACGCAGCAGCCCCTGTTGCCACCTGCGGTTCGCAGCAAACCCCTTTTTTTCAGTGCTGCGCTACGCAAACCCAGCATTGTCTGGCCGTCGCCGCGCGCACGTGCACGGAGGCAGCGTCCGGCATCCGTCGTGGCGCATTGCGGCACCCGCCTGCGCGGAACTGCGCACGTATCCGCCTGCGCCAGTGCGGCGCGCGTTGGCCTTGAATGGCGCACCCATCACCTGCCCGGGTGTCGCCACAAGCGCGTTCTGGCCCCCGCGCTCCCCCCTTCGAGGCACCCGTTTTCATGGCGCATTTATCCAGATCGCGACACACTCATTCAGCTTGTTCTACCGTAGGGCCGTACCGCCCCCACCCACGCCAGCGAACCGACTCCCATGCGACCGCTTCCTACCCTGCTCACGCTCGCAATCGCCGCCGCCTTCGGTGGCTTCGTTGCCACCGGCATCAATGCCCACCTGGACAACCGTGCCGACGCCGCGCCGCTGCCGGCGGTCCTGCCGACCACTGCAGCGTTGCCGGCCTCGGTGGCCGGACAGGCGGTACCGTCGCTGGCACCGATGCTGGAGAAGGCGATGCCGGCGGTGGTCAGCGTCAACACCAAGCAGGTGATTCGCGTACGCAATCCCTTCTTCAACGACCCGTTCTTCCGCCGCCTGTTCCCGGATATCCCACAGGAACGCATCAACGAATCGCTGGGCTCGGGCGTGATCATCGACGCCAAGGAGGGGCTGGTGCTGACCAACCACCATGTCATCGACAACGCCGATGACGTCCAGGTGACACTGGCGGACGGGCGCACGGTCAAGGCCGAGTTCCTCGGTTCGGACCGCGATACCGACATCGCGCTGATCCGCATTCCGGCGCAGAACCTGACCGACATCAAGCTCGGCAACAGCGACCAGCTGCGCGTAGGCGACTTCGTGGTGGCCATCGGCAACCCGTTCGGCTTCAGCCAGACGGTCACGTCCGGCATCGTCTCGGCGGTGGGCCGCAGCGGCATCCGCGGGCTGGGCTACCAGAACTTCATCCAGACCGATGCGTCGATCAATCCGGGCAACTCCGGTGGCGCGCTGGTCGACCTGCAGGGCCAGCTGGTCGGCATCAATACCGCCAGCTTCAACCCGCAGGGCAGCATGGCCGGCAACATCGGCCTGGGCCTGGCGATTCCTTCCAACCTGGCGCGCAGCGTGGTCGACCAGCTGGTCAAGCACGGCGTTGTGGTGCGCGGCACGCTGGGCGTGGAAAGCCAGAACCTGACCGCGCAGATCGCGCAGGGCCTGGGCCTGGGCGAAACCCGCGGTGCGCTGATCACCCGCGTGCTGGCCGGTTCGGCCGCCGCCGCAGCCGGGCTGAAGCCGGGCGACGTGGTGGTGTCGGCCAACGGCCAGCGCGTGGACAGCGCCGAGGCCCTGCACAACGTGGAAGGCCTGGCGGCCGTCGGCAGCGCGATGACGCTGGACGTACGCCGTGAAGGCAAGCCACTGCAGATCAAGGCGACGCTGAAGGAACAGGCGCGCGCGGTCACCGGTGAGAGCCTGGACCCGCGCCTGACCGGTGCGACCTTCGTCGACCTGCCCGAGTCACTGCGGCAGTCTGGCGTCGGCGGCGTGCTGGTCAGCGAGGTCAAGCGCGGCAGCCGCGCCGCCAGCAACGGCCTGCAGCAGGGCGACATCATCACCGACGCCACCGTGGGCGAATTCGCCGACCTGGCCAGCTGGCGTGCCAATTTCCAGCAGCGCCCGCCGACCCTGGTGGTGCGCGTGCTGCGCAACAATGGCCAGCAGCAGGGCCAGCTCGTGATGCGCTGATCGCCCTGCCGTAACACCCCCTATACCCCGGCAATGCTATTGCTGTCAGTCCAGGTCGGCACCGCCGACGCCCGTTCCCCCATCGCAACAGGAGTGATTCGATGAGCCCCACCAATACCGAGAACCTGAAGGAACACCTGGGTGAAGCCGGTTCCCACCTGAAGCAGGCCGCCAGCGCCGCCGGCGGTGCGATCAAGGGCGCCACCGGTGCGGCCACCGACGAACTGCGGATCGGCAAGGCCAACGTCAAGGCTGAACTGTCCGACAGCGCGCTGTCCGGCCTGGCCGCTGCCGAGTTTGGTGGTGCCGCCGCCAAGGAGCAGGTCGATGCGCTGATGGACAAGGGCAAGGACCTGATCGACAGCGCCGCCGAGCTGATCCGCGAACGTCCGCTGGCCTCGTTCGGCGTGGCCTTCGCTGCCGGCTGGATCATCGCCAAGCTGGCCCGCGGCAGCAGCGACAAGTAAGCCGCGGCGTGAGCGAAGACAACGCGCAAGCCCCTGATCCGGCGGCTACCCCGCCGCTGGATGAGAGCATCCGCCAGGTCGGCGCGGCCGGTCGTGCCGCTGCCGACTCGGCCAAGCACTCGCTGCGTTCGCTGCGCCGGTTGGCCTCGGCCGACTTCGCGCTGGCACGCAGTGCCTTCGGCCGCGCGCTGGCCTGGGCCGGCGTAGCGATCGTATTCGGAGCGTCGGCCTGGCTGCTGATGGCCGCCACCCTCATCGCCCTGCTGCAGAGCTGGGGCCTGAGCTGGCTGCAGGCCCTGCTGATCACCTCGCTGCTGAGCCTGGCCGTCACCGGTTATGCGATCTGGCGGGTGTCCTACTTCTTCCACCACACCGGCATGCACGCCACCCGGCGCCAGCTGTCCCGCCTGGGCCTGTTCGACGAGCCCAGCGAAGACGACCCCGATGCCGATGTGCAGCTGCCAGAGGGCAAGCCATGAAGTTCGGTGCGCTGCAGCGGCGGGTGAAGCGCTGCGAACAGGTGGTGACCGTACGCCTGGTCGAGACCCAGGACCACTGGTCCACGCTCAGCCAGGTCTGGCGCCAGGGCTGGTCGCCACTACGCATCGTGGTAGTGGGCCTGGCCGGTGGCTTCATTGCCGGCAAGCTGGAAATGCCGGGCAAGGTCAACGGTGCGCGCTGGCTGCAGATGGTGGGTTCGGTCTCGAACCTGTTCGCCAGTGCGCAGGCAGCGTTCGCCACGGCGATGGCGGCGCAGGCGGCGGCCACCGCCGACGATGCGGCCGAAGAAGCCGGCGATGCCAGCGAACAGGCACACGCAGCGGCCTCCGCCGCTGAAGCGCGGCCCGCAGCGGCGGCGCGAGCTGTGCCGGAGGCGGAACCGGACCTGCGCGAACCGCGCCCGGCCGAGGCGGCCACCGAACTGTCCGAACGTTGATCCATGGAATCCGCCGCGCCGATGGCGGCCGGCGGATAATGCGCTCCCCTTTCCGGCTGATGCGTCGATGAGCGAGTCCTCCCTGTCCCCGTCACCAGCCGATCCACAGGACCCGGAGGCACCGCTGCCGCCTCCGTCTCGCCCACGCGGGCCGATGTCGCTGGTGGTGCTGGCGACCCTGGCGGTGGGCTACACGCTGTGGGCGGCGCAGGACATCATCCTGCCGGTGCTGCTGGCGATGTTCTTCGCACTGGTCGGCAACCCGATCCTGCGCCTGCTGCAGAAACTGTGGATTCCGCGCGCGCTGGGCGCGCTGCTGATTCTCGGCGCCGGCCTGGGCGTGACCGGTTCACTGGCGGTGCAATTGATCGGCCCGGCGATGGAATGGGCGCAGGAAGCCCCGCAGCAGCTGCGCAAGGTCGCCCGCCAGGTGCAGGACCTGACCAAGCCGGTGCAGCAGGCCAACCAGGCGGCGGAGAACTTCGCCCGCGTGGCCGGTGGTGACAGCAACCACAAGGTGCAGGTGATCCGCACCCAGCTCGACGACCCGTACCGCATGCTGACCCGCGCGCCACGGCTTGCCGCCTCGGTGCTGGCCGTGGTGCTGCTGACCCTGTTCTTCATGATCTATGGGCAGAGCCTGCAGCGCGCGGCAATCGCGCTGTTCCCGAGCCGCCAGCAGCAGCGCTTCACCGCCGACATCCTGCGGTCGATCGAGCGCGAAGTCTCGCGCTATGTGCTGACCATCAGCGTGATCAACACCCTGGTCGGGCTGGTGTTCGCCGGCGTGCTGATGCTGCTCGGCATCGGCCTGCAGGAGGCGCTGCTGTGGGGCACGGTGGCCGCGCTGCTGAACTTTGCCCCGTACGTCGGTCCGCTGATCGGCGTGGCACTGATGCTGCTGATGGGCTTCGTGGAACTCCGCGACCCGCTGCAGGCGCTGCTGCCGGCGGCCGCGTACCTGGCCCTGCACACTCTGGAAGGGCAGATGGTGACCCCGATCGTGCTGGGCCGGCGCATGAAGCTGTCGCCGCTGGTGCTGATCCTGGCGCTGATGGTGTTCGGCTGGGCCTGGGGCATGATCGGCCTGCTGCTGGCGGTGCCGCTGCTGGTCTGCATCAAGCTGGTGCTGGCACGGCTGGAAGGCATGCAGGGCTGGGCACGGCTGCTGGAATGAAAGCCCGCGCGGGCAGGCGTAGAATGGAGGGGTGAATTTCCCCGTCCAAGCCATCACTCTCGACCTTGACGACACGCTGTGGCCGTTCGCTCCGATTGGCGCCCGCATCGACCTGGTCCTGCACGAGTGGATGCGTGAACACAGCCCCGCCACCGCCGCGATGTATCCGGTGGCGGCGATGCGCGAACTGCGCGAGCGCCTGTACCACGCCCATCCGCACCTCCACCACGACCTGAGCGCGCTGCGTCGGTTGACCCTGCACGAAGCGCTGCACGCCAGTGGCGCCAGCCTCGATCTGCTGGAGCCGGCGTACGAAGCGTTCTACGCCGCGCGCAATCAGGTCGAGTGCTATCCCGATGCGATCGATGCGCTGGCGAGGATTGCCGCGCGGGTGCCGGTGGCAGCACTGAGCAACGGCAACGCCGATCTGGAGCGGATCGGCCTGGCCCATCATTTCGCCTTCCAGCTGGGCGCGCGCGAACACGGCGCGGCCAAGCCGGAGGCAAGCATCTTCCACGCCGCCTGCACCCGCCTGGGTGTGGCGCCGGCACAGGTGCTACATGTCGGCGACCACGCCGAAATGGACGTGGCCGGGGCGATCGCCGCCGGCCTGCGCGGGTGCTGGATCAACCGCGAAGCAGCCACCTGGACCCATCCGAAACTGCAGCCGGACCTGCAGTTTGACACCCTCACCGGCCTGGCCGACTGGTTGGACGCCAACCTCGACGCCGCCGCATCCCGGAGTACCTGACGCATGAGCGAGATCACTGGTTTCACCGCCGACACCACCGCGGCGCTGCCGCTGTACGTGCTGGACCGCGAGCAGTTCGCCGCTTGGAAGGACGGCCAACCGGCCGCGACCCAGGCCTGGCTGGCCTCGCAGGGTTTCACTGCCGGTGCGCACAGCGTGGCCCTGCTGCCCGGCAGTGAGGGCCTGGCCGGCGCGGTGATCGGTGTCGGTGATCGCGCCGATGCCTACAGCTATGCGCATGCGCCGCACGCCCTGCCGGAAGGCAGTGTCTGGCAGCTGGCCAATGAACTGCCTGCCGCCGAACAGGCGCTGCTGCAGCTGGGCTGGGGCTTGGGCAGCTACCGCTTCGACCGTTACCGCAAGCGCAACCGCGCCCCGGCGCAGCTGGTGGCCGCACCGTCCGGCGAAGTGGCCGACCTGATCGCCGCCAGCCTGCGCGTGCGCGACTGGGTCAACACCCCGACCGAAGACATGGGGCCGCAGCAGCTGGAAGACGCCGCGCGTGCACTGGCCGATGCACATGGTGCGCAGGTCGAGGCGATCACCGGCGATGAACTGCTGAAGCAGAACTTCCCGGCCATCCACGCCGTGGGCCGCGCGTCGCACCGCGCGCCGCGCCTGGTGGTGCTGCGCTGGGGCAAGGAAACCGACCCGGCACTGGTGCTGGTCGGCAAGGGCGTGTGCTTCGATACCGGCGGCCTGGACATCAAGCCGGCCGACGGCATGCGCAACATGAAGAAGGACATGGGCGGCGCCGCGCACGCGCTGGCCCTGGGCGGCCTGGTGATGGCGCGCGGACTGCCGGTGCGGCTGACGCTGCTGGTGCCGGCGGTGGAAAATGCGATCGGTCCGGATGCGTTCCGCCCCGGCGAAGTGATCGCCACCCGCAAGGGGTTGAGCGTGGAGATCGACAACACCGATGCCGAAGGCCGCGTGATCCTGTGCGACGCGCTGACCTTCGCCGGTGAGCAGAAGCCGGACCTTGTGCTGGATTTCGCCACTCTTACCGGTGCCGCACGCATCGCGCTGGGTCCGGATCTGCCGGCGCTCTTCAGCAACGACGACACGGTGGCGCAGCAGTGGCTGCAGGCCGGCGACGCAACCCGTGACCCGGTCTGGCGCATGCCGCTGTGGCGCCCCTACCTGCGCTATCTGAGCAGCGGCATTGCCGACCTGGCCAATGCCGGTTCGCGCATGGCCGGCTCGGTGACCGCCGCGCTGTACCTGGAGCGCTTCCTGGAAGACGGCCAGCGCTGGGCGCACCTGGACGTGTACGCCTGGAACGACGGCGAACGCCCGGGCCGTCCGGCCGGTGGCGAAGCGCTGGCGCTGCGCTCGGCCTGGGCGATGCTGAAGGCGCGTTACAGCTGATCGGGTGGGTGCCGACCTTGGTCGGCACGCTGTCCCCGGCAAATCTGACGAAAAATTGAATTTCGGCCTCGGCCGGGTTCTGCGAGGATGTGTGGGTCGACCACCCACACGCTCCGTGAAGGCAGGACTCCGACCATGTCGCTCTTCGGCTACACCCGTGCCGGCCAGACGCCGGGCGCACCGCGCAAGCATTCCCCCCTGCTCTGGATCGCGCTGATCGCGCTCATCCTGGGTACCGTGGCGCTGGCCTTCGCCTGGCTGGCCGGCTGGATGGGCGACCGCCTCACCGCGCAGCGCTTCACCGACACCATCGAGGCCACCGGCCCGGCCCATCCGGGCTTCCGCCGTGCACACAGCAAGGGCATCTGCGTAAGCGGCTGGTTCGAACCCAGCGCGCAGGCCCCTACCCTGTCCAGTGCCCGGGTGTTCTCGCAGACACGTGTGCCGGTGATGGGCCGCCTGTCAATCGGTGGCGGCGACCCCTACGGCGCCGACAACACCGCACGCGTGCGCAGCCTGGCGGTGCAGATGGTCAGCGATGATGGCCAGGAATGGCGCATGGCGATGAACAGCTTCCCGTTCTTCGCGGTACCCACGGCCGAGGCGTTCTACGAGCAGACGCGCGCCTCGATTCCCGACCCGGCCACCGGCAAGCCGGACCCGCAGAAGATGGCGGCAGTGCTGGCGAAATACCCCAGTGCGCAGGCGTTCCAGCAGTGGGCGAAGACAGCGCCATGGACCAGCAGCTGGGCCGACACCACTTTCAACAGCGTCAACAGTTTCTGGTTCACCAATGCGCAGGGCCAGAAGCGTGCGGTGCGCTGGCGCTGGCAGCCGCTGGCGCCGGTGGTGGAGATGGATGCGGAAGCGCGCAAGCAGGCCAGCGTCGATTTCCTCAGCCAGGAACTGCAGCAGCGCCTGGCCCGCGGCCCGGTACGCTGGAACCTGGTCGTGACCACCGCCGAGCCCGGCGATGCCATCGATGATCCGTCGGTACCGTGGCCCGAGTCGCGTGACCAGGTAGTGGCGGGCGTACTCAGCCTGGACCGCATGCAGTCGCAGGAAGAAGGCGCCTGCGGCCAGATCAACTTCGATCCGCTGATCCTGCCCAGTGGGGTGCGCGGCAGTAATGATCCGATCCTGGCGGCCCGCTCGGCGGTGTACTCGCAGTCCTTCAACCGCCGTGAACGCGAGCGCGCCGCCGGCAATGTCGAACAACCGAAGGAGGCCGCACGATGAGCACCGGCAACGGCCACTTCAACCTGCTGGCGCGGGTGCTGCACTGGTCCATGGCGCTGATGATCGTCGCCATGCTGTTCATCGGCGTGACCATGGTCGCCTCGCTGCACCTGCGTCCCGCGCTGATCGACCTGCACCGCCCGCTGGGCATCGCGATCCTGTTGCTGGCGCTGCTGCGCCTGTACAACCGGCTGCGCCATCGCCCACCGGCGCTGCCTGCCGACCTGCCGGTCTGGCAGGGGGTAGCGGCCAAGGCCTCGCACTGGGTGCTGTACGCGCTGATGCTGGCGATGCCGTTGATCGGCTGGGCGATGCTGTCGGCCGGCGGATACCCGATCGTGCTGTGGGGTGGATTCCACCTGCCATCGATCGTTCCGCACACCCCGGCGCTGTATGCCGCGCTGCGCAATGCGCACAGCCTGCTGGCCTATGTGTTGTTCGCCACGGTGCTGATGCATGTGGGTGCGGCGTTGTTCCACCTGTGGGTGCGGCGGGACGGGGTGTTCCAGGCGATGGCGCGCGGGAAGGATTGAAAGGATTCGCCGGGCGTTCCCGGCGGATTGTTTCCGCGACCGCGGGGGGGGTGTCACTTTTCTTTTCGCGCGAAAAGAAAAGTAACCAAAAGAAACGCGCCGCCAGAGCGCGAGCCGGTGCTGCGCACCGGTGCCCTGTGCTTCTCGGTGAATCAGGGGACGGCGCCGAACTCGCTACGCTCAAACACCGGCGCCTCTTCGCCCCTGATTCCCCCGCGATGCTCGGCTCGCTCAAGGCGGACCCAACATCAAGAGCGACAGCTGCACCCAGTAGATCCACGCCATGCGTGGTTGCTGTTGCCGTTGATCTTGACCTTCCAGTCCGCCTTGAGCGAGCCGAGCACCGCAGGTCCGGCGAGGGCGAAGAGGTGCGGGTGTCTGAGCGCAGCGAGTTCCCGCGTCGTCCCTCGACGGACCGAGGAGCGCAGGGCACCGGCGTGCGACGCACGCCGGCTCGCGGCCGGCGGAGCGTTTCTTTGGTTACTTTCTTGATGGCCCACATCCATGTGCGCCACCCTACGGGCCGGCTACGCCGTTCCACGCTGCTCCTGCAGCGTGGTGCACGAGCAAGGAAAGTGACACCCACCCGCGGTCGCGGAAACGACATCACCAGGAAAGGCAGGCCGCCCCTACAGCCACCCTTTCTGCCGCGCCAGCCGGTACGCCTCAATGCGATTGGCTACGCCCAGCTTGCCGATGCACTCGGACAGATAGTTGCGCACCGTGCCGTGCGACAGCCCCAACTGCTCGGCGATCTCGCTGGCGGTACGGCCCTCGCCCGCCAGCCGCAGCACGCGGCGCTCGCGGTCGGTCAGCGGGTCGGCCTGCGACCACGCATCCAGTGCCAGCTGCGGGTCGATCGCACGGATGCCCTGCTTGACCTTGCGCAGTGCCTCGGCCAGGTTCTCAGCCGGTGCGTCCTTCAGCAGGTAGCCCAGCACGCCGGCTTCCAGCGCGCGGCGCAGGAAACCTGCGCGGGCGAAGGTGGTCACGATCACCACCTTGATCGGCAGCTCGTGACGCGCGATGCGCTGTGCAAGCTCCAACCCGGACAGGCCCGGCATCTCGATGTCGGTCACCAGGATGTCCGGCTGCAGCTGCTGCAGCATGCGCCACGCGGTTTCGCCGTCGGCGGCGCTGCCCAGCACTTCGATATCCGCTTCCAGGCCCAGCAGCGCCGACAGTGCGCCGCGTACCATCGCCTGGTCTTCGGCCAGCAGGATGCGGATCATGCGGCACCGTCCTGCACCAGCGACGGCGGCACGCCTGGCGGCAGCGGTGTGGTCGCAGCGGCCAGCGGCACGCGCACGGTCAACACCGTGCCCTCGCCCTTTGCGGACTGCACCTGCAGGCTTCCACCCAGGGCGGCCACGCGTTCGCGCATGCCGCACAACCCATTGCCCTCGGCCTGCACGCCGCCACGACCATCGTCGCGGATCTGCATCGCCAGCATGCTTCCCTCCAGCATGAACTCCACCCGTGCCTGCGTCGCCTGTGCATGGCGCACGATATTGGTCGCGGCCTCGCGCAGCACCAGTGCCAGCCCGCGTTCGACATCCACCGGCATCGCCGGTGGTGGTGCGTACTGAAGGTGGACCTGCTGGCACTCCAGCAGCAGCCGCGCCGATGCCAGCTCGCCGGCCAGGTCGCTGGCGCGGATACCGGTGACCGCACTTCGGACCTGCGCCAGCGCCTCGCGGGCGATGGCCTCGGCCTCGCCGATCTCCTGCCGCGCGCGTGCATCACCGCGGTCCTGCAGCTTGCGCGCCAGTTCCAGCTTCAACGTGATCAGCGACAGGGTGTGGCCGAGCAGGTCGTGCAGGTCGCGGCCGATGCGTTCGCGCTCAGCGGTGGCTGCTAGCCGCCGCACCTCGTCCTGTGAAAGCTGCAGTGCCGCATCCTTCTGCTGGTTGAGTGCCTCCACGTTCACGACCAGGCCGACGATATAGGACACGGCGGGGATCCAGACCAGGCTCTGCCACGGGTACTGGAACAGCAGGGCGAGGCTGCAGAACAGGAGGTTCAGACCAGTGAGCTGCAGCAGATACTGCCACCAGCCGCCGCGACCGCTCACCCGCAGCAGCACGCAGCCGAACACGAAGTAGGTCAGCCCGGACGGGTACCAGGGCAGCAGCACCAGCGACATCGCGATCAGGCCCAGGGCATAGCGCGGGGCGTGATGGCGCGGCGCCACCATCACCTTGGCGTACAGCAGCAGGAACACCGGATAGCTGGCCAGCGTCAACAGCAGCCAGTGCAGGGTGAAGCCATGGCCAAGCAAGGGCGTCAGGAAGATCCACACTGACCACAGCAGGTGGATTGCCTCGCCCCAGGGGGACTTTCCCCGGCGCAGCGTCTCGGCCACCGCCGAGTCCGGCGCGGGGCGCAGCAGCGAGGCAAGCCAGATGGACGGCACGGGCGGTTCCAGGCGGGGACGATCGCCGCCGATCATGCCAGTTCAGCCGCCTGCGCGCAGGCGCCACCGTCGGCTGGGCGGCACCGGCGCAACCGGGCGCAGATCACGGTACGCTTGGCGGCGCCGCTGCGGCGGGCCGGCAATGGGGCGATCGGATCCATGGGCAGTACCGGTAGCGGGAACGTTGCCATCCTGTGCCGCCGTGGTCACATTTCGCAGTTGCCGCCGTCAGTGTCATCGGATGACAGCTGTCACTGCCGTCTTCGCTGTGCCTGCCTTCATGCTGTGCCGCACGCTCCACCGCCGGAACCGCCGTCGTCCGCGCTTCCGGCCACACCCGCCCGAACGCATGTGATGGAACGAATGAACGCTTCTGCCGAGCTGTTGAAGGAACTCCGTATCGACCGCAAGTCGCCGCCGCCGGCCGCCGGAGGCAATGGCGGTGGCCGCCGCGGGTTGTGGATCGCGATCATCGTGGTCGTGCTGCTGGTCGCCGCGGCCGTGGCCTACCTGTTCGGCCGCGCACCGGCCGTAGAGGTGGAAACCGCTCCCGCCGTGGCCATCCAGCAGGGCAGCACCAGCAGCTCGGTGCTCGACGCCAGTGGCTACGTGGTCGCCCGGCGCATGGCCACGGTATCGGCCAAGATCACCGGCAAGGTGCGCGAGGTGATGATCGAAGAAGGCATGCGGGTCGAGGCTGGCCAGGTGATGGCCACGCTCGACCCGATCGATGCCGACGCGCAGCGCAGCCTGTACGCCTCGCAGCTGCAGGCCGCACGCAGCCAGGTCGCCGGGCTGGAGGCGCAGCAGAGGCAGGCCGCCGCCGAAGCCAGCCGCCTGCAGGCGCTGGTTGGCCAGCAGCTGGTCTCGCGCTCGCAGTACGACCAGGCCGTGGCCCAGCGCGACAGCCTGCGTGCGCAGCTGGATACCGCGCAGCGCAACGTCAAGGTTGCCAACGATCAGCTGGCCATCGCCGATCTGGGCGTGGACAACAACATCGTGCGCGCGCCGTTCTCCGGCGTGGTCACCGCCAAGGCGGCGCAGCCCGGCGAGATCGTTTCGCCGCTGTCGGCGGGTGGTGGGTTCACCCGTACCGGCATCGGCACCATCGTGGACATGGACTCGCTGGAGATCGAAGTGGAGGTCGGCGAGGCCTTCATCGGCCGCGTGCAGCCGAAGATGCCGGTGGAAGCCACGCTCAACGCCTACCCGGAATGGAAGATTCCCGGCGAGGTGATCGCCATCATCCCCACCGCCGACCGCGGCAAGGCCACGGTCAAGGTGCGCGTGGCGCTGAAGGTGAAAGATCCGCGCATCGTGCCGGAGATGGGCGTGCGGGTCAGCTTCCTGGAACAGGCGCAGCCGCAGGCGGCCGCCAAGCCGCAGGGCGTGCGCGTGCCGGGCGGCGCCGTGGTCCAGCGCGACGGTGCCTCGGTGGCCTTCGTGCTGGGTGACGGGAACCGCGTTCAGCAGCGCACGGTCGAGGCCGGCCAGGCGATGGGCAAGGACCGCCAGATCCTCAAGGGCGTGAGCGCAGGTGAGCCGGTGGTGGTGAACCCACCCGACACGCTGCGCGATGGCGCCAAGGTGCAACAGAAACAAGCGCAGTAACGGCCTGGCGCCCGTGGGCGCGGCCGGCAGCATCGCTCGACGCACGCCTGCGGCCACCGCAGGTGCGCTTCCCCGTTTCCCGCTTCCCGTGGAGAACCACCCATGTCGACCCTGGTTTCACTGCGCAACATCACCAAGACCTACCAGCGTGGCCCCGAGCAAGTGCAGGTGCTGCACGGCATCGACCTGGACATCGCCAGCGGCGACTTCGTTGCGCTGATGGGCCCGTCCGGTTCGGGCAAGACCACCCTGCTCAACCTGATCGGCGGCCTGGACAGCCCCACTGGCGGCGAGATCAGCATCGAGGGCGAGCGCATCGACCAGATGAGTGGCGGCCAGCTGTCGACCTGGCGCAGTCACCATGTCGGCTTCGTGTTCCAGTTCTACAACCTGATGCCGATGCTGACCGCGCAGAAGAACGTGGAACTGCCGCTGCTGCTGACCCACCTCAGCGCGGCGCAGCGCCGCCGCAATGCCGAGATCGCGCTCACCCTGGTCGGCCTGGCCGACCGCCGCAGCCACCGCCCGAATGAACTGTCCGGCGGCCAGCAGCAGCGCGTGGCGATCGCCCGCGCGATCGTCTCCGACCCGACCTTCCTGATCTGCGACGAACCGACCGGCGACCTCGACCGCCAATCGGCCGAGGAGATCCTCGGCCTGCTGCAGCAGCTCAACCGCGAGCACGGCAAGACCATCATCATGGTCACCCATGACCCGAAGGCCGCCGAGTACGCCACGCACACGGTGCACCTGGACAAGGGCGAGCTGGCCGACGCGCCGCTGGCCCACTGACGGAGGCCACAGCGATGAAATACTTCTCGTTGGTGTGGGCACAGCTGTTCCGCAGCCGTACCCGCACCCTGCTAACCCTGCTGTCGGTGGTGGCCGCGTTCCTGCTGTTCGGCATGCTCGATTCGGTGCGGGTGGCGTTCTCGTCGGGTGGCAGCGTGGAAGGTGCCAACCGGCTGATCGTGGCCTCGCGGCTGTCGATCACCCAGTCGCTGCCGATCCGGCTGGAAGCACAGGTGCGCCAGGTGACCGGCGTCCGTGACGTGGCTTATGGCATGTGGTTTGGTGGGATCTACCAGGACCCGAAGAACTTCTTCCCGAACTTCTCGGTGTCACCCAACTACTTCGATGTCTACCGCGAGCTGCAGATCGATCCGGCACAACTGGAGGACTGGAAGCAGACCCGCACTGGCGCCATCGTCGGCGAAACCCTGGCCAAGCAATTCGGCTGGAAGATCGGCGATACCATCCCGCTGCAGGCGACGATCTTTCCGCGTGGCGGCAGCAATGACTGGCCACTGGTGCTCAAGGGCATCTACCGCTCCAAGGACCGCGCGCTGGCCGCCAATGAAGAACGCCAGCTGATGATGAACTGGAAGTACTTCGACGAATCCAACGACTACATCAAGAACCAGGTGAGCTGGTACACGGTGACGCTGGACAACCCGGACCACTCTTCGCGGGTGGCACAGGCGATCGATGCGATCTCGGCGAACTCCGACCACGAGACCAAGACCCAGACCGAATCGGCGTTCCAGCAGGCCTTCGTCAAGCAGTTCGCGGATATCGGCATGATCGTCACCTCGATCATGGGCGCGGTGTTCTTCACCCTGCTGCTGTTGACCGGCAACACCATGGCGCAGGCCGTGCGAGAGCGCGTGCCGGAGCTGGCCACGCTGAAAACGCTGGGCTTCAAGGACAGCACCGTGCTGACCCTGGTGATGGTGGAGTCGGTGCTGCTGATCGGCCTGGGCGGCCTGATCGGCATGGGCCTGGCCGCCCTGATCCTGCCGGCGATCGGCCCGAAGAGCATGGGCATGCTGCCGCCGCACGTGCCGACGCCAACCTGGCTGATGGGGTTGGGCCTGATCGTAGTGATCGGCATCATCGTCGGGCTGCTGCCCGCGCTGCGTGCCAAGCGCCTGAAGATCGTCGATGCACTGGCCGGCCGCTGAGGAGGATTGCAGATGAACAAGCTCAAGAAGTGGCTGGGCAACGGCGTAACCGTGCTGCTGCTTGCGATCGGCCTGGTGTTGTGGATCGGGCTGCCGTGGTTTGGCGTGCTGGCCGTGGCCGTGCTGGTAACGCTGTGGCTGCTGCTGACCCGCGGTGGACGGCTGGCGTTGGCCGCCACCCGCATCGGCGTGGCCAGCCTGCCGCAACGCTGGGGCGCGTCCTCGGTGATCGTGGTCGGCATTGCCGGCGTGGTCGGCGTGCTGGTGGCGATGCTGGCGATGGGCGAAGGCTTCCAGGCCACGCTCAACAACACCGGTGATGACACCACTGCCATCGTGCTGCGCGGTGGCTCGCAGGCCGAGACCAACTCGGTGATCACCCGCGAGCAGGTACCGATGCTGTCCACCCTGCCCGGCATCAGCCGCGATGCGCAGGGCCGGCCGTTGCTGTCACCGGAACTGTCGCAGGTGGTCAACCTGGTATCGAAGTCCGACGGCACCGACGTCAACGCGCAGTTCCGCGGCGTCGGCCCGCAGGCGTGGGCGGTGCATGACAAGGTCAGGATCGTCGAGGGCCGCAAGTTCGCCACCGGGCTGCGCGAGATCGTGGTCGGCCAGGGCGCCAAGGGCCAGTTCCGCGACATGGAGGTCGGCAGGACGCTGTCGCTGGGCAACCAGACCTGGACCGTGGTCGGCGTGTTCGCCACTGGCGATGCGCATGATTCGGAACTGTGGACCGACGCCGATACGCTGGCCACCACCTACCAGCGCAGTGCCTGGCAGTCGATCAGCGTGCGTACCGATGGCAAGGCCGGCTTCGATCAGTTCAAGGCGGCCGTCGCTGCCGACCCACGCCTGAAGCTGGACGTGGAAACCACCCGCGTCTACTACAGCAAGCAGGGCGGCGGGCTGACCAAGCTGATCGACATCCTGGGCAAGGTGATCGGCACGATCATGGCGGTCGGTGCGGTGTTCGGCGCGCTCAACACCATGTATGCGGCCGTGGCCACGCGCGCCCGCGAAATCGCCACCATGCGTGCGATCGGCTTCCGCGGCCTGCCGGTGGTGACGGCGGTGATGCTGGAAACGATGCTGTTGGCGCTGCTCGGTGGCCTGCTCGGCTGTGCGGTTGCATGGCTGCTGTTCAATGGCTACAGCGTGTCCACCATCGGCAGCAACTTCAGCGCGGTGGTGTTCAAGTTCCACGTATCACCGGAACTGCTGTGGACCGGCCTGAAATGGGCACTGGGCATCGGCCTGGTCGGCGGCCTGTTCCCGGCGCTGCGCGCGGCGCGTTTGCCGATCACTACGGCGCTGCGCGAAACCTGAGCATCATGCAGCGGTGGACTGCGCATCACGCAGGGGGACGGAGCGAAGGCTCCGTCCCTTTTCCGTTGCTGAACTCAGGCATCCATCGCCGCAACATCGGATGGTGGGTGCCGCAGGGCCAAATGCCGGCGAACAGCCTCCTCCGGCGCGTACGCCGTGCCCAGCGCGTGCTGCTCACCCGTATGCCTGTCGACGAAGATCGGGCCATTGCCGGCCAGCGCGTCCGAGATCTCACCAGATTGCAGGTAGCGCAGCGACTGGAAGCAGAACAGCCAGCCTTCGACCATCTCATGCTCGTGCGTGATGGCAACCGGCTCATCGTCGCTGGCAAGTGCAGCCTGCACGCGACGGCGTGCTTCGTCGAGCTGGATCATTCCTTCGCCTCTTGTTTTCGATGACAGCGCGAAGAGCATTTCATGCGGGTGGATGCATCGCAACGGATAGGCACCTGCGTACAAGTGCGCACTGCGGCGTGTTGCCGCAACCGCTCAAGCGTGGCGGTTCTGTGCCGCTATCGATGCCTCTACTCATCGCAAACGCAGTGCGCGTGACGCTGCGCACAGTGCATCTGTGGATTGTTGGTTGCGATTCATCTTCGCGCACTTCCAGCGGCGTCGAGACAAACAGGTACGAATGGAAACATTCTAGAATCGCGCCCCCCACGTTGGTTTGCAGCACCCCACGCGCCCATAGAACGGGCGCATGTTTTTACTGAAACACGAGATTTCACGGATGTCCCTGAAAACCAATCCGCTGCGCAACGCGATCGTCATCGCGCTGGCCGCCAGCTGCACCACCCCCGCCTTCGCACAGAGCGCCGGCGATACCCCGACCAACCTCGACCGCATCGAAATCACCGGCTCGCGCATCCGCCAGGCCAGTGTCGAAACCGCACAGCCGGTGGTCGCGCTCAACCGCGCCGAGATCGAGAAGAAGGGTTACGTCAACGTCGCCGACATCCTGCAGGACATTCCTGCCGCCGGGGCGCCGAGCATGAGCCGCGCCTCGTCGCTGACTTCTTCGCGCGATTTCGGCGGCATGTACGTCAGCCTGCGCAACCTTGGCCCGGAACGCAGCCTGGTGCTGATCGACGGCCGCCGCATGGGCGTCAGCGCCGGCGGCTACTCCGACCTGGCCTCGATCCCGTCGTCCATCGTCGAGCGCGTGGAAGTGCTGACCGACGGCGCCTCCGCGCTGTACGGCTCCGATGCCATCGCCGGTGTGGTCAACATCATCACCCGCAAGAATTTCGATGGTGGCGAAGCCAGCGTCTATGTCGGCCAGTACGGCCAGGGTGACGGCCAGAAGCGCGCATACAGTGCAACTTTCGGCAAGACCTTCGAGCGCGGCTGGTTCAGCGTGGGCGCCGAGCGCACCAAGGAAGACGAGGTGCTGGGCAAGGACCGCGAGTTCAGCCGTTACACCAACGGCCCGCGCCACCCGAACGATGGCCTCAACGGCAACACGCCGTGGGGCTACGTCACCGTCGGTGGCAAGAACCTGACCGTGGGTCCGGGCGGCGACCCGAGCAAGGCCGGCAACTTCCATGCGCCGGACCCGGCCGATGGTGCCAACACCAAGTCGAACATGAGCCTGCTGACCGGCCTGGAGCGCACCTCGGTGTTCGCCAACGGTGGCTTCTCGATCACCGACAACCTGCGCATCGTCGCCGACGCGCTGTACAGCAAGCGCGAGTCGACCAAGCACCTGGCCGGCTACCCGTACTCGGTCAGCGCCGCGCAGGCCCGCAATGGCAGCCGTGCCGCCCTGTCCAAGGACAGCGCGTTCAACCTGTGGGGCCAGGATGCGCTGTTCGCGCACCGCACCGAGGAACTGCCGCGCGGCACCGAGAACAACCTGGAAACCAAGCGCGCCAGCATCGGCCTGGAAGGCAGCTTCGAAACCGGTTCGCGGTACTGGGACTGGAACATCAACTACATGTACAACCGCAACGAAGGCGAGCGCATCGGTACCGGCAGCATGTACCAGCCGCACGTCAACCTGGCCGTCGGCCCGTCCTTCATGGACGGCAACGTGGCCCGTTGCGGTGCGCCGGGCGCGGTGATCGCCGGCTGCGTGCCGTGGAACCCGGCTGCCCCGATGGGTTACACCGGCCCGGGCTCGCTGAGCAACCAGGACGTGCAGGACTACCTGTTCACCCGCTTCGTCGACAAGATGCAGAGCACCACCAAGGTCGCCAGCGGCAACATCTCCGGTTCGCTGTTCACCCTGCCGGCCGGCGACATCCTGGCCGCGATGGGCTTCGAGCACCGCAGCGAGGAGGCCAGCTACACGCCGGACATGAAGGTGCAGAAGGGCGAGATCGCCGGCACCAGCGGCCAGCCGACCCGCGGCAACTACTCGCTCAACGAGGCCTACCTGGAACTGCAGGTGCCGTTGCTGGCCGACCTGCCGTTCGCCCGCGAACTGTCGCTGGACGTGGCCGGTCGCTACTCGGACTACAACAACTTCGGTTCCACCACCAACAGCAAGTTCGGCCTGAAGTGGAAGCCGATCGACAGCCTGCTGGTGCGCGCCACCTACGGCACCGGCTTCCGTGCGCCGACCGTGGATGACCTGTATGGCGGCACCGTCAGCAGTCGCGACTCGTTCACCGACCCGTGCGATACCTCCTTCGGCACCGCCGCCAGCAGCCCGGCCGTCGCTGCCCGTTGCCAGGCGCTGAAGGTGCCGGCCAACTTCCGCCAGCTCAACAGCGATGGCAGCGTGGCCACCAAGCCCGGCCAGCAGGCCACCACCGATTTCAGCTCGGGTTCCAACCCGGACCTGAAGCCGGAAACCGCCAAGACCTGGACCGTGGGCCTGGTCTACAGCCCGGACTTCGTGCAGGGCCTGGACGTCAGCCTGGACTGGTGGAAGATCCGCATCGACAACGCCATCGTCGGTGAGTCGGCCACCAACATCCTGGAACAGTGCTACGTGCAGGGTTCGGATGCTGCCTGTGGCCGCTTCACCCGTGGCAGCAACGGCCAGGTCAACTCGCTGGACCGCTCGCTGGTCAACGCGGGCTACCGCGAAACTGCCGGCTATGACATCAACGTGCGTTACCGCCTGCCGGAAACCGCGTTCGGCAAGTTCGCCGTCAACTGGAACACCACCTACACCGATTACCTGGAGCAGCGCAACGACAGCGCCGCCACCACCCCGGTGGAACAGCGTACCGGTTGGGCGGGCGACTTCCGCGTGCGCTCCACCTTCAACCTGGATTGGCAGTATGGCGACCTCGGCATCGGCTGGACCGCGCGCTACTACTCCAGCATGAAGGAGAAGTGCTCGTACATGGACGAGTGCAACATGCCGGGCTTCAACTCGTCGTACACCAGCGCCTCGCCGACCAACAGGGTGGGCTCCAACACCTTCCACGACCTGCAGGTGCGCTACAGCCTGCCGTGGGATGGCACCGTGTCGCTGGGCGTGAACAACGTGTTCAACCACCAGGGCCCGATCATGTACAGCCAGCCGAACAGCAGCTTCACCTACTACGGTGGCTTCGACATCGGCCGCTTCATGTACATGAAGTACCAGCAGCGCTTCTAAGCCTGCAACCGCGTTCCCGCCACGGCCATCCCTCTCTCCTGGCCGTGGATGGAAGCAGAACGGCGCCCCTCGGGGCGCCGTTCTTTTTTTCGTGGAAGCGGGGTCGGATCCCCGCCGGCGCTAGCGCTTGGCGCGCATCGTGCGGATGTTGTCGCCGACGAACAGCACCAGGCCAGCCCAGATCGCTGCAAACCCGATCGCCTTGGCAGTGTCGAATGCCTCATGGAAGAAGAACACACCCAGCAGCAGCTGCAGGCTCGGCGCGATGTACTGCAGGATGCCGACCAGCGACAGCGGAATGCGCTTCACGCCGTAGGCAAAGCCGATCAGCGGTACGGCGGTGACCGCGCCGCCGAAGATCAGCAGCAGGTCGTTGCGCCAGCCCCAACCATGGAAGAACGCACCGCCATGGCCGTTCTCGGCCCAGATCGCAAACGCCAGCGCCGGCAGGAACAGGTACATGCTCTCCACGCCGAGGCCGGCCACCGGGTCGACCGAGACCAGCTTGCGCAGCAGGCCATACAGGCCGAACGAACAGGCCAGGCCCAGCGCGATCCACGGTGGCGTACCTGCATCGATGGTCAGCCAGGCCACGCCCACCGCCGCCATTGCCACCGCTACCCACTGCAGCCGGCGCAGCCGTTCCTTCAGCACCAGCACGCCCAGCAGCACGTTCACCAGCGGGTTGATGAAGTAGCCCAGGCTGGTCTCGATGACATGACCGGCGTTGACCGCCCAGATGTACAGGCCCCAGTTGAAGGCGATGGTCAGGCTCGACACCAGCAGGATCGGCAGCGCGCGCGGCTGCGCGGCGATCTTCCGCCACCAGCCCAGGCGCGCACTGATCAACAGCCAACCCAGCACCAGCACCGTGCTCCAGATGATGCGGTGGGCGATGATCTGGAACGAGGGCACCTCGTTGAGCAGGTGCCAATAGACCGGCACCAGGCCCCAGATCACGAAGGTGGATGCGGTGACCAGCAGGCCCCGGCGTTGTTCCTTCTCGTCCATGCTCACTTCTTTCTCGTCCTTGCCATTGTCAGCACCACCACACCCAGAAGAATCACCGCCATCGCCAGCAGGTCGCGCCAACCGAAGCGCTCACCGTTGAGCAGCGCGCCCAGCAGCACCGCGATCACCGGATTGACATACGCGTAGCTGCCCGCGAGCGCCGGGCGCACGTTCTGCAGCAGCCACACGTAGGCAGTGAACGCGACGATGGAGCCGAACACGCACAGATAGGCCATTGCCAGCAGGCCACCGGTATCGGGCAGCGTGGTCGGGCGCTCGCCCACCGCCAGGCCGATCAGCACCAGCAGCACGCCGCCGCAGATCATCTGCCCGGCCGCGGTCATGAACGGACCCGGCAGGTCCAGGCCGCGTGCCCACACAGAACCGAACGCCCAGCCGATCGGCGCGATCAGCAGCAGCACCAGCCCGGTCGGCGAGCCGGTCAGGCTGCTGCCGGCGTTGAGCCAGACCACGCCGAGGAAGCCGATGGCGATGCCCAGCCACTCACCACGGCTGGCATGTTGCCCGCGCAGCGCCGAGAACAGCGCCATCCACAGCGGCACCGAGGCCACCGCCGTGGCGGCCAGGCCCGAGGACACCTCGCGCTCGGCCAGCACCACCATGCCGTTGCCCAGCACCAGCATGGTCACGCCCATGATGACCAGGTTGCGCCACTGCCGCAGCGTCGGGTTCGGCAGCTTCCAGAACAGGCGCAAGGCCAGGAACATCAGGCCGCCGGCAATGATGAAGCGGCTGCCGGAGACCATCGTCAGCGGCAGTGCGCCGCCGTGCAGGGCCTTGGCGATGCCCAGATAGGTCGAGCCCCAGACCACGTAGACCAGCAGCAGTGCCAGCGCGACAAGGCCACCCCGGGGGGCAGCCGCAGACGAAGAGGGGGGAGCCGACATGACACACCAGGGAGCCGGGGGAAGGCGGATTCTAGGACGTTTTGAGTATGGTCCGGGACCCCATACGGTGGCACGCTGTCATCCATCCATGCACCCTGCTCTGGTCTGCTACCCCGTGTTGACGGCCGATGCAGTACCAAGAAGGCTGCCCGGCCGCGCCGCCCCACGGCCGGACGCCGTTTTCCCTGCGCACGGACGCGCCGCATCGAGGATTTCCACCCAGATGAGCACCACGTCCCGACCTGTTGTCCCCGCGAACGACCGCGCCGCCTTGCGGCGGTCGATCTCCAACACCCTCAAAGGCTCCGCCGGCAACCTGGTGGAGTGGTATGACGTCTACGTGTACTCGGTGTTCGCCGTGTACTTCGAATCGCAGTTCTTCTCGCCGGACGACAAGAACTCCACCCTGTACGTGTGGGCGATCTTCGCGGCGACCTTCCTGATGCGCCCGATCGGCGCCTGGTTCTTCGGCCGCTTCGCCGACCGCCACGGCCGCCGCCTGGCGCTGACCGTCTCGGTCACGTTGATGGCGCTGTGCTCGTTCCTCATCGCCATCACCCCCACCGCCGCCAGCATCGGCATCTGGGCCGCCGTGATCCTGTTGTTCGCGCGCCTGCTGCAGGGCTTCGCCACTGGCGGCGAGTATGGTGCCAGCGCCACTTACATGTCCGAGGCCGCCATTCCGGGCCGTCGCGGCTTCCTGTCCTCGTTCCACTACGTCACCCTGGTCGGCGGCCACGTGCTGGCCCAGCTGACCCTGCTGCTGATGCTGACCTTCTGGGGCAAGCCGGAGATCTCCGAGTGGGGCTGGCGCATCGCCTTCGGCATCGGTGGCATCGCCGCGGTGGTGGTGTTCTGGCTGCGCCGGGGCATGGACGAGTCGCTGTCGGAGTCGTCGATCGAGGCCGCGCGCGAGGGCAAGGCAAAGAAGTCCGGTTCGATGTACGAGTTGTTCGTGCACCAGTGGCGGCCGCTGCTGCTGTGCTTCCTGATCACCGCTGGCGGCACCGTGGCCTTCTACACCTACTCGGTGAACGGCCCGAAGATGATCCAGAGCGCCTTCGCCGGCAACGACCCGATGACCGGCACCCTGATCAACCTGGGCGTGCTGGCCTTCCTGATGGTGCTGCAACCGGTCGGCGGCTGGCTGTCGGACATCATCGGCCGCAAGACCCTGCTGGTGTTCTTCGGCGTCGGCGGCGTGCTGTACAGCTGGTACCTGATCACCCAGCTGCCGCACCAGCATGACGCCACCCTGGCCTTCCTGACCCTGGCGCTGGCATTCGTCATCCTCACCGGCTACACCTCGATCAACGCGGTGGTGAAGGCCGAGCTGTTCCCCACCCACGTGCGTGCACTGGGCGTGGGCCTGGGCTATGCGCTGGCCAACTCGCTGTTCGGCGGCACCGCCCCGCTGCTGTACCAGGGCGCGCTGAAGACCGGCCACGTCGATTGGTTCGCCATCTACGTGACCGCCACGATCGCGGTATCGTTGGTGGTCTATGTGTTCTTCCTTACCAACAAGGGCCCGAACTGGCTCGACGGCACCCGCAAGTAAGCGCGTTGCCCTGATCGCGGCCACTGGTGCAATGCCGGTGGCCGCTACGTCTCCCGCCACCGCGCTGATGTGGATCGCGGTGACGCTGGCCGCAGCCACGGCATTGGCCTGGGTGCTGCGCCGCCCCAACGCGCAGGCCACGTGGCCGCGCACGGGGTTCGGGGTCGCCCTGCTGGTGTTCTGCGCCGCGCTGGCGCTGCAGCTGGCGATGGACCTGGGCAGCGGCCACAGCTCGCTGCACCTGCGGCTGCATCGCGGCGTCAACGCGGGGCCGCTGGTCGGCCTGCGCACGATGGCGGCGTGCTATCTGGCCGCGCTCGCCGCCGGCGGCTGGGGCGCGTGGAAGCTGCTGCGACGGCGCGGGTAGTGCCGGCCGCTGGCCGGCAAAGCCGCCGTCTTTCGGTAGTGCCGGCCGCTGGCCGGCAACCTCATGAACCTCCGGAAAGAGCAGGGAGTTGCCGGCCAGCGGCCGGCATTACTCAACGGCGGGCCGCTTCGCTCTTGTCGCGCGCGCCGCGGAACTCCGATTCCTTTTCCCACGTCGGCCAGCGGCGGCTGTTGGCCAGCTCGGCGCCCAGGTCGTAGACCAGCAGGGTGTCGGCAGCGTGGCCGCTCGGGTCCCAGCTCGGCGTCCAGGCATCGCAGGTCTGGTGATAGCAGTCGGCGAAGTACTTTTCGCGCAGCGCGCGGCCGGCTTCAACGCCACCGTCCAGCTTGTCCAGGCCCGGGCCGATGGTGATCGCCGGCACGCCCAGGCGGGCAAAGGCGAAGTGGTCGGCGCGGTAGAAGAAGCCGGCTTCCAGGTTCGGGTCCGGGCTGTAGCTGCGGCCACGGGCCTTGGCCACGCGCTCCAGATCGCCTTCCAGCGACACCCGGCCCTTGCCCCACGAGGCAATGTCGCGGGTCGGGCCATCCGGGCTGAACATCTCGATGTTCAGCACCGCAGCGGTCTTGTCCAGCGGCGCCAGCGGATGGGCGGCGTAGTAGCTGGCGCCCAGCAACCCTTTCTCTTCGGCGGTCAGTGCCACGAAGTACAGCGTGCGCTGTGGCTGCGGGCCAGCGGCGAACACACGGCCCAGTTCCAGCACCGTTGCCACGCCGGTGGCGTTGTCGATCGCACCACGGCGGATGCGGTCGCCCTTGGCGTCGGGCTGGCCGATACCGAACGCATCCCAGTGCGCGGAGAAGATCACGGCCTCGTCAGCATGTTCACCACCGGGCAGCTTGGCGACCACGTTGCGGGTCACCACCTGCTCGCGCTTGAGCGCGAAATCCACGCTCAGTTTCGCGTTGTCCAGTGCCACCGGGCGGAAGTCGGCACGCATCGCCTTGCGCTTCTCCGCATCGAAGTCGAGGCCGGCGTCGGCGAAGATCGCTTCGGCCAGCTCGCGCTGCATCCAGCCGCGCAGCGGCGTGTGCTGCGCCATCGCTTCGGCCTGGCCGCGCTCGATGTCGAACAGCGGCGAAGTGCCCGAGCTCTTCACCGTGGCCCAGCCATACGCGGCCGGCGCGGTCTCGTGCACGATCAGCACGCCTTCGGCACCCCGGCGTGCGGCTTCCTCGAACTTGTACGTCCAGCGGCCGTAGTAGGTCACCGCCTTTCCATCGAACGCGCCCGGCGCATCGGCCTCGAAGTCGGCGTCGTTGATCAGCACCACGGCGATCTTGCCGTGCAGGTCCACGTCCTTGTAGTCGTTCCAGTGGCGTTCCGGTGCGTCGATGCCGTAGCCGACGAACACCAACGGTGCATCCTTGATCTGCACGCGCTTGCGCGGCTGCAGGCTCTGCAGGGTCACATCCACGCCATTGGCCAGCGCACGCTTGCCCTGCTTCAGCGACAGGCTGGCCTTGGCCGCACCCTCCAGCTGCGCGCGCACCAGCGGCACCGGCTGCACCCAGCTGCCGTCCACGCCCCCCGGCTGCAGGCCGTAGCTGCGGAACTGCTCGATCAGGTACTGCACCGTGCGCTCTTCGCCTTCGGTGGCCGGTGCGCGGCCCTCGAACTCATCCGACGCCAGCACGCGCACATGCCGCGACAGTGCCTGCGGATCGATGCCGCCACCCGGCAGGTCGTTGGCCGCATGGGCCAGGCCCCCGACGAACAGGCAGGACGACAGCAGCAACACGCGCATCGGATTCACGGCAGTACCACGGCTAGCTTGGAAGTCACCAGAGTGTAACGTGGTCGTGACATCACGGCGCAGCCTGGGCCCACGTCATCCACGCAGGGCGTGACTCTACCTGCTGATGCGGTCCAGCCAGCAGGCCAGGCCCTGCGCGTTGAGTTCGATGTCCATCGCCAGAACAGTGATCACCGCCGCATCGTCCAGCGCACAGCCATGCAGCTGTGCGCGTTCCAGGTACAGCGCCTGCAGTGCGGCCAGCAGGCAGCGGTGGCGGTCCGGCCGGCCATCGCACTGGCGGCCGATGGCGGCCATCGCATCGATCTGTTCGAACAGGTCGTTGGCCAGTTTCTGCACCTGCTCCACGCGCCCATAGTGGGTCAGGTACATCGCCTGCGGGCCGTAGCCCAGCATGCGTCGGATCGAGGCCTTCATCGCCTCCGGGTCGAACTGCACCGGCGAGGAAGTCGGGAAGATGAAAGCGCCCTGCGCGCTGTCCAGCTCGCGGTAGGAGATGCCGAACGTATCGCCAGTGAACCAGCTGCGGCTGCGCGCATCCCACACGCAATAATGGTGCAGTGCGTGGCCCGGCGTGTGCAACAGCACCAGCTCGCGGCCAGCGAGATCGATGCGGTGGCCGTCTTCGGCCACCACCACGCGGTGTTCGGGAATCGGCTCGATGCGGCCGTAGCTGCGCGCGATCTCTTCGGCGCCGTACACCGCCGTCGCACCCGCAATCAGCCGGGTCGGGTCGATCATGTGCGGCGCACCGCGCGGATGCAGCACCGCCTTCGCATTCGGCAACTGCTGCATCAGCAGGCCTGCACCACCGGCGTGGTCCAAGTGCACGTGCGTGAGCAGCAACCAATCCACCGCTTCCACACCCAGGTCGGCATCCGCCAGCGCCTGCAGCATCGCCCGCACAGACAGGCCGGTGCCGCAGTCGACGAAGGCCGCGCGGCCGTTTTCAACGATCAGGTAGGCCGCGTCGAAGTCCGGGCGCTGGAAGCCCGTATCGATCGTGTGGATGCTGGGGTCGGCGGTCATCGGCACGCACCTGGCAGTCTCGTGAACAGACGCCCATGGTAGGCGCGCAGGCGGCCCGGGTTCGATGCGGCTTTGGTCGGGTAGTGCCGGCCGCTGGCCGGCAACCTCGGGATGGCCGGGAGAATGCATGTGCCGGCCAGCGGCCGGCACTACCGATCAGCCAGAACGCAATCCGAACCGCGGCCGCAGCAGCAACGCCAGCACCAGCACCGCCAGGAACGCGCCATAGGCATACAGCACCGCCAGCACCTGCGGCCAGATCGGGCCGGCGCCGGGCTGCACCACGCCAATGCGGTAGCCCCACAGCATCGACACGATGCTCAGCGCGAACGCCACGACCAGGGTGGTGCCATCGAACAGGCGCCGCCGCGCGCTGCGCGGCTGGCGCGGAAACAGCCAGTACAGGCTGCCCAGCAGCAGGAACCAGGGCAGGAACAGCAGCAGCGACAACCAGGCCATCGCAGACTCCATGTCATCGCGCCAGAGGCGCGCGGACATCATGCCATGGGTGCTGTGCCACGGTCGTGCCGGCGGGGGGCTTCCCTGTAGAGCCGAGCCCATGCTCGGCTGGGTAGCAAAGCAGCCGAGCGTGGGCTCGGCTCTACAGAGGCGGAGCCGAGTCGAGCATGGCTCGACTCTACGCCCGGCGATCAGGCCGCTTCGCGCAGCGCGGCCAGGGCGGCCAGTACCGCGTCCACCTCGGCGCCCAGCTTGAACAGCTCGCTCTGCAGCTGGTCGCCCTGCTCTGCCTGCTTGATCACCGCGATCAGCTGGCCCGCATCACGTGGCGAATCGAAGCCTTCGCTCTGGATCAGCAGCGTGCCGTCACCAGCGGTCAGCTTGAAGTAGAAACGCCCATCCTTCTCGCGGTACTGCTTGAACTGCGGCGGCGCCACGCGGGCCACGCCGGCATCTTCGCTGGCGATGTCGCCCGCCGTGGACAGGTCGCGCAGGCCCACGGCGTGGCGCAGTTCTTCCAGCAGCGGTGCCGCCAACTGCTCGCGCAGCTGCTGGCCACGGCGCTTGAGCAACGCTTCGATCTTCTCCGGCTCGGCCATCAGCGCGTTGTAGCGCTCGCGCAGCGGCGACAGCTCGCTGTCGATACGCTCGAACAGCTGCTGCTTGGCGTCGCCCCAACTGATGCCGGCGGCGAAGGCCCTGGCGAATTCCGCGGTCTGTTCCGGCGTGGCGAACGCCTGGTACATCTGGAACAGCGCCGAGCCCTCGGTGTCCTTCGGCTCGCCCGGTGCGCGCGAGTCGGTCAGGATCGAGAACACCAGCTTCTTCAGCTCCTCGCGCGGCACGAACAGCGGAATGGTGTTGTGGTAGCTCTTGCTCATCTTGCGGCCATCCAGGCCCGCCAGCGTCGCCACCTGCTCGTCGATCACCACGTCCGGCAGCGGGAAATACTCCTTGCCGTACACGTGGTTGAAGCGCTGGGCGAAATCGCGCGCCATCTCGATGTGCTGGATCTGGTCACGGCCCACCGGTACCTGGTTGGCCTTGAAGATCAGGATGTCGGCCGCCATCAGCACCGGGTACATGAACAGGCCGGCGCTGACGCCTGCGTCCTCGTCCACGCCTTCCTCGCGGTTCTTGTCCACCGCCGCCTTGTAGGCGTGCGCGCGGTTGAGGATGCCCTTGCTGGCGATGGCGGTCAGGAACCACATCAGCTCGGTGGTCTCGCGGATGTCGCTCTGGCGGTAGAACCACACGTGTTCCGGGTCCAGGCCACAGGCCAGCCAGCTGGCCGCGATCTCCAGGGTCGCGCGCTGGGTGCGCTGCGGGTCCTGCGACTTGATCAGGCTGTGCAGGTCGGCCAGGAAGAAGAAGCTCTCGATGCCCGGCGCGCGGCTGGCCGCGATGGCCGGACGGATGGCGCCAACGTAGTTGCCCAGGTGGGGCGTGCCGGAGGGGGTGATGCCGGTAAGGACTCGGGTCGTCATGACTGCGTGGGGTAACCTTCGATGAACGGGGCCAGTTTACCTTGCACGCCACCAACCCCGTCAGGGCCCGCGGCGCGTTCATTCACCCAACCCCGCTGGAGACGCCCGATGAAACGCCTGCTGCCCCTGCTGCTGATCCTGCCCCTGGCCGGCTTCCGCCCGGCGCCCATGCCGCCACCGGTGTACGACGGCGGCCCCGTACGCATGGCCCTGGTCGACCGCGACCGCGGTACCGAACTGCGCAGCTACTCCGCCGAGGGCCAGCGCTGGGTGGCCGGCGAGCGCGGCCACCGCTACGCCGTGCGCCTGTACAACGACAGCCCGCGTCGGGTGCTGGTGGTGCTGTCGGTGGACGGCGTCAACGCCATCTCCGGCGAAGATGCCGATCCCTCGCAGACCGGCTACGTGCTCAATCCCGGCCAGCGCGCCGACATCACCGGCTGGCGCAAGAGCCAGGACGAAGTGGCGCAGTTCGTGTTCAGCAGCCCCAGCGGCAGCTATGCCAGTCGCACCGGCCGCCCGGACAACATCGGCGTGGTCGGGGTGGCGGTGTTCGAGGAGGCGCGTCGCTGGTACCCGCAGCCGATCCTGCGACGTGGCGTGCCGCTGCCGGCACCGACCGCGCAAGCCGAGGCTGCCGCCGACGCCAGTGCCAGCCGCATCGAGGGCTATGCCAGCAAGTCGCAGGCGCCAGCGCTGGGCACCGGCCACGGCGCACGTGAACACTCTTCGGTGCGCGATACCGACTTCGAACGGGCCAGCCGCAGCCCGGCCCAGGTTCTGCAGCTGCGCTACGACAGCGCCCGCAACCTGCGTGCGCGCGGCATCCTGGTCGATGCGCCCTCGCGCCTGCCGCGCGAACCGCAGGCGTTCCCCAACCGCTACGTGCCGGACCCGCCGGCCCGCTGATCGTCCCGCGCAGACAACGCGACGCCCGCTACCTCACGGTGCGGGCGTCGTGTTGTGGGGGAAACCAAAGCGCTTACTTGTAGTCCGGGTAGTCCTTGCTCACCGCGTCCTGGAACTCACGCACTTCCTTCTCCGCGCGGTCCTTGGCCCAGCCATAACGTTCCTGCAGGCGGCCGGCCAGATACTCGGCGTTGCCTTCGGCCACATCGAAATCGTCGTTGGTCAGATCGCCCCACTTGGCCTGCGCCTTGCCCTTCAGCTGCGACCACTTGCCGGAAATGATGTCTTTGTTCATTGCTGGGAGTCCTTGATTGCAACGGCGTTCTTACCGTGGCTCCAGCTTCGCGCAGCCGCTGTTGAATGCCGGTCAACCGCCAATGAAATACACGCTCACCTGCTTGAATGGTTCACTACGCTTCGACACGTAGGCTGCAGAGAAACGCGCAAGCAAAAAGGCCGGGGAGATCCCCCCGGCCTTTTTGCTTTCCGTTCCACTTCAGGCTCAACGGCCCTTGGCGGCATCCTCAACCTTTTCACCGGCCTTCTGCACGTCCTTGCCGGCACCGGCCACGGTGTTGCAACCGGCCAGCAGGGCCACCGAGAACATCGACAACAGCATCAGGGCAACTACGCGCTTCATGGGCTTCTCCTTGGGTTCGCCGCTATACCGCTTCATTCGCGGATGGGATTCTTTCGCTCGGCGGGAGGGCACCAATGCCCACTGCCGCCGCGTGAAGTGCAATCTGGCGGCAGGGGCGTGGAGCGGGCGTGAACGGTTCGGCGATCCGTTCAGCAGGGGACGGTCAGTCGCGCATCAGGGTGGACTTGCCGAACAGGCTTTCCACCAGGTCCACGGCCAGTTCGGCGGTGGCATTCTGCTTGTCCAGCAAGGGGTTGAGCTCGACGATGTCCAGCGAACCCATGCGCCCGGTGTCGGCGATCATTTCCATCACCAGCTGCGCCTCCCGATAGTTCACCCCACCCGGCACCGTGGTGCCGACGCCCGGCGCGATGCTGGGGTCGAGGAAGTCGACATCGAAGCTGACATGCAGGTGGGTGTTCTCATCGATGCCGGCCAGCGCCGCTTCCACCGCGCGTTTCATGCCGTTCTCGTCGATGTAGCGCATGTCATAGACATCCACCTTGTGGGTCTTGATCAGGCGCTTCTCTTCCGGGTCCACCGAACGGATGCCGATCTGGTGCATCTGCGCCGGGGTGATCGCCGGTGCGCTGCCGCCCAGACGGGTCAGCGCGTCCGGGCCGAGGCCGCACAGGCAGGCCACCGGCATGCCGTGGATGTTGCCCGACGGCGTGACATCGCTGGTGTTGAAGTCCGAATGCGCGTCCAGCCACAGCACGCGCAGATTCTTCCCCTGCTCGCGGCACCAGCGCGCGACGGCGGTGATCGAACCGATGCCCAGGCAATGGTCGCCACCGAGCATGATCGGCATGCGCCCGGCCTGCAGCTCGGCGTAGCTGGCTTCCATCAGTGCGCGGTTCCAGGCCACCACCTCATCCAGGTGGCGGTAGCCCTCCACCGGCGCGGTCCACGGGTTGCGCGGGCCATCCAGGTTGCCCACGTCGCGCACGTCCACGCCGCGCGCTTCCAGCGCCTCCGGCAGGCCCGCCACGCGCAGCGCCTCCGGCCCCAGCCGTGCGCCGCGATGGCCCGCACCGACATCGGTGGGAACGCCAATCAGGGATACGGAAATGGGATGGGCCATGGGTGCCTCCTGCGGTGCGGAAAAAGAAGCACAGTCTAGCCAGAGCTGTGTGACACCACTCGCGGCGGTGCAGCAGGGCATGGGTCAGATCGCCGCGGCCTGCCAGCCGTATCCGGTCAGGCATTCCAGCGCTGGGTCGTCAGGAATTGGACCTTCCGCGATCCACCTCACATCCCGGTCGGTTTCGCCTCTTACGCAAGGCTGTTGTTGTGTCCACGCTGCGCAGGCACCCTGAAGGTGCCGCCTCACTTCCTCAATCATGGAGCTCCACGCGCATGAAACATGCACTCAATGGACTTGCGGTACTGGCAATTGCCCTGGGCGGACTGTTTCCCGCCGCTGCCAGTGCACCCTCGCAACGCATCACGCATACGGTGACCTCCGATGCGTATCCCATGCAGACGGCAGGCGCACGCCAGGTACTCGACTGGGTGGCGCAGCGGGTGAAGCCGTCGTTCGCCCCGCAGGGCTACGGCAACGTACAGGTGGAACGACAGGCAGTCTCCGTAGGCCGTGCGTCTGCACGCTCGGACGAATCGATTCCCGGCAAGCTGCCGGACCAGGGCATTCCCGGTGAGATCTACCGGGTGGAAAACCTGCTTCCCGACGGCTCCATCCAGACGTGGGAATTCACCTGGGTGGAACCCTCATCCGGCCATGGCGGCGGCTGGGACGTAACCGGCTACACCTACAAGAAGGGAAACGACCCGGTGAACCAGCAGTAGCGGGACGGGGGGCAACGCGCACCGCGCTGCCCCCTTAGACACGCCGCCGCCGCGCCTCAACCGCCGCGGCGGCGAACCGGCGTCAGGCTCTGCACCTGGCCGCTGTTGCGCATCATGCACAGGAAGCGGCCATCCGGATAATCGATGATGAGTTCCTGGTAATCGCTGCCCACCGGCATCTGGGTGACCAGCGCGCCCTGAGCGCCCTTGCGCATGTTGCAGGCGCCCAACGCGGTATCGCCTGCCGGCGCCGGGGTGGTCACCGAAGACACATTGCGGAACACCGCGCGGCAGCCGCCATTGACCCACACCGAGTGCCGCGACAGGCCCCAGTTCTTACCTTCCTCGCATCGGGTGTGGCTGAGCTGGCGCACGATTTCCACATTGCCGCGGGTATTCAGATCGCACGACACCTGCTGCTCGTCAGTGGATTCGCAGGTGACTTCGCGCGGTAGCGCGGCGTCGCCGGTAGCAACCTCGCGCGGGTGTGCGCCATTTGCGGCGGGCGCAGATGTTCCACTGGCGCTGACCTGGCAGATGCCGTTGGCGCCGCCACGGCCGGTATAGCTGATCTGCGGCGTACCGTCATCGCTGCGGCTGATCGACAGGGTGATGCCGCTGTTGGCGTCGCGGGCTTCGAAATAGCGGTCGTTGAAACGTTTCAGCGTGGCCTCGCGGCCCTGCACATAGACCGACCCGCCATCGTCTGCGTGAACATCGATGTCGCCCGGGCAGCTGGCGTTGAAGAACGGCACGGCGGCCATGGCCGGGGCCACGAAAGCGGCGGACAACAATGCGGAGGTGAGCGACAGGGCATGGCGACGCATGTGCGGCTTCCGAAGGGCATGTATCCCCAGTATGTGTCGGGGGTCTGCAAATGGTCTGTGAGGAGAATCAAAAAAGCCGGCAGCGCATTCGGGCGTTTGTGTTTGCTATGGTAGCTGTGGAGCCTTGCCCGGGCTGTTAAGTCACCTTTACTTCGTGGGCCAGCTCAGGGCATACGGCAGCGATGGTTCGGGCAGATTTCTCGCTGATGGCGCCACTGCGCAATCTGTCGCTTCTGGCATTGCGATGCCCGAAACGGGCCAAACGCGATAATTCATTTTTCCTTTCAGATCTCCCGATGCCATCGAAACAAACGACTGGCAGGCGGTGATTTCACGTGCGCATGATGAATCGCCACCTGCAAAGGTGGCCGGGTCTTCCAAGCCCGCGTAATCGATGCTGTATACGCTTGCCAGCCGGCGCCGTCTTCCCAAGCGGCGCCGGCTGGCAATCCGTTCGCCGATCGACGGCGGGCGGTGCGTGGGGGCCCCGTGCCCGCCGGCTCATCGATTCCCGGTCTTGGAAGCCACGCATCGCCCGCCACCCTGCCGTGGCGGCACCTCTGTTCCTGCCGAGGATGCCCGCATGTCCAGAACCTACCACCCGTACCTGACCGCCACCCTCGGCGAGGCGGCTCTGCGCCTGCCACCTGAACTGGCGCAGCCATTGGAAGCCGCTTTCGCCGCTGCGAACGAAGCGCCTGCGTCCATCAACCTGCCCAGCTGCCTGCAGCGCATCCGCGCCGGTGATGCCGCCGATGGACAGCCGTGGACGGGGCCCGCCAGCACACCCGGCCAAGCGGTGGCCGCCGCGCGCCGGGATCGCGCCGCGGTTGGCCTGGTGTCGTTGTTGGAGCTGTATCACGCCACCGAGCGCGTGCGCGTGGACGGGGAAGAGAAGGACGACATCGGCGACGGCACCCGCGAAGGGCTGATGCTGGCCTGCCGGGGGCTGGCGGAGTATGTGGCGTTGCAGGTGGGTGGGAGGTAGCTGGCGAGAGCATCTGCACAACCACTTGGATTCTACTTCGTTGTGGAATGTTTCCTTGCACTCGCACACGCGCGACTCGTTACCGAGGGTGATACTCGACGACACCGACAGATACTCAATACCAAGACCGAAGTCACATCCACCCCTGTCGATCTCATGTCAACTGCTCCGCGTGGTTTCGAAACCACGGTGCACCACGCATCCTTCTAGACCAAGGAGAGATCTAGCATGAGAATGAATTCCAAGAGCATATTGGCCGCCTCCACTATCGCATTGGGAAGCGCACTCCTGTTCACAGGTTGCAATCTGAAGAGTGTTCGAGCTTATGGCGAGTGCAGCGGAAAACAAACAGGTGGAGGGGAATGCAAGGCGGGTATGGAAGTTATCTGGGAAGGGGACGGTGGTGGGAAGAAGAGCATTTACAACTCCCTGCTGTCGTCTCTTAGCGTGCTTCCAGATGCCGCGATGTTTGAGCTGGATACATCCGGATCAACCATACCGTATCCTGCCACGGGCAATGCGGTACTTCGGGTAAAGAACGTCGCTACGGGCGCAATCAGCGCGTCCCAGACGTTTTCATGGGTCAGGACAGGCACAGTGATCCGAGTTGCAGACCCAAACGCCGTGAATGCTTGGATTTACGCCAATGTGGGTAATGGTGATGCCTTGAGCTACGACCTGCTCCCCTTCCATTCGGCATACGGTAGTGGCCCGCAGGTTATCGCTGGGCAGGCCAAACAGGAGGGCATTATCAAGGCGAGCTACTACCTGGAGTTCGAAGGACGGGATTGCGTCAACCACCCGTCGCCGCACTTGTGCATGGAGATGTAGTAAACAACAGAAGATGCGGGTGCGCCTTAAGCGCCCGCGCCTTTGGGAGAAAGGATGAAAGGAGTCGTACTCGCCGCATTCGCAACCTCCCTCCTGGCAGGCTGTGCCACACCGATCGGATTGCCACAAGGCATCCCGCCGGATGGCTACACCGAGCTGGTGTCCACGCCTCTCGGGCCATTCCGCTACTTCCGGTCCCTGTCCATTGTTCCGGGGCACAGAAGCTTGCCGCCTCTGGAATCGTTTCAGTGCACGCATACCCAGCACGAAATCGTGCTCATGATGGCTGCAGGATCACAGGTTGATGCTGCAGATACCTGCAAGCGCATTGATGCAGCAGCAAGGTTCTCCGAATCATGGATAGAAGCAAAGGCGAACAGATACAGGATCCTTCTCGCGCCAACGGATACCGCCGCGACTATACAGTCGCGTACTTTTGGATCGTTCTCGGGTGGGAAGACGTTGGCACTTGCGGCTTCGATACATGACGACCGCGAACGGACTGTTGCGAACCTTGTCGATCTGGTCGCACACGAGACATTCCATGCGCTAGGTCATGCCACAAGACACCCTCAGGCGCTTGATGAACGCATCGCCTACTACGCCGGCATCTGCGCACAGCTTCAGGTGAACGGCGTTGTTCGAGAAGATTCGCTGCCTGGAGCCGCCATCGGCACGGACGACGATGCAGTGCAGCTGTCTTCGCAAGCGGCCTATCGCGTCCGTCTCGAGACCTATCCCCTTCTCGCTAATGGCGGCATTCAACTCAAGGAGCAATCCGGCGAACGTATGCTCCAACGTTGCAGTCAACTCAAAAGGGGCATTGCGGTGCCACGGTGAGCTTGTCTGCAGGCCCCCATTCTTCCCCAGAACGGCAACGCACAAAAAAACCCGCCATTGCAGCAGGTTGATTGTTCTCCGTGGACATGTGCGGATGCCAAGGGATCGAAGATGGTGCCGCTTATCCGAATCGAACGGATGACCTACTGTTTACAAGACAGTTGCTCTACCAACTGAGCTAAAGCGGCATGGGTGGTGCACCGGCGGCAGCGCCGCGGTCAGGGGATTCTAGCGCAACCGCGTGCATTCCAGCGACCGGCTCTGCGCCGCGCCGCTGCGCTGCTGGGCCTGGGCCGGCTGCGTGCCCGCCGCCAGCTGCCCTTCCAGCCACCATTGGCCGGCGTCGCCGCTGGCGACCAGGCGCGGCTGGAAGCCGGCGGCCTGCACCGCCGCCATGCGCCGTTCGGCGCCTTCGCGGTTGCGGTACTGGCCCAGCGCCACGGCGTTGGCCTCCTCGCCCTGGCTGATGATGTAGTAGTCGCTCAGGCCGGCGGCGACGATGCGCTTCACGGTGGCCTGGGCTTCGTCACGGTTGGCGGCGGCCGGCAGCATCACCCGGTAGCGGGCACTGCCGCTGGCAGCGGGCTGTTCGCGCAGGCGCGCTTGGCTGAGCAGCGTGCCGGCCTTGTCCTGCGCGCCGCTGGCGGCAGCGCGGTCGGCGAACGGGCCCAGCGCGACGCAGCGCGGCGGCTCGGCGGCCGCGGGCGGGGTTACGGGCTTTTCCGCTGCCGGAACGGGTGCAGGCGGTGTTCCCGGCTTGGCAGCGTCAGCAACCGGCGTAGCGTCAGCCACCTGCGGCCTGGCGATCTCCGGCTTTGCCGGCGCAACGGGCGCGGGCGTCGCAGCCACCGCGGTCTTCGCCGCCGGTTCGCGCTCCATCAGCGGTGCGGTCGGGGCGGCCGCAGTGGCCTCGGCTGCGGCATTGGCATCCGCGCCACCCGGCACCCACCGCAGCTCGGCGACGCCAGCCGGTTGCGGCGCAGGCGCAGGCTTCTGCGGCGCATCGCGCAGCAGCCACCAGCAGGCGACGCCGAGATTGAGAATGGCCAGTACGACGATCAGGGCACGGGTCAGCATGCGCGGATACTAGCGCGCGGGCTGGTGCACCGCCCAGCGGGCGAGGCCATCCAGCACCAGCGAGGGGTGGTAATCGGCAGCGGGCAGCAACGGCATCAGCGCCGGTGCGCCGCCACCGTGCACGAGCAGCGACGGTGCCACGCCCAGCAGCGTGTGCGCGTGCTGTGCGCTGCGTTCAATCAGCGCCACCGCAGCGCCATCGCAGCCGGAGGCCAGCGCGTCGGCGGTGTCGTTGGCGAACTCACTGTAGCCGCCACCGGTCGCGGGCAGCTGCACGGCACGGGCATGCAGTGCTTCGCGCATGGTGGTGGGCGATGCGGAGATGCGGCCACCGTGGTGCTGGCCGTCGGCGTCGAGCAGATCAATCGTCAGTGCGGTGCCCACGCCGACCACCAGCACCGGGCGCTGCGCCTTGGCCGCAGCCAGCAGGGCGAGGAAGCGGTCGACGCCGAACTTTTCCGGCCTGGCATAGGCAATGCGCACGCCGGCGCATTCGGCGCTGGTGCGCACTACATGCACATGCTCGAAGCGACGCTGCAGCTGGTCCAGCATGGCGCTGGTCAGCGATGGTGCGGCCACGCTGGCCACGAACGCGGTGCGGCCGCTGGGCAGGCTGTGCGGCGGCTGCCCGGCCATGCCTTCGGCGCCATGCGCCCAGGCCTGTACGTCACCGGCACGGTCACCCTGCAACGGCGCGAACTTGAAGCGCGAGTTGCCGAGGTCGAACAACCAATCGCTCATGCCGCCCTCACGCTGACTTCGCCGGCGTGCAGCAGGCGTTCCTGGCCATCGATGCGCACGCGCAATGCGCCGTCATCGGCCAGGCCAAGCGCAGTACCGTGCTGCCACTGCCCATCCAGTTCCACGCGCACTTCGCGGCCGGCCAGCATGTCGAAGGCAGCGTAGCGCGGCAGGAACGGAGCGAGGCCTTCGCGATCGAATTCTTCCAGCGCCGGCAGCAGGCGCGCCAGCACGGCAGCAACCACCCCATTGCGGTCCACCGGCTTGCCGGCCAACGTGTCCAGGTCCACCCACGGCTGGGTGATCTGCTCGCCGAACGACGGCGGCATGTGGGTGTTGATGCCGATGCCGATCACCGCGCGCGCCGGGCCGGCGTATTCGCCACCGCCCTCGGCAAGCAGGCCGACCAGCTTGCGCTTGCCATCGACGATCAGGTCGTTCGGCCACTTCAACTGCGCTTGGGTGTAGCCCAGGTCGTGCAGCGCTTCGGCCACGGCAATGCCGGCCACCAGGCTCAACCCGGCCAGGCGGCCGAGGCCGCCGGAGTACAGGCGCATCACCGACAGGTAGATATGCGCGGCCAACGGCGAGGCCCAGGTGCGGCCACGACGGCCGCGGCCACCGGTCTGGCGTTCGGCCAGCAGCACGCTGACCCCGCGCTGGGGCGCGCTGCACCGCAGCAATTCAGCATTGGTGGAGTCCACCGTCCAGGCCACCTGCAGGTCGTGCAGCAGGGCCTGGGCATCGGCGGGCAGGCCGGCGCGGATCGCCGCCGGGTCCAGCAGGTCGACCGGGCGGGTCAGGCCATAGCCCTCGCCAGCACGGCCCTCGATGTCCACACCTGCGGCCCTAAGCCCTTGAATACGCTTCCAAATAGCCGCCCGGGTCTGGCCCAGCTCTCGGGCCAGGGCGTCGCCGGACAGGCGACCGGCAGCGAGTTTGGCCAGCAATTGGCGATCGTCCACGGCAGCTTCCACGAAGTCAGGCAGGAATTATGCGGGAAAGCCGCCAGCGACGCCTGCCACGCTGGGTTCCGCAGGGGCTTCCAACGAGGCGCCGGGTTCGGGCTAGAATCGGGAACTCACCCTCCCTTAACGTGGATGTCGTCAATGCGCCGTTATGCCCATTGCCTGATCCTGCTGATGATGCCCTTCACGGCGTCTGCAACGGCAGCGCTGGACGACAGCCGGGGCGCCTGCGTGTCCTCCAACGGTGATGCCGCCTCGCAGCGCGCGCCGACCGCGACCGCCTCGGCTGCGACCACCAAGCCGGCACCGGTACGCCCTGCGGCCAGCAGTGCCACCAGCACCGGGGGCGGCGGCAGCGACGACGACGTGCTGCAGCGCATCCGTGCGCCGAAGTGGCACAGCTACCTGCCGGGAATGTTCCGCTGATCAAGTCGTTGCTGCAGTGGCTGCGGCCCTCGCCGCGGCCGATCGACGATGCGCTTTGGGAAGACGCCTGCCGCCGTGCGGCCTGGCTGCGCGGCCTGCACGATGAACGCCGCGCGCGACTGCGCGTGCTGGCCACGCGCTTCCTGCATGAGAAGACCATTACCCCTGTCGGTGAACTGCAACTGCAGGCTGGCGATGGCGTGCTGCTGGCCGCACTGTGCTGCCTGCCGCTGCTGGAATTCGGCGAAGTGGGGCTGGAAGGCTGGTCGCAGCTGATCGTCTACCCGGATGCGTTCCGCGTGCACCGCAGCCACATGGATGCGGCCGGCGTGCTGCACGAGTGGGATGACGAGCTGATCGGCGAGTCGTGGGACAGTGGTCCGTTGATCCTGTCCTGGGCCGACGTGCAGGCCGACCTGGCCGCGCCGCACGACGGCTACTGCGTGGCGGTGCATGAGATGGTGCACAAGCTCGATGCGCTGGATGGTGCGATGGACGGCACACCGCCGCTGCCGCGGCAATGGCAGCGCGAGTGGGCGGCCACGTTCCAGCGCGCCTACGATGCCTTCTGTGCGCAGGTGGACGCAGGCGAAGAGACCCTGATCGATCCGTATGCGGCCGAGGCGCCGGAGGAGTTCTTCGCGGTGGCCAGCGAGTACCACTTCTCGGCACCGGATCTGCTGCAGCAGGCGTTGCCGGAGGTCGCCGCGCAGCTGCGGCGGTTCTACGGCGAGCCGCCGAAGATCGAAATGCCGTAGTGCCGGCCGCTGGCCGGCAACCTCATGATCTTCGATGGCATTGCTTGGTTGCCGGCCAGCGGCCGGCACTACCGATCAACGAGGTTTACGGCCCCGGCGGCAAGCGCACTTCGAAGCGGGCGCCACCCAGTTCGGCCGAACGGCCCACGCTCAGTTCGCCGCGGTAGTCCTTGATCAGGTCCTGCACGATCGACAGGCCGATGCCGTGGCCCTGCACGCGCTCGTCGCCACGCACGCCACGCTGCAGCACCTTGCCGATGTCATCCGGGGCGATGCCCGGGCCATCGTCGTCCACCGCCAGCAGCAGGCCGGCACGGCGCGCGTTCGGCGCCGGCAGCGGCTGCGCGGTCAGCAGCACGCGGCGGTTGGCCCACTTGAAGGCGTTCTCCAGCAGGTTGCCGAGCAGTTCCTGCAGGTCACCCGGCTCGCCGTGGAAACGCGCGGCCGGGTCGATATCGAATTCGCACAGCACGCCCTTGGCGGCGTAGACCTTTTCCAGGCCACGCACGATTTCCTCGGCGTTGGACTCGATCGGCAGCGGCGCGGAGAACAGCTTGTGGCCCGACGAGGCCGCGCGTGCCAGCTGGTACGAAACCAGGTTGTTCATGCGCTGCAGCTGCACGTCCAGTTCTTCGCGCAGCGCACCGTCGCCGGCGCCGCTGTCCATCTGCGTGCGCAGTACCGCGATTGGCGTTTTCAGGCTGTGCGCCAGATCGGCAAGGGTATTGCGCTGGCGCTCGAGGTTCTCGCGCTCGCTTTCGATGAAGGCGTTGATGCTGTCGGTCAGCGGTTCCAGCTCGCGCGGGTGGCGCTCGCTCATGCGCTCGGTCTCGCCGCGCTGCACCTTGGTCAGCTCGGTGATCACCCGGCGCAGCGGGCGCAGGCTCCACTGCAGGATGACGGTCTGCAGCAGCAGCAGGATCAGGCCGATGCCGCCCAGGTAGAACCAGACGCGGCCACGGAACACGCGCAGCTGCGCACCCAGCGCGCGCGAGTCTTCCATCACATAGATGGTGTAGGGGAATTCGGTGGCGGGGTCGGCGTCGGCGCCCCACACCAGGCCCAGGCCATAGCGGTACACCGAGCCCTGGCTGCCATCGATCTGGATCATCGGCAGCGGGCCTTCGAACACCTCCTGGCGCGGCGCCAGCAGGCCGCCACCGACGGTGGGCAGCATCGGGCCTTCGGCGGACATCGAATTGCCCTTGCCGTGCGGCATCACCACCTGCAGGTACAGGCCACTGCCAGGTACGTCGAAGCGCGAATCCGGCGGCTGCTCGCGGATGTACAGCGAGCGGTCGCGGGTGAAGTCGATGCCGGCCGCGTAGGAGGTGGCGTAGTTCTTCAGGCGCTCACGCAGGTTCGCCTTCGCCGTATCGGCGAAGGCGGCGTCGAGCGCGTAACCGGCCAGCGCCAGGAACGCGACCAGGCCCACGGACGCGGCGAGCATCTGGCGCGCCTGCAGTGAGCGCGGCCGCCAGCGTCGGAAGAACCACAGACGGCCGGACATCGTGTTATCGCCAGGGTGAGCCGGCTCAGCCCTCGTTGCGCGGGATCGCGAAACGGTAGCCGCGACCGCGCACGGTCTCGATCGGCTTCAGTTCGCCATCCGGATCCAGCTTCTTGCGCAGGCGGCCGATGAAGACCTCCAGCACGTTGGAGTCGCGGTCGAAGTCCTGCTGGTAGATGTGTTCGGTGAGGTCGGCCTTGGAGACCAGTTCACCGGCATGCATCATCAGGTACTCCAGCACCTTGTACTCGTAGCTGGTCAGGTCGACATTGCTGCCGGCCACGCTGACCGTCTGGGCAGCAAGGTCCAGGGCGACCGGGCCGCATTCCAGGGTCGGCTTGCTCCAGCCGGCGGCGCGGCGCAGCAGCGCGTTGACGCGGGCCAGCAGCTCTTCGACGTGGAACGGCTTGACCAGGTAATCGTCGGCGCCCTGCTTCAGGCCCTCGACTTTGTCCTGCCAGCTCGAACGCGCGGTCAGGATCAGTACCGGGAACTTCTTGCCTTCGTCACGCAGGGCCTTGATCAGCTCCATGCCCGACATCTTGGGCAGGCCGAGGTCGATGATGCCGACATCGAACGGAACTTCGCGCCCCATGTAGAGGCCTTCCTCGCCGTCCTGCGCAGCATCGACGGCAAAGCCTTCGCGCTTGAGCCGGGCTGCCAGGGTCTCACGCAGCGGGGCTTCGTCTTCGACCAGAAGGATACGCATGAACTCTCCCTAGTGTCCTGGGTGTGGCCCGGAGGCCTGTGGGGTACGGGTTGATACCGACGACTATCCCTGTTCAGGGGTTATCGCCGCGTAGTGATGACATATCCGACCGCGGCGTGCGCGGCTGTGAACGCGACGGGGCGGGGTCGTCCATGTAGCGGACCCGGCCCCGGTCGTCCATGTACTTCACCCGGTTGATATCACGACCATCGAACGGCACGCGCTCGGCGCCGAGGATGTGGCCGCCGGTGCTGCGCTGCACGCGGCGCACGGCATCGGACAGCGAACGTTCGTCGCCACGGTTGCCACGCTCTCCCCGATCCATCATTTCCGCCCGCGCCTGCTCGCCGCGCGGCGGCTGTTGCGCCAGCGCCGAAGACAGCGGCGCAGCCGACAGCACCACGCAGGTGGCCAGGGCAATGCGGCAATGGAAGGGAGCGGAAGACATCGATGCGATCCTAGCCGAGCACGGCGATTCGTTCAAAAGTCGTAAATCCGGATGCCGGGTTCGGGACACGGCGCTTTACAAATCCTTTGCAAATTCTTGGTTTGGGGCAGTGAATCCGGTCTGAACTTTTCCGGTCGCAGCCCCGCGATGTTCAGCTAGGTGAACATTCGGGACGAATCGCCGTCCCTTGTCAAGTCAGGAATGTGACTGCGGTCACGCTGCAGCGCGATCGGCTTCGCGCTCGGTGACCGACAGCGCCTGCTCGACCAGGCTCCAGTCGGCGCCCGGGCGGTGTGCGCCCTCGCTCAGCACCTGGCGGAACGCGCGGCCACCGGGCTGGCCGTGGAACAGGCCGAGCAGGTGGCGGGTGATGTGCTTCAGCGCCAGGCCTTCGCCCAGGCGCGCTTCCACGTAGGGACGCAGCGTGCGCAGCAGGTCGCTGCGGGCCTGCAGCCGGGCGCCGGTCTGCAGCGCCTCCAGCTGATGCAGCAGGTAGGGGTCGTGGTAGGCCGCGCGGCCCAGCATCACGCCATCGACGTGCGCGGCCTGCGCCTGCACCGCCTCGATGGTGGCCAGGCCGCCATTGAGCACCACCGGCAGTGCCGGGCGCTCGTGCTTCAGCCGGTAGGCCCAGTCGTACTTCAACGGCGGAACCTCGCGGTTCTCCTTCGGCGACAGGCCCTTCAGCCAGGCATTGCGGGCGTGCACCACCACCATCGCGGCGCCGGCCTCGACCTGGCGATCGACGAAACTGGCGAATACCTCGTAGTTGTCGTCTTCGTCCACGCCCAAGCGGCATTTCACCGTCACCGGGATGTCCACTGCCTCGACCATGGCCGACACGCATTCGGCCACCAGCACCGGCTCGCGCATCAGGCAGGCACCAAAGCGCCCGGCCTGCACGCGGTCGGACGGACAGCCGCAGTTGAGGTTGACCTCGTCGTAGCCCCAGTCGGCGGCGATGCGCGCGGCCTGCGCCAGCAGCGCCGGATCGCTGCCACCGAGCTGCAGTGCCAGCGGCTGTTCGCTGACATCGAAACCGAGCAGGCGCTGGCGATCGCCATGGATGACCGCATTGGCGTGCACCATTTCGGTGTACAGCCGCGCACCCGGCGCCAGCAGGCGGTGGAACACCCGGCAATGGCGGTCGGTCCAGTCCATCATGGGCGCGACGGACAGGCGCAGGGAATCAGCGTAACGGGCGGTGGCGGACGTCATCGGGCGGTTGATCGTGGAGACTGGCATTGCCAGTGAGATCAATAGTTTACACCGGGCGGATGAATGGCGGCGGGCAGCCGGGATGCAGGCCGGGTTGCCGCTGCCGCCCTTGCGTGGGGATACTCGGTACGCGAGTTCCTGTTGCACCGCATCTGTTGGAAGGGAAGCCACAATGAAACCGACTGCATCCTCGCTGGCGGGCTCTGGCCTCGCCTGCCTCACCCTGCTGGCGGGACTGGCCTTGGGCAGTGGTTGCAGCAGCGTCCGCGACACGCGCCTTGCGGAGATCAAGCCCGGCCCACGATGCGACTTCACCGAAGGCGCCACCTTCGACAACCGGCCGTCCTACCTGTCGGCCGGACAGGAAAATGCGCCCATCGGCGCGCTTTCCAGGCTCTTTGGCGTCTACAACAAGGACATCCACCAGATCACGATCCGCCAGGAGGCGAGCCGGCTGGTGGCCCGCTTCCTGCCGCCGACGGCACCGGCATCGAGGCTGCAGGCAGCGCTTCCAGCAAGAGCTACAGCGCCGAAGGAGAACAGCTGGTCATCAACCGGTGGTCATCGTGCAAACCGGGCGAGGCCGGCGCCGGCTGCATCTGGTCGCGCGTGGAACTGTCCTGCACGGTGGAAAACGATCCGGTGGTGAAGCAGGTGGACGGAGGCGCGGTCCTGCTGGCCCTGATCATCCCGATGGGCCAGCGCAGGACCCAGTTCGGGGTGTACCGGCGGGTCGACCCTGCAGAATGAATCGACAGAAGGCCCCGGGTCGTTGGGCCCGGAGCCTTCGGCCACAGTGCAGCAGGCTTACAGGCCGCGGTTGCGCACCTGCTCCTGCTGCTGTTCCTGCACGCGTTGGTTGAACTGGACATCCAGTTCCTCGGTCTGGCGGGTGCTGGCCTCGACCGACTGCGACACGGCCTGTCGGCTGTCGACGAAGGTGCGCTGCGCAGCCGGGTCGCCGACATTGCCCTGCACGGCGAACAAGCCGCTGCCATCCGGGCGTGCGACCACATGGTCGATCTGGCGCATGCCGGCGACCTTGCTCTCGTAGGCCAGCTGGCCGGCGGCGCGTTCGGTTTCCTGCGCATTGGCGAACAGCGGGCACAGGCCAGCCTGCACGCGCTGCTGCTGCAGCTCCTGTAGTTTCTCCAGGGCCTGGTTGAAGCGCGGATTCTCGGCATGCGAAGGATCGCGCATGCTGGGCGCTGCCGGTGCGGTCGGTTCGGCGCGTGCCGGGGCGGCGGCGGTCTGCGCGCCGGCTTTCACTGCGGCCGGGTCGTCCAGGCGCGCCAGGGTCTGGCGGCCGGCCTTGCCATCCTGCTCCAGGCCGTTGTTGGCCTGGAACTGCTTGACCGCTGCCAGCGTGTCCTTGCCAAAGATGCCATCGGTGCCCAGCGCCTTGCCGTCGGCGGCGGTGTAACCCAACGCGGCCAGCTTGCCCTGCAGCGCCTTGATCTCATCGCCGCGTTCGCCCTTCACCAGCATGCCGTCGGCCATCGGCGCCTGCTGCGTGGCGCGTGCGGCCTGCGCTGCTTCCGGCCCCTGCGCGTGTACCTTGCCGCCGAGGGTGATGCGGTCGTTGAGCATGTCGCCGAGGTAGCGGCGGAACTGCGCCGGCTCCACTTCGATATGCGCATGCACCGGTTTGCTGCCGGCGTTCGACTGCTTGATCAGCGGAGCGCCGTACTCGACGAAGTCACCGTTCTTGTAGGGCGACGTGCCAGCGGCGCCGTGCAGCACCTGGCCTACCAGCTCACGGCGCGGATCGCCGGCCGGGTGGCTGTAGAGGCTGATCGAATTGGTCGCGTCCTTGTTGAACTGCGCGTAGCCGGCCACCGGGTTCGGAATCATCACATCGCGGCTGCCCAGGCGATCGGTGAGGATCAGGTCCTTGCGCACCAGCGGAATGTCATTCTTGTCCTCACGTGTGCGGATGTTCTCCATCTCGCCTTCGACCATGCCCGATTGGCGGTCGGCCTTGCGGGCATCGCCGGTGCGCACGGCTTCGGCATTGGTGTTGGGATGATGGATCTTCAGTTCGCGATAGGCCGTTTCGCCACTGATGCCGTGGGCCAGCGTGCGGTTGCTGGTGACATTGCCGTAGGGCTCGATCACCGTGATGCGGCCGCCACCGGGGGCGGCCGCCACCGGCGCACCATCCGTAGAGGGCGCCTTCGGCTCGTGGCGTTCTGGCGAGGGTACCGATGGCGGTGCCGGTGTCTGTGCGGGTGGGCGAACCCCGGCGTTCAGTGCAGACAGCGTGTCACGCCCCGCCTTGCCATCTTCTTCCAGCCCATGCGCCTTCTGGAACTGACGCACCGCGTGGTAGGTATCGCTGCCGAAATCGCCGTCGGGCTTCAGCACCTTGCCATCCACACCGGTGTAGCCGGCCTGCGCCAGCTTCTGCTGCAGCGCGAGCACTTCATTGCCGCGTTCGCCCTGCACCAGCACACCGTCGGCCATCGGTGCACGCGCCGGGCGCGCGGCGGACTGACGATGCGCCGGCTCGCCGAACGCCTGTTCGTAGGTCTTGCCCTGGTACGGCTGCGGGTCGTGGTTGATCCTGTCGTAGCGCGCCAGCGCAACCAGCTCGGACTTTTCATTGAGCGTGCGCTCGCGCAGCGAATCCCACTGCTTGGGCGAGCTCTCGAAATGGCGCTGGACGTTGGCGTGCTTGTAATCCTGCACGGCCCTGACAATCTGCTCGTCACTCAGCTCGGACAGCTTGTAATCATCACCATAGGCTTGTTTCAGGCCGTTCTGGAATACACCACGGGTCATGTTGCGATACTGCACCGACGTGCTCCACAGCGCGTCCTGCACGGCAGGGCCGCGACCTTGCAGGTCCACGCCGACCTTCTTCAGGCGATCCATCTGCACGTCGTAATACTGGTGCTGGATGAAATCGTGCTGTTCCTGGGCGAAGCCCTTTTCGTCGCGTGCGGCCAACGCTTTCCAGCGCTCGCTGAAGGCTTCCGTCGCAGGTTTCAGGCCGTGGAACTGGTCCGCATAGCGGGACGACTTCAGGTACTCGTCCACCCCGCCAACGGCGCTGGCGAACTGGTAGCTGCCATAGGACACGCCGCCATGGTCACCCTTGCCCGAGGAAATCCAGCCTGGACCACGGTTGTCGGTTTCAAAACGGGCGGAGGTCTGGCCGCGATGCCAGTGTTCCATCGCCTTCCTTGCATCGGTCACTACATCCATGTCGAAGGACTCCTCTCAGTTGGCAATGCGGTGGATTGAGGTCACTTGCTGCGTGCAGCGGCCTGCAGCTGGTCAACGCGGTTGGCCACGCGGTTGATGCGGCACGACTGCGCGTCCAGCCTCTGGCCCTGGCCATCGGTTTTGGGATCCCAGCGGCAATGGCGATTGGTGTCCGACCACCAGGCAGCCTGCGCATCCATCCAGTCATCCTTGGCCTTGCTGTCGGGACTTGCCACGACACCGGCGACGATCTCGGCCAAGCGGTCTTCCTGGTAACTCAACTCCTCGTCGCCACATGCCTGCAGGCGTGCTGTCACCGCTTCGCTGGCGTCCACGCAACGGGTGTACGCAGGACGCAGGTTGGCCTGGGTGTAGGAGGCATCGGGCAGCGGCGCGGGAAAGTCATCGGCATCCGCGTCGGCATCGGCGGCTGTAGTTGCAGGCGTCGCGCTGGCCGGTGTCGATGTGGCTGCCGGTGTGGGCTCATCTGCGCTGGCGGCAGCGGCAACCGTGGCGCTGTCGGCCGAAGGGGCCTGGCAGGCGCCCAGCAACAGGCACATCACCAGCGCAATTCCGCGTCGGATTTCAAAGGCGGATCGATCAATGCGCGCAGGCGCGCTCAAGGCTTGCATTGCTTGCTTCTCCCTGGTGAGTCGCCGGGTGGGTCGGCAAAGAGGAGCCGTCCATCGGCCCCATCACGGTGAGGATGCTACGCCAGCGCAGAATGCCGATGCCTGACTGAATTCAGGTTTCAGCCGACATCAACGGCGCTCGCGCGCCTGCAGTTCCACCGCGCGGTTGGCGTAGCGGTTGATGAGGCACGACTGCGCGTCCAGCGCCTGGCCCACGCTCTCTGTAGCCGGGCTGCAGCGCTTGTCGGTGTCCTCGGCCCAAGTGGCCTGTTCGTCCATCCAGCGGTCCTTGGCCGGACTGTCGGGGCCGTTCATCAGGCGCGCCACTTCGGCCTGCAGCTGCGTCTGGTGGTAGGCCAGCTCGGTATCGCCGCAGGCCTGGATATGGTCGTTCATGCCACGGGCCTGCTGCACACAGCGGATGAATTCCGGGCGAAGCGTTGCCTGGGTGTAGGAGGTATCGGGCGGGCCGCTCTGCGCCATCAATGCGTCGGCACGGTTGGCCACGCGGAACAGGCGGCACTCCTGTGCCTTCAGGTCATCCACACCGGCATTGGTCGGAGCGGAGCAATGACGGTCGGTATCGCTGCGCCAGGTCGCCTGGGTGGCAAGGAACGCCTGCTTCGCAGCAGCGTCGAGCCCGGTCACAGTCTTGCTGGCACCCTCCTGCAGGCGCCCTTCCTGATAGGCCAGTTCATCCTTGCCGCAGGCCTGCAGCTTGCCCGCATCCTCCACGCCATCCACGCACCAGCCATAAGCCGGGCGCAGGCGACCGTCCGTGTAGGACGCATCCGGGTACCGAGAGGAATCACCGGTCACTGCATGGGGGGGCGCTGCCGGCGCTGCCGCGGCGAGCGGAACCGGAGCGGCCGCCGCTTCGGCCGATGCCGGGGTAGAAGGCGCCTGGCACGCGGTGAGCACCAGGCACAGGGCCAGCACCTTCCAGTACCGACGGCCGGAGGCGATCTGTTCATTGCCCCCATGGGCATCCATTACCTGCATTGCTTGCATCTCCCTTGCTTGTGGCCAGCGGGTGCCGGCCGGGAGGGTCCGTCCATCGGCCCCGATCACGGTGCAGATCCTACGACAGCGGCGGTTTCAGATGGCTGACTGAATTCAGCTTGCGCGGACGGCACCGCAGAAACCTGACGCGACCAACTTTGGAGCGGTGGTGGCCTGCTGCGACCGGCCACCACCGCTCCGTCACAGCTCGTTGGGCCGATCAGGCTGCACGATCGGCGCGTGCGTTTCGTAATCGGTCTGCTTCCAACCGCCCCCACCCTCTCCCGCAACCCACTGGAACGTCCAGGTTTCCACGAAGCCACCGGGAAGCTCATTGGTGATGGTGATCTTCTCACCGGCAGCACCCGAGGCCGGAAGCGGAACGGGAGGGGCCACTGCGGCAGAGGCCCAGGCATCGGAGGGGGGCCGGCGCTGCTGCACCGTAATCGTGCCCAGCTCCATCGTCCGCCGATCCGCATCCGGGATGCTGTCCAGCCACCGTGCGATCGCCGCCGCCTCAGCGGTTCCTGCGCGGTGGTGGGAAACATGTTCGATAACGATGCGGGGCGAGGTCGCAACCGCACTGGGCGATAGCGCCGTCAAGCCAAGACCCAGTGCGGAGTACAGAAGTACCGGAAACACGCGTATTGCGATCATCTCTCGTCCTTTTCCGATCTGTGCCGAATGCACGAAATCACAGTGCATCCGGTGAAGGCAGGCCTCAATCAGAAAACTTGCAAGCGAAAACAGCAAGCGGCCATCAGTACGCACCGCCCCTGTCCCCCACCTGTTCGATCAGCGTCTGGCTGGCCGCGTTGAGGCCGACAACACTGACTTCGGCGCCATGCGCGGTCAGCTTTTCCTGTGCGCGTTGCAGCGCGGCGACGGCAGTCAGATCCCACAGGTGGGCCTCCCGCAGGTCGATCTGTACCTTCGGCGCCACGTGCTGGTAGTCAAACGCCGCGCCCAGCTGGCCGGCGGACGCAAAGAACACCTGCCCGCGTACGCGGTAGACCTGCGTGTCTCCGGCATCCTCGCGCTGCACCTCCAGCATGCGGCCCACCTTGCGGGCGAAGAACAGGGCAGACAACAGCACGCCGCTGAGCACACCCTTGGCCAGGTCGTGGGTGGCCACGGTGACCACCACGGTCAGCAGCATCACTGCCGACGAGCTGCGCGGATGCGTGCGCAGGTCGCGCAGCGAGCGCCAGCTGAAAGTGCCGATGCTGACCATGATCATCACCGCCACCAGCGCAGCCATCGGGATCTGCCGCACCAGGTCGCTGCCGTACACCACCAGCACCAGCAGCAGCACGCCGGCCACCAGGCAGGACAGGCGGCCGCGGCCACCAGACGTCACGTTGATGACCGACTGGCCGATCATCGCGCAGCCGGCCATGCCACCGAGGAACCCGGTGACCGTGTTGGCCACGCCCTGGCCGACGCATTCGCGGTTGCGCTCGCTGGGCGTCTCGGTGATGTCCTCGACGATCTGCAGGGTCATCATCGATTCGAGCAAGCCGACCACGGCCAGCGTGGCCGACACCGGCAGCAGGATGCGCAGCGTTTCCCAGCTGAGCGGTACATCGGGGATGAGGAACTGCGGCAGGCTGTCCGGCAACTGGCCCATGTCACCAACACTGCGCACGTCCACGCCAAAGCCGATCACTACGGCGGTGAGCACGACGATTGCCACCAGCGGCGAAGGCACAGAGCGGGTGAGGCGCGGCAGCAGGTAGATGATCGCCAGTGCGGCGGCACACAGCACGTAGACGGCGGGGCCGTGGCCGATCAGTTCCGGCATCTGCGCCAGGAAGATCAGGATCGCCAGCGCGTTGACGAAGCCGGTGATGACCGAGCGCGAGACGAATCGCATCAGCGACCCAAGCTTGAACACACCGGCCAGCACCTGCAGCAGGCCAGCCAGGATGCTGGCGGCGAACAGGTACTGCAGGCCATGGTCCTTGACCAGGTCGACCATCACCAGCGCCATTGCACCGGTGGCGGCGGAGATCATGCCCGGCCGGCCGCCAGCGATGGCGGTGACCACCGCGATGGAAAACGCGGCGTACAGGCCGACCTTGGGGTCGACGCCGGCGATGAGCGAGAAGGCGATGGCCTCGGGAATCAGGGCCAGGGCGACGACCATGCCGGACAGCAGATCACCACGGATGTTGCCGAGCCATTGCTGGCGCAGGGGGTAGGACGTTTGCATGGAAAAACTCCGCGCGCACGCGGGCGTGGCCGCATGGCGCTGCAGTGGAAAGACGCGGGTTCCTGAGCCGGGCGGGCCGGCTGCCGAGGTGCGGCAAGGGTCAGGGTGGCGTGATCACTGCAGGCGGGAATCGGTACGTGGGGGGGACGCAGTCTACGGCACAGGGCTGCCAAGGGACAGCGTCGACAGCCCGCAACGGCAGCGGAGCATGGCTCCGCTCTACAATCGCGCCATGGCCACCGACCACGCACAGTTCTTCGATCCCGCCACCGAACAAGGCGTGCTGCGCCTGTCCATCGCCGCCTCACTGCTGCTGGCCGCGGCAGCGGTGGTGTTCGGCCTGCTGGCCAATTCCTCGCTGATCATCTTCGACGGCATCTACGGCCTGATCGATGTGGTGATGACCTGGCTGTCACTGCTGGTCGCGCGGCTGATCGCACTGTCCACCAGCACCGACGCGCTGCAGTCGCGGCTCAACCAGCGCTTCACCATGGGTTTCTGGCACCTGGAGCCGATCGTGCTGGGGGTGAGCGGCACGCTGATGATCGGCGCGGCGCTGTATGCGCTGGTCAATGCGGTCGACGCGCTGATGTCCGGCGGTCGCCACATCGCGCTCGGTCCGGCCATCGCCTTCGCCGGGTTGTCGATCGTCGGCGAAGGTGCGCTGGCCTGGTTCGTGCTGCGCGCCAACCGCCGCATCGGTTCGGAGTTCATCGCACTGGACGCGAAGAACTGGGTGATCGCCGCCAGCATGTCGGCCTGCTATCTGCTGGCCTTCCTTGGCGGCGTGCTGGTGCAGGGCACCTCGCTGGCGTGGGTCGGGCCGTACATCGACCCGGCGATCCTCGCCTTCGTCTGCGTGCTGGTGATGATCGCCCCGCTCGGCACCGTGCGCCGGGCGCTGGCCGGCATCCTGCTGGTCACCCCGCCGGAACTGCAGGCGCATGTGGATGCGGTGGCACGCGCGATCGTGGCCAGGCACGGCTTCGTCGAGCACCGCAGCTACGTCGCGCAGGTGGGGCGTGGCGAGCAGATCGAGCTGTTCTTTGTGGTGCCGGAAGACGACCCGCCGCGGCCCCTGGTCGAATGGGACCGGCTGCGCGACGAGATCGGCGAAGCGCTGGGCGAGGCCTCGCCGGACCGCTGGCTGACCATCATGTTCACCACCGACCGCGAGTGGACGATCTAGGCCGGCAGGACGATCGATCAAGTTTTTCGTACGCGTTGCAACCCAACGTACGCGGAAAGCGGGCAAAGTAGGCTCCAACGCAACACCCACCCACTGACCAGGAGCATCCCGATGTCCATCGAAAAGGTTCTGTACACCGCCCAGGCCACCTCTACCGGCGGCCGCGAAGGCCGTTCCGTCTCCTCCGACAACGTGCTGGACATCCAGCTGTCGACCCCGCGCGAGCTGGGCGGCGCCGGCGGCCCGGGCACCAACCCGGAACAACTGTTCGCCGCCGGCTACTCGGCCTGCTTCCTGGGCGCGTTGAAGTTCGTGGCCGGCCAGGCCAAGGTCGCGTTGCCGGCCGACACCACCGTCACCGGCAAGGTCGGCATCGGTCAGATCCCGACCGGTTTCGGCATCGAGGCCGAGCTGACCATCAACGTGCCGGGCGTGCCGCGCGAGCAGGTCGAAGAGCTTGTGCAGAAGGCGCACATCGTGTGCCCGTACTCGAATGCCACCCGCGGCAACATCGACGTGACGCTGATCGTTGCCTGATGCGGTGCTGCCGGCCAACGGCCGGCACTACCCGCGCGCGGTGAAAAAAAATGGGCGGATGCCGGTCGAAACCGAGCATCCGCCCATCCCACCTCGGGTGGGCCCCGGCACGTGGCCGGGGACGCATTCGCTACGGCGCGCATCCATCCTTCTGGAGGAGAGCCCCCTTGTTGTTCAAGGGGGTGCGCCAACGGCGCGGGGATAAGGTGGAATGCGCGGACCAGCGACCGGTTACCGGTCGCTGGTGATGAGCTGCACGACGCTGGAGAAATCCAGCTTGCCGCGGCCGGCCTGGTGGTTCATCGAGTACAGGTTGCGGGCCACTTCGCCCAGCGGGATCGAGGCGCCGACACTCATCGCCGCTTCCACCGCCAGGCCCATGTCCTTCAGCATCAGATCGCTGCCGAAACCGCCGCTGTAGCCGCGCGAGGCCGGCGCATTTTCCAGCACGCCCGGCCACGGGTTGCACACTTCGGTGGCCCAGCTGCGGCCGGTGCTGACCGCCATCATCTGCGACAGCACCTTCGGGTCCAGCCCGTGCGCAACACCCAGCGCGATGGCTTCACCGGTCACCGCCATGATCACGCCCAGCGCCATGTTGTTGCACAGCTTGGCGACCTGGCCGGCACCGCTGGCGCCGACATGAAAGATGTTCTTGCCCATCGCCTGCAGCACCGGGCGAGCGCGTTCCAGCGCGTCCTCTTCGCCACCGACGATGAAGGTCAGGGTGCCGGCCTGGGCGCCGGCGGTACCGCCGGAGACCGGCGCGTCGATCATCTGCAGGCCACGCGCGGCGGCCGCTTCGGAAACCTTGCGGGCACTGGCCGGTGCGATCGTGCTGCAGTCGATGACCAGTGCACCCGCTGGGATGGCGGCGAGGATGCCGTCATCGCCCAGGTACACGCCTTCGACGTGGCGGCTGGCCGGCAGCATCGAGATCACGACTTCCGCATCGGCCAGGGTGTCGCGTGCCGACGACGCCGCGCTGGCACCGGCATCGACGGCGGCCTGCACCGCAGCCGGGACCAGATCGAACACGCGCACGGTGTGGCCGTTCTTGACCAGATTGGCGGCCATCGGGCCACCCATGTTGCCCAACCCGATGAATGCAATGCGGCTCATGCAAGGCTCCTTTCAACAAGGGGAGTGCCCAGGTCGGCCAGCGGATGCGCGGCAGCGGCCCAGGGGGAAGCAAAGAAGGTGTCGGCCCACGCGCCGGTGGCCTCGGCCAGGGTGGCCGGGTTCCACTGCGGATTGCGGTCCTTGTCGATCAGCAGTGCGCGGATGCCTTCGGCGAAATCGCCGTGGGCGGCGCAGTGCAGCGCGGTGATGTACTCCAGCCGGTAGACGCTGGCCAGGTCCTGGCCGGCGCTGCGGCGCTGCAGCTCGAACGCCAGACGTGCCGAGCCGGGCGCGCCGGCGGCAAGCGTCTTCTGTGCCGCCTGCAGCCAGGCATCGTCGGTCTGCAGCGCGCTGATGCGTTTGATGATCGCGGGCAGGTCATCGCCTTCGCACAACGCATCGACCTGCGCCGCGTTGGCCAGCAGCGGACCGGTCGCAGCATCACTGGCATGCGACTGCAGCAGATGGGTCAGGCGTTCGTGGTTGTGTGCGGAATCACTGGACCAGGCCACCTGCAGCAGCGCATCGAACACCGCGCTGCGGCGTTCTTCAGCCACGTGCACATCGGCCAGGCCGGCATAGATGGCATCGCCCGGATTGAGCAACGCGCCGGTCAGGGCCAGGAACAGGCCGCCCTTGCCCGGCACGCGCGGCAGCAGCCAGCTGCCACCGACATCCGGGAACAGGCCAACGGTGATTTCCGGGAAGGCCAGCTTGGAGCGCTCGCTGACCACGCGGTGGCTGGCGCCGGACATCAGGCCGATACCGCCGCCCATCACGATGCCGTGGCCCCAGCACAGGATCGGCTTGGTATAGGTGTGGATGAGGTAATCGACGCGGTACTCGACGTCGAAGAACTCGGCGGCGTAGTCGTTCTCGCGGATGTCGCTGCGGCCGGCCTCACGGAAGGCGACCATGGCCTTGTACAGGCTGTGCAGGTCGCCGCCAGCGCAGAATGCCTTTTCGCCAGCACCCTGCAGCACCACCATGGCGATGCCGTCGTCGTCGGCCCAGGCGTTCAACTGCTCCAGCAGCAGGTGTGCCATCGGCAGCGAGAAGCCATTGAGCGTGCGCGGCGCGTTGAGCGTGGCGATGCCGATGCGCATGCCGTTACCGGCCACGCGCTCTTCGAACAGCACCGGTGCGTCGTCGGCAGCGGTGTCGGTGCTCATGCGTTCTTCCACTGCGCGGCGCGCTTTTCCAGGAAGGCAGTCACGCCCTCGACCTGGTCGGCGGTGTCGAACAGGTCGACGAAGGCTTCGCGCTCGGCCACCAGCGCCGAGGCGTGGGTGCCGGTGCGGGTGGCCTGTACCAGCGTCTTGCAGGCGGCGATGCTGGTCGGGCTCTGCTTGCCGGCCTTTTTCGCCCATTCCAGCGCCAGTGCCTTGGCTTCGCCCTTGCCGACCTTTTCTTCGGCCAGGCCGATGCGCAGCGCGGTCTCGGCGTTGATGCGCTCACCCAGCAGGATCATGCGCTTGGCCCAGCCCTCGCCGACCAGGCGCGGCAGGTTCTGGGTGCCACCGGCGCACGGCAGCAGGCCGACGGTGGCCTCTGGCAGCGCCACCTGGGCGTGGTCTTCGATGATGCGCAGGTCGCAGGCCAGCGCGCATTCCAGGCCTCCGCCCATCGCGTAGCCGTTGATCGCGGCGATCGACACGCCACGGAAACCGGACAGCGCCTCGAACGCTTCGCCGAAACGGCGCGCGGCTTCGCGCGCTGCGGCCTTGTCGCCGGAAGCGAACTGGTTGAGGTCGGCACCGGCGGAGAAGAACTTCTCGCCGTCACCGGTGATCACCAGTGCGTAGACGTCACGGTCTGCGTTGAGCGCGCCGACCAGGTCGCGCAGCGCCGACAGGCTGTGCACGGTCCAGGTGTGCGCCGGCGGGTTGTTCAGGGTGACCACGGCGGTATGGCCGTCGGCCTCGACCTTCAGGCCCACGTGCTCCTGGGTACGCCAATCCTTCATCGCAGTTCCTCTTCGGTGTTGAGCAGGTGACGGGCAACGATCACCCGCATGATCTCGTTGGTGCCTTCCAGGATCTGGTGCACGCGGCAGTCACGCAGCAGGCGCTCGATCGGGTACTCGCGGATGTAGCCGTAGCCACCGTGGATCTGCAGCGCCTCGTTGCAGACGCTGAAACCGGCATCGGTGGCGAAACGCTTTGCCATCGCGCACCACACATTGGCATCGCTGGCACCGGCATCGAGCTTGCGTGCGGCGGTGTGCACCATCTGCCGCGCGGCCACCAGCTGGGTGACCATGTCGGCCAGCTTGAACTGCAGCGCCTGGAACTCGGCCAGCGCCTTGCCGAACTGGCGGCGCTCGCCCATGTAGCGGCGCGCGGCATCCAGCGCGCCCTGCGCGGCACCCAGCGAGCAGGCAGCAATGTTGATGCGACCACCGTCGAGCCCCTTCATCGCCAACTTGAAGCCGCCGCCTTCCTCTCCCAGAAGGTGGCTGACCGGCACGCGGACGTTTTCGAAGGTGATGCCACGGGTGGGCTGGCTGTTCCAGCCCATCTTCTCTTCCTTGCGGCCGAAGCTGATGCTCGGCAGGTCCGACGGCACTGCAATGGCGCTGACGCCGCCGGCACCGGCACCGCCGGTACGTGCCATCACCACCAGCAGTTCGGTGGCACCGGCGCCGGAGATGAAGGCCTTCGAGCCGTTCAGCACGTAATGATCGCCGTCGCGCACGGCGGTGGTTTTCAGCGAGGCCGCATCGGAACCGGCACCCGGTTCGGTCAGGCAGTACGAGGCCAGCCTGTTGCCCGAGGACAGGTCAGTGCACCACGCATCGCGCAGTGCTGGCTGGCCCCACGTGGACACCATCCACGAGGCCATGTTGTGGATGCTGATGTAGGCCGCAGTCGACGGATCGATGTTGGCGAGCTCCTCGATGACGACGGCGGCGTCCAGCCGGCTCAGGCCGCTGCCGCCCACGTCCGGGTCCATGTACAGACCGCAGAAGCCCAGTTCACCGGCCTTGGCGATCGCCTCGCGCGGAAAGATGCCCTCCGCATCCCATCGCGCGGCGTGCGGCGCCAGTTCGGCCTGTGCGAAGTCGCGCGCCGCCTCGCGGTACGCCTGCTGCGCTTCTTCCAGTTCCGTCGTCATCGAGTGGCTCATGGCTGCTCCTGCCGTTACTTCAGGCTGATCGTGGTGTTGACGCCGTGGCTCAGCGTCTCGTCATCGAACCAGCGCGCGGTGACCGTCTTGGTCTGGGTGTAGAACAGCACCACCTGCTTGCCATACGGGCCCAGGTCACCCAGCTTGGAGGCGCGCGAACCGGTGAACGAGAACAGCGGCACCGGCACCGGGATCGGCACGTTGATGCCGACCTGGCCGACGTCGATGTCTTCCTGGAACTTGCGCGCGGCCGCGCCGGACTGGGTGAACAGTGCGGTGCCGTTGCCGTTCGGGTTGCTGTTGACCATCGCGATGGCGTCTTCCAGCGTTTCTGCTTCGAGGATGACCAGCACCGGCCCGAAGATTTCTTCCTGGTAGATGCGCATGTCGGTGGTGACACCGGCAAAGATGGTCGGGCCGACGAAGTTGCCCTTCTCGAAGCCATCGACCTGCGGGTTGCGGCCGTCGAGTACCAGCTTGGCGCCCTGCTCCACGCCCGAGGCGATCAGGCCTTCCACGCGCTCGCGGGCGCTGCAGGAAATGACCGGGCCGACGTCGGTGCCGGACACGGTGCCGGCGCTGACCTTCAACGTCTTGGCCTTTTCGACCAGGTCCTGCACCCAGTTGCGCGCCTCACCGACGAGCACCAGGGTGGAGGCGGCCATGCAGCGCTGGCCCGCGGCACCAAAGGCGGCACCGACCATCGCGTTGAGGGTCTGTTCCTTGTTGGCGTCCGGCAGCACCACGGCGTGGTTCTTGGCACCCATCATGCACTGCACGCGCTTGCCGGCCAGCGAGGCGCGGTTGTAGACGTGGGTGCCGACGCGGGTGGAACCGACGAACGACACGGCCTTGATGTCCGGGTGGTCGCAGATCGCGTTGACCACTTCCTCGCCGCCGTGGACGACGTTCAGCACGCCCTTCGGAATGCCGGCTTCCAGGGCAAGCTCGACCAGGCGCATGGTGACCATCGGGTCCTGCTCGGACGGCTTGAGGATGAAGGTGTTGCCCGTCGCAATCGCCATCGGGAACATCCACAGCGGGATCATCGCCGGGAAGTTGAACGGGGTGATGCCAGCGCACACGCCCAGCGGCTGCATGATCGTGTAGGTGTCCACGCCATTGGCCACGTTGTTGGCCAGCTCGCCCAGCTGCAGGTTGCCGATGGCGGCGGCGTGCTCGACCACTTCCAGGCCGCGGAACACATCGCCTTCGGCGTCGGGCAGAGTCTTGCCCTGTTCGGCGGTGAGGATGTGGGCCAGCTCGCTCATGTTCTCGCGGATCAGCTGCTGGTACTTCAGGAAGATGCGCGCGCGGGTGCCGATCGGGGTCTTGCGCCAGGTCTTGAAAGCTTCCTTGGCGGCGGCGACGGCGGCGTCCACTTCGCCGGTGGTGGCGAAGGGCACCTTGGCCAGCACGTCCTGGGTGGCCGGATTGATCACGTCCTGCCAGTGGGAGGTGGCCGATTCAACGAACTGGCCATCGATCAGCATGCGGATACGGGGCGCTGCAACAGTCATGACGACAATCCCACAGGGTGCGAAAGATGCTTGGCATTATTCACAGCATCCACCTCGATTTCCGGGCTGAATCCGCTTAATCTGGCCAACACGCCCCACGATTCCTGTTAATTCTGTGAATCCCTCAGCTCCCCAGCGGCAACTCGGCCTGCGCCTGCTGCGGCTGCGCGAACAGCGCGGCTACAGCCAGGTTGACCTGGCGCGGGCACTGGGGTTGTCGGCCAGCTACCTGAACCAGATTGAGCGCAACAAGCGTCCACTGACCCCGGCCGTGCAGAAGAAGCTGGGCCAGGTACTCGGGGATGTTTCGGCGCTGTTCGACGAAGATGAGCCCGCCGCGCTGCAGGAAGCGCTGGGCGAGACCCTGCGCGACCTGGGCCTGGCCGAAGTCAGTGCCACCGAACTGCGCGCCCTGGCGGGCAACCTGCCGCAGGTCAGCCGTGCGCTGCTGGACCTGCACCGCCGCCACCTGGCACTGCGCGAGCATGCCGCCGCGCTGGAGTTCCAGCTGGGCGAGCCCGGCGCCGGCAGCACCCTGCCGGCCGGCGACCAGGTGCGCGAGTTCTTCAACCGCATGCACAACCATATTCCCGAGCTGGACGAACTGGCCGAGCGCCTGTTCGCCGAGTGGGGGCTATCGCCTGGGCATGTGGCGCCGCGCTTGCGCCAGCTGCTGGCCGACCGCCACGGCGTGCTGGTGGAAGTGGCCGCACTGCAGGCCGGGCGCGAGAAGCGCCATTACGATGCCGGCACGCGCCGGTTGTGGCTGCCGGACTACCTGGAGCCAGGCCAGCAGGCGTTCCAGATGGCCGCCGAACTGGCCCTGCACGGCTACCTGCCGCAGATCGACGCGGTGGTGGCGCGTGCGGGCTTCACCGATGACGCGCGCATCGCGCAGGCGCGGGTGGGTCTTTCGAACTACTTCGCCGGCGCGCTGGTCATGCCCTACATGCGCTTCCTGCGTGCGGCCGAGGCCAGCAGCTACGACATCGAACTGCTGGCGCACCAGTTCGGCGTCGGCTTCGAGGCGGTCTGCCACCGGCTGAGCACGCTGGCACGGCGCAGTGCGCCCGGCCTGCCGTTCTTCTTCATCCGCGTAGACCGTGCCGGCAATGTGTCCAAGCGCCATTCGGCCACCGACTTCCATTTCTCGCAGGTGGGCGGCTCGTGCCCGCTGTGGATCGTCTACGAGGCGTTCAACCAGCCCGGGCGCATCCTTACCCAGACCGCGCGCATGCCCGATGGCCGCCGTCATTTCTGGCTGGCGCGGCAGGTCAGCAGTGGCCCGGTGGGCCATGGCCAGCCGCGCAAGACCTTCGCGGTGGCGCTGGGCTGCGATCTGCAGCATGCCGAGCGGCTGGTGTATTCACTGGGGCTGGATGTGCAGAGCCCGGGCAATTCGGTATCGATCGGGCCGGGTTGCCGCGTGTGCCCGCGCGAGGACTGCATGCAGCGCGCGTTCGCGCAGTTGCCGGGCAGGTAGGGTTGGTTCGGCAGGGCTGCGCCCTGCACCTGCCGAAGCCGAAGCAACAGCAAAAGCTGGCATTCCGTGGGATTGCGGGGCGGTGTCGGATTGCGGGGACGCCGTGAACCCGTCCCTGGGGGCTTGGCCGCGGCATCCATGCCGCGGACACCCCGCAATCCGACACCACCCCGCCTTCGACAGTTTCCTTCCATCTGTCGGAACGACGTATTGCTCTGGTAGGTGTCGACCTTGGTCGACGCGGTAGATCCACGCCATGCGTGGATGCTCTTCGATGAATGTTCGAAATATTCGATTTCGATGGACGTTCATCCACGCATGGCGTGGATCTACTACCGGGTCAGTAGATCGGCGTGACCTTCATCTGCGGCAGCGGGCGCGGTGCGCCGTCGGTCAGGTCCGGGCCAAGGTCTTCCCACGTGCGGCCCTGCTCGACCATCTGCGCCCACAGCTGCTGCGAGCCGCGACGTTTGTCTTCCGAGCCGAGCTTGTACGACGGCGGTGCCGGCTCGCCACGGGCAACCATCGAGTACGCCGCGCGATAGGCCAGCACCTGCTGCGCCGGGTCGTCGGTACGCGCCACTTCCAGCGTGTAGCGCTGATAGGCCGAGGCCAGGTTGCGCCAGCGGATCCAGTAGTGGTTCCCGAACGAGAACGAACAGAAGCGCGCGCCCGCCAGGCTGCCCTTGTCGGCGATGCGGGTCAGCACCTCCTGCGGCATGTCCAGGTTCATGCCGCCTTCGTCGCCCTGCAGGCTGACGTGCACGATACGGTCGCGGTAACCCGGCGCGCGTGCCTGCAGCAGGTCACGCCAGTTCTGCATGGTCGCCACGACTGCGAACAGGAAGCGCCCCAGCTCGGCTGCGGCGAGCGGCGTGGCAATGGACTGGTAATGCCGTTGCCAACCGTGGCGGTTTTCGGTGGGCAGGAACACGGCACGTTCCAGCGCCTGTCGGCCATCACTGCCACGGCCCACGTCCTCGGCATGCTGCGGGTAGACCAGGTTGATGGCGAAGGTCGGCCAGCGCGGTAGCGCGGCATCAAACAGATGGATCGGGAAGTTGCTGCTGATGCCACCATCGGAGAACCAGCAGATGCGGAACGCGGTAATCACCGGGCCGCAGGTCTGCCCGGCGCTGGTCAGCCCTTCCATGCTGTCGGCCACGTTGTGTTCCTGATCGGCGGCAGGTGCAGTGGGTTCGCAGCGGCGTTCGCGGCGCGAGGGCTCATGCAGCGGCACCGCGCTGATCAGCAACGGGAAGCTCAGGCTCATGCGCGTGGCCACCAGCACCGGCAGCTTCGGACCCTGCGGCAGGTGGTAGTACCGGCGCCCTTCCACCTCCAGCGGCGGGCCGGCCTCCGTCACCAGCCACTGCACCACGCTGGCGGGGAACAACTGCTCGAACTCCTCGCGCAGGAACCAGAACTGCGCGCCGCCCAGCGGCAGTGTGCGTGGTTCGTTGTGCGATACGCAGGTGGTGATCATCTGCAGGCTGATCGCATGCGGGCTGTCCGGCTCGCCGGCATAGCGCGGCGCGTCATGCAGGTCGGCAAAGGTCAGCGGTGCATCCAGCGGCTTGCCGGACAACTGCTGCAGGCATTCATGCAGCCACTCGGTCAATGCCGGTTTACGTGCATCGCGACCGAGGCCACTGCACAGGCCCAGCAGGTTGCGCCGGGCCACGCGCGCCACGCGCAGCGCGGCTCCGGCCACGCCTGCACCGTAGGCGCACAGCAGCGACGGCAGCAGCGTCGCGGCCACGCCGCTCCAACCACCGCCCCACCCGCCCAGACCGAGCAGCAGCGCCAGCGACACCAGCACTTCCAGCGGCGCGATCTCGAATACCGCCACCGCCAGGCACAGCAGTTTGTGCGGCAAGCTGGCATTGCCGGTCAGCACCACCAGCAGCCGATAGGCCGCACGCGCGCCCCGCGCCGGTTGGAACAGGCTGTAGATGAACCCCCGCCGCGACAACTGCGCCGACACCGCCGACAGCCCGCCATAACCGGCATCACCGGGCAGGTGCTCGCCGGCCTGCTGGCGCCGATCACCGTATGCCGCCGCAGCCGCCACCGCCGCAGCGATGGCGCCGGCAGAGGTGCCGCCGATGCTCTTGAACCGATACTCGCGTGCCAGCGCCAGTACCGCGTTGGGGTACACGATGCCGCTGGTGATGCCGCCTTTCATGACCAGATCGCAGTACTTGTCCGCCACCGTCTTGCCCCCGAGCCTACCGTCCGCCGCGTGGATGCCAGTATGGCGCAGCGGCTTCTCAGGGCCTGAGAACACCACCGCAGTCCGGGCAGGAATCTGCGGCGTTCAGCAGATGGCAGGCCTGCAGGCTTGACCGGCTCCACCATCGGCGTAGCATCTGCAGCAAGCCAAGGGACAGACCCGCGGCTGCCACAACGACATGAGGGATTCTCATGGAATTCGACTATCTCGTCTTCATCGGGCGATTCGAGCCCTTCCACAACGGCCACGCCGCCGTTGCCCGCTTGGCCCTGAGCCGGGCCCGCAAGCTGATCTTCCTGGTCGGCTCTGCCGATACCCCCCGCAGCCTCCGCAATCCCTGGACCGTGGCCGAACGCGCCGTGATGATCCAGGCCGCCCTCGATGGCCACACCGACCGCCTGCTGATCCGCCCGCTGCGTGACCACCTGTACAACGAAGCACAGTGGATCGCCAATGTGCAGCGCCAGGTGGCCGACGCCCTGCGCAACGACGGTGCCGCCGCCGATGCAAAGGTGGGCCTGATCGGCATGGACAAGGATGCCTCCAGCTACTACCTGCGGGAGTTCCCGCAATGGCCGCTGGTGGACGTGCAGCACACCGCCACCCTGTCGGCCACCGAGCTGCGGCGCTACCTGTTCGAAGCCGGCGACGTCGACTTCCACGGCGCGCTGCTGATGCTGCGTGGCAATGTGCCGGCGCCGGTGTACGACATGCTCGAAGCGTTCCGCAAAAGCGCGCCTGCGTATGCCCAGCTGGTGGCCGAGTACCGCTTCATCGAACAGTACAAGGCCGCCTGGAAGGATGCGCCCTACGCGCCCACCTTCGTCACCACCGATGCGGTGGTGGTGCATTCGGGCCACGTGCTGCTGGTACGGCGCCGTTCGGAGCCCGGCAAGGGCCTGTGGGCGCTGCCCGGCGGTTTCGTTGGCCAGGAGCAGAGCCTGCTGGACAGTTGCCTGCGCGAACTGCGCGAGGAAACCCGCCTTAAGATTCCGCTGCCGGTGCTGAAGGGTTCGCTGAAGGGCCAGCAGGTATTCGACCACCCCGACCGCAGCCAGCGCGGCCGCACCATCACCCACGGTTTCCACTTCGAATTCCCGGCCGGTGACCTGCCGCCGGTGCGCGGTGGCGACGACGCCGACAAGGCGCGCTGGATACCGGTGAGTGAGGCGTTGGACATGGGCCCGCAATTGTTCGAAGACCACCTGCACATCCTGGAGTATTTCCTCGGCCGCGGCTGACCTGCCCGGCTCTCCCCACCGGCGGATAGACCGCTGGTGTCACTCGACGCGAAGGAGCTTCCGTCATGCACTACCTCGATAACCTTCTCCTCAACACCGACAGCTACAAGGCCAGCCATTGGCTGCAGTACCCGCCGGGTACCGATGCCACGTTCTTCTACGTGGAATCACGTGGCGGCCTGCACGATCGCACGGTGTTCTTCGGCCTGCAGGCGATCCTCAAGGACGCGCTGGCACGGCCGGTCACCCACGCTGACATCGACGACGCTGCTGCGGTATTCGCCGCCCATGGCGAGCCGTTCAACGAAGCCGGCTGGCGCGATATCGTCGATCGGCTCGGCGGCCACCTGCCGGTGCGCATCCGTGCCGTGCCCGAGGGCAGCGTGGTACCCACCCACCAGGCACTGATGACCGTCGAGTCGACCGACCCGGCTGCGTTCTGGGTGCCGTCGTACCTGGAAACACTGCTGCTGCGCGTGTGGTACCCGGTCACCGTGGCCACCATCAGCTGGCATGCACGGCAGACCATTGCTGCGTTCCTGCAGCAGACCAGCGACGATCCGCAGGGGCAGCTGCCGTTCAAGCTGCACGACTTCGGCGCCCGCGGTGTATCGAGCCTGGAATCGGCCGCGCTGGGCGGTGCCGCACACCTGGTCAACTTCCTCGGCACCGACACTGTATCGGCCCTGTGCCTGGCCCGCGCGCACTATCACGCGCCAATGGCCGGTTATTCGATTCCTGCCGCCGAGCACAGCACCATCACCAGCTGGGGCCGCGAGCGCGAAGTGGACGCCTACCGCAACATGCTGCGCCAGTTCGGCAAGCCGGGCGCGATCGTGGCAGTGGTGTCGGACAGCTATGACATCTACCGCGCGATCAGTGAGCACTGGGGCACGACGCTGCGTGATGAAGTGATCGCTTCGGGCGCCACCCTGGTCATCCGCCCCGACTCGGGTGACCCGGTGGACGTGGTGGCCGAAAGCCTGCGCCGGCTGGATGAAGCGTTCGGCCACACCCTCAACGGCAAGGGCTACCGCGTACTCAACCACGTGCGGGTGATCCAGGGCGATGGCATCAACCCGGATACGATCCGCGCCATCCTGCAGCGCATCACCGGCGACGGCTATTCGGCCGACAACGTGGCCTTCGGCATGGGCGGCGCGCTGTTGCAGCGGCTGGACCGCGACACCCAGAAGTTCGCGCTGAAGTGCTCGGCAGCACGGGTCGAGGGTGCGTGGATCGACGTCTACAAGGATCCGGTCACCGATGCCGGCAAGACCAGCAAGCGTGGCCGCATGCGCCTGCTGCGGCGCCTGGATGACGGCAGCCTGCACACGGTGGCGTTGCCTCCCAGCGGTGACGAGGCGCTGCCGACCGGCTTCGAGGATGCAATGGTGACCGTGTGGGAGAACGGGCGCCTGCTGCACGACCAGCGGCTGGACGACATCCGGGCCCGGGCCGCAGCGGGGCGCTGAAGGCATTTGCGGGGGGCAGGGCCCGTTGCGGGGCAACGGGGATCCGACCCCGGGCCTTGACCCCTGCAGCCAACAGGTCCACCTTGCACACGCCGAAGGTATCCCTGCCGTGGCTGGATGGCGGCAGGGAGTTAAACGGGAATCCGGTGAAGGCGCTTCGTGCGCCCATTCCGGAGCTGCCCCGCAGCGGTGAATGGAAACGAATCCTGCCAACAGCACTGGGCTCGCGCCTGGGAAGCGGCAGGGAGTAGGTGGGCTGCGGCCCGTGTCCATCAGCCCGAATACCGGCCCCGGCCGGGGGACACGACCGTCCCCTGATTCGACCTGGACTCTCCGCGGGGAGGGTGCCGGGGCCATCGCCAGCCTGCATGTGCAGGCGGCGTGGCCGCGCGCGTCCTGTTCACGGTAACCGGCCAGACCGCTCCCACGCCCTGACGCACGCCACGATGACCGAGTTCCAACGCCCCACCCTGACCCTGCCCGCCGATGGCAAACGCCTGCTGCTGCATTCGTGCTGCGCGCCGTGTTCGGGCGAAGTGATGGAGGCGATCACCGCTTCCGGGATCGACTACGCGATCTTCTTCTACAACCCCAACATCCACCCGGTGAAGGAGTACGAGCTGCGCAAGCAGGAGAACATCCGCTTCGCCGAGCAGCACGGCATTCCATTCATCGACTGCGACTACGACACCGACAACTGGTTCAGCCGCGCGCGTGGCATGGAGAACGAGCCCGAGCGCGGCATCCGCTGCACGATGTGCTTCGACATGCGTTTCGAACGCACCGCGCTGTACGCGCACGAGCACGGCTACGACACCATCAGTTCGTCGCTGGGCATCTCGCGCTGGAAGAACATGGCGCAGATCAACGACTGCGGCATCCGTGCGGCGTCGCGCTACGACGGCCTGCAGTACTGGGACTACAACTGGCGCAAGGGCGGCGGTGCCAGCCGCATGATCGAGATCAGCAAGCGCGAGCAGTTCTACCAGCAGGAGTACTGCGGCTGCGTGTACTCGCTGCGCGATGCCAACCGCCATCGCCGAGAGAACGGCCGCGAGCGGATCCGGATCGGCCTGCTGTACTACGGCCAGGACGCTGAGGCGCCGCAGGGCGATTGACCTGTGCCGCCGGGGCGGCCACGCTGGTCACTCCTTTACGTTGTAGTGGACCTGCCATGACCGCCCTGCCCGCCGATGTCGCCCTGCTGGTGATCGACCTGCAGCCGGACTTCATGCCGGGCGGTGCGCTGGCCTGCGACCAGGGCGATGCGCTGGTGGCACCGATTGCCGATCTGTTGGCGCAGCGCCGCTACCGCACCGTGGTGGCGACCCAGGACTGGCACCCGGCCGACCACGCCTCGTTCGCCAGCCAGCACCCCGGTAAGCGACCGTTCGAGACCATCCTGCTGCACGCGCAGCCACAGACCCTGTGGCCCGACCATTGCGTGCAGGGCAGCAATGGCGCCGCGCTGCACCCGGGCGTGGACTGGACCGTGGCCGACCTGATCCTGCGCAAGGGCACCCGCCCACAGGTGGATTCGTACAGCGCCTTCCGCGAGAACCACGGCCCCGATGGCGAGCGCCCGGCCACCGGCCTGGCCGGCTGGCTGCATGAGCGCCGCATCCGCGAGGTGCACGTGTGCGGCCTGGCACGCGACTACTGCGTGCTGTGGAGCGCGCAGGACGCGGTGAAATCCGGCTTCCGGGTGAAGTTCCTGTGGGACCTGACCCGGCCGGTGACCGAAGCCAACGACGCGATGGTGCGCGAAGCGCTGGGCAAGGCAGGGATCGCGATCGCCTGAGGCGTGACCGCCGGGCATGGCCCGGCGCTACCGCGCACGTCGCTTATGCCGCTTGCGCGCTCCTGCCCACAACAACACAATCGATTCATCCAGCCCCCTAACTACGCCCCCCCCTACAGATCGCGGGACGGCCGAACCGGGGGCTTTTCATTGGATGAAATCAGGATTCGGTAGTGCCGGCCGCTGGCCGGCAACCTCGGGATCTCTGCAGTTGCCGGCCAGCGGCCGGCACTACCGGATAGCACCCGTGGTAGCGCCGGGCCATGCCCGGCGGACGCGGGATGGGCGATTACCGGAACACCACCGTGCGATGCCCATTGAGCAGGATGCGGTGCTCCACATGGCGGCGGACCGCGCGTGCCAGCACCAGCGATTCGGTATCGCTGCCCAGCCGCACCAGCTCGCGCGGCGCCATGGCGTGGTCAACGCGGGCCACGTCCTGTTCGATGATCGGGCCTTCGTCCAGATCCTCGGTGACGTAGTGCGCGGTGGCACCGATGATCTTGACCCCGCGCGCGTGCGCCTGGTGATAGGGCTGCGCGCCCTTGAAGCTGGGCAGGAAGCTGTGGTGGATGTTGATCGCACGGCCGGCCAGCGCACGGCACAGCGTGGGTGACAGGATCTGCATGTAGCGCGCCAGCACCACCAGGTCGATGCGCTCACGCTCGACCAGGTCGATGATCTGCTGCTCCTGCACCGCACGCGTATCGGCGGTCACTGGCAGGTGGTGGAACGGTACCTGGTAGGACGCGGCCAATGGCGCGAAGTCGGCGTGGTTGGACGCCACTGCCGCGATGTCGACCTTCAGCTGGCCGCTGTGGGCACGGAACAGCAGGTCGTTGAGACAGTGCCCCTGCTTGCTGACCAGCACCAGCAGGCGTGCCCGGCGGCGCCCATCATGCAGCTGCCAGTCCATGCCGAAGCCTTCGGCAAGTTTGGCCATCGCGGCATGCACGGTCTCCAGCAGCAGGCTGGCATCGCGGTCGAAATGCACGCGCAGGAAGAAGCGGCCACTTTCCTCGTCGCCGAACTGCTGGGCGTCGAGGATGTTGCAGCCGTGGTCGAACAGCAGGCCGGACACTCGGTAGACGATACCGGTACGGTCGGGGCAGGACAGGGTGAGGATGGAATCGGGGCGCATCTCCACAGTGTAGGGCAGCTTCCTGCCCAGCAGCCGGATGATCACCGATGCAACCGAACCGCTTGGTTCAGTCCCAAGCGATACTTGGCCATCACAGTGGCAAGCTGGTCGGTCATGAACCTGTTGCAACTGATCCGCAGCTTCACCCGCACCGCAGAGACCGGCAGCATTGCCGCCGCGGCCCGCATCCTTGGCATCAGCGCCACCGCAGTCGGCCAGAACATCAACCGACTGGAAGCGCATCTGGGCGTACGGCTGCTGAACCGGAGTACGCGCCAGCTGGCCCTCAGCGAGGCCGGCGCGCTGTACCTGGCGCAGGTGCGCCACATCGAGGGCGACCTGGCGCGCGCGCAGGCGATGGTGACTGCCGGTGATATCGAACCGGCCGGTCCCCTGCGCATCGCCAGCAGCAGCGCCTTCGGCCGCCACGTGCTGGCACCGCTGCTGCCGTCACTGCAGCAGCGCTACCCGCAACTGCAGCTGGAGCTGCGCCTGACCGACCGCGCCGTGCAGCATGGTCCAGAGGCGGTGGATGCCAGCATCCGCATCGGCGCGCAGCTGGAAGACGGCGTCGTCGCACGGCAGCTGGCGCGCGTGCCGTTCGTGTTCTGTGCCGCGCCAGCCTACCTGCAGGCCCATGGCACGCCGCAGGAACCCGCCGAACTGGGTCGCCATCGCGGGCTGCTGCACCGCTTCCCCACCGATGGCCGACCGCTGCGCTGGGGTCTGCTGAAGGACGGCCAGCGCGTGGACGCCACGCTGCCACCGAGCATGGTCTGCGATGACATCGATGCGCTGGCGACGCTGGCGGCGACCGGTGCCGGCATCACCCGGCTCGCCGCATTCGTGGCCGAGCCGTACCTGCGCGATGGCCGCCTGCAGGCGGTGTTCGGCGCCGACACCGCGTGGCGCCCGGAACCGATGGAGGTCTACTTCTGCGTCAGCGACCGCCGCGATTTCACCGCCAAGATCCGCGCGCTGTTCGAGCACCTGCAGGCCGGCATGGCGCCGGCCTGGCGGGTGTGAACCTCAGCGCGCCTTGAACACGCCACGCGCCTCGCGCGGCTCGCAGCGCAGGTACTGCGGCGCCGGTTCCACGCTGTCGCGCAATGCGGCAGCAGCGTGCCACGGCCAGCGCGGGTCGTAGAGGATGCCGCGTGCCAGCGCTACCGCATCGGCGTGGCGATGGCGCAGGATCGATTCGGCCTGCTCCGGTTCGGTGATCATGCCCACCGCGATCACCGGCATGCGTACCTTGGCCTTGATCGCCGCGGCGAACGGCACCTGGTAGCCGGGACCGACGGTGATCTTCTGGCGCTCGTCCAGGCCACCGCTGGAAACGTGCAGGAAGTTGCAGCCGCGCGCATCCAGCACCTGGGCCAGCGCTTCGCTCTGCACCAGATCCCAGCCACCCTCGACCCAGTCGCTGGCGGAAATGCGCACGCCCACGGCGATCCTGTCCGATACCGCCGCACGCACCGCGTCGAACACTTCCACGAGCAGGCGCAGGCGGTTCGGCAGCGAGCCGCCATAGCCATCGGTGCGGCGGTTGCTCAGCGGCGACAGGAACTGGTGCAGCAGGTAGCCGTGCGCGGCATGCAGCTCGATCAGCTCGAAGCCCAGGCGCTCGGCGCGCACCGCACTGGCGGCGAAGGCGGCGATCACCTCGGCGATGCCGGCCTCGTCCAGTTCCTGCGGTGCCGGATCGGCGGCATGGAACGGCAGCGGCGACGGCGCCACCGTGGCCCAGCCACGCGCATCATCGGCCGGCAGCTGGCCGCCGCCGTCCCACGGGCGCTTCACCGAGGCCTTGCGACCGGCGTGGCCGAGCTGGATGCCCAATGGCATCGGCGACCAGCGGCGGACGCTGGCCAGCACCTGTGCCAGCGCGGCCTCGGTGCCATCGTCCCACAGGCCCAGGTCGGCCCAGCTGATGCGGCCGCGCGGTTCGACGGCGGTGGCTTCCAGGATCAGCAGGCCGGCACCGGACTGCGCCAGGTTGCCCAGGTGCATGGCGTGCCAGTCGCTGGCGCGGCCGTCCTCGGCGGAGTACTGGCACATCGGCGCGATGACGATGCGGTTGGACAGGGTCAGGGGGCCGAACGAAATCGGCGAGAACAGCTGGCTCAAGACGGTGATGAACGACGTAGGGGGTGCGTATTGCACCGCTGCGCGGCTCGCGGATCAACCATCTGGATGGATCGCTGTTTCGCGTGACCTGCAGCAGCCGAGCGTGCGCCCGGCTCTACAGAAGCCCTCGCCCCTTGTAGAGCCGAGCCCGTGCTCGGCTCAGCGCGCAGCCCACGTGGCCAGCGCTTCAGCGCAGTCCCGCTCATCCTTGAACAACAGCAGGTCGTCGGCTCGGGTGCGGCCTCGGTTCAGCGCCGCTACCGGCAACCCTGCCTTCGCGGCCGCCTGCACGAAGCGGAAGCCGGAATAGACCATCAGCGACGAGCCCACCACCAGCACGGCGTCGGCCTGCTGCAGGTGATCGTGCACCGCCGCCACCCGTTCACGCGGCACGTTCTCGCCGAAGAACACCACATCCGGCTTCAGCAGGCCGCCGCAGTACGGACAATCGGGCACCACGAACGTGGAGAAATCGGTCTCCAGATCGGCATCGCCTTCGGGCGCGATACCGGCCTCCAGCACATCCCAGCCCGGATTGGCCTCCAGCAGCCGCTGCTGGAAATCCTCGCGGCCACTGCGGCGCTCACAGCTCATGCAGCGCACCCGGTCCAGGCGGCCATGCAGGTCGATCACCTTGTGGCTGCCGGCGCGCTGGTGCAGGCCGTCCACGTTCTGGGTCAGCAGCAGCTGCAGCTTGCCGCTGTTTTCCAGTGCGGCCAGGGCCTGGTGGGTACCGTTGGGCCGGGCCAGGCCGAAGCGCGGCCAGCCCAGCAGGCTGCGCGCCCAGTAGCGCTGGCGGGTACCCGCTTCGCCCATGAACGCCTGGTAGGTCACCGGCGGCGTGCGTTTCCACTGGCCGTCGGTATCGCGATAGTCGGGAATGCCCGAGGCGGTGCTGCAACCGGCGCCGGTCAGCACGAACAGGCGCTGGGCGCGGTCGATGAAGTCGGTCAGCGGCGAGGTCATGGCTGCCAGATGGGGGCGCCGCAGCGCCCGTGCAAGCGCCGGCTCAGGCGGCCGGCAGCGGCGGCACCGCGATCGGGTGGCCGTCCTCGTCCAGCGCGATCATCACGAAGTGGCCGCGGGTACACAGCTTGCGCTCGCCGCTGTGCAGGTCCTCGGCGACCAGTTCCACCTCGACCTTCATCGAGCTGCGCCCGACTTCGACGATGCGGCCGATGGTTTCCACCATCTGGCCGATGCGGATCGGCAGCTTGAAGTCGACCTGGTCGCTGCGCGCGGTCACCACGGTGCGGCGCGAATAGCGGGCGGCGGCCAGGAAGGCGGCCTTGTCCATCCACGCCAATGCCTGGCCACCGAACAGGGTGCCGAGGTGATTGGTGTGGTTGGGGAAGACGATTTCGGCCATGCGCACTTCGGTGGGCGGCACGGTCTCGGGGATCGGGGTCATGGGGGGGCTTCGGTGTGGGGTCCGTCAATTTTAAGCCAGGCCCCGTGCAGGCGACGCTACACTGCGCCACGCCCACTGCCAGGACCGCCCATGCCCGCACTTTCCGACCTGCTGGCCTTTGCGCTGGTTTCGCTGGCCATGGTGCTCACGCCCGGGCCGAACATGATCTACGTCATCTCGCGCTCGATCTGCCAAGGGCCGCTCGCCGGGCTGATCTCGCTGGGCGGGGTGGCGCTGGGCTTCGTGTTCTACATGCTGTGCGCGGCACTGGGCATCACCGCCCTGCTGATGACCGTGCCGTTCGCCTATGAGGCGCTGCGCATCGGTGGCGCGCTGTACCTGCTGTACCTGGCGTGGCAGGCGCTGAAGCCCGGCGGCCGTTCGCCGTTCGCGGTGCGCGAGCTGCCGCAGGACAGCCCGCGCAGACTGTTCACGATGGGCTTGCTGACCAATCTGCTGAACCCGAAAGTGGCGGTGATGTACCTGTCGCTGCTGCCGCAGTTCCTGCATCCGGACAGCGAAGGCAGTGTGCTGATGCAGTCGATCGTGCTGGGCTGCACCCAGATCCTGGTCAGCGTCAGCGTGAACGGCCTGATCGCGCTGGCCGCCGGCAGCATCGCCGGCTTCCTGGCCGCGCGCCCCACCTGGCAGAGGGTGCAGCGCTGGCTGATGGGTACGGTGCTGGCCGGGCTGGCGGTGCGCATGGCGGTGGAAGGACGGCGCTAGCGCTTTGTAGAGTCGAGCCATGCTCGACTTTCTTGCGAACAGCAGTCGAGCACGGCTCGACTCTACAAAAGCCAGGCGCGCAACAAAAAACCCCGGCATTGGCCGGGGTTTTTCGTTGCGAAAGGCCTGACCGGTTCGATCAGAAGTTCATGTCGAAGGCGACTTCGCCCTGCACGCCGACCTGGTAGGCCGAGACGCGGCGTTCGAAGAAGTTGGTCAGTTCCTGCACGTCCTGCAGTTCCATGAACGGCAGCGGGTTGCGCACGTTGTACTTCTTTTCCATGCCCAGTTTGGCGAAGTGCTGATCGGCACAATGCTGCAGGTACTGGCGCATGTCACGGGTCGAGATGCCGGCCACGCCGCCGGACAGCACGTCCTCGGCGAACTGCACTTCGCATTCGATGGCTTCGGCCAACATGTCGTAGACCTGCTGCTTCATCTCGTCGTCGAACAGGTCCGGCTCTTCCTCACGCACCACGCGCACCGACTCGAAGGCGAACTCCATGTGCGCGCTTTCGTCGCGGAACACCCAGTTGGTGCCCGAGGCCAGGCCCGGCAGCAGGCCGCGCGAACGGAAGTAGTACACGTAGGCAAACGCAGCGAAGAAGAACAGGCCTTCAATGCAGGCGGCGAAGCAGATCTGGTTGAGCAGGAACTGGCGACGCTGTTCGCGGGTCTCGATGCGGGTCAGGTCCTGGATCGAGTCGATCCACTTGAAGCAGAAATCGGCCTTCTTCTTGATCGAGTCGATGTTCTCCACCGCCGAGAACGCCTTGGCGCGCTCTTCCGGATCCGGCAGGTAGTTGTCGAGCAGGGTCAGGTAGAACTGCACGTGCAGTGCTTCTTCATACAGCTGGCGCGACAGGTACATGCGCGCTTCCGGCGCATTCAAGTGCTGGTACAGGTTCAGCACCAGGTTGTTGGACACGATCGAATCGCCGGTGGCGAAGAACGCGACCAGGCGGTGGATCAGGTGGCGCTCACCCGGCGACATCTTGCTGTGCAGGTCGGTGATGTCGATCTGGAAGTTGATCTCTTCCACCGTCCAGGTGTTCTTGATCGCATTCCGGTACATGTCATAGAACTGCGGGTAGCGCATCGGGCGCAGGGTCAGTTCAAAACCGGGATCGAGCAGCATCTGCTTGGGCTTGTCGGCCATGGGTGTTTCCTTGAATTCTCGGGTCAAAACGCCGGGCATGGCCCGGCGCTACCTTGGTGTTTCCGTGCTGCAGCCGAGCATGGCTCGGCTCTACAGGTGCGAGGTGTTCGAGTGCCGACCAACGGTCGGCACCCACCGCGCGGCGTGTTACTGGCAGGCCTCGCAGGCTTCCGGGTTTTCCAGCGAGCAGGCGATGGCTTCGTCCGGGCTGAACACCTTGGCCGGTGCGGCGGCACTCACCGTCGTCTTGGCGATCTTGGTGGCCGGGCGCGAACGCAGGTAGTAGGTGGTCTTGATGCCCTGCTTCCAGGCGTACATGTACATGGAGGACATCGCGCCGATGTTCGGGCTTTCCATGAACAGGTTGAGCGAGGCCGACTGGTCGATGAAGGCGCCACGCTCGGCGGCCATGTCGATCAGCGAACGCATCGGCAGTTCCCACGCGGTGCGGTAGACCTCGCGCAGCGTTTCCGGGATCTGCGCCACGCCGGCGATCGAGCCTTCGGCCAGCTTGATGGCATCGCGCATTTCCGGCGTCCACAGGCCCAGCTTCTTCAGCTCGTTGACCAGGTAACGGTTGACCTGCAGGAAGTCACCGGACAGGGTCTCGCGCTTGAACAGGTTGGACACCTGCGGCTCGACGCACTCGTAGCAACCGGCGATCGAGGCGATGGTCGCGGTCGGCGCGATCGCGATCATCAGCGAGTTGCGCAGGCCGTGTTCCTTGATGCGCTCACGCAGGGCATCCCAGCGCGCAGTGTCTTCCGGCACCACGTTCCAGGCGTCGAACTGCAGTTCGCCACTGGCGGCACGGGTGTCGTTGAACGACGGGTGCTTGCCGCGTTCCTGGGCCAGCTCGCAGGAGGTTTCCAGCGCGTGGAAGTAGATCGCTTCGGCGATCTTCTTCGACAGCGCGCGGGCTTCGGCGCTGTCGAACGGCAGGCGCTTGCGGAAGAACACATCCTGCAGGCCCATGCAGCCCAGGCCGACCGGACGCCAGCGCAGGTTGGCGCGGCGGGCGGTTTCGATCGGGTAGAAGTTCAGGTCGATGACGCGGTCGAGCTGGCGCACGGCCAGGCGCACGGTCTCGGCCAGCTTGTCGAAGTCGAACTCGTTGTGCTCGTCGAAGTGGTTGCCCAGGTTGATCGAACCCAGGTTGCACACTGCGGTTTCATCGTTGGAAGTGACTTCCAGGATTTCCGTGCACAGGTTGGACAGGTGGATCACGTTGCCTGGACGCAGGGTCTGGTTGCTGGCGCGGTTGCACTTGTCCTTGAAGGTCATCCAGCCGTTGCCGGTCTCGGCCAGCGTACGCATCATGCGGGCGTACAGCTTGCGCGCGGGGATGGTGCGGCTGGCCTTGCCCTGGGCTTCGGCCTGCAGGTAGGCAGCCTCGAAGGCTTCGCCAAACAGGTCGGTGAACTCCGGCACGACGCGCGGATCGAACAGCGACCATTCCTGGTCGGCCTCGACGCGCTTCATGAACAGGTCCGGCACCCAGTTGGCCAGGTTCAGGTTGTGCGCACGGCGGGCTTCGTCACCGGTGTTGTCACGCAGTTCGAGGAAGTCCTCGATGTCGGCGTGCCAGGTTTCCAGGTACACGCAGGCTGCGCCCTTGCGCTTGCCGCCCTGGTTCACCGCGGCCACGGACGAATCCATGGTCTTCAGCCACGGCACGATGCCGTTGGAGTGGCCGTTGGTCGACTTGATCAGCGAGCCACGCGAACGCACGCGGGTGTAGCTGACGCCGATGCCGCCGGAGAACTTCGACAGCTGGGCGATGTCGCCGTACTTGGCATAGATCGACTCCAGCGAGTCCTGCGGCGAGTCCAGCAGGAAGCACGAGGACAGCTGCTCGTGGGTGGTGCCGGAGTTGAACAGGGTCGGGCTGGACGGCAGGTAGTCCAGGTTGCCCATGCGCTTGTACAGCGCCAGGGTCTCGGACACGTCCTCGCTCAGCGCGCTGGCGATGCGCAGGAAGAACTGCTGCGGGGTCTCGATCACCTTGCGGGTGTGCGGATGGCGCAGCAGGTAACGGTCGTACAGGGTACGCAGGCCGAAGTAATCGAAGTTCAGGTCCAGCGAGATGTCGATGGCGTCGTTGAGCTTGCGTGCATTGGTCTGCACGAAGTTCAGCAGGCGGTCGTTGATCAGGCCGACTTCATGGCCACGGCTGACCGACTGCGAGAAGGCGTAGATTTCCTGGCCCGAGACTTCCTTGGCGATGTAGTTGGCCAGCAGGCGCGCAGCCAGGCGGCCGTACTCGGGCTCTTCACCGATCAGCAGGGCGGCGGTGCGGATGGACAGTTCGTCCAGCTCGCGGGTGGTAGCGCCGTTGTACAGGCCGGAAATGGTGCGGGTGGCCACGCGCATCGGGTCAACGGCGTGCAGGCCTTCGGAGGAACGCTGCACCGCGCGCACGATCTTGTTCAGGTCCACCAGCTCGGTGGTCCCGTTGCGCTTGGTCACACTCATCGCGTTGGCCGTCGGCGGCGACGTCAACAGGAATTCGCTTTCCTTCTCGATGGTGGCGCTGGATTCGGTGCTCACGGCGTATGTCCTCTTGGCGTGATTGGGGGTGCTCGATGCATCGGGGTGACGCAGCCCGGGACATGACGGCCCAGGATGGCAGTACGGCGTCGCAGGGGATGAGACCCTGCGCCTGCCACTGCCGTTGACGATCGCCAATGGAGACTGCGGCCAACCCCCAGCCGTGGGGTTGCGGCGACCGACGGCCACAAGATAGTGGGGGTAATGGGGTCCGTCAACGCCAAATGTAGTGAAATTCGGCAATCCCTTGCGCCGCAAGGATCGTGCCATCGGCGCCCTGATCAGACGCTTCAGACCTGCCGGAACGGGCTGCGCAGTCAAGCCCGAAAGGCGTCACTGCGGTGGCACAACGCACCGCGGAAACGGAACAATGACAGCTTCACATGACAGTGATGAAACTGGCTAGGGACAACCCTGTGGATAGGTGGTGGGCATCCGGTGGACGTCGGGATCACCCGCCAGGCAGCGACGCGAGGCCGCATGTGTCGGCCGGGCCGGAGGAGTGGCCGCAGGGAAACGCCGTTGCGCCCTCCCCCCCGATCATTGCCGGCCAGCGGCCGGCACTACCGGAATTCCGGGGTGGTCGTGCCGGCCATTGGCCGGCAACGCACGCCCTCAGGCCCCCTCACGCCCGGTGCGGGGTGCCCAGGTACTCGGCGCTCTGCATCTCGATCAGGCGCGAGGCGGTGCGCTCGAACGCGCCCTGCAGGCGCTGGCCGGTGTACAGCTCGACCGGCGAGGTGCCGGCGGTGCAGACCAGGTTGACGTGGCGGTCGTACAACTCGTCGATCAGGTTGACGAAGCGGCGCGCGGCATCCTCGTTCAGGCGATCGAAGGCGGGAATGCCGCCCAGCAGCACCGTGTTGAACTCGTGCGCGATCTCGATGTAGTCCGAGGGCCCGCGCGGGCCCTCGCACAGCGCGGCGAAATCGAACCAGGCGATGCTCTTGCCGCGGCCGCGGACCGGAATCTTGCGGCCCTCGATCTCGATGTTGCCGGGCTTGGCCGGTTGGCCGCCGCTCAGTTCGCTCCAGCGCGTGGCCAGCCAGTCGTCGCTGTCGGCGGCCAACGGTGCGCGGTACACCGGCGAGCGGGTCAGCGCGCGCATCCGGTAGTCCTCGGTGCCTTCTGCGTACAGCTCCACGCAGAAGCGCTGCAGCAGGCCGATGGCCGGCAGGAAGCTCTCACGCTGCAGGCCGTTGAGGTACAGGTTCTCCACTGCGGTGTTGGAGGTGGTGACCAGGGTCACGCCCTCGGCGAACAGGCGCTCCAGCAGCCGCGCCAGCAGCATCGCATCGCCGATGTCGGTGACGAAGAACTCGTCCAGCACCAGCACTCGCAGGTTGCTGCGCCATTCCTGGGCGATCTTCGCCAGCGGGTCGCTCTGGCCCTGGTGCTCGCGCAGGCGCTCATGGACGCTGCGCATGAAGCGGTGGAAATGCGTGCGGTACTTCTGCTTGATCGGCAGCCCGTCGTAGAACAGGTCGACCAGGAAGGTCTTGCCGCGGCCGACGCCGCCCCAGAAGTACAGGCCCTTCACCGGCTCGGGCTTCTTCCAGAACGCGGACAGGCGGTCCAGCCAACCGTCCTCGGCACTGTCCAGCAGGCCCAGGTGGATGCGGTCCAGCTCGGCCAGCGCTGCATGCTGGGCCGGGTCGTCCTGCCAGTCACCACGGGCGACCCCTTCCGCGTACCGCTGCGACGGGGTCAGCTCGGTTGCACTCATGCCGCCGCGCCCAGCCAGTGCTTCACGCCGTGGGTCAGCGCGCCGCGCAGGTCGATCAGCTTGCGGTGGAAGAAGTGGCTGGTCTCGGGCATGCGCACCAGCTCATGCGGGAACTCCAGCGTGTCCAGCCACTGGTAGACAGCCTGCGGGTCGACGATCTCGTCCTGCTCGCCCTGGATCACCAGCCAGCGCGCCGGCGGTACGATGCCATCGAAGTCCCAGCGGCCGGCCGGTGGCGCGATCGAGATCAGCGCCTCCGGCTGCAGCGCGGCAGCGGCCTTCAGCGAAACGAACGAACCGAAGCTGAAACCGGCCAGCCACAGCCGGTCGTGCGGGCGCTGGCTGCGCACCCAGGCGGCGACCGCCTTCAGGTCATCCTGCTCGCCCACGCCGCCATCGAAGGTACCGGCCGAAGCGCCGACGCTGCGGAAGTTGAAGCGCACCGTGGCGATGCCCAGCTCGCGCAGGGTGGTGGCGGTCATGGTGACCACCTTGTTGTGCAGGGTACCGCCTTCGGTGGACAGCGGATGGCAGACGATGGCCACGATCGGCTGCACCGGCGCGTCGGCCTTGGGCAGGTCGACGACCACTTCCAGCGGGCCGGCCGGGCCATCCAGTTGGAGACAGGCGGTTTCGCCGGGGGCGACGGGGAACGAGGGCTTGTGCATGGCACCATGATACCGTCCCCCGCCCCTGCCCTGTGCCCGCCCGATGCTCTACCTGTCTTTGGCCGTGATCTGCAGCGTGCTGGTTTCGGTGGTGTTGAAGGTGGCTGGACGCCGCCAGCTGGATGTCGCGCAGATGGTCACCTGGAACTATCTGGTGGCGGCAACGCTCACCGCCGCGGTGCTGCAGCCGCCGCTGGATGCGCTGCGCGCGCCACATGCCCCGTGGCTGTCCTTGCTGGCGCTGGCGGTGGTGCTGCCGTCGATCTTCCTGGTGCTGGGCCGAGCGGTGGCGGTGGCCGGCATCGTCCGCAGCGACGTGGCGCAGCGGCTGTCGCTGCTGCTGTCACTGGCTGCCGCCTTCCTGTTCTTCGGCCAGACCGCCACGCCGTGGAAGTTGGTCGGCCTGGCGCTGGGCCTGGTCGCCATGGTGGCGATCAGCCTGCGCCCGCGCGGACCGGCGGTGGCGTCCTCACCCGGTGGCTGGGGCTGGCTGCTGGGGGTATGGGCCGGGTTTGCGGTGGTGGACGTGCTGCTCAAGCAGGTGGCGCTGTCCGGCACGCCGTCAATGGCGGCGGTGCTGGCCAGCTTCAGCGTGGCCTTCGTGCTGATGCTGGCGCTGCAGCTGTGGCGGCATGCGCGTGGCCGCAGCCGGCTGGCCTGGCGGAACCTGGGCGCGGGCGCGCTGCTGGGCCTGCTCAATGGCGGCAACATCCTGTTCTATGTGCATGCGCACCAGTCGATGCCGGACAACCCGGCCACTGTGTTCGCAGGCATGAACATCGGCGTGGTGGTGCTGGGTGCACTGGTGGGCGTGTTTGCCTTCGGCGAAACCACCACGAAGTGGAACCGTGCCGGTTTGGCGCTGGCGGTGCTGGCGATCGGCTTGATCGCCTGGGGGTGAGCATTGGTCGCGGCGTGCCATTTCCGCGCCCGCGGAGGGATGTCACTTTTCTTTTCGCGCGAAAAGAAAAGTGACCAAAAGAAACGCGCCGCCAGCCGCGAGCCGGTGCTGTGCACCGGTACCCTGCGATGCTCGGCTCGCTTGAAGGCGGAATGGAAGATAAAAAGCAACAGCAGGATCCGTGCCGATCAAGGTCGCTCCCAGAGCAGATCCCCGGCGAACCCTATCTGTCGAAGCCCAGCAGCAGCGGGTCGTGGTCGGAGCTGCGCCACGGGCCCTGCACGTTGCGGCCCTGGTAACCGCTGGCGTCCTGCTCATCGGCGTTGCTGTGCCATTCGGCGGCGCCGCGCAGGCGCCTGGCCATGCCCGGGCTCAGCAGCGCGTGGTCGAGGCGGCCGGTGTAGCCGTTGTAGACGTAGCTGTAGGGATGCTCGGCCTTGGCGACCTTGAACGCGTCCTGCCAGCCCAGGTCGTGCAGGGTGCGGATCGGATCTTCCATCGCGTAGGCATTGAAATCGCCGAGCAGTACCGCGTCCTTTGTACCGGTACCGGTCGGATCCGTCTGCAGCCAGGCATGCAGCTGCTGCGCCGAGGCCACGCGGGTGGCGTTCCAGCAGCCCTGGTTGTCGTTGCGATCGGCGTCGGCGCCGCTTGCGTCGCGGCAGCCCTTCGACTTGAAGTGATTGGCCACCACAACGAACGGCGCGCCCTGCTTGCCCTGGAAGGCCTGCGCCAGCGGCACGCGGCTGTGCTCGACGAACGGGCCGCCGGTCAACGTGGCCGGCGTGCCGACCGGCTGCAGGCGTGAGCTGCGGTAGATGATGCCGACCCGGATCGGGTTGTCGCCGGGGCCGTTGCCGGCATCGACGAAGCGCCAGTCGCCCTGCGCACCGCGGTCACGGTTGAGCGCATCGACCAGTTCGGCGATGGCCGACTGCGGGCCGTAGCCGTCGTTCTCCAGCTCCATCAGCGCGGCGACGTCGGCGCCCAGCGCGTTGACCGTGGCGACCAGCTTGGCCACCTGCGCCTTGTGCTCGTCCAGCGTGCGGGCGCCGCGCAGGGTCGGGAAGCCGCCGCCCTGGCCGTCACCGTTGAAGAAGTTCTCCAGGTTGAAGGCCGCCACGTGCAGGCTGCCCGGCACCGTCGGCACCGCCGGGCGCTTGAGTTCCGGCAGTTTCAGCACACCTTCGACCTGCAGGCGCGGATGGCCCTGCGCGTCCATGCGCACGATGCCCTGCACGTCGCGCAGCTGCATGCCGGTGCGCAGCACCGGGCTGCCCGGCAGGTACGCCACGCTGGCGGGGTCTCGGGCATCACTGCCATCTTCCAGCACCAGGCGGCGGCGCTGGTTGTCGGCCATCACCTGCTCGTAGCCGGCGGTGCCCGGCGCGGCCACTTCGGTCGGCTGCCAGAGGCGACCATCGAAGGCTACGGTGAGCTGGCCGAAGCGCTCCAGGCCGTCGGTACCGGCCAGGGTCAGCGGTGCGGCGATGCGCACCCGCTGGCCATCCAGCGCGCGCCAGTCGGCCGGCGCGGCGGTCAGCACCACGGTGGCGCTGCTGCGCGCGGCGGAGGGTGGCGCGACCGGTGCGGCCTGCGGCTGGGCCTGGGCAAAGGCGCCGGCCGGCAGCAGCAGGGACAGGGCAAGGGCGAGGGAACGGCGGCGCATCAACGGGCGACTCCATGGAAGAGGCGCACAGACTAACCCTGAAATGCGAAACGCCGCCTGCGCAGCGGGGGCATATGAGCGATCAGGCCTCGGTGGGCAAAGCCGGGGGATCGTAGAGCCGAGCCCATGCTCGGCTGCACTTGGCCACACCGCGCGCAGAGCAGCCGAGCGTGGGCTCGGCTCTACAGGAAGCGGCGCGTTGCGGCGGTTACTTCAGGTTGCCCAACATCCAGTCCACGGTGGCGTGGATCTGCTCCTCGGTCAGGGCCGGGTTGCCGCCCTTGGGCGGCATGATGCCGCCGTCGGGGCCGGTATAGCCCTCGATGGCGTGCTTGTAGAGCGTGTCCTTGCCCTGCGCGATGCGCTTGTCCCAGTGCGAATGGTCCAGCGTCGGTGCCATGCCCACGCCGGTGGTGTGGCAGGCGGTGCACAGGTTGTCGAAGATCACCTTGCCATCCTTGGTGCCGCCGTAGGCCACCTGCGACGCGGCCTTGGCCAGCGCGGCGGCCTTGGCGGCAGCCTGCGCGGCGGCGCCGGTGCTGCCGGCATAGACTGCACCGGTCGGCGAGATGCGCTGTTCGGTGCGTTTGGCCGCGGTCGGCGACACCTCGGGCGGAATCCGGGTGTGGATGTAGGCGGCAAGGAGGATGAGGCCGAGGGTGATGGTCGCCAGCAGCGCGATCACCATGGAGAAGCGTTTCAGGAACTCCAGATCGTAATTCCGCACTCTTCGTTACCCCTGGCTGATAGTCGTTGGACCACGGCTGAGCGACTGCGTGATGGGCCGAGTATAGAACGCACTTTGCGTGCGACAACAGGCGTCACTGCTGATGCGGCGCAGCATGCCCACCCGGCAGTGCCGGCCGCTGGCCGGCATCACCCTCCTGCCAGATGGATCGTGCAGAAGCCGGCCAGCGACCGGCGCTACCGGATTGCCGGGGCGCCGATCGCGCGCAGGCAGAAGCTGCAGATCGCATCCACCAGCGCGTCTTCGTCGCGGTGCGCTGCGCGGCTGGGTGCGGTCGGGCCGACCATCGCTTCGGTGAAGGCACCCACCAGGCAGGCGGCGGCCACATGCGCGTCCTGCGCAGGCAGCTCACCGGCCGCCACGCCCTCCTCCACCAGCCGCAGGAACACGTCGCCGAAGGCGCGACGACCGCGCATGCGCTCGGCTTCCACATCCGGGTCTACCGGTTCGACGATGAAGGCGTGCGCGAGCCCCGGCCCGGCCAGGGCACGGCGGACGAAGGCGGTGATCGCCAGCCGCAGCCGCTCGCTGGCCGCCTCCGGGCCACTGGCGATCCGCTCCATGATCGCGACCTCGTGGGCCACGGCGGCATTGAGGACTTCCACGAACAGCTCCGCCTTGGATGGGAAATGCCGGTAGATCAGGCCGGTGGACACCCCCGCCTGGGTTGCCACGGCCGTCACCGGGGCATTGCGCCAGCCGCCAGTGGCGACCAGCGCGCGGGTGGCCAGCAGGATCCGTTCTCGGGCGCCCGCCAGGCGTTCTTCCATCAATGCAGAGCGTTTATAGGCCATGTTCTGATTCTAGTTTCAATTTTTGAATTCGTATTCACTTCTTACCCGAACCCCGCTACGCTGGGGCCATCGCCCGTGTAGGTGACGGTCCTGCAGACCGCCGCCCACTCCCCCGCCGGGTGCGTCCATTCCTGCCATCCCGCCGTGGAGCCACCACAATGCACGTGCCATCCCTGAACTTCGATCTTGGCGAAGACATCGACCTGCTGCGCCAGAGCGTGGCCCATTTTGCCGCCGCCGAGGTCGCGCCGCTGGCCGCCGAGGCCGATGCCAGCAACCAGTTCCCGCTGGCCCTGTGGCCGAAGCTGGGCGAACAGGGGCTGCTGGGCCTCACCGTGGAAGAAGCATACGGTGGCACCGGCATGGGCTACCTGGCCCATGTGGTGGCGATGGAAGAGATCTCGCGCGCTTCCGGCGGCATCGGCCTGTCCTATGGCGCGCACTCCAACCTGTGCGTGAACCAGCTGCGCAAGAACGGCAACGAGGAACAGAAGCAGCGCTTCCTGCCCGACCTGTGCAGCGGCGCCAGGGTGGGCGCGCTGGCGATGAGCGAACCGGGCGCCGGTTCGGACGTGGTGTCGATGAAGCTGCGCGCGGACAAGCGCGGCGACCGCTACGTGCTCAACGGCAACAAGATGTGGATCACCAACGGCCCGGATGCCGACGTGCTGGTGGTCTACGCCAAGACCGACATGGAGGCCGGCGCCAAGGGCATCACCGCGTTCCTGGTCGAGAAGGGCATGAAGGGCTTTTCCACCGCGCAGAAGCTGGACAAGCTGGGCATGCGTTCTTCGCCCACCTGCGAGCTGGTGTTCCAGGATTGCGAGATTCCTGAAGAGAACGTGCTGGGCCAGGTTGGCGGTGGCGTGCGCGTGCTGATGTCCGGCCTGGACTACGAGCGCGTGGTGCTGTCCGGTGGCCCGCTGGGCCTGATGGCCGCGGCCATGGACGTGGTGATGCCGTATGTGCACGAGCGCCACCAGTTCGGCGAGCCGATCGGCAGCTTCCAGCTGATCCAGGCCAAGATCGCCGACATGTACGTGGGCCTGGGTGCCTGCCGCGCGTATGTCTATGCCGTGGCACGCGCCTGCGACCAGGGCCGCACCACCCGCCAGGACGCCGCCGGTGCCATCCTGTACGCCGCCGAGAAGGCCACCTGGCTGACTGGCCAGGCGATCCAGATCCTGGGCGGCAACGGCTACATCAACGAATACCCGACCGGCCGCTTGTGGCGCGATGCCAAGCTGTATGAGATCGGCGCCGGCACGTCCGAGATCCGCCGCATGCTGATCGGCCGCGAACTGTTCCAGCGCACCCTGTAAGGCCACTGCGATGACCGTATTGAGCACCCAGCTGCAACCGGGCAGCGAAACGTTTGAAAGCAACCGCGCGGCCATGCAGGCCGTGGTCGACGACCTGCATGCCACCCTCGCCCGCACCGCGCTGGGTGGCAGCGAAGCCGCACGCGCCAAGCACACCGCGCGCGGCAAGCTGCTGGTGCGCGACCGCATCGACGCCCTGCTCGACCCGGGCAGCGCGTTCCTGGAAATCGCGCCGCTGGCCGCGCACGGCATGTACGAAGACACCGTGCCGGCCGCTGGCGTAGTGGCCGGCATCGGCCGCGTCAGTGGCGTGGAATGCGTGATCGTGGCCAACGATGCCACGGTCAAGGGCGGCACCTACTACCCGATGACGGTGAAGAAGCACCTGCGCGCGCAGGAGATCGCCGAGCAGAACCACCTGCCGTGCATCTACCTGGTCGATTCCGGTGGCGCGTTCCTGCCGCTGCAGGACGAAGTCTTTCCCGACCGCGACCATTTCGGCCGCATCTTCTACAACCAGGCCAACCTGTCGGCACAGGGCATTCCGCAGATCGCCTGCGTGATGGGCAGCTGCACCGCTGGTGGTGCCTATGTGCCAGCGATGAGCGACGAGACGGTGATCGTGCGCGAGCAGGGCACGATCTTCCTCGGCGGCCCGCCGCTGGTGAAGGCGGCCACCGGCGAAGTGGTGACGGCCGAGGAACTGGGTGGTGCCGATGTGCACACGCGCATCTCCGGCGTGGCTGACCACATGGCCGACAACGACCTGCAGGCACTGGCACGGGTGCGCGCGATCATCGCCCAGCTCAACTGGCGCAAGCCGGAACCAGCGATGGCGGTGCAGGCGCCCGAGGAACCGCTGCTGCCGGCACACGAACTGTACGGGGTGATCCCGGCCGATACGCGCAAGCCCTACGACGTACGCGAAGTGATCGCGCGGCTGGTCGATGGCTCACGCTTCGACGAATTCAAGCCGCGCTACGGCGCAACGCTGGTCACCGGCTTTGCCCATCTGAACGGCTACCCGATCGGCATCATCGCCAACAACGGCATCCTGTTCTCCGAGTCGGCACTGAAGGGCGCGCACTTCATCGAGCTGTGCACCCAGCGCAACATCCCGCTGGTGTTCCTGCAGAACATCACCGGCTTCATGGTCGGTCGAAAGTACGAACAGGGTGGTATCGCCAAGGACGGGGCCAAGCTGGTGATGGCGGTGGCCTGCGCCAGGGTACCCAAGTTCACCGTGGTGATCGGTGGCTCGTTCGGTGCCGGCAACTACGGCATGTGCGGCCGTGCATACTCGCCGAACTTCCTGTGGATGTGGCCGAACGCGCGCATCGGCGTGATGGGTGGCGAACAGGCCGCCAGCGTGCTGGCCACGGTCAAGCGCGATGGCATCGAGGCCAAGGGCGGCCAGTGGCCGGCAGCGGAGGAAGACGCGTTCAAGGCACCGATCCGCGATCAGTTCGAGCAGCAGGGCCACCCGTACTACGCCAGCGCACGCCTGTGGGACGACGGCGTGATCGATCCGGCCGACACCCGCCGGGTGCTGGCGCTGGCGCTGTCGGCCAGCCTCAACGCCGCCCCGCAGCAGACGCGCTTCGGCGTGTTCCGCATGTAACCCGTGCCATGACCGAGCCTGTTGCCATGTTCACCAAAGTCCTGATCGCCAACCGCGGCGAAATCGCCTGCCGCGTCATCGCCACCTGCCGCCGCCTCGGCATCGCCACCGTGGCGGTGTATTCCGATGCCGACCGCAACGCACGCCACGTACGCCTGGCCGACGAGGCCATCCACATCGGCCCGGCCGCCGCGCGTGAGAGCTACCTGCGCGGCGACGCCCTGCTCGACGCCGCACGCCTGACCGGCGCGCAGGCGATCCACCCCGGTTACGGCTTCCTGTCCGAGAATGCCGACTTCGCCGATGCCTGCGCCGCCGCCGGCGTCACCTTCATCGGGCCGCCGGCCAGCGCGATCCGCGCGATGGGTGACAAGAGCGCGGCCAAGGCGTTGATGGCCAAGGCCGGTGTGCCACTGACGCCGGGCTACCACGGCGACCAGCAGGAGCCGACGTTCCTGCGCGCGCAGGCCGATGCCATCGGCTACCCGGTACTGATCAAGGCCAGCGCCGGTGGCGGTGGCAAGGGCATGCGCAAGGTCGAACGCAGCGAGGACTTCGTCGATGCACTGGCCAGCTGCCAGCGCGAGGCCGCCTCGGCATTCGGCAACGACCATGTGCTGGTCGAGAAGTACGTCGAGCGCCCGCGCCATATCGAGATCCAGGTGTTCGGCGACAGCCACGGTGATGCGGTCTACCTGTTCGAGCGCGATTGCTCGGTGCAGCGCCGCCACCAGAAGGTGCTGGAAGAAGCGCCCGCCCCGGGCATGAGCCCCGAACGTCGTGCGGCGATGGGCAAGGCCGCGGTCGATGCCGCGCGCGCGGTGGGCTACGTCGGCGCCGGAACGGTGGAGTTCATCGCCGGCCCGGACGGCGATTTCTACTTCATGGAGATGAACACCCGCCTGCAGGTCGAGCACCCGGTGACCGAGTACATCACCGGCACCGACCTGGTGGAGTGGCAGCTGCGCGTAGCCTCGGGCCAGCCACTGCCGCTGCGCCAGGAGCAGCTGGCGATCCACGGCCACGCCATCGAGGCGCGGCTGTATGCCGAAGACGCCGACCGTGGTTTCCTGCCGTCCACCGGCCTCCTGCGCCGCCTGCGCCTGCCGGCGCCGTCGACTCATGTGCGCGTGGATACCGGTGTCGAGGAAGGCGACAGCATCACGCCGTACTACGATCCCATGATTGCCAAGCTGATCGTCTGGGACGTGGACCGCGACGCCGCACTGCGCCGCATGAGCCAGGCCCTGGCCGACTGCCAGGTGGTGGGCGTGACCACCAATGCCGGTTTCCTGCGCCGCCTGGTGAACACCGATTCGTTTACCCACGCCAAGCTGGATACCGCGCTGATCGAGCGCGAGCAGGCCGCATTGGGCCAGGTGGGTGACAGCGATGATGCGCTGTGGCTGCTGGCGGCGGTGGCCGCCGTGGCCACTACTGCAGGTGCAGCCAGCGACGCGCGCGACCCGCATTCGCCGTGGCAGGCGCAGGACGGCTGGCGCCTTGGCGCGCCCGCGCCGCGCGTGCTGCCGCTGCAGCAGGGCGAATGCCGGCACACGCTGAAGGTGTGGGCGCAGGCCGATGGCTGGCGCGTGCAGTGCGATGGCGCAGCACCCGTGCAGGTGATCGGCACAGCCGATGTGCGGGGGCTGGCGGTGCAGCTGGGCGGGCGCCGCTGGACACTGCAGCTGCTGCGCGACGGTGACCAGCTGTACCTGTTCGGCGCCGACGGCCAGCACCGTTTCACCCTGCATGATCCGGTGAGCGAATCGGACCACGCCGTGGCCGATGCCGGCAGCCTGCTGGCACCGATGCCCGGGAAGATCGTGGCCACGCTGGTCGCCGCCGGTACCGAGGTCAAACGCGGCACGCCGCTGGTGGTGTTGGAAGCGATGAAGATGGAGCACACCCTGCAGGCGCCGGCCGACGGCACGGTGAAGGGCTACCGCGCCAAGGCCGGTGACCAGGTCAACGACGGCGCGGTGCTGGTGGACTTCGAAGCGGCGTGAACGCCGGGGCGACGGTCGCTCAGCGGTCGTCGCCCGCCGTCACCCGACCAGCGGGATCGAATTCGGCCGTGTCCAGTGTGGCACTGCGCCAGCCCAGGCCGCAGATGGCCATCGCGCTCTGGCCGATGCCATCGAAGCCGAAGGCACGATCGACATCGGCATCGTTGATGGCTGCGGTGACGAAGGCGGCCAGGCCGCGCTCGGTCGCGCACAGGTACAGCAGCTGCGAGATGTGACCGACATCCAGCGTCACCGCACGGTGCGCCTTGGCGTGGTTGCGGTACTTCCAGAAGCAGCGGTCATAGCGCGGCGCCAGCACCAGCAGCGCCGGCGCATCGGCGAACCACGCCTGCCCGGACAGCATCCGCCGCGCCAGCGCCGGCAGTGCCTGCGACGGTGGCGAGGGCAGCGGCAGCACGGCGTGCTGCACCGGGTGGTAGTGATACAGGCCCGGTGCCAGTCCTTCCACGTTCTGCACCAGCAGGAAGCCTTCGGTGGGATGCAGGCCGCCACCGGAAGGCACGTTCTTCTTCAGGAACTCGGTATCGCGCTCGACCTTCTGCACCGCGTGCGCCATCAGCGTGCGCTGCAGCACCTGGGCCAGCAACGGCAGCGGCAACGCGCGCTGCGGGTCGAAATTGCGGCAGGTGGTGCGGCGCGCCAGCAGTGCGTCGAACGCGGCCTCTTCGCTGCGCGGCAGCGGCTGGTAGTCGCCCTGCATGGGCTGCACCACCGGCGGTGGCGGCCCGAGGCGCTGGCGCAGGCCGGCAGCGGTGTCCAACCCCTGCCGGCGCATGTCCTCCACGCTGTCCACGGCCTGCCAGCGTGCATGGCGATGGGCCAGTGCAGCCAGCGGCCACCACTGGCTGCGCCGCAGCGCCTCGTCGCGCAGCTGGTGCCCCACCTCGCTCGGCGGGTCGGTCAGCAGCAGGCCCTGCTCGACCAGGCGGGCCAGCATCGCCGGGGAGGCATCGGCGGGCGGTTCGCTCCAGCGGTGCGCGCTGAGCTCGCCCAGCAGCTGGCGCTCCTCGGCGTCCACCGGCAGCGGCTGGTCCAGATGCGCGGCCAGCGCCACCCAGCTGATCTGGCTGTCCATCTCGGCGTGGCCGGCCAGCATCGCGCGCAGGTCCAGGGTGACCGCCTCGCGGGGCTCGAACATCAGGCTGGCGCAGCGGCGCAGGCGCATCGGTTTCCTTCCTTCTGCCGCACAACCGGCATAGCAGCAACGACCGCGGCGCGGCCAACTTTAGCGATGTGCACAGCGCGGCCCTCAATGGCAGGCTGTCGCGGCCGATACGAGAAACTCCACTTACGGACGATCCCCATGAGCACCCATCCCCGCCTTTCCGCCGCAGACGCCAGCCTCCTGCTGGACCACCTGATCGGCAGCGACGACTTCCGCAGCCACTTCACCGCGTCGCCGGCCAAGGCCCTGGCCTCGATCGGGCTGGACGGTGCCGTTGGCGAGAACGACTGCATGAAGATCGGCACCCTGGCCTCGGTCGAAGAGCTGAGCCAGGTGCGTGACGGGCTGCAGGCCCACCTGTCCGGGTCGGTGGCGGCCATGACCGTGGTGTTCTGCTTCGAAGCCGGCAAGGTCGGCGAGCGCATCGACGGTTGACCCGCCATCAGGGCGCGCCGGCCGTGGCCGGCGATGCCCACATGGACACGTCATGCACGTTCAGTGGTTGCCAGACCTGCATGGCGGTGACCTCGGCAATGGCCTGGCCGCGATGCTGGGACAGCCAGGCCTGCTCGCGGCGTACCGCGGCTTCATTGCCCTGTGCGCGCAGCGCGAGCAGCAGCACGACGTGTGCCTGCACCGGCTCGCTGCCATCGAGCATCGGCTCGATCAGCGCGCGGGCTGCATCGGGCCGCTGCATCTGCAGTTCGTCCATGGCGCTGACGATGCGCAGCCAGCGGTCCGCGACCGGACTGCGCAGGCTGCGCAGCAGGGGCCGCTGCTCGTCCAGCCAGCGCCTGGCCAGTTCGAACTGGCCCTGCCGCTGCGCCAGGTGGACCAGTGCCAGCCATTGCAGGCCACGGGCATGCAGCATGGGATCATCACGCTCCTGCAGCATCGGCTGCAGCAGCGCCGCGATGGCCTGCAGCCCGGCACGGTCTGCGCTCGGGCACAGCGCCGCCACGCTGGCGTGCTGCAGGCGCTGCTGCACCTGAAGATCGACCAGCGTCGGCGCCGCTGCATCTTCGCGTATCGCCTGCTGCATGGCCGCGCAATCGCGCTGCGCAGCAGCCAGCAACAACTGCGCACGCAGCTTCATCCGCTCCTGCAGGCCATCACTGGCGTGGATCTGCGGTAACAGCTTCGCTGCCTTCGCGTACTGCCCCTGGGCCACCAGCACATCCACACCGGTCTCATCGGCGTCATCACGGCCGCGCAGGACCTGCGCCTGGGCCAGCGTTTCGGCAGCGAGCTGCGGTTGGTTGGCAGCGATCTGTATCCGCACCAGGTGGACCAGCGGATACAGCCGCAGCGGATCCTGCGGTACTGCGGCCGCACGCGCATAGGGTTCGGCCTCGCTGAACTGGTTGGCCTGCAGCAGGTACCAGGACGTGTTGGACAGCCCCGCGAACGAATCCGGATAGACCTTGGCCAGCGTGCGCCATTGCTCCAGCGCCCAGCCACCCGGCTCCAGCTCGGCCATCCAGGCCTTCAGGTACAGCCGCTCGCGTGGCGGCAGCCGATCCTGCAGGTCCAGCGCATGCTGCATGGCTTCGCGTGCACGCCGCCCTTCCTCGACGCGCGCATGCAGTTTGGCCACGCCCATGTAGGCCAGGGCGAAACCAGGATCGATATCGATCGCCGCCTGGTACAGGTTGCGCGCCTCCTCGAAGCGACGCTGGCCCAGTGCACTTTCCGCCAGCGCGAACGCACGCAGTGCGCGAAGGTCCTGGGTCGATGCCCGCGGCAGCGGCAACGACTGTTCCAGGCTCGCCACCGATTCGCCCAGTCCGCGACGCAGGCGCCCGACCACGTCGTCCACCGCGAACACCATCTGGTCGGATCGATCCACGGTGGCGGTGAACGTCTGGATCACCTGGCCGCTGCCGGGTGCGGCGACATCGATGGCCAGCTCGTAGCCACCGATCTTCTGCCGCACCGTCGGCAGCAGCACGGCGCGCGCGCCTTCCCGCACCGCCACGTTGGCCGCGGTATCGCGGCTGAGCCGGGTATCGCCCGAGAGCCGCGCCATTTCCAGGCTTTCGCGGATCTTGCCCTCCGACAGCACGTTCACGTAGCGCGATTGCTCCAGCGCGATCCGGATCGCGTGCCGCATCGAGTCGTCGAAGATCGGGTCGCCGGTGAGGTTGTCGACATCACCGAGCACCACCCAGTCGCGCTCGGCGAACGCGATCGCCGGTTCCGGCCGCAGCAGCAGCCAGCCGCCCAGCACCGCCACCGCCAGCACCAGGCCTTCGGCGGCCAGCACCAGCGGCTGCCGCCACAACGGCAGGTCGCGGCGGGCCTTGGCATTGGCACGCGGCATGCGCAGCGGTGCGGAGCCGATCTCGCCCACTTCGATCACTTCCTGTACCACCGGCACGCCCTTGAAGCGCCAGCGCCCGTGCGACTTCCACAACAGGCGCGTGCAGCGCTCGCCCAACGCATCGGTGGCACGGCGGGTCAGCGATTCGGCTACCGCCGACAACAGGATCTGGCCGGGCCGGGCCAGCATCATCAGGCGCGCCGCCATCGGCTTGGCCAGGCCTTCCACTTCCATCGACTTGGCGCCGGCGCGGACTGCCTCGGCACTGTTTTCCCAGGTCAGCACGTCGCCCACATGCAGGCCAGCACGCGCGCGCAGTTCAATCGCACGCTGCTGGCCCAGCGCATGCAGTTCACGCTGGTAGTCCAGGGCGAAGCCCAGGGCATCGATGGCGCGCTCGAACAGCATGAACAGGCCGTCCGAACGATCGATCAGCTGGCCATTCCAGCGGTGCTGCAGCACCAGCACCAGGCGGTCGTGTTCCTGGAACAGGCTCGCCGCCGCCACGTCGCCGATCCGCTCGACCAGCTGCAGCGAATCACACAGATCAGTGAACAGCAGGGCGCGTAGCTGTGGGCTATGCGGGGCTGACGTTCCGTTGTCGCCATTCATCGCCTGCATCTCCCTATTGGCCGTCCGGATCATCCACCCAGCGCAGGCAGTTGCCGCCATCACGCTTGGCCCGGTACAGCGCCCGATCGGCGCTGGCATACCACTCACTCCAGCCCGCGTCGGCATCCAGCAGGCTGGCTCCGATGCTGACCAGGCTTACATGCGGCGTGCCGTGACTGCGCTCGAGCAGGCCGTGCACCGCGCTGAGGATGAACTCGGCAGCGTGCTGCACGATCTCGCGGTTGCCACGGCGCAGCATCAGGCAGAACTCATCGCCGCCAAGCCGGCAGGCCAGATCCTGCTCGCCAGCCATCGAGCGCAGGATGTTGCCCATGCTCTGCAGCACGCGGTCGCCGGCCTGGTGGCCGTGGCGGTCGTTGATCTGCTTGAAGCGGTCGCAGTCGATCAGCAGCAGCGCCTGTGGCGGCCCCTCGGCACGCTCGCGGCACTCCTGCAGGTACAGGGTGAGGCCACGGCGGTTGTGCAGGCCGGTCAGTTCATCGGTACGCACCAGCTCGCGGGTGTGGGTCAGCTGGTGGGTAGTGATGTAGAGGTTGTCCAGCGCGGTTTCCAGATCGTGGTTGCGCCGGCGCAGCTGGCTGATCAAGGCCTGTTCGTTGGCCAGCACGCGCATGATCGTGCGGCGCAGGAAATAGGCCACCAGGCCCGGATTGGATTCGACCAGCCGGTGGAAATCAGCCGGCCCCAGTTCCAGCACATCGCAGTCGACCAGCGCGCGCGCGCTCGCGCTGCGCAGGTGGTCGCCGACCAGCAGGCCCAGTTCTCCGAAGAACTCATGCTGCCCGAGTGTCTTGATCACCAGGTCCTCGCCGAAGTCCAGTTCGATCTGGCCTTCGAGGATCACATACATGCGCTCGCCGCGGTGACCACGCTGGAACAGCCACTGTCCGGCACGGAGCTTGCATGCGCGGGCGAATCTGGCAAACAATGCCACCTCGGCATCTGACAACAGCGCGTGCACGATCTCGGCCATCGCCACCCGGGCGATACCTGTCGTCACATCACTGTTCTCGGCCGCACCCCTGCCGGTCATTCCCTGCACCCGCCGCCAGCGTCCCCTGGTGAGCCGCGGAGCATAGCACCGCTTTAAAGTGTGCGCCCTATCTCATTTTGACCGCTCTGCCGATCTTGATTGATGTGAAGATCGGTGGTGGCCCGTTCTGGTCACGGGCGCCCGGGCAAAACCCCTGCTGGATCAATTCGATGCCGGGTTTCACAGGGTTTCGGCCAAGTTGCCGGAACCCGGGGTGCGCCTGATTGACGCTGCCCGCTGGCTGCCCCTTGCATCGATACAACAACGCCGGCAGGTCCCCCGACCGGCCGGCGTTGCCTGGCCCTTCCCTGGCCACCCTGATCGGATTTCCAGGGCCCGGTAGAGCCGGCCGCTGGCCGGCTGCCACGCAGCGCCCGGAGCATCCCGTGATTGCCGGCCAGCGGCCGGCACTACCGGATCACGCGGCGCACCGGATCACGCCGCGCGTTCGCTCCGCCCGCCGTGGAACTGCTCTTCCTCGGTCGAGCCGTTCAGCGCGGTGGTCGACGACTGGCCCTGCTGGATCGCCTGGGTCACCGCATCGAAATAGCCGGTACCGACCTCACGCTGGTGCTTGACCGCAGTGAAACCGCGCTCGGCCGCTTCGAACTCGGCTTCCTGCAGTTCCACGAACGCACTCATCTGGCGGCGTGCGTAGCCGTGGGCCAGATTGAACATGCCGTAGTTCAACGCATGGAACCCTGCCAGGGTGATGAACTGGAACTTGTAGCCGTAGCTGCCCAGTTCGCGCTGGAACTTGGCAATGGTGGCGTCGTCCAGGTTCTTCTTCCAGTTGAAGCTGGGCGAGCAGTTGTAGGCCAGCAGCTTGCCGGGGAACTTCGCATGGATCGCCTCGGCGAATTTCCGTGCGAATTCCAGGTCCGGCTTGCCGGTCTCGCACCACACCAGGTCGGCGTAGGGCGCATAGGCCAGGCCGCGGCTGATCGCCTGGTCCAGGCCGTTGCGGGTCTTGTAGAAGCCTTCGACGGTACGCTCACCGGTGGTGAACGGCTTGTCGTTGCCGTCGATGTCACTGGTCAGCAGATCCGCAGCTTCGGCATCGGTGCGCGCGACCAGCAGGGTCGGCACGCCCATCACGTCGGCGGCCAGGCGTGCGGCGTTGAGCTTCTCGATCGCCTCGCGGGTCGGCACCAGCACCTTGCCGCCCATGTGCCCGCACTTCTTCACCGAGGCCAGCTGGTCCTCGAAGTGCACGCCGGCGGCGCCGGCCTCGATCATCGCCTTCATCAGTTCAAAGGCGTTGAGTACGCCGCCGAAGCCGGCCTCGGCATCGGCCACGATCGGCTGCAGGAAGTCGATGTCATCCTTGCCTTCGGCGTGATGCAGCTGGTCGGCGCGCAGCAGCGTGTTGTTGATGCGCTTGACCACCGCCGGCACCGAATCAGCCGGGTACAGCGACTGGTCCGGATACATCTGCCCGGCCAGGTTGGCGTCGGCCGCCACCTGCCAACCGGACAGGTAGATCGCCTTCAGGCCGGCCTTGACCTGCTGCATGGCCTGATTGCCGGTCAGTGCACCCAGCGCGTTGACGAACTCGCGCTCGTGCAGTGACGCCCACAGCTTCTCCGCACCCAGGCGGGCCAGCGAATGCTCGATGTGGACGGTGCCGCGCAGGCGCACCACGTCGGCGGCGCTGTAGTTGCGCTGGATGCCTTCCCAACGCGGGTGGGTATCCCAGTCGTGCTGGATCTGTTCGGCAGTGGGCAGCTTGCTCATGTCTTTCTCCAGTTCGGTTCGTGCGTGCAGCGGGGAGGGAAACGGCGGTAGACGCGGGCGGCAGTCAATCGATGCGCGCGTAGGCCGGCAGGGTCAGGAAATCGGTCAGTTCTTCGCTGCGGCTCAGTTCGCCGAGCAGGGCGATGGCCTCGCTGATGCGCGCGCCACCGGGCAGCGCGGCGGTATCGCCCAGCCGTGCCGGCAGCTGCGACAGGGTGGAATCCAGCAGGGCCAGGTCGATCGCGGTGCCATCGTCCAGCTGCTGGCCCGGCGTATGCAGCCACTGCCACAACTGGCTGCGGCTGATCTCGGCGGTGGCCGCGTCCTCCATCAGGTGATGGATCGGCACACAGCCGTTGCCATCCAGCCACGCCGCCAGGTAACGCACGCAGACTTCCACGTTGCCTTCGAAGCCGGCGCGGGTGATGGTGCCCGGCGGCCGCGCGATCAGTTCTTCGCGGCCGACGCGCACGTCCTGGCGCAGCACGCTGTGCTGGTTCGCACCGGGCATGTGCTCGTCGAAGATCGCCATCGCCACCGGAATCAGCGCCGGATGCGCGACCCAGGTGCCGTCGTGGCCGGCGCTGACTTCGCGCAGCTTGTCGGCGCGCACGCGGGCCATGGCCTGTTCGTTGGCGGCGGCATCGTTGTTGATCGGAATCTGCGCGGCCATGCCGCCCATCGCATGCGCACCGCGGCGGTGGCAGGTCTGGATCAGCAGTTCCGAATACGCCTTCAGGAACGGCTGGGTCATGGTCACCTGGCCGCGTTCGGGCAGCACGCGGTCGGCGTGGCGGCGGAAGGTCTTCAGGTACGAGAAGATGTAGTCCCAGCGCCCGCAGTTCAGGCCGACGATGCGGTCACGCAGTGCGTGCAGGATCTCGTCCATCTCGAACACCGCCGGCAGCGTTTCGATCAGCACGGTCACCTTGATCTGGCCGTGCGGCAAGCCGAGCATCCCTTCGATGTGCGACAGCGCGGTTTCCCACAGCGCCGCCTCTTCCATGCTCTGCAGCTTGGGCAGGTAGAAGTACGGGCCACGATCCTTGGCCTGCAGGGAGCGGGCGTTGTGGAAGGCGAACACCGCTGCGTCGAACAGGCCGCCGGCGAGGAACTGGCCGTCGACGCGTACGTGCTTCTCTTCCAGGTGCCAGCCACGCGGACGCACGATCAGCACCGCCTGTTCGTCGTACGGGCGCAGCGTGTAGTGCTTGCCATTTGGGGCGGTGTATTCCAGATCGCCGCGCACCGCCGCAGCCAGCGACTGCTGCCCGGCCAGCAGGTTGCGCCAGGTCGGCGAGGTCGAATCCTCGAAGTCGGCCATGAACACCTTGGCGCCGGAGTTCAGCGCGTTGATGACCATCTTCGGGTCGGTCGGGCCGGTGATCTCGACGCGGCGGTCCTGCAGCGCGGCCGGCAGCGGCGCAACGCGCCAGTCGCCGCTGCGGATCGCAGTGGTGTCTTCACGGAAGTCCGGCAGGCCGCCCTGGTCGAAGAACGCCTGGCGTTCACGGCGGGCCTGCAGCCTCGCCTGCCGGCCCGGTTCCACCGCGCGGTGCAGCGACACCAGCAGGGCCAGCAGCGGCGCCGGCAGCACGGTGTCCTGGCCGGCCACGCGGGTCGCCAGGGCGATGCCGGGGGTGGCCTTGGTGGCGGGGGTGGGAACGGCGGAAGCGACGGCGGACATGGGGCGACTCCAGCGGTGGGGGAACGTCTCCACGGTGCCGCCCGGCCTCAGTATTTGGCAAAACAGTTTTTGCAATGTTTTACATAAGTTGTGCTAATACTCGTTACACAATGAGCACACGCACCCCGCCAAGTCCTCGTTTTTCCTACAAATCCGACCGGCTCAAGCCGCTGCGCGCGTTCTGCCAGACCGTGCGCCTCGGCTCCGTCTCACGGGCGGCTGAGGCACTTTTCGTCAGCCAGCCGGCCATCAGCCTGCAGTTGCAGGCGTTGGAACGGGAGCTGGGGGTGCCATTGTTCGAGCGCAGCGGGAGGCGCCTGGTGCCCAGCCGCGAGGGCCAGCTGCTGTACGAGATGGCACAGCCGCTGGTGGAGAACCTGGACGGGCTGGAGGCGCGCTTCCGCGACAAGGTGCGCGGCCTGGACGCGGGCGAGCTGAACATTGCCGCCAACAGCTCGACCATCCTGTACCTGCTGCCGAAGATCGTCGAACGCTTTCGCCTGCACCACCCGGACGTGCGCCTGACCCTGCACAACGCGATCAGCGCCGACGGCACCGACCTGCTGCGCGAGGATGCCGCCGACTTGGCGATAGGTTCGATGACCGATGTGCCGGCCGACCTGACCTACGCCCCGGCCTACCGCTTCGAGCAGGTGCTGATCGCACCACACGATCATCCGCTGGCCAAGGGCGGCGAGCTGGAGCTGGCCGACATCGCGCGCTATCCGCTGGTGCTGCCGCCGAAGCGGCAGATCACCTACCGCCTGGTGGACCAGGTGTTCCAGCGCCACCGCATCGCCTACACCGTGGCGCTTGAGGTGGGGGGCTGGGAAGTAATCAAGCAGTACGTGGCGATGGGCATGGGCATTTCCATCGTGCCGGCGCTGTGCCTGAACGAGGCCGACCACGAGCGGCTGGCGGCGCGGTCGATGAAGCGCTGGTTCCCCGAGCGCAGCTACGGGGTGATCGTGCGCCGGGGCAAGGCGTTGTCGGCGCAGGCGCGGGCGTTCATCGAGCTGATCCAGCCGGAGTTGTTCAGTCCGCGCGATTACGATCAGAGCGGGCATTCCGAGCGGTAGGGGTGTTCGGCAGGGCTGCGCCCTGCACCTGCAGAGGCCGAAGCAACAGCAACGGCGACAGCGGGCTTTCCGTGGGATGGCGGGGTGGGTCCGGTTACGGGGAACGCCGTAAATCCGTCCATGGAGGCTCGGTCGCGCCATCCATGGCGCTCACGCCCCCGCAACCGGACCCACCCCGCCTTCGACCGTTTTCTGCGAACTGTGGGAAATGCTCCCCATGGTGGGTGCCGACCGTTGGTCGGCACGGGGTCGGATCCCGTTGCTGCGCAACGGGCACTGACCCCGCATCTGATCCATTTCCGGCTGACGATGAATAAACTGCACCCATGTCCATCGAACTCCGTCACCTGCGCTACTTCCTCGCTGTTGCCGATACGCTGCACTTCGGCCAGGCGGCGGAGCGGCTGGGCATGTCACAGCCGCCGCTCAGCCAACAGATCCGCCAGCTGGAAGAACTGATTGACGCGCGCCTGTTCGTGCGCAGCCATCGCCGCGTGCAGCTGACGCCTGCGGGCGAACTGCTGCAGGAACGTGCACGCGCCATCGTGCAGCAGGTGGAAACGGCCGTGGACGAGGTACAGCGTGCACAGCGTGGTGAGCAGGGTGAACTGCATATCGGTCTGACTCGTGCCACGCCACTGTCACCGCAGATTCCGCGTTCGATCCTGCGCTACCGTCAGCAGTATCCGCAGGTGCGGCTGCAGCTGAGCGAGATGAACACGCTGCAGCAGATCGATGCGCTGCTCGACGGTTCACTGGACGTGGGCATCATCCGCAAGCGCGCGCTGCCGCCGGAACTGGTGGCGCACAGCCTGTTCGTCGACCCGCTGGCGCTGATCGTGCACGCCGACCACCCTGCCCTGCGCAGGCGGTCGAAGCAGGGCGCGCTGTCGCTGCGCGACTTCGCGCAGGAGCCGTTCGTAGCGTTCCGCCGCAGCGCCGGCGCGGGCATCCACGACCACATGATCGCGTTGTGCGCAGCGGCGGGCTTCACGCCGCGCATCGTGCAGGAAGCCGGTGAAGCATCGACCTTGATCAGCCTGGCCGCTGCGGGCCTGGGTGCGGCGATCCTGCCGTCGTCATGCGATCACATACGCGTGGAAGGATCGCGCTTCGTGGCACTGGCCGATGCTGGCGCGCATTCGGAAGTGCAGCTGGCCTGGCACCGCGAACGGGTAACGCCGCTGATCCGCAATTTCGCCACGCTGCTGCGCGGAGCGTTCGCCGAGGGGTAGGCGTGCACTCCACCCGGGTAGTGCCGGCCGCTGGCCGGCAACCCCACAGGGGCCGGCATGCCGGCCAGCGGCCGGCACTACTGTACAGTTTGGTTCACGCCGTCACCGGCTGCGGCGCGCGCTGCTGCAGTGCCCAGACGATGCCACCACCGATCAGGGTCAGCACCGCAGCGAACACGCATACCCCCCGCCAGTCCCAGGCCGCATAGGCCAGGCCACCGACCCCGCCCAGCACGCTGGATCCCAGGTAGTAGGCGAACAGGTACATCGCCGAGGCTTCGGCGCGCATCGTACCGGCGCGGCTGCCAACCCAGCTGCTGGCCACCGAGTGGCCGCCGAAGAAGCCGAACGTGACCAGCGCGATACCCAGTGCCATCGCACTCAGCCACGGCATTACCAGCAGTGCGATGCCGGCGCCGATCAACGCCAACGAGATCGACAGGATGCGGCCGCGCCCGTAGCGCGTTGCCTGCTGGCCCATCCACGCCGAACTGAAGGTGCCCACCAGATAGACGCTGAAGATCAGGCCGACCACGGTCTGGCTGAGGTGGTACGGTGGCGCCAGCAGGTGGTAGCCCAGGTAGTTGTAGAGGGTGACGAACACGCCCATCAGCACGAACGAGGTGGCGAACAGCCACGGCAGGCCCGGGTCGGCGAACAGCAGGCGCCAGCGCGACGGCAACCGGCGCAGGCCGTCACGACGGGGATGGAAGTGGCGCGACGGCGGCAGCTGCAGCCACAACAGCACGGTACTGGCGATGGCGATGATCGAGACCACGCCGATACCCCAGCGCCAGCCCCAGTGGTCGGCGATGATGCCGGCCAGCAGGCGTCCGCTCATGCCACCGATGGCATTGCCGCCGATGTACAGGCCCATCGCCAGGCCCAGCGCGCGGCTGTCCATTTCCTCGACCAGGTAGGTCATCGCCACCGCCGGCACGCCGCTCAGCGCCAGGCCGAGCAGCGTGCGCAATACCAGCAGCGTGGTCCAGTCATCCACCAGCGCCGAGCTCAGCGACAGCATGGCCGAGGCCAGCAACGCGACGATCATCAACGGGCGGCGGCCGACCGCGTCGGACAGCAACCCGGCCAGCAGCATCGCTACGGCCAGGGTACCGGTGGTCAGCGACAACGACATCGCGCTGCCGGCGGCGGACACGCCGAAGTGACGGCTGAACTCAGGCAGCAGCGGCTGCACCGTGTACAGCAGGCCGAAGGTGGAAAAGCCGGCCAGGAACAGCGCCAGCGCGGTGCGACGAAAGGCCGGTGTGCCCTGCTGGATGCGGGTCTCGGCGCTGGGATCGACAGTGGGAGGGCGGCGTTCGACGGCCGCCGCGGTTTCGCCAGTCATGGGATCGATGGGCCGGTGGGGGCGGCCAAGCGTGGGAGGGAACGGGCCTCAGACTAGGCCCGTCTATCCAGTCGATCCATAACCTGATAGGTCATGATTGATATACGAGAAGTATCAATTCAGCTTACAGGCGCTGCCACTCGAAGCCGTCGCCCCGGCGGTAGTACACCGCCACCGCGCGGCCGTAGAGCTTGTCGGCGTCGACGAAGCCGAAGAAGCGGCCATCGAAGCTGTTGCCGCGGTGGTCACCCAGCACCAGCACCTTGCCGGCCGGCACCACCAGGTCGGCGATGTCCGGACCGCCGCCCATGTCCAGATCAAGGCGGGCGCGTCGCTCGCCGAAGGCTTCCACGTCCTGCAGGTCGGCCATCTGCAGCGGCTGCCCGTTGATGCTCAGATGGCCCTCGCGCATCTGCACATGGTCACCGGCCACCGCCGCGACGCGCTTGATCAGGCGGGTGCCGTCGGCCGGTGAGTCGAAGACCGCCACCTCGCCACGCTGCGGGGTGCCGGTCGCCATCAGTTCCGTGTTGGTGAACGGCAGGCGCAGGCCATAGGCGCGCATGTCCACCACCACCCGGTCGCCGGGCTGCAGGGTCGGCTGCATCGAACCACTCGGCACCACGTAATGGTTGGCCAGGGTATCGCGGGCGGCGGCGAGCAGGCCGAGCATCACCAGCAGCGGCAATGCCTCCTTCTTCAGCCAGGCCACGGCGCGTTGGGAAAAGGGGGGACGGGCAACAGCATCCATGACAGGCTCCGGTTGGGTGGTGGCTGCATCAGACCACATCCGGGCGCAAGAGGTTCCCGCGCCGCGCTCCTGTAGAGCCGAGCCCATGCTCGGCTTGTTCTTTGTAGCGTCGAGGTTGCCCGACTGGGGCGCAGAGCAGCCGAGCGTAGGCTCGGCTCTACATGAAGGGTTACGCAGGTTTTACGCCCCGGTCCGGCCGCGGGCATCGCACCTTTACGGGCAGCACGCGCATCGTGTGCCCACCGCGCCACACGGCGCATTCCGCAAGGTGTTGTATGACCCTCCTGGTGATCCGCCACGCCTCTTCGTCGGCACCGCGTCCCCAACTGCCGGCACAGCTGGCCGGCCATCGCGTGCTGTGCAGTGATTGCGCCAGCCTGTCCGAGGTACGCCAATGCCTGTGCCAGCCGCAGGCGCGCTCGGCCGACTGGGTACTGCTGGATGTCGGTGCCGCCGACGAGGCGCAATGGCAGGCCGAAGGTGGCGCGCTGCAGGCGGCGCTGGAACGGCTGCCGGCGCAGTACATCGAGTTGCAGGCGCCCAGCGAACCTGGTCTGGATGCACGCCTGCGCCTGCAGCACGGCCCCGCCGCCGTGGTGGTCGACCAGCGCAGCCAGCAGGCCGGTTACCCGTTGTCGCTGGCCATTGTCGGCCGCCGCCTGGCGCAGGAGAGCTGAGTCATGTCGATCTTCATCATCCGCGGCCCGGAAGCGGCCGGCGCCCTGATCCGCACCGCGATGCCGCTGCCGGCACCGGTCCTGAAGTCGCTGGTGCATCGCGCGATCGACGCCGGCACCAGCGTGGCGATCCGCGCCTGCGGTTCGGAACAGGAACTACTCGATGCGCTGCGCGTGGCCGACCACAGCCGTGGCGAGGTGACGCTGCTCGATCCGGGTGCGTGTGCCAACAGTCTGCGCCTGCAGCGGCTGCTGCCCTATCTGCACAACGCGTACGTAGAGGTGCATGACGACGGCGCGGTGGCCGAACCGTGCCTGCCGGCCGGTGTCGGCCAGCGCCTGGGCATTGCTGCTGGGTATGGCGCGCAGAGTTATGTGCTGGCGCTGGATATCGCGCTCGACCACCTGGGCCTGGCCGAGCAGGCCAACCGGGTGCACGTGGGGACGTGATCCGCTTGTGTAGAGCCGAGCCTATGCTCGGCTGCGTCTCCAGAAAAAGCCAGCCGAGCATGGGCTCGGCTCTACACAAAGAAAAACGGCGGGGTTGCCCCCGCCGTTTTCGCTTTCTTATTTCAGCCCGCGGAACTTCAGCAGCGGTTCCACCGACGGGTCCTTGCCGCGGAAATCGCGGTACAGGGTCGACAACTCCACGCTGTTGCCGCGCGAGAGGATCTTGTCGCGGAACTCCTGGCCGTTGGCCGCAGTCAGGCCACCGTGTTCGGTGAACCACTGGTAGGCGTCATGGTCCAGCACTTCGGCCCAGAAGTAGGCGTAGTAACCGGCCGAGTAACCACCACCCCAGATGTGGTCGAAGTAGGTGGTGCGGTAACGCGGCGGCACCTGCGGCAGGTCGACCTTGAACTTCTTCAGCGCGCTGGCTTCAAAGGCACCGACATCCTGCAGCGGCGCATCGGCCTTCTGCGTGTGCCAAGCCAGGTCGAGCAGCGCGGCCGACAGGTATTCGGTGGTCGCATAGCCCTGGTTGAAGCTGCGCGCCTTGAGAATCTTGTCGACCAGTTCCTGCGGCATCGCCTCGCCGGTCTTGTAGTGCTTGGCGTAGTTGGCGAACACCTTCGGGTCCAGTGCCCAGTGCTCGTTGAACTGCGACGGGAACTCGACGAAGTCACGCGAGGTGGCGGTGCCGGCGATCGACGGGTACTTCACGTTCGAGAACATGCCGTGCAGCGCATGGCCGAACTCATGGAACATGGTGGTGACGTCGTCGAAGCTGATCAGCGCCGGCTGGCCGGCGGCCGGCTTGGTGAAGTTGCAGACGTTGTAGACCACCGGCTTGGCACCGGTCAGGCCGTCCTGCTCGACGAACACGTCCATCCAGGCGCCGCCGGACTTGCTGTCACGCTTGAAGTAGTCGGTGTAGAACAGGGCCAGCGAGGTGCCGTCCTTGTCGAACACTTCGTACACCTTCATGTCCGGGTTGTAGGTCGGAATGTCGGTGCGCGGCTTGAAGGTGATGCCGTACAGCTGGGTGGCGGCGTAGAAGACGCCGTTCTGCAGCACGTTGTCCAGTTCGAAGTACGGCTTGATCTGCGACTCGTCCAGATCGTACTTGGCCTTGCGCACCTGCTCGGCATAGAAGTCCCAGTCCGAAGCGGCGACCTGGAATCCGCCCTTCTGCGCGTCGATGACCTTCTGGATCTCACCGGCCTCGGCGCGCGCCTTGGCGGTGGCGGCCGGCACGGTGTCGGTCAGCAGCTTGAGCGCGGCCGCCGGAGTCTTGGCCATCTGGTCGCCCAGCTGGTAGTCGGCGAAGGTGTCAAAGCCGAGCAGCTTGGCCTTCTGCGCACGCAGCTGGGCCAGGCGCTGCACGGTCTGCCGGGTGTCGTTGGCATCACCGCGCTCGGCGCGGGTTTCAGAGGCCTTCAGCACGGCGGCACGCTGGTCGCGATCGCTCAGCGAGCCGAGCACCGGCTGCTGGGTGGTGTTCTGCAGCGGCAGCAGGAATTTGCCATCCAGCTTGCGGTCCTTGGCGGCGGCCGCAGCATTGTTGATCGCGCCCTCGTCCAGGCCGGCCAGCTTGGCCTTGTCGTCAACGACAACAGCCGCAGCGGCGGTCGCGGCCACCAGGCGGGTGTGGAACTGGGTGGAGAGCGTGGTCTCTTCCACGTTGAGCTTGCGCAGGGTCGCCTTGTCAGCGTCGGACAGCTGCGCACCGGCGCGCACCAGGCCATCGTAATAGTGCTCGACCAGGCGCTTCTGAACCGGGTCCAGCTCCAGCGTGTCACGCTGGTCGTACAGCGACTTCACGCGCGCGAACAGCTTCGGATCGAGGTTGATCTCATCCTGGTGCGCGGCCAGCTTCGGCGCCACTTCTTCCTGGATCTTCTGGCGCGCATCGTTGGTGTCGGCCTGGACCAGGCCGAAGAAGATGCGCGACACGCGGGTCAGGGTCTCGCCGCTGCGCTCCATCGCCACGATGGTGTTGTCGAAGGTGGCCGGCTCGCTGCTGTCGGCGATCTTGCGCACGTCGGCCAGGTGCTGGCGCATGCCTTCTTCGAACGCCGGCAGGTAGTCGCTGTCCTTGATCTTGTCGAACGGCGGGGCCTGGAACGGCAGCGTGCTGGCACTCAGCAGCGGATTGGTGGAGGCTTCGGCCGGCTGCTGGGCCGGGGTCTTCTGGGCATCGGACACGGGGGTGGACTCCTTGCCGGAACAGGCCGCCAGCGCCAGGCTGATGGCGGCGGCCAGGACTACGGTACGCGACATGTAAAAACGCTCCTTGGGCAGACGGTATGGATACCAGCCCTCCACCCTACTCCTGTCGCGCTCGCCCGGCATGTGCCGGACGTGGCGTCTATGCGGCGGCCTGCGGCCGGCTCAGACCGTGCCGCGGGTCTTGCCGATCCAGGGCCGGTAGAACTCGCGGATGGCAGCCATGTCGGCCATATCGTCGCCGCTCGGGGTGAACAACGGACCGATGCCGATGGTCTTTTCCGGATAGTGGAAATACGCAGTCAGGATCGGCACGTCGGCCATCCGGGCGATCTTCAGGAAGCCGGCCTTCCAGTCCTTCACCGCCTTGCGGGTGCCCTCGGGGGTGATGGCGAACCACATCTTCTCGTTGTTGCGCAGCAGGTCCACCGCCTGGCCCACCGTGCCCTGTGGCGAGCTGCGATCGAGCGGAATCACGCCCAGCCGGTGCAGCAACGGGCCCAGCGGCCACCAGAACAGCGACGCCTTGCCCAGCACCTTCACCTTCATGCCGAGCGCGATCTTCGCCGCCATGCCCCACAGCCCGTCCCAGTTGGACGAATGCGGGGCGATGATGAAGACCAGCCTGGGGATGTCAGGCAGGGTGCCGGTCACCTTCCAGCCCCCCATGCGCAGGGTGCAGCGCGCCAGCCAGCGCAGGAAGGCGTTGGGTTTGACCTGCGGCATCTGCGGCGGGACGGCCGGCAGCAACGAAGTCGGGTTGTTCAAGCAATCACTCCCAGTCACGTGATGAGCGCCCGCGCTTGATCTGCGCGCGCCCGCGTTTGGCGTCCAGACGACGCAGTTTCGACCCGAGGGTCGGCTTGGTGGCCTTGCGCGGTTTGGGCACGCTCAGCCCGGCCTGGATGAAGGCCGCCAGCCGCTCGCGCGCATCCTCGCGATTGCGATCCTGGGTGCGGAAACGTTGCGCGTCGATGACCAGCACGCCTTCGCCGGTCATGCGCCGGTCACGCCGCGCCAACAGCCGCGCGCGCAACGGTTCGGGCAACGAGGGCGAGTTGGCCACGTCGAAACGCAGTTCCACCGCAGTGGACACCTTGTTGACGTTCTGGCCGCCGGCGCCACTGGCGCGCACGAACCGCTCGACGATCTCGCCGTCGGGGATTTCAAGCTGCGCGCTGATGGTGACCGGTCCACTGCCCATCCGCGCATTGTAGCGGCAGCCACGTGGTGGAGTGCGCCATCGCGCCCCGTATGCCGCCGATCAGGCGCCGAACACGCCGCCTTCGCCTGGGCTGCAGGTATGCTGGCGGTCCCATGTACCGCAGGAAGCCCGCATGACCCGCTTCGCACCCGCCCTGCCGTCCCTGCTGCGCCGCGCCGCCCTGCTGCTGGCACTGGCCACGGCCAGCGTCCCGGCACTGGCCGCCCCGCCGACCGACGGCGACATCAACCGCCTGCTGTCGGCCTCGCGCGCGCAGAGCATGATCGACACCATGGTGCCGCAGATCGAAGCCATGCAGCAGCAGCAGTTCCAGCAGGTGGCCGCGCAGCGCCAGCTCACCGCCCAGCAGCAGGAACAGCTGAAGCGGATCCAGGCGCGGACCAGCCAGACCCTGCGCCAGGCCATGTCGTGGCAGCAGCTGCGGCCGATGTACGTGGACCTGTACAAGAAGACGTTCAGCAAGGAAGACGTGCTGGCGATGGCCGAGTTCTACGAGAGCGCGGCAGGCCAGAGCCTGCTGGACAAGACCCCGGCACTGATGCAGAACGTGATGGTGGCCATCCAGGCGCGCATGCAGCCGCTGTTTGCGGACCTGCAGAAAGACCTGGAAGCGATCGTCAACGAGCCGGAAAAGAAACGAGAATGAGGTAGTGCCGGCCGCTGGCCGGCTCCCCAGTACACCTGGAATCACGCAGCTGCCGGCCAGCGGCCGGCACTACCGTCAAACTGCGTCCACCTGCCAGCCGAACAGGTCCAGTGCCTTCTGGAACTGGCGGTCCAGCGGCGCACTGACATCCACGTTGCCGCCCTCCGGATGCGGAAAACGCAGGCGCTCGGCGTGCAGCAGCATGCGGTGCACGCCCTGCATGCGGAAGACGCGGTTGTGGCGCCCATCGCCGTGGCTGGTATCGCCGATCATGTGATGCGAGAGGTGCTTGAGGTGACGGCGGATCTGCCGGAAGCGCCCGGTCTGCGGCTGGCAGCGCAGCAGCGCGTAGCGCGAGCTGCTGAATTCGCCCACCGGCACCGACAGCTCGCCAGTGGCCAGGCGCTGGAAATCGGTGATCGCCGGCTTCTTCACCGGCTTGCCCGGCCCGCCATCCAGATCATGGTCCACCCGCCAGGACAGCTCGGCCGGCCAGCCTCGGCAGACTGTCAGGTAGTCCTTGGCCACTTCGCCACCCATCAGTGCCTTGCCCAGCGAACTGGCAGTTTCGCGGTCGAAGGCCAGCAGCAGGCAGCCACTGGTGGCCCGGTCCAGGCGGTGCACGAGGAAGATCGGCCGCCCCAGCTGCTCACGCAGGCGGTCGGCCAGGAAATCATCTTCGCCACGGGCCAGCTTGCTGTCGTGGACCATCAGCCCGGCAGGCTTGTTGACCACGGCCAGGCGCTCATCCAGGTGCAGCAGCTGCAGGGGCGCGGTTTCAGTCTCGACCGCGGCGAGGGTGTCAGGTTCGGTACTCACCGCGGGATTATCGTGGCTGGGCACTGAATGGGGTAGAGCCGGCCGCTGGCCGGCTGCCTCCGGGCAGTTGGATTGCGGCGGCTGCCGGCCAGCAGCCGGCACTACCGGATCACGCGCGGGCAGCGTGGCAATCAGCCGTTGCGCACGGCCAGCAGTTCGCCGTTGCCCACCGGCACCAGGCTGGTGCTGAAGTCCGGATCGGCATCCAGCAGCAGGCACAAGGGTTTCATCTCTTCCGCGTGCGACGTGGCGTTGTCCACCACCAGCAGGCCCCCTGGCCGCAGCACGCGGCGCACCTGCGGCCACCAGCCGGCGTACTGCCCGCGGTCCGAATCCAGGAACAGCAGGTCGATGCAGCCTTCGCCGGCCTCTGCCAACCACTGCCCGGCATCGCCATGCACCAGCGTGATGTGCGCGGCCAAGCCGCTGCGCGCGAACGTGGATCGCGCCATCGCCACCTTGTCCTCGGCGACTTCCAGCGTGGTCACGTGGCCGTCGATGGCGGCGGCGGCTTCGGCCAGCCACAGCGTGGAGTAGCCATTGGAGGTGCCGATTTCCAGTACACGGCGTGCGGTGCCGAAACGCACCAGCACCGACAGGAATTCACCGGTATCCGGCGTGATGTTGAGCATGCGCCGAGCGCGCTCGGTTTCATGCGCGTCGTTTTCAGCACCGAAGTGCATCAGTTCGTTCTTCAGCGTCTGCAGCACCGGGTCTATCTCCACCACGCGCGCGCCAGCGCCAGCGCGCCGACGGCGCCGGACACCCAGCTCCACATCGGCAGGTCGCCCCAGTACCAGCCCGGCGGCTGCAGCATGTACATCAGCGCGGCGATGGCCAGCAGGCCGACGCCGGTGATCGCGCCGACCGCGCGCTTCTGCAGGCGCTGCACGCTGGCATCCAGCGCAACCAGATCGCGCGAGCGCATCGCCAGCTCGTGGCGCCCCTCCACCTGCTGGGTCAGCCAGGCGTGTACGAGGCGCGGCATGTCCGGTGCGTGGGTCATGATTTCCGGCAACCGCTTGCCGATCTCGCGCACGACCCGGCGTGGGCTGTAGCGCTCGCGCAGGATCTTCGCCAGCACCGGCTTGGCCACCGCCCAGATATCGATCTGCGGATCCAGCTGGCGGCCGACACCTTCGATGTTCAGCAGGGTCTTCTGCAGCAGGATCAGCTGCGGCTGCAGGGTCAGCTGGTAGCGCTGCGCCACGCGGAACAGCTTCATCAGCACTTCGGCCAGCGAGATCTGCGACAGCGGACGGGTGAAGTACGGCTCGCACACCGAACGCACGGCCGCTTCCAGATCATCGATGCGCACGTTGTCCGGCATCCACCGCGCCTGCACGTGCAGTTCGGCGATGCGGCGGTAATCGCGGTTGAAGATGGCCATGAAGTTCTCAGCCAGGTAGTACTGATCCTCCTGCGACAGCTGGCCCATGATGCCGAAGTCCAGCGCGATGAATCGCGGGTTGGCGCGGCGGCCCGGATCGGTGTCGACCCAGATGTTGCCGGCGTGCGCATCGGCATGGAAGAAGTTGTCGCGGAACACCTGGGTGTAGAAGACCCGCACGCCCTTGGCGGCCAGTGCCTTGCGGTCGATGCCCGCCTTGTCGAGCGCGGCGATGTCGTCGGACGGAATGCCCCACACGCGCTCCAGGGTCAGCGCGCGCTCGGCGGTATGGCTCCAGATCACTTCCGGCACGTACAGGTCGTCGCTGTTCTCCCAGAAGCGGCGCAGCACGCTGGCATTGGCGCCTTCGCGCTGCAGGTCCAGCTCGGCGGCGAGGGTGTTCTCGACTTCGGCCACCACTTCGCGCGGTCGGATCTTGTCGGCACGCGGATGGGTACGCTCGACCAGCGCGGCCAGCGAGTTGAGCAGGGCGATGTCGGCATCGATCTGCTTCTCGATGCCCGGGCGCAGCACCTTGACCACCACCTGGCGGCCATCGGCCAGCGTAGCCGCATGCACCTGCGCGATCGAAGCCGAGGCCAGTGGTTCGGTATCGAAGCTGGCGAACGCCTCGCTGACCGGCAAGCCAAGCGCTTCCTCGACAATGCGACGCGCGGTGTCACCGTCGAACGGCTTGACCCGGTCCTGCAGCAGGGTCAGTTCGTTGGCCACGTCCGGCGGCACCAGGTCGCGGCGGGTGGACAGGATCTGGCCGAACTTGACGAAGATCGGGCCGAGGTCCTGCAGCGCCAGGCGCAGGCGCGCACCGCGCGACTGTGCGGCGATGTCGGCCGAGGCACGCGGCACGAACGGCTTGGCCAGGCGCAGCCAACGCTCGGCCGGCGTGCCCTGCAGCAGGTCGTCAAGGCGGTAACGCAGGATCACCCGGCCGATGCGGCTCGCCCGCAGCACGGCCTTCATGCGGCACCCCGCAGGCGCTGCACCCGCGCGCCAAGACGCTCGACGTCATCGCGCAGCACGTCCACATCATCGTGGAAGGCATCCAGTTCGGCGCGCGGCACCACGTCGCGCGATTCCTCGGTGATGAATTCGGCGGCGCTGTGGGCCAGGTCGATCGCACCCTGGCGCGCGTGCTGCAGGGCGCTGCGCAGGGTGTTGGCGACCTGCACGCCCAGTACCTCGCCAAACACGCTGACGAACGGCTGCTGCCAGTCCGGGTCGAAGCCCTTGGCCAGCTGCTGCAGGCGCCGCGCCAGTTCGGCGTCGCCGGCCACGCGTACACGGCCCTTGTTGTTGGACTCGCCGCGCCGTGCGTTGGCCAGCAGCGGCAGCTGCGCCAGCACGCCGGCCAGGCTGCTACGCACGGCCAGGTCGGCTTCCTGCGCATCCACCGGGCCGACCCCCAGCTGGTCGCCGTCGACGCTGATGCGCATCGCCAGCGACGGCGCTTCCAGGGTCAGGTCGATGTGCCGGCCATCGAGGCTGGCCAAGGCATGGCGGGTATCCGGATCCAGCGCCAGCGCGCGGTTCAGGGCGATCTGCAGGGCGCGGCCAGCGACCGGCTTGAGGGACTTGAGCAGGGAAAGAGCCATGGGCGCATTCTACCTGCGTGGGTGGGGGGCTTGGGCCGGGCTGCCGCCCGGCACCCGCAGATGCATCAGCCAGGGCAACATCAAAAGCTGGCTATCCGTGGGATGGCGGGGTGGGTCCGGTTGCGGGGGACGCTGCAAGTACGTCCATGTAAGCTCGGTCGCGCCATCCATGGCGCTCACGCCCCCGCAACCGGACCCACCCCGCCTTCGACAGCTTGCTGCGATCTGTCGGGACGGCATTCTGTGTTGCTGTTGGTGGGTGTCGACCTTGGTCGACACGGCAGATCCACGCCATGCGTGGATGGATATCCGGTTCATCTGTGCCTCACGCGGAGGGCTGATGAAGGTTCATGCTATGAGGCCACGCAACGCACAGGACATCGCATTCCCCATGGCACGGACCCGGGTCGGCATCATCTTCGGGGGCAAGTCTTCCGAGCACGAAGTTTCACTGCAGTCGGCGAAGAACATCCTCGATGCGCTCGATCGCGAGCGCTTCGAGCCGGTGCTGGTCGGCATCGACAAGCAGGGGCAGTGGCACCTGAGCCAGCCGGAGACGTTCCTGATCAATGCCGAAGATCCCTCGCGCATCGCGCTGCATCGCTCCGGCACGTCGCTGGTGGTGCGCCCGGGCGCCGAGCAGGGGCAGCTGCAGCCGTGCGATGCGGCCTACGCGCTCGGCCAGGTCGATGTGGTGCTGCCGATCGTGCACGGGCCGCTGGGCGAGGACGGCGCGCTGCAGGGCCTGCTGCGCATGGCCAACCTGCCCTTCGTCGGTTCGCCGGTACTGGGCTCGGCAGCGGCGATGGACAAGGACGTGACCAAGCGCCTGCTGCGCGACGCCGGGCTGCAGGTGGCGCCGTGGCTGTGCATCCGCCGCCACCAGGTGGCGGAAGTGGATGTCGATGCGGTGATCGCCCGGCTTGGCCTGCCGCTGTTCGTGAAGCCGGCCAACCAAGGCTCATCGGTAGGCGTGAGCAAGGTCAAGGATGCGGCGGGCTTTGCCGGAGCGCTGGCATTGGCGCTGCGCTACGACCACAAAGTGCTGGTGGAATCGGCGGTGATCGGCCGCGAGATCGAGTGCGCGGTGCTGGGCAACGAACATCCGCAGGCCAGCCTGTGCGGCGAGGTGGTGGTGCACGACGAGTTCTATGCTTACGACACCAAGTACATCAACGCCGATGGTGCCGAGGTGGTGGTACCCGCGGATATCGATGCTGCAACCCAGGCGCGGATCCAGCAGACCGCTCTGCGGGCCTACCAGGCGCTGGAGTGTGCCGGCATGGCGCGCGTGGATGTGTTCCTCACCGCGGGCGGCGACATCATCATCAACGAGGTCAACACGCTGCCCGGCTTCACCCGCATCAGCATGTACCCGAAGCTCTGGGGTGCCAGCGGCGTGGACTACACCACGCTGATCACCCGCCTGATCGAGCTGGCGCTGGAGCGCCATGAAGCCGATCGCGAACTGCAGAGCGCTGTATAGCGTTGTTATCGCCCGCAGAGTCGAGCATGGCTCGACTCTGCGGAAAGCGATACCGGCCAGCGGCCGGCACTACCAGCTAGCCTCGCTTGCGGAACATCGAGATCACCGCAAGGATCAGGAACACCACGAACAGGATCCAGGCGATGTTCGTTGCGGCGCCGGCAATTCCGGAGAAACCCAGAACGGCGGCGATGATGGCGATGACAAAGAAGATGATGGCGTAGTGCAGCATGGCGCTCCTCGCGGGTGGTCGAGCCTTGGATGGCGTGGGTCCATCCTCCCGATCCTGCGGTGTGCAACCAGTGATGGCGATCTATGCAGCAGATGAAGCCTTCAGCCTGCGCAGCCCTTCTTCGATGCTGACCTGCGGCACGTAGCCGAAGTCACGGCGCGCCGGTTCCATGCTGTACCAGTGCGGCGTGCACAGCTGCTCGGCCAGGAAGCGGGTCAGCGGCGGCTCGCCGCGCAGGCGCAGCAGCGGCCACAGCCGCTCGCAGACGGCGCCGATGCGGTAGGCGGTCTTGAAGCTGATCGCCTTGTCCACGGATGGCGCACCCACCGCAGCCAACAGCTTGTTCACCAGCTCGCGCATCGGCAACGGCTCGCCGTTGGAGATGAAGTAGGCCTTGCCCGCACACGCAGCGCCCGGTGCCAGGGCGTCAAAGGCGAGGAAGTGCGCCAGCGCGGCGTTGTCGATGTAGGTGGTATCGACCTTGTTGTTGCCATCGCCGACCAGGCGCAGGCGTCCCTGCCGCGCACGCTCGGCCAGCCTCGGCACCAGCTGCTGGTCACCGGGGCCCCAGATCAGCCGCGGGCGCAGTGCCACCGTCGCCAGCGACGCATCGTTGGCGGCCAGCACGCGCTGTTCGGCGATTGCCTTGGTGGCCGCATACGGCGCCTGGAAATCTTCGCCGTACGGCACCTCGTCAGCCCCGAGGCCTTCCACCGGGTGCGTGGCACGATGGGTCACGCTGGGCGTGGAGGTGTAGACCAGCCGGTTGATGCCATGCACGCGGCAGGCCGCGAGGACGTTGTCGGTGCCGACCACGTTGGCCTGGTGGTAGCTGTCATAGCTGCCCCATGCGCCGGCCTTGGCGCCGTTGTGGAACACCGCATCGACGCCGGCCACCGCATGCAGCACCGCCTGCGCATCGGCCAGATCACCGCGGATCTGGCCCACGCCCATCGCCTGCAGTTCCGGGTAATGACTGCGGTTGAACGCCAGCACCTGGTGGCCACGCTCGACCAGCCCGCGGCACAGCGCCTGCCCAAGGAAACCACCGCCACCGGTGACCAGGATCTTCATGCGCGCTTCTCCAGTTCGGCGCTGGCCCAGACGGCGAGCTTTTCGCGGCCGATCTTGGCGTTGTGACGGATATCGACGGGGAACGCCGGATGCACCAGGAAGTGCTGCAGGCCGGCCTCTGGCAGGCGGGCGGCCGCGTGCGCACGCAGCGCTTCCTGCAGCGCCGGGCTGTCGGACCGGCCGCGCTGCAGTTCCACGCACAGCACCGGCACCTGCGCACCGGCGGCGCCGACGCCGACCAGTGCCGTGCGCGCCACGCCGGCCACGGTGTTGAACACCGGCTCGACCTGCTCGGTGTACAGCGGCCCGCGCGCGGTTTCCACGCGCTGGGTCTTGCGCCCGCAGAACCACAGGCGGCCCTGCACATCGAAATAACCGACGTCGCCCATGCGATGCACCACGCGGGTTCTGCCATCGACCAGCGTCTCGCGGATCTTCGCCGCCGCAGTGGCCTGCGGGCGGTTGAAGTAGCTGTCGGTGGCGGTCGGCCCGGCCACGGTGATTTCCCCCACTTCCCCCACCCCCAGCACCCGCGCCTGTGACCAGTCCGGCAGCGGTGCGTCGTCGATGGCGATGATGCGCACCTCGTTGGGGGCCACCACGTTGCCCACGCAGGTGCCGGCACCGGCCTCGGTCGCCGCGCGGGTGCGCTCCAGTTCGCGGCCTTCGACCACCGCCACCGGCAGGCACTCGGTGGCGCCATAGGGAGTCCAGAACTGCGCATCAGCCGGCAGCAGGCTGCGGATGGTGGCGACCACGTCCGGCGGCACCGGTGCCCCGGCCGAGGTCACCCGGGTCACCGTCGGCAGTGGCCGCCCGTGCCGGGCCAGCACCCGCATCAGCGCTGGCGAGCCGAACAGCTGGGTCACGCCGAAGCGCTGGATGGCATCGTGCAGGCGTCCCGGGTCGGCCTGCGCCGGCCGCGTCGGGTCCATGTCCGGGATCACCGAGGTCAGCCCCAGCGCCGGGTCGAACAGCGCGAACGGTGGGAAGGTCGGCAGGTCCACCCCACCCGCTTCCATGCCGAAGGCACTGCCCAGCAACTGGATCTGGCCGACGAAGTGGCGGTGGCGGTAGACGACGCCCTTGGGCACGCCGGTGGAGCCGCTGGTGAACAGGATCGCCGCCATGTCCTCGCCATCGGTGTCGGCCAGCATCGGCCCAGCGCTGGCGCCAGCGCGCTCCAGCGCGGCCAGCGTGGTGCCGCCCCAGCCGAGGCGGCGGCCGACCGTCACCAGCCGGGTGGCCGACGGCGCCCAGCGCAGCACCAGCCGCGCCACATGCGCCAGCGGAATGCCGATGAAAGCCTGCGGCTGCGCCTCGTCCAGGCACTGCTTCAGCGCGCGCCGGTCGATGCCCGGATCGACCAGCACCGGCACTGCGCCCAGCTTGAACAGCGCGAACATCAGCAGGAAGAACTCCGGAGAAGGCCGCACCATCACCACCGTGCGCACGCCACGGCCGATCCCGTAGCCGGCCAGGCCGGCGGCCATGGCATCACTGCGGGCGTCCAGCTGACGGTAATCGAGGGTGACATCGTAGGCGGCCATGCCGTTGCCGGCGCCGCGGCGGCCGGGGCAGCGGATGGCGATCTGGTCGGGGCGTTCACGCGCCAGTTCAGGCAGCCGTGCGGCGATATTGCAGGGTCGGTTCATCCGTTCATTGTCGCCGCTTACGGAATTTCTTGCGCGGCGGCCCACTTCGTGGAAAATCCGCTCCCTCGTTCCTGATTCCGACTGCCGCCCGAGGCGGCTTGCCCATGCAACATCCCTGCATGACCTGCGGCGCCTGCTGCACCCAGTACCGCGTGGCCTTCCACTGGATGGAATCGGACGAGGTCACCCCCGGCGGCGTGCCGCATCAGCTCACCGAGGTGCTGGATCCGCACCGCCTGTGCATGCGCGGCACCCATTCCAAGCCGGTGCGCTGCGTCGCGCTGGATGCGCAGATCGGCGTGTATTCACGCTGCACCATCCACCCCAATCGACCCAGCGTGTGCCGTGAGGTGGATGCATCGTGGGAATACGGCAAGGCCAGCCCGCAGTGCGACAAGGCGCGCATTGCCTATGGCCTGGATCCGCTGACGCCGGCCGACTGGCGCTGGCGCGATGACGCCGACAATGACGACGATCACCCGGACGACAACGGCAACAGCCCGTCCTCGCCGCCGCAGGCACCGGTCGCCGCGTAATCCGGTGTGCCGACCAACGGTCGGCACCCACCCATACCTTCCACTTGTGGGTGCCGACCGTTGGTCGGCACACCGATCAGATCGGGTTGGCGTCCAGGAACGCGCGGATCTCCGGTACCAGCACTTCGTGCTTGTCTTCCAGCACATAGTGGCCGGCGTCCTCGAAGGCATGCACCTGGGCCTGCGGCAGTGCGGCCTGGAAACCCTTCAGGAAATGATGGTCGAACACGAAGTCACGCAGGCCCCAGCCGAGGAAGGCCGGGCGGTCGGCGAACGAGGGCAGTGCCTTGCCGGCACGCTCCAGCAGCGACCAGGCCTTGTCGGCCGGCGACAGCGGGATGTCCTGCATGAAGCGGATGGTGCTGATGCGGTTGGCCCAGCTGTTATACGGCGACACGTAGGCGCGGCGCACATCGGCCGGCATCTTCCGCTCCACGCCCAGCCACGAGGCACCGGACGAGAACGCGTTGAAGCTGCGGATGATCCACTCGCCGATCTTCCAGTGGCGGCCCAGCGCGATCTGCCACGGCATCTTCTTCGCCGCCGGCATCGGGAAGGCAGCGGTGTTGAGCACGACCAGGCGCTTCACCTGGTCGTGGTGCGACAGCGCCCAGCCGAACCCGATCATGCCGCCCCAGTCGTGCACGGCCAGGGTCACCGGGCCGGTGATGCCCAGGTGCTTCAGCAGCGCATCAAGATCGTCCACGCGCGACTGCAGCGTGTACTCATAGCGGCTGTCGTCCGGCTTGTCCGACAGGCCCATGCCGATGTGGTCCGGCACGATGCAGCGGTAGGTGTCCGACAGGCCGGCCACCAGCGTGCGCCAGTAATAGCTCCACGACGGGTTGCCGTGCACCATCACCACCACCTCGCCATCGCGCGGGCCCTCGTCGAGATAGTTCATCGACAGGCCGGGGCGGACCTCGAAGCGCTGCGGGTGGGCGGGGTAACCGGGAAGATCGCGCATGCGGAGCACCTAAGGAGAGTCGCGGCGCAATGTAGAGCCGAGCCGTTGCTCGGCTGCTCTCCGGTCCGCTGCGGAAGAGCCGCGCTGCGCGCGTGAGCCGAGCATGGCTCGGCTCTACAGGAGGTCGGGCAACGGGCTGCTTACCAGACCACTTCAGCCATCGAGCAGTTCAGGCCCGAGCCAATACCCAGAAGCGCGATGCGATCGCCCTTCTTCAGCTTGCCCAGCTGCTTGAGCTTGCTCAGCACGATCGGCACCGAGGCCGGGCCGATGTTGCCGTGCTCGCCGAAGATGGTCATGACCTTCTTCGGGTCGATGCCGAAGTTCTTGATGAACGCGGCGGTGTGCGGCTGGCTGACCTGGTGGATCACGAACTGGTCCAGCTCCTCCACGGCCCAGCCGAGTGCGATCTTGGCGGCGCTGAAGGTCTTCTGCGCCAGCTTGATGCCTTCGATCAGCAACAGGCGGGTGTCGGTGACCATGCGGTCCAGGTTGCCCAGGCACAGCTGGTTCCACTCGGTGGCCGAGCGGGTCACGCCGCCCTTGTAGCGCGGCGCGTCCGGCACCAGCTCCGCGCGCGCCATCACCATCGCGGCGGCGCCCGACCCGGTGGTCAGCGCGGCCAGCTCGTTGCGGAAGTCGTCGGCGGTGACGTCCGGGGCGGTCATGCGCTCCAGGGTCTTCTCGTACACCAGGTTGGCGGTCTCGCCGTCCACCACCAGCGCGTAGTCGATATCACCGCGCTCGATCATGCGCGCCGCGATGTCCATGCCGTTGATGAAGGCCAGGCAGGCATTGGCGACGTCGAAGGTCATGCATTCGTCGCTGACACCGAGGTTGCCCGACACGATCGAGGCCGTGGACGGCTCCAGGTAGTCGCGGCTGACCGAGGTGTTGACCAGCAGGCCGACCTGGGTCGCGGTGATGCCCGCGTCTTCCAGTGCCTTGCGGCCGGCCATGGTGGCGGCGTCCGACGCCAGCACGCCGTTGTCCCACAGGCGGCGGGCGTGGATGCCGGCGATGTCGCCGAGCACATCGGTGCGGATACCCAGGCGATCCAACGTCGGCTGCAGGCGTTCGTTGATTTCCTTGGTCGTCAGCGTATGCGGTGCGTCGACGTGTGCCAGGCCGGCGATCGAGACATTCTTGAAGAGCATCGAGGTTAGCGCCAAGGCTCAGGCAAAAGGGGGCGCTATTCTATAACCCCCGGGCTTTCACCGCATCTTTACGAATTCAGCCTCGGCCGTATGGTGAAGCGTTCAGCGCGGCGGGCACTGGAACGCGGCGAAGCGCTGGCTGCCATCGGCGGGGGCCGCAGCGGCCTGGACGGCATTGGCACCGGCGCTCGGGGCCTCGTTGCGGGCCAGGGTTTCCAGCTCTTCCTGCACCCGCAGCGGGTTGCGGTTGTAGAAGCCGACCTTGCTCTTCACGGTGACCACCACCTCGCCCTTGGCGATGCAGCCGGCCGGAACCGGCCCTGCCGGCAGCACGCGGGTTGCCTTGCCGGCCGGTTCGATCGGCACCCAGGTACAGGCGGTGACGGTGAGCAGCAGGGAGGAAAGCAGCAGAACGCGCATGGGCAGATCCTGGAAGGGTATGGGGGGATTCTGCCTGAACAGCCTGAATCGGGGGTAGCCGGGGCTCTGACCCCGGATGCATGACGGGGTTGCCGGCCAGCGGCCGGCACTACCTGGGGAGGCCTGCCCGCCAGGGCGGGCAGGCACATCCCTTATTTCTTGACCGGGTTGCCTTCGGCGTCGATCACCGTCACCTCGCCCAGGTTCAGCGCGCGCACGGCCGCTTCGGTCTGCTTGAGGTCACCCACCACCACCCAGGTCAGGGCCTGCGGCTTGATCTCGGCGGCGGCCTGCTGCACCTGCGCCGGGGTCATCGCCTCGATCTCGGCCTTGCGCCGCAGCACATAGTCGTCCGGGCGCTTGAACTGCACGATCGAACCGATGGTCGACGCCACCGCACTGGCGGTCTCGTAGGCACCGGGCAGGCTCAGGGTCTGGATGTTGCGAATGCGGTTGACCTCGGCAGCGGTGGCCGGCTTGCTGCCATCGGCGAACGCGGCGATTTCCTTGCGCATTTCCGCCAGTGCCGGGCCGGTCTTGTCGATCTGCACCGGCGCGCTGGACATCCACGGGCGCTGGCCCACCGAATTGACCGCGCTGCTGCGCGCACCGTACGACCAGTGCTTGTCCTCGCGCAGGTTCATGTTCAGGCGCGAGGTGAAGTCGCCGCCGATCACGCCGTTGGCGATGTCGAAGCGGGTCGAGCTGGTGGCGCTGGAAGGTGCCACCACCTGGCCGGCAAACAGGTTGGCCTGTACCGCGCCCGGCTGGTCGATCAGGAACACGCGCGGGCCCTTCGGCAGCGCAACGTCGGTGGCCGCCTTCACCTGCGGGGCCTCGCCACTGGCCTTCCAGTCGCCCAGCTGCTTGTCCAGCAGCGGCACGATCTCGGCCAGGGTGGTGTCGCCGACCACGATCAGGGTGCCGTTCTGCGGGCGCAGCCAGTTGTGGTGGAAGTCGACCAGGTCCTCGCGGGTCAGGCCGTTGATCGCCGCCTCGTCACCGCTACCGGTGAACGGAATGGCATACGGGTGGCCCTTGCCATACAGCAGCGGGGGCAGCACGCGCATCGCCACCGCACCCGGGTTGACCTTCTCCTGCTGGATGCCCGCGATCCAGCTCGCCTTGACCCGGTCGATCTCGCCCTGCTCGAAGCGCGGCTCGCGCAGCAGGTCGCGGTACAGCGCCAGCGACGGCACCAGGTTTTCCTTCAGCGCCGACAGGTCCACGCTCATCGAGTCCAGGCCGGCCGAGGCATCCAGGCTGGCGCCCAGCGCATCCGCGGCGTCGGCGAAGGCCAGCGAGCCCAGCTTGCCGGCGCCTTCGGTCATCAGGCTCATGGTGAAGTTGGCGGTGCCCGGCTTGCGGCCCTGGTCGGCACTGAAGCCGCCCGGGAACTGGTAGCTGAACTGCACCACCGGAATCTCGTGGCGCTCGGCCAGGATCACCTGGGTACCGTTCTTCAGCGTCGCGCGCTGCAGCGCCGGGAACTTCAGCTGCGGGAACTCGCGGGTCTGCGGCACGCCGGCCTTGCGGTCGACCTGCTCGGGCAGGGTGCTGTACTTCGGGTCCACCGCCGGCACGGTGAACGGCTTCGGCGCCTGGCTCGGGTCTTCCTTCAGCGCCACGCGCTCACCCGGCGCGATCACCAGGGTGTGGCTGCCCTTGTCCAGCCACTGCGCGCCGAGCCGGCTCAGATCAGCAGCACTGGCCTTCTCGATGTTGGCCAGCGAGGTACGGAAGCAGCCCGGGTCGCCTGTGAACACCGCACATTCTGCAAGGGCGTCGGCCTTGCCGCCGAAGCCACCGATGCGCTCGATGCCGCGGATGAAGCCGGCGCGGGCACCGGTCTTGGCACGCTCCAGTTCGGCCGCGGTCGGGCCCTGCTTGATCAGCCGGTCCAGTTCCTCGTCGATGATCTTCTCGACCTTGGCCGGGTCCTGGCCCTGCTTGACCGTCGCCATGATCACGAAGTTCGAGCCCAACTGCGAGGTCGACAGGCCCGACGCGATGCTGTCCACCAGCTTGTCCTGGTGCTGCAGGCGCTGGCTCAGGCGCGAAGACTTCGCACCGCCCAGCACCTGCGCAAACAACTGCAGCTGATCGACCTCGGTGGTGCCGACCTGCGGCACGTTCCAGGCGCGGTAGATGCGCGCCTGCGGCACCTTGTCGGTCATCGTCTCGCGCGTGTCGGCACTACGCTTGGCCACGTTCACCGCCGGCTGCGCCATGGTCGGGCCGGCCGGGATGCTGCCGAAGTACCTGGCGACCTTTTCCTTGGCGGTGGCCAGGTCGATGTCGCCAGCCAGCACCAGCACCGCGTTGTTCGGGCCGTACCAGGTACGGAACCAGGTCTTCACGTCATCCAGCGACGCCGCGTTCAGATCGTTCATCGACCCGATCACGCCGTGGTGGTACGGGTGGCCCACCGGGTACAGCGCCTTGTTGAGCTGGTCCCAGGCCTGGCCGTAGGGCTGGTTCTCGCCCTGGCGCTTCTCGTTCTGCACCACGCCACGCTGCTCGTCCAGCGCGGCCTGGTCGATCGCACCGACCAGATGGCCCATGCGGTCCGATTCCATCCACAGCGCCATGTCCAGCGCGGTGGTCGGCACGTTTTCGAAATAGTTGGTGCGATCGGTGTTGGTGGTGCCGTTCTGGTTGGTGGCACCCACCTGCTTGAACGGTTCGAAGAATTCGCCGTCGTGGTTTTCGCTGCCCTGGAACATCAGGTGTTCGAACAGGTGCGCGAAGCCGGTACGGCCAGCCGGCTCGTCCTTGCTGCCCACGTGGTACCAGACGTTGACCGCAACGATCGGCGCCTTGCGATCGGTATGCACGATCACGCGCAGGCCGTTGGGCAGGGTGAACTGCTCGTACGGGATATCGACCTTGGCCGGTGCGGCCGGCTTGGCCGCCAGCGCATGGGAAGGCACAAGCGTGCCTAGGGCGGTGCTGAGGGCGACAGCCAGCAGTGCAGCGCGCGGGCGAAGGGCGAGAGACATATCCGGATCCTTGGTCACGAAGGTGAACCCCGATCCTAGCCTGCGCGCGCGGCGGCCGGAATCGGTCGCCAGTCACTGGGGGTGTTTGCCCAGATGACCATCCAGCCCGACGCCCAGGGGCGCTCTTGAAACGTCACAGACGCCGGCTGAAGGCGTCCGGACAGTGTCCGCGGCTTATCGAATGGACAGGTGTCCGCCCACCGGACACTTTCGGGACCACATAAAAGCCTTGCAAATCAACAACTAAAAGTTGGCACGCGGATTGCTTGGTACTTCCTGCACCAGGAAGGGCTTCAGACAAAAGCTGACTGAAGACTGAACAAATGCAGGAAATAGAAAATTTCTCTTGCATGCCCAGAATTGGTGTACTACCTTACTACCACACCACTGCTCACCAACACTAAACAGGCCCCGTCATGAACGCCAAGACCATTGCCATCGCCATCGCCCTGATCGCCGGCACCGCGGTTGTTTCGTCGGTGCAGGCCTCCGAATCCATCAAGACCCTGTCCACCGTGCAGGTTCGCCCGGCCGCCGACCAGCTGGCCCAGCAGGCCTGGGAACAGGCCAGCGGCATCCCGACCCTGGCCACCGTGGAAGTGCGCCCGAGCGCCGACCAGCTGGCCGAGCGCAACGGCTACGTCGCCGCCCCGGTCGCCGCCGCGATGCCGATCACCACGCTGGCCTCGGTGGAAGTGCGCCCGAGCCTGGAACAGCGCGTCGCCCTGGCCGCCGAACTGGAAGCCCAGCGCTACGCCGCGACCCTGGCTGCCGCCGCCACCAACGTCGCCAACTCGGTCATCGTCAACCTGCCGGCCCTGCAGGTGCGTCCGAGCGCCGCCGACCTGCAGGCCCTGGCCACCGAAACCGCCCAGGTCCTGCTGCGCCCGTAACCGGTGCCGCCCTGCCCCGCGCAGGGCGTGCGCCGTAAAGGCGGCGGTCGTCGCAGGTACACTGCGCCGATGAATGCCGCGCCCCAGTTCCACGTGATCCTGTTCCAACCGGAAATCCCGCCCAACACGGGCAATGTGATCCGGCTCTGTGCCAACACCGGCGCGCAGCTGCACCTGGTCGAGCCGCTTGGCTTCGCACTGGAAGACAAGCAGCTCAAGCGCGCCGGGCTGGACTACCACGAGTACTCGCGCCTGCAGGTGCACCCCGACCTGGACACCGCGCTGGCGCGGATCGCACCGAATCGGTTGTTCGCACTCAGTACCCGCGCCAGCGTGCGCTACGACAGCGTGGCCTTTGAAGAGGGCGATGCGTTTCTGTTCGGCCCGGAAAGCCGTGGCCTGCCGCAGGACGTGCTCGATGCACTGCCGGATGGCCGCCGCCTGCGCCTGCCGATGCGGCCGGACAACCGCAGCCTCAATCTTTCCAACACCGTTGCGGTGGTGATGTACGAGGCGTGGCGGCAGCATGGGTTTGCCGGTGGCGCGTAGCGCCACGCGTCTCTCTTCTGCCTGATTGTTGCTGTGGCGGGCGCATGCGTTCATGGGCGTTACTTTTCTTTCCGCGCGGAAAGAAAAGTAACCAAAAGAAACGCGCCGCCGTCTGCGAGCTGGTGCTGCGCACCGGTACCCTGCGCTCCTCGGCCCGCCGGGGGACGGCGCGGAACTCGCTGCGCTCAGACACCCGCGCCTCTTCGCCCCCGCCGGACCTGCGGTGCTCGGCTCGCTTCAAGGCGGACCCGACAGCCGCGCAGTAGATCCATGCCATGCGTGGATGCGTTCCGCCTGGATCAATCAGGGGCGCGCGCCATCGCGTTGTCCGGAACGCGTGCGATTGCCCACAGAAGAAAACTCCAGGCCATCAATATCGGCATGCGCACCGCACATGCCCAAGCCCGTTGCCGTCGGGTCGATCCCGCCGGATGAGACTCTCAGTACACCTGCATGTTTCTCGATAGCCACTGTGCCTGGTTCGGACTGATGAATCAGTTTTCCGCCTTCTGGCTTCATATGCAGCACGAAGGAGCAGACGTGCTGCATCGCCTGGGTACTGTGCAGCTCAACCGTATAGCCCAGTGATTCTTCGACAATCGACAGGCTGTCCCTGAACCCATCGCGGCAACTACGTCCGCTGCCCGGTTCGGTACACGGATCGCTCGCCTGCGAATAACTGCCTGCCCATGCCCCATCCCTGTTGCCTGCCCATGCCATCTGCAGCACGGAGGCTTGGAAGAGCAGCGGGAGGCACAACAGCTGCCTCACAGCGGAATTGTTCTTCATTCAGCTTGCATCTCCGGATAGGCGTCCCTTGCCGCCCACCCTACCCGCAATGCCGGCCAGCGGCCGGCACTACCGGTGCACTCAGAACGCGTTGATGCCGGTCAGTTCGCGGCCGATCACCAGCTGGTGCACGGTCTCGGTGCCCTCGTAGGTGATCACCGATTCCAGGTTCAGCGCGTGTCGGATCGCCACGTGCTCGGTGGTGATCCCAGCCCCACCCAGCAGATCGCGACACTCGCGGGCGATGTCGATCGCCATGCGGCAGTTGTTCCATTTGGCCAGGCTGACCTGCTGCGGTTGCAGCTGGCCGGCTTCCTTCAGCCGGCCGAGCTGCAGCGCCAGCAACTGCGCGGTGGTGATCCGGCGGGCCATCTCGGCCAGCTTGATCTGCGCGCTCTGCGTGGCCGCCAGCGGACGACCAAACAGCACGCGCTCCTTGGCATAGCCCAGCGCTTCATCCAGGCAGGCAATCGCCGCACCGATCGGCCCCCAGCTGATGCCGTAACGGGCCTGGGTCAGGCAGCCCAGCGGCCCCTTCAGGCCCTTCACGTTCGGCAGGCGATGGCTGTCGGGCACGCGCACGTCATCGAAGAACAGCGCGCCGGTCAGCGACGCGCGCAGGCTCATCTTGTGCTTGATCTCCTGCGTCGTGAAGCCGGCCATGCCCTTTTCCAGCACGAAGCCCTGGATGCCGTCCTCGGTCTGTGCCCAGACGATGGCCAGGTCGGCCACCGGGCCGCTGGTGATCCACATCTTGCTGCCGCTGATGCGCCAGTCGCTGCCGTCGCGCACCGCGCGGGTCTTCATGCTGGCCGGGTCGGACCCACCGTGCGCCTCGGTCAGGCCGAAGCAGCCGATCAGTTCGCCGCGTGCCATCGCCGGCAGCCACTGCTGGCGCTGTTCCTCGCTGCCGTACGCGTAGATGGGATACATGCACAGCGAGCTCTGCACCGAAACGAAGCTGCGCAGGCCCGAATCGCCGCGCTCCAGCTCCTGGCAGATCAGGCCATAGCTGACCGCGCCGAGACCACCGCCGCCGTACTCGGTCGGCAGGGTCGCGCCCAGCAGGCCCAACGAGGCGATCTCCGGCACCAGTTCGTCGGGGAAGCGGGCCTGGTCGAAAGCATCGCCGATGATCGGCAGCACGCGCTCGTTGGTGAAGCGGGCGACGCTCTCCTGCACTGCGCGCTCTTCCTCGTTGAGCAGGGAACGGACATCGAACAGATCGTACGGATGCAAAGCCATGGCACTCACGCGCAGTCAGGACCCGGCCATTGTCGGTCATCCGGGCAGAGCGTGCCGACCAAGGTCGGCACCCACCAGAGCTGCAGCACTACGCTGCAATGCAGCAATCGTGGTGTGAACATCGCTGATCTAGCTCGATCACGCGCGTACCGGTACCCTGACACATTCAAACAACCGTTTCGCCCGTGGCCGCACGCGCGATTCCCAGGCACCGCCGGTGGCCCCGATGCCGGCCCTACCCACGAGTCATGCAATCGATGAGCGCTGAAGCCAACGCCCTGCCCCCGCGTGAAGTAATGGAATTCGACGTGGTGATCGTCGGTGCCGGCCCCGCCGGCCTGGCCACCGCGATCCGGCTGCGCCAGCGCGCGATCGAAGCCGGCCGCGAGCTGTCGGTGTGCGTGCTGGAGAAGGGTTCCGAGCCGGGCGCGCACGTGCTGTCCGGCGCGGTGATGGATCCGCGCGCGCTGACCGAGCTGTTCCCGGACTGGGCCGAGCGCGGCGCTCCGCTGAAGCAGAAGGTCACCCGCGACGAATTCCTGTTCCTCAGCGAGACCGGCGCGCGCAGCACCCCCAACGCGCTGCTGCCGGAGTGCTTCCACAACGAAGGCAACTACATCATCAGCCTGGGCGAAGTGACCCGCTGGCTGGCGCAGCAGGCCGAGGCGCTGGAGGTTGCGATCTTCCCGGGCTTCGCCGCTGCAGAAGTGCTGTACGGCGACAACGGCGAGGTGATCGGCGTGGCCACCGGCGACATGGGCATCGAGAAGGACGGCAGCATCGGTCCGGCCTTCGAGCGTGGGATGGCGCTGCACGCCAAGTACACGATCTTCGCCGAAGGTGCGCGCGGCCACCTCGGCCGCCAGCTGATCGCCCGCTACAAACTGGACGAAGGCAAGGACCCGCAGGCCTACGGCATCGGCATCAAGGAGCTGTGGCAGATCGACCCGGCCAGGCATGAGCCGGGCCTGGTGGTGCATGCGGCTGGCTGGCCGCTGGACAGCGACACCTACGGCGGCGCGTTCCTGTACCACGCCGACGGCGGCAAGGTCGCCATTGGTTACGTGGTCGGCCTGGACTACAAGAACCCGTGGCTGAGCCCGTTCGAGGAGTTCCAGCGTTTCAAGACCCATCCCTCCATCCGCAAGCACCTGGAGGGCGGCACCCGCATCGGTTACGGCGCCCGTGCGATCACCGCCGGCGGCCTGCTGTCGCTGCCGAAGACGGTGTTCCCCGGGGGCGCGCTGGTCGGCTGCGAGGCCGGCTACCTCAACGCCAGCCGCATCAAGGGCAGCCATGCCGCGATCAAGACCGGCATGCTGTGCGCCGACGCCGCGTTCGACGCGCTGGCCGCCGATCGCCAGCACGATGAACTGAGCGCCTACCCGAAGGCGTTCGAAGCCAGCTGGCTGTTCACCGAACTGCAGCAGGCCAAGAACTTCAAGCAGTGGTTCAAGAAGGGCCAGACCGTTGCCACGCTGATGACCGGCGTGGAGCAGTGGCTGCTGCCGAAGCTGGGCGTGCGCAACCCGCCGTGGACCCTGCACCGCACCCAGCCGGACCACGCCTGCCTGGAGCCGGCGTCGCAGCACACCCGCATCGCCTACCCCAAGCCCGATGGCGTGCTGACCTTCGATCGTCTCAGCTCGGTGTTCCTGAGCAGCACCAACCACGACGAGAACCAGCCCAGCCACCTGACGCTGAAGGATCCGAGCATTCCGGTGAAGGTGAACCTGGCCGAGTACGCAGGTCCCGAAGCCCGTTACTGCCCGGCCGGCGTGTACGAGTTCGTCGGCGACGCTGACAACGCGCGCCTGCAGATCAACGCGCAGAACTGCGTGCACTGCAAGACCTGCGACATCAAGGACCCGACCCAGAACATCGTCTGGGTGACCCCGCAGGGCGGCGGCGGCCCGAACTACTCGGGCATGTGATCGCCACGGGCTGCGACCACGTGTCGCAGCCCGGCCGCTCCACCGCACCGCTATCCTGCCCGCCCATGCGTGCCTCCCGCCTGCTCACCACCGTTGCCGTGGCCCTGCTTGCCACGGCCTGCCAGCGCCCGCCTGCGGCGCCGGCGACGCCCGAACAGGCCCGGCAGCAGGCCATGCAGCGCGCGTTCGAACTGTGCGCAGGCTGCCACACCGTGCAGCCTGGCGGCATCCACCGCTTCGGCCCCAACCTGCACGGCGTGATCGGCCGTCGCGCCGGCAGCCTGCCCGATTACGGCTATTCCGACGGCATGCGCCGCGCCGACATCACCTGGAGCGCGCAGACCCTGGACGCGTTCCTGCAGTCGCCCACCCACGTGGTGCCCGGCACGCGCATGTACAACGCCTTTCCCAGCGCCGAACGCCGCGCGCTGGTGATCGCCTACCTGCAACAGCAGTCGGCTCAGTGACCCAATCGCTGCAGCTGGTGCTGCAGGCGCTCCACGAACGCCGTTACAGCGGCGAACACCGGTGCCGGATCGGCCTCGGTCGCATCCTGCAGGCGCTCGACCAGCGCGTTGGCCTGCCCGGCCAGTGCGCTTGCCCCGATCGCCCCCAGACCGCCCGCCTGGCGATGCAGGTGGAGCGCCGCAGTCTCGCGGTCACCGGCCCGCACGGCGCGCTGCACCGCCGCCAGATCACTTTCACTGGCCTGCAGCAGGCTGTCGCGCAGCTGCTCGGCCACGGCGCGCGAGCCATAGCGCTGCTGCAGGGTGGCCAGATCAGGCAGCACTTCAGCGTCGTCGGCGACAGTCTCCTGCACGGGCGCATCGAACGACTGACCCTGTGCCTGCGGCAGCCAGCGCAGCAGCGCGGTGCGCAGCGTGGCCAGCGACAGCGGCTTGGCCAGCACCTCGTCCATGCCGGCCTCGCGGCAGCGGCGCGCATCGTCGTCCAGCACGCTGGCGGTCAGCGCCAGCACCGTCAGCCGCGGCTGGCCGGTACGGCCCTCGCGCTCGCGCAGCAGGCGGGTGAAACCGAAGCCGTCGAGTACCGGCATGCGGCAGTCGGTAATGACCAGATCGAAGGCCTCCGATGACAAGCGGTCCAGTGCCTGCTGGCCATCGCCCAGCAGCACATGGGGTACGCCCAGCTGCTGCAGCCGCCACGCCATCATCGCCTGGTTGGTCGGGTGATCCTCGATCACCAGCACGCGTGCCTCGCGCAGCGCCGGCGGCAGCAGCGCCGCCTGCTCCTGCTCCGCAACCAGCGCTTCAACGTCACCCCTGCCTGCCTCCACCAGCGCCAGCCGCACCTCGGCGCGGGTGCCCTCGCCCAGCGTGCTGTGCAACTCCAGCTCGCCGCCCATCATCTGCACCAGGCGCTGGCAGATGCTCAGGCCGAGGCCGGTACCACCATGGTCGCGCTGGATGTAGGCACCGGCCTGGGTGAACGGCGCAAACAGGTGCCGCAGCTGTTCCGGTGCGATCCCGGTGCCGGTGTCGGTGACGCTCAGGCACAGCGGCTGGCTGCCGTCTTCGGCGGTCGGGCCCAGTACCTCCAGCTGCAGCCGCACTTCGCCGCGTGCAGTGAACTTGATGGCATTGCTGAGCAGGTTGAACACGATCTGGCGCAGGCGCACGCCATCCACTTCGTGCGCTGCCGCCAGCTGGGGGTCGATCTGCACGTGCAGCTCCAGCCCGCGTGCACTGGCCTGCGCCGACATCAACCGGCACACGCTTTCCAGCAGGGGCCGCAGCGGTTGCGGCACCGGCTCCAGGCGCAGTGCACCCGCTTCCAGCCGCGAGTAATCGAGGATGTCGTCGAGGATCTGCCGCAGCATCTGCGCCGAATCCTCGATCACGCCGAGGATGCGCTGCTGCTCGCTGTCCAGCGGTGAGTGCGCCAGCACCTCCAGCATGCCCAGCACGCCGCTCATCGGCGTACGGATCTCGTGGCTCATCGTGGCCAGGAAACGCGATTTGGCCTCAGCGGCCTGCTCGGCGTCCGCCTTCGCCGCCGCCAGTGCATCGGCCTGCATCCGGGCTTCGCTTACATCCACCCAGTACCCGCTCCAGATCACCGCGCCTTCTTCGGCGGCGTAGGGATGGGCCTGGCTGCGCACCCAGCGCACGCCTTCCCCGTCGCTGCGCAGGCGGAACTCCAGGATCAACGGCGCGAACTGGTGCGCGGCCTGCTCGATCGAATGCAGGATGCGCGCGCGGTCCTCCTGCTCGACGCGTTCCAGCAACACCCTCGCATCCTGTTCGGCCTGCTGCCGGGTGATGCCGAACAACGCAGGCAGGTCGCCGGCGATGAACGGGAAGCTCAGCGTGCCATCGGCATCGCGGCGGGCCTGGTAGACCACCGCCGGCAGGTTGTCGGTCACCTCGGCCAGGCGCTGCTCCAGCTGGCGGCGTCCTGCCACCTCACGGCGCAGCCGCCAATGGCCCACGCCATGCACCAGCAGTGCGGTCAGCAGCACCATCAGCACGGGCACGCCCCACCGCAGCAGATTGCTCCAGTCGACCCCATTGCGGTACTCCACCGCCAGCCAGGCGCTGCGCAGCGCCTCGCGCTTGCGTGGGGTCATCTGCAGCAGCAGGCGATCGAAGGTCGTGGCCAGGGCCGCATGGCGGCGATCCACTGCCAGCGCCAGCTGGTCGTTGAAACCGGCCGGAGCCGCGACCTGCATCCGCCCCGGGAAACGGCTGCGCAGCAGGTGATCGACCACGGCAAGGTTGCCGACATAGGCATCGGCTTCACCCTCAAGCAGGCGCTGCAGCGCCTGCTCGGCACTCCGCGCAGCAATGATCCGGGCCTGCGGCGCCTGTTGCTGCACATAGCCACGCACGCGCTCCGGGTCGGACAGCAGCACGCGCTTGCCCTGCAGGTCGGCCAGGCCCAGCAGCGACTCGCCATCGCTCCTGACCACAATCACGTTCGGCACGCTGATGAAGGGCTGGCTGAACACCCAGTCCGGGCCCAGGTAGCGCGAATCAACGGGTATGCCCATCACCGCCTGCAGTTCACCGCGGCGGGCCTTCTCACGCACCTCGTACCAGTCGTGGCTGTTCTCGACCTTCAGGTTGGCACCGGCCTGCATCAGGCGCTGCAGGTACTCGCTGGCCAGGCCACTGGGCCGGCCATCCTCGCCGGTGAACGACAGGGGCGCGGCATTCGGCGCGAAACCGATCATCAGCGGCTGCTCCAGCACACGCTTCTCGGCCTGGCTCAGCGCCAGCTGCGCCGATGCCGACCAGTGCGGCGGTGACAACCAGCGTTGTGCGAGGGCATCGCGCTGGGCCTGGCTGGTCGCGGCCAGCGCCAGGTCCAGGGCTTCGGCCAGGGGTTGCTTGCTGTTGGGAATGCCGAAGTGCAACCGTTCAGGGGGCAGGTCGCTTGGCCGCAACAGCGCCACGCCCTGCAGGCGCCGGCTGGCAATCAGCTCGGTGGCGACGAAGGCATTGCCGATGTAGACGTCCGCTTTGTCGTCTCTGACCATCTGCAATGCGCTCAACGTGTCGTTTGCGACAAGCTGGCGGGCACGCGGGAATCGGGCGCGCACCTGCGGACCGGTCAGGAAGTCCTGTTCGATCACCACCCTCAGCCCATCCAGATCCGGCATGTCGGAGGCACGCAGGTCATCGGGCCGGCCCACCAGTGCGAGCGGCGCCTCACTGTAGGCGGCGGTATAGACCATGCAGCGGGTGCGGTCAGCACTGAGGCCGACATTCATCACCACGTCGATCTCGCCACGACATGCCGCATCCAGCACGGATGTCCAGTCCGGATAGCGGCGCGCCTCGACCTTCACACCGAGCTGGCGAGCAAGATGCGACAGGTAGTCCGGTCCCAGCCCGACCTGCTCGCCATCACGGAGGGACTCGAAGGGCGGCCAGCCGCTGTCATACTGCCCGACAACGATGGTCGGATGCGCCACCAGGTATTCGCGCTGCAACGGGCTGAGCGGCAGCAGGCCAGGGGCCGGCTGTGCCTGGGCCACGGGCAGCGCCAGCAGCGCCAGCAGCAGGAGCAGCCCGCGAACAGCCCACCTACGCATCTGCGTCGATCTCCTAGAATCCTGCCAGGGACCGCGATGGTCGCGGTCCGGCGTGCCCGATGGCCATACTAGAGCATGAGCTTGCGCATCATCATCGCAGACGATCACCCCGTGGTCCGTATCGGTACCCGCGCCGTCATCGAGTCGAGCGGCGTCGGCCGCGTGGTCGGCGAGGCCGACAGCGCGCAGGCGCTGATGACCCTGCTCGCCAGCCAGCCCTGTGACCTGCTGGTCACCGACTACTCCATGCCGGGCAGCCCGCAGGCCGACGGCTTCGCCATGATCGGCATGATCCGCCGCCGCCATCCCGACCTGCCCGTGCTGATGCTCAGCGTCTCCAGCAACCTGGCGATCCTGCGCATGGTGCTCGACAGCGGCGTGCTCGGCCTGGTCGACAAGAGTTCGTCGATGGACGAACTGCCACAGGCCATCCAGTCGGTCTACCGCGGCCAGCCCTACATCAGCCGCAGCCTGCGCGAACGGGTGGAGGCGGCCGGCAGCTGGCGCATGCGCGAGGGCGACGGCAAGCCGCTGTCCCCGCGCGAGGTGGAGGTGCTGCGCTTGCTCGGCACCGGCATGACGGTCAAGGAGATTTCGCTGCTGCTGCACAAGAGCGTCAGCACCATCAGCCGGCAGAAGGGCGATGCGATGCTCAAGCTGGGGCTGAAGGGCGATGCCGAATTGTTCGACTATCTGCGTGACGGGAAAATTTGAGACGCGATTCACATAATCGCACCGGCAACAATGCGAGGTCGAAGGAATCGACCGGCGCATGTCCGGCCGCCAGCCGCGTCACCGTGGAGACGCGGGCCGCCAGCGGGCAGAGCCTGGCGCTTCGCCGCGGTGCGGTGCCAGAGCGCGCCTGACGTGCTGCGGCCGCAGCAGGAGACCCCGCAGGAGCAGGCGCGGCAGGCCCAGAAAGCGATGGGCGTCGGACATGCCAACGCCTTGGCAGAGAAGGGAGGGGCCACCTCCGCGGCCCTTTTCCTTTCCGCCAGCTGAGCGGCCGCAGCCGCTTTCAGCCTTGCTTCATGCCGCCTGCCGCTAGATGAATGCGCAAGCCGCTCGGTGCACCAGGCAATGTTCCGGCAATGTTGGAACGCCAGCGTGGACATCACGGCAGCCGGGGCGCCCCGCGCCCTCCCTGCCCAGCGTGGCATGCACCTCACAGGAGAACGAACATGCTCAGTACTTCCACACTCAGCTTCCGTGGTCTGGCGATGGCCCTGGCACTGGTTGCCGGTGTCGCCGTGGCCAGCGATGCCAGCGCGATGTCGAGGAAGGACAAGCGCACCCTGGTCGGCGCCGTGGTCGGTGGCGTGGCCGGCAACCTGCTCTCCAACGGCGACCCTGCGGCCACCGTCGGCGGTGCCGTGGCCGGTGGCGCAATCGGCAATCTGACCACCTCCGACCGCCGCGACCGTCGCTATTACGACAATCGCTACTACGACAACCGCTACGACCGCCGCTACGATCGTGGCTACTACCGCAGCGGCTACTACAACCGTGGCGACGACCGCCGCTGGCAGCGCGAGCGTTACTACGACAACCGCTACTACCACGACCGCGGTCGCCATCGCGGCTGGTAAGCGGCACGGTGGCGTTACCCTGCCGATGGCAGGGACGGGCGGGTCGATGACCCGCCCGTTTGCGTTGGCCGCGCGCATGGCGTTGAATGCGCAGCCTTGGATGTGACTTTCCCCTCTCGGGCTGCGGCATGACGTCTTCCTCCCACCGCGTGCAGGGCCTCAACAACGACGAGGTCGCTGCCGACTGGCCACCGATCAGCGCGGCGGACATCGCGTGGTTGCGGCAGTGCTATCCGCAGCTGCACAGCGGCAGCCAACCGCGCTGGCACAGCCCGCGGCCGTTGTCGGCTGCCGCCATCGTCGATGGCACGCGCGGCGCGGTGTTCATCAAGCGCCATCACCACAGCGTGCGCAACGCGGCCTGCCTGGAAGAAGAACACCGCTTCATCGCCCATCTCGACGCTGCTGGCGTGCCGGTGGCACAGGTGCTGGCAGCGACCGATGGTCACACCGCGGTCGAACACGGCGAATGGACGTTTGAACTGCACGACGTCGGCGTAGGCGACGACCTGTACCGCGACGCGGTGTCGTGGTCGCTGCTGACCGACGTCGCGCAGGCCCGTGAAGCCGGACGCATGCTGGCCCAGCTGCACCGTGCTGCCGACGGCTACCGCGCGCCCCAGCGCAGCACCCATCTGCTGGTCGCGCGCGATGATCTGATCCGCGCCGACGATCCGGTGGCGGCAATCAAGGCAGGGCTGCACGAGCGCCCCGGCCTGGCCCGCTATCTCGAGCGCATTCCGTGGGAAGCGCAGCTGCAGCACGACGTGCTGCCGTGGCACACGGGCCTGGCCGAGCGCCTGCGCGACGAACCACGGCTGTGGGCGCACAACGACTGGCATGTCTCCAACCTGCTGTGGCGCGACGGGCAGGTCAGCACCGTGCTGGATTTCGGCCTGGCCTCGCCCACCAGCGCACTGTTCGACCTGGCCACCGCCATCGAGCGCAACGCCGTGGCATGGCTGGAGCTGGCGCGCGGCATGGAGGCCGTGCGCGTCGATATCGCGCTGGCGTTGCTCGATGGCTACCGCGAGGTGCTGCCGTTGTCGGCGGCACGCGTGCACCTGCTGGCCGACCTGCTGCCGATGGTGCATTTCGACTTCGCACTGTCCGAAGTGGAGTATTTCGAGGGCGTCACCGGCTCGACCGCCAATGCCGACGTGGCGTGGCAGCCCTTCATGCTTGGCCATCCGGCGTGGTTCCATGCCGCCCCGGGGCAGGCACTGCTGCAGGCCCTGCACGCCGCCGCGTGATCCGGTTGACGCAGCGTTGGAGTCAGATCCCTTTCCGCAGGAAAGGGATCTGACCCTGGGTGGCGCTCGCAAATCCGTACCATTTGTAGTGAAATGGTCACCTGAAGCGGGGGTGCCTGGATCTGCCAGGCTGAGAGAGTCCCTTGGAACCTGATCCGGTTTGCACCGGCGTAGGGAGCTTTGAGCCGCAGCCACACCCCCGTCATGGGTCAGTGCACCTGCGCGCCGTCGCTTCGTCTCCCTTGTTGTCCGAAGACGAACCGAATGAACCGCTGCCTGCGCCCCACCCTGCTCTCCCTCGCCCTCTGCGCTGCGCTGCCACTGCACGCCAGCGAGGCCGAGGCATCCCCTGATGCGGCTGCCACCGGCGCCGAGCGCTCGCCGACCGAACTGGCGGCGGTGCGCGTGCAGGCCGGCAAGCCGAAGGCCGATACCTCGCGCGTGAACGCCTTCGGTGGCGGTTCTTGGAAGGACACGCCGGCTTCGGTGAACGTGCTCGAGCGCGACTATCTCGACCGCCGCCAGCTACGTTCGCTGTCCGAGCTGGCCAGCAATGATGCCTCGCTGGGTGATGCCTACGCGCCGGTGGGCTACTACCAGAACATCGCCATCCGCGGCTTCGCCCTGGACGCCGCCACCGGCTACCGCTTCAACGGCCTGTCCATCGCCGGCGAACAGCGCCTGGCGCTGGAGAACGTGCAGTCGGTGGAGATCCTCAAGGGTGAAGCCGGCCTGGCGGCAGGGGTGATGGCGCCGGGCGGCATCATCAACTACATCGGCAAGCGCCCGGCCGAAGTGCGCACCGCCACGCTCGGCACCGATTCGGAAGGCTCGCGCTACGTCGCCATCGATGTCGGCCACTGGATCACCCCGCGCTTCGGCCTGCGCCTGAATGCCGCATGGGATTCCAGCAATTCCTACGTCGAGCATGCCGATGGCCGCCGCAACTTCTACTCGCTGGCCGCCGACTGGCTAATCGGCGAGCGCGGCAAGCTGGAAGTGGATGCCAACTACCAGACCAGCGCGCAGCGCTCGGTGTCCGGCTACCAGCTGCTGGGCGCGCGTGACCTGCCGCGCGGTGTCGACCGCGAGCATCTGCTCGGCTACCAGCCGTGGCAGCGCCCGGTGGATATCGCCAGCACCAACATCACCGCGCTGCACACCTACGACTTCAATGAGGCCTGGCAGTCGCGCGTCTCGGTCGGCCACAGCCGCTCGGTGATCGACGACAACGTCGCCTTCGCCTACGGCTGCTACTACGCCGCGCAATGTGCCGATGGCAGCGTGCCGGGCAACTACTTCGCGCCCAACGGCGACTATGACATCTACGACTACCGCAGCCCGGACGACACCCGCCAGAACCAGCAGGCCCGTGCCGAACTGCGTGGCCGCTTCGAGACCGGCAGCATCGGCCACCAGCTGACCGTCGGTGCCGACTACTTCCGCCGCACCGTGGACAGGCGCCCGAGCGTCAACGAGTACGTCGGCACCAGCAACATCCACGAGGCACCGGTGCCGGTGTTCGCGCCGTCGCCGAAGATGCCGGGCCCCTCCGCACGGCGCCTGGACAGTCGCCAGACCGCGTTCTTCGCGCTGGACCGGATCAGCTTCGGTGACGACTGGCAGTGGCTGGCCGGTGGCCGCTTCGTCCGCCTGGACGAGCGCGCCTACGACAAGCGCGGCATCCCGCAGCGGCACAGCCGCCTGTCGCGCTTCCTGCCACAGACTGCGGTGGTGTGGAAAGCCACCGACCAGCTCAACGCCTACGCCAGTTACGTGCGCGGCATTTCGCTGGGCCAGGAAGCGCCGTTCTGGACCAGCAACGCCGACACCTTCCTGCCGTCGGTACAGTCGCGCCAGCTGGAAGTGGGCGTGAAGTACGTGCCGGTCGAAGCGCTGACCCTGGGTGCGGCGGTGTTCCGCATTTCGCAGCCGTACCAGTACGCCAAGCCCGACAACAGCGATGTGGGTTACACCTTCGTCGAGGAAGGCACGCAGACCCACACCGGCCTGGAGCTGACCGCCAACGGCCAGCTGACCGATGCACTGCAGATCGTGGCCAGCGCCAGCGTGCTGCAGGCGCGCGCGCGCGATACCGGCACGCCCACCTATGAAGGCCATCAGCTGGTGAACGTGCCGAAGGTGCGTGCCAGCGTGCACGTGGCCTATGCACTGCCGTTCGTGCAGGGCCTGGATGTCACTGGCGGCTGGCGCTATGCGGGTGCCAACGTGGCGCGCGCCGACGGCGCCGTGCGCGCGCCGGACTACTCGGTGTTCGATGCCGGCCTGCGTTTCCAGCATCGCCTGCACGAGCGTGCGGTGACCTGGAACCTGTCGGTGGACAACGTGTTCAACCGCTTCTATTGGCGCGATACCGGCAGCAGCGGCGGTGACTATTACCTGTTCCCCGGCGCACCGCGACAGGCGCGCCTGTCGGTGACGTTCGCGCTGTGAGCAGCGTGATGCTCGAGTGGAGCGCCGCGCTGTGCAGCGTGCTCGGCGTCTGGCTGATGGCACGGCGCCGGTTGTCTGCATGGCCGGTGGGCCTGCTGTCGGTCACGCTTTATGGCCTGGTGTTCGCCGAGGCCAAGCTGTACTCGGACACGCTGCTGCAGGTCGCCTTCGGTGGCTTCCTGGTCTACGGCTGGCTCAACTGGCGCCAGCACGCCGCCGATGAGGGCAGCATCCGCATCGTGCCACTGGCGCGAGGCAAGCTGCTGCGCGACCTGGCCTTCGGCCTGTGCGGTGGCGTGGCGCTGGGTGCGGCCATGCACACCTTCACCGATGCCGCGCTGCCGTGGCTGGACGCGATGCTGACCGCACTGAGCCTGGTCGGCCAGTGGTGGCAGGCGCGCCGCCACGTCGCCTGCTGGTGGGTATGGATCGCCGTGGACGTAGTCTATGTGGGTGCGTACCTGTTCAAGTCGCTGCACGTAACTGCCGCGCTGTACGTGTTTTTCCTGGGCTTGGCCGTGTTCGGCCTGCGTGCATGGAGCGCGGCCGCGCGCGAACCGCAGGTGGCGCCGGTTCGTTGATGCGGATGGCCGGGCTGTGCGCTGGCCATCCACAGTAGAGCCACGCCATGCGTGGCTGAAGGGTCACCGGTAGGCCCATCCACGCATGGCGTGGATCTACCGGTCAAGCACCAGACCCAATCGCAGCGGTTGGCGCATGTCGGCCGGCGGAGCCGCCTGCAACGGCGCGGCCTGCAACGTCGCGCGCAGGTCCGCATCCACCTCGCGGTCACCCAGGCTGTCGAACTCCAGCTTCGAGATGCGGCCGTCCGCCGCAATCCACAGGCTCACCGGCAGCGGCGTGGGTGTATCCGGGTGTGCACGCAACCACTCCACCACGCGCTGCGCCTGCGGGTCCTGCTCCTGCTGCAGGCGCTGCTGCAGCTGGCCACCCACGGCGGTGGCGTAGGCCATCCAGTGCGCAGGGGCTTCGTGTGCGGACGCCGCGGCACTCCCCAGTGCCAGTGCGCCGAGCACCGCAGCCAGACGCCGCCACCAGCGGCGCATGCCGGTCCTGTTTGCTGACATGACCCTCGCCTGCCTCCTGCGCTCCCATCCAGCGCGCCATGGTCGGCGCCATAGATGACAGGCAGATGGCGGGCCGTGATGGCCCGGCGCGATCACTCGCCCAGGTCGGCCAGCACCTTGCGCGAGGGCGCGAAGAAGGTCACGCCGGTGGTGGCGGTGGAGAAGTCGAGGATGCGGTCGTGCAGCGGCGCAGGATTGCCGATGAACATGCGCTCGAGCATCTTCTCGATCACCCACAGGCGGCGCGTGTAGCCGATGAAGTAGGTGCCGTACTCGCCGCGCCCCGGGTTGGCGAACGGCATGTTGTCGCGCAGGATTTCGTGCTCGCCGTCGGCGTCTTCGATGGTGCACAGCGTCTTGTGCGATTTCTGCGCATCGGCCGGCGCATCATCCAGCTCGATGTTGTCGTGCTTGGTGCGGCCGATGATCGCCTCCTGCGCCTCGGTCTTCTGCGCGCGCCAGGCATCGAGGTTGTGCAGGTACTTCTGCACCACCACGTAGCTGCCGCCGGCATGCTCCGGGTCTTCATCGCCAACAATGGTGGCTTCCGGCAGCGACAGTCCTTCCGGGTTGGCGGTGCCGTCGACGAAGTCCAGCAGATCGCGGCCATCGAAGTAGCGGAAGCCGGCCACGTCATCGACCGCTTCCACCGCATCACCGAAGGCCATCAGCAGGTTGCGCTCGAACGCCACGATCAGGTCCATGGTACGTGCGCGGATGTGGTACAGCAGGTCACCGGGCGTGGCCACAGCGGTGTGGGTCGCGCCCTTGATCTCGCGGAACGGCTTCAGCTCGCGTGGCGGCGTGGAGCCCACCAGCGGCTGCCACACGCGATGGCCGATGGCCACGTTGCAGGTGAAGGTTCGCTCGATCTCGCGGATGGCGGTGTTCTTGATCAGGTCATCGGTGCTGGCCAGCACCTCGCGTGCCTTGGCGATCGACGCCTCGTCATCCTTCACCTTCAGCACCAGAAACGCCGCCGAATGGGTAAGCGGTGCGGTGATCTGCTGCGGCTCGTTGTCGAGCGTGTGGTTGAGGGCGGTGATCGGTGCGGGCTGGGAATTCACGGCAGTTCCTGCTGGCTTGAGGCGGGTGCATCGTCAATGGCGACGTGCCGGGATCATAGCGGAACCGCCTGACCGGCGACGGAGCGTTTCTCGTTCCGTCCTGCGAGCAGCACCGTGCATTCCCGCGCTACATGGAACTGCTGCGGCCCTGCACTCTCCGGACGCACACAAAAGAAGAAGCCCGGCGCGAGGCCGGGCTTCGGTTGGCGTGTGGGAGAGAGAGAGAGTCACACGCCAGCACAACACGCTCTAACGACGGGCGTTTGTTACCAGGTGAAGCGCGGGCCCACGAACCACTCGCGGTCGCCGGCCTTGGCCAGCTTCACTTCGCCACTCAGGCCCCAGTTCTGGTTGAACTTGGCGGTGGCGCCGACGCGGCCGTAGAACTCGCCGTCCGGGTTGATGCCGTGCTTCTTGGTGTAGTCCTCGTAGCCGGCCATCACGTAGCCTTCCACGTACGGGTTGAACGCGGTGCGCACGCCGACTTCGGTGGAGTAGCCGTTGAAGTCCAGGCCGTGCTTCATGTCGAACTTCTGGTACGCGACACGGGCCACCAGGTCGGTGTTCGGTGCGATGCCGTAGTTGTAGCCGGCACCGATGCGCCACTGGTCGACGTCATTCTTGAACGTGTCGGTCTCCTGCGCGCTGTAGTCGCCGAAGATGTGGAAGTTCGGGTGCACCGCCACGGAACCCTTCACCTTCCAGCCATCGGCGTCGCCGCCCTTGGCATCGGTGTTCACGTAGCCGCCTTCAACGTAGTTGTACGACAGGCCATCGGTTGCCGATGCAGCGAACGGCAGGGCAGCCAGAAGGCCCAGGGCGAGCAGCGAATTCTTGTTCATCGGGACACACCTTTAATTATTTTGGTTTCGTCGGCCGCCTCCCGGGAGGGGGAGAGAGAGAGGAGGCGGTCGACAGGTGTGAATTATCCGTTAGGGGGTCTAATCGACCCTGAATATTGAACTGACTGGTGTATAAATAAGGCTGGCGTTCAGGGAACTCCTCATGCCGCACGCATCCACCGCGTCACTGCTGTTTCCGCTTCATGCCCGGCGCACAGTGCGGGCTTTGCTGCTCTTCGCCCTGCCGATGATGCTGCAGGTAGCCAACGCAGCCGAGCGTACCCGCCCTTCCGGGCGCGTCGTGATTCAGACCGACGATGTCTCGCGCTTCTTCAGCGTGCTGGATGCAAGCGGAGGGAAGCCGAATGCCGACGATCTGCAGCGCGGCTATCTGCATGCGGGTACGGATGCACTACGCAGCTTCACTGACAGCCGTATCGGCTCGATGGATCGTCTTGCAGATGCGATCCAGCACAAACCTGCGCTGTTTGCCAAAGCCCGTACCTGTGCGACGGCACTGCCGGAGATCCGCGAGCGGGTTGCCAAGGCACTCGATCGGTTGGGCACGCTGTTTCCCTCCGCACGTTTTCCGCCGGTCACCGTGCTGGTGGGTCGGGGAAACAGCGGCGGTGTCACCACGCCCGACGGCGTGGTGATCGGACTGGAGGCACTGTGCCACGCCGACTGGATGCAGCCCGACATCGGCGATCGATTCGTGCACCTGATCGCCCATGAGTACGTGCACGTGCAGCAGCCCGGTGCGAGCGTCGATGTCGCGCAGCCCACCCTGCTCTATCAGACGTTGCTTGAAGGCGGCGCCGAGTACGTGGGCGAACTGATCTCGGGGCAACCGGCCAACGCGCATCTGCGTCGTTGGACGCAGGGCCGCGAATGCGCCCTGGAACGCCAGTTCGCCCGGGACAGCGCTGGTACTGATCTGTCGCAATGGCTCTACAACGGAGCGGGCGACGAAACGCGCCGCGGCGATCTTGGCTACTGGATCGGCTACCGCATTGCCGCTGACTACGTTGCCCGCGCCGATGACAAAGCTGGTGCCGTCGCCACGCTGCTGACGGTGCGTCCGGAAAGTGCGCCGGCATTGTTCGCCGCAAGTGAATGGCGCCCGGCGTGTGGGCCAGTGGAAAACGGGTAGGAATGAAGCCGTCTTCAGGCTGATGAATTGGGCGATTCGAGCAACGGCAAGGCCATCGCCTCTGTGCACATCAGCTCGCCTGATCTCACTCGTTAAGCTTTGCTGATGAACATATTTCACAACCCTTCCACGTCTTCCAACTTCAGCTGAAAGCGCCTGTCAGCATGGGGAACAAACGCCGCTATATTCCAGCTTCCCCAGACGAAGGAGGGAGTGCAATGAACCTGAACCCGCAACACATGAAGACGGCCCGCGCACTTGCTGTAGCGCTCATCGCCACCGTGAGCCTTGGCGCTTGTGCCACCTACAAGGACGAGTTCGCAACCATCAACTCGCGCCTCGATCAGCTCGATGTAAAGGTGCAGGGCGCTGCACAGAGTGCCGAGTCCGCCAACCAGTCGGCACAGCAGGCCAACCAGCGCCTGGACCAGATCGAAGGCCGCGTGCAGCAGCTTGAAAGGGCACCCGTCGGACGCAAGCCGCGCGGCTGATCGCTCCCTCACCGTTTGAATTGATCCACCTCTGTATCGGGAACCAGTGGCCCTCGCCGGCCACTGGCCTCCTTCCACCAGGATTGCATTGCCAGGAGCCTTCCCATTCGTACCTCCTCCTCCCCTGCACGCCGCGCCTTCCATGCCGCTCTGGCCATGGCACTGGCCGTTGCATGCAGCGGCGCAGCCAACGCCAGGGACAAGGACGCACCCGCAGCACCGGCGGCCGCCGTTGATGAACTTCCGCCCGACCAGAGCGTCTCCGAAACAGTGATCGAGCTGGCCGGCTGGGTGGTCGCCAGCAAGGACAATCAGGGTTATCCGTTCGCGATCATGGACAAGGCCGCGGCGCAGGTCCTGGTCTTCGGCGGCGACGGCAAGCTGCGCGGCGCCGCGCCGGCGCTGTTCGGTTCGGCCATCGGCGATCATTCCGCACCCGGCGTCGCCAAGCTTGCCCTGAGCGCGATTCCCGGCCACGACCGCACCACGCCTGCGGGCCGCTTCATCGGCGCCTATGGCCCCTCCGACGATGCCGGGCGCGTGCTGTGGGTGGACTATGATTCCGCCGTGTCGATGCATCCGCTGCCGCCGGGCACCCCGAAGGAAAAGCGCGCCGAACGACTGGCGACGCCGACGCCGGACGACAACCGCGTCACCCACGGCTGCATCAACGTCTCGCCGGCGTTCTACGAGCAGATCGTGCACTCCACGTTCGAGAAGGGCGGCGTGTTCTACATCCTGCCGGACAAGGATTCGATCGCGAAGACCTTCCCGGCGTTCGCGCAGAGCCGTGGCGATGCAAAGGACGAGAACAGCATGGGCGCGCAGCGCGCGAGCAGGTAGCGCGCGTGCTGGAACTCAGGAAGCCGTAGCCCCTGCAGCCCGCGCCAATGCCGCGGCGTGCGCGTCGCCCTTCCGCTCGCTGTAGCGGTCCACCAGGTAGTCCGACCGGCCCCGCGTCAGCAGCGTGAACTTCACCAGTTCCTCCATCACGTCCACCACCCGATCGTAGTACGGCGAGGGTTTCATCCGGCCGTCGTCATCGAATTCCTGCCAGGCCTTGGCCACCGACGACTGGTTGGGGATGGTCAGCATGCGCATCCAGCGGCCGAGCACGCGCAACGTGTTGACGGTATTGAACGACTGCGAGCCGCCGCTCACCTGCATCACCGCCAGCGTCCTGCCCTGCGTGGGCCGCACGCTGCCATCTTCCAGCGGCAACCAGTCGATCTGGTTCTTGAACACGCCGGTGACCGTGCCATGCCGCTCGGGGCTGACCCAGACCTGCCCTTCCGACCACTGTGACCATTCGCGCAGTCGCTGCACTTCGGGGTGATTCCTGTCCACGCTGTCCAGCATCGGCAGCGCATGCGGATCGAACACCCGGGTTTCGCACCCCAGGTGGCGCAGCAGCCGCTCGGCTTCCAGCGCAAGCTTGCGGCTGAACGACTGGGGCCGCAGCGAGCCGTAGAGCAGGAGAATGCGTGGCGGCCCCAGATCTGCCGCGGCGAGCTGGTGATGATTGGGCTGGGGCAATGACGATTCCAGCAGGTTGGGCAGGTCCAGGCTTGTGATTGGCTCATTCATTCGACTATTCTAGAAATATGGAAACATCGAATGCAATCACCGCCCTGACCGCCCTCGGCCATGCCACCCGCCTGGCTGCCTTCCGACTGCTGGTGGAGGCGGGCCCGGCAGGGCGGATGGCGGGCGACATCGCCACGGCCCTGCAGGTACCCCCAGCCACGCTCAGCTTCCACCTGAAGGAGCTGGTGCAGGCCGGGCTGGTGGAGAGCGAAAGCCAAGGCCGCCACGTCTGCTACCGCGCCAACTTCGATGCGATGAACGGCTTGGTCCAGTACCTGACGCACAACTGCTGCGCGGGCTCCCCGGATGAGCGGTGCACGGTGAACGAACCGGCATGCAGGTGCTGAGATGAAACCCGATCCGTTGATTCGTACCGGCAAACGCGACGACCTGTCCTACATCCGGGACCTTCTGCGGCAGGCGCAGTTGCCCGTGGCCGATCTGGAAAGCAGCGAGGTGGCGTTTCTCGTCGCAGACCTCGAAGGTGTTCCCGTGGGTGCCGTTGGATTGCAGATCTTCGGCGCGTCGGCCCTGCTTCGCTCCCTGGTGGTGTCCGACGACCGACGCAATACCGGCCTTGGGCGCGCGTTGCTGTCAGCGGCCGAGGACATGGCCCGCCGCATGCAGGTCAGGGAACTGGTGCTGCTGACGACGTCGGCAGGCCCGTGGTTCGCGCGGCACGGCTATGCCGGATGCGATCGCGCGCAGATAGCGGAGGCGATCCGCAGCTCTGCCGAGTTCACTCGTCTCTGCCCGGCCAGCGCGCTGTGCATGTCCAAGCCACTCACTGACCACGGAAGCCACATGACCCGCAATGTCCTGTTCCTCTGCACCGGCAACAGCGCGCGCAGCGTGCTGGCTGAAGCCACCCTGCGCGCCTGGGGCGGCGATCACTTCAGCGCATTCAGTGCGGGCAGCCAGCCCACTGGCCAGATCAATCCCTTCGCGCTCGCCCAGCTGCAGGCCGAAGGAATGCCCGTTGAAGGGCTGCGCAGCAAGTCGTGGGATGAGTTCGTGGATGCAGCCCCGATGGATCTGGTGATCACCGTGTGTGACGCGGCCGCTGCCGAAGCCTGCCCTGTGGTGTTCGGTGACTTCATCCGCAGCCACTGGGGCCTGCCTGATCCGGCCGCCGTGGCAGGCAGCGATGCCGACAAGGCCGCGGCCTTCGCACTGGCCCATGCCATCGTGAAAACGCGCCTGCGTGCGCTGCTCGCACTGCCCGAATCGGTGTGGTCCGAACGCGAAGCGCTGCAGCACGCGCTGGACCGGATCGGCCAGCTGCTGCCGACCGACGGCGCACAATGACGGTGCCACTGCCATGAGCCTGTTCGAGCGACACCTGACGCTGTGGGTTGTGCTGTGCATTGCGATGGGCACGCTGCTGGGCCACGTCCTGCCCGATGCCTTCGCGGTGCTGGCCTCCGCCGAAGTGGCCAAAGTCAACCTGCCGGTTGCGGTGCTGATCTGGCTGATGATCATCCCGATGCTGCTGAAGGTCGACTTCACTGCGATGCGCCAGTTGCAGCAGCACTGGAAGGGCATCGGCGTGACACTGTTCATCAACTGGGCCGTGAAGCCGTTCTCGATGGCGCTGCTGGGCTGGCTGTTCCTGCGCCATGCCTTCGCGGACTGGCTGCCCGCAGCACAGATCGACAGCTACATCGCCGGTTTGATCCTGCTGGCGGCCGCGCCCTGCACCGCCATGGTGTTCGTGTGGAGCAACCTGTGCCGCGGTGATGCCAACTTCACCCTGAGCCAGGTGGCCTTGAACGACGCGATCATGGTGGTCGCGTATGCGCCGGTGGTTGCGCTGCTGCTGGGCCTGTCGGCGATCACTGTGCCCTGGGACACGCTGCTGTTGTCGGTTGGCCTCTACATCGTGGTGCCCGTGCTGGTGGCCGCGTTGCTGCGGCGCTGGATGCTTTCGCGCAGCGGCGAGGCGGGCCTGCAGCGCGCGCTTCGACGGCTGGGCCCGCTGTCCCTGTCCGCGCTGCTGCTGACGCTGGTGCTGCTGTTCGGGTTCCAGGGCCAGCAGATCGTGAAGCAACCGCTGGTGATCGCGCTGATTGCGGTGCCGATCCTGATCCAGGTCTATTTCACTTCGGGCCTGGCCTACCTTCTGAACCGCCGTCTGGGCGTGGCGCATTGCGTGGCCGGCCCGTCAGCGCTGATTGGTGCGAGCAACTTCTTCGAACTGGCTGTGGCCACAGCGGTGGGACTGTTCGGCGTGCACTCGGGAGCGGCGCTGGCCACCGTGGTGGGTGTGCTGATCGAGGTACCGGTCATGCTGTCCGTGGTGCGGATCGTGAACCGTACGCAAGCCTGGTACGAGAGACGCGAAGAGCACTGACAGATCAAAGTGTGTGGGAGTCGAATTGCGTTCTTCGCCCCGCACTGTCGTCATCGACTTGGTGGGGTGCCCGTACGCCACGTCATCAACTTCGACCCATGTCGCATATTCCCCATGCCGCTACGGCCGTTGCGGCGCCTGCGTCTGCGACAGCTTAACAGCGTGCAAAAATGCCGAAAGCGTCTTTGATCAAGCGTTGAATGCAACTGTTCTGATTGGCACCGCGCAGCAGCACGCGTACAGATGACGTGCCATCGAAAAAGGATGGCCGGGCTTCGAAAACCCGTGCGCTTGTTTAACAACGCTTGCCCGCCGGCGTCACCCCTCGTGGCGCCGGCGGGCAATCCGTCTGCCGGCTATGGCGGGCGGAGCGTGGAGGCCCTGTGCCTGCCGGTTTCAACAAGCGCCCGGTTTTCGAGCCACGTCTCCGCCCGCCACCTTTGTGTGGCGGCTGCCGTCTGTCCTGCACGGAGCATTGCCATGAGCACACCCGAATCCTCCCGACTACGCACGCAATACGTGCCCGCCAACGCGGACGCGCCTTCGGAAGCACCGCACCAGCAGGATCCTCTCGGTTTCATCGCCACCCTCGACCGCATCGGCAAGGGCGCCGCCGCCGACGGCCAACCCTGGCCCGAACGTCATCAGATGCCCGGCCGCCGCATGGCGCTGGCCGACGCGGATTGCGCATTGACCGGCCTGCGCGTGGCGCTGGAAATGCTGCTGGCTGCCGAGCGCGTGCGCCAGAACGGTCCCGACGAGGAGTACGTGGGCGACCGCGTGATGGAGGGCCTGATGATGGCCAGTCTGTCGCTGACCGCACAGGTCAGCGCACGCATGCGCCCGGAAGGGTGACACGGGGAACAACGCTCACTGCAACGCCGGGCACGGCCCGGCGCTGCGGCGCGCGCCACATCACCCGCAAAGCGCGCTGTCTTCCTTCAGCGCGGCATCCTGCAGTGGCTGGCGCTGTTCGATCTGCACACGCTGTTCCGCCGTCGGCTCGCCCAGCCACCACACACGGCAGCGCGCAGTAAGACGGCCGACCATCTTCGCCTGCGTGGGTGAGTACAGCATCGCCAACGCGGTGCCGGGGCAGTCGTGGGCCTGGCAGGCGGTGTAGAACCACCACGGCTCGCCCTGCAGCACTACCAGTTCGCCAGGACCGCTGGGCCCGCTCAACAGGCGTTCGCGCAGCGATGGAATCTCCTTGTCGGCGGATTCGGCTGCGGCCGTGTTCTTCATCAGGGCGTTGAACGCGGCCAGCACCTTCGGATCCTTGCGGCCACAGTCGTCCACGGTGTTGCCGCCCACCAGGGTGAAGAAGTGGGTCGCCAGCGGGTTGTCCGCGCAGGTCAGTTCGCCGCCGGCGCCCGGGTCTTCCGGTTCGCCTTCGTTGTCCCACACCGAGGGGGCCACGCCGTCTTCGGCGGACGGTTCCTCCTCGACCACCGTCGCCGCGGCGGCCGGTGCTTCGGTGGTCGGCGCTGGCGCCGCAGCAGGTGCAGTCCCGCCAGTCTTCTCCGGTGCCTGTCCGCAGGCTGCCAGCAGCGCGGCCATCATCGCCATCCCTGTGATTCGCATCTTCATTCCGTGTCCTTGTCTGATCTGCGCTGCGTCCGCCAAATCGGCGGCCGCGTGATTCTAACCAGCACCGCGCCAGGATGCGTTCGCAGCTTCCCGTCATCGCCTGGAGCCGGACGCATGCGCCGTACACCACTCGCCATGATCTTCTGCAGTGCCCTGCTGATGGCATCGCCGGCAAATGCCCACGATGCAGAAGGCGCGGAGCCCGCACAGCCGCTTCCCGATATCGCGCTGCCCGCACCGCTGGACCGTGTACTGCGCGACTACGAGCAGGCGTGACGCACGGGTGATGCCAAGGCACTGGCTGCGCTGTTCGCCGAGGATGGCTTTGTGCTGCAGAGCAACCAGCCGCCGGTGCGCGGCCGCAGTGCGATCGAGGCCGCGTGTGCCGGCCAGGGCGGCAGCCCGTTGCGGCTGCGTGCGCTGGCGTATTCGATGGAGGGCAACACGGGCTACATCGTCGGTGCGTACAGCTACGGCAACAACGTGGGCGATACCGGCAAGTTCACGCTCACGTTGAAGCGCGTGGACGATGGGCCGTGGTTGATCTTTTCGGACATGGACAACACCAGCGCGCCGCCGCGGGCGCGGTGATTGCTGCCGCCGGGCGCCAACCAAGGTTGGCAGCTACCAGAAGCGGGTTCGGCAGTAGATCCACGCCATGCGTGGATAGGGCACGCACATAAAAAAATCCCGGCGCGTGGCCGGGGTTTTTCGATTCACTTGAACAGCGTGTCCGGATATTCCGGTTTCTGTTCCCGCGCCAGCAGTGCGCGCAAGCCTTCTTCCGGGGTCTGCTCGCCATGCAGCACGGCACGCACACCGTCGGAGATCGGCAGGTCGATGCCATGACGGCGCGCCTGTCGCATCACTTCGTCGGCGGTCTGCACCGACTCGACCACCTGGCCGATCTCGCGCACTGCATCCTGCAGCGTCTGGCCGCGGCCCAGGGCCAGGCCCAGGCGGCGGTTGCGCGACAGGTCGCCGGTGCAGGTCAGCACCAGATCGCCCAGGCCGGCCAGGCCCATCAGCGTTTCCGGCTTGGCGCCGATCGCAGCGGCCAGGCGCAGCATCTCGTTCAGACCACGGGTGATCAGGCCGGCACGGGCGTTGAGGCCCAGCTGCATGCCATCGGCCACGCCGGTGGCCACGGCCAGCACGTTCTTCATCGCGCCGCCCAGCTCGGCACCGACCATGTCGTCGCCGGTGTAGGCGCGGAACGCCGGGCCATGCATCGCCTCGGCCACCGTCTGCGCGAACTCGGGCACGTCGCCGTGCACGGTGATCGCGGTCGGCAAGCCCTGGGTGACTTCCTTGGCGAACGACGGCCCGGTGACGACGGCCAGCGGCACATCCTCACCCAGCACTTCGCGCGCCACTTCATGCAGGAAACGGCCCGAACCGGGTTCGAAGCCCTTGGTGGCCCAGGCCACGCCGGCACCGGCCGGTCGCAGCGGCGCCAGCGCACGCACGGTCTCGCCGAACGCGTGCGACGGCGTCACCACCAGGATCCAGGCCGCGCCCTGCACCGCCGACGCCAGATCGGTGGTGGCACGCAGGCTGTCCGGCAGCGGGATGCCCGGCAGGTAGCGCGGGTTCTCGTGGCGCTGGTCGATGGCGTCGACCACGGCCGCGTCGCGCCCCCACAGCACGGTCGGGTGACCGTGCCGTGCGAGCAGGCTGGCCAGGGCGGTTCCCCAGGAACCGGCGCCGAGCACGGCGATCTTGTCAGCGGGAGTGCTCATCCGTGACGTCGCGGCAGGAATCAGGCGTTGCCGGCCGGCTCGGAGTCAGCCAGCGACGGTGCGTCGCCCTGCTCCTGGCGCTGGCGCAGGGTTTCTGCGTACAGGCCTTCGAAGTTGATCGGCTGCAGGAAGAACGGCGGGAAGCCGCCGGCCTGGATCAGGTCGCTGATCAGCTGGCGCACGTACGGGAACAGGATGTTCGGGCACTGGGTGCCGAGCAGCACGTCGATCGACTGCGGGTCCAGGCCGACCAGGCCGAACACGCCGGCCTGCTTCACTTCGGCCACGTAGGCGGTGCGCTCACCGGCCTGGCAGGTCAGGGTCACGGCCAGCACGACTTCGAAGGCGTTCTCACCCAGGCGCTGCACCTGCTGGTTCAGGTTCAGCTGCAGCTCCGGCTGCACCTGGTCATTGAAGATGGTCGGCGCGTTCGGCGACTCGAAGGAGACGTCCTTGACGTAGATCTTCTCGACGGTGAAAGCGGGGCCGGTAGCGGCATCGACCGGCGCAGCGGCGCCGTTGGTGATCTCTTCGGACATTTCCAGTAACTCCAGGTGAATGCAATGAAAACGATGGTCTAACTACTGCGATGGGGGCGGGACCCGGCCCAGACAAGGCCGGATCCGCCACCTGCGACAATCAGTTGCGGCCCTTGACCAGCGGCAGTTCGGCCTGCTGCCAGGCGGGAATGCCGCCGTCGAGCACGTAGACCTTTTCGAAGCCGGCCTTCTTCAGCGCCTTGGCGGCGGTTTCCGAGGCGTTGCCGCTGCGGCACACCAGCACCACCGGCGACTGCTTGGCGTTGGCCACCAGCTTGTTTTCCGGGCCGAAGGCACTGGCCTGGGCATTGCGGCTGCCGGCAATGTGGCCCTTCTCGAAGTCACCGCTGGCCGACAGGTCGACCACCACCGTGCCGCCCGCGTTGATCAGCTGGGTCAGTTCGGCGGGCTTGATGCCCTTGAAGCCCCGGAACAGGCGGCGGATCTCGGTGACGATGATGGCCACGGTCAGGCCGACCAGGGCCGCGGACAGCATCGGGTTTCGGCCTGCAAAGGCCAGCAACTCTTCGTAATTCACTCAGGTCACGGGTCGATTAAGCGGGCGCCGATTGTCGCACAAGCCGGACGCGGCCCGTCACTGCCCCTTCCACAGGTCCGGCAGGCCGGCGGTCTGCCACCAGCGCTTGGCCTCCGGGTCCCAGCGCCAGCGCTCGACCACGACCACGGTGCGCTCGGCCTGGGTGTTCTGGTTTATCACCCCGATTTCGACCCGGCGCTCGACCAGGCCACCGTCCAGCGAGGCGCTGCTGCGCTCGCGATAGGACGACACGCGCAGCTGCGCGTAACGGTTGAGCTCGAACTCGGTCGGCGGCTTTTCCTTGCGCAGCTTGGGGTCGAGGTAGCCGATGGCATCGTCCATGCTGCCCCAGCGGATGGTCGCCCCGTAGGCGATCTGGGTCTCTTCCAGCAGCTTGCGCTGCTTGCGGCTGAGGTCGTCGGCCGAGGCCACGGCACTGGCCAGCAGCAGGGAATACATCAGGAACTGGATGAGGCGGCGCATCGGTGGTTTCCCCAGGACGTCAGCCTGCCATCCTACCCTTTGGCGAAGGCAACAAAGCGACCGCTGAATTCGGCGGCGGGCTTGCCATCGGCACCGGGCTGGGTGGCGATGATGCTGATGCGGGCCTTGCGGCGCTGCCGGAAGGTATTCAGGAAGGCGTCCCAGCCGGTGGCTTCGGCCGCTTCGGCGTGGGCGTGCAGGTCCTCATAGACCGGCGCCAGATAGCGCAGGTTGCTGTCGGCCACATAGACCTCGGCATCGTGGCCGGCCAGGCGCAGGCGCAGGCTGACCAGCGCCCAGCCGGACAGGGTCAGCACCGAGGCCAGGCTGCCGCCGAAGGCGTTGCCCTTGTCATTGACGTTGGCCGCCAGCGGCGCGGTGATGCGCAGCACGCCATCGGCATAGCCGTCGAGCTGGATCTGCATGGCGCGCACCGCCGGCATGCAGTCCAGCACGTCCTGCAGGGCGGCCAACGAGGAAGTCAGGGCATCAACGGACATCGGAGCAGCGACCACGACAACGAAGGGCCCGCATAATGCAGGCAATGGTCGACCATACGATACCCACTGGCGCCAGCCGTTCCGGCCCACGCTGGACCCTGATCTCGCTGCGCCCGCGGGGCCAGAACGTGGCGCTGCGCCGCGCCGTTGCCGGGCTGGGCGGGAATGTCCTGGCCCTGGCGCCCTGGCGCCTGCAGCGCCTGCATGGCACGGCTGTGGTGCGCCAGCTGCAACGCACGCTGAACTGCGACCGGGTGGTGTTCACCAGCCCGGCCGCCGTTGCCGCAGCCGCGTCCCTGCTGCCGCTGGCCGGCGTGCAGCGCAGCCCGTGGCTGACCGTGGGCGAAGGCACTGCGCGCGCATTGCAGGCACATGGCATCACCGAGGTGCACGCGCCGCAGCGGATGGACAGTGAAGGCCTGCTGGCGCTGCCGGTGCTGGCCGACGTACAGGGCCTGCGCGTCGGACTGGTGACCGCGCCCGGCGGGCGTGGCCTGATTGCCGCGCAGCTGCAGGCGGCGGGCGCCACGATCGAACGTGCCGACGTCTACAAGCGTCGCCTGCTGCGACTGCCCCCGCGAACGCTGGCGCGATTGGCGCATTCAGCACAGCCGTGGGTACTGGCCGTGAGCAGTGGCGAAGCGCTGCAGCATTTCTGGCAACAGCTTCCGCCGGCCGGGCAGCAGCGCCTGCGGGCGTCTGCCCGCGTGGTGGTTGCCAGTGACCGCCTCGGCGAACAGGCGCAGGCGCTCGGCCTGCAGCGCATCACACGCAGCGCCGGCCCCACCCCTGCGCAGCTGGTGGCGGCCGCACACGCCACGCTCACCGTCCCGGCAGCGACCTGAACAGGGACGTGGGTCACGCTTGCCGCTGTCGTCGGCAACGGTGATGCTGTGCACAACGCGGCCTGCCGGCCCCCGACCGGCGACGTTGCCGACAAGGAAGCCCGATGAACGATACTCCGCCATCCCCACCCCATCGACCCGTGCGCTGGCTGCTGCCGCTGGCCGCCGTGGTCGTGCTCGGCGCGGGCGGCTATGCCGGCTGGTACGTCTGGCAGCAGCAACAGCGCGAACAGGAAGCGCAGGCACAGACCACGGCGGTACAGCTGAAGGGCCTGGAGGCCACGCTGGATGCGCTGCGCCGTGACCAGCGCGCGACCAGCCAGCGCCTGCAGGATGCGGCGACCACCAACCGCGTGCTGCGCGACGAGATGCTGGGACTCTCACAGCGCAGCGCGCTGCTGGAAGAGAACGTGGCCAAGCTGGCCGACAGTGCCAACCAGGGCCGCCAGGCGGTGCAGCGCGATGAGGCCGAGCTGCTGCTGACCCAGGCTGCGCAGCGCCTGAACTACGCCGATGACGTGGACGGCGCACGCCGCCTGTATGCACAGGCCGCCACCGCGCTGGCCGATCTGCCCGACGCCGACGGCCTGAACCTGCGCCAGGCGCTGGTGCAGGAGCGCGAGGCACTGGATGCGCTGGGCAGCGGCCCGCGCGTGCAGTCGCTGCAGCGCCTGGATGCTGTGGCCCGGGCGCTGCAGGGCCTGCCCTCGCAGATCACCGGCACGACCGGCAGCAGCACCGCCAAGCCCTGGTGGCAGGCCACGCTGGCACCGTTCGTGGACATCACCCCGAGCCGCCAGAACGGCCCGCTGACGGCCGCCGAAAAGCGCAACGCCGACGATGCACTGCAGCTGGAATTGACGTTGGCGCGCGCCGCGATCGAGCGCGGCGACCGCGCGGGCCGCAACACCGCTCTGGACCGCGTGGAGCAGTGGGCACAGCGGCGCTGGCCGGATTCACCGGCCCTGCGCGCGCAACGTGCTGAACTGAAGGCCTTGCGCGAACTGCCGCTGCAGGCCAACGACGCTGTCCTTGGCAGCACCCTGCAACAACTGCGCACCCAGACCGACCGGAGGTAAGCCCGCATGAAACCCCTGCAATCCCTGGTCGTGCTGTTGCTGGCCGTGGCCATCGGCGTGGTCGCCGCGCAATGGCTCGGCGCCGATGACCTGAACCGCTTCGGCGAAGTGACCCTGCGCTACGGCGGCTACGACTATCACAGCAACCTGCCGAAGGTAGCGCTGCTGGCGGTGATCACGGTGCTGGTGCTGTGGCTGCTGTGGAGCCTGATCGCTGCACCGTTCCGTGCCTGGGGCCGCTACCGCCGCAAGCAGGGCCGGGTGCGCCTGATCGACGGCCTGCAGGCCTACGAGCATGGCCAGTGGCAGCGTGCGGAGAAGCTGCTGGACGGCGCCGCCAAGGACCCGGAAGTGAGCGCGGTGGCACTGGCCACCGCCGTGCGCAGCGCGCAGGCACGGGCCGACGGCCCCGCCGGAGAGGCGCTGCTGCAGCGCCTGGGTGAAAGCGACGCCACCCTGCAGGCGCTGCTGCGCGCCGAACAGCTGCTGGCGCGCGATCTGCCGGTCGATGCGATCAATGCGCTGGACGTAGCGGCGATCCAGCCGCTGCCGCCGCGCGGCCTGTGGCTGCGTACCGAAGCGCTGGCACAGGCCGGCCGCGCGCACGAAGCGTATGGCCAGCTGGGTGCGCTGCGCCAGAGCAAGGTGCTGCCGGCCGACGCGAACAGCGAACTGGAGGCACGCCTGGCCGCACAGGCGCTACTGGAAGCGGCCGACGTCAACGCGCTGGCCGCACAGTGGGAGGCCACCCCGAAGGCGCTGCGCCCCACCCCGGACGTGGTGGGCGCCTATGCCAGCCGTGCGGTGGCGCTGGACTGGGATGAGCCGGCGCTGCTGGCGCTGGAACAGGCACTGGACCAGCGTTGGAATGACGATCTGGTGGCGCTGTATGGCCGCCTGCCCGCCGAGCGCCTGGCCACCCGCCAGGCCAATCTGGCGCGCTGGCGCAACGTGCATGACGGCTCGGCCGCGCTGCGCCTGGCGCAGGGCCGCGTGGCCCTGGGCCAGCAGCAATGGGATGCCGCCGATGCGTTCCTGCACGAGGCCATCGCCGCGGGCGCCGGTGCACCGGCGTGGGAAGCGCTGGGTGAAGTGTTCGCCCAGCGTGGCGAACACGCGCTGGCCGCGCAGTGCCTGGCCAATGCGCTGCGCCTGCAGCGCGGCGAGGACAGCGTGGAACTGGTGCGTGGCACCGAGACGCCGCTGCGCGCCACGGTGGAGGAGCAGCCCATCGTTGCACAGCCGCCGGTGTATGACGCCAACGAAGAGCGCGACGAATTCGGCAACCCGCGGTTGCCCTGATGGGTAGTGCCGGCCGCTGGCCGGCATCCACCGGTGAATTTGGCACCCACCAGAGCAACAATCCGAACAAAAAAAACGCCGCCCGATGGGCGGCGTTTTCAGTTCCAGGAGTGCCGGCCGGATCGTGCCGACCAACGGTCGGCACCCACCGATGGATGCGATCAGCGTTCGACGATCGCCACCACGCCCATGCCGCCAGCGGTGCAGATCGACACCAGTGCGCGGCCACCGCCGCGTTCGGCCAGCTGCTTGGCTGCCGTGGCGATCACGCGTGCGCCGGTAGCGGCGAACGGGTGGCCGGTGGCCAGCGACGAGCCCAGCAGGTTGATCTTGTCCGGGTCGATGCGGCCCAGCGGCGCGTCCAGGCCCAGGCGGTTGCGGCAGTAGTCCTCGCTCTCCCACGCACGCAGGGTGCACAACACCTGTGCGGCAAAGGCTTCGTGGATCTCGTAGATGTCGAAGTCCTGCAGGGTCAGGCCGTTGCGCTTGAGCATCTCCGGCACCGCGATGGTCGGTGCCATCAGCAGGCCTTCGCCGTGCACGAAGTCCACCGCGGCGACGTGCGCGTCACGCAGGTAAGCCTGGGGTTCATGGCCATGCGCGCGTGCCCACTCTTCGCTGGCCAGCAGCACTGCAGCGGCACCGTCGGTCAGCGGGGTGGAGTTGGCGGCGGTGAGCGTGCCACGCCCGGAAACCTTGTCGAACGCCGGCTTCAGCGTGGCCAGCTTTTCCAGCGAGGTGTCCGGGCGCAGGATGTTGTCGCGCTCGACGCCACGGAACGGTGCGATCAGGTCGTTGAAGAAGCCACGCTCGTAGGCGGCGGCCAGCTTCTTGTGCGACGACACCGCCCACTCATCCTGCGAGTCGCGCGAGATGTTCCACTCCTTCGCCATGTCCTCGCAGTGGTCGCCCATGCTCTTGCCGGTGCGCGGCTCGGCCACGCCCGGGAACTCGGGCTTGAGCTCGGAGAACTTGAAACCGGCGGTGAGCGCACGGATCTTGTCGCCGGTGCTCTTGGCGCGGTTGGCCGCCAGCAGGCGTGCACGCAGTTTCTTTCCGTAGACGATCGGCACGTCGGAGGTGGTGTCCGAACCACCGCCGATGCCCGATTCGATCTGGCCCAGCGCGATCTTGTTGGCCACGGTGATGATGCTGTCCAGCGAGGTACCGCAGGCACGCTGCAGGGTGATGCCCGGGGTCAGCGGCGACAGGCCGGACGACAGCGTGGCTTCGCGGCCCAGGTTCCAGTCGCTGGAATGCTTGATCACCGCGCCCATCGCCACTTCACCCAGCTGCTGGCCATGCAGGCCGAACCGTTCGACCAGCGCACCCAGCGTACGGACCGACATGCCGAGGTTGCCGACATCCGAATACGCGGTGTTCTGGCGGCAGAACGGAATGCGGACGCCACCGAGGATGGCGACGGGACGAGCGTTGGGCATGGAGATACCTGGCATGGATGAGGGTGTCTGCAACATGGCCTGCACGACAGAGCAGGCATAATGGAGCCAAGTGTAGCTGCCGCCCTGTGATGGGCCAACCGTGGAACCATGAGCAAACCCGACCCCGCGATGAATGCCCTTGGCGTGCTGGCCCTGGAACTGGCCGGCGGCGAAATCCCCCGCCAGGCGGTGCTCAGCGCTGAACAGGCCGGTGAACTGGCCGAACGCGTCGGCCGTGACCTGGCCAAGCTGGTGCCACAGGTGGCCGAGCTGGACCTGGTGTTCGCCGCCGCGCATTTCGACCCGGCCGAAGTGCTGCGTCCGGGCTGGCCGATCCATCGCCGCCTGGAAGAACTGCAGATGCGTGCCCCGGGCCGCAACCAGGGCCCGCGCCTGCTGGCTTTCGGTACCGATGCCGAAGGTGACGTGCCACTGCCGTTCCAGGCCGATGCCACGCTGGTGGGCGGTGGCCTGCGCGTGGTGCCGTTCCTGCTGACCGGCAGCGACGTGGCCACCACCAGCGCGGTCGCCGATGCGCTGGAAGAAACCTTGCTGGCCAACGGCATGGCGCACGCCGACACCGCGCTGATGGCGCAGAACACCTTCGGTGCCCGCATCGAGCACGCGCGCTATTTCACCGTGAACGACCTGGCCGCGATGATGTCGATGCAGTACGACAACCAGGGCCTGGCCGCACTGTGGCCGCTGATCGAGACCGCGATCATGGCGCCGGGCGAGGACGAGTGGCTCAATGCCGCGCCCGAGCCGCTGCTGCGCTATACGCATGGCGAAGCACGCATGGCGCTGTTCGACCCGGCCGGTTGGTGCGCGCACTACAGCCACAGCAAGAACGACTGCGATCGCCTGAAGGGCATCTACGAGCAGTTCCTGATGCGCCAGCGACAGATGGCCGCGGTGCTGGAAGCACATGGCGTGCCGGTACTGTTCGTGCACTGCGAGGCCGGGCAGGACGCGCGCGAACTGCTGGCGCGCTGATCCGGGTGATATGTGGGTAGTGCCGGCCGCTGGCCGGCACCCTCCGGATCTGTGATTGCCGGCCAGCGGCCGGCACTACCCATCAGGAAAAACGCCGGCTTGTGCCGGCGTTCTTTGTTTCTTACGGGGCCTTCTGGATCACCGCACAGGCCAGGCGCGCGCCGGCGTTGCCGGTCGGCTGGGTCTTGTAGTCGTCCGCGTCGGCGTGGACGATCAGGCCGCGGCCGATGATGTCGAAGTCATCACCCTTGCCGATGTTGACGTTGCTCGACACCGGGCCGTCGATGGTGGCCACGCCCTTGTCGTCGGCCTTGATGTTGGGCATGTCGCCGCCGTGGTGCGGATCGGTGGCGACGTTGCCGTGATCCTGCTTGCCCGGGTTGAAGTGGCCGCCGGCGCTCATGCCGTCCGGCGCGCTGCAGTCGCCCTTCTCGTGGATGTGGAAGCCATGTTCGCTGCCCGGCTTCAGGCCGGTGATCTGGCCGGTCACGTGGACCTTGCCATCAACCACCTTGAAGGTGACGCTGCCCTTGGTCTCGTTGCCCTGGGTCGGTGCCAGTTCGGCCGTTGCCGAAGCATCGCCCGTCGGTGCAGCCGCCGGTGCCGGCGCTGCAGCCGGTTCGGTGGTGGCGCCGTCAGCCGGCGCGGCCGGCGGGGTTTCAGTCTGCGGCGCGGCGGGCTGCTGGTTGCAGGCCGCCAGGCCCAGCGCGGCGATGGCCGCAAACAGCGAAGTGTGGATCAGACGCATTGGAATCTCTCCCTCGATGATGCCTGCAGTGATCAGCGGACGACCCGGATCACGCCACAGGCGATGCGGACGCCGGCATTGCCGGCGGGCTGGCTGCGATAGTCGTCGGCGTTGGCATGCACGACCAGTGCGCGTCCGGCGATATCGGTGGCGGCGCCTCCGCCAAGGGTAACCCCCTTGACGTGGATATCGACGTTGGCGCGGCCCTGGGCATCGGCACGCAGATTGTCCATGTCGCCCAGGTGGTGCTTGCCGGTGCCGGCGCGGCCATGCGCAGCGCCACCGGGATTGAAGTGATTGCCGGCACTGCTGGCATCCACCGCACTGCAGTCGCCGCGCTCATGGATGTGGAAGCCGGCCTGCTGCATCGGCTGCAGGCCACCGACCAGGCCGGTGATGTGGATGCCACCGGGCTCCACCATTAGCGCGATGCGGCCACTGACGATGCTGGCCGAGGCCGGCGCGAGATTGGCCTCGCCCTGCTTCGCAGCACTGACCACGGTCGGCGGTGGCGGCGTGGGTTCGGCGTTCTTCGGCGCACTGCCACAGGCAGACAGCAGCACGGCGGCGGACAACGGCAGGATGGCAAAGGACAGACGCATCGAAGACTCCTTGCAGGTGACACTACGGACGGCATCGTCCATGAACGATCAACGGTTCGGCAAGCCGGTGCGAGGATCGCGTGCAGGGACCGTTCAATGGCCCCCGCGACGGCGCCCGGCGCCCAGCTTGCGGGTAAGGGTATTGCGGCCGAGGCCGAGACGGGCAGCGGCTTCGGCGCGGCGGCCGTGGGTGATCTGCAGCGCGGCCTCCAGCAGGGCATGGTCGACCCGCTCGCGCACCTGCGCGTGCAGCCCTTCCACGCCTTCGGCCAGCTGACGGCGCGCCCATTCGGCCAGCAGCGCTTCCCACTGCCCCGGATCGGCTGCGCTGGTACTGCTGCGGCGCCCGCGCGCGCGGTTCAGCGCGGTATCGACATCGGCCACGCCGATGGTGTCGGCGGCGGCCAGCGCGGCCATCCGCCAGCACACGTTCTCCAGCTCGCGCACATTGCCCGGCCAGTCGTGCTCGCGCAGCGCCTGCAGGGCCGCGGCGGTCAGGCGCTTCGGCGGCGTATCCAGCTTGCGTGCGGCGGCAGCCAGGAAGGTGCTGGCCAATTGCGCGATGTCCTCGCGGCGCTCGCGCAGTGGCGGCAGCTGCAGGCGCACCACGTCCAGGCGGTGCAGCAGATCTGCGCGGAACTTCCCCTGCGCGACCAGTCCCTCCAGATCCTGGTGGGTGGCGGCCACCACGCGCACGTCGACGCGGATCAGTTCGCGGCCACCGACGCGGAAGAACTCGCCCTGCGCCAGCACGCGCAGCAACCGGGTCTGCAACGGCAGCGGCATGTCGCCGATCTCATCCAGGAACAGTATGCCGCCATCGGCCTGCTCGAAGCGGCCGATATGGCGGCGCTGCGCGCCGGTGAAGGCGCCGGCCTCGTGGCCGAACAACTCGCTTTCCAGCAGCTCGGACGGGATTGCAGCGGTATTGAGCGCGACGAAGGGCCCCTGCGCGCGCGGTGATTCGCGATGCAGCGCATTGGCCACCAGCTCCTTGCCGGTGCCGGTCTCGCCGGTGATCAGCACCGCCAGCGGTGCCTGCGCCAGGCGACCAATGGCGCGGAACAGCGCGCGCATCGGCGGGGTATCGCCCACCAGTTGCGGCGGTTGGTCGCTATGCGCTTCGGCCGCAGGTGTGGCCGCCGCCAATGCCGGTGCGACGGCCGGCAGCACCCGTTGCGCCAGTGCCACCGCATCGTCCAGATCGAACGGCTTGGACAGGAATTCATGCGCACCACCGCGGAACGCGCCGGCCGTGCTGGCTACATCGGTATAGGCCGACATCACCACCACCGGCAGCTGCGGCAGCGCGGCCTTGAGCTTGTCCAGCAGCACAAGGCCATCGTCGCCGGGCATGCGCACATCGGTGAACAGCAGCGCCGGTGGCGGGCCTTCGCTCAACGCCTGCAGGGCGGGTGCGGCGCTGTCGAAATCGAGGACCTGGTAGCCCGCCTCGCGTAGCGCGGTGCACAGCACGAAGCGCACGGCCCGATCGTCATCGACCACCCAGATGCGCTGCGGGGACGAAGAAGACTCAGACATCGCGCGGGGCCTCCTCGGCCGGGGCGGCGCCGTTGCCGATCGGCAACAGCAGGGTGAACACGGTATGGCCCGGGCGCGAGCGGTAGGTCAGCGTGCCGCGATGCTCGCGCGCCACCTGCTGGGCCAGCGCCAGGCCCAGGCCAGTGCCTTCGGCGCGGCCACTGACCAAGGGCAGGAACAGGTGTTCAGCCAGTTCCTCGGGAACGCCACGGCCGTCGTCGGCGATTTCCAGGCGCAACGCCAGCGTGTGCAGCTGCTCGGCAATGCGCACGCCATGCTCCACGCGGGTACGCAGGGTGATGTTGCCGGCGCCGGCCTGGATCGCGTTGCGCACCAGGTTCCAGACCGCCTGGGTGAGGCGGTCGGCGTCACCATGGAATTCGGGGATGCTGGGGTCGTAGTCACGCTGCAGGCGCACCGCCCAGCCGGCTTCGCTCTCGGCCAGGCGCAGCACGCGTTCCAGCGCGGCATGGATGTTCAGTTCGGCATGCGGCGCGGCCGGGGCCGGCGACAGCAGCTGGTCGAGCAGGCCGTTGAGGCGCTCGATCTCCGAGCCGATCAGTTCGATCAGCTCACGTTCGCTGGCATCGCGCTGGGCCGCGCGGCGGGCCAGCAGCTGGGCCGCACCCTTCAACCCGGCCAGCGGGTTGCGCAGCTCGTGGGCCAAGCCCTTCAGCGCCGCGCTGAGCGCGCTGGGCAGGGCCTGGGTCGGGTCCAGCCCGGGGAATTCGTCGACCGGATGCGCCTCCAGCAACCAGCCGCCATCGTCGCGGCGGCTCATCCAACCCTCGGCGAAGCGCGGCGCCTCGCCGGGCACCGCCAGCGCCAGCCGGTTCAGGCGCAGGCTGTCGCGCTCGTCGCGGGCCAGGAAATGGGCCAACGCCTCGCCCTGCACTTCCAAGGCGGCCAATGGCCGACCCAGCAGGCGCCGGACGCTGACGCCCAGCCAGCGGGCGAAGGCCGGATTGCAGCCGGCAATGCAGCCATCGGCCCCGGCCCAGGCCAGCGGCGTGCCCAGGGCATCGAGGGTCGGCGGCGGTGCGGGGTCGGACATTGCACCAATGTAGTGCAAAACGCGGGGTTCGGGGTCGGATCCCTTTCCGCCTGGAAAGGGCTCTGACCCCCTGCCGCAGGTCGAGCAAGCTCGACCATGACCACATGCGTGGCCGGTTACAGCTTCATGTTGAGGCCGACGAATACGCTGCGGCCCGGCGCCGGCGAGAACATCGGGCGGGCGGTGTCCCAGAAGAAGCTGTCGTACCAGGCGTAGGCGTACTCGCGGCCGGTAACGTTCTTCAGCTGCAGGTCCACGCTGAAACGCGGGGTGAGTTGGTAGGCCGCGCTGAGGTCGAGCACGGCGAAGCCTCCGAACTTGCCGGCCACGTTGCGCTCTTCCAGGTAGTAATCGCCCTGTGCACGCGCCTGCAGGCCCAGCCGCAGCGCATCCGTGGCGCGGTAGTCCACGCCCAGGTTGCTGATGTGGCGCGGGGTGGCGGCCACTTCCCGGCCCTGCAGGGAAATGCTGGCATCGCGGTCGTCGCGGGTGATCTTCGCTTCCTGGTAGGCGTGCGACGCCCATACCGTCCAGTCGTCGCCCAGCTGCAGGCTCAACTGCGCATCCACGCCGCGCCGGCGGGTCTTGCCCAGGGTGACCGTGGTGCCGGTGGCCGGCATGTTGGACACCTCGTTTTCCGCGTCCTGCTGCCACACCGCCAGGCGTGCCTGGCTGCCGGCAAGCGGCTGGAATTTCAGGCCCAGCTCCATGCCGGTGTTGGTGGACGGCTGCATCGGTGCCTGCCCTGGGGTGAGGTAGGCCGGTGCGGTGGAGCCGGTCAGTACCTGGAAGGTGCGACCCCAGTTCGCGTAGACATGGGTGGTCTGGCCCAGGCTGTGGATGACGCTCAGCTTGGGCTGGCCGATGCTGCCGTAGTCCTGCAGGCGGCCGCTGACGCCGTTCATCAGGTGCGTGCTGCCACTGAAGCGATCGATACGATAGGCCGGCACGATCTTCCAGGCCTCGACGGGCTGGTAGACGGCCTGCACGTAGGCGCCCCAGTTGTCGAAGCTGTGGCGATCATTGTTCTGCACCCGCGCTGGGGGCTGGCTGAAATCAGTGGGTTCGGCGTAGGCGTAGCGCTCGCGGAGGTAGCCGTTGTCCTGCTGCTCGTAGTTCAGGCCACCTTCGACGGTGAGCGTGGGGCTGGCCTGCCAGGTGAGCGTGCTGAGCAGGCCATGCTGCCGCTCGTCCCACACGCGGCGCTGGCGCGGCAGGTTGCCGGTGGGCAGGTTGCTGAAGGTCACGCGGCGATCGTCTTCGTAGCGGTTGTAGTACAGCCGCGTGCCAAGGGTGAGTGCGTCGGACAGTTTCATGTCCAGGTGCGCGGCAAGCTGGCGCATGTCGCGGTCATCACCATCGTTGCCGTTGCGCAGGTCGCTGCCACGGCGGTGCGTGCGCAGCTCGTCGGCGGTCATGAAGCCGGGTTCGTCGGCTTCGTGGTGGTACGCACGGGCGGTCAGGCCCACGCGCAGGCCGTCGTCCAGCGAGCCGTAGAACCACTTGCCGCCCAGCGAATATTTCTTCGAGGTGTCGTGGTCGCGGTAGCCGTCGCTGGCCTGGGTGCCAACGAAATAGTTCTGCGCGAAGCCATTGGCTTCACGGCCAACTGCCAGCTGCGCATCACGAGTGTTGTAGCTGCCGTAGGCCAGGCGCGCATCGGTGTAGCTGCCACCCTGGCGCGTACCGAAGTTCACGTTGCCGCCGATGTTGTGCAGGCCATAGCGCGGGTCGTTGGTACCACGCACCACTTCGATGTAGCTGATGTCCAGCGGGAACAGCATGTCGATGAAGCGCTGGTTGCCGCTGTTGACGTTGCTGGGGATGCCATCGATCAGCGTCTTGATGGCATTGAGGTAGCCCTCACCGTTGAAGGCGCGGAAGCTGACCTTGCCCGATTCGGCGCCCTGCCGGGTTTCGGTGAGCTGGATGCCGGGCATCTGCCCGAGCAGTTCCCAGCTGTGCGAGACGTTGCGGTTTTCGATCTGGTCTGCACCCAGGACGTCCACCGAGGTCAGTACCTGATGCGCACTGAGCTGGCCTTCGCCGTGCTGGTGCACCTGCACCTTGCCGAGAGTGAGCGCGGCGTCGGCCGACTGTGCGAAGGCTTCAGGGGCGAACGGTGCGGCCGCGAGGGCGGCCACCAGGGTGGGAGTCTTCATGGGAAGGGGCGGTTACGGTGAAATGTAATCATATAACATTTCACGCGCCCGATTTTTGCAGCGTCGAGCAAGGCTCGGCGTTACAAGGGCGGCTGCCGGGGGGATTACACCGGGTAGCCGGTGGCTTCGCGTGCCTTCTTCCAGGCGGCTTCGAATTCACGCGCGGAAATTTCGTCGTCCTCGTCGAAATCCAGGAACGACACTGGCTGGTCGGCCAGCAGGAAGCGGTCGTCGCTGTGGGCATGCTCGTCGGCCCAGACCATCTTGGTCCCGTAGATTTCCACCTGCCGCACGATCTTCTCGCCACGCGCTTCCATCAGCACGTTGCCCTTGCCCAGGCCCGATTCGGCCCAGTGCTTGTAGTACTTCTTTGCGGCAGATTTCGCGCCGGATTTTGCGGTGTGCTTTGCGTAGGTCATTGCAGGAGCCCTGGCCGCAGGCGCGGCCGGAAAGTACGGAATGGAGCCATTATCAGGCATCCGGGGTCAGAGCCCTTTCCTTTGGAAGGGATCCGACCCTTGCCGGTTCAGTTGGGCAGGGGCACGCCCTTCGGCCACAGCATCCAGATGTTGCCCTTCTGCTTCATGTCGCCAGCCAGCTTGCCGGCGGCATCGCCGCTGCCCCAGTACAGGTCCGCGCGCACTTCGCCGGCGATGGCGCCGCCGGTGTCCTGCGCGGCCACCGGGCGCACCACCGGACTGCCGTCCGGGCGCGTGGTGGACAGCCACAGCAGGCTGCCCAGCGGCACCACGGTGCGGTCCACGGCAACGCTGTAGCCGGCGGTGAGCGGGACGTTCAGTGAACCGCGCGGGCCCTCCGGGCTGTCCGGGTTGCGCACGAAGAACACGTAGCTGGGATTGCTGCGCAGCAGCTCGGGCACCCTCGCAGGATTGGCCCGGGCCCAGCTGCGGATCGCGTCCATGGTGACGTCTTCCTTCTTCAGCTGGCCCTGGTCCACCAGCCAGCGGCCGATGGCGCGGTAGGGGTGTCCGTTCTGCTCTGCGTAGGCCAGCCGAATCTGCGTGCCGTCGCCCAGGCGCACGCGGCCAGACCCCTGGATCTGCAGCAGCTGCAGGTCCATCGGGTCGGTCAGCCAGGCCAGCACCGGCGCCTTGGCGCCCTTGGCCGCGATGGTGCCGGCGTCGTCATAGGGCTTGAGCACCTTGCCTTCGACGCGACCGCGCAGGCGCTTGCCCTTCAGTTCCGGGTAGAGGCTGTCCAGTTGCACCACCACCAGATCATCCGGCGTGCCGTACACCGGCACCGTCGCTTTGTCGGTGCGGGTGAGGCTGCCGGGGTAGATCGGCTCGTAGTAGCCGGTAATCAGCCCGTCGGCCTGGTGGCCACCGGCACGCAGCGCGTAGGCATCGAGGTCGCGCTGCAGGAACTGGCGGATCGCGGCCGGGTCCTTGTCTGATACTGCGACGGCAGTGGCGCAGGGTTTGGCCCAGACCGCATCGTTCTTCAGGCGGGTGCAGCTGCTGCGCCAGGCCACGAAGCCGGCCTGCAGATCAGCGTCGGAGACTGCGGGCAGGGCTTTCCAGTCGACCTTGGCGTAGGTGGCCGCCGGCGGCGTGGGCGGCGTGGGCGCTTCGGAGCCCGTGCGGGGAGCAGTGGTGGCGCAACCGGCGAGCACCGCCGCTGCCAACAGGGTCCAGTGCTTGCGCTTGAAGAAGGTAGCGGAATCGATCATGCCGCCATGGTGGAGTGCCGGCCGCCGGGCGGCAACCCAGCGCGGGGTCAAGCGTTCATGCGCCGGATCACGGCGTCTGCAGCAGCAGCGAGTGCAGGATGCGGGCGTCTTCGGCATCCAGCGTCTTCGGCAGGTCGTCGCGACCACGGAAACGGCGGTGGAAGGCCGCAACGGTGGCCTCACGGTTGTCCAGCGGATAGCCGAAGCGGGCCAGCGCATTCCACGCATCGAAGCCTTCCGGCGCAGCACCATCGGCCGCACGCGGCCAGACGCCGAATCCGGCCTCGGCCAGCTGCTGCCATGGGAAGAACCGGCTCGGATCCTGCTTGCGCGTCGGCGCCAGGTCGGCATGGCCGATCACCTGGCGCGGCGGAATGTTCAGGCGCGTGGTGAGATCGCGCAGCAGCACGATCAGCGATTCGATCTGCGCCGCACTGAACGGGCTGCGGCCATCGTTGTCGAGCTCGATGCCGATCGAAGCCGAGTTGAGATCGGTGATGGTGCCCCAGCGCCCGGCCCCAGCGTGCCAGGCGCGGCGCTCATCGGCCACCAGCTGGTAACGATGGCCATCGGCGCCGATCAGGTAGTGCGCACTGACCGGCCCACCGCTGTTGGCCGTGCGCAACGTATGCAGGCTCTGCTGCACCGATTTCTGCTCGGTGTGGTGGATGACGATGATGACCGGCGTGCGCGCGTTCTGGTTCGGTGACGGCACCCAGGTGGCGAGCGGGTTGTGCTGTACGGGCGCGGTAGCCGTGCAGGCCGAAAGGGCCAGCGCCAGCAGTGCGGAAACCAGAAGGCGGGGGCTGATCATGGGCAGATTGTAACCATGGACTGCGGCCGTGGTTCGACGCAGCGTACCGATCGACATCGCCGGTGGCTCCGCAGTCCGCGTGCTGATGGCTGTGCCTGATCATGAAGATGTAGCGAATCACATGGAAAGAGCGAAGCGGCACTACGAGGCAGCAGGACCCGGAAAGATCAGATCCTGCCCAAATCTTGCGGCATAGATGCTCTCGAACTGGAAGGAAAGCACGAACCGCGATTCACATGCCGCAGCATAGCGCTTGATGAAACGGCAAATTTCCTCCCAAGCGCATTCAAATCCGCCTGCGCGGAAATGGAACGAACCCATCAGCGCCACACGCCACTCGGCCTCCTGCCCTTCCGCGACGACAGCCTCCGGCGGTTCAACGATACGGAAACCGAATCCCGTGTTGGACGCTGGGAGATACCGCTGTAGCTTGTCCAGATCATCGGAATATGCGAACTGGATAGAATCCAAGGCTTGTAGCACGACCTCGAGGCTGGAACCGACCTCGACTTCGAGCGAAATGCTCATCGTCGAACCTTTATAGCGGCGCCATCATCAAAGATCTTGTGCTGCGGCAGAGCGGTCTCATCCGCCTATCGGGCAATCGGACGCAATGATCCTCTTATCCGCTGATCTTACCCATGAATTCCGCAATCAACGCCCGATCCGAATCATTCTTTCCAGCCCGATCCAGAACTGGACCAATATGGTAGGCAAGAAGGTCACGATAGGCACCGGCCTCTGGAATGAAAGCATCAAGACAACTCAAGAACGATCTCACCGACATAAACGAAAGAAACACCTCGTAGGGATATGAGCTCGCAAAAGGAACACCCTGCAAATAGTAGTTTGCCAGCTTCTTCTGCTCTGCCCTTGGCCAAGAGCGGCACTTCATCAGAACAAATGCATCCCGATAATTGTCCGATTTCAATGGCGCGTAACTCATCAACCACTCTGATGCGGCCGTAGCGTCCATTGCAGACATCTCAGCGCAGAGCTTTCTAATTCTTTCATCCATAGATCTGCAGCCCGACTTGATGATTGCCTCGTTGTAGATTGCTTCATTCCCCCGCTTCGGCATCAACTGCTGTTTGTGCCCCCTCCTTTGCGAGGTCGCCCAACAGCGCATGTGGGTAGCAATCATCCTTCGACAGTAGATACATACACCACCCGGCACTTAGATCACCGCGCCATCGCGATCCGGAATCCTGAAAAGTCACTCGCAAGAGTGGACTTTGGCTTCAAAACACTACCCCGCTTTTGTTCACGCCAAGCGAGTTGATTCAAGGGCTGTACCCGATGAAGTCCACGCTCAAATCAGGTCCAGGCGTCTCCCTCAGGCGTGATCCAAACCAATCCAAACGGAGCATCCGTAAGAAACCAGAATCCATCCTCATCGAGATCTTCCTGATCTCTTGTAGCAGGCCAAGCGTGACGCATAACACACAATTGCGCATCGATTTCGCCATCGGCGAAGACACCATCCGAGGCAAGCTTCAGCTTCCCTTCCTCCATCAACATCCTAAGCATCGAGAAGAACTCTTCCGTCTGCTGCTCAAAATTCATACCGCCCCCCTCAAACTCCATATTCATATTTCTCCATAGGACTCCCATGGAGTATCCATAGGAGTAATGAAGAACATTCCTGATCGCGCCAGTCATCATTTGAACTTGATCTCCACGATTCTATTGTTGCTAATCAGAGGATGCCTGACTTCAGTAGTCCACATTGCGCCTGTCTGCTGGGCTGATGAAGAGAAGCTTCGCAGAGTAAACTTTGAACCGTCAGGCCGAGTTGCAACGTAGACACATCTGCCAGATTCCACTTCTCGTTCGGCGGCAAGCCCCTGCATCTTCTGCAGGCGACCGTCAGACTTGCGCGGCGTCGACGCTGTTGAGCAGATCGGTCAAGGGCGACTTGACCCGTGCGAAGGCGCCGAAGATAACACCGCCATCAACCATTAAAATTCAATCATTGTAGGCTGCCAGGAAAGCTCTTGCGGCCTTCTCAAGGTCGCCTCCATCCACGGCCCACGCCTGCAAATCACGAACCGAAATCAATCCCTCACCAAGATTCGATATAAACTCATGTGCTTGGATCGAATCTCTAACTGCAAGGACACCCAGCTCCTCGCAAACACTTTCAAAGCCGATCCAACGCCCCTCCAGATCCCCAAAGATGACAGGATATCCTAGGTCCATCAAATTATCTTCATAAGCATCAGCGGCCGAATCAAATGCCCGCCCGACGCAAGAATTATCAATCACCAAAACTGAATTCAAATCAGACGATCGAGAGAATTTTACAAAAATACCTGAACCAAAAGTTCTTGATGAACTTTCAATTAAATTTGACATAACGTCATCATCCAACAGAACTGGCCTCTCAAAGAACCTGAAGCGCCAGCCAGCCCCCCTAAAAACCATTTGCGGTAGATCCATTTCAAGATCAACCAGACGAGGAACGAATCCCGCCACCTTTTCTTTTATTTCAAGAAGATAATCATTTTCCATTTTCATTCCCGACGAAACCAATCTTCAGAACAGGCTGTTTCCGGTCAGAAATGGTGAGCGATGCAGATGGGACAGCATCGGAAGAGGAACTCGGATAGGTCCTGTAGATATTGTTACCTTTCTGCAAAACGACCACTGCCCCATCCTTGGAAACGGCCGTGGAATATTCATTACCATAAAGAGCTCCGATCGCATCACCAACGGAAACGTCTGTTTGCGTCTGATCCGCACTGTATCTGGACTGATCCTTTGAGAACTTGACATCGGTCAGAAGTAGATTTTCCCACAATGTCACAAGCTTGGGCTGAGGAACGCCTCGCCCCACTGCTGCCGGGTCCTTTGTCACCCCACTTCGAGAGCGTGTTGATTTCGGGCCAAGGCGACCGCAGCTCCACCACATCCCATGCAAGGGATCCAATTTGATTGGTTGCGGGAATTGTTTCCGGACTTGCCCCCCGAGCGTAGAAGCATGCTGGGCATTGCAGAGACAGGACCCAACACCGCCATTTCCAAACGATTCCTGCCTGCAAGACGCATGCCCGCTGGTATTCCGCCAGCCAAGGCACCAACCCAACAGCCCACCCGCCAGCGCACCCACCACCTGCGACAGCGCCAGCACCACCTCCTTCTGTTCCGGGCTCAGCTTGGAGGGGTCTCCGCCGGTCAACGTATTGGTCAGCACCTTCGCGGCCAACTCGCCACCGGCCGCGGACAACGCCCCGGTTCCCGCATTGCCACCATTGGCTTCCGCCAGCAGCGCACCCAAGATCGCATGCGACAGCAATTGCAGAGTCGCATTGGGATCGCTGCCGTGGTTCGGGTCCAGCTTGCTGCCGATGAAGTAAGCGGCATAGGCCGCCAGTGCATTGGACGCGACCTGACCAGCGCCCTGTCCCGCCACACCACCCACCAGCGCCGTCGTCACTGCGTTCAGTGCACGGTTGTACTCATCGAGGCGCCCCACTTCCCCGCGCCGCTGTTTGCCTGGCTGTTTGCCGCCGCCACCTTGCTGCGCACAGGCACCCGATTCCATCGCCCTCAGTCACAAGGCCGTGTTGACCTTCAACATTCGTCCAATCCGCGGCCAGATCAACATGTAGAAGGCACCCACGGCCAACCCGATGAAAAGCATGATGCCAGCGCGCCTGGGAGCCCACCCAAACCAAAAGGAAGGACTGGTCCAGACCTTTATCCAAGCGCCAGGAGAGAAGGCACCCTCGAACGCGAGCCACGCCAACAAGGCACAGATTGGTGCAGCTACAACATGACGAGCTTTGAACCGCGGAAGAAATTTATCCACAAGCATAACCCCGGGCACACCGAAGATGAGGCCCAACACGGCGGCTATGGCGCAAACCAGCGATGTGAAAATTGCAGCCTGCGAAAAGCTGCCTATCCGAGAACTCAGCGGAATGCCTATGAATAGAGCCGCTCCAAGCACGGAACTGGCAATCACAGACACAATCTTTGCCCCCAACTCACGCTCACTCACTGGCAAACCTCCACCATCTTTCCATCAGGGCCCCGGTAGCTCATGCATTTCTGCCTTGAGGGAAAAGTACTCCAAGGCCACTGCAACTTGCCAACTTCGCTACCAATATCGCGCGTATTGGGACTCCACACTTCTCTATCGGCCCACGAATTCGAGTTGCACATTGGGCGCGAGCCCGTACCCCAGCCTCTGGTTGAGACTGAGAATCCACCGAATCCATCCGGAAGCACCTGTCGGAACACAAAGCCCGGATCCAATGCATGTGCTCCAGGCACCGTGATGTTGATCAGACTGCTGGTGCTCGGATCGACGAGGCGCGTTACGTAGCCAGTAGGGTCATCCCGTCACGCTCCGGACTATTGCAAACCCTGAAGCGCTTTTGTGCGGCGATTGCCCCATAGGAAAGATCAACCCTGTAACTCAGGAGAATGTGGACACCACTCGCTGTCAGTTCCACCTTATCAACCTTGCCTTCAAGCCTGGAGAAAACCTCCTCCGGTCCGAACCCAAGCGCGTCGCTGCAAAACCGGCATCCCAGAACTGGGCAGGGTACATCGTCAGGATGTTCTTCCTCCCATCGACATCTTGACTCCAGCAGCTTTCAGATCCTCAAGTGTTGGCCCTTCTCGGCCCACACCGTCCTGATAGTCCATCGAATACATACCGCACGTGACCTTCACTCTGTACGCACCGAACGCCTCGGCAACAGAAGCGACGCCGTTCCTCAGAACGCCCGGATAGTCCAGTGCCTTGTTGCTGCTTCCGAACCCATACAGAATGATCTCGTCCAACGCAGCCACATCCGCGTACTCGCGCCCGGGCCACCTGTACCGATGATCGACAGACCTTTCAGTCCAGTCTTGATCTCATAGCTTGCCAGCAGTTCTTCTCCACGTCGGGTACAGGGGGCAGCTCGAGACCACGGAATCCCAATGGGCACTCGATTGCCGACATCCTATCCATGACATGGAGATGCCTCTCGGCAATCGAGATGGATCTGTCAGGCCGTGCCTGGAGATGGATTGCAATGCGCTCAGTACTCACTGATTCCTGATCCTTACAGAAATCACATCGTCCATACCACTTTGTCGGATGAAGTAGTGAGCTTCGGCCGCAACCTTGATGATCGGCGTGCGCGCGTTGTGGTTGGGCGATGGCACCGAGGTGGCGAGCGGGTTGTGCTGCGCGGTGGCGGTGCAGGCCGTCAGCGCCAGCAGTGCGGTAATCAGAGGGCGGGAGCTGATCATGGGCAGATTGTAACCATGGACTGCGCGACCTGGTCAGGCCGGCGCTCGGCCGGCCGGCATGCCGCTCAGCTTCTGAAGAACGACAGGTTGTACAGAAAAAAGGCCCCAGACCGCGATCGCGATCGCGAGTGGGATCTCGTAGAACGCGGAACGGTCCCGCAATGCCATCCGGATGAACATCACCACGGTCAGCATGGGCTGCCCGAAGAAGCAGCCCCAGAAGAGCGCTTCTACACCCGGAGTGGACAACTCGTAGATTCCGAGGGAGTTGTCGGTGTTCCGATTGAAAGTGACCACACCCCAAAGGGCGAGCAGGAAAAGCCGGGCCAGTGCGCTGACGCTTGATAGAAGCAAGGTCCACCTACCTGCGCTACATTCCCGTCTCCGTTCGAGTTGACTGAACCCGTACCGATCAATGACCGATGCATACGCTGCCCGGACAGATTTCCGCGATCCACGCCTCATGCCCTCCATGCCGTTCCTTCGCGCAGCGCACATGCGCGGGCGTATCAGGGTGCTGGAGCCGCATAGCTGTCATTCAGTACTCCGGCCCAGCATCCATCTCCGGGTCGAAGCAGCCCCCGGCCTGTGTGAACCATCGGATCGCCTCTTCACCCTCGGCCTCGTACTCGATGGCAAACGGCACGGGCGGACGATGCTTCTTCTGCGGATTCATGCTTCGAAACACTGCATAGCCCTCAAGCAAAGCCAATATCTGGGGTCGCGTCAACAAGACGACGTCCTGGGAGTTCCATCGCGAATACACCAGGAAGAAATCGGCTGCCCGCAGGACGGCATGCCCCTCTCCATAGTGGACGCATGCGCTGCCCTCGTCACCCTTTGTGGGCGCAGCAAAGGCACTGCGGGTCCGCAGTTCGCTGCCGCGGCCGAGATGGCCGAAGTCTCCATCCAGCCACGCTGCGATTTCACCGACACCCCGCCCCTGCCCGTGGTGGATGACCGGCGCGTCACCGATCTTCTCTTCTCCGGAAGGAACGTGGCAATCGCCGGTCCAGTAGGGGAAAAGAACTGCATGGATAGTCATTCGAAACCCATTCCCTGGTACCGCAACGGAAACCCCTGTCCCACTTCCAGTCTACCCAACCTGATCAAAGATCACGTCAATCACGCCTGCCCGCTCAAGGCGTGACTTCACTCCCTCACTGACGATCAGTGCAGCACCGAAGTTGTCCACATGATCCACATCATCCAGCACCCATTTGCTGCCAATGCCGCTGCATGGACGGAGTCTGAAATAGTTCACGCCTGCTCCTTGCGCGCTGGTCGCCGTTCGGAATCTGGGGCGACACCCGCCCCGACAACGGGACAGGTCGTCCTGATCCAGAGCATAGCTTGAAGGAAAAGGGCACCTTCTACGAGAAGCCGTTCCGCAAAAGGCGCTTCAGGCGATGGGGAACAGAGGCCCACGACTCCAGGGCACTCCGGCATCGGAGAACAGCCGTTCGATCTCATCCTGGAATCCTGGATGAAAAGTCGTCTCACCGCTCGACTGCGAACGCAGGTAACGCGAGACCAGATCCAGGCACAGCTCCGTCGCTTCCATGTAGGTATCCAGCCACAGCACCTGCCCCTCGTCGGAAAGCTGATCCGGACGGACAACCGAGAGCTTGTGGCAGAAGGCATCGATGCTGGGAAGCCCGAGCTCCGCAGGCAGGCCGTAAGTTAGCCGCCACAGACCGGCGGAAAGGCAGCGATAGATGAGCTCCACGGCGAAGCTCCAGCGCTCTGGATCTGCTGCGCCAGCCACGCCGCCCACGAATGCATGCGGACTGTAGTCGTCCAGGGTCAGCAGGTAGACATACCATTCGATGTCTTCCATCACTGCTGCGGATGTCGCCTGGATCACACCTGCTCCGTTCTGTAGTCCATCGAAGTCGTTGGAGGCGAACACGCACGCCTGCAGACAGCCATTGAAGCAGGAACGGTAGAGCCACGCCATGCGTGGCTGAGTCGCCGGCAGTGCCAAGCAAGCTTGGCACCCAGCAGAACAGTAGAAGTGCCGACCAACGGTCGGCATCCACCATGGCGGTGGCAGGCGGCCCCGCAGGGCCGCCCGTCATGCCTCAGGCCTCGTAGGCAGACTCGCCGTGCGAGGTCACATCCAGGCCGGTGCGTTCGGCCTCTTCGGTCACGCGCAGACCGACCACGACCTTGACCACCAGCAGGATGACCGCGGTCACCACCGCCGACCACAGTACGGTCAAGCCGACACTGACCACCTGCACCCACACCTGATGGGCGATATCCAGATCGGCCTTGGTACCGCCCAGCGACTGTGCACTGAACACGCCGGTGAGGATCGCGCCGACGATGCCGCCGACACCATGCACACCGAACACGTCGGCAGTGTCGTCCACTTTCAGCAGGCGCTTGAGACCGGTCACGCCCCACACGCAGACCACGCCGGCGACGAAGCCGATCACGATCGCGCCAAGCGGCCCGACGGTGCCACAGGCCGGGGTGATGCCGACCAGCCCGGCCACCGCACCCGACGCCGCACCCAGCGCCGACGGCTTGCCCTTGCCGATCGCCTCCACCAGGGTCCAGCCAAGCACGGCAGCAGCGGTGGCCAGCACGGTGTTGAGGAAGGCCAGCGAGGCCACCGTATCGGCGGCGGCGGCGGAACCGGCATTGAAGCCGAACCAGCCCACCCACAGCAGCATGGCGCCGATGTAGGTAAACGGCACGTTGTGCGGCTTCAGCGCGGTCTGGCCGTAGCCCAGGCGCTTGCCGACGAACCACGCGCCGACCAGGCCGGCCACGCCCGCATTGATGTGCACCACGGTGCCACCGGCGAAGTCGATCGCGCCCAGTTCACCCAGGTAGCCGCCGCCCCAGACGATGTGTGCCATCGGGATGTAGCTGAGGGTGAACCACAACGCCGAAAACAGCAGTACCGCGCGGAACTTGATGCGCTCAGCGAATGCGCCGACGATCAGCGCGGTGGTGATGCCGGCGAAGGTCGACTGGAAGGCGACGAACAGGTAATCCGGCAGGCCCTTGATCGGCGTGTTGCCCACCGACTCCGGGGTGAAGCCCTTGAGGAAGGCGAACTCGGTGAACGAACCGAAGAATGGATTGCCCGCACTGAACACCGCGCTGTAGCCGTAGGCCACCCACAGCAGCAGCACCAGCGAGAACACCACCAGGATCTGGCTGAGCACCGACAGCACATTCTTCGAACGCACCAGTCCGCCGTAGAACAGGGCCAGACCGGGCACCACCATCAGCAGCACCAGCAACGTGGAGGTAAGCATCCAGGCGACGTCGCCACGATCATACGCGGCGGCCGCTTCGGCCACGGCCGGCGCAGCGGCGCTGGCGGCCGGATCGTGCAACGGCTCGACCGCCACGCTTTCGCTCGGCAACGGCGAGACCTGGGCCTGGGCGTGGGCGCTGCCCGGCCAGGCACCGGCGGCCAGCGCGCTGAGCAGCATCAGCAGGCACACCAGGTGGAACCGGGCTTGCCACCCGGTGAGAAGGCGCATCTTCATGGGGGGAATCTCCGGAAGGGGGTTACAGCGCGTCGGCACCGATTTCGCCGGTGCGGATGCGGATGACCTGTTCAACGGCGGTGACGAAGATCTTGCCGTCACCGATCTTGCCGGTGCCTGCCGACGACTGGATCGCTTCGATCACCGCGTCGGCACGCTCGTCGGTGACCACCGTTTCGATCTTGATCTTGGGCAGGAAATCGACGACGTACTCGGCGCCGCGATACAGCTCGGTGTGGCCCTTCTGGCGACCGAAACCTTTCACTTCGGTCACGGTGATGCCCGACACGCCTGCATCGGACAGGGCCTCGCGGACCTCGTCGAGCTTGAACGGTCGGATGATGGCGGAGATCAGTTTCATGCGCATGTCCCGAGGGTGGATGGGGCCAGCGCGCCAGCGCGCGTTGGCATCAGGCAACCACGGGTCATCAGGGTGATGACCGTGGCTGTTGCACCGGACACGTACAGGGCCGGGACGGCCGTGCCTCTCTCCTTGCACGACCGACGCGGGAGGGAGGGCAGCCCTGGTCGCGTATCCGGTCTCTCTTGCCCCTGTTTCAGCGGACCGGCAGTCCGCTGTACTGCAGCGGGCCAGCGACCCGCTCTACAACGGCGGGCCTGCGCCCGCCTTGCGGCTCCCCAGCCGCGAGAACGGAGGCGATGGCGGCGGGTGGGAGGGGGAACCCACCGCCATCGCGCCCGGTCAGCTGGCGTAGTACAGCTGGTATTCCAGCGGGTGGGTGGCCGCGCGGAACTTGGTCACTTCCTGCATCTTCAGCGCGATGTAGCCGTCGATGAAGTCATCGCTCATCACGCCGCCGGCCTTGAGGAACTCGCGGTCCTTGTCCAGCGCTTCCAGCGCCTGGTCCAGCGAGGAGCAGACCTGCGGGATCAGCTTCTCTTCCTCCGGCGGCAGGTCGTACAGGTCCTTGTCGCTCGGTGCACCCGGGTCGATCTGGTTCTTGATGCCGTCCAGGCCGGCCATCATCAGCGCGGTGAAGGTCAGGTAGCCCGACTGGATCGGATCCGGGAAGCGCATTTCGATGCGGCGCGCCTTCGGGTTGGAGACCCACGGAATGCGGCACGACGCCGAACGGTTGCGGGCCGAATAGGCCAGCATCACCGGCGCCTCGAAGCCCGGCACCAGGCGCTTGTAGCTGTTGGTGCCCGAGTTGGCGAAGGCATTGATGGCCTTGGCATGCTTGAAGATGCCGCCGATGTACCACAGCGCCAGCTGGCTCAGGCCACCGTAGCCGTCACCGGAGAACAGGTTGGTGCCGCCCTTGGACAGCGACTGGTGCACGTGCATGCCGCTGCCGTTGTCGCCGACGATCGGCTTGGGCATGAAGGTGACGGTCTTGCCGTTGCGGTGCGCGACGTTCTTGATGACGTACTTCATGCGCAGCAGCTCGTCGGCCTTCTGCACCAGGGTGCTGAACTTGGTGCCGATCTCGCACTGGCCGGCGGTGGCCACTTCGTGGTGCTGCACTTCCACTTCGATGCCAACCTGTTCCAGGGTCTTGCACATTTCCGCGCGCAGGTCGTGCAGGGTGTCGGTCGGCGGGACGGGGAAGTAGCCGCCCTTCACGCCCGGACGGTAGCCGCTGTTGGCGCCGTCATACTTGGCGCCGCTGTTCCACGCCGCTTCTTCCGAGTCGACCTTGAAGAAGGTGTTGCCCATTTCGTTGGCGAAACGGACCGAGTCGAAGATGAAGAACTCCGGCTCCGGGCCGAAAAACGCGGTTTCGGCGATGCCGGAGGACTTCAGGTAGGCCTCGGCACGCTTGGCGATGCCGCGCGGGCAGCGGCCATAGGCCTGCATGGTGGCCGGATCGAGGATGTCGCAGCTGATCACGATGGTCGGATCGGCGTAGAACGGATCGACGTACGCGCTGGACGGGTCCGGCAGCAGCACCATGTCCGATTCGTTGATGCCCTTCCAGCCGGCGATCGAGCTGCCGTCGAACATCTTGCCTTCTTCGAACAGCGACGGTTCGACGATGCTGACCGGGAAGGTGACGTGCTGCTCGACGCCACGCATGTCCACGAAACGCAGATCGACGAACTCGATCTGGTTGTCCTTGATCAGCTTCTCAACGTTTTCCACGGACATCGGTACGACCTCGGATGGGGATGAATGCCTGCTGAGGTACAGCAATGACCGTGCCAACTTTTTGATTCCCGCAAGTTGTTGATTTCAATATGGCTGCTCCGCGCCGGTGCAGAACGGTGCGCACCAAACCGGTGCACCCGCCATCAGACGCACCCGTTTGGTGCAGCAGGGATCGTCTATCCTCTCGACCTCCTTCCTTCCGCCGCCCGTGCCCGCACCGTCCATGTCCGACCTGCTCTCCGCCCTGCTGCTGGGCATCCTCGAAGGCTTGACCGAATTCCTGCCGATCTCCAGCACCGGCCACCTGCTCATCGCCCAGCACTGGCTGGGTGCCCGCTCGGACTTCTTCAACATCGTCATCCAGGCTGGCGCGATCGTGGCCGTGGTGCTGGTGTTCCGCCAGCGCCTGCTGCAGCTGGCCACCGGCTTGAACCAACGCGAGAACCGTGAGTACGTGTTCAAGCTGGGCGCCGCCTTCCTGGTCACCGCCGTGGTCGGCCTGGTGGTGCGCAAGGCCGGCTGGTCGCTGCCGGAGACGGTCAGCCCGGTGGCCTGGGCACTGATCATCGGTGGCGTCTGGATGCTGCTGGTGGAGGCCTACACCGCGCGCCTGCCCGACCGCGACCAGGTGACCTGGACCGTGGCGATCGGCGTCGGCCTGGCGCAGGTGGTGGCGGGCGTGTTCCCCGGTACCTCGCGCTCGGCCTCGGCGATCTTCCTGGCCATGCTGCTGGGCCTGAGCCGCCGCGCCGCTGCCGCCGAGTTCGTGTTCCTGGTCGGCATTCCCACCATGTTCGCCGCCAGCGCCTACACCTTCCTGGAACTGGCCAGGGACGGGCAGCTGGGCAGCGAGAACTGGACCGAGGTGGGCGTGGCCTTCCTTGCCGCGGCCATCACCGGCTTCGTCGTAGTGAAGTGGCTGATGGGCTACATCAAGTCGCACCGGTTCACGGCCTTCGCCCTCTACCGCATCGCGCTGGGCGCGGCGCTGCTGCTGTGGTTGCCCTCCGGCAGCTGAACAGCACTGGGGCACGGTAACCCCATGGCCGGCCCCACCCCGTTTCCCCCACGGTTCCCCAAGGAGAATCACCATGAACCGCAAGCTCACCCTGCTCCTCCCGCTGGCCCTGATGGCCGCCTGCAGCCAGACCCCGGCCCCGGCCGGCAATGGCGGCGACGACGTGGCCCCGGCCGCGACCAAGGCAGCGGACCAGCAGACGCTGGCGCACCTGGATGCGCAGCGCCTGCAGAGCCAGCACTGGCTGCTGCAGCAGGCCACCGGCGCCGACGGCAAGCGCATCGACGCGCTGTTCGCCCGCGAAGACAAGCCGGTCACCCTGGACTTCGCTGATGGCCGCCTGTCGGTCAGCAACACCTGCAACCGCATGGGCGGCGGCTACACCCTGGCCGACGGCAAGCTGACGGTCAGTGCGATGGCCTCGACCATGATGGCCTGCACCGACAAGGCGCTGATGGCGCTGGACGAAGCCGTGTCGAGCCGCCTGCAGGGCGAACTGAAGGCCGAGCAGGATGCCGATGGCAAGCTGACCCTGACCAACGCCAAGGGCGACGTGCTGGTGTTCAACCCGGAACCGACCGCTGAAACCCGCTACGGCGGCGCCGGCGAAACCGTGTTCCTGGAAGTGGCCGCGAAGACCGAGAAGTGCTCGCACCCGCTGATTCCGGACTACCAGTGCCTGCAGGTGCGCGAAGTGAAGTTCGACGACAAGGGCCTGAAGCAGGGTGAGCCGGGCAAGTTCGAGAACTTCTACGGCAACATCGAGGGCTACACCCACGAAGACGGCGTGCGCAACGTAGTGCGCGTGAAGCGCTACGAAGTGAAGAACCCACCGGCCGATGCGCCGTCGCAGGCCTACGTGCTGGACATGGTGGTCGAGTCGGCCATCGAGAAGTGATGTAGAGCCGACTGTTAGTCGGCTGGCTCTTGAAGGGCGGACGCGAGGTCGCCCTTCTTCGTGGTGGGTAGAGCCGGCCGCTGGCCGGCTGCCTTGCGGAGCACCGCCAACACACGGATGTTGCCGGCCAACGGCCGGCACTACCCGCATGCATCAGGGAGATCGGCATGAAGCACGTCCCCGCCCTCATCATTGCCGCGCTGCTGGCCATGTCTACGGATGTGGCCGCTGCCAGCACGCCCACCACCGGGCAGCTCGAGGCACATCCGTGGCAACTCGCGCGCGCCACCGACGCGCAGGGCCGGCGCATTGATGCGTTGTTCGTGCGCGGTCGACCGCCCTACACGCTGCGCTTCCAACCCGGCTACATGAGCGAGTTGAACCTGTGCAACCAGTCAAGCAGCACCTATCACCTGCAAGGTGACCGGCTGCTTCTTGAGGGCGGCATCATCACCACAGCCGCTTGCATGCGGGCCGAGGTGGCCGAACAGGAACGTGTCGCCGGCACGCTGGTGAATGCACGCGCAGAGATGACGCTTGCGCTGGATGAGCGTGGCCGCCTGCTGCTGCGCAATGCGCATGGCGATGTGCTGGTGTTCGCGCCGGTAGCCGGTACGGACGAATGAAAAGGGCGGCCGCAGGGTCGCCCGTCTTCGCCAGCGGTAGAGCCGGCCGCTGGCCGGCTGCCACGGGCGAATGCAGCAACACACGGACGTGGCCGGCCAGCGGCCGGCACGACCCGTTATGCAGCCTCAGCCCAGCGCCGGATTCAACGTGTAGGTGCCGTGCAGTGCCGCTTCGGCCAGCACGTGGCCGTGCATGGCCCGGTACGCGTCGGCGGCGGTGAAGCGTGCCGGCAGCTGCAGCGATGCCACGTCCAGCGCGAACACGCGGAAGAAGTAGCGGTGCACGCGCTCGTCATTGAACGGCGGATAGGGGCCGTCGTAGCCCAGGTAGTCACCGGCCATGTCCGGGTTGCCGGCGAACCAGCCGGTGAAGTCGTTCAGGCCCTGGCGGCTGCCGGCCGGCCCGGCCGGCGTGGTCTTGCCCTTCACCACGAAGCCGTCGCTGCAGCTGCCTGCGGCAATCTCGCGCACCGAAGCCGGAATATCGGCCATCACCCAGTGCACGAAATCACAGCGGGGCTGGTCGCGTGGCACGCTCATGTCGGTGCGGCCGACCGTCTCCGGCACGGTCGGCACGTCCGGATCGACGCATACCAGCAGGAACGAACGGGTGCCATCCGGCACATCGCTCCAGGCCAGGTGCGGATTGCGGTCCGGTGCGAAGCCCGCGGCATCGCCTGCGGCGAATTCGCGGTCGATCGGTGCACCGTTGGTCAGGCTGTGGCTGCTCAGTTGCATCGGCGTGTCCTCACTCTTCCGGGTAACCCAGGCGCACCGCGATCGGGGTGAGCTTGGCGAAGGCGGCGCTCATCACGTCGCGGTAGTTGCGCCAGTGGCCCGGCGGGAAACGCGGCGCGCCCAGCTGCGCGGCCGGCGGCATCGGCCGCTCGAACAGTCGGCCCAGCAGTTCGGCCATCGCCTGCGGATCGTTGCCGATCTGGTCGATGCGCAGCAACACCTGCGGGTACAGATCGTCCTCGTGCAGGGCGGCGACCTGGGCCAGCGCGCGCGCCAGCCATTCGCTGGCTTCGGCCAGCGAGGTCATCGCCAGCGGCGCGGCCGCACCGTAGGCCACCCAGTCCAGCAGCATGTCGCGCGGATCGCGCAGCACCACCAGCAGGCGGCCCTGCGGCAACTGCGGGCGCAGCGCCCACAGCAGCGCGTTGTCCCACCACAGCAGCCAGTCGATGATCGCGTCGTCCTGCACGCCGCGCGACGGCAGCTGTTCGCGCCAGCGCTGCACCAGCCGCTCCGGCGTCAGCACGCCCGAAGCGAGGTCCTGCAGCGTGTGGTAGTTCTGGAACGCGTCGTCGGGTGCGTTGGAGGTATAGCGGTCGCTGCGCAGTACCGGGCTGGCCGCAGCCAGGCCGGTCGCCACGCGCTCCACGCCCGACCCCGGCGCACCCCACAGGAAGATCGGTGCGGAAGTGGCATCACCGTCGATCTCGCCCTTGTCCGGCCAGCTCGGCGGTGCCTTGGCCTGCGGCGGCAGCGGCAGGCGCTGCGGGGCCTGGTCGGCCTGCAGGGCAAGCCAGGTCTGCAGCGCGTCTTCGTGCTGCCCGGCGCGATCCTGGATCTCGCCCAGCCAGGTGCGCAGGTCGGCACGGTGGCCTTCCGGCGCCATGCCGATCAGCGCCTGCACGCGGGCGACGGCAGCGGCCGGATCGCGCTGGAGGAGGCCTTCGACCAGGCGGGTTTCGCCACTGACACGGCCCGGTTCGAGGCTGACGATACGCTCGGCGATCGCTTCGGCCTGCGCGTGTTCGCCCACCATGTCGTGCAGCCGCAGGCGCGCTTCCAGCGCCGGCAGGTGGCCCGGCATCGCGTCCATCCAGCGCTCGACCGTGGCGGCGGCGGTGGCACTGCCGACCTCCTCCACCGCCAGGCGTGCCAGCCACAGGTCGTGCAGCTGCGGGTGCTGCTCCAGGGCGGCATCCAGGCGTGCGCGGGCCTCGTCTTCGCGACCCAGGCGCTGCCAGGACATCAGCAGCAGCTGCAGCACGTCGCGGTCATCAGGCAGCGATTCCAGCAACGGCAGCAGGTGTTCCAGCGCCTGCAGCGGCTGGCCGCTGCGCAGTGCCAGTTCACCAGCCAGGCGGCGCATCGAAGGCGTATCCAGGCCTTCCTGCTGCAGCGCGATCTGCATCGCTTCTGCCGCAGCTTCCAGGTTGCCCTGGCGCATGGCCAGCTGCACCACCAGGCCATGCAACGAGGCGATGGTCGGGTTCAGTTCCAGCACGCGGCGGAACGCCTGCTCGGCGAAGGCCAGCATGTTCTTGCCCAGGTAGGCGAAGCCCAGTGCGTAAAGCACGCGGATGTCGTTGGGCAGGGCCTGGTTGGCGGCCGACAGCAGCGTCAGCGCGCGATCGGCATCATCGCGGCGCAGCGCGATCATGCCATCGATGGTCAGCAGCTCCGGGTGGTCCGGCTCGACACGCGAGGCCAGCGTGGACAGGCGCTGCGCTTCATCGAAATCGTTGCGACCGATCGCCAGGTGGGCCTGCATCAGGTACGCGGCGAATGCGTTCGGGTCCAGCCCGGTGGTGCGCGTCAGTGCTTCGCCGGCGCCGTCGAACTGGCGCAGGGCCAGCAGCAGGCCGGCGTGCTGCAGGTGCAGCTGGGCGTTGTCCGGGGCCAGCTGCAGCGCCTGCTGCAGGGCTTCCATCGCGTCCTCGGCCTTGCCCTGCTGCTGCAGCGCAAGCGCCAGCCAGCGGTGGGCCTCGGCCTGGCCGGGTTCATCACGGGTCCACGCCTGGGCCAGCTGCACGGCCTGGTCGGCCTCGTTCTGGCGCAACGCTTGGATGATCTGGTCTTGCATGGCGGTCCGGTTCAAGGGCAAACCCGCATTGTAGCGGCCTGCGCGCCCGTGCCGGTTCAGCCTTGCAGCACGCGCTGCAGGCGCTGCGCCACCCAGCGCTCGGAGAAGCCGTCACCGCGCCAGTTTTCCAGGAAGCCACAGTGTCCGCCCCAGCTGGCGGTTTCCAGATGCGCCTGGTGCGGCAGCTGCCAGTCGCTGAAGGTCGCGTAGGGGATCACCGGGTCGTCCTGCGCCATCAGGATGTCGGCAGGCACCTGCAACGTGGACAGCCGATCGCCGGCAATCGAGTAGCCATCGAAATAGGCCTGCAACGAACCGAAACTGGTGTGGCGCTCGACCAGCCAGGCAGTCAGCGCGCGGATGTCCAGTTTCAGTACGCGGTCGTCGCAGTCGCTCAGTTCGGGGAACAGGTCGCGCTTGCGCCGCAGCGAACCGGCCCACTTGCGGCGGAAGTACCAGTCGTACATCGCCGGGCCGTTCTCGATGCTCTCCATGGTCAGCGCCGGATCCAGCACCGGGCATACCGAGGCCACGCGCAGCAGCGGCACGCCGGCCGCTGGCGCGCGCAGGGCCAGGCGCAGCACGAAGTTGCCGCCCAGCGAGTAACCGGCGGCCACCAGCGGCAACTGCGGCCAGCGCTGGGCGATATCGCCCGCGGCATGCACCACTTCGTCGATCAGGTTGGAGTGGAAGATGCCAGGGTTGAGATGATGGGTATTGCCGTGGTCGCGGAAATTCAGCCGCACCACGTCGAAGCCCTGTTCGAGCATGCGCGCGGCCGCCATGCGCATGTAGCTGGATTCGGCGCTGCCTTCCCAGCCGTGCAGCAGAAGGGCCATGCCTTTGGGTTCGCGGCCTTCGATGTGGCTGTGCCAGCCTTGCAGGCGCACGCCATCACCGCCGTCGAGGATCAGTTCTTCGCTGATCGCACCGGTCGCGGCCAGCAGCAGCAGGCCGCGCTGCAGGCGCATGCGGCTGGAGCTGAGCATCGACTGCAGATGCGGATTGCGCAGCCAGCGCGGCGGCTGGTAGTCAGCCGCGTGCAGCGTCGGCGTGCCGGCGTCCAGGACGGGTGGCGGGATCAGGGCCACCGCACCCTCACTCGGAGCTCATGGCCGCCACGATGCGCGCGCGCGACGTCTCCGCGATGCGCCGACGGCCTTCCAGGTCCTGCGCACCGATCGGTGCCAGGAAGTGCACTTCTGCACGCCGCGCCGGCTCACCGAGCAGGCGCAGGAAATTGGCGAAGAAACTCTCGCCGGGGCCGAACGCGACAATGGTCTGCGCATCGCCCTTGAGCCCGTACACCAGTGCCACCGGCTGCACCGGCACGCCGGTTTCAACCGCGGCCTGGAAGATGCGGGCATGGAACGGGCCTACTTCGTGGCCGCCGCGGGTGCGCCCTTCCGGGAACACGCCCACCGCCTTGCCTTCGCGCAGGCGATCGGCCATCACCTGCATCACGCCACCGAGCGATTCGGTGTTGCCGCGCTGGTGGAAGATGGTCTGGCCACGCGCGGCCAGCCAACCGACCAACGGCCAGCTGGCGATCTCGCGCTTGGCGACGAAGCCCATCATGCGCTGGCTGTGCAGGATGCAGATGTCGACCCAGCTGACGTGGTTGGCGACGAACAGCACGGCGCCGGGCAACGGCGTACCGATCTGCACCAGGCGGAAGCCGAAGATCCACATCAGCCCGCCCTGCCACCAGTTGACCACTTTGGCCCCCAGGGTCGCCTCGCCCACGCGCAGTTCGCCCCACGGCCGAAGCATGCCGATCAGGATGAGCGGCAGGAACACAACGATGTGGACCAACAGCAGCGGTACGCGGTACAGGTAACGGCACACACGCGCCACGCCGCCGCGGGGGGCCGGAGTGGGGGAAGTCATCCGCGCACGATACCGGAGGGCCGTCATCGCTGCCAGCCGATTTAGGCCATAACACCCATCGACCGGGGCAATCGGCGGGGAACGCTGGGTTCCGCTGCCGTCACCGGCCGTCCGGGGCTCAGCCGTGGCCGGCCGCCACCACCGCCAGGGTCAGCCGCGAGATGCACACCAGGCGGCCCTGCTCGTCCTCGATGCGGATCTCCCACAGCTGGGTGCTGCGGCCGACGTGCAGTGCACGTGCGGTGCCGGTCACGGTGCCCGAGCGAACGGCGCGTACATGGTTGGCGTTGATCTCCAGCCCCACGCAGATCTGTTTGGCCGTATCCACGCACAGGTTGCCGGCGCTGCTGCCCAGGGTCTCGGCCAGCACCACCGACGCGCCGCCATGCAGGATGCCGTAGGGCTGGCGGGTGCGCTCGTCCACCGGCATGGTGGCCTGCAGCCAATCGTCGCCGGCCGCGCTGAAGACGATGCCCAGCGACTCGATCGCGGTGTTGCGGCTGAGCGTGTTGAGCTGCTCGAGGGAAACGGCTTCGCGGAACACCAGGGTCATGCGGGCACCTTCAGAGGATGGGAACGAGGCCGGCGCCGAATGCAGTGAGCATGCGGACCAGCAGCCATTTCGGGCCGACATTGACCTCGGGGAAATCGCCCACGGCGACATAGCAGCGGTGGAAGTCCGGGTCCTGCCGGGGCAGCGGCCGCGGACAGTCCGGGCCGGGCTTGAACTCGTAGTCGGTGGCATAGCGCCACGGCCAGAAGTCGAGGATCGGCAGTGCCTCGGAGGCCTTGCCGACGCTGTAGTTGAGCCCGGACAGCACCGGCGGCTTGGCCCGCGGCGCCACCGTCCACGAGTTCTGCGGGTGGATATCGCGCAGGATGCTCTCGGCCAGCTGCTCGGCGAAGGCCGGGTCATCGATGATCACCGCACCTTCGGTGTTGTAGTTCTCGCTGCGCGGATCGAAGTTGTGGGTGCCGACCACGCCGATGCGGCGGTCGACCACCAGCGACTTGGCATGCAGGCCCATGCGCGCGCCCTTGCGGGTGACCGGCAACGGCTTGTTGACCGCCTTGCTGCCCAGGAAGGAGGGCCGGGTCTCGGTGCGCAGCAGGCGGGTCTCGACCTCGCTGCCGGCCGCGCGGCGGCGCTCGCGCGCGTTCTGGTAGGCACTGCCGGTGCGCGGGTTCACCGCCAGCTGCTTGCCGGTGGGTGCCGGATGCTCATCGCGATCGCGGCTGTCGCCGGCATTGCTGCCCGCGGCGCTGCCGCCGATCAGCGGATTGCGCCCGCCGTCGTCGTCACCCCCGGGCGCGGCGATCGGATCAGGCAGCAGGTTGCGGTAGTCGACCGGTGCATCCAGCGGGAACGGCTTGTACTCGAAGATGTTGAAGCCCAGTTCGCGCATGTTGCGCCGCTTGTACTTGTACGACAGCGCATACACGATCGGGTTGTCGGTGGCGGCCAGGCTGTTGCTGGACACCACCACCCGCGGCGGCTGCGGGCGCTTGCGCAGCTCGCGGAACAGCTTCTGCGCCGGCTTGGACAACACCAGGTATGGCGTCTGCAGGATCACTTCCTCCTGCGCGCCGGCGATCAGCGCATCCAGCTGCGGCTCGGTCACGTGCTGGCCCGCCAGTGGCGCATCGGCCTTCTCGCGCCGGTGCTTGCGTGGCAGGTCGGCGACATAGCGCACCGAGGCCACCGGCAAGGCGGTATCGACGAAGGAACGGCTGACGAAGTCCATGTCATTGGCTTCGGCACTGACCCGCTGCACCCGCTCGGGGCGGCGGAAGCTGGCCGGCGGCAGGGTCGGCACGCCCTCGCGCAGCAGGGTGCGGCCGACATCGTTCAGGCGCTCGGCCGGCACGCTGCGCCTGGCATGCCAGAAGGCATCGAAGTTGGCGGCCATCGCCCGCGCCTCCGGGCCGGCGATCAGCACGTCGCGGTCGCGGAAGTTGTACTCGCGGTCCCAGTCGTAATAGTCGTCCTGGTAGTTGCGGCCACCGACCACGCCGATCGCATCGTCGATCACCAGCAGCTTGTTGTGCATGCGCTGGTTGAAGCGGCGGAAGCAGCACAGCACGCTGCCGGCATAGTCGAAGTAGTTCAGCCGGGCCTTGCCGAAGGTCGGGTTGTAGACCCGCAGCTGGAAGTTCTGGTGCGCGCCGGACAGCGCGCCGAGGATCTGCAGGTCGGAGATCGCCGAGAGCTGGTCGATCAGCACGCGCACCTTCACCCCGCGCCGCGATGCAGCCAGCAGCTCGTCGATGACCAGCCGGGCGCTGTCGTCCTTGTCGAAGATGTAGGTCTGCAGGTCGATGCTGCGGGTAGCGCTGCGCAGCAGGTTCAGGCGCGCCACCAGCGCACCTTCGCCCTCGTCGAGCAGGGTGGCGTAGTGGCGCGGCTGTTCGGGGGTGGATTCGGTGAACGCCCGGCCGGCCAGCGCACGCAGCGGTGAGTCCTGCGCGCAGCGGTCGGCGCGCTGGCAGCCGACCACGGTCGAGCGCGCCTGCACGGCGATCGCTTCGGCACGGTCGCGCTCGGCATGCGAAAGCGATGCACAACCGCTGCCCAGCAACACCGTTGCCAGCGCCAGTATACGCAGCAGGAGGTTCACGGTTTCGGCGCCTCGCTCAGGCGCGCACGTAATACGAAGGTCACTCGGTCACTCAGGGCTAGCTGCCAGCTGTCCATTCCATACCGGCCTCGCTGCACGGTACCGCGGCTGACGACATCGCAATCATAGCCGGGTCGGGCGCACTCCGCCTTCTCGACCCGCAGCGACTCGGGATGGCTGACGCCGCGCAGGGTCAGCCGGCCGTTGATGTCGCCACCCTGTTCCACCGTCTCCGGCCAGTATGGCAGCGAGTCGAACTCGACCACCGGATGGCGCCCTGCATCGAAGAACTCTTCGCCGCGCATCCAGCCGGTGTAGCGCGCCTTGCCAGGGATCTCCACCGAACGGGTGAACATCTTCAGGTGCACCTGGTGGCGCCCGTCGGACAGGATCTCGATGCGCCCCTCGAAGTGCGGGAATACGCCTTCGATGCGCTGGCCGAAACGGGTCCGCACCTCGAAACCGATCCGCGAGCGCTGGGTATCCAGGCGCATTACCCGCGGTGCTTCGGCGGACACCGGCGGCAACGGCGTTGGTGGGGGCACAGCGGCCCAGGCCGGGCCAAGCGCCAGCAACGCGGGCAGCAGGAAGCGGCTGCGCCGCGCCTGGCTCATCGGATCACGGCCACCAGAACGCGTTCAGGCTGGCCACGCCCGGCTCGATCGAGACCTCGCGCGGGAAGCCGAGGACGGCCACGCCGCCCGGCGGCATGCCGCGGTAGTCGCTGCTGGTGCCGTCGGTCATCAGGGCCACCAGCTGCTCCAGGCCCGGGTTGTGGCCCACGATCAGCACCCGGTCCAGGTCGCGACGCTCGTCCACCAGCGCCGCCAGGGTGCCCGGGGTGGCTTCGTAGATCCGGTCTTCCAGGCGCTTCTCGACATAGCCGATGGCCGTCATCACCGCTTCCAGGGTCTCACGGGTACGTCGCGACGGCGAGCACAGCACGCAGTCCGGCAGCAGCTTGTTTTCCTTCAACCACTTGCCGGCGGCTTCAGCTTCGGCCAGCCCCACCGGCGACAGCGGCCGGTCGAGGTCGGCCTGGCCGGAAACGGCGGGTTCGGCATGGGCATGGCGCAGCAGGATCAGTTCACGCATCGCGGGTTTCCATGGAGAGGAGGATGCAGCAGGAGAAGTGAGGCAGGCATCAAAGCTTGAGCCAGGACAGCAGCGGCTCCCAGTCGGCCTGGTGTTCGCGCACCTGGGCGGAGCGATAGTCGAACAGGCTGCGGCCCAGGCCGGTCATGACCACGTAGCTCTGGCTGTCACGCAGCTGCGCGACCACCGGGTACGGCCATTCGGCCAGCATCTGCAATGCCTGCTGCGAGGTCTGGGTCCAGGGTTTGGTGCGGTTGAGGACCAGCCCTACCGGCAGCTTGCGGCTGTGCACGCGCGGGTTCTGGGCCAGGCTGTTGAGGAAGCCGACGATGGCTTCGATATCCAGCGCCGAGGGCAGCACCGGCACCACCACGGCGTCGGCCGCGTCCAGGAAATGGGGGATATCGTCGGCCAGCGCGCCGGCGGGTGCATCGATGATGACGGTATCGGTACCGTCGGGCAGCTTCTGCGCCCACTGCTTCTTCCGATACACATCGATGGGGAGCACCGCGCTTTCCAGCCCGGCACGCCGTTGTGCCCAGCGGGTGCTGGAGCCCTGCGGGTCGGCATCGGCGATCACCGTGGCCTTGCCCTGCAATGCCGCGTACGCGGCCAGGTGGGTGGCGACGGTGGTCTTGCCCACCCCGCCCTTGGAACCGGCCACCAGGATCGTCTTCATGCCAGCCTCGCTTCCGGGTACGTGCCCCGAGCGTACACCGGCGGTGGTGACGGGAGGTAGCGCCGTGCTGAACCCGTGGCCATCGCCTTTGCTATCGTGGCGCCCCCGAAGGATCGAACCGGCATGAGCGAACTGCAGGACCTGAGCGCACTGATCCGCGCCAATACCCCCCTGATCGTCATCGAGACCCAGGACGAGGGGCGCATCGTTGAACTGTTCCGGCAGACGCTGATGCACGTGTGGCGGGCCCTGCACCGCTGGTCCATCACCGAGGGCCTGCGCCGCATCGACCTGGACCGCGAGGATCCGCCGGTCGGCCCGCCCGATGCCAGCGCCGCGCTGCAGATGATCCGCCAGGCTGATCAGCGCGGTGTCTACCTGCTGCTCGATTTCCACCCCTACCTGGGCTATGCCAGCCACCAGCGCGCACTGCGCGACCTGATCCAGCGCCGCCACAGCGAGCCGCACGTGCTGGTGCTGATCGGCGCCAAGGTCGAGCTGCCGGCCGAGCTGGAAGCACTGGCGGTGCGCTTCAACCCGCGCCTGCCCGATGCCAACGCCCTGCTGAAGATGCTGCGCGAGGAGGCCGACGCCTACGCACGCGAGCACGGCGGCCGCCGTGTCGAGGTCGACAGCGAGGCGGTGAAGAAGATCCTGAAGAACCTGCAGGGCCTGAGCCTGGTCGATGCCCGCCGCATTGCCCGCCAGCTGATCTACGCCGATGGCGCGCTGCGCGACGACGACCTGCCGCAGCTGGCACGGCTGAAGTTCGAGCTGCTCAACCGCAGCGGCCACCTGTTCTTCGAGCACGACAGCGCACGCTTCGGCGACGTGGCCGGCGCCAACCGGCTCAAGCGCTGGATCAGCCAGCGCCGGGTGGCCTTCATCGCCGGCTCGGCACCGGCCGGCCTGGACCCGCCGCGCGGCATGCTGCTGCTGGGCGTGCAGGGCTGCGGCAAATCGATGCTGGCCAAGGCCACCGCCGCCGGCTTCGGTGTACCGCTGCTGCGCCTGGACGTGGGTGCGCTGTACAACAAGTACCACGGCGAGACCGAGGCCAACCTGCGCCAGGCGCTGGCCTCGGCCGAGCAGCTGGCGCCCTGCGTGTTGTGGATGGATGAGATCGAGAAAGGCTTGGCCAGTGGTGGCGAGGACGGTGGCGTATCGCGCCGCGTGCTCGGCTACCTGCTGACCTGGATGGCCGAACGCAAGGCGCCGGTCTTCATCGTCGCCACCGCCAACCAGGTGCACGAACTGCCGGCCGAGCTGCTGCGCAAGGGCCGTTTCGACGAGATCTTCTTCGTCGACCTGCCCCCCCCCGAAGTGCGCGTGGAACTGCTGCGGCTGCACCTCGGGCGACGCCAGCTCAATGGCGACGACTTCGCGCTGCCGGCGCTGGCGGCCGCGGCGAATGGTTTCTCCGGCGCGGAGATCGAGCAGGCGATCGTGGCCGGACTGTACGCAGCGCACGCCGAAGGCCGGCCGCTGGACACCGAGCTGCTGATGAATGAGATCCGCACGACGCGGCCGCTGTCGGTGCTGATGGCCGAGCAGGTAGAGGCACTGCGGGCATGGGCGTCGGGGCGGACGGTTTCCGCGGACGATTGAGGTTCCCGCGAACGGCGCAGCCCCTCGTGGCGGCTGGTTGGCTGTGAACATCAAAAGCCGCGCTTGGCTGGCTGCTTTTTGTCGAGCCGAGCCCACGCTCGGCTGCCTTTCGATCAGATATCGGATACTCGATTCCGATGCAGATTCATCCACGCATGGCGTGGATCTACCGTGTCGCCCAAGGTCGACACCTACCAACAGCAGCGTCGAACCGTCAGAGGTGGGGCGGTGTGGGTTGGCAGGACCGTTGGCGCCATGGGCCCGAGGCATGCGTCGGGCGGGTTGGTCAGGACGCCCAACCCCGGTCTTGCCGTGTGCGCAGGACTGCGCACACGAGCAAGGCGCCATCGAGCCCCCATGGGTGAGGGCGCTTTGCTTGCGAAGCACTGCTTCGCAAGCGCCCGAACGCCCAGCCTCCAGCGGCTGGGCCGGGCCGCGGAGCGGGGTTTACGGCGTGTCCTGCCAACCCACACCACCCCGCCATCCCGCGGATTGCCCGCTGTTGCTGTTGCTTCGGCTGTTGCTTCTGCGGGTGCCGGGTGCAACCCGGCCGCCCCCTACCCTCAGGGCCAGGCCGGCGGCGCGGCCGCCCACGCCTGCTGCACTTCCGCCAGCGAGGCACGCTCGTCGTCTCGCCACAACGGCAACAACTGCGCATAGCGGCTGCTGTCGCTCCATTGCGTCGGCTCGGTACGCACTGCGGCGGCATACCACTGCACCGCCTCCTGCTTCCGCCCGGCCCGCCACAGCGCCAGCGCATAGGTCGGTGGCAACCAGCCCGGCTTGCTCAGCGAACCACCGGCAGCGGCCTGCCATTGCTCCAGGGCGGCTTCGGGCTGGCCCTGACGCAGCAGGTCCCAGCCGTAGTTCCAGCGCACGCCACGGCCCAGGCTGCCCTGCACCGGCGCATCCTTCAGCGCTTCGCGATACAGCTGTTCACCCAGTTCGGTACGGCCCTGGGCAATGGCCACCGACGCCAGCTGCACGGTGGCCTCCACGGTCCGCCGGCCGCGCTCGCGCTGCTTGAGCAGCTGCGCCACCAGCTCATCCCCGTCGGACTGGACCACGATCATGGGCACGGCGGCCGCATCGCTGTCGAAGTAGAACTCCTGTGGTGCCGGCACCGCCGGCGCGGCCCACACCGGGGCCGTTCCCGAGACCAGCAACATGCTGCCCAGGATCTTTCCTGCAACTGACATCCCTTCTCCCCAGGCCGCAACCGCAGCCCCCTCTCTCTCTCTCCCCGATCCTAACCCCAGCATGGCCGCCGGCGCGAGTGCCGGGGCGGCCGGGCCTCGCTGCTACAATTCGCGCCTTTCCCGCCGCGTGCCTGCACGCGGCCGGTGCCAGCCGATCCTGACCGGGCCAGCCATGACCAGTACCGCGCAACTCACGTCGCCCTCCTCCACCGACCTGATCGACCGTGACTACACGCTCGACCACAAGTACACCCGCAACGAGGGGCGGATCTACCTGAGTGGCGTGCAGGCGCTGGTGAAGCTGCCGCTGATGCAGCGGCTGCGCGACGCGCACGAAGGCATCGACAGCGCCGGCTTCGTCAGCGGCTACCGCGGCAGCCCGCTGGGCGGCTTCGACCTGGAGCTGTGGCGCGCACGCAAACACCTCGACGCGGCCAAGGTGAAGTTCACCCCCGGCCTGAACGAGGACCTGGGCGCCACCATGGTGTGGGGCACCCAGCAGACCAACCTGTTCCCCGGCGCCAACGTGCAGGGCGTGTTCGGCATGTGGTACGGCAAGGGCCCGGGCGTGGACCGCTGCGGCGACGTGTTCAAGCACGCCAATGCCGCCGGCACCTCGCGCTACGGCGGGGTGCTGGCACTGGCCGCCGATGACCATGCCTGCCGCAGTTCAACCCTGCCGCATGGCAGCGAGGACGAGTTCGTCAGCGCGATGATGCCGGTACTGAATCCGGCCGGTGTGCAGGACATCCTCGACATGGGCCTGCTGGGGTGGGCGATGAGCCGCTATACCGGGCGCTGGGTCGGCTTCAAGACGATCGCCGAGACAGTCGAATCGTCGGCCTCGGTCGAGGTCGACCCGATGGCGCGCCGCATCGTGCTGCCGGAAGACTTCGAGATGCCGACCGGCGGGCTCAACATCCGCTGGCCGGACCCGCCGCTGGACCAGGAAATGCGCCTGCACCGCTATGCGGTGAAGGCCGCACAGGCGTTCGCCCGCGCCAACGGCATCGACAAGGTGGTGATGGACGCGCCGCGCGCGCGGCTGGGCATCGTCACCACCGGCAAGAGCTACCTGGACGTGCTGCAGGCGCTGGAATACCTGGGCCTGGACGAAGCCGCCTGCGCCGACATCGGCATCCGCGTGTACAAGGTCGGCATGACCTGGCCGCTGGAGCCGCAGGGCATCGCGCGCTTCGCGCAGGGCCTGGAAGACATCATCGTGGTGGAGGAAAAGCGTGCCTTCATCGAGCGTCAGATGAAGGAACAGTTCTTCAACTGGCCGGCCAGCTGGGGCCAGCGCCCGTCCATCGTCGGCAAGTATGACGAGACTGGCGAATGGATCCTGCCGTCCACCGGCGAGCTGACCCCGGCCACCATCGCCGGCGTGATCGGCCGCCGCATCCAGAAGTTCTTCAACAACGCATCGATCGAGCAGCGGCTGCAGTGGATGCAGGAGAAGGAAGCCGAGCTTGCGTTGCCGCGCGCCAGCTTCCCGCGCGTACCGCATTACTGCTCGGGCTGCCCGCACAACACCTCCACCAACGTGCCGGAAGGCTCGCGTGCGCTGGCCGGCATTGGTTGCCATTACATGGTGACCTGGATGGACCGCAGCACCGACACCTTCACCCACATGGGCGGCGAAGGCGTGACCTGGGCCGGGCAGGCGCCGTTCACCGATACCCCGCACGTGTTCCAGAACCTGGGCGACGGCACCTACTTCCACAGCGGCTCGCTGGCGATCCGCCAGGCGGTCGCCGCTGGCGTCAACATCACCTACAAGATCCTCTACAACGATGCGGTGGCGATGACCGGCGGCCAGCCGGTGGACGGTCCGCTGAGCGTGCCGGACATTGCAAAGCAGATGCGCGCCGAAGGCATCCACACCATCGTGGTGCTGTCGGACAACATCGGCAAGTGGACCGGCCAGCGCGAGCACTTCCCCAGCGACGTCGAGTTCCATGACCGCAGCGAACTGGACGAAGTGCAGAAGCGCCTGCGCGAAGTAAAGGGTGTGTCGATCCTGATCTACGAACAGACCTGCGCGACCGAGAAGCGTCGCCGCCGCAAGCGAGGCAAGCTGGAAGACCCGCAGAAGCGGGTGATGATCAACTCGCTGGTCTGCGAAGGCTGCGGTGACTGCGGCAAGAAGAGCTTCTGCGTGTCGGTGCTGCCGAAGGAAACCGAGTTCGGGCGCAAGCGCGAGATCGACCAGTCCAACTGCAACAAGGACTATTCCTGCGTGAACGGCTTCTGCCCCAGCTTCGTCACCGTGCACGGTGGCCAGCCGCGCAAGGGCAGCAAGCGCGATGCGACCACGCTGCTGGACAACCTGCCGGCGCCGACCCTCCGCGACAGCCTGGAACAGCCCTGGAACATCCTGATCACCGGCGTCGGCGGTACCGGCGTGGTGACCATCGGTGCGCTGCTGGGCATGGCCGGCCACCTGGAAGGCAAGGGTGCAACCGTGCTCGACCAGACCGGCCTGGCGCAGAAGGGCGGCGCGGTGACCACGCACATCCGCATTGCCCGTCGCCCTGAAGACATCCATGCCGTGCGCATCGCCGCTGGCGAGGCCGACCTGGTGCTGGGCTGCGACATGGTGGTGGTCAACGATTACTGGGCGCTGTCGAAGGTCCGTGCCGGCCGTTCGCAGGTGGTGCTGAACACTTACGAAGCGATGCCAGGCACCTTCACCACCCGCCCGGACATGCAGTTCCCCGCCGCCGACATCATCGCCGGCGTGCGCGTGGCACTGGGCGGCCAGGAGCCGTTGCTGCTCGATGCCACCCAACTGGCCACCGCGCTGCTGGGCGATGCCATTGCCGCCAACCTGTTCATCCTCGGCTACGCCTGGCAGCAGGGCCTGGTGCCGCTCTCGTTCGAGTCACTGATGCGCGCCATCGAGCTCAATGGCGCCGCCGTGGCGATGAACCAGCAGGCGTTCGCCTGGGGCCGACTGGCCGTGGTCGATCCGCAGGCGGTGCAGCAGGCCGCCGGCCTGGTGCGCAACCGCCATACCGATACCGAATCCACCCCGGGCCCGCTGCATCCGCTGCCGCCAGGCGAGTGGGAGGGCAATGAATGGGGTGCCACTGCGGCACCGCGCAACACCGGCGACGAACGCGAACTGCGTGGCCTGCCCTCGCACGGTGGCGACGTGGCGTTCCTGCCGCTGGACGACGCCCGCCTGTCGCGCTCGCTGGATGAAATGATCGAGCGCCGCGCCGCGTTCCTGGTCGAGTACCAGGATGCCGCCTACGCCAGGCGCTACCGTGACCTGGTAGCGCGCGTACGCGCCACCGAAGCCGACCGCATCGGCGGTTCCACTGCGCTGACCGAGACCGTGGCGCGCTACCTGTTCAAGCTGATGGCCTACAAGGACGAGTACGAAGTGGCGCGCCTGTACACCAGCGGCGACTTCCAGCGCCGCCTGCAGCAGCAGTTCGAGGGCGACTACCAGCTGCGCTTCCATCTGGCACCGCCGCTGTTCGCGAAGAAGGACGAGCAGGGACGGCTGCTGAAGAAGGAATACGGCCCGTGGATGTTCAAGGCCTTCGGTCTGTTGGCGAAGCTGAAGTTCCTGCGTGGCGGCCGCTTCGATGTGTTCGGACGCACCGAGGAGCGCCGCATGGAGCGCAAGCTGATTGCTGATTACGAGGCGACGGTGCAGGTGCTGCTGGACGGGCTGGAGGACGACCGTCTGTCGCTGGCGGTGGAGATCGCCAGCATTCCCGAGCACATCCGCGGCTTCGGCCATGTCAAGGAAGCCCACTTCGCGCAGGCCAAGGCGCGGGAAGCGGCCCTGCTGGCGCAGTGGCGCAACCCGAAGGCGCTGCATATCGTGCAGGTGGCTTGAGAAAGGACGCAAGAAGCGGGGCAAGCTATAAGTTGCATTCCAAATAAGAAAGCTATAGGTTGCATTTCAAATAAGAAAGCTATAGGTTGCCTTACAACGAAGCAACCTATGGATTGCTATCGTCGAGCGCAGGGTACTGACTCGTTTGCAGCGGAAGGGCTTGTATCGGGGCGCCTACCACCCGCGCTCGCCTGACCAGCGCATCGCCGATGAAGGAGAAAGCTCTGTGGCAGTCAAGTTTGTTGTCCGAACTCCCCAACAGTTGGGCTCGCTCATGAAAGCGTTTCGCAAGCAGGCGGGCCTGACACAGACAGATCTTGGCAAACAACTGGGTATCAGCCGCCAAGCGGTGACAGCTCTGGAGCACGAACCAGAAACAGCTTCGTTTGGGCGCCTGATGAAGGTGTGGGCGGTACTAGGAATCGAGGTGACTCTACAGCAGGGCACGGAGCGCTCAAGCAATCAAGATATGGAATGGTAGCGATGAGTGAGCTAGCGATCTGGATGAACGGTGTAGAGGTAGCGAAATGGCAGCAGAACTCGAACAGCTCTCCGCGCCTTACCTACACCCAAAACTGGCTTGAGTCTGGTTCGCCACGCCCTATTTCCCTCTCACTCCCATTGCTGCCACTTGGTGAAAGTCACCGTGGACAGAAGGTTGTCGACTACTTCGACAACCTTCTTCCTGACAACAGCGAGATCAGAAGCAGGCTACGCGATCGCTTTTCAACCCGCTCAGCGGGAACCTTTGACCTTCTCGAGGCCATCGGTCGGGATTGCGTTGGCGCTGTGCAGCTGCTACCCGTTGCAGCCACACCCAACGATCTGCAGAGCATCCAATTCCGGCCATTGAATGAGGGCGAAGTTGCGGACATCCTGCGAGGAGTTACTGCACCCGCACTGCCAGGATCAAGGCACCATCCGAGTGACGAGTTTCGAATCTCTATCGCCGGTGCACAGGAGAAGACAGGGCTACTTCTGCACGAGGATCAGTGGTGTATTCCCATCGGCAGCACGCCTTCTACTCATATCTTCAAGTTGCCCCTAGGCCTGGTCGGCAACATGAGGGCAGACATGCACCAGTCAGTCGAGAACGAGTGGCTGTGCATGCATCTGCTTTCCGCCTTCGGAATTCCCGTTGCAGAGACGCAAATGGGACGTTTCCAGGACCAACGCGCGCTCATTGTTGAGCGATTCGACCGCCGTCTGTCTGCGGACCGCCGATGGTGGCTGAGGTTGCCACAGGAAGACATGTGCCAGGTCTTTGGTCTGCCCGCCGCCAGGAAATATGAATCGGATGGTGGCCCAGGCATCGTGGCCATCATGGATCTGCTTCGACAATCCGAGCATTCCGAGGACCGCGCGACCTTCTTCAAGACGCAGATTCTTTTCTGGATGTTGGCTGCAATCGATGGCCATGCCAAGAACTTCAGCGTTCACATTGAAGCTGGCGGCCGCTTCAGATTAACGCCCATCTATGACGTGCTTTCGGTCTACCCCATTCTCGGCCGCGGACCCGGCCAGCTGGAGCCTCGTGATGCGAAGCTCGCCATGAGTATCAACGGACGGAATCGACACCGAAGTCTGCTGGATATTCGACGACGGCATTGGAACGAAACAGCTCGCGTCTGCGGTGTAAGCGATGGCGCAGAACCATGGATCGAGACACTGCTGGAATCCGTGGAACCTGCCATCGCACAGGTCACGCGTCAGCTCCCGGATGATTTCCCTTCCAACGTGTCCGGACCTATTTTCCAGGGACTGCGTGCTGCTGCGGCACGCCTTTCCAGCATGGCACCGGAGGCCTGATCACCCCAACCGCCACAGCAGCAACCGGTTATTGGCCGGCATCGCCACGTCACCCAACCGGGTAAACCCGTTGTCGGCCGCCAGCGCCTGCACCGCTTCGCTGTCGCGGATACCGCTGCGCGGGTCGCGCGCCTTCAGCCAGGCATCGAACTGCGCATTGCTGTCACTGGTATAGCGGCCGCCATAGTTGAACGGACCGTAGATCGCCAGCAGCGCACCGTGACGCAACAGTGGCGGCAGCGCGCCGAACAGCACCTGCACGTACTCCCAGCCCATGATGTGCAGCGTGTTGGCGCTGAATGCGGCGTCGAACGTGCTGCTTTCTGGAAGGTCCAGGCCCGTCGCCGGTGGCAGCTCCACCTGCAGCGCCACCGGCGGCAGCAGGTTCAGCAGCGCGGCCTCCGCACGCCAGGCTTCGATGCCGGGCAGATGGTCCGGATGGTCGCTGGGCTGCCAGCGCAGCCACGGCCAGCGCTCGGCGAAGAAGGCTGCGTGCTGGCCGGTACCACTGCCGATCTCCAGCACCCGATGGCGGTCGCCCATCCACGGGTCGAGTGCGGTGGCGATGGGTTCGCGGTTGCGCTCGCAGGCTTCTGAATACGGCTTGCTCGACATCAGGACGGTGTCCAGGCGGGGTCGGCCCCATTGTGCACGAGGGGGTGTCTGCAGGGCTTGCAGCCCTGCACCCGCAGGAGCCGGAGCCAGAGCCAGAGCAACGTCAAAAGCTGGCATTCCGTGGGTTGGCGGGGTGGGCCCGGTTGCGGGGGGCGCCGTAAATACGTCCCTGTAGGCTCGGTCGCCGCATCCATGCGGCTCACGCCCCCGCAACCGGACCCACCCCGCCTTCGACAGATTTCCGCGATCTGTCGGAAGTGCTCTTGGGGTCAGATCCGTTTTCCACAGGAAAACGGATCTGACCCCGGATTCATTTCGATACCTGACAGATGTGTCGACCAAGGTCGACACCTACCAACAGCCGCAGGAATCTGTCAGAGGTGGGGCGGTGTCGGATTGCGGGGTGTCAGCCGCATGGATGCGGCTGCCAAGCCTCCATGGACGGATTCACGGCGTCCCCGCAATCCGACACCGCCCCGCCCACCCACGGAATGCCGCTCTGGCTCTGGCTTTGGCCGTTGCCGTTGCCGTTGCATTGAGCAGGTGCAGGGCTGCAAGCCCTGCCGAAACCCTCCCCAACCATGACTGCAGTCACTTGCCCGGTTGCGCCGCGCTGGCGAAAGTCGAGGAGTTGACGTGATCGGTCCGGCGCGTTGCCGACCGCACGCAAGCGAGAGAGAGAAACGCTGTGCAACGACGTGAGTTCCTGGCTTTTTCCGGCCTGGGCCTGGCCGGCCTGCTGCTGCCGCATTCCCGTGCCATCGCCGCCGAGCAGCTGCTGGCGCCGGTCGATACCGCCCAGCGCCGGCGCTTGGCCGAGGTCGCGCTGGCCACCGCACGCTCGGCCAAGGCCAGCTACTGCGATGTGCGCATCGGCCGCTACCTCAACCAGTCGGTGATCACCCGCGAGCACCAGGTCGGCAATGTGACCAACCGAGAATCGTCCGGCGTGGGTGTGCGGGTGATCGTCAACGGCGCCTGGGGCTTTGCTGCCACCCATCAGCAGACCGAGGCCGCCGTGCGCGCAGCGGTCGAGCAGGCCGCAGCAATCGCCCGCGCCAACGCCAGCATCCAGACCCGCCCGGTGCAACTGGCACCCACGCCGTCCGTCGGTGAAGTGCGCTGGCAGACGCCCATCCGCAGGAACGCGATGGCGGTGCCGATCCAGGACAAGGTCGAGCTGCTGCTGGCCCTCAATGCCGCTGCGCTGGATGCGGGCGCCGACTACATCAATTCCACCCTGTTCCTGGTCAACGAACAGAAGTACTTCGCCTCCAGCGACGGCTCGTTCATCGACCAGGACATCCACCGCATCTGGTTGCCGTTCACCGCCACCGCCATCGACAAGGCCAGCGGCAGATTCCGCACCCGCGCCGGCCTGTCCTCGCCGATGGGCATGGGCTATGAGTTCCTCGATGGCGATGCGCGCGGCAAGGTGCAGCTGCCCGGTGGCATCACTGCCTACCGCGATTCCTACGACCCGGTCGAGGACGCCATTGCGGCCGCCCGCCACGCGCGCGAGAAACTGAAGGCGCCGTCGGTGAAGCCCGGCAAGTACGACCTGGTGCTGGACCCGTCCAATCTGTTCCTGACCATCCACGAGAACGTTGGCCACCCGCTGGAGCTGGACCGCGTGCTCGGCTACGAAGCCAACTACGCCGGCACCAGCTTCGCCACGCTGGACAAGCGCGATGCCGGCTTCCGCTGGGGCAGCGACATCGTCACCTTCTTCGCCGACAAGACCCAGCCCGGCAGCCTCGGCGCGGTCGGCTACGACGACGAGGGCGTGAAGACCCAGCGCTGGGACCTGGTGCGCGACGGCATCCTGGTCGATTACCAGGCCACCCGTGACGAAGCCCATATCCTCGGCCGCGATGCATCGCATGGCTGCAGCTACGCCGATTCCTGGTCCAGCGTGCAGTTCCAGCGCATGGCCAATGTCTCGCTGGCGCCGGGCAAGCAACCGCTCAGCGTCGAGGACATGATCAAGGACGTGGAGAACGGCATCTACATCCACGGCCGCGGTTCGTATTCGATCGATCAGCAGCGTTACAACGCGCAGTTCGGCGGCCAGCTGTACTACCAGATCAAGGACGGAAAGATCGCCGGCATGGTTGAGGATGCGGCCTACCAGATCCGCACCCCGGAATTCTGGAATGCCTGCACCGCCATCTGCGATGAACGCGACTTCCGCCTGGGCGGTTCGTTCTTCGATGGCAAGGGCCAGCCGGGCCAGGTGTCGGCGGTCTCGCATGGTTCATCCACCACCCGCTTCAACGGCATCAACATCATCAACACCGCGCGCAGTCTCGGCGCTTGAGCCACCCATCCTTCGACATGGAGAGCAGCCTTGCAAAGACGTGACTTCCTGGCCCTGACCGGGCTTACCGCGGGCGGGCTGATCGTGCCCTCCTTCTTCGGCAAGGTGATCGCCGCCGAGCAGCTGCAGAGCACGCTGGACCTGGGGCTGAAGAAGCGCCTGGCCGATGCGGCGCTGGCTGCCGCCCGCCAGGCCGGTGCCACCTACTGCGACGTGCGCATCGGCCGCTACCTGCGGCAGTTCGTGATCACCCGCGAAGACAAGGTGCAGAACGTGGTGAACACCGAGTCCACTGGCGTGGGCATCCGCGTGATCGTCAATGGTGCGTGGGGCTTTGCCGCCACCAACGCGCTGGGTACGGCCGATGTGGCCAAGGCCGCGCAGCAGGCGGCGGCGATCGCCAAGGCCAATGCCGGCGTGCAGACCGCGCCGGTGCAGCTGGCCAAGGCGCCGGGCGTGGGTGAGGTGAGCTGGCGCACGCCGATCCGCAAGAATGCGATGGAGGTGCCGATCAAGGACAAGGTCGGCCTGCTGCTGGACGTCAACGCCGCCGCAATGGGCGCCGGTGCCAGCTTCGTCAACTCGATGCTGTTCCTGGTCAACGAGCAGAAGTACTTCGCCTCCACCGACGGTTCCTACATCGACCAGGACGTGCATCGCATCTGGGCGCCGATGACGGTCACCGCCATCGACAAGGCCAGCGGCAAGTTCCGCACCCGTTCGGGCCTGTCCTCGCCGATGGGCCTGGGCTACGAGTACCTGGACGGCGCCGCCGCGGGCAAGGTGGTCAGCCCCAATGGCGTGGTCAACTACAGTTCTTCCTACGACATGAAGGAAGACGCCATCGCCGCCGCCCGGCAGGCGCAGGAAAAGCTGAAGGCACCGTCGGTGAAGCCGGGCAAGTACGACCTGGTGCTCGATCCGTCGCACACCTGGCTGACCATCCACGAGTCGATCGGCCACCCGCTGGAACTGGACCGCGTGCTCGGCTACGAAGCCAACTACGCCGGCACCAGCTTCGCCACCCTGGACAAGCGCGAACAGCGTTTCCAGTACGGCAGCGAGCTGGTCAACATCTTCGCCGACAAGACCCAGCCGGGCAGCCTTGGCGCCGTGGCATACGACGATGAAGGCGTGAAGTGCAAGCGCTGGGACCTGATCAGCAACGGCAAGCTGGTGGACTACCAGACCATCCGCGACCAGGCGCACATCCTCGGCAAGACCGAGTCCGACGGCTGCTGCTATGCCGACTCGTGGTCCAGCGTGCAGTTCCAGCGCATGGCCAACGTGTCGATGGCACCGGGCAAGAAGCCGCTGAGCGTGCCGGACCTGATCAAGGACGTGGAGAACGGCATCTACATCATCGGTGACGGTTCGTTCTCGATCGACCAGCAGCGCTACAACGCGCAGTTCGGCGGCCAGCTGTTCTACGAGATCAAGAACGGCCAGATCACCCGCATGCTGGAAGACGTGGCCTACCAGATCCGCACGCCGGAATTCTGGAACGCCTGTACCGCCGTGGCCGACGAGCGCGACTACCGCCTGGGCGGTTCGTTCTTCGACGGCAAGGGCCAGCCGGGACAGGTCTCGGCGGTCTCGCACGGCTCGTCCACCGCGCGCTTCAACGGCATCAACGTCATCAACACCGCACGCAGCCTCGGCTGACCGGTCAGGAGCCCTTACACATGAGTATCTTCACCGAAGCCCAGGCCAAGGCCATCCTCGACAAGGTCATCGCCCTGTCCAAGGCCGACGAGTGCACCGCCGTGCTGACCGGTGCAATCAGCGGCAACATCCGTTTCGCGCTGAACAATGTCTCCACCAGCGGCATCGTCGACAACACCGAACTGGCGGTCACCGTCGCCTTCGGCAAGCGCGTCGGCACTGCCTCGATCAACGAGTTCGACGACGCCGCGCTGGAACGCGTGGTACGCCGTGCCGAAGACCTGGCCCGCCTGGCCCCGGAGAACCCGGAGTTCATGCCGGCCATCGGCAAGCAGAGCTACCGCGCCAGCCCGACCTTCAGCGACTCCACCGCCGCGATCGATCCGGCCTTCCGTGCGAAGGTCGCTGCCGATTCGATCGCCCCGTGCCGCGGCCACGGCCTGGTCGCCGCCGGCTTCCTGGAGGACGGCCAGGGCTTCCAGGCCACCGCCAACAGCAACGGCAACTTCGCTTACCAGCGCACCACCAACTTCGATTACACCTGCACTGTGCGCACCGAAGATGGCCGCGGTTCGGGCTGGGTCGGCCGCAACCTGAAGGACGCGGCGGACTTCAAGGCTGACCAGGACATCCGCATCGCCATGCGCAAGGCCACCGAATCGGCCGAAGCCAAGGCACTGGAACCGGGCAAGTACACGGTCATCCTGGAGCCGGCCGCAGCTGCAGGCCTGATCAGCTTCATGATGAACTTCTTCAGTGCACGCTCGGCCGATGAGGGCCGCAGCTTCCTGTCGAAGAAGGGCGGCGGCAACAAGCTGGGCGAGCAGGTCTACGACCCGCGCGTGACCATGATCGCCGACCCGTGGCATCCGGAGGCGCCGGTGCTGCCGTGGGACAACGAAGGCCTGCCGCGCGAACGCATGGCCATCATCGAGAACGGCAGGATCGCCAACCTGGACTACTCGCGCTTCTGGGCGCAGAAGCAGGGCAAGACCGCCAAGGCTACGCCTGGCAACCTGCTGATGAGCGGTGGCGACAAGAGCACCGCCGAGCTGGTGCGCGGCACCCAGAAGGGCATCCTGGTCACCCGCACCTGGTACATCCGCATGGTCGACCCGCAGACCGTGCTGCTGACCGGCCTGACCCGCGACGGCACCTTCTACATCGAGAACGGCCAGATCAAGTACCCGGTGAAGAACTTCCGCTTCAACGAGTCGCCGGTGATCATGCTCAACAACATCGAAGAGCTGGGCAAGCCGGTGCGTGTGGCCGGTGATGAGTCCAGCTTCGTGATGATGATCCCGCCGATGAAGCTGCGCGATTTCACCTTCACCTCGCTGTCCGACGCGGTCTGATGGATCGCCGGGCCTGCCTGCGCTGGTTGGCCGCTGCCGCTTCGGCGGCGGCGCTGCCAGCCTGGGCACAGGCAGGCCCGCGCAGTTCGCGCTACGACTTCTGGTTCACCCGCCTGCAGTACGACTCCGGTGACTGGGACGTGGACGCGCGCATGCCGTCCAACCTGATCACCTCGCTGATCGACTACACCTCGCTGCGCGTGGACCCGCAGGAACACGTGGTGGCCCTGGCCGACCCGCGCATGCTGGAAGCGCCGTTCTGCTACCTGGCCGGGCACACGCTGGTGGAGTTCAACGCCGCCGAACGGCAGAACTTCGTGCGCTACGTGCGCAATGGCGGCTTCGTCTTCGTCGACGACTGCAACCATGACATCGACGGCCTGTTCGCCACCTCGTTCGAGGCACAGATGGGCCGGCTGTTCGGCCCGAAGGCATTGCAGAAACTGCCCAACAGCCACGCGCTGTACCGCAGTTTCTTCCGCTTCCCGGACGGTCCGCCCGCCACCAGCTTCGAACTCAACGGCTGGGGCGACGACCTGGTGCACGACTATCTGAAAGGCATCGAGGTCGATGGTCGGCTGGGCCTGCTCTACAGCAACAAGGACTATGGCTGCGAGTGGGACTACGACTGGCGCAACAAGCGCTTCCTGGCCGAAGACAACACCCGCTTTGGCGTCAACATCGTGATGTACGCGTTGAACAATTGACAGGACCTGCACGCCCATGAACTCCCCCGACCTCGATTCCCTGCTGCCGCGCCTGGATGAACTGCGCGCCGCGCTTGCACGCGCGGTGGTGGGCCAGCACACGGTGGTCGAGCAGCTGTTGATCGGCCTGCTGGCCGGTGGCCACTGCCTGCTGGAAGGTGCGCCCGGGCTCGGCAAGACCCTGCTGGTGCGCTCACTCGGCCAGGCATTGGAACTGCAGTTCCGGCGCGTGCAGTTCACCCCCGACCTGATGCCCAGCGACATTCTCGGCACCGAGCTGCTGGAGGAAGACCATGGCACCGGCCATCGCCATTTCCGCTTCCAGCAGGGCCCGATCTTCACCCACCTGCTGTTGGCCGACGAACTCAACCGCACCCCGCCCAAGACCCAGGCCGCACTGCTGGAGGCAATGCAGGAACGCACGGTCAGCTACGCCGGCACCACCTACGCGTTGCCCGCGCCGTTCTTCGTGCTGGCCACGCAGAACCCGATCGAGCAGGCCGGCACCTACCCGCTGCCCGAAGCGCAACTGGACCGCTTCCTGCTGCATGTGCTGGTGGATTACCCCAGCGAAGACGAGGAACGGCGGATCCTGGAACAGACCACCGGCGGTGCCACCGACGCGGTGCCGAAGGTGATGGATGCCGAGGCGGTGATCGCCCTGCAGGCGGCTGTGCGGCAGGTGCATGTCAGCCCCGACGTGCTGGCCTGGATCACCCGCCTGGTGCGCGCCAGCCGGCCCGGCGAAGGCGCCCCGGCGGCGATCAACCAATGGGTGAAGTGGGGCGCCGGTCCGCGCGCCGGGCAGTCGCTGGTGCTCGCGGCAAAAGCGCGCGCCTTGCTGCAGGGCCGCTTCGCCGCCACCCGCGAGGACGTGCAGGCGCTGGCCGCGCCGGTGATGCGCCATCGCCTGCTGCTGTCGTTCGCCGCCGAGGCCGAGCAGAAGCGTGCCGACGACGTGGTCGCCGCCCTGCTGCAGGCCGTGCCATTCCCGGGTTGATCCACGCGTGAACGCCGGTACCCCGCTGACCTTGCCACCGGAACTGCGTGCGCGCCTGCGCCTGCTGCGGCTGCGGCCGCGCCTGGCCAGCGGTGCCAGTGGCATCGGCCAGCACGCCAGCCGCAGCCGCGGTGCCGGCCTCGAGTTCGCCCAGTACCGGGCCTACGAACCGGGCGACGAGCTGCGCCAGATCGACTGGAAGCTGTACGCGCGTTCGGACCGCTTCTTCGTGCGCGAATCCGAACGCGAAAGCCCGATCACGGTCTGGCTGTTGCTCGATGCCACCGCCTCGGCCGGCCAGGCCGATCGCGCGGCACCGCAGCGCACGCGCCTGGATCACATGCGCGGCGTGGCCGCCTGCGTGGTGGAACTGGCGCTGCAGCAGGGCGACCGTTTCGGCCTGCTGGCGATCAATGGCGATGGACTGCAGCTGGTGCCCGCGGCGAACGGCGCACGCCAGCGTGATCGCGTGCATCTGCAACTGCATGCCCTGCAGGCGCGCGGCACCTGGCCCGCGGCCGAACGCCTGCGGCCACTGTGGGAGCGCGTGCGCCCGGGCGACCTGCTGCTGGCGATGGGTGATGGCTTCGACGCGGCCTGCATCGTGCTGCTGGAGCAACTGGCCAGCGCACGCCGTGAAGTGGCACTGCTGCAGATCCTGACCGCCGACGAGCGCGATTTCCCGTTCGACGCCGGCCATCGCTTCCGCGATCCGGAGACCGGCGAGGAACTGCTGGGCGATGGCGCGGCGATCCGCGCCGACTACCTGCAGCGCTTCGCTGACGCACGCAACGCATTGCAGTCGCGCCTGCAGGCCAGCGGCATTGCCAGTGCCACCGGCTGGCTCGACCAGCCGTTGGATCAACCCCTGCAGGCGCTGTTCGGCCGTGGGGGCAGTGCATGACCCTGCTGTTCCCGTTGGGCCTGGCCGCGCTCGCTGCGTGGTTGCTACCGCTGCTGATCCATCTGGCCCGGCGCCATCCGTACACGCCGCTGGATTTCGCCGCGCTGCGCTGGCTGCGCGCGCAGATCCGCCCGCGCCAGCGCATCCGCTTCGATGACTGGCCGTTGCTGCTGCTGCGCCTGTTGCTGCTGGCCGCATTGGCCTTGCTGCTGGCACGCCCTGCATTGACCGGCCCCGCGCCCGTCCCCACCGAGTGGACGGTAGTGGCTCCCGGATTGGACGCCGCCGCACTGCGCGGCACCGCCGAAGAGGGCAACTGGCACTGGCTGGCACCCGGCTTCCCCACCATCGATCAGGCACCGCCGGCATCCAGCGCATCGCTGCCCAGCCTGCTGCGCGAGTTGGACGCACAGCTGCCCGCGGGCACCGCGTTGACCGTGCACGTTCCCGATCCCCTGCCCGGTCTGGACGGCACCCGCCTGCAGCTGTCGCGCGAAGTGCAGTGGCGGCCGCAACCGGTACCGGCCACTCCGCAACCGAGTGCCGCGACGGTGCCGCGTCTGCGCGTGCACAGCGATGCGCCGGCCGCCGCCCAGCACTGGGTGAACGCACTGCAGCGCGCGTGGGGCATGCAGGCGCCGCTCGCTCCTCTGTCGGCCGATGCCCTGCCCGAACGCGGCGAGATCGGCGTATGGAGCCGCAGCGATGCACTGCCGGCGAGCTGGCAGGCATGGCTGCGCCACGGCGGTCGTGCAGTGAGCGCCGGCAAGCCTGCTGGCGACGCCGGCATCCTGCTGCGCAACGCCGACGGCTCACCAGTGCTGTGGCAACAGCGCATCGGCCACGGCGTCCTGCTGTCACTACCCGGCGACTGGGATGCCTCAGGCAACGCAGCGCTGCGCGACCCGCGGTTGCCGCGTGCCCTGCTGCTGGCGCTGCAACCGCCAGCGTCACCGCGCCTCGGCGATGCACAGGACCAGGCACCACGCCGGGCCGCACTGCCCGCCATAGCGCCCCCAGCGCGTGAGCCAACCACGTGGTTGCTGCTGGCCATCGTGCTGCTGTTCGCGCTGGAGCGCTGGATGGCCAGCAGTCGCCGGCGCAGGGTGGCCGCATGAACACCCTGCAGCACGCCTGGCAACGCGCACGGCGTCGACGTGCACTCGTTACCCTGCTGCTGGGCCTGCCATGGGCGCTGGCCGCGACGACGCTGGTGCTGCGTCTGGCGGGCTTCGATATCGCCTGCGTGGTCGGCACCGTCAGCGCGCTCGCCTGCGCAGCGCTCGCCACGGCACATGCCCGCCAGCTGGACCCACAGTGGGTGCAGCGCCAGCTTGATGCCAGCGGTGCCAGCGAGGACAGTGCCGACCTGCTGTTCGCCGATGCCGCCATGCTCAATCCGCTGCAGCAGCGCCAGCGCGCGCATGTGCTGGCCACGCTGGAGCGCGCGACACCGGACCTGCGTCAGCGCTGGCCGCGCAGGGCGTTGGCCCTGAGCTGGGTCGCAGGCCTGGCGATCACTGCGCTGGCATTCGGCTGGTCACGTTCCGGCCCCGACTCCGCGCCGGCCCGCACATCGGCGCCTGTCAGCACGGCTGCCGCCGGCCCGCTGCACCTTCAGTCCACGCGCCTGCGGATCGACGCACCGGCCTATACCGGCCAGGCCACGCGCACCCAGAACGCGCTGGATGCCAAGGTCGCCGCGGACAGCCGGCTGTCGTGGTCGTTGCGCTTCGATCGCGCGCCGGACAAGGCATGGCTGCAGTTCCACGACGGCCGCCGGCTGCCGCTGAGCGAGCAGGATGGGCAGTGGCTGGCGCAGGATGTGGCGCGCGTGCCTGTGCTGTACCGCGTGGTGAGCGAACCTGCACTGGCCCAGACCCGCCTGCATCGCCTGGACGTGGTCGCTGATCGTGCGCCCAGCGTGCGCGTGCTGGAGCCCGCCGCGACCCTGGTGCTGGGCACGCCCGGGCAACGCCAGTGGTCGTTGCGCTTCGAAGCCAGCGATGACTACGCCGTGGCCACGCAGGCAACGCTGTCGATCACCATTACCCAGGGCAGCGGCGAGAACATCACCTTCGTTCGCCGCAGTGTCGGCCTCACCGGCAGCGGCGAAGCGACTGCACGGCGTTTCGCGCACAGCCTCGACCTGGCTGCGCTGGGCGCGCAGCCCGGCAGCGATGTCATCGCCCAGCTGGAAGTACGCGACAACCACGCGCCAACACCGCAGGCCGGGCGCAGCAGCAGCGTGATCCTGCGCCTGCCCAGCGCCGAGGTTGCACTCGGTGCCGAACTGGAAGGCCGCATCAAGAAGACGCTGCCGGCCTACTTCCGCAGCCAGCGGCAGATCATCATCGATGCCGAAGCGCTGATCCGGCAGCGACGCAGCCTCGCCGCCGAGGACTTCGTGAAGCGCAGCGATGCGATCGGTGTCGACCAGCGCATCCTGCGCCTGCGCTACGGCCAGTTCCTGGGTGAGGAAAGCGAAGGCGCACCGAAGCCGCCGCCGACCAGCGACCTGCCCACCAGCGATGCGCCAGCTGCAGGCAGCCACGACGACGAGCACGAGCACGACCATGGCACCGAGGCCGGGGCACACGATGAGCATGGCCACGATCACGGCGGCAAGGCGTCCAATGCCGATTCGCCACCGGTGTTCGGCAGCGCCACCGATGTGCTCTCCGAATACGGCCACACCCATGACCATGCCGAGGCCGCGACCCTGCTCGACCCGCAGACCCGGGCCACGCTGAAGGCCGCGCTGGACCAGATGTGGTCGGCCGAAGGCGAGCTGCGCCAGGGCCGGCCAGAGCAGGCGTTGCCGTTTGCCTACAAGGCGCTGGGTTTCATCAAGCAGGTGCAGCAGGCCGAACGCATCTATCTGGCCCGGGTCGGGCCAGAACTGCCACCGATCGATGAAGGCCGTCGCCTCGGCGGTGATCGCGCCGGACTGGCCAGTCGTGAACTGCCGTTGGCCGCACGAACCCCGCCCGACCGGGCCATCGTTGAAGCCTGGCAGCGCCTCGGTGATGACACCAGCGTGCCCGACCTCGATGCACTCGCTGCCTGGCAGCAGCGCAATGCCGCCTACCTGCCCGATGCGCTGGATCTGGCTGCCGCCATCGAGCAGCTGCGCATCGAGCCCGGTTGCCGCGACTGCCGCCAGCGCCTGCGCGCTCAGTTGTGGCGGGCGCTGCAGCGTCCACTGCCGCAGGCGATGCGGCGCGGTGCCGCCGATGCGATGGGCCAGCGCTACCTGGACGCGCTGGAGGCGCAGCCATGAACCCCTCCGGCCTGAACCTGTGGATCGTCCTGGCACTCGCTGTGATCGTGGCGATCGCCAGCGTTCGCCAGTCGCGCAACAACACCACGCACCGTGGCCGCCGCTGGGGGGTGATCGGACTGCAGGTCATCGTCGCCACGCTGCTGTATTTCTGCCTGGTGCCGCCCACCCGCCAGCAACCCGCAGGCGGGCTGGTTGTGCTCGGAATCGATGCCAGCAGGGCCGGCGCGTTCCCGGCCAGCGAAGGTCCGCTGTGGCTGTTGCCGGAAGCTGCCGATGTGCCCGGCGCAAAGCGCGTACCCGACCTGGCCACCGCGCTGCGGCAGCATCCGGCCTCCACGCTGACGCTGGTTGGTGCCGGCCTGGTCGCGCGTGACCGCGACGCAGTACTGCCACGCGACGTACGTTGGCAGCCGACAGCACCGCCGCGCGGCTGGGTCGCCTTGCAGCCACCGGCCGACGCCGCGCCCGGCGCACGCTTCGAGGTACAGGCACAGGCGCGTGGCGTTGCCAGGGCAAAGGCGGAACTGCTCGACCCGGCCGGCAGCGTGGTCGATCGCGCGGATGTTGCCGACGATGGCCACGTTCAGTTGAGTGGCATCACCCGCGCCGAAGGCCGCAGCGTGTTCCAGCTGCGCCTGCTCGATGCCGACGGCCATGTGGTGGACAACGTGCCGGTGCCGCAGCAGACCCTGCCGGCGGCGCCGTTGCGCCTGCAGGTACGCGCCAGCGCGCCGGGCCCCGAACTGAAGTACCTGCGCCGCTGGGCAGCCGATGCCGGCATCCGCGTGCAGGTGCAGGCCGATACCGGTGCCGGCCTGAGCGTCGGCGACGGCGCCTTGCCGCTGGACGCGGCGTCGCTGGCGCGCAGCGATCTGCTGCTGCTGGACGAGCGCAGCCTGGCGGCATTGAATGCCGCCCAGCTGGCCGCTGTGCGGCAGGCGCTGCGCGAAGGACTGGGCGTGCTGGTACGCAGTGCGGGCGCGCCTTCGGCCAGCGCGCGCCAGCGCCTGCACGATCTGGGCCTGCCGCTGCGGGGTGATGGCAGCAGCCAGGTCCTCGAACTTCCCGGCGACGGCGAGAGCGCGGTCCTCGCCGCACGACGTGGCCCGCTCGCCGCGGGTACGCTGCCGACCGGCTACGGCGAAGAGGCAGACCGCAGTTCGCACGACGCCGCGCTGCCCACACTGGAAGCACTGGGGCTGCAGGTACCTGGCAGCAACGCGCTGCTGCACGATCGCACCGGCAAGGCTGTCGGTGGCTGGCGCGCTACCGGCAAAGGCCGCATCGGCCTGCTGCCCATCACCGACAGTTGGCGCTGGGTGCTGGCCGGCCGCGATGACCGCCACGGCGAACTGTGGAGCGGCGTGGTTGCCACGCTGGCGCGGGCGCAGGGCAGCGCTGAGGCGCTGTGGTCGCCACAGCCGATCAGCTGGGCGGGCGAACGGCAGGCGCTGTGCGGCGTGCAGGCGCCGCTGCAAGCCTTCAACGCACGCGGCGAAGGCACGCCGCTGATCGTCGATGGCGCGACGTCAGACCTGCGTTGCGCGGGCTGGTGGCCGCGCGAGGCGGGCTGGCAGCGCCTGCAGCACGGTGACGCTACCCTCTGGCGCTATGCGTTCGACCCGAAGGACGCGCCCGCGCTGCATCAGCAGGCAATGATCGATGCAACCACGCAGGCGCTGGCGGGCAGCTCCCCGGCAACCGCGTCGCTGATGCAACCCGTGCCGGGATCGCGCTGGCCGTGGTGGCTGGCGTTCGTGCTGTGCGCATCGCTGCTGTGGTGGTTGGAGCGGCGGCGCTGACCGCGACGATGGGATCGCGGGCGGCATCCACGCATGGCGTGGATCTACTGGCCGGTTGCCCTGGTGGACGCCAACCTTGGCTGGCGTCTTTCGGCGGGGTCAACGCGTTCCCGCGCGCCGGTACACGCCATTGAAGCGCACGTTCATGCCACCGCATTCGCTGTTGTCGGCCACGATCAGCACCTCACCCAGCGAGTGCACACGCACCCGGCACGTATCCTCGGCGAACTCGACATCGGCACCCTGCGGTGTGGCACGCGCTTCCACCTGGCCCAGGTTCGGCCCATACGGGCGCTGTTCCGGCGTGGGGTTGGCGGAGGGCCAGTAGGCGTCGCCATCCACATGCAGCTGTCCACCCTGCACCGTGATGCGCAGGCCGTTGTCGCCATCTTTCCAGTGGCCCGTCCAGTCCTGCAGCGTGGGCACGGCCACCGGCAACGGCTGCAGCTTGCTGCGGTCGACCCAGCCGGCGCTGCCGCCCACCTTGTTGGGGAAGAACGCGCAGCGGTAACGGCCCAGGTCGCGACCGGTCACCACCGTATCGCCGTTGACCACATAGCTGCGCTGGCGGCAGGCCGGTTCGCCCTTGGCGGGGCAGCCCTCCATGTCGCCGAGCAGGTACAGGCGCGGTGCATCAACCACCCGCGCCAGCGCGAACCGGCTCTGTTGGGAGGGGAACGCGCCATTGCGGCAGGCGCCGCCATCGGCGATACCGGACGCGAAGGCGGAGGCCGGCAGCAACGCGGCCAGCAGGCAGAATGAACGCAGGGACATGACAGCATTACTGGTGGGGGAGCCCGCAGGATATACCGGCCTACTTCACTGGCGCTGTGTCGCCGGCATCCTGCTCCTGTGAGAACCGCAGCGCGCGCTGCTGCTGTTCGGCACTGAGCTCTGGGGGTGGCCGCGCCACGGCCGCCTGGATCTGGTCGGGACCGCCGGTGAGTTTGTTGATGCCTTTGGCTGCCGCCAGCACACCCTTGACCACGCCCATCATGATGTAGCCACCGCCCATGCTGACCTGCTCCGGCGATGGCGGTTCGCTCCAGTCGCGGCTGAAGCGGTTATCGCCGAACTTCACCGGGTTCTTGAAGCGGTACAGGTCCAGCGGCTCGTCATCGGGCTTGAGCGCACGCACTTCGCCGAGGGTGGTGACGTTGTCCTGCGGCAAGGTGGTGGAGATCGGTGCGGTGGGGGCAGGCGGCGCATCTTCAGGGGGAACGGGTGCAGGATCGGGCACCGCCACCGGCGCAGCCTGTTGCGCCTGTACGATGCCGGTCAGCAGCATGCCGGCCAGGAGTGCTCCCTGCGTTCCACGTCGTGCCACAGCCATCCACCCTTTGGTTGCGTCCAGCGCCCAAGCATACGGATGCCGGCTTCAGATTTCGTTGCTGCACTGGCCGCTGTTCAGCCAAGGGAGATGCGGCCACACCACGGGACGCGAGCACTGAACGGTTCACGTCTCCGTGTGTGGTGTCTCACATCCTGAGACATGGATGTGGTGCCATGTGACCCCTCGCAATCCGTCCCCGCTTCCTCTTCCATGGCCTACGAACTCGCCAAGCGCACCGCCGATGCCGAGCAGAAGCTCGCCACCCGCGATGGCCTGCCCGCCCGCGACGGCGCTCTGCTCAGCGCGCGCCTGCAGCGCCGCTACCAGGACCGCATCACCGGCAGCTTCGCCATTCCCGGCCGTGAAGGCCGCTACGCGCCCATTCCCGACTCGGTACCACCGGCGCTGGCCGCTGCACTGAAGGCACGTGGCATCGAGCAGCTCTACAGCCACCAGGCCGAAGCCTGGGAGGCCAGCCAGCGCGGCGAGCACGTAGCCATCGTCACCCCCACCGCCAGCGGCAAGTCGCTGTGCTACACCCTGCCGGTGGTCAGCGCGGCCATGCAGGACAAGGCCAAGGCGCTGTACCTGTTCCCGACCAAAGCACTGGCCCAGGACCAGGTGGCCGAGCTGCTGGAACTCAATCGTGCCGGCGATCTCGGCGTCAAGGCCTTCACCTTCGACGGCGACACCCCCGGCGATGCGCGCCAGGCGATCCGCCTGCATGGCGACATCGTGGTGTCCAACCCGGACATGCTGCACCAGGCCATCCTGCCGCATCACACCAAGTGGGCACAGTTCTTCGAGAACCTGCGCTACATCGTCATCGACGAGGTGCACACCTATCGCGGCGTGTTCGGCAGCCACGTCACCAACGTGCTGCGCCGGCTCAAGCGCATCTGCGCGTTCTATGGCGTGCAACCGCAGTTCATCCTGTGCTCGGCCACCATCGGCAACCCGCAGGCACATGCCGAGGCGTTGATCGAGGCACCGGTCACCGCCGTCACCGAATCCGGCGCGCCCACCGGGCCGAAGCAGGTGCTGCTGTGGAACCCGCCGGTGATCAACCCCGACCTGGGCCTGCGTGCCTCGGCGCGCTCGCAGAGCAACCGCATCGCGCGCATCGCGATCAAGTCCGGGCTGAAGACCCTGGTGTTCGCGCAGACCCGGTTGATGGTCGAGGTGCTGACCAAGTACCTGAAGGACATCTTCGACCACGACCCGCGCAAGCCGCCCCGCATCCGCGCCTACCGCGGCGGTTATCTGCCCACCGAACGCCGCGAGACCGAGCGTGCGATGCGTGCCGGCAACATCGACGGCATCGTCAGCACCTCGGCGCTGGAACTGGGCGTGGATATCGGCAGCCTGGACGTGGTCATCCTCAATGGCTACCCCGGCAGCGTGGCCGCCACCTGGCAGCGTTTCGGTCGTGCCGGTCGCCGCCAGCAACCCGCACTCGGCGTGATGGTGGCCAGTTCGCAGCCGCTGGACCAGTACGTGGTGCGGCACCCGGACTTCTTCGCCGAAGCCTCGCCCGAACATGCGCGCATTGCGCCAGACCAGCCGCTGATCCTGTTCGACCATATCCGCTGCGCGGCCTTTGAACTGCCGTTCCGGGTCGGCGATGGCTTCGGCCCGATCGATCCGGAGGTATTCCTGGAAGCGCTGGCCGAAACCGAAGTCATCCACCGCGAAGGCGAGCGCTGGGAATGGATCGCCGACAGCTATCCGGCCAACGCGGTCAGCCTGCGTGCGGTGGCCGACGGCAACTTCGTGGTGGTCGACCGCAGCGATGGCCGCCAGCAGATCATCGCCGAGGTCGATTACTCCGCCGCCGCGCTCACCCTGTACGAGGGCGCCATCCACATGGTGCAGTCCACGCCGTACCAGGTGGAGACGCTGGACTGGGAGGGGCGCAAGGCCTACGTCACCCGCACCCACGTGGACTACTACACCGACAGCATCGACTTCACCAAGCTCAAGGTGCTTGACCGTTTCGATGGCGGCGTGGCCGGCCGGGGCGATTCGCACCATGGCGAAGTGCACGTGGTGCGGCGCGTGGCCGGCTACAAGAAGATCCGCTACTACACCCACGAGAACATCGGCTACGGCCCGGTGAACCTGCCCGACCAGGAACTGCACACCACCGCAGTGTGGTGGCAGCTGCCGCAGGCACTGCTGCTGCGCGCGTTCGCCAGCAAGCAGGATGCGCTGGATGGCTTTCTCGGTGCGGCGTATGCGCTGCACATCGTCGCCACCGTGGCGGTGATGGCCGATGCGCGCGACCTGCAGAAGTCGGTGGGCAACGGCGATGGTTCCTGGTTCGCGATCGCCGACCAGAGCGGCCGCGGCCAGCTGCGCGGCAGCGAGGGCGATCCCGGTGGGGTGGAGCTGCTGCAGGAGTTCGTGCCCACCGTGTACCTGTACGACAACTTCCCCGGTGGCGTCGGCCTCAGCGAGCCGTTGTGGCAGCGTCAGGCCGAACTGGTGCAGCGCGCGCGTGAACTGGTGCAACGCTGCGACTGCAAGGCCGGCTGCCCGGCCTGTGTCGGCCCGGTGCTGGCCGCGCAGGAAGAGGATGAAACCTCGCCACGTGCGCTGGCATTGCGCGTGCTCGACCTGTTCGATGCCGATGCCTGCCAGCATGTGCCCGACGTGGTGGTGACCACGCGCGATCCGATGGAGCTGCTGGCACCGTGAGCCTGAGCCTGGACAAGCTGCGCCTGCTGCGCAGGCAGGCCGGCGACCCGAAGGCGAGCACACCGGCCGTGCCGGACGTGCCCCCTGCGCCACCGGCACCCATGGCCGCCAACGATGCGCGGCAACCACCGGCCGAGCGTTCGGTGTTCGCCTGGGTCGAGCAGGAGATCCGCCACAAGCCGACCGGCGCTGCGGCATCTGCCACGGCGCCGCCCGCACTGCGTCGGCCCGAAGTGGGCAGCCTGCATCGCCTGCTCGGCCTGCGCACGCGCGGCGGCGCCGCTCCTGCTCGCGCCAGCGCACAGGACCGTCAGTTGCCAGGTGAGGAGATCGCACCGGGCCTGTTCCTGATCGAATCGCTGCAGCCGCAGGCGATCCCGGCACAACCGCTGTCGCTTGATTTCGCCCGTCGCGACGGCGAGCACGTGGCTGCGCGTGACCTGCTGTTCTTCGATACCGAAACCACCGGCCTGGCCGGCGGCACCGGCACCCGCGCCTTCATGATCGGCGCTGCGGACTGGCATGTGTGCCCGCGGCGTGGCGAAGGCCTGCGCATCCGCCAGCTGCTGATGGCCACCATGGCCGCCGAGGACGCGATGCTGGCCACCTTCGCCGGCTGGCTGCAACCGTCCACCGTGTTCTGCAGCTACAACGGCCGCAGCTATGACGCACCGCTGCTGAAAGCGCGTTACCGGCTTGCCCGGCAACGCGACCCGATCAGCGCGCTGGACCATGTCGACCTGCTCTACCCCACCCGCCGCCGCTATCGCGGCACGTGGGAGAACTGCAAGCTGTCCACCATCGAACGCCAGCTGCTGCGCGTGGTGCGCGAGGATGATCTGCCGGGCTCGGAGGCACCCGGTGCGTGGTTGCGCTTCCTGCGAGGCGGCGACGCGGTGAACCTGCGCCGGGTGGCCGACCACAATCACCAGGACGTGGTGACCCTGGCCCTGCTGCTGCAGCGGCTGGTGCGCGAGGAACAGCGCGAGCGCGAGACACTGGCGCTGGTCGGGCAGTAATGACACGGGGCCGCGTTGACATGCCCTGACGGTGGCAGCGGTGACACTGCCACCACCATCCACGCCTGGAGCCCGACGATGCGTCCCAGTCCCCTTGTCCTGCTCGCCATCCTGCCCTTGGCCGCCTGCAGTCACGCCGGCGGCAGCACCGCCCACGATCCCACGCCGGCGCCCCTGGCCGACGCCGCGCACGAATGCAAGCCGGAGGCGCTCGAGGCCTTCACCGGCAAGACGGCTGACGAAGCCACCATCAAGAAGCTGGTGGCCGCCAGCGGCGCGCGCGGTGCACGGGTGGTCAAGCCGGGCATGGCGGTGACCATGGACTTCCGCCAGGACCGCGTGACGGTGCAGGTGGATGCGCAGAACCGGATCGAGCGCGCCAGCTGCGGTTGATCGCCCCAGGGCAGTGCCGGCCGCTGGCCGGCACCCCACATTGCCGGCCAGCGGCCGGCACTACCGATCAGAGTCGCTCGGCCTTGCCGCTGGCCAAGGCGCGCGCGATCACCTGCTGCGCCTGCTGCGACGCTTGGGCATGCACGCGTGCCTGGCGCTCGCCCAAGGCGGCCTGCTGGCTGCCCAGCGCTGCCTGGCGGCTGGCCAGTTCAGACTGCTGGCTGGCCAGGCGCTGCATGTCACGAGTGCGGCCGGACTGCCCGGCCTCGCTGCGGGCTTCCTGCATCGCACGGCGTGCCTCGGCGGCGGCCTCGCGTGCAGCCTCACGCGCAACGGCCACGTCGCTGGTTGCACCGCGCGCTGCCTTTGCCGCTTCCGCCGCCGCCTCGCGGTTGATGTCATGCGCGGCCATCGCACTGCGCGCGGCCTCGGCGGCGATCAGTGCGATGCGGCGCGATTCCTCGCCCTGCAGGCGGCCCATTTCACCCATCTGCCTGCCGAGTTCGCCCTGCCGGCGACCCAACAGGCTTTGCTGGCGGCCCAGTTCGCTCTGCTGGCGGCCCAGCTCTACGGCACCGCTGTAGGCACGCTGCAGCGTCTGGATCAGCATCGGGTCACGCACCACGTAGCGCTTGTCACCCTGGCGGAACCACAACGCCGGGCCCTTGCCGAGCTGCCTGCGGGCCACCGTCACGTCGTCCATGCCGCCGTTGGCGAAGGTCGAATCACCATCAACCAGAACGAAGGCCTCCCGGGGCGACCTGCCCAGGTCGAGGCGACCGTAGGTGGTGATGGAGGTGGCGGCCGACGTCGCGCCTTCATCGTCTTCGGCCATGCCCGTGGCATCGTCGACATCGGCCACATCGGCATCGTCGGGCCCGGTCGCGTCAGCGGGTTCGGCCGGCGCGGCCGGTGCTGCAGGCGCGGCCGGGGCCGCCGGCACGCCCGCGGCGGATGGCGGTGCGGCCGGAGCCTTGGGAGCCTTCGGCGGTGCTGGCGCCACGACCTTGGGTGCCGCCGGTGGCGCGGGCGGTGCCGGCGGCACCGGCGCTGCGACCAGTCGCATCGGCGCCACGCCCACCACCACCACCACAGCAGTCAGCGCCATCGCCAGGATGCGCGGGCAGGCCCGGCGCGGCTGCAGCGAGAGCAGGCGACGCTTGAGGCTGGTGGCATCCGGTGCGGCACTGGCCACGCCCAGGTGCGGCTGCGGTGCCACCCCCAGCTGCAGCAGCAGACGGCCATAGGCCTGGCGGCTGGCAGCGTGCTGGCCCACCACCGCTGCGTCCACCGCTTCTTCGCGCGCTTGTGCATATTCACGCACCGACAGGCGCAGCAGCGGATGGAAGAAGAACAGGTGCTGGGCCAGCGCAGGCAGCAGGCCCCACTGCAGGTCCCGCCGCTGCAGGTGCTGCAGTTCGTGGGTCAGGGCCAGGTCCAGCGCGTCGCCCTGCAGGGCATTGTCGCCAGCCGGCAACAGCAGCACCGGGCGGAACGGGCCGACCAGCTGCGGTGCGTCCACCTGCGTGCTCATCCACAACCGCGGCGCAGGCCGCACGCCATGTGCATCGGAAGCCAGCTGCAGGGCCTGCACCAACGCCTGGTCCTCGCAGGGATAGGCCGCTGCCAGCAGCGCGCGGCAGCGACGCCACTCACCGAAGGTACGCAGCGCCATCAGCAGCACGCCGGATGCCCACAGCGCGGCCAGTGCGACGGCCCACCACGCCACGGCCGGCGCGTCCGCTGCAGGCATCGGCATCGCGGCCAGCAACTGTGCCGAGGCCTCCGGGGCCAGCGGGTAGACGATGTCAGCGGCCACGTCGGTCGCGGTCATCGCCACCGCCTGCGGGGCAGGCAGCCAGGCCAACTGCAACGGCTGGCTCCAGAACAGGCCGAGCACGGCCTGCAGCGAGACCAGCCACCACAGGCGGCAGCGGGTCGCCGCCGACAGCGACGGCAGCGCGCGGCACAGGCCGTACACCAGCGCCACCAGCAGCACGGTCTGCAGGCTGGTCCAGCCCAGGCGTTCCAGAATCGGGATCAGCATCGTGGTGTCCATGGCTCAGCCCTCGTGGCGACGCGATTGGAGTTGGGCGACCAGCGCTTCCAGCTCGGCCAGCTCGTTGTCGCTGACCTTCTGCCGCTGCGACAGATAGGCCACGAACGGCGACACCGAGCCCTTCAGGGTGTTGTCGACGAACTGCGCCACCGCGCCCTGCAGCACGCTCTGCGGGCCACGGGTGGCCTGGTAGCGGTAGACGCCGTCCTGCTGCCGACGCTGAAGATACCCCTTCGCCCGCAGGCGCTCCATCATCGTCAGCACAGTGGAACGAGCCAGCCCACGGGCCTCGCCGTAGCCACTGGCGACCTCACCGACACTGGCCGGCGCATGTTCATCGATGTACTGCAGCAGGGCCAGTTCCTGGTCCCCGATGGTCTTGCCGCGCATGACACCACTCCCTTGACTACACGTGTCGTCACTGTCAGCTTGACGACATCTGTAGTCAACCCCCCGGAGGTCATGGGCCGACGAACGGTAGGCACCACCGAGCGCTTAAACCTTTGACCCGCCCGCCGCATCCGATCCGCAACGCCCCGCTGGAATTCCGCATGTCCCGCCCAATGCTCCGAGTCCTGCTCATGCTCATCAGTGCCCTGCCCTTCGCCGCCGTCTCTGCCAGCCAGGACCAGGCCAACGACCAGACCCGCCGCCTGATCCGCCAGATCATGCTGGAGCAGCGCATCCCGGGATTGCAGATCGCGGTGGTCAAGGATGGGCAGATCGTGCTCTCCGAAGCCTACGGGCTGGCCAACGTGGAGAACGGTGTGCTTGCCTCGCGCGACACCCGCTTCCCGCTCAATTCGGCCACCAAGGCGTTCACCGGCGTGGCTGCCGCGCAGCTGGCCCAGCAGGGGCAGCTGGATCTGGACGCGCCGGCCTCGCGATATCTGGGTGATCTTCCGCCAGCGTGGAGAGACGTACGCGTACACCAGCTGCTGGCGCATACCTCCGGCCTTCCGGACATCCTTGATGCGAACGGGCTGCTGGGCGGAGGTTCCGAAGCACAGGCATGGGCGGCGGTGACAGCTCGACCGCTGGAAGCGGCGCCTGGGCAGCGCTTCGCCTACAACCAGACCAACTACGTATTGCTGGCACGGATCATCGCGCAGCAATCCGGCATGCCCTACGAACGTTTCCTCGCCACCGGCCAGTTCAGCAGCGCGCGCATGGCCCGCACCACCTTCGGCGACAGCTACGACCTGATTCCGGATGCGGCGACGATGTACAGCCTGGCCCCGCGTGCCACCGACGATGTAGATGCGCCGTCCCGCCTGTCGCATTGGTTCTACGACATACCGCCTTCGCTGTGGGCGGGTGGCGGCATCCTCACCACCGCCGACGACACCGCGCGCTGGCTGGTCGCGCTGACCGAAGGCCGCCTGTTGCCGGAGACGGCCCTGCGACGGATGTGGAGCGCAGAGCGCCTGGCGGATGGCCGTGCCGGCCCGTGGGCGGGTGGCTGGGCGGTACTGCGCGCGTCGCCCGACCTTCAGGTGGCCGGTATCGGCGGTGCGCGCTCGGCCTTCGTGGTCTATCCCGAGCGCGGCGTGGCGGTAGTGGTGCTGACCAATCTTGTCGGTGCCAATCCGCAGCAGTTCATTCCGCGCATTGCCGACTTCTATGCGACTGCTGAAACAGCGCTCAGACGCGGCAGGCAGCGGCAACACTGCGAGGGGTAGCGCATGCCGCTCCTGGAGTATCTCCATCCATGTTGGCGGCAATGAGCGCACCGTGTCCGCGATGTGCGCATCATCAACTATCTCGTAAATTTTCCCGTGACAGAGTAGAGCGGCTCGAGTAACCACTCATAGAGCTTTCGGCGCTCTCCCATAATATCTGCTTCAAGCTGCATACCTGGACGCAGTGGCTCGCGGTTCCCATATGCCAGAACATCCTGGTGGTCCAGCGAAACGAAGACACGATACAGGGACTGATTTGGATCGTTGCTCTCCTTACTTTTCATCATTGCGCTTCTGGAGATGCGAATTACGGTGCCCTCATGAGTACCGAACTTTTGGTAGGGACATGCTTGGTACCTCAGCAAAACTCGATCACCCACTTTCACGAAGCCTATCGCGGAACTCGGGACAAGCAACTGCGCTCTTAGCTCGGACCCTTCGGGTAGCAAGCTAAGAATCGCCTGACCTGGCTGTACGGCCTGTCCGGCCTCGACCAACCGGTTCGCGACAAGTCCGGCTACGGGAGCCCGAAGAAGGAGTTCGCCATCGGCCTCCATCCGAATAGTTTCCTGGCTCAGTGCCGCCAAGTCCCGCTCAGACGCGGCCTTAGTCGACAGCCTCTGCTGAGGAATCTCCGCAAGGCGCTGCTCCAGTTCAGCCAGACTCCTACGAATTGACGTCGCTTGGCGTTGGAGCGCCTGCTGTGCGTTCACCATCTCAAGTGTCGATTGCTCTTGCTGGTTGATCTGAACGAGACTCACATAACGCTGACCCTCCACGCTTCTATAGCGAGCTACGGTTTCGCGCCCGATCCTTACCTGCTCGCCGCGTGTCTGGATCTCAGACTCAATCTGGGCTAGCTCTTGCAACATCGCGCTGCGCTGCGCTTTGGCGCCGTCCTGCTGGGCTGCAAACTGTCTGTCCTGAAACTCGCTGATCGCGCTTACGCTTGCAATTCGGCTCCTCTGGGCATCGAGCAAGGTAGACACAGAATCGCGACCGGAGGACGTGACTCTTGGAACATTCACTGTCAGCAGTCCATCTTGAACACGAACATGGTCGCCCTCTTCCACATTCAACCTTGACACGACACCTGCAGAGGGAGCGACGACTGTGGACAGCCCGAGATCTGGCACAAGTTCACCCAGTACCCGCGATCTGCGCGAGTACTCGCCCAGGTACAGGAAGCTGACAATTGTCGAGGCAGCTATCGCTGCGAAGAGCCCCAGAATCCAGAATCGAACAGGTTGCGCGAGAGATATCGCCCCGAGCCAGCTGCGCCGCTGTGCGTCCACTGCCTCCTTTCGGAACAAATCGCTCATGAAACAGTGACCTTTTCACGCTGTTCTCCGTTCGCCAAAGGACCCGAAGGGCTTCGCTTCAGTTCCGGAGCAATCGTCCCCGCATGCATAACGAGGACTCGGTCGGCACTTGCGATCGTCTCGGGACGATGAGCAATGATCACTCGGGTGAGGTCAAGCTTCCGCACCGCGTTGCTGACAAGCCTCTCTCGATCCACGTCCAGATGGCTGGTTGCCTCGTCAAGAAGGAGAAAACGAGGTTTCCGATACAAGGCTCTAGCAAGGATTACCCTCTGCCTTTGGCCTCCCGACAAGGAGGTTCCCATGTCTCCGATCAGGCTGTTATACCCCATTGGCATCGCAGAGATATCGTCGTGGACTGCAGCTAGGCGAGCTGCCTCACGCACTCGATCTTCGTCCCAGTCCTGATCCTCGAAGGCAATATTTTCACTCACACTTCCCGCGAAGAGCTGATCATCCTGCATTACAGCTCCGATCACTCGGCGATAGGCATCCATGTCGAGCTTGGAAAGCGGCACGCCCCCGACTCGAACCTCGCCTTCGGAGGGTTGCAGAAGGCCAAGCAGAATCTTCAGTAATGTTGTCTTTCCGCAACCCGAGGGACCGATGATGGCCACCGATTCGCCGGGCTCAATCACCAGGCTGCAGTTCCTGAGTACCCACGGCTCACCAGGAGCATAGCGAAAGCCAAGTCCATCGGCCTCGATACGCAGATCATCAGGGGGCAGACCACCTGACCTTAAAGAAGAGCTCTCCGGCTCCGTGAGAACAATGTCAGAAAGCCGCTCACCATGTAAGCGAAGCATGCGGAGTTCCACCCACTTGTCGATCAAGGCGCCCACGCGCTGTGAGAACTGATCCTTGTAGGCAAGGTAAGCGATCAGCATACCCACTGAGAACACGCTCTCCATTGCGAGAAGCGCTCCAATCCAGATGACCGCGATGCGTTCCAGACCAAACACAAATTGGCTTGCGCCACTGAAACCCAGGCCAAACTTCGAAAGCCAAATGTCTCGGTTGATGGCATCGTTCAAAAGGTTGAAGTAGCCAGCTTGGCGAATCGACTCGCGGCCCGCGACCTTCACTGACTGAACTCCGCGGATTGACTCAAGCAGATGACTCTGCTGTTTTGCCCCCGCGATCAACTGCGCCTCGGTTCCGCGCCGAAGAGGATTAAATGCTAACGCGCGCGCGACGGCATACAGGGCGACGGCGATTAGGGTGACGAGAGCGAGCTTCCAGCTGTACAGCAACATCATGCCAAGCGTCACTGTCATCATGAGACCGTCGATCAGCGCTTCAACAAAACTTGTCGTCAGCGTTCGCTGAATGGCCTGAACACTCCCCATGCGCGAGGTGACGTCACCCAGATGGCGCTTCTCAAAGTAATCCAAGGGCAAGTGCATGAGATGTCGAAAGACGTTGCCGGTCCACTGCAGGCTCAACCGATTCGACAGATAAATCACCGCTCTGCCGCGAATCTGTCCGATGCATACCTGCAGTACAAGTGCCAGACCAAAGCCGAGGCCAAGTACAGTCAGAAGGTCTCTATCGGAAGCGACTAGTGCCTGATCAACTGTCCATTGCATGAAGAATGGCGCTATCAGCACGAATATTTGAAGAGCAACTGACAACATCAGCAGCAAGCCGAGGGATCGCCATAGCCCTTCGATCTTTCCGGTCAATTGCTTCAGCGAGACTGCGGCTGGAGGCGGCGTGACCTGGAACTCTGCGGTTGGATGGAGCTCAAGAGCGATGCCCGTAAAGTGCCGCGAGACCTCTTCGAAGGATAGCTTGCGCTTGCCAAATGCCGGGTCCAGGACAGTGACGCTGCTTCGATGGAGCTTCTCAATCACCACGAAGTGATTAAGGTCCCAATGCGCGATGCAGGGCAGTTGCAGCTGGCTCAGATGCTCCATGTCCAAGCTCAACGGGCGACAACGAAAGCCAAGCTTTGCCCCAACGTCAATGATGTGAGCCAGCGTAGCGCCTTTGAGCGAGAGCGGATACCGGCGACGAAGTTCCCGAAGCCCGGCCTTGTTGCCATGGTGCGCCGCGACCATGGCCAAGCATGCAAGACCACACTCAGCCACCTCAGACTGTATAGGGGCGTCCATGCGTCGATCTCCTAGTCGTGAAAATACTTCATCGATTGCGTTCTCAATTGCGGTGGATCTCCAGACTAAGCGGACGCCCGCTGCAAAATGCTTTCAAAGAACTTTGAGAATAGGATGTAAATTTCGCCACCTTGACTCCAAAGGAACCACAGCAATGCAATCGCACCAAGAACATGAGCGTCCCGCCTTTTGACTCTGAAAACATAGAACTTGCCCCGCTCACCTCCACCTTTTGAATCATCTGATTGCACAAATGGCTCCACGACGAAAAATGGAAGATGCCGGGTAGAAGCACCCGGCATCCAAGGTAATAGGAAGCAACTAGACTATGACGTCAGTGGAAGAATCGGGAGAGGCCGCGTACTCCTTCATCGCGCCCCAAGCACTACCTAGAGCTGAACCCACCATCCTTCCCCAGTTCCAAGTCTGCCAATCTCCACCTGAAATTTCTCCGATTTCATCGCAATGTAGCTCTCGAAATTCCCTCATTTACTTTGGCTCCATATAGCTGGTTCGATTGAACCCGTCCAAGACGCCGCCTACAAAGTCCGCGATTTCATTTCGTTCGTAGTAGACAAACGCGGCCACGGCGGCCCAAGGCAGCTATCCTCCTGAGATGCTATCGATCTGATCTGCAGAAATCTCTTTCATGGAATGCTCCTTATCCTTGATGAAGGGACCATCTTCTTTAACGAATACAACCAACACGGCGGCAGTTCAGAACTCCGCATTCACGCCGCAGGTCAACGATGTGCTTGAATTTGCATTCACATCCATGAGGAAAGTTGCAAATCGCCTGACACTTAGTAGGCAGGCAATGACACTAGCCTCACGTGAGAATATTGGGTTGGCGATCCCGTCTTGGGTGGACCCGAACAGGTTCCCCCTACCCGCGTGGCCCACCCATCACCGGCAGGATCACCCCACTGATGTAACTGGCACAGGCCGGAGATGCCAGGAACACATACGCCGGTGACAGCTCTTCAGGCTGTGCAGGCCGGCCCATGTCGCTGTCCTTGCCAAACTCCGCCACGTCTTCGGCCTGCTTGTCGGCGGGGTTCAGCGGCGTCCATACCGGCCCCGGCGCCACGCAGTTCACGCGGATGCCGCGCGGCAGCAGCTGGCTGGCCAGCGCCTTGGTGAACGCATGGATCGCGCCCTTGGTGGCGGAATAGTCGATCAGCGCCTTGCTGCCGAAGATCCCCGTTTCCGAGCCGGTGTTGATGATGCTGGCGCCTTCGCCCAGATGCGGCAGTACCGCACGCGCCATCTGGATGTAACCGCCGATGTTGGTCTGCAGGGTTTCCTGCAGGTGCGCGTCTTCCAGGTCTTCCAGGCGCTCGCAGTGCAGCTGGAACGCGGCGTTGTTGACCAGGATATCGATGCCGCCGAACGCCTTGGCCACCTGCTTGACAGCCTTGTTGCAGAAGCGCGGGTCGCGCACATCGCCGGCGATCACCACGCAGCGGCCGCCTTCGCGCTCCACGTGCTGGCGGGTGATGTCCGCGTCCTCGGCCTCGTCCAGGTGCAGTACCGCCACATCCGCACCTTCGCGCGCGAACAACACTGCCACCGCACGGCCAATGCCGGAGTCGCCACCGGTGACGATCGCACGCATGCCCTGCAGCTTGCCGCTGCCCGCGTAGTCGGGCGCAAGGAAACGGGGCGCCAGCTCCAGTTCGTGCTCGTGCCCGGGCTTGGCCAGCTGCTGCGCCGGCATCGCCTCCGGCTGCCGGCGTGCGCCGGCCTGGGTCGCGGTCTTCTTTGTTGCCTTCTTGGCTGCGCGGGCGTCCTTGGCCTTCTCCTGGTCCTGCAGGCGCCGCTGCCGTGCAGCGACGCGTGCCGCCCGTGGATCACTGGCGGCTGCCTTGCGGGTTGCGGTCTTCACCACGCGCGGGCGATCAGGGTCGGCGACCGCCTTGGTCGAGGTGCTGCCTTTACGCACTTTCGGCGATGCCTTACGGCGGGCGGGGGTCTTCCTGGTGGTGGCCATGCAGGTCTCCTCGGGAGGGAAAGGGGCTGCCGGCCAGCGGCCGGCACTACCGGGGGGCGGCCCATGCCGCTCCTGCAGTGTCTCCACCCACGCTGTTGGCGGCGGTGAGCGCGCCGTGTCCACGATGTGCACGGCATTCATTCCGCCACCACGTCTGACGTCGCACCCTGCACGCAATCACACAAGGAGTGCCTCCATGAAACATGCCATCGCCACCGCCGCCGCCTGCTTTGCCCTTGCCGCCTGCAGCAGCACACCGATGGCCCAGGTGCAGCCGATCGACGGCGTGATTTCCGGCCAGTGCCACAGCGACAGGGTGCGCGGCGCGGTGGGCCTGGCCGCCTCGGACGCCACCGTGGCCCGCGCACGCGTGGACAGCGACAGCCTGCACGTACGGGTCCTGCGCCATGACGGTCCGCGGGTGCCGCCGGCCAGCGAAGGCGGCGACCGCCTGACCATCGAGAAGGGCCGGACCAACAACATCGTTGCGATCTACTGCGGCTGACGACTGCGACTGAGCCGCCGCGCCCGGCGCAGCACTTTCAGGGTGGCCTGCTCCCACTGCCGCGGGCCTCGCAGGCCGGCCAGCGAGGCCAGCTCACCGCGCTCCCAGCCGGCAAACACGCACGGGTCGATGTAGGCCTTGCGGCACACGGCCGGCGTGTTGCCCAGCCGTGCCGCCACCTGGCAGACCACTTCGCGCTGCGCCTTGGCCAGCGCGCGCTGGCTGGCCGGTTCCGGCAGTTCGGTGGCGGCCAATGCCTGTACCGCCGCCAGCGTGCCGCCCCAGGTGCGGAAGTCCTTGGCGGTGAAGTCTTCGCCCATCACCTCGCGCAGGTAGTCGTTCACCGCGCCGGAATCCACCGGCTGCAGCGCGCCTTCGTCGTCGCGGTACTGGAACAGCGCCTGTCCGGGCAGCTGCTGGATGCCGCGCACCAGCGTGCCCAGCCGCCGATCGCCCACCACCACCTCGTGCAACTGCCCGGATTTGCCCCGGAAGCGCATGCGCACGCGGCCACCGCGCAGCAGGTCCAGGTGGCGGTTGCGCAGCGTTGTCAGCCCGTAGGATTTGTTTTCCTGTGCATAGCTTTCGTTGCCCACCCGCACCAGGGTGTCGGCCAGCAGGGCCACCACCACCGCAAGCACCTTGTCGCGCGGGAAGCCGGGCTGCTTCAGATCGCGCGACAGCCGCCGCCGCAACGTGGGCAACGCCTCGCCAAAGGCGATGATGCGATCGAACTTGCCGGCATCGCGCTCCTTCGCCCAATCGGCATGGTAGCGATACTGCTTGCGTCCACGCGCATCGCGGCCGGTGGCCTGCAGGTGGCCATTGGCGTGGGCGCAGATCCACACAGCGGTATACGCAGGTGGAATCGCCAGCGCACGGATGCGCTGCAGGGTGGCGGCATCGCGAACCGCGTGGCCATCGGCATCGCGGTAACTGAAGCCCTTGCCGGCGCGGCGCCGGCTGATGCCTGGCTGGGTGTCATCGACATAGCGCAGGCCGGCCGCGCGCGCGGCCTGTCGTTCGGGGGTAGAGGAGGTTGGCATGACCGCAGTGTCGCCGTCGCGATGCCGCGAACCTGTCGATAACAGAAGACAAACACGTGAGGGTCGGTTCGCCGCTATGCTCGGGCTTTCACAATCCCTTCCGGAGTCATGATGTCGTTCCCGATTCGCGCCCGTTCGCTCTCCGCCCTGCTGCTGCCGGCCGTGCTGGCCCTGACCGCCTGCCAGGCTCCGGCGCTGGATGAACAGGATTCGGCCACTGCCCATGCCCAGCAGGCGGCCGAAGCCGCCAAGGCGCCGGCCGACGAAACCGGCAAGGCCACCGAGGCACCGCCGGTCGGCACCTGCGATGCCAGCCAGGTGCAGAGCCTGGTCGGCCAGGCCTACGCCGACGCGCTGGGCAAGCAGGCGCAGGAAGATGCCGGTGCCCACCAGCTGCGCGTCATGAAGCCCAATGACGTCGCCACCATGGAGTTCCTCGGCGACCGCCTCAACATCGAAGTGGACGACAAGGGCCTGGTCAGCGGCGTGCGCTGCGGCTGAGTTCGACCGCGCGCCGGCACGGGGTTGCCGGCGCGTTCTGTTGCACCTGCAACCGTGTATTGCGGCGCTGCAGCAACCTGTGATCTAGTCGAGGCATCCGGTGGCCTCACGATGCGCTCCAGGGAATGAGCGGGGACGAGTGTCGCCGCCAACCCTATACGCATCGAGGTAGAGATGGCCCCCCGCAACCGCCAAGGGCTTTACGACCCGCGCTCCGAGCGCGATGCCTGTGGATTTGGCATGGTCGCCCAGCTCGACGATCAACCTTCGCGCCTGTTGGTTGATACCGCCATCGCCGCGCTTTCGCGCATGACCCACCGCGGCGGCGTCGCCGCCGATGGCCTGACCGGCGATGGCTGCGGCCTGCTGCTGCGCCGCCCCGATGCGTTCCTGAAACTGCTGGCCAGTGAAGCCGGCATCGCCGTCGCCGCACGCTTCGCTGCCGGCCTGGTGTTCCTGCCACACGATGCCGAGGCTGCACACGCCTGCCGCACGCAGCTGCAGGCGCAGCTCGAAGCGGTCGGCTGCAAGGTCGCCGGCTGGCGCGAGGTACCCACCGACGACAGCGTCTGCGGCCAGCTGGCGCGCGACACCCTGCCACGCATCGAGCAGGTGTTCGTCGATGCCGGCGTCGGCCAGGATGATGCCGGCTTCGCGCTGGCGCTGTTCCTGGCCCGTCGCCGCAGCGAACAGCAGCTGCGCGACCATGCCGACTTCTACGTCACCACCCTCACCCCGGATGCGATCAGCTACAAGGGCATGGTGCTGCCGGACAAGCTCAGCCGCTTCTTCCCCGACCTGCAGCGCCGCGAACTGGCCTCCAGCGCGATCGTGTTCCACCAGCGCTTCTCCACCAACACGCTGCCGCGCTGGCCGCTGGCGCACCCGTTCCGGATGCTCGCCCACAACGGCGAGATCAACACCATCGAAGGCAACCGTCGCTGGGCGCAGGCGCGCAGCAAGGTGTGGAAGACGCCGCGCTTCGACATCGCCGAGTTCGATCCGGTGATCTCCATGCACGGTTCGGACTCGCAGAGCCTGGACAACATGCTGGAGCTGATGGTCGCCGGTGGCATGGAACTGATCCAGGCGCTGCGCATCCTGGTGCCGCCGGCCACCCAGTCGCTGGAGTTCAAGGACCCCGACCTGGCCGCGTTCTACGAGTTCCACGGCCTGAACAGCGAGCCGTGGGACGGCCCGGCCGGCATCGTCGCCTGCGACAGCCGCTACGCGGTGTGCACGCTGGACCGCAACGGCCTGCGCCCGGCGCGCTGGATGCTCACCGCCGACCGCCACTTCCTGGTCGCCTCCGAAGCCGGCGTGTGGGAAGTGCCGACCGAGCGCGTGGTGCGCAAGGGCAAGCTCGGCCCCGGCGAAATGGTGGCCATCGACCTCAAGCGCGGCGACCTGCTCGATTCGGACGCGGTGGACCGCATCAACCGCGGCCGCGCGCCGTACAAGCAGTGGCTGCAGCAGGGCGTGACCTACCTGCAGACCGAACTGATCGACCCGTCGCTGGTGGAAGAGCCGTTCGACGAAGCCACCCTGCGCAGCTACCACAAGCTCTACCAGCTCAGCAGCGAGGAAGTGGAACAGGTGCTGCGGCCGCTGGCCGAGACCGAGCAGGAAGCCACCGGCTCGATGGGCGACGACACACCGATGGCGGTACTGAGCCAGCGCAGCCGCCCGCTGTACGACTATTTCCGCCAGGCCTTCGCGCAGGTCACCAACCCGCCGATCGATCCGCTGCGCGAAGACTGCGCGATGTCCCTGTCCACCCAGCTCGGCAAGGAGACCAACATCTTCCATGCCGGCCCGGAGACGGTGAACCACGTCATCCTCAACTCGCCGGTGCTGAGCCAGCGCAAGCTGCGCCAGCTGCTGAAGATGGACCAGTACGTGCAGGCCAACCGCCTGCTCGACCTGTCCTACAGCGAAGACGAGGGCCTGCGTGCCGGCATCGAGCGCATCTGTGCCGAGGCCGAGCAGGCCGCGCGCGAGGGCATGGTGATGCTGCTGCTGTCCGACCGCTACCCGGTGGCCGGTCGGCCGATGGTGCATGCGCTGCTGGCCACCAGCGCCATCCACCACCACCTCTCGCGGCTGGGGCTGCGCTGCGACGTCAATCTGATCGTCGAAACCGGCACCGCGCGCGACCCGCACCACATGGCCTGCCTGCTCGGCTTCGGTGCCACCGCGGTGTATCCGTACCTGGCCTACCAGACCCTGTTCGACCTGGGCCGACGCGGCATCCTCAAGCTCAGCAAGGGCGGCGAGCAGTCGCAGATCGGCCGCCGCTACCGCAAGGGCATCTACAAGGGCCTGTCGAAGATCATCTCGAAGATGGGCATCTGTACGGTGGCCAGCTATCGCGGCGCACAGCTGTTCGAGATCATCGGCCTGGAACCCGAGGTTGTGGACATGTGCTTCCCGGACACCGCCTCGCGCATCGGCGGCGCCGGCTTCGCACGCCTGGATGCCGACGCGCGCGAGCTGTGCGCGCAGGCCTGGGATGCGCAGCAGGGCGTGGACGTGGGCGGCCTGCTGAAGTACGTGCACGGCGGCGAGTACCACATGTACAACCCCGACGTGGTCACCACCCTGCAGCGCGCCGCGCGCAGCGGTGACCCGCGTGCGTGGCAGCAGTACTGCGATGCGGTGCACGCGCGCCCGCCATCGGCGCTGCGCGACCTGCTGGAACTGGTGCCGGCCGCAATGCCGGTGCCGCTGGACGAGGTCGCCCCGGCCAGCGCCCTGTTCCCGCGCTTCGATACTGCAGCGATCAGCCTCGGCGCCCTGTCGCCGGAAGCGCACGAGGCACTGGCCATCGCCATGAACCGCCTCGGCGGCCGCAGCAATTCCGGCGAAGGCGGCGAGGATCCCGCACGCTATGGCACCGCGAAGCGCAGCAAGATCAAGCAGGTGGCCTCGGGCCGCTTCGGCGTCACCGCCGAATACCTGGTCAATGCCGAGGTGCTGCAGATCAAGGTCGCGCAGGGCGCCAAGCCCGGCGAGGGCGGCCAGCTGCCGGGGCACAAGGTCAACGAACTGATCGCACGCCTGCGCTATGCGCGCCCGGGCATCGGCCTGATCTCGCCGCCACCGCACCACGACATCTATTCGATCGAAGACCTGGCGCAGCTGATCTACGACCTCAAGCAGGTCAACCCGACCGCGCTGGTGTCGGTGAAGCTGGTCAGCCATGCCGGCGTCGGCACGATTGCCGCAGGCGTGGTCAAGGCCGGTGCGGACCTGATCACCATCTCCGGCCATGACGGCGGCACCGGTGCGTCGCCGGTCAGCTCGATCCGCTATGCCGGCGTGCCATGGGAACTGGGCGTGGCCGAAGCGCACCAGGCGCTGCTGGCCAACGACCTGCGCGGGCGCACCCTGCTGCAGACCGATGGCGGCCTGAAGACCGGCCTGGATGTGGTCAAGGCCGCGCTGCTGGGAGCGGACAGCTTCGGCTTCGGCACCGCGCCGATGATCGTGCTGGGCTGCAAGTACCTGCGCATCTGCCACCTCAACAACTGCGCCACCGGCGTCGCCACCCAGGACGAGCGCCTGCGCGAGAACCACTTCACCGGCCAGCCCGAACGCGTGGAGAACTTCTTCCGCCTGCTGGCCGAGGAAGTGCGCGGCTGGCTGTCGTACCTGGGCGTGCGTTCGCTGGAAGAGATCGTCGGCCGCACCGACCTGCTGCGGCAGATCGACGCGGCACCGCGCGAGGGCGTGCGCGTGGACCTGTCGCGCCTGCTGGCCGATGCCCGCTACGAAGGCAGCCACTGCGCCGCCCAGCGCCTGTACGAATCGCCGGACAGCCTGGCCACGCAGATGGATGGGCTGCTGGCCCCGGCCATCGAGCACAAGCGCGGTGGCGAGCACCGCTTCCTGATCCACAACACCGACCGCAGCATCGGCACCCGCCTGGCCGGCGCGGTTGCGCGCGCGCACGGCAACCAGGGCATGGCCGAGGCACCGCTGGAACTGCGCTTCCGTGGCAGCGCCGGGCAGAGCTTCGGTGCCTTCAACGTCGGTGGCCTGCACCTGGAAGTGGAAGGCGAAGCCAACGACTACGTCGGCAAGGGCATGGCCGGCGGCCGGCTGGTGGTGCGTCCGCCGCGTGGCGCCCGCTTCGAGGCACGCAGCACCGCCATCATTGGCAACACCTGCCTGTATGGCGCTACCGGTGGCGAGCTGTTCGCCGCCGGTCGTGCCGGCGAACGCTTCGCGGTGCGCAATTCGGGCGCGCTGGCGGTGGTGGAAGGTGCCGGTGACCACTGCTGCGAGTACATGACCGACGGCGTGGTGCTGGTGCTGGGCAAGGTCGGGCTGAACTTCGGCGCCGGCTTCACCGGTGGCCTGGCTTACGTGCTGGACGTGGACCGCGATTTTGTCGACCGCTACAACCACGAGCTGATCGACATCCATCGCGTCTCCGCCGAAGGCTTCGAGAACTACCGCCAGCACCTGCACCGCCTGATCGGCCGCCACCGCGAGCTGACCGGCAGCATCTGGGCACAGCAGATCCTGGACGAGTTCCGCGATTACATCGGCAAGTTCTGGCTGGTCAAACCGAAGGCCGCCAGCATCGAGTCGCTGACCGAAACCCTGCGACGCGCCGCCTGACGGTAGTGCCGGCCGCTGGCCGGCAACCCAGGATCACGTAGTGCCGGCCGCTGGCCGGCATCCGTAAAACACCACAGAGTCCGCCATGAGCCGCAAGCACGCCTTCCAGTTCCTCGACCTGCCCCGCACCATGCCGCAGCGCATCCCGGTGGAACTGCGCACGTCCGGCGACTGGGGCGAGCTGTACGGCAAGTTCGGCAAGGAAGACGCCCAGTACCAGGCGGGCCGCTGCCTGGACTGCGGCAACCCGTACTGCAGCTGGAAGTGCCCGGTGCACAACGCCATTCCGCAGTGGCTGCAGCTGGTGCAGGAAAACCGCATCCACGAGGCCGCCACGCTGTGCCACAGCACCAATCCGCTGCCGGAAGTGTGCGGCCGGGTCTGCCCGCAGGATCGGCTGTGCGAAGGCAGCTGCACGCTGGAGGAATTCGGCGCGGTCACCATCGGCGCGGTGGAGAAGTACATCGTCGATACCGCACTGGCCAGTGGCTGGCGCCCGGACCTTGGCGCGGTGCAGCCGACCGGCCACAGTGTGGCGGTGATTGGTGCCGGCCCGGCCGGGCTGGCCTGTGCCGACCGCCTGGCACGCGCCGGCATTGCCGCCGTGGTCTACGACCGCTACGAGCAGATCGGTGGCCTGCTGCAGTTCGGCATTCCCAGCTTCAAGCTGGACAAGGACGTGATCCATCGCCGCCGTGAAGTACTGGAAGGCATGGGCGTGCAGTTCCGCCTCGGTGTGGAGATCGGCCGTGATGTCAGCGTGCAGCAGTTGCTGGACAGCCACGATGCGGTGTTCATCGGCACCGGCGCCTACCGCTATACCGAGGGTGGCCTGGTCGGCCAGGACCTGAAGGGCGTGCTGCCGGCGCTGCCGTTCCTGGTGCAGAACAGCCGCATCGTCGGCGGCGATGACCCGAAGGGCCGGCCGATCGCCGGCTGGGAAGACACCATCGCCCTGCCCGACCTCAACGGCAAGCGCGTGGTGGTTCTGGGCGGTGGCGATACCGGCATGGACTGCGTGCGCAGTGCGGTGCGGCTGGGCGCGGCCAAGGTCACCTGCGCCTATCGCCGCGACGAAGCCAACATGCCCGGCAGCGCGCGCGAAGTCGCCAATGCACGCGAGGAAGGGGTGCGCTTCCTGTTCAACCGGCAGCCGCTGTCGATCGAAGCCGGCGCCGACGACGAGGTGATCGGCGTGACCGTGGTCGAGACCCGGCTGGGCGAGCCCGATGCCAATGGCCGCCAGAACGCGGTGCCGATCAAAGGCAGTGAGTCGCTGCTGGAGGCAGACGTGGTGATCATCGCCTTCGGCTTCTCGCCGAGCGTGCCGGCGTGGCTGGCGGAACTGGGGGTGGAAGGCCAGCCCAATGGCCGCATCCTCGCCGGTGGCAAGGACCGCCTGCCGTTCCAGACCGCGCATCCACGCCTGTTCGCCGGTGGCGACGCGGTGCGTGGTGCCGATCTCGTGGTAACCGCGGTGGCCGAAGGCCGCGACGCCGCTGCCAGCATCGTCCGCCTACTGGCGCACTGAGTCCGGCAACAGCAGCACTTCCAGCAGCGCGCGCAGTTCGTGCACCTCCAGCGGCTTGGCCAGGAAGTGGTCGATGCCCGCATCACGGCAGGCCTCACGGGTGCGCTCCAGCACGCTGGCAGTCAGCGCAATGATCGGGACCCGCGCACGGGTGGCGCAGGCGTCGCTCCGGATCGCCCGGGCCAGCGCGAAGCCATCCATGTGCGGCATGTGGCAGTCGGTGATGACCAGGTCGAACGGTTGCGCCTGCCAGGCCTCCCATGCCTGCAGGCCGTCGCTACAGGCGTGCACCTGCAGTCCCAGCTCGCACAGGCGTTGTGCCAGCAACTGCAGGTTGGTCGGATGATCCTCGGCCACCAGCACCCGCGCCGGCGGCAACGGTCGTTGCGCGGGCCGTGCCGTCGCCGGTCCCGCAGCGGGGGCCGCACAGGCCGCCAGGTCCAGCTCCAGCCACACAGTGGTGCCCTTGCCGGGCACGCTGCGCAGGTGCAGACGCCCGCCCATCGACGTCGCCAGCTCGCGGCAGATCGACAGCCCCAGGCCACTGCCGCCGAAACGGCGCGTGGTCGACGCCTCGGCCTGCTCGTAGGCGGCAAACACCGCCTGTTGCCGCTCCACGCTGATGCCCACGCCGGTGTCGGTCACCTGCAGGCGCAGTCGCTGGCCGCCGTCGCGCTGCTGCAGCACGCGGACCTGCAACACCACGCTTCCCTGCAGGGTGAACTTGAGCGCATTGCCGGCCAGGTTGAACAGGACCTGCCGCAGGCGCAGCCCGTCAGCCAGCGACCAGGGCTGCAACGTCGGGTCGATCTCGCTGCACAGGTGCAGCCCGCGGCTGGCCGCGACGGGCGTCAACAGCTGCTGCACCGCGCGCACCAGCGCCGCCAGATCGGTCGGACGCAGCTGCAGGGGCGCCGGCTGCAGGCGCTGGCTGTGCAGCACATCGTCGAGGATCTGCCGCAGCATCTGCGCAGCGTCACCGACGGTGGTCAGCACCTGCCGCTGGCCCGCATCCAGGTCCGTGCCAGCCAGCCGCTCCAGCATGCCCAGGAGGGTGCTCATCGGCGTGCGGATCTCGTGGCTCATGGTCGCCAGGAAATGGCCCTTGGCCAGCGCCGCCTGCTCGGCCGCGCGGCGCGCCTCGGCCAACGCCGTTGCGCGCGCCTGGGCTTCGCTGACGTCCATCCAGTAGCCGCTCCACTCCACGCTGCTGTCATCGCACGGCAACGGTCGTCCCTGTGATCGGACCCAGCGCCAGCCCTGCGCCGACCGGGTGCGGAAGGTAACGTCGATCGGACCGCGCACGAGCGCGGCCGCTTCGATGCTCGCCATCACCCGGCTGCGGTCACCGGCATGCACGGCCGCCAGCAGCTGCAGATGGTCGATCTGCTCAGTCTCCACGGCTACGCCGAACAGCGCCTGCACGTCGCCGGCGATCTGCGCCAGGCTGTAGTGGCCGGTTGCCGAACGGCGCGCCTGGTAGACCACCGCCGGCAGGTTCGCGGTGACTTCATGCAAGCGCTGCTCCAGCACCCGGCGACGCACGCTCTCGCGATGCACGCGCCAGTAGCCGAAGGCATGCAGCAGTATGAGCGCGAGCAGGATCAGCGACACCGGCACCAGCCAGCGCAGTGCCGAACCGGCGGGCCGCGCACGTGGCAGTTCCGGCAGCCAGGCACTGCGAACCGACGCCCGACGCGCATCGCCCTCCCGCTGCAGCTCCCGGTCGAAGGCAGCGACCACCGCGGCACAGGCCGGTACGGCGGCCAGCACCAGTGCATCGCCGAAGCCCGCGGGTGCTGCGATCACCAGAGGGTCACCCGGCACGGCGCGAAGCGCGGCTTCGACTTCAGCGAGATTGGCCACCACGGCATCGACCAGCCCGGCGCGCAGCAGTGACAGCGCGTGGTCCAGCGGCGCCGGTGCCAGCAGCTGCGCACCCGGGGCCTGTTCGGCCAGCAATGCGTCCAGCGGCAGCCGGTCCGGGCTGGCCACGCTGCGGCCACGCAGTCCCTCCAACCCCAGCACTGGCGCTGCACCCTCGCGCCGCACGATCACCTGTGGCACTTCCAGGTAGGGGCTGCTGGCCACCCAGCCGGTCGGCAGCTGTGCGCGCGGCCAGCCCAGCAGCACCTGGGTGCCAGCCGGCAGCGGGTCATCGGTGAGCACCGCTGCGGGCAACGGCTGCGCATGCTGCACTGCCTGCGGGCCCAGCAGCGGCAGGTAATCTGCAGCCAACCCCGCAAGGTCGCCCTGCACGCTGTATGACAGCGGCGGCCGATCGGAACGCCATGCCACCTGCAGTGGACTCGCACAGCCGGACGCAGCAGCGATGCCGGGCAGCAACAGCGATGCCATGACAGCGGCGACGGCGCGGCGGCCGGCGACATTCACGGTAGACATCCTCATTTCGCGGGCAGGAACCACGGCCGCGCAGCGGTACCGCTGCCAGCCACGCTAGCGAGGCGCGCTTCCGCGACAATGAGAAAAATTCGAAAAACATCCCTATCGGCGAATGCCGACATACACTGCCGCTTCTACCCGTCCCTACGGAGCGCTCGATGCGTATCGGCCTGGCCGCCAACCGTCTCCATCACCACGATGCGCGCGCCGCGCTGTTCCGCTGGCTGCGTGCCAGCGAGGCCGGGCTGCGTGAACTGGGGGTATCGCTGCACGCGGTCGGGCGCACCCACGATGCGATCGAACGGCAGGGCTTCCTGGCCGGCTACGGCGGCCTGCACCGCTACCCCTACGGCCGCGAGGGTGGCCTGATGAAGCTGGTGGCCGAAGTGGTTGGCATGGGGCCGGAGCGCACCCTGGACGGTGCGATCTACCTGATCGACCCGGTCGATCCTTCCTCGGTGTTTCCGGAGGCAACCGCGCTCAAGCGGCAGTGCGTGATCCACGGCAAGCCGTTCATTTCAACCGTGGCCACTGCGCGTGACTGGATCGAGGTGGAACGCATCCACGCCGGGCTGGCTGCCGATGCCGGTGCCGACGATCTGCATGCCTTCCAGCACCAGACGCTGGCGCTGATCGCGCACGACGCCATGAAGCCGGCGATGCTGGCCTTCGCCGACGAGCACTTCGATGTGCTGGCACGGTTCGGCGAGCGCGTGGCGACCGGCACCACCGGCCAGCGCTTGAACGAACTGGCCTGGAGCCGCGGCTGGCCCAGCGATACGCCGTGGGTGACGCGCTACCAGAGCGGCCCGATGGGCGGCGATGCGCAGATTGCCGACCGTGTGCTGGAGGGGCGCTGCCAGCGCGCGATCTTCTTCGAGGACCCGCATGTGGCACGCCAGCACGAGGCCGATATCCAGCTGTTGGAGCGCGCGGTGACAACGGTGACCGACCAGGCGGTGTGCATCACCGCGCCGAGGGTGGCGGCACGCTGGGCGGCCGCGGCGGCATTGCGGGCTGGGTGAGGGTTTCGGCCAACGGCTGCACCCCTCGTGGTCGGTCGTTCAAACCAGAAGCCGTGCTCGGCCAGGCGGGGTGGATTGCGCAGGGGTCGCTGCAAGTACGTCCCTGTAAGCTCGGTCGCCGCATCCATGCGGCTCACGCCCCTGCGCAACCCACCCCGCCCGGCCACGGACAGATTCCGGTGTGCCCACCACGGAAGAAAGAAAGAAGAGCAGGAGCGGGTCGCGCGCTGCGCGCGCTTGTGTAGAGCCGAGCCCATGCTCGGCTGCATTCAACGGCAGCCGAGCGTGGGCTCGGCTCTACAGTTACAGCAGCTGGCGTAGCATGGCTTTCAGGCGCCGGCCTTCCAGCTGGAAGTAGTCGCGCTGTTCGCGCCAGGCAGGGAAACGTTGTTCGACTTCATGCCAGAACGCGGGCGAATGATTCGGCTGGATCAGGTGGCAGAGTTCGTGCACCAGCACGTACTCGAACGCTTCCGGACGACCGAGCACCAGGGCCAGGTCCAGGGCCATGCTGCCATCGGGGGCCAGCGAGCCCCACTGCGAGGACATCACCTTCAGGCGCAGGCGGCTGGGGGCGCGCGGCAGGGTGGGCAGGTACTTCGGCAGCCAGCGGCCGACGTCGGCGCGGGTCTGCGCTTCATAGAACTCGCGCAGCAGGCGGCGCAGCGTGGCGTCACCACCACGGGTCGGCCACTGCACGCAGGCACCGTGCGCGTCGATCTCCAGCCGCGCGTAGCGGCCTTCCTGCCAGCGCAGCGGCAACAGCTCACCGCGCAATGGCAGCACGCCGTCTTCGCCGGGCTGCAGCGGTGCCGGCAGGCCCTGCCCCTGGTACTGGCGCAGCTGCAGCGCCAGCCAGTCGCGGTGCTGTTCCAGGAAGCGCTCGCCCATTACCAGGCTTGCGCGCGGGGGTAACGTCAACCGCGCGCCACGCTCGTCCACGCTCAGCTTGATGCGGCGCGCGCGCGGATCGCGCACGCGCAGCACCTCGATCTCGGCATCCTCCAGGCGCAGGCGAACGGTGTCGCGCTGTACGGTGGCGGGCGGGGTCGGAGTGATCAGGCGGCGCAGCAGACGGCTCATGCACCCAGCATAGCGCTGCTTCGGGCCGCCGGATGACCGGCGACCGTCGGGCTGCCTGTTCAGTCAGCCTTGCTGAGCTTGAACGCTTCTTCCAGCAACAGGAACAGGCGGCGGATCTCGGCGCTCTGCAGGGCGAAGCGGGCATCGAACTCGGCACGGCGGCCGTCTTCGTCGGCATGCTCCAGCTGGTCCAGGGCGCCGTCGAGAAACTTCAGCTTGCGCACGATCAGGTCGTCGCCGATCACGAACGACAGGTTGTCCTCGAAGATCAGCGCCAGCTTGGTCACCTGCTTGCCGGCGTCCAGGTGCTTGTCGATCTCGTCGCAGCGCAGTTCCTGGTGCTGGCACTTGACCACCGCGCCGCCTTCGACCGGATCCTTCATCTCGCACTCTTCGCCCAGGCTCAGTCCGGTCGGCAGCGGCTCGCCGGCGATCCAGCCGGTCAGGATCGAACGCGGCGCGACTTCGGCGTTCAGCGGCATCGCCGGGAAGCTGCCGAGCAGCCCGCGGATGTCGGACATGAAGTATTCGCCGGTCTTGCGGCTGGAGGTATCCACCGCCAAGTAGCCGTGCTGCAGGTCGATGAAGGCGTCGTTGCGCGAGGACTTCACGAAGGCGCGCGGCAGCAGTTCATGCAGCAGGTCGTCCTTCATGCGCTTGCGCTCGCGGCCACCCGGGCGCCGCCCTTCCTTCTCCTCGATCTCCTCCAGCTTGCGCTCGAGCAGGTCGTTGACCACCGCCGCCGGCAGGATCTTGTCCTCGCCACCCACGGTCAGCCACAGGTGTTCGGCGATGCGGTGGGACAGCAGTTCCTTCTCCTCGCGGCCGAACGGCGAAATGAAGCCGCGAGAATTCATTTCCAGCGCGCCGACAGGCTTGAGCACGGCGTGCGGCAGCAGGGTATCGACTTCGGAAAAATCGGTGGTGGTCGGGAAACGGAAGAACGTCAGGTTGCGAAAGAACATGGAATTCCGGATGGCGAAGAGGAAGGGCGACCGACCTTAAACGGTGGGCGTCTCGGGATCTGCGTCGGCGTCGGCCGGGGAGCCGGCCAGCCAGGCATGGGCGTCGGGCAGCGGCGTGTCGTCGCGACGGCCCAGCGCCATGAAGTCGAACAGGGTGGTGTCGGCCAGCTGCGAGGGCCGGACTTCACCCATGGCGCGCGCGATCTGCTCGATGCGGCCCGGATGGTCCTTTTCCCACTGCTTGAGCATCAGGCCGACCTGGCGGCGCTGCAGGTTCTCCTGGCTGCCGCACAGGTTGCAGGGAATGATCGGGAACTGGCGTGCCTGCGCGTAGTCGACGATGTCGCGCTCGCGCACGTAGGCCAGCGGCCGGATCACCACGTGCCTGCCGTCGTCGCTGCGCAGCTTCGGCGGCATGCCCGCCAGCTTGGCGTGGTGGAACAGGTTCATGAAGAACGTGGCCACCATGTCGTCGCGGTGGTGGCCCAGCGCGATCTTGGTGAAACCGTGGGTCTCGGCGTAGTTGTACAGCGCGCCACGACGCAGGCGCGAGCACAGCGAACACATCGTCTTGCCCTCCGGGATGACCCGGCTGACCACCGAATAGGTGTCCTGCTCGATGATGTGGTACGGCACGCCCAGCCCGGCCAGGTACTCCGGCAGGATGTGCTCGGGGAAGCCCGGCTGCTTCTGGTCCAGGTTCACCGCCACCAGCTCGAACGGCACCGGCGCCTTCTTCTGCAGCTGCAGCAGCACGTCCAGCAGGGTGTAACTGTCCTTGCCGCCGGACAGGCAGACCATGACCTTGTCGCCGGCCTCGATCATGCCGAAGTCGGCAATCGCCTCGCCGACCTGGCGGCGCAGGCGCTTGGCCAGCTTGTGCTGCTCGCGCTCGGCCACGCGTGGATCGCGGGCGGCGCGCGGCTGGGGATCGGGAAGGGAAATCACGGCACTCATGGGTTCCATTCTAACGGCTCGGAGCCGCCCCGGCCGGGGGTCGGGTTTCCCCTCTCCCGGCAGTCATCAACGCTGTGTATGCTCGGAGGCTGTGGATACCTACAGCCCCGCCGAGATCGTCGAGCACCTCGCCGCCCTGCGCGCCGAGCACCGCCTGCTGGATGAACAGATCACCCGCATGGCGGCCAACGGCGAGGACGAACTGGAAGCCAAGCGCCTGAAGCGGCGCAAGCTGCAGCTGAAGGACTGCATCGCCAGGCTGGAAAGCCTGCAGATTCCCGACGAGCCGGCCTAAAGACCGTCCTGGTGGATGCCAACCTTGGTTGGCACTGCTGGAAGGTGTGGACCAGGTCCACACCCACCGCAGGAGCCGGCGCTGCCTTCAATCCTGCGGCGCAGGCTCGTCCGGGCGAGCTGCTTCCGGGCTGACCCGCTCGATGGTGTGGCGCAGCTCGCGCCCCAGGATGAACTTGGCGTCCTTGGCCCAGGCATCCAGGCGTTCATCGAACAGCAGCTTGCTGTTCTCGTCCGGCCACACCAGGCGCAGTTCGCGCAGCTTCTGGATGAAGCCGCGGAACAGGGCCTTGTCGAAGAACTCGGGAGCGGCCGGCGCATAGAGCAGGCTCAGGCGCTGCGCGGCCTGCTGGCACAGGCTTTCCAGCTCGGCCGCACCGAGCACGCCCGGGCCGTTCTTCACCAGCACCGAGATGGCGATGTAGTAGCGCTCGAACGCCTGCTGCAGCGAATGGCCGATCGCCCGCAGGCGGAACACCTCGTCGGTCTGCCCGGTGTTGCGTGCCAGGATGCCGCCGTCGTCATCGTTGACGTTCTGCAGCAGGCCTTCGCGCACGAACACATCAATGGTGCGGTCAATGCGCTGCGCGAACTCGTCCTCGCTCCACGGCAGGAACAGCTCGGCCTGCAGGAACGGGTACACCGTGCGGCCCAGCTGGACCAGGCCGGTACGGCTCATGCGGCGGTTGTTCTGGAAGCAGCAGGCCACCCACGACGAGGCGGTGAACAGGTGCACCACGTTGTTGCGGAAGTAGCTGAGCAGCACCGCGGTGTCGCCGCTGACGCTGAGCACATCGCCGAGCGGGTGCTTGATGCGGGTGAGGACGTTGATTTCCTCGGCATGGGCGATGATCCGCTCCGGCGAGTGCGGGGTCACCGTCACCCGGTCCGAGTACGGCATCTCGACCAGCAGCGTCTTGCACAGCTCGATCTGCGCGATCAGGTCGGCTTCGCCCATCGCGTGCTTCGGCGTGGACAGCAGGGCCAGCGCCAGCAGATTGATGGGGTTGACGTCGGCAGCGCCGTTGATGCGCACCTGGATGCGTTCGGCCAGCGTATCCACCGTGGTCGACAGCCAGGCTGGCTTCTCGTCCTCGGACACCGCCTCGCCCTTCCACTCCGGGGCCTTCTCGGCCAGCACGTCGTTCAGCGCGATCGGCTCGCCGAAGTTCACCACCACCTGGCCGTAGTTCTGCTTGAGCACCTTGGGGATGCCCCACAGCAGCGACCAGATCGACTCCTTTTCCTTCGGCCGGCCGGACAGTTCGTCCAGGTAGCTGCCGCCCTCCATCAGCTTCTCGTAGCCAATGTAGATGGGCTGGAACAGGACCGGCTTGCGCGGCTGGCGCAGGAATGCACGCAGCGTCATCGAGATCATGCCGCCCTTGGGCTGCAGCAGGCGCCCGGTACGCGAGCGGCCGCCTTCGACGAAGTACTCCAGCGAATAGCCACCGGCCACCAGCTGCGCGACGTACTCACTGAGCACTGCAGAGTACAGCGCATTGCCACGGATCGAACGGCGGATGAAGAACGCACCGCCCTTGCGCAGCAGGGTGCCGACCACCGGCAGGTTCAGGTTGATGCCGGCCACGATGTGCGGCGGCACGATGCCACGGTCGTACAGCAGGTAGGACAGCAGCAGGTAGTCCATGTGGCTGCGGTGGCTGGGCACGTAGACCACTTCGTGGCCCGGCGCGGCGGCCTTGAACTTGTCCAGGTGGTGCACCAGCACGCCCGCGTAGATGCGGTTCCACACGTGGCTGAGCATGAAGCTGGCCGAGCGCACCACCGGGCTGGAATAGTCCGCAGCGATTTCCCAGGCGTAGGCGTGTGCCTTCTTCCAGGCATCGGCCGGCTTCGAGTTGTCGCGCTTGGCCTGTGCGGCGATCGCTTCGCGGACCGGCTCGGCGGCCAGCACCTGGTCCACCAGCAGGCGCCGGGTCGACAGGTCCGGGCCGATCACCGATTCACGGATGCGGCGGAAATGGGTGCGCAGCACGCGCTGCAGCTTGCGGACCGTGCGCTCCGGCTCCAGGCCTTCGTCGACGGTGCTGCGCAGCGAGATCGGCGGGGCGAAGCGCACGATGGTATTGCGCCCGTTCAGCAGCAACCCCAGCAGGCGGCGGAAGCGGCCCACCAGCGCCCAGTTTTCCGAGAACAGCACCGCGAACCAGCCGCTCTGCTTGTCCGGCGCGCGGCCGACGAAGATCGACACCGGCACCAGGTGCACATCCAGGTCATCGCGCACGCGGTGCGCCTGCAGGACCTTGGCCAGCGAATCAGAGTGGGTCTTGGCGCCGCGCTGCTCGGGAATCAGCGAGTTGCTGGAGCTGCGCCGCGACAGCGCCAGATAGGCGCGCTTGCGGCCGGTCGGATCACCGGCCAGCGGCACCAGCGGCGACGGCAGGCCGGCCTGGCGGCAGGCCTTGTCCAGGATCAGCGCGTTGGACAGGCCGTAGTCTTCCAGCACGTACATGACCGGGCGGCCATCGTTGTACTGGCCCGGGTCTTCCGGTTCGATCTTCAGCGACAGCCACGGCTCGACCAGGCGACCGAGCAGTCGGGCCCACAGTGGACGGCGGCCGGGCGGACGCGCGTGCGCGGGCGGCGGTACCGGGTTCGGGCCGGTACCGGTCGAGGGGGACGCCGGCACCGTATCGGCGGGCGTCGACTGGGATTCTTCGCCGGGGAACGGCAGCGGGTTCTGTTTCGACATCGGCGCCATTATGGCTTAGCCGGCGGTGTTGCCGCTTCCCCACCCGCGGCGGAGGCTTCAGCCGGTGCTGGCAACGCAGCCGCCCGGGCCGCATCGGCCTTGCGCAGCAGCGCGTCGGTGTCGGCCAGGGTGCGGGTCAGGTACCAGTGGCCCTCGCGCCGGCTCAGTGGCAGCTGCAGGGTCATCTCGCGACCGGCCAGGTCGTAGTGCAGGCGCACCAGCGCATTGTCACCTTCCACCGACAGCAGTTCGCCGCGCACGCTGCGCAGCGCGTCGTCCACGCCGAGTCCGTAACTGCCCAGCACCGCCTTGAGGGTGTGGATGAACGGCGCCAGCTGCTGCAGGCTGCCTTCCATGCCGGCCGCCTGCAGGCCGGCTTCATCCTCGAAGCCGACCTTGCTGGCGGCGCCGACCAGCGCGGCGATGGTGCTGCGGGCACGTGCGCGGTCGCTGATCGGGGCAGCCTGCGCCCACCCCGCCAGGGTCTCGACCAGGGCGATGTAGTGGGCCTGCTGGCTGGGCGTGTAGCCCTTCTGGTGGCGCAGGTACTGCACGCCGAAGTTGCCCATCGACTGTGCGGCCTGGCGCACGGCGCCGGCCTGGCCAGCCAGCTGGCGATCGAAGCTGCGCTGCAGTTCGGCGCTGGCACCGGGCTTGCGCAGTGCGGCCAGCATCGGCAGCAGCTGGTCGCCCAGTGGCAGCTCGGTCAGCGGCCACTGGCTGTGGCCTTCCACCCACGCCTGCTGCAGGCGCTGGTACTGGCCCGGCGGCACCGACAGCTTTGCGTAGCCGACCAGATCATCTTCGGCCAGGCGCAACGCCATCGCCTGTACTGCAGCCACCGGCTCGGCCGCCGGCCTGGCCGGATCGTTGGCAGACTCGCGGCACCCCGCCACGGCCAGCAGCAGCATGGCCGCCAGCCCCCATCCACGCGCAGACTTTCCTCGCACCGCCACGCTCATGCACTCGGACTCCCCGGACCGGCCCGCATCTTGCGGCCTGCGACGTGACAGCGGCAAGCCGGGACGTCACGGTTTCCAGCCAAGGGGGGCAGATCTCCTCTGCTGCGGGCAGAAGGGATCGCGCCGCCACCGGGATAAAAAAAGAGCCCGGATCACGGGGATCACAGGCTCTTCAAGCCGGCGCGGGGCCGGAGGACAGTGTTGTGGCACATGTCCGGCCCGAGGACCGGATGGCGGCGATCCTACGCTGCCGTTCAAGTTAAGGCAACACTTCACGTAGTGCCATGTATGTATTTGATTTTATTGTATCAATCGCGTTGCCAAACCGCTTCGATGAAATCTACGGCGTGTTTTTCGGCGATTCGGGCATAAATCCCCGGATAGCCGGCCAGCGCACAGCCCTCGCCCCAGCTGACGACACCGAACTGGGTCCAGCCTTCACGCAGGCGCAGCAGCAGGGGGCCTCCGGAATCCCCCTGGCAGCTGTCGATGCCCTCGCGGCCGGCGCAGATGACCTTTCCACGTGACAGTTCACCGCCGTAGGCCTGCTGGCATTCGGTGAAGGAAACGAACGGCACCTGCGCGGTCTGCAGCTGAGTCGGATAGACCCGGCCATCGCCGATGTCGGTGTCTCCCCAGCCGATCACCGTGAATTCACGGCCCGGCTTGAGATAGCTGGCGTCGGGCCGCAGCCGCAGTGCCACCGGCTGTGCGCCGTCCAGCGGTGCGCTGAGCTGGATCAGGGCGACGTCGTGCTCCAGCGAATTGCCGCTGTTGAATGCCGGATGGACGTGGATCGCCTTGACGTTGGACGGTCGTGGCGCGGCGTCGGTGGACAGGGTCGTGACCTTGCCGACAACGGCGATGCCACCAGGCGCTTCGCCCTGCATGCAGTGCGCGGCCGTCAGCACCCACGAGGGCGAGATGAGGGTGCCCCCGCAGAAGTGGCGGTCGTGGTCCGAATCGCCGTCGAAGATGCCCTGGATGCTGACCATGAACGGGTACTCGTCGGCCGGCGCCGCTTCGCCGCCGATGATGCGCGGCGCATCGCGCAGCTGCGGCGCAGCGATGGCGGGTACGGCAGACGCGGCCAACAGCAGGCCGATGAACAAAGAGGTGCTGCGATACATTTCCCTGTACTCCTCTGTCGATGGTTGGAACCGGTGCGGCCGCGGTCCGTACCGGTGCATCGATTGGGGAGCAGTGGAGAGGCCCGCAGCGCGGACGTGCGCACAGTTCTCGTGGCTGGCGCTGCGTGCGACAGATGCAGCCCCACAAATGCGAACGCCATCCCGCATGGATCGGGATGGCGTTCGTGGTGCCAGCGTGACCGGCGTCGGTGGTGGGCTCAGCGTGCAGCCAGAGCCGACGCGATTTCCTGCTGGATCGCCCGCGCTGCGGCCTGCGGATCGGCGGCCAGGCGGATCGGGCGACCGACCACGATGGCATCGGCGCCATCGGCAAAGGCCTGCGCTACGCCAACGGTACGCTTCTGGTCATCGCCGACCGGGCCACCGGGGCGGATGCCAGGGCAGACGATCGAGAATCCGCTGCCGGTGGCTGCGCGGATCGGGCCGGCTTCCTGGCCCGAAGCGATCACGCCATCGATGCCGGCGGCCTGGGCGGCCAGCGCGCGCTCGACCACCACGTCCACCGGTTCGCGGTCGATGCCCATCTGTGCGAGATCGGGGCGCCCCATCGAGGTCAGCACGGTCACTGCCAGCAGGCGCATGTCGCCGCTGTTGGCGGCCGCGCACGCCTCCATCATGGCCGGGTGCCAACCATGGATGGTGGCGTAGCTGACCGGCCACTGCGACAGGCGCTTGATCACCGCCGCAGCGGTGGCCGGAATGTCGAAGAACTTCAGGTCGACGAACACGCGCTTGTCGCGGCGGGCCAGCTCATCGAGCACCTGGAAGTACTCGCCGGAGGCGAGCAGTTCCATGCCGATCTTGTAGAAGGCCACGCTGTCGCCAAGGCGGTCGACCCACGCCAGCGCCTGCGCGCGGTCAGGCACGTCCAGCGCGAAGATCAGGCGCTCGTCGTCGCGCAGCGGCAGTGGCGCGCGGCTCATGGTGCGTAGTCCAGGGCGGCGCGCTTGGCGTCGTGGCGGGCCTGGCGCGACTGGCTGTAATCGTTGTTGAACTGCGCCGGCTCGAAGCCACCGTAGGTCGGGTTCGGCAGCATCCACCAGCGCTCGCCGAACCAGTCGTGGTACTGCTGCAGCAGGGCGTCACGGCCTTCGTTGGTGTTGGTGCTCACTTCCACGAAGTCACCCAGCTGGTCGCCGAACTGCATCAGCACGCGGTACTTCTGCCCGGCCAGGCGGCGGCGGCAGTTCTTCTCGCTGCCGGCCTGCTCGCAGCCCTCGACCACGGTGCCCAGGCCCAGGAACACGCTGTCATCGGCCACCGGCAGGCCCTGCTCGCGCAGGTTGGCCAGGGTCGCGTCCTTCAGGTGCACGGCACGGTTGGAGATGTACAGCAGGGTCACGCCCTTGGCGTTGGCGGCCTTGGCGAAATCAACCACGCCCGGAATCGCCTTGGCCTTCTTTTCGGCCACCCACTGGTCCCAGCTCAGCTCGTCGTATTCCTTGCCGTCGCGCACCAGGCGCGCCTGGTAGGGCGAGTTGTCCAGCACGGTCTCGTCCACGTCCAGCACCACGGCCGGCTTCAGGCCCTTGGCCTCGTTGCCGCGTTCTTCCGGCACCAGTGCGTCCCAGTGGGCCTCCTTCAGCGCCGCATCCAGGCGATCGGCGGCGGCCCGGTAGGTCTGCTCGGTGATCGCCCTGTACTCCTGCGCACGCTGCATCCACAGCACGGCGTTGAGGTTGTCGTTGGCGGTGGCATCACGCGCGCCATCGGCCTCGGCAGCGGCCGCCGGGGCCTCCGGCGCGGCGGCTTCGGCAGCAGGCGCATCCACGCGCTTGCAGGCGGACAGGCCCAGCGCCGCGGTGGCGAGCAGGGTCAGGGACAGGGAAACGGGACGACGCATGGATTCACCGGCAATCAGATATACCGGCGCATTTTACCGGCAAAGGCGGCCTCGGGACGGCTATGCTTGGCGGTTGACCCGTTGCCCTTCCGGAGGCCGCCATGACCGATTCCGTCCAGACCCCCGACGTCCCCCTGCTCGACGCCGTGCAGGCCCGCCTGCTGGGCTGCCTGGTGGAGAAGGAGGCAACCACACCGGACACCTACCCGCTGACGGTCAATGCGGCCCAGTCGGCCGCCAACCAGAAGACAGCCCGCGAGCCGGTGATGAACGTCGACGCCGGCAGCGTGCAGCACGCGCTGCGCCAGCTGGAAGCACTGGGCCTGGCTCGCCAGCACTTCTCCTCGCGCGCCGACCGCTACGAGCACCGCCTGCAGGCCGCGCTGGACCTGACCCGGCAGCAGACCGTGCTGCTGGCGCTGCTGTTGCTGCGCGGTCCACAGACCCTGGGCGAGCTGGTGTCGCGCAGCGAGCGTCTGTACCGGTTCGCGGATATCGACGAAGCCCGCCACGCCATCGAGCGCCTGCAGCAGCGCGCGCTGCTGGTGGTGCTGCCGCGCGCCAGCGGCCAGCGCGAAGACCGCTACATGCACCTGCTGTGCGGTGAAGTGGATGGTGCCGCGCTGGCGGCCAAGTACGCCAGCAGTGGCGGTGGCAGCAGCGATGCGGCCGATCCGGGCCTGGCCGAGCGCGTGGCCCAGCTGGAAACGGCCGTGGCCGAGCTGCAGGCGCAGCTGGCAGAACTGCGCGGTTGAGGGGGTGGGTGCCGACCGTTGGTCGGCACTGCATCTGAATCGTGCCGACCAACGGTCGGCACCTACCAACATCAGGGATCAGACCTCCGCCGCTCCCGGCGTGGCATACAGCCGGCTCGGGCTGTCCACGCCCGGCAGCTGGATCACTCCGCGCTCCTGCATGCCCAGGCCCAGCAGGATCTTCCCGGACACCACGTTGTCCAGATCGGTAATGCCATACAGATCCTGCAGGCCCAGCGCTCCGCGTGCATGCGCGAACACCGCACGCGCCGCCTCACCGGCATAGCCCTGCCCGGCAAATTCCGAGAGCACCGCATAGCCGATGTCCGGCCCCGGCAGGCCATCACGCCGCACCAGCCCGGCATTGCCCAGCCACGCGCCATCGGACAGCCGCTCGATGGCGTACATGCCGAACCCGTTCAAGGCATAGCTGTGCAGCACCCGCAGCGCGATGTACTCCCGCGCCTGTTCCTCGCTGCGTACGTTGCGGTCACCAATGAAGCGCACGAAGCCCGGATCGTTCAACAGTGCCAACATCGGCACCGCATCGCGGTCGGGCTCGATCGCACGCAGACGCAGGCGTTCACTTTCAATCGGATGCACGCGCAGACCTCCAGCCGAAACCCCGATTCTGCCTCAACCCCCGGCTGTTGAATTTTATTTTCTTTGCATTGCCGTGGAAGGACACGCCCGGGGGTCACTTCAGGGACGGGTTCACGGCGTCCCCCGCGAACCCACCCCGACCGGCCAGCCACCGAACCAACGCGTGCTCCACCACGGAGGGGCGGCGCCGTTGGAGCGCCTTAGTCGAACAACGCCTCGATCGCCGCCAACCCCGCGCTCGCCCGTTCCTTCTTGCGCGCCGCATCGGCCACCGGGTCAGCACCGTCGCGCTGGATCTCCTCGGCCGGGATCTCATCGAAGAACCGGCTCGGCTTCAGCCGCACATGCTCGCCGAACTTGCGCGTGAGCTTGCTGTAACTCATCCACAGCTGGATCTTGGCGCGGGTGATGCCCACGTACAGCAGGCGCCGCTCTTCCTGCAGGTTGCCCTCGTCCAGGCTGACCTGGTGCGGCAACACGCCGTCCTCGCAGCCAACGATGAACACGTACGGGAATTCCAGGCCCTTGGAGGCGTGCATGGTCATCATGCGCACCTGGTTGCCGCCCTCGTCCTTGTCGCTGCGCGACAGCAGCGCCAGCTGTCCGGCCAGGTCGGCCGCAGTGGCGCCGCGCGGGCCGCCCTCGAACCACTGCGCCAGTTCCTCGATGTTGTTGGCGCGGCGCTGGTAACTGGCCTCTTCCTTGGCCTGCTGGCGCAGTTCGCTGAGCAGGCCCGATTCCTTGGCGACCTTGCGGATCATGTCGCCGGAGCTGACCTGGCGCATCTGCGCGCGCAGGTCGCGCAGGATGTCGGTGAAGCGCGCCAGGCTGTTGGCCGCGCGCGGTGGCAGCTGCTGCAGCGCACCGATCGACTCGGCGGCATGCGCCATCGGGATGTCCTTTTCCTGCGCCAGCTCGGCCAGCCTGGCCAGCGTACCGGCACCCACGTCGCGCTTGGGCGACTGCACCGCGCGCATGAACGCGGTGTCATCGTCCGGGTTCACCAGCAGCCGCAGCCAGGCCAGCGTGTCCTTCACTTCCTGGCGTTCCAGGAACATCGTGCCGCCGGTCAGGTGGTAGGGGATGCGCAGCAGCTGCATCGCCTTTTCCAGCGGCCGCGACTGGAAGTTGCCGCGGAACAGGATGCAGAAGTCACTCCACGGCACGTTGCGCGACTGCGCCACGAAGGCGATCTCGGCGGCCACCTTTTCCGCCTCGTGTTCGCTGTTGCGGCATTCCCACACCCGGATGCGCTCACCGTCGGCCTGGTCGCTCCACAGCTTCTTCAGGTGCTCGTGCGGGTTGTTGGCGATCAGCGCATTGGCTGCGCGCAGCACGCGGTTGGAGCAGCGGTAGTTCTGCTCCAGCTTGATGATTTCCAGCGTGGGGTAGTCACGCCCCATCTGCTGCAGGTTCTCCGGGTTGGCGCCACGCCAGGCGTAGATCGACTGGTCATCGTCACCCACGCAGGTGAAATTGCCTTTCTCACCAGCCAGCTGCTTGAGCAGGCGGTACTGCGCGTCGTTGGTGTCCTGGCATTCGTCCACCAGCAGGTAGCCGATGCGCTCGCGCCAGGCCAGGGCGATCTCGGGGTTCTCTTCCAGGATCTGCACCGGCAGGCGGATCAGGTCATCGAAATCGACTGCATTGAACGCGGTCAGCCGCAGCTGGTAGCGCTCGTAGACGCTGGCCGCTTCCTTCTCGCGGTTGCTGCGTGCGGCGGCCATCGCCTGCTCGGGCGACAGCCCGGCGTTCTTCGCGCGCGACACCAGGTTCTTCATGTCCTCGATGTCATCGGGCTTGGCGCCGTGCATCAGGTCCTTGATCTGCGCGGCGGCATCATCGGCATCGAAGATGGAGAAGCCGCGCTTCAGGCCCACGGCGGCATGTTCGATCTGCAGGAACTTCAGGCCCAGCGCATGGAAGGTGCAGATGGTCACCTCGTCAGCGTCCTGCTCGCGTAGGCGCTTGGCCACGCGCTCGCGCATTTCCTTGGCCGATTTGTTGGTGAAGGTGATCGCCGCGATGCGGCGCGCCGGATAGCGGCCACTGCCGATCAGGTGGGCGATCTTCTCCACGATCACCCGCGTCTTGCCGCTGCCGGCGCCGGCGAGCACCAGCAAGGGGCCTTCGATGTGCAGGACGGCGGCGGCTTGGGGGGGATTGAGACCGTGCATGGGGACAGGATTGTAGCGGGGTGCCGGCGGGCCGACCTGACTTGCATGACGCCTGGCCCTAAGGTATTGAGTCGACTCCGGAACACAGGAGCGTGGTCCATGTCGTTGAACATCATCGCCCGCCCGCTGGCGGCTACCCTGCTGGGCCTGCTGGCCGTGCCTGCGGCCGGGTCCAGCCCGGCACCGCCTGCCGACGCCTATGAAACCATCGTGCTGCAGTCGCACGAGTTCCTCGTCTACCATCCGGACCTGCGCTTCCGTGGGCTCGGCATGCAGGCCCGCGAGCGGGGCCGCCACGAAGAGGCCCGCAACGACTTCCGCAATGCCGCGCGCTACGGCGACAAGCTCTCACAGGCAGCGCTGGCCGACATGCTCTGGAACGGGCAGGGCGGTCCGGTCGACCGCGCCCTGGGCTATGCATGGATGGACCTGGCGGCCGAGCGCGGCACCGAATGGCTGGTGGTACAGCGCGAACGCTTCTGGGAGGCGCTGTCCGCCGACGAGCGCGAGCGCGCGGTGCGCGAGGGCCGCGCGCTGTATGCCGAGTTCGGCGATCCGGCCGCGACGCCGCGGCTGGAACGTGAACTGCGGGCCGGCAGCATGCGGCAGACCGGCAGCCGCGCCGGCTGGAACGGCGCCATGCGCAGCCAGGGCCGTGGCGATGCGGGAGCCCGTGTGCTGCAACCGGAAAAGCACCAGTTGGCGCGCTACTGGGACCCGGTGGCCTACCGGCAATGGCAGGACGAGGAGCTGGCCAGATCGGGGCGATGAGCCACGCCGGCCAGGCCATCGTTGCCTCGGCGCTGCTGGCACCGGGGTACGCGACAGCCGGCACGTGATCGCCCGGCCACGGCCGATCCGCGACGGCGGGCCGGGTGGCGACTAGAATTGGCCGATGGCCAAGCTCTACTTCTACTACTCGGCGATGAACGCCGGCAAGACCACCACCCTGCTGCAGAGCGCGCACAACTACCGCGAGCGTGGCATGCGCGTGGCGATCCTGACCCCACGCCTGGACGACCGTGCCGGCGCCGGCGTGGTCGCCTCGCGGATCGGCCTGCGCGCTGACGGCATGGCCTTCGACCGCGATACCGACCTGCAGCGCTGGGTGGAGCAGGATCTGGCAGCCAACGGCCCGATGGGCTGCGTGCTGGTGGACGAGGCGCAGTTCCTGACCCGCGCCCAGGTCTGGCAGCTCAGCGAGGTCGTCGACCAGCTGCGCATTCCGGTGCTGTGCTACGGCCTGCGTACCGACTTCCGCGGCGAGCTGTTCGAAGGCAGCCAGTACCTGCTGGCCTGGGCCGACGAGATGCAGGAAATCAAGACCATCTGCCACAGCGGCAAGAAGGCGACGATGACCGTGCGCGTGGACGAGCATGGCCACGCCGTGCAGGACGGCCCGCAGGTGGAGATCGGTGGCAACGACCGCTACGTATCGGTCAGCCGCGCGGAGTTCAAGAAGATCACCCGCGGCGAAGGGCGGATCGACCCGGCGCAGGCCCCGCTGCCGTTGTAAAGGGTGTTCGGCAGGGCTGCGCCCTGCACCTGCAGAGGCAACAGCAACGTCAACAGCGAAAGCTGGCATTCCGTGGGAAGGCGGGGCACTGTGGGTGTGCGGGGACGGCGCAAGTACGTCCATGTAGCCTTGGTCGCCGCATCCATGCGGCTCACACCCCGCAAACCCACAGTGCCCCGCCTTCGACAATTGGCCGGCGGCCAGTAGATCCACGCCATGAGTGGATGAAATCTGTCAGATATCGAATGAAATTCCGGGGTCAGATCCGTTTTCCTTCGGAAAACGGATCTGACCCCATGAGCTGTTCCGACAGATCGCGGAGGTCTGTCGAAGGCGGGGTGGGTCCGGTTGCGGGGGCGTGAGCCGCATGGATGCGGCGACCGAGCTTACAGGGACGTACTTGCAGCGTCCCCCGCAACCGGACCCACCCCGCCATCCCACGGAATGCACGCATTTGACGTTGCCTTGGCTTGAAGCGGGTGCAGGGCTGCAAGCCCTGCAATCCCAAACCACTCAGTACAGCGTGCGCTCCGGCGCACCGGCCGGCGGCGGGGTGTACTGGTACAGCCAGGTCTCGGTGAGGGTCTTGCCACCACTGCGCAGGAACAGGCGGATGTCGATCTGCTCGGTACTGCCTTCCGGCGGCACCAGGTCGAACATCGCGCGATAGCCGTTGATCTCGCGCAGCGGGCGCGCCGAAACGATCTCGACCCGGCCACGGCTGGCTTCCACCACCGCTTCGACCTCGGCCTTGTCGATCAGCCTGGCCAGTTCGCCACCTTCGAAGTCCACCGCGAAGCGCCAGCTGAAGTACTCGCGCTTCTTGCCGACCACACCGCCCAGGCCGGTGCGGCTGGCCACGCAGTGCGCCAGCGGCGGGCGCGCCGGCGGTTCGGCGCCCCAGTACAAGCGGTAACCGACCAGCAGCTCCTGGCCCGGCTGTGGCTTTTCCTTCGGGTTCCAGAACGCCACGATGTTGTCGAAGGTCTCGTCCACGGTGGGAATCTCCACCAGCTGCACCGAGCCTTCGCCCCATTCGCCCTTCGGCTCCACCCACAGGCACGGGCGCTTCTCGTAGAACACGCCGTCGTCCTGGTAATGGTCGAAATTGCGGTCGCGCTGCAGCAGGCCGAAGCCGCGCGGGTTGCGGTCCACGAACATGTTGAAACGCAGGTTGCGCGGGTTCAGCAGCGGCCGCCAGATCCACTCGCCGGCACCGGTCCACAGCGACAGGCCATCGGTATCGTGGATCTCCGGGCGCCAGTCCCAGCCCATCCGGCGGTCGTTCTCGCCCACCTGGTACATGCTGGTGCACGGGGCGATGCCCAACCGCTCGATCGTCTTGCGCGGGTACAGCGCGCTGTCGATGTCCATCAGCAGCACGTCACCGTTGGTGATCGCGAAGCGATAGGCTCCGGCCACGCTGGGCGAATCCAGCAGGCCGTAGACCACGATCGTGTCCGAATCAGCCGACGGCTGTTCCAGGTAGTAGGCGATGAAATCCGGGAATTCCTCCGGCTTGCCCATGCCGGTGTCGATCGCCAGGCCACGCGCGGACTGCCCGTACTGGCCCTCCTTGCCGACCGCGCGGAAGTAGCTGGCGCCAAGGAAGGCGGCGAAGTCGCGGTCGGTGTCCTTGCGGGTGTTCAGGCGGAACCCGGCGAAGCCCAGATCGGCCGGCAGCTCGCCATCCTTGATGCCGCTCTTGCCGTAGTTGAACGCCGCGCCGTCATACGCCAGTTCCTGCGCCTTGCCGTCGACCACGTCGAACATGCGCACCGGCGAATGGAAGTACAGGCCCAGGTGGAAGAACTTGGCCTGGAACTTGCCGGGCTGGTCGGCCCACAGCGCATGGTCCTGGCGGTAGCCAATCGACTGGTACTGGTCCCAGTCGAGGCCTTCCAGGCGGCCCGGCAACACCCGCTTGTGGCTCTTGTAGGGTGCCTGTGCCAGCGCGCGCGCCTGGCCCTTCAGGGTGGCGAAGTCGAACGGCTGCGGTTGGCCGAGGCGGCGCAGGCCCATCTGGCCGCTCCTGCTGGCCGCGCACGCGGGCAGGGACGGCAGGCCGAATGCAGCCAGGGCGAGGGAGGCATTGCGGATGAAGTCGCGTCGTTGCATGCAGGCGCGTCAGGCACAGAGGGAAGGTCGGCCATGATAGGCAGACAAACGTTAACGGGCAGCGGAGACGCGCCCTGCCCGTTCAGCTGCCGCTGGTCGCCGGCTCAGCGCTGGCAGTGGCTGCACCAGACGCTGGCGCGCTGGCCGATGGTGGCGTGCTTCAGCGCGCGCCCGCAGTTCGGGCACGGCAGCCCGTCGCGGCCGTACACCAGCAGCTCCTGCTCGAAGTAGCCCGGCGCACCATCGGGGCTGATGAAATCGCGCAGGGTGGTGCCGCCGCGGGTGATGGCGTAGCCCAGGATTTCCTTCACCGCGTCGGCCAGCCGCTGGTAGCGTTCTCGCGAGATCTTTCCTGCCTCGCGCAACGGGCTGATGCCGGCCTTGAACAGGCTCTCGGCGGCGTAGATGTTGCCCACGCCCACCACCACCGCCTGGTCCATCAGGAAGGTCTTCACCGGCGCGCTGCGGCCCCGGCTGCGGTTGAACAGGTAGTCGCCGTCGAACGCGTCGTCCAGTGGCTCCGGGCCCAGCCCCTGCAGCAGCGGGTGGATCTCCCCAGCCGGCTGCCAGAGCAGGCTGCCGAAGCGGCGCGGGTCGTTGAAGCGCAGCAGGCGGCCGTTGTCCAGGCTGATGTCAACGTGGTCATGCGCCCGCAGCGGGGTATCACCGGGCAGCACGCGCAGGCTGCCGGACATGCCCAGGTGCAGCACGGCGCTGCCGATGGCGGTATCCAGCAGGAGGTACTTGGCGCGCCGGCGGATGTCCTCGATGCGCTGCCCCGGCAGCAGCTCGGCCACTTCCGGTGGAATCGGCCAGCGCAGGTCGGCGCGGCGCAGGATCACGCCATGCACGCGCCGGCCCTGCAGGTGCGGCGCCAGGCCGCGGCGGGTGGTTTCGACTTCGGGCAGTTCAGGCATGGTGCGATTCTACGCCCGCTCAACGCGGCGGCGCGGACAGCTCGCGGGCATCCAGGAAGCCATCACCGTTGGCATCCTGCTTGTGGAAGCGCTGCACGATCACCTGCCGCTGCTGCTCGCGGCGGATTGCCCTGCCCTTGCCGCCGGGCAGCTCGTCGGCGCTCAGTACGCCATCACCGTTGCGGTCCATGCGATCGAAGGCATACAGCATCCACTGCACGTACTCGGCCTCGTTGACCTTGCCGTCGCCATCGCTGTCCATCCGCTGCAGATAGCTGGCGGTGTCGGTGACCTGGGCCAGCGCCGCACCCGGCAGCAGCGCCGCCAGCAGAAGCCCATACCCTGCCCTCACGCGCCCACCAGACTGTAGCCCTTCAAGCGTGCGGCGTAGGCCTGCAACGCCGCGATACCGCTTTCCTCGGCCTCGCGGCACCACGCCTGCAGCTGATGCAGGCGCTCGGCGGCGTCGTGGCCACGGGCTTCCAGCAGCGCAGCCAATCGCCCGCGGTACTCGACCAGGGTGCGGATGCGCGGCCGCTGCGCCACCCATGCGCTGAGCTGGGCGCGGCTGTCCGGCTTCAGCCAGCGGCCATCGTTGACCAGGCCACGGCGCAACCGGCGTGGCAGCAGGCGGCGCAGCTTGGCCCCGGCCTGCGCGGCCTCCTCGCGCAGGGCTGGCATGAACACGTTGCGCTGGTAATCGGTCATCGCCTGGAAGCGGTGCGACAGCAGCGCCTTCAGCGTTTCGGCATCGGGCACGGCGATGTTCGGGCGCACGTCCATGGCCGGCGCCACCCGCAGCACCCTGGCCAGGCGCAGCGCCTGCAGCAGGCGGATCGCACTCCAGCCGATATCGAACTCCCAGCGCCGCATCGCGAAGCGCGCCGAACTGGGGAAGGCATGGTGGTTGTTGTGCAGCTCCTCGCCACCGATCCAGAACCCCCACGGCGTGAGATTGGTGGAGGTATCGGCCGACTCGTAGTTGCGGTACCCCCACCAGTGGCCCAAGCCATTGACTACGCCCGCCGCCCAGAACGGGATCCACGCCATCTGGATCGCCCACAGCGCCACGCCGGGCAGGCCGAACAGCACACTGTTGATCGCCAGCAGCACTACCGGCCCCAGCGTGGCGTGCGGGGTATACAGGTGGCGCTCGATCGCGTCGTCCGGCGTGCCGCGCCCGTACTGCTCGATGTCCGCGCGCATGCCGCGCGCTTCGCGGTACAGCTCCACGCCATGCCAGAACACCTTGCCGATGCCGCGGGTGACCGGGCTGTGCGGATCGTCCTCGGTCTCCACCTTGGCGTGGTGCTTGCGATGGATGGCCACCCACTCGCGGGTGATCATCGACGTGGTCAGCCACAGCCAGAAGCGGAACACGTGCGCCAGCGCCGGATGGAAATCGACCCCGCGATGGGCCTGGCTGCGGTGCAGGTACAGGGTTACCGAGAAGATGGTGATCTGGGTGAAGACCAGCAACACCGCCAGCATGGCCCACCCTCCCAGGCCGAGCACACCACCGGTCAACAGGGACATCAGGGCATCAGACATGGCAGCTCTCCGGATCGACGCGGGGATGGCAGACATGATGGGCGCTTGCGTTGCAAACTGCATCCCTGCGGCGATGTATCGCATCGCCATTCGTGGCACCGTTCACAGTTGGGGACCTGAGTTGTCGAGCCTTGATCCACGCGCCAGCACCATGACTGCCGCCCCGCCCGTTGCGGAGCTGCCCCCCTTGATCGAACTGGACCGCGCCACCGTGGTGCGCGGCCAGGTGAAGGTGCTGCACGGGCTCAGCCTGCGCATCGCACAGGGCCAGCACACCGCCCTGCTCGGCCCCAACGGCTGCGGCAAGTCGACCTTCATCAAGCTGATCACCCGCGAGCTGTACCCGCTGGCGCAGGTCGACGGTTCCGTGGCGGTAAGGGTGCTGGGGCAGAACCGCTGGCAGGTGGACCGGCTGCGATCGCAGCTCGGCATCGTCACCGGCGATCTCAGCAGCAATCTGGCCGACATGCCGGGCCTGACCGTGGAACAGGCAGTGCTGTCCGGCTTCTTCGCCAGCTACGTGGTGCCGGCCTTCCGCGAAGTGACCGCCGATATGCGCGCACGCGTGGGCGAGACACTGGCGATGACCGGCGCCCTGTCCCTGCGCGACCGCGCCTACGCCGAGTTGTCCGCTGGCGAGACCCGCCGCGTGCTGATCGCCCGCGCGCTGGTCAACCGGCCGCAGGCACTGCTGCTGGACGAACCCTCCACCGGGCTGGACCTGGTCGCCCGCGAGCAGCTGGTGGCGACCATGCGGGTGCTGGCGCAGCAGGGCATCACCCTGGTGCTGGTGACCCACCACATCGAAGAGATCATTCCCGAGATCGAGCGCGTGGTACTGCTGCGCGATGGCCGCGTGCTGGCCGACGGCACCCGCGCCGAGCTGCTGCGCAACGAACCGCTGTCGGCGGTGTTCGGCGGCGCGATCACCGTCTGCGAGCAGGAAGGCCGGCTGACCGCATACGCGGGGTGATCGGCATGCCGTTGTAGAGCCGAGCCCACGCTCGGCTGCTCCTGATCACGGCAAACGGCCGCCGAGCATGGGCTCGCCTCTACACAGGAGCAGCGGGCCGGACCCCGGCCCGCTGCACGCAACCTCAGAACCGCAACGCCAGCGCGCGCGACTCGATCGGTGCCATCCGGCTCTGGTCCTGCAGCTGCAGGTCGCGCAGCTCGTACGGTGCGCCAAAACCGGCCGGCAACGCGGCCTCGCCGAACGGCAGCACCAGCTGGCCGGCGCCTGGGCCATCGAACCACCCGGCTGCATGTGCCTGCGCGACCGGCTTCATCCGGCCATCGCGGGCCGTGGCATACAGCGTGCCGCGTGCCTCGTAGCGGCCTGCCGCAGCCACCTGCAGCGGCAGCGCCACCTGGCGGCTGGACGGGTCCGGTGCTGCATGGCCACTGAAACGCGCGGTCGGCCGTGCCACCGCGAAGGCCACCTTGCCATCGCGCAGCACGCCATCGGCCTGGGCGAACACCTGCAGCTCCCACAGCCCCTGCACGGTGCCGACGTCGGTCGGGATCCGCACCTGCGCGCGCAGGCTGCCATCGGTGGTGCGCAGCAGACGCTGCGGCCAACTGCGGCCATCCGGTGCGACCAGCAGGGCTTCACCACCCAGGCCGCCACGACGCGATGCCAGCTGCGCGGTGGTGGCGCCGTCTTCCAGCAGGCGTGCCTGCAGCTGCACGTTGCCACCGGCCAGCACCTGCGCCTGCTTGGCCTGCACTTCCAACCGCAGCGGGCTGTTCGGCTCCAGCACCTGCACCACATAGCGGCCCTGCGCCTGCGTGCTCTGCAGGGTGTACGCACCGGCGGCACTGGTCGCGCCGGTGCGCAGCATGCTGCTGCCATCACTCACCGGCATGCCGGCATCCTGCAGCGCGCGCGCATCGACACTGCGGGCCACGCTGCTGCGGCCAGCCGGGTCGCGCACCTGCAGGGTGTTGGCCGGCAGCGCGCGGGCTCCTGCGGCCGGACTCAGCTGGATCACCGCATCCGGCGCCGTCAGCGGCAGGTCCAGGCCGCGCTGCAGCTGCGTGCCATCGACCTGCTGCCAGTAACTGCGGCTGACCGAGGCATATGGCGTGGCCGCCTGCAGCGGCTGTGCCGGGTCCAGCGCCCAGGCAAACGACAACGGCGCGTGTTCGCTTTCATCGGCAGGCAGCGGCGCGGCCACCAATGCGGCAGGCACCTGATCGCCCGCGCGGGCCGCCTGCAGAGGCTGCGCGGCCTGCGCGGCGGAAAGGGACAGTACTGCCAGCACCGCACTGGCCAGCAGGGTGGAATGGGTCGTCATGGTCATCTCTCTCACTGGGTCAGGTCGTTGCGCAGCAGGGTGCCGAGGCCGAAGCACTCGCGCCGGCTCTGGTTGTGGCTGAGCGGTTCTGCGCCCTGGGTGCGCGCTTTGTCGGTGAACCAGGTGGTGCCGGCCGCCTTCTGGCTGCTGCACTCCAGAAAGCCATCGGAGCAGGACGACAACCAGTTCTGGGTGAATTCCAGGCCAACGTTGGCGGCATAGCCACCGCAGTAGCTGTTGCTGTCCCACACCGCCGATTCCACGTCACTGCCGACCACCGCGCGGAACGGCTTGGGCAGCGCCGGGCGACCGGCCGTGCCGTACAGGTTCTGCGCGTTGTAGGTGGCCATGCTGGCCACCTGCTGCTGGCGTACCGCGTCGTTCTTGTAGCCCAGCAGCCAGCCCAGTGACGTTTCGAAGGTATTGCCGTTGAGCACCGCATCGGCCAGCGGCGTGCCCGCCGAGGACGGCGCCAGTGCGGTGACCTTGCGCACCGTGCGGATGATCTTCGGATAGCGGCTGTCGTAGGTCGGGTTGGACAGGATCCAGCGCATCACGTTGCCGCCGTTGGAATGGGTGATCACCACCAGCTGGGTGATGCCACGGCTGTCGATGAAGCCGGTCAGCTGGTTGGCCAGGCAGCCGGCGGCCTCCGGTTTCCACATGTACTGGGTGAAGTCACAGTTGATGACCACATAGTTGCTGCTGTTCGGCAGGCCCTGGCGCACGGTGTCGATGATCGCCGGCTGCCAGTAGTCCTGGGTGGCGTTGGTCTGCGCGCCGGTGCCATGCACGAAGGCCACGCCGACCACGTCGGCGGCCTGCGTCGGTGCTGCTGCCAGCCCCAGAAGCAGGGCCAGGACGGTACTTCCTGTTGCGGTGCTGCGCATCGCTTCTCTCCCTCTGTCTTCGGATCCCCCCGACCCGGCTGGAACTGGACGGCCCCTGGTGCCTGCCGATGTGCCGATGCTCACGGTGCGGCCGCGTGAAAGTCCGTGCGCTGCGCCCGGATTCAGCAGACTGGCACCCTTCGATGACGTTCTTCATCTCCTGTGATGACCATGCCGGGTCTGGCCGTATGACCGATGGCCACTGCGGTGCCGCGCACGGGCTGCGATCATGACGCGATGTTTTTCCTCCGGAGCCCGTCCATGTCGATGATTTCCCACCCTGCCCGCCCGCTGCTCGGCCTCGCCGTTGCCGTGGCCCTGGCCGGCTGTGCTGCCACGGCCACCAAGCCGACCGCCGTCGAAGCCAACATCACCACCAAGGCCGTGGGCTATCTGGACAAGAGCGCTGTTCCGGCCAGCCTCGATCTGGTGCCGGCACCGCCGGTGGCCGGTTCGGCCGCCCTCGCCCTGGACGAACAGGTCAGCCGTGAAGCCCGCGCGCTGCGAGGCAGCCCGCGCTTCGCCCAGGCCGGCGTCGATGCGGAACTCGGCTTCCCCGAGGGTGCAAACCACTTCTCCTGCGCCGCCGACATCGACGTCGATGCGGTGAAGACTCCGGCGCTGTATCGACTGCTGGAGCGCAGCCGGATCGACGCCAGCGCCGCCACCAAGGCGGCCAAGAACCACTACCAGCGCCCGCGCCCGTTCATGGTCAACGGTGAGCCGACCTGCTCGCCGAAGGACGAGGATGGCCTGCGCAAGAATGGTTCCTATCCATCAGGCCACACCTCAATCGGCTGGGCCTGGGCACTGATCCTGTCGGAGATCGCGCCGGACCGCGCCGATGCCATCCAGGCCCGCGGCCGCAACTACGGCGAGAGCCGCCTGGTGTGCAACGTGCACTGGCAGAGCGACATCCTCGAAGGCCGCTTCATGGGCGCCGCCGCCGTGGCCCGCCTGCACGACAACGCGGCGTTCAACAAGGACCTGCTGGCCGCACGCAAGGAGATCGAGGCGGCGCGCAAGGCCGGTCGGCACTCCAGCCGCGACTGCGCCACTGAGAATGCGGTGCTGAAGGTGCGCCCGCAGAGCGCGCTGTAAGCCATGCCTCTGTAGAGCCGAGCCATGCTCGGCTCATGGCAGTCGAGCATGGCTCGACTCTACAGAAAGCAGGAAACAGAAGGGCCGGCATTGCGCCGGCCCTTCTTCATTGCACTACCGCAGCCACCGCATCAGAACTTCGCGGTGAACTCCACGCCCCAGGTGCGCGGCTCGTTGAGGAAGCCGGTCAGGTTGTTGAAGTCGATCGCACCGACCACGCGGGTCTGGTTGGTCAGGTTGCGGCCGAACACCGCCACGTCGTACTGGCCATAACCCCAGTTGTAGCCCAGGCGCAGGCCGCCTTCCAGCGAACTACGGCCGCGGAATTCCGGCGACTCGTAGATGAAGAAATTCACCGCGCTGCGGTAGGCCCAGTCGGTGTAGGCGTACAGCTCGCTGCCATCGCTGAGCGGGAAGCCCACGCGCAGGGTCGCGTTGTGGATCCACTTCGGCGCCTGCGGCAGCGGGTTGCCGTTCACCAGCGCGTAGGTCTGGCCGTTGATCACCGTGGTCGGGTCGGTGATGGTGCAGCCGCCGCCACAGATCGCCACCGCCAGGTTCTTGTCCTTGATCTCGGTGTCGTTGTAGCTGCTGCCAAAGGTCAGCAGGACGTTGTCGGCCAGGTAGGCCTCCAGGTCCAGCTCGACGCCCTGACCGATGGTCTTGTCGGCGTTGAGCAGGGTGGCGGTGTTGTTGGCACCGCCCACGGCGATCAGCTGCTGGCCATCGACGTCGTAGCGGAACACGCTCAGGACCAGGCGCGCGCGGCGCTCGAACAGATCGGCCTTGACGCCGGCCTCGTACGAGATGACCTTCTCCGAATCGGCCTGCGACAGACCCGGCGCAAAGGCCAGGCGGCCCTGGATCGACGGCGCGCGGAAGCCCTTGGCCACGCGGGCGTAGGCGTTGATGTCGTCGGTCAGCTTGTAGACGCCGCTCAGGTCCCAGCTGACGTCGTTGACGTCGGTGTTGGCCAGGTACGGGCCACTGACCGGGGTGCCGAACGGAACCGCCTGCAGCACGCTGGCGCTGAAGTCCTTCTTGTCCTGGGTGTAGCGCACGCCGGCACGCAGCTTGAAGCGGTCGGTGACGTCGAAGTCACCCGAGGCGAACACTGCCCAGGCCTTGTTGCGCTGGTTCTGCACCACGTGGCCGGTCTGCGGATTGCCCGGGGCCAGCGAGTCGTAGTTGAAGTTGTTGATGGTCACGTCTTCATCGAAGTAGAAGACGCCGGCCTGCCAGTCGAAGCGGCCCCACTCGTTGGACTCGACGCGGAATTCCTGCGTCCACTGGCGGTGATGCGGCAGGCCATCAGCCGACTCCGAGGAGAACGGAATCAGGCCCGGGCCGTAGTTGCCGGCACCGAGGAAGGCCGCACCGTAGCCACCGTCGATGTCACCGCGGTTGAGCGATTCGGCGGTCTCGTAGCCGGTGATCGAGTGCAGGGTCACCGAGCCGAGGTTCCACTGCAGGCGCGCGCTGCCCCCCCAGGTCTCCAGGTCGGAGAAGTTGACGCCGTCGTTGGCCACCTTGTCGCGGTCGAAGTTCTCGACCAGCGAATTGCCACCCTTCTGGATGATGTTGGCGCGGAACAGGCGGGCGGTGCCGTTGAGCTTGCGCTTGTGCAGGTTGAACAGCGCTTCGAAGTCATCGCCTTCGTACAGGAACTGCACGCGGCCGGCCGCTTCGTCGTAGCCTTCGAAGCCGCTGTTGGGCGCGCCCACACGGGTGTTGTCGACCCAGTCGTCGCGGCGCTGGTAGATCGCCGAGACGCGTGCCGACCAGCGGTCAGTCAGCGGGCCGCCGTAGGCGCCCTGCACGTTCCAGCTGTTGTAGCTGCCATAGCCGACGCGAAGGTAGCCATCGGCATCCTGCGACGGGCGCGCCGAGTCGAACTTGACCACGCCGGCCGGCGTGTTGCGGCCGAACAGGGTGCCCTGCGGGCCACGCAGCACTTCCACGTTGGCCAGGTCGAACAGCGGGAAGCCCTTCAGCAGCGGGCTTTCCTGCACGACGTCGTCGTATACCAGCGACACCGGCTGCGAGGCATTGAGATCGAAATCGGTGTTGCCCAGGCCGCGGATGTAGAAGCGCGGGAAGGCACGGCCGTAGGACGACTCGATGTTGAGGCTGGGCACGCGTGCGGCCAGGAAACGGATGTCATCGCCGGCCGAACCGAGCACATCCAGCTTCTCGCCCTGGATCGCGCTGACTGCAACCGGTACGTCCTTGGCGTTCTCGACACGGCGCTGCGCGGTGACCTGCAGGGTGTCGAGGGCAACCGGATCCTTGGCGGCAGGGGTTTCCTGGGCGGCTGCTACCAACGGCAGCAGGGCGGAAAGAGCGGCAACGAGAGGGCGCGCGACCGGAAGGCGGCCACGGGAAGTGCGGGTCGGGGACATGGCGGTAGGCTGTGTTTGGAGGGGTGGTAAAACGGCGCTACCAGATAATTGTTGCAATACAGCACCTGCCCCGCAAATGCCGGCCGTTCATGGCCCCGTCGCCCTGCCCCCCGGGGCGCTCGCTAGACTCGGGGTTTTCCAGCGCCGCGGAGCCGCCGCAATGACCCAGTGGTACTTCCATGCCTCGGCCCAGGCCGACCGAATCGGACCGCTCGATGACCCGGCCGCGCGCCGCTACGCGCAGGCCAACCCGCGCGCGCTGGCCTGGTGCCAGGGCATGAGCGGATGGACCTCGATTGCCGAAGTGCCCGAACTGCAATCCGCAGCCCCGGGCATGCCCCACACCCCACCCCCGGTCCCCGCCACCGCCAGCGGCCGCGCCGACGACATCGAATTCCGCATCGTCGGCCATGAGATGCAGTTCGTGGAAATCGAGCTTGATCCCGGTGAGAGCGCCATTGCCGAGGCCGGCGCGTTGATGTTCAAGGACGCCACGGTGCAGATGGATACCGTGTTCGGCGCCGCCAATGGCGACCAGGGCGGCGGCTTCATGGGCAAGGTGATGGCTGCCGGCAAGCGCGTACTGACCGGCGAAAGCCTGTTCGCCACCGTCTACACCCAGAGCGGCCATGGCAAGGGCAAGGTCGCCTTCGCTGCGCCCTACCCCGGCACGGTGCTGGCGATGAAACTGGACCAGCACGGCGGCCGCCTGATCTGCCAGAAGGACAGTTTCCTGGCCGGTGCACGCGGCGTGCAGATCGGCGTGCAGTTCCAGCGCAAGATCATGACCGGCCTGTTCGGGGGCGAGGGTTTCATCATGCAGAAACTGGAGGGCGACGGCTGGGTGTTCATCCACGCTGGCGGCTGCGTGGTGGAGCGCGAGCTGGCCGCCGGCGAGCGCCTGGACGTGGATACCGGCTGCGTGGTGGCCTACCACCCGACGGTGGACATGGACGTGCGTCGGGTGGCCGGCATCAAGAGCATGCTGTTCGGCGGCGAAGGGGTGTTCCTGGCCACGTTGACCGGCCCCGGCAAGGTCTGGCTGCAGTCGCTGCCGTTCTCACGCCTGGCCGGCCGCATGTGGATGGCCGCACCGCAGGGCGGCGGCCAGAACCGCGGCGAAGGCTCGGTGCTGGGCGGCCTGGGCCGGATGCTGGATGGCGATAACCGCTTCTGACCGCCTCCGGTCGTGCCGGCCGCTGGCCGCTGGCCGGCAGCCTCATGGACCTTGGCGCGCATCCCGGTAGTGCCGGCCGCGGGCCGGCAGCCCCATGGACCGTTGCCAGGTTTCCCCTATGGTTGCCGGCCAACGGCCGGCACTACCTTTATGAATGGGCGATATTTCCCCACCCTGCCCGCCCCGCCGCAGCTTCGGTATGCTGGCGCCCTTTCCTGAATCCGGCGCCGTGCGCGCACTGCCGATGAGCCTGTTCCGCCCCCGCATGCTGCTGTCTGTCGCCCTGATCGGCCTGCTGGCCGGCTGCGGTGGCGACCCGGTCCGCCCCACGCCGCCGCCGGCGCCGACCGTGGTCCCACAGGCCAAGCCGGTGAAGATCGGCATCGCCCTGGGCGGCGGCGCGGCCAAAGGCTTTGCCCATATCGGCGTGATCAAGATGCTGGAGGCCAACGGCTTCGAGCCGGCCGTGGTCGCCGGCACCAGCGCCGGCAGCGTGGTCGGCGCCCTGTATGCCAGCGGCATGGATGCCTTCCAGATGCAGAGCAGGGCCGTGGCGCTTGATGAAGCCAGCATCCGCGATGTGCGCCTGTTCTCCGGTGGCCTGGTGCAGGGCCAGAAGCTGCAGGACTACGTCAACGAACAGGTTGCCAACCGTCCTGCCGAGCGCCTGAAAAAGCCGTTCGCCGCCGTCGCCACCCAGCTGGAAACCGGCGAGCGCGCAATCTTCGTGCGCGGCAATGTCGGCCAGGCCGTGCGCGCGTCGAGCAGCATCCCCGGTGTGTTCGAGCCGGTGAAGATCGGCGGCCGCAACTACATCGACGGTGGCGTGGTCAGCCCGGTACCGGTGGACGCTGCCCGCCAGCTCGGTGCCGACTTCGTGATCGCCGTCGACATCTCCAGCAAGGCCAGCGGCAAGGCGCCGACCGACATGCTGGGCATCGTCAACCAGTCCATCTCGATCATGGGCCAGCGCCTGGGCGAGCAGGAACTGGCGCGCGCCGACATCGTCATCCGCCCGAAGGTGCTGGACATCGGTGCCGCCGATTTCAGCCAGCGTGGCACCGCGATCCTGGAAGGCGAAAAGGCCGCGATGGCAGCGATGCCGCAGATCCGCGCGAAGATCCAGCAGCTGCAGCGCGCGCGCGCCGCAGCAGCCGCACCGGCACCGGTGGCCGCGCCGAAGTGCGAGGAAGCCTCGCGCCTGGGCAAGCTGATGGGCCGCAAGGACAAGTGCTGATCCATTGAAGCCAGGCCACCGGGCCCGCCCGGTGGTCGCTCAGGACTCCAGCTGCGACAGCGGCAACGCCTGGAAGCCCTTCACCGTGCGCAGCACGAAGCTGGAATTGGCATCGGCCACGCCACCGGCATTGAGCAGCCGGTCCAGCAGGAAGCGCGAGAAGTGCTCCAGGTCGCGCACGTACACGTGCAGCAGGTAGTCCATGTCGCCGGTCAGCGCGTGGCAGGCCACCACCTCGTCCCACGCCTGCACGCTGTCCACGAAGTGGCCGATGGCGGCCTGGTCGTGCTTTTCCAGCTGCACGCGCACGAAGGCCTGCAGGCCCAGCCGCAGCTGCCGTGGCTCCAGCCGCGCGCCATAGCCGACGATTACGCCCTCGCTTTCCAGCCGCTGCAACCGCCGCAGGCAGGCCGAAGGCGAGAGATTCACCCGCGCCGCCAGTTCGGCGTTGGTGGCGCGCCCATCCCGCTGGATTTCGGCCAGCAGGCGTATATCCGTGCGATCGAACTGGACTTCTCCGGCCATTGTTGCCCCGCAACATGGTGAGTACGCAAGGATATTGCGCCAACAAGGCCAATCGGCGCAACTTTTGCAACCCTGTTGCGCGTCCCCTGCCCTAGCATCGTGGGTATCCCATCCAGGAGTGCCGCATGGACCTCGCCCAGCCCCGCCGCGTCGAACACCAGCAGACCGACAAGGGCTACGTGCCGGTGTATACCACCGCGCTCGTCGAGCAGCCATGGGACACCTACAGCGCCGACGACCACGCAACCTGGAGCACGCTGTACCAGCGCCAGCGCGAGCTGCTGGTCGGCCGTGCCTGCCAGGAGTTCCTGGATGCGCAGGACGAAATGGGCATGAGCGCACACATGATTCCGCGCTTCGACCAACTCAACGAAGTGCTCGGCGCGGCCACCGGCTGGACCCTGGTCGGGGTTGAAGGCCTGTTGCCGGAACTGGATTTCTTCGACCATCTGGCCAACCGCCGTTTTCCGGTGACCTGGTGGATCCGCCGCCCGGACCAGATCGACTACATCGCCGAACCGGACCTGTTCCACGATCTGTTCGGCCACGTGCCGCTGCTGATGAACCCGGTGTTCGCCGACTACATGGAGGCGTACGGCCGCGGCGGCGTCAAAGCGCATGCGATCGGTCCGGATGCGCTGCAGAACCTGACCCGCCTGTACTGGTACACCGTGGAGTTCGGCCTGATCGACACGCCCGAGGGCCTGCGCATCTACGGTGCCGGCATTGTGTCGTCGAAGGGCGAGTCGCTGTACTCGCTGGAATCGGCCGCGCCCAACCGCATCGGCTTCGACCTGCAGCGGATCATGCGCACGAAGTACCGCATCGACACCTTCCAGAAGACCTACTTCGTCATCGACAGCTTCGAACAGCTCATGCAGGCGACCTCGCCGGACTTCACCCCGATCTACGCGGCACTGGCCAACCAGGCGCATCTGCCGGCCGGTGAAGTGCAGGGCGACGACCGCGTGTTCCAGAAGGGCACCGGCGAAGGCTGGGCCGACGGCGGCGACGTGTAAGCACACAACGCGCACGGCTTTGCACTGAAAACGGCGCACCTGGGTGCGCCGCTTTCGTTGTTGCCTGCCTGCGCCACTGCAGCGGCGCAGGCGAGGGCAGGACACTCAGCCATCCACGGCCCGGCAGGAACCGCGCACCATCAACTGCGGATGCACGCTGGCCGCGGTCGGTGCGTCGGGCACGTCGGCCTGGACCAGCATGGCGGCGGCGGTGCGGCCGATGTCGGAAACGTGGCGCCGCACCGACGTCAGCGGCGGCCACAGCCGCGATGCCAGCGGGCTGTCGTCGTAGCTGACGATCGACAACTGCTGCGGCACCGCGATGCCTGCACGCAATGCCACCTGGTACACGCCTGCGGCGATTTCGTCGTTGCCGGCGAAAATCGCACTGGGGCGTTGCTCGCCCATCAGCAGCCGTTCGGCGGCATGCACGCCGGACTCGAAGGTGTCGCCCGCTTCCAGCACGCGCTCGCCGGGCAGGGTCAGGCCGACCTGCGCCAGCCGATCAAGGAAACCATGCGTCCGTTCGCGCGCGGCACGCCGGTCACCCGGTCCGGCGATCACCGCAATGTCGCGGTGGCCAAGCGAAAGCAGGTAGCCCGCCGCAGCGGCAGCACCATCGCGGTCATGGGTGACCACGGCATGGTTCTCATCCTCCGAGGCATGCGCGTTGATGCGCACGTAGCGACAGTCGATGTCATCGAGCATCTGCGCCAGCGCAGCCGATTCGGACGCACGCGGCCCCAGGATCACGCCGTGCAGCTTCTGCTGCTGCACGAAACGGCGCACGCCCTGCGGGCATTCCGGATCCTGGCTGTCGCAGGGGTGCACCACCAGCTCATAGCCAGTGCCGCGCAGCGCGTCCAGCGCGCCGTGCTGCAGGTCGACAATGCATTGGGCACCCGGGTCGTCATACACCAGGCCGATCAGGAAGGAGCGGCGGAATGCCAGCCCGCGCGCGAGAGGATCGGGCACGTAACCGACCTCGCGCATCAACGCCTCGACCTTGTCGCGGGTGTCCTTGCGCACCAGCGGCGAGTTGTTGATGATTCTTGAAACCGTTTTCTTGGAAACTCCCGACAGTCGTGCGATGTCGTTGATCGTGGCAGCCTTGCCCTTCGATGCCGGCAACGCGGCATCGCTAATAGTTCGCACTGACATGTATAGAACCAGGTAAGTCGGAGAATTCTAGCCTTGCGCCCGTCGGGCGCGAAGTTGCGGAATGTCGCAGCGGATCTTAATCGTGTCGTGTTCGACAGATTCTGCTGCGCAAGGTTCCATTGTGATCGCTATACTGCGTCTGCATCTGAATCGTTCTTCCGCGCGTATTCACCTTGAATGTGGACGCGACGCGCGCGAACGCCAACATTCCCTTAACCATGCTCCGCTACATTCGAGGCATGGACCTGCAGACTTCTCCGTTTCCGCCATTCCGCGGCCGCGACCGGTTGATCGCCGCAGTCGACGCGGCGATGAGCTCCGGTGATCCCGAGCGCATCACGACCGACCTGCAGCTGGCGCTGCAGGAAGCCATAACCGACAGCCGCATCGAGTTGCCCGAATGCGTGCATCGGCCGGTCTGCGATCATTACGCGCGACGTCCGCTGTACCACAGCCGCGAACACGGCTACAGCGTAATTGCCATGAGCTGGGGCCCAGGGCAGGGCACGCCGCTGCACGACCACGATGCCATGTGGTGTGTGGAGGGCGTGTGGTTGGGCGAGCTGGAGATCACCCGCTACGAGCTGCTGGAGTGCGCCGGCGAGCGCTGGCGCTTCCGCCGCCACGCCGCGCTGCGCGGGGGCTGCGGCAGTGCCGGCAGCCTGATCCCCCCGCATGAGTACCACACCCTGCGCAATGCCAGCGATGAGGCACTGGCGATCTCGGTACACGTGTACGAGGCGCAGATGGAGCGCTCGGCGGTGTTCGATCCGCTCGGTGGCGACTGGTACCAGCGCCGCATCCAGGCGCTGCAGGCCGACCCGGCCTGAATCCGGCGCGGTGCGGAGCAGGGCACCGTCGCGATCCGCATGGCATCATGCGCCGCTGCGCTGCCGGCACCGGCAGCATCCGCGATGCCCTGGCGGGCAAGGAGCAAGACGATGTCCAGCGCTGATCCGCGCCTGCGCGCGCTGTTGAAGCTGGCACCGGTGATCCCGGTGTACACCCCCGAAGATGTGAATGAAGCGGTCGAAGTGGCCCAGGCGCTGTTCCGTGGCGGGCTGCCGGTGATCGAGGTGACCCTGCGCACGCCGCAGGCGCTGGATGCGATCAAGGCCATGGTCGAGGCCGTGCCGGACGCGGTGATCGGTGCCGGCACCGTACTCAACGCCGCGCAGATGCAGGCGGCGAAGCAGGCCGGTGCGCGTTTTGCCGTTTCCCCCGGTGCCACGCCGGCACTGTATGCGGCCGCGCGTGATGCCGACCTGCCGTACCTGCCCGGTGCTGCCACCGCTTCGGACCTGATCCAGGGCCTGGAGCACGGCGCGGACACCTTCAAGTTCTTCCCGGCCGTGCAGGCCGGCGGCGCCGCGCTGCTGGCCGCCTGGCACGGCCCGTTCGCCGATGTGCGCTTCTGCCCGACCGGCGGCATCAGCGCGCAGACCGCGCCGCAGTTCCTGCACCTGCCCAACGTGCTGTGCGTGGGCGGTTCGTGGCTGACCACCCCGGCGCTGCTGCAGACCCGCGACTGGGACGCCATCGAGCGCCTGGCCCGCGAGGCCTCGGTGCTGGCCAGCTGAACCTGCTTCGCGGATCTTCAAAGGTTTGATCGTGATCAAAGCGCCGGTCTCGCGCCGGCGTCATTCTGTGGGCAAGCGCACTACGGAGATCCGAACATGAATTCCACCATGAAGGCCGCTGTCGTGCGTGAGTTCGGCAAGCCACTGGTGATCGAGGAAGTCTCGGTACCGCGCCCGGGGGCGGGCGAGGTACTGGTCAAGATCGAGGCTTGTGGCGTCTGCCACACCGACCTGCACGCCGCCGAGGGCGACTGGCCGGTGAAACCGAACCCGCCGTTCATCCCCGGCCACGAGGGCGTGGGGCACGTCGTGGCCGTGGGAGGCGGGGTAGGGCACGTCAAGGAAGGCGACAGGGTCGGCATCCCCTGGTTGTACTCGGCGTGTGGTCATTGCGAACACTGCCTGGGTGGCTGGGAAACGCTGTGCGAGACGCAGCGCAACACCGGCTACTCGGTCAACGGCGGCTTCGCCGACTACGCACTGGCCGATGCCAACTATGTCGGCCTGCTTCCGAAGGACGTGGGCTTCGTCGAGATCGCGCCAGTGCTGTGCGCCGGCGTGACCGTCTACAAGGGACTGAAGGTCACCGACACCAAGCCCGGTGACTGGGTGGCGATTTCCGGCATCGGTGGCCTGGGCCACATGGCCGTGCAGTACGCCCGCGCGATGGGCCTGAACGTGGCCGCGGTGGACGTGGACGACACCAAGCTGGCACTGGCCCGCCAGCTGGGCGCGCAGGTCACCGTCAACGCGCGCACCACCGACCCGGCCGCGTTCCTCAGGAAGGAAATCGGCGGCGCCCACGGTGCACTGGTCACCGCAGTGTCACCGAAGGCGTTCGAGCAGGCGCTGGGCATGGTGCGCCGTGGCGGCACTGTCTCGCTCAATGGCCTGCCGCCCGGCAACTTCCCGCTGGACATCTTCGGCATGGTGCTCAACGGCATCACCGTGCGCGGCTCGATCGTCGGTACCCGCCTGGACCTGCAGGAATCGCTGCAGTTCGCCGCCGAGGGCAAGGTCGCGGCCACGGTCAGCACCGACCGCCTGGAAAACATCAACGACGTGTTCGCGCGCATGCATGCGGGCACCATCGAAGGCCGCGTGGTGCTCGACTTCGCTGCCTGACCGCCTGTGCATGGCCGCCGTCGCTCCGTCCCCCTCTCCCACGGACGCGGCGGCCATGCCGATTCATCGGTAGTGCCGGCCGCTGGCCGGCAACGCGGGCACTCTGTGGCCGCCGTACAATGCGCGCATGCCCGCCCTGCTCAAGACCCTGTTCCTGTCCATCGTCGCCCTGATCGGCGGCGTGCTGTCGCTTGCGCTGGTCAGCAGCGTCGCCAGCTGGCTGCCACCGTTGCTGGGCCTGTCGCCGGACAACAACAGCGTGCAGCTGGGCTGGGATCTCACCTTCAGCGTGCTCGGTGGCATCGCCGGGGTTTCTTTTGCCACCTATTACGCGCCCTGCTGGCCGCGATCGCACGGCTTCTCGATCTGGTCGCTGGTCGCGCTGGGCTGTGGCTACGCCATGTGGACGGCGGGTGCGGATTTCCCGTTGTGGTTCGTCATTTCACTGCTGGCGTCGCTGCCGTTGCAACTGCTGGCCGGCTGGTGGTTCGGCCGTCGTCCCTCGCGCGATCCAAGGTGATGCCGCCCCTGTAGAGCCGAGCCCGTGCTCGGCTTTCATGCACATCGGCACAGGCAGCCGAGCATAGGCTCGGCTCTACAGGTCCATGCGCGGCAACGTCTGCTTCAGCCGCGCGATGCCGTGCCAAGGGTCCGCCTTCAGGCGCTTCGCGCGCGCCAGCGCCTTGCCCATCGAAAATGCGTCGGCGGCACTGATACGAGCCAGTTCATCCCAGCGCAGCGGTACTGCCACACCGGCGGAATCGCGCGCACGCAACGACCACGAGCACACACTGGTGGCACCCCGCGTATTGCGCAGCCAGTCGATGAAAATGACGCCACCACGCTTGGCCTTGCTCATTGTGGCCACGTAGCGGTCGGGCGCCCGTTGCGCCATCGCCCGGGCGAACGCCTCACAGAACGCCTTGGCCTGTTCCCAGTCGGCCTTGGGCCGCAGCGGCACCACCACATGCACGCCCTTGCCACCGGACAGCCGCACGAAACTCTTCAGGCCGACTTCCTGCAGGTGGTCACGGACATCACGCGCAGCGGCTTTCACCTCCGCCCAGCCCACCCCTTCACCGGGATCGAGATCGAACACCAGGCGATCCGGGTGCTCGGGATCGGCCACGGTCGCGCCCCACGGATGCAGCTCCAGTGTGTTCATCTGCACCAGTTGCAGCAGGCCCCGCACATCGTCGATGTAGACGTAGTCCTCGCGGCCGCTCTTCTGCTGCAGGGGCACCGCGTGCACGGCATCCCCCAGGCCGGGGCCATGGTGCTTCTGGAAGAAGCAGTCCTTGCCCACGCCATCCGGGCAGCGCAGCAGTGACAAGGGCCGCCCGGCAATTTCGGGCAGAATCCAGCGCGCCATGCGCTGGTAGTAGTCCGCCACGTCGCCCTTGCTGAGCTTCTGCCTTGGGAACACCACCCGCTCCGGATGGGTTATCTGGACCTCGCCCCCGGCTTCAGCACTCGATATGGCCACTCCCAGGTCCTCCTTCTGCTTGTCGATGCGCAGCCGCTTGAAACTGGCCTGGCGCAGCAGGCCTTCCTTGCCCCAGCCACGGAAGGCCACTTCCGCCACCGTCACCGGCTTCACCCAGCGAACGCTGGCGGCGCGGAACGGCACATGCGCCGGCAGCTGCAGCACAGGCGTCTTCACCGCCAACGGCTGCAGCGCCTTGTGCAGCGCGCGCAGGCTCTCGTCGTCGAAGCCGGTGCCGACCCGCCCCACATAGCGCAATCCGCCGTTGTCCGGCGTGGCGAGAAGCAGCGAGCCGAACCCTACCCGGGGGCCCTTCGGTGCCGTGTAGCCGACAATCGCGAACTCGTCGGTGTCTTCATGCTTCACCTTCACCCAGCTGCGTGCACGGGTGTTCACGTAGGGCGCATCCACCTGCTTGCTGACGATGCCTTCGAATCCCGCCTTCCCGCTGGCATCGAATACCTGCGGGCCATGGTCGATCACGTGCTCGCTGAAGGCCAGGGTTCCGGGCGTGGGTCCGATGAGATCCTTCAGCAGCGCCTTGCGCTCCAGCAGCGGTGAACGACTGATGTCCACGCCGGCCACACCCGGCAGATCGAACACGATGTAGCGCAACGGTTGCTTCGAACTCCCGTCGATCACACGCTGCAGCGCGGCGAAGTCGCTGCGCCCCTGCTTGTCCAGCACCACCAGCTCGCCGTCCAGGCGCGCATCCCGCACCGGCAGTGCCTGCACGGCCTGTACCACCTCGGGGAAATCACCGGTCCAATCCAGGCCGTTGCGGGAGCGCAGCGTCACCTTGCCTTCGTGCAGATCGGCCAGCAGGCGATAGCCATCCCACTTGATCTCATGCAACCAGCGCTCGCCGTCCGGTGCACTGTCGCGATGATCGGTCAACTGTGGCTTGAAGGCGCGCGGGTAGGGCGTGTCACGAGCGCCATCCAGGTTCAGCGCTCGCGCATGCCAACGCGCATCGGCCTTGCGGGTCGCCGATCGTGCAGCCGGTGCGGCGCGCGTTGACTTGCCCACCGTGCGCTTGCTCACTGCGGATGTGCGTTTCGGCATGGGGGATTGGAGCAGATCATCTGCTTCGGCATCTCGCGCTTCCTCGTCGTCGCGTTTGATCAACAACCACTGTACCTGGCGTCCCTTCATCGCTGTGCGCACCAGCTTCCAGCCGCCAGCCAGGCGTTGCCCATGCAGCACGAAGTCGATCTTTCCCGCTGCCAGTGCCTGCAGTGGATCGCCTTCGCAGGCCCATGTGCCGTGATCGAAGACCTCGACGTGGCCAGCGCCATAGTGGCCTTCGGGAATATCTCCTTCGAAGCCGGCGTAGAACAGCGGATGGTCTTCCACTTCCACGGCCAGCCGCTTGTCACCAGCGCGAAGCGAAGGACCCTTCGGCACCGCCCAGCTTTTCAGCACACCGTCCATCTCAAGGCGGAAGTCATAGTGCCGCGAAGTGGCATGGTGCAGCTGTATGACAAAGATCGGCCGCCGCTTCGGGTTGCCGTGTCCGGGTGTGTCGTCAGGTTCCGGTGTCTGCCCGAGGCCACCGCCAAGCCGGCGCTTTCGCCGGTACTGGTGCAACGACATGGCTCAACCTGCCTTACGCCGTGCAGCGGTTTTCTTTGCGGCCTTCTTCGTTGCCTTCTTTGCGGCTTTCTTTACCGTCGGCTTGGTGGCTGCTTTCCGCGTTGCCGTCTTCTTCGCCGGCGTACGCTTGTTCGCATCCAGGCTCTTCTGCAGCAGTGCCATGAAATCGACCACGTTGGTGCTGGCGTCCTCACGCGGTGCAGGTTCATCCTCCACCCGTGTGGTACCGCCCTTGGACTTGATGCGCTTGTTCAGCACCTGCTGCAGGCGCTCGCGGAATTCGTCGTGGTACTGCGACGGATCCCAATCACCGGACATCGACTCGATCAACTGCTCGGCCATCGCCGTTTCCCTGCTGCTGATGCGGTAATCGGCGAGCTTTCCGGTGGGCAGTTTGTAATCTTCGGGATCCACCAGTTCCTGCGGATAGCGCAGGATCATCAGCACCAGCGCGTCCGCATGCGGCATCACCGCGCACAGGTATTCGCGGGTACGCACCACCACCCGGGCGATGCCCACCTTGCCGGTACTGCGCAATGTCTCGCGCAGCAGTACGTAGCCCTTTTCGGCCTTCTTGCCGGGCACCAGCAGGTAGGGTTTCTCGTAGTAGCGCGGGTCGATCTGCGCGGCATCCACGAACGATTCCACCTCCACCGCTTCGTGGCTTTCCGGCGCCGCAGACCGGATATCGCCTTCCTCCAGCACGACATAGCTGCCCTTGTCGTACTCATAGGCTTTGACGATGTCCTTCCATGGCACTTCCTCGCCGGTATCGGCGTTGACCCGCTCGAAGCGGATCGGCTTGCGGTCGCGGGAGTCGAGCATGCGGAACTGCAGATCGACCTTGCGTTCGCCTGACATCAGCGACACCGGCACGTTGAGCAGGCCAAACGACAGCGTGCCGGTCCAGATCGGGCGGGCCATGGGCGTACCTTTGGCGGGGCAGGGCATCCAGCTTCGGATGGGCGGTGTAAACCACCCGTGTCGATACCGTGCACGTGGGTTCTACGGAGAACGGCAGTGCCGGCTGCGGGCCGGCAGAGCTCGCGGCCTGAAGTTTCCTGGGGTTGCCGGCCAGCGGCCGGCACTACTGCAGCAACGGCCTCACCGCCACCGCAGGAATATGATCCAGCGCGCGCCAAGCGTCTTCCACCACCGGCCGTGCCTGCGACCAGCTCAACCGCGACTGCCCGCGCATCTGTTCCCAGTGTTCGGCCAGTTCCTCACAGGTATCCGCGGCGTCACCGCGCGGCCAGTCCGCAGCGTGGGTGGTCAATGCGAAGGCATAGACCGGGCATAGATCGCGCCAGTTGCGGTGGTTCTGCCCGCGACGCTCTTCGTAGTCGCTGAGCATGTACTGCAGGTAGTCCTGCGCCACCGCCTGCGGATCTTCATGGCGGCGCGTGCGGCGTTGTGCGGTGCGCTGGCCGAGCGGATCGAGCAGGGCGTTGAACACGGACGGTGCGGGTCGTTCAAGACGGGGCATGACCGGCTCCTGCAGCGGGGGCGGGTGGGCAGGAATACGCGCGGTGCCGTTACCGGGGGGTGAGCGAGATGTTCATGACGCCGGGTTCGCGGCGGCTTTACCTGTGGCGCGGTGTAGTGGGAGCCCCGAGCGCAGGTAGCCAGACCATGAGCCGAGAGAATTCCCGAGACCCGTTGCGGGAAAACCACCCGCCCATTCCCGGTGAACAGCGCGGCAAGCGCGATGCCGACAATGCCGACTACCGCGGCACCGGCGCACCTTTCTACGACGCCGAGCACGGTGGCGACCATCTGCCGGTGAAGCACGAGGCTGAACAGGCCGCCCAGGACCGCAAGGATGGCGGCGACCGCCATCGCGGCGGCCAGGAAAGCCCGCTCAAGCGTCGCGAACGCAAGCAGCGCGCCAGCGACAACCAGGACGAGGCGCTGGAGGAGACCTTCCCGGCCAGCGACCCGACCTCGCCGTTCGTACCAGCCAAGGCGCCCGACTGACGGGTAGTGCCGGCCCCTGGCCGGCAACCCCCTGACGCCCTGCGCGGCGCGATGCCGGCCAGGGCCCCCGATTTACGGGTAGTGCCGGCCGCTGGCCGGCAACCTCCTGACGTCGTGCACGGCGCGATGCCGGCCAGCGGCCGGCACTACCCCTTTCAGCGCCACGACCATTGCAGGCCGACGTTGGCTCGCCGTCCCGGTCCCGGTTCGTAGAAGCGCCCGTTGCCGTCGTTGACGATCACCGAGCCGATGTAGGCCTGGTCCAGCACGTTCTCCAGCCGGGCGAAGGCGCGCAGCTCGCCACCTGGCAGTGTCCAGAAACGACCGGCCTCCAGGTTCAGCAACGCGTAGCCCGGCGCCCGCTCCGTGGCCACGTCGTTGACCAGGGTATCGGTGCTGGCGGCGGCCTCCAGCGCCCACTGCCAGTCGGCCGGGGTCCACTGCAGCCGGGCAAACGCCTGCTGGCGCGGTACCCCGGGCAGGCGGCTGCCGGCGGAAACCCAGGTGTTCGAGGTCAGGTACGGCGCACGCACCTGCGCCTGCAGCCAGGTCCAGGCCACCTGCAGTTCCAACTGCTCTGCCAACGGCTGCCGGTAGCGCAGTTCCACGCCCTGGCGGCGGGTGCGGCCGATGTTGCGATAGGTGCTGCGTCCGCCGATGTTGCTGGCAACTGCCAACTCATCGTCGGTATCTGCGCGGAACAGGCTGATATCGAGCTGGGTTCCGTCCTGTGCATGCCATTTGCTGCCCACCTCCAGGCTGCGGCTGCGCGCCGCCGCCAGATCCAGCGCCAGTCCCGCCTGGCCGTCGGCGCGATACCCCAGCTCGTTGAAGGTGGGCGTCTCGAAGCCACGGCCCACCGCCGCGTGCAGTCGCCACTGCGGGCTGGCCTCGAAGCTGATCCCGGCCACCGGCGTGGTGGCCTGGTAGCGGCGGTGGCCGCTGTCGTCCGGGTTGCGGGCGGTGATGTAACGATCGTCGGATTCGAAGCGCACGGCGCTGCGACGCACGCCAGCCAGCAATGACCAGCGTGGACTCCACTGCCACCACGCCTGGGCGAACTGATCGACGTTCTGCACGGTGTCGATCTGGTCTCTGCGCAGCCGCCCACGCACGCCGAGAGCGCTGCCGATGAAGTTCTCGTAGCCGGTGCGATGCTGGCGCTGGCGGTCGGCGCTGAGCCCGGCCACCAGATCCAGCGGTCGGCCGGCGAGGTCGCCGTGCCAGCCCCAGCGCGCGTCCAGCCCGCCATAGCCGCCCTCCAGGTCGATCACCCCGCCGGCATGCAACGGGCTGTTGGTCTGAGCTGCCGGCGGGATCGGCAGGTACTGGCGTACCGCGCGCTGGCCGGCATAGCCCATCAGCTGCCAGCGCTGCGCCCCGGTTTCACGGGTCCAGCGCAGGCCGGCCTGCTGCTGGCGCACCGATTTGCGGGTGTTGTACTGGTGCGCCACGGCGGTGGCCTGGCGCGGATCGGCCGCCACCTGGGTACGGCTCAGGCCCAGCGGGTCCTGCGCATCGGGGGCATCGAAGGCATTGAGCAGCAGCTCCAGCCGCCCCCCGCCGAGATCGCCACCGATACGCGCAGCGAGCGATTCGCGGCGGGCACGGCTGTGGTCGCGCCAGCCCTCAGTGCGGAAGTGATTGGCGGCGATGTTGTAATCCAGAACACGGCCGGCACCCTTCAGTTGCGCGCCGACGCTGAGCGTGTTGTCGGCACCCGCGTTCACGCGCAACCGCCACGGGTCGCCGGCCTGGCCCTGTGCGCTCCAGACCTGCAGCACGCCGCCGGAGGAATTGCCGTACAGCGCCGAGAACGGTCCGCGCAGCACGTCGATCCGTTCGGCACCGAGCAGGCTGGCATGCGACAGCTGGCCCTGTCCGTCGGGCATGGTCGCCGGCACCCCGTCGATCAACACCCGCACCCCACGCACACCGAAGGTCGAGCGCGCACCAAAGCCACGGATCGACAGCTGGGTGTCCTGCGCGAAGTTCTGGCGGTCACGGGCGACCAGGCCCGGGACCCCGGCCAGCGCCTCGGACAGCTGTGCGCCGGCGCCGGGACGCGCGGCGTCGATCCAGACCGTGTCCTGGCTGGCCGGCAGCGCGAACGGGTCGATGCCGGGCACGCGTGCGGCCTGCACCTGCACGCTGGGCAGGGCGGTCGGCGCGGGCCCGGCCACGGCCGCCCAGGGCGACAGCAGCAGGATGGACAACGGCAGGCAATGGCGACGTGCGGCGGGATTCATGATTCAGGTTGATGGATCAGGCGGCAACGCACGCCATGGTACGGGGCCACGCATGACGATGGCGGCGGCCAGCCCCGGCAGGCTTTGTTACGATGGGCTGTTTCCGGCTGCAAGGCCGCAGACCGCGTAGCGCACTTCCTCCCCCTTTCCGTCTACCGAACGAGTACCGCCGTGTCCTTCTTTGCAAACGTGGAACTGGTCCCAGGCGACCCGATCCTGGGCCTGACCGAGGCGTACAACGCCGACAGCCGCCCGACCAAGGTCAACCTGGGTGTGGGCATCTACTACGACGAGAGCGGCCGCATCCCGCTGCTGCGCGCCGTCAAGCAGATCGAGCAGCAGCTTGCCGCTGACGCCAAACCGCGCGGCTACCTGCCGATCGATGGCCTGCCGGCATACACGCAGGCCACGCGAGAGCTGGTGTTCGGCAAGGACTCGCCGCTGCTGGCCGCCGGCTGCGTCACCACCGCACAGACCGTCGGTGGCAGCGGTGCGCTGCGCGTCGGCGCCGACGTGCTGAAGAAGCTGCTGCCGCACGCCACCGTGGCGCTGAGCAACCCGAGCTGGGAGAACCACCGTGCGGTATTCAGCGCGGCCGGTTTCGAGGTGCTGGATTACACCTATTTCGACCCGGCCAGCCATGGCGTCGACTTCAACGGCATGCTGGCCGACCTCGGCAAGCTGGAAGCCGGCACCGTAGTGCTGCTGCACGCCTGCTGCCACAACCCCACCGGTGCCGACCTCACGGTCAGCCAGTGGAAGCAGGTCGCGCAGCTGCTGAAGGACAAGCAGCTGTTCCCCTTCATCGACATGGCCTACCAGGGCTTCGACAAGGGCATCGAGCAGGATGGCGCCGCCGTGCGCATCATCGCCGAAGCCGGCATCGACAGCTTCATCGTCGCCAACTCGTACTCCAAGTCGTTCTCGCTGTATGGCGAGCGCGTGGGTGCGTTGTCGATGGTGGCGCCGACCGCTGCTGACGCCAAGGCCGTGCAGTCGCAGGTCAAGCGCGTGATCCGCACCATCTACTCCAGCCCGTCCACCCACGGTGCTGCGCTGGTGGCCGGCGTGCTGACCAATCCGGAACTGCGCGCGATGTGGGAGCAGGAGCTGACCGAGATGCGCGAGCGCATCCACGCCCTGCGCCAGGGCCTGGTCGAAAAGCTGGCCGCTGCCGGTGCGCCGCAGTTCGGCTTCATCAACGAACAGGCCGGCATGTTCTCCTACTCGGGCCTGAGCCGTGAGCAGGTCGAACGCCTGCGCGACGAGTTCGGCATTTACGCCGTCGGCACCGGCCGCATCTGCGTGGCCGCGCTGAACCAGAACAACCTGGAATACGTCGCCAAGGCCGTGGCCACCGTCGCCAAGGGCTGAAACAAGGCTGCAGTGGTTTGACAACAAAGGCGCCGAAAGGCGCCTTTGTTTTTGCTTCTGCTTTGCCTCTGCCTTTGCCACACCCTCCGCGCTCGCGGCGAACCCTGAAGCGCAGGGCGAGGTACACCGTGGCCAGGACCGTGAGGCGCATGGATGCGCCGACCGAGCCCCCATGGATGGGTTTACGGCGTGTCCTGGCCACGGTGTACCTCGCCCTGTGCCTCCATGAAGGAAGGCGCCACGAGCACAACGCATCTGGAAACGATTACGCCTTCCCGCGCTCACGCACGCCCCCGCCAGACGGGCGACAATAGGCGTTTTCCCGCTGCCGAGACCTGCCCGACCATGTCCCGTACTTCGTTGACCCGTTTCCTGATCCAGGAACAGCACGCCGGCCGCATCAATGCCGACCTGCGCCAGCTGATCGCCGTGGTCGCCCGCGCCTGCACCAGCATTTCCATCGCCGTCAGCAAGGGCGCCCTCGGTGGCGTGCTCGGCGACGCCGGTACCGGCAACGTGCAGGGTGAAGCACAGAAGAAGTTGGACGTCATCAGCAACGAGATCCTGCTCGAAGCCAATGCCTGGGGTGGCCACCTTGCCGCCTGCGCCTCGGAGGAAATGGACCACAGCCAGCCGGTGCCGGACATCTACCCGCGCGGTGATTTCCTGCTGCTGTTCGATCCCCTCGACGGCAGCTCCAACATCGACGTCAACGTCTCCGTCGGCACCATCTTCTCGGTGCTGCGCTGCCCGACCAACGTCGAGCTGCCGGGCGATGACGCCTTCCTGCAGCCGGGCAGCAAGCAGATCGCCGCTGGCTACTGCATCTACGGGCCCAGCACCCAGCTGGTGCTGACCGTCGGCCATGGCACCCACGCCTTCACCCTGGACCGCGAGAAGGGCGAGTTCGTGCTGACCACCGAGAACATGCAGATTCCGGCGGCCACCCAGGAATTCGCCATCAACATGTCCAACCAGCGTCACTGGGAAGCGCCGATGCAGGCCTACGTCAGTGATCTGCTGGCCGGCAAGGAAGGCGCGCGCGGCAAGAACTTCAACATGCGCTGGATCGCCAGCATGGTGGCCGACGTGCATCGCATCCTGACCCGCGGCGGCATCTTCATCTACCCATGGGACAAGAAGGATCCGTCCAAGGCCGGCAAGCTGCGCCTGATGTACGAAGCCAACCCGATGGGCCTGCTGGTCGAACAGGCCGGCGGCGCCGCCTGGACCGGCCGCGAGCGCATCCTCGACATCCAGCCCGACCAGCTGCACCAGCGCGTGCCGGTGTTCCTGGGTTCGCGCGAGGAAGTGGCCGAAGCGGTGCGTTACCACCACGCGCACGACGAAGCGAAGGGCTGACGGCTCGACGCCTGACGGCGGTCATGGCAGTTCGATGACATGACCGCAGGGTGACACCGAGGGCGGCAAACGGCACCATCAAGCCGTTGCCGCCGAAGGAATGCACGCATGCACGAGCAGGGCCCGGTCGATTTCATCGAGGTCATCCACAACGCCGTCCCCAGTGAGGTCTGCGCGGCCATCGTCGAGCGCATGCGTGCCACGCGTGGCCTGCTGCCCGGTGCGGTGGGCAGTGGCGTGTTCCCGGAACTCAAGCACAGCAAGGATCTGCGCATCAGTGGCCTGGACGGCTGGCAGGATGTTGATCAGCAGCTGCAGATTGCGGTGTTCAACGGCCTGCTGACTTATCTACGCCGTTATCCACAGGCGTTGATTGCCCCGCTGATGTTGCAGATCCAGGACAGCAATGGCCAACCGCGACGCCTGTCTGCCGAGGACTTCCCCGACATGCCGCAACAGCAGCTGGCCGACCTGGCCCGCACCTGCCTGCGTCCGGGCGCGATCAACCTGCAGTGGTATGCCGCGGGCGAGGGTGGCTACCCGTACTGGCACTGCGAGCTGTACCCGAAGGATGCGCAGGCCGAGACCCTGCACCGGCACGTGCTGTGGACGCTGTACCTCAATGACGACTTCGACGAAGGCGAAACCGAGTTCCTGTTCCAGGGGCGGAAGATCGCGCCGCGCACCGGTAGCCTGCTGATTGCGCCGACGGCGTTCACCCACACCCATCGCGGCAATCGGCCACAGGGTGGCGACAAGTTCATCGCCACCAGCTGGATCCTGTTCCAGAGTGCGCAGAAGTTGTTTGGCGGGTGATCCCGAGCTGCTCGTCGGCCTTGATGTAGAGTCGAGCCATGCTCGACTGATGGCCTCAGAACAACGACCCCTGCGGCGAATCCTTCTTCGGCGGCAGCGGCTTCTGGAACCGGCTGCAATCCAGCTTCGGCCAATGGCTGTTCTGCGCATTGAATCCCAACCGCTTGCGCGCCAGCTTGAAGCGGTTGTTCAGCAGATCGGCATACACACCCTGGCCGCGCATGCGGGTGCCGAACTGGCTGTCGTAGTCCTTGCCACCACGCAGCTGCTGGATGGTACTCATCACGTGCGCGGCGCGATCGGGATGATGGGTATCGAGCCAGTCGCGGAACAGTGGCGCCACTTCCAGCGGCAGGCGCAGCAGCACGTAGCCTGCGGTACTGGCGCCGGCATCGTGCGCAGCCTCCAGCACCGCTTCAAGTTCGCTGTCGTTGATCCACGGAATCACCGGCGCCAGCATGACTCCCACCGGGATACCCGCGTCATGCAGGCGCTTCATCGCGCGCAACCGTGCATGGGGTGCTGATGCGCGCGGTTCCAGCTTCGCGGAAAGATGCGGGTCCAGCGAGGTCACCGAGAAATGCACACTGACCAGGTTCTCCGCCGCCAGCGGCGCGAGCAGATCGATGTCGCGCTCGACCAGTGCGTTCTTGGTGATCAGCGAGAAAGGATGCCTGGTTTCCAGCATCACTTCGATCAGCTGGCGGGTCAGCTTGAACTTGCGCTCGATCGGCTGATACGCATCGGTGTTGATGCCCAGCGCGATCGGCTGCGGCACGTAACCGGGTTTCGACAGTTCCTTGCGCAGCAGCTGAGGCGCATTGGTCTTGGCGAACAGCTTGGTCTCGAAGTCCAGGCCAGGTGACAGGTTCAGATAGGCATGGGAAGGGCGCGCGAAGCAGTAGGAACACCCATGCTCACAACCGCGGTACGGATTCACCGACTGGCTGAAGCCGACGTCTGGCGAAGTGTTGCGGGTGATGATGCTGCGCGCGGTCTCGGCGCGCACCTCGGTGCGCAGGCGCGGCGCGAGGAACTCCTCGCTCTCATCGACCGCCCAGCCGTCGTCCACCGCCTCGCTGACGGTGCTTTCGAAGCGCCCAGCAAGGTGGGACGTGGAACCTCGGCCCTTGATCGCAATACCCATTGCGGCAGGGTACGTCGCCGCCGTCTCAATGGCTGCGACGGCTGTCTGAAGGGTTCAGGGCAAGTCTGAGCCGAGCGTGGGTTCGGCGCTGTAGAGCCGAGCCTACGCTCGGCTGCAATGCATCAAAGCAGCGCCAAGTACCCGCGCACGGTGGCATCCAGCCCGTCATACAGTGCCTCGCCGATCAGCGCGTGGCCGATCGACACCTCCAGCACGTCCGGCACCTGGGCCAGGAAGTCGCGGAGGTTGTCCTGTGACAGGTCATGGCCGGCATTCACTCCCAGCCCCACTGCATGCGCCCGCCGCGCCGCAGTGGCGAACAGTTCGAGCATTGCCGCAGCGTCGCCCGCCGCATGCGCCTCTGCGTAGGGGCCGGTGTACAGCTCGATGCGGTCGGCACCGACCTCGGCGGCCTGCTCCAGCAACGGGTTGCCCGCATCAACGAACAGGCTGACCCGGCAGCCCATCGCCTTCAGTTCCGCAATCAACGGGCGCAAGCGCTCGGCGTCGCGTTCGAAGTCGAAACCGTGGTCGGAGGTGATCTGGCCATCGCCGTCGGGCACCAGGGTGGCCTGCGCCGGACGGGTCTGTTCGCACAGCGGCAGCAGCCCCGGGTACCCCTCGCGCGGCGGCGCAAATGGATTGCCCTCGATGTTGAATTCCACGCCACGCGCGCGGGTCAACGTGGACAGGGCCAGCACGTCCTCGGCGGTGATGTGGCGGCGGTCCGGCCGCGGATGCACGGTGATGCCATGCGCGCCGGCATCCAGGCAGGCCTGGGCGGCGCGCACCACGTCCGGTTCGGCACCGCCGCGCGAATTGCGCAGGACGGCGATCTTGTTGACGTTGACGCTGAGCTGGGTCATGGAACGGAACTACTTGGAAAGAGGGGACGGATCGTTGTCGTTGGCGTCATCGTTGCGGCGCGCCTGGGCCTGCTCGCGCAGGCGGCGCAGTTCCTCGGCATCGATCAGGGTGGCCGGGTCGCGCTGCAGGTCGCCGAAACGGGCCACGTAACGACCGCGTACCCAGGCCAGCAGGAAGGCGAGCGCAGCCAGCAGGCACAGGGTCATCAACCCTGCGCTTGGGGTCTTCAGCGCGAAGGCAAAGCAGCCCAGCGCCAGCAGCAGGTACAACCAGTACATAGTCGGGCTCCCCGGATGATCGCCGCAGTGTAGCGCTGCGTCAGAGAAGCGGCGAGGCCAGCCGGGCGAAGGCCTCGGGCAGGCGGTGCAGCCACAGCGAGCGCCCGGCCTGGTCATGCACCCGCGTGGCGCGATCGAATTCACCCTGCAGCAGCTCGGCCAGGGCTGCCACGCGGTCCCGGTCGCTGATCATCATCGACAGCTCGAAGTTCAGGCGGAAGCTGCGGTGGTCGAAGTTGGCACTGCCGACAATGCAGACGTCGTCGTCGGCGATGAACGCCTTGGTGTGCAGCATGCGCGGGCCGTACTCGTAGATCTTCACGCCGGCATGCAACAGCTCGTCGAAGTACGAGCGCGCGGCCTGGGTGACGAACCACGAATCGCTCATTTTCGGTACCAGCAGGCGCACGTCCAGGCCGCCCAGCGCGGCCGAAGTCAGCGCCATCCGCGCCGCTTCACCCGGCACGAAATAGGGCGTCACCAGCCACACCCGCTCGTGCGCTTCCTGGATGGCGGCGACGTGCAGCCGGTGGATCGTCTCCCAGCCCGAGTCCGGGCCGGACACCAGTACCTGCGCGTTGATCGCGCCATCCCCGCGCAGCGGCATATCGGCCGGCCACAAGCGGGCGATATCCATCCGCGAGGGTTCCTGGCCACTGGCGTAGAGCCAGTCCTCGGCGAACACCAGCTGCAGACTGCGCACCACATGACCGCGAATGCGCATGTGCAGGTCGCGATAGGCGTCGGGCCTGCGGCTTTCGTCTTCCTCGTCGGTGATGTTGATGCCGCCAGTGAAGGCCAGGCGGCCATCGACAATCACCAGCTTGCGGTGCGTGCGCAGGTTCAGCCACGGGCGCTTGAACGGTTTCAGCAGCTGACGTGGGTGGAACCAGATCGCTTCACCGCCAGCCTCGAGCAGGGGCTGCAGGAAACGGCGGGGCAGGGCGGAGGAGCCCACCGCATCCAGCAGCAGGCGCACCTGCACACCGGCACGTGCGCGCTCGACCAGGGCATCGCGCAGGGCGGTGCCTGCGTGATCCGGATTGAAGATGTAGTACTCCAGATGGATGTGATCGTGCGCCTGTGCAACGGCCTCCAGCAAGGCCGCGTAGGTCGCCGCACCGTCCACCAGCCAGGTCACTTCGGTGGCACTGCTTGGGGCCAGTCCGGTCGTGGCCTGGGCCACCTTGGCCAGTTCGGTGCAGTCCGAATCGGGCGGGCAGACATCGCTGTAGTGCTCCATGCCCGAGCGTGCACGGCCACGACGCAGCCGTTGCCGCTTCACCTTCTGCGGGCCCAGCAGGTAGTAGATGAAGAGCCCGAGATAGGGGAGCAGTGCCAACGAAAGGATCCAGCTCAGCGTGGCCACCGGCTCGCGCTTCTGCAGCATGATCCAGCCCGCCAGCGCGAACAGGTACAGCAGGTAAGCCACCGCCATGATCGTGCCGAGGTGGGCGATACCGTCGAGCCAATGGCGCAGGGAATCGAAGAGGGCAAGCATGCGCCGATCATAGCGGGCGCGTGCTCCCTGATGGGGTCAGATCCCTTTTCCTGCCAAAAAGGGATCTGACCCCGACTGCATCCCACAAACAAAAAAAACGCCCCTGTCTCCAGGGGCGTCTGCAGTCGCGTCATGACTGTTGTGTTGCGGTGTCGCGTTTACTGCTGCACAAAACCGATCTTCTTCATCTGAGCGTTCTTCGCGGCGGCCAGAACCTTGGCCATCACGTCGTACTCGGAATCTGGGCTGGCGTCGATGCGCAGTTCCGGCTGGTTGGTCGGGTCACGCTGGACCTCCTGCTCCATCCGCTGCTGCAGCTCGCTGGTATTGATCGGGCTGTTGTTCCACGAGACCTGGTTGCTGGCGTCGATCTTCAGTTCGATCGGCGGCGGCGGTTCGACCAGCTGCGGCGGTGGGTTGAGCACGCGCTGCGGCAGGTCCACGGCGATCGGGTACGTCATGATCGGCGCGGTCACGATGAAGATGATCAGCAGAACCAGCATCACGTCCACGAGGGGCGTGACGTTGATGTCTGCCATGGGGCCCTTGCCACCACCACTACTGAATGCCATGGCTTATTGCCCCTTTTCTTTGGTCGCAACGAAGCCGACGTCCAGCATGCCCTGTTCCTGCGCGACCTTGGTCAGGTCGTTGATGACGCGCATCTTGGTGGTGCGGTCACCACGCAGGTTCAGCGGCGGCTGCGGGGTCTGCTGTGCGGCGGTCGCCAAGCGGGACTCGAGAGTCTGCTTGTTGATTTCTTCGTCGTTCCAGTAGATCGAGCCGTCTTCCTTGACTGCCAGCGTGATCGGGTTGGGACGCTTTTCAGCATCTTCCGGCTTCTGGATCAGGTTGGCTTCCGGCAGATCCACCTTGACCTTGTGGGACATCAGGGGCGCCGTGATGATGAAGATGATCAGCAGCACCAGCATCACGTCCACGAGGGGCGTAACGTTGATGTCGGCCATGGGGCCGCCGCTGTTACCACTACTGAAAGCCATAACGGGCTCCGTCTAGATCTTGGTGACTACTTACTTCGTCGCTGGGTGACGCGCGCCGCAATTAGCGGACGCGCGAACCGGTGGCGAAGAAGTCGTGCAGGTCGTGCGCGAAGGTATCGAACTTGCTGATGGTCGCGCTGTTGATCTTGCTGAAGAAGTTGAAGGCGAACACGGCCGGGATTGCGACGAACAGACCGATCGCGGTCATGATCAGCGCTTCACCCACCGGGCCGGCAACGGCGTCGATCGAAGCGGAGCCGGTGGCACCGATCTTGATCAGCGCGCCGTAGATGCCCCACACGGTACCCAGCAGACCGACGAACGGAGCGGTCGCGCCGACGGTGGCCAGCAGGGTCATGCCCGACTGCAGCTTGTTGCTTTCGCGGGTGACGGCCTGACGCAGAGCGCGGTCGACGAACTCCGAACGGCTCAGGTTCTCACCGACGCCGCCGGTAGCACCGCCTTCAGCGCGCTGGTGGTGGGCAGCTGCCTGGGCAGCGTCCAGGGCGATCTTCGAGAACGGCTCCGAAGCCGGCTGCTCTTCCATCGCACGGATGGCGTCCTGCGCGTTCGGGGTGTCCCAGAACAGGCTGACGACGCGATCAGCGGCGCTCTTCAGGCGGGTGGCACGGAAGATGTTGATGACGGTCCAGTACCAGGACATGGCCGACATGGCGATCAGGGTCAGCAGCACGACCCAGGAAACCGCGAAATCACCCGGCTTGGTGGTCATTTCGTGGATCAGGTGCTCGAAGCCCATCTGCGACAGGGCGTTGGACGGATTGCCCCCGGCAGCAGCGGCGATGAAAATTTCCTGCAGCATGACGCTTACCTTTGTTGTGTGTGGTGATAAAGGGTGTAGCTAAGCTAAACAATCGAACCGGGAGCGGGGGTGGCCAGGCGGCCACCCGGGCGCATCAGTTCAGCGCAAAGTTGACCGGGACGCGAACGCGACCTGCCGTCTTCTTACCGCCTGCTTCAGCGGCGTTGAAGCGCCACTTGCGAGCCGCTTCCATCGCAGCACGGTCCAGGTCGCGGTTACGGCTGGACTTTTCCACCGTGACATTGGTGACGTTGCCGCTGGCATCGACATCAATGATCAGGATCACTTCGCCCTGGATACCTGCGCGGAAGGCTGCCGGCGGGTAGCGCGGCGGATTCATGGCCTTCGACGAGATGTCCACGCTGGCCTCGATCGAGGTCGGCGGTGCCGGCGGCGCCGGAGGCGACGGCGGGGTGACGATATCGTTCGGACGCGGCTCCGGCACGTCGACAACCGGCGCCTGCGGCGGCGGCGGTACGGGCGACGGCTTCGGCGGCGACAGATTCTTCACCGGCGGTGGCGGAGTATCCTGCGGCGGCGGCGGCGGCGGCGGCGGTGGGGGCGGCGGCGGCGCGTCGACGATGGTCACCATGACGTTGCGCTCCTTCTCCGCGACGGCCTTGGGAGCCACGGCGGGAATCAGGAGCATCATGAAGGCGGCCAGATGCAGGGCAATTACAAACGCGATGCCGACGATGCGAGGCCAGCTCAGCCCCTTGTCATCGGGTTGTTCGTACCGGTGAACGACTAGTTGTTCCGTCATGCGCCAAGAGCTCAATAGTGGGGCCGGAATCCCGGGGGCGGGATCCCTGATCAGCGGTGCATGACACCGCAGGAACCTCCAAGCTTATACCAATCCTGAGCGCCTGCGCATCAACTGAGCAGGCATTCAGGCGTTATTCCTACTTACTTCAGGTTGATGATTTTTTTGGCATCAGCCTGGTTCTTCACGCCCTTCGCCAGCGCCTGCTGGGCGGCCTGCTTGGCCTCGGGGACGCGACCTTCGGCATGCAGGACGCGTGCCAGGTTCAGGTAGGTCTCACCGTCCTTGGAGAGCGGGGCGGCCTTCTGCCACGCATCGATCGCCTGCGGCACCTGGTCGGAGTAGTAGTAGGACTGGGCCAGCGCCAGGTAGACCTGGTAATCCGGCTTCAGGATGCCCTTCTGCAACCCTTCGTTGATGACCGCGATGACGTCCTTTTCCTTGTTCTCGGTGTTGGCATAGATCGAGTACAGCTGCTTGTACTCGCGCTCTTCGGTGAGCTGGCCGCTGCTGCGCAGCTTGTCCATCACCGCGGCGGCCTTCGGCATCTGGTCAGCCTGCATGTACATGTTGGCCAGATTCAGCTGGGCCTTCTTGTCCGACGGGTTCTTGGCCGCCAGCGCTTCTGCGGCCTGCACGGCCTCACCGGTCTGGCCGGCTTCGGAAAGGGCCGCCATCAGCAGCTGGTTCCAGTTGTCCTTCGGCTCGGCAGCGCCCGCGATGGCCTGCTTCAGCACCGGGATCGCTTCCTGGTAGCGCTCCAGCTGGTACAGCGCCTGGCCCTTGGCAATCAGCTCTTCCGGCTTGGTCGACTTGCTCTCGGCGAAGTACTTGTCCAGGGTGGCCAGGCCTTCGGCAGTCTGGTCTTCCTGCAGCTGCAGCTGGCCCAGCATCAGCATCGACTGGAAGTGGCCGTTGTTGTCCAGGCCGTTGAACTGGATGACCTGCTTCAGGTAGGCGATGGCGGCCGGGGTATCGTCGGTCTGGTAGGCGGCCTGCGAGGCCAGCTGCGCGGCCAGCGACTTGTCGTACTCGTTGGAGGCGCTGTCAGCCAGGATCGCGTCAGCCTGCGTGCGCGTCTCCGGGAACTTTTCCTTGTTGTAGCTGTCGATCATTTTCTGCAGCTTGCTGCCCATCTTGGCCGAGGCCTTGACGGTCGGCTCCTGGCGGGTCGCATTCGGGTACAGCGGTTCGGCCTTGGCCTGCTTGCTGCTGCCGCCGCGGCTGCCACGGTCGGAGGAACGCGAGGACTGCGCGAAGGCATCGGTGACCACGGCGCCGGTCAGGGCGGTCGCGACGAGGACGGAAAGCACAGCTTTGTGGTTACGGAAAATCATCGTTCACCTCGATCGAACCGCCGGATAGCGGCAAAGTCGGACTGTCAGAAAAATCTGAGCCGCCAAACGTATCAGAAACAGATGGCGTGAGAAATCGTTTTATGTGCTGCAATACAGCATAGAACTGCGCACTCATCCGCACTTTGGCCGCAGCCCGGCCGCCTGCGCCTGCTGATAGACCGGCGCCAGGCCCGGTGCGTCACGTCGCAGCTCCTGGATCCGGTTGGCCGGATCGGGGTGGGTGGACAGCCATTGCGGGCTTCGACCGCCGCTGGCGGCCATCATGTTCTGCCACAGATCCACCGCCTGGGCCGGGTTGAAACCGGCTTGGGCCATCAGTCGCTGGCCGATCACATCCGCCTCGCTTTCCTGGGTCCGCGAGCCGGGCAACAGGAAGGCCGCCTGCGCGCCCATGCCGCCCAACTGGTTGACCGTACTGGCGGCACCATCGCCATAGGCGGCACCGGCCAGCGCGCCCAGCACGGCCAGGCCGGTCTGCGCGCCCATCTGCCGGGTAATGCGTTCCTCGTGGTGACGCGCGATCACGTGGCCGATCTCATGACCGATCACGGCAGCCAACTGGTCCTGATTCCTGGCAACGGTGAAGATGCCGGTGTTCACGCCCACTTTGCCGCCGGGCAGGGCAAAGGCGTTGGGTTCCTTGTCGACGAATACGGCAGTCTCCCACCGTACGCCACGGTACTGAGGCGGCAGCTGTGCGACCAGCGCATTGACCACGCACTGCACGTAGCCGTTCTGGCGGCCATCGGTGCTGATCTTCTCTTTCTGCTTGGTCTCGGCAAACGCCTGCGCACCGAGCTGGTCAAGCTGTGCCTGCGACACGCCGCCCACCATCTGCCGTCGTCCGGTTGGCGAGGTGGTGGTCGCACAGGCACTGACCACGGTGGTGATGACTAGAGCCAGCAGCAGTTGTTTCATGGGTCCGCCCCCGTGTTCATGTGCGCAGTGTGTAGCGTACCTGCTTAATCTTTCGTCAAGCGGGCACGGCGTTACGTTGACCCCAGGAACACCATTGCGGCGAGCGCGACCGCGTTGTTCAGCGCATGCGCGGCAATCGCCGCCCACAGGGTGCCGGTGCGGCGGTACAGCCAGCAGAAGGCGGCGCCCATGCCACCGTACACCAGCCACAGCTGCGCCATGCCCAGCAGCGAGTTCTTGCTGACACCGGGCACTTCATGGACCAGGGCGAACGCCAGGCTGCTGAGGATCAGGCCCAGCCAGGGGCGGCCGGCCTGCCACAGGCGCCCGAACAGGACGCGGCGGAACAGCAGCTCTTCGTAGGCGGGGGCGAGGACGACCGCAAACAGCACCAGGAACAGCGGGAAGCGAGCGATTGCGCTCTGCATCAGTTCCACGTTGGTGGGCACCGGCTCGATGCCGAACTGCTTGGAAAGGAAGGCGATGCCGTTGCTGCCGAGCACGATCAGCGTGGCCACCAGCAGGGTCCAGCCCCAGGTGGACGGCCGCAGCAACGCCTGTCGCGACGCCATGCGTTCGCCGGCGTTTGCCGGGCGTCGCCAGAAGTACAGCAGCAGCGCGGCGCCACCGGTGGCGATCAGGGCCATCAGGATCTGCGCCAGGGCACCGGGCTGGCCCACTGCCGCGCCGACGGCGTCAGGTGTCAGTCCGCCGCCATTGGCCTCGGCGTTGGCGCGGCTGACCACGATTGCACGGTAGAAGCCCCAGAACAGGCCGGTGACCATGCTCAGGCCGACCAGGGTAACGGCGGCGATGCCCAGGTCGATGAAGAAGCCTGCCAACGGTGCCACGGCGCGCGGTGGGGCAGACACCGGCGGAACCGGGGGCGGGGCGGCGGAGACCGGGGTGGATGCGGACATCAGGTACCTGTGTTCAAGGGACGAAGGCCGGTGCAGCTCCCCGCGCACCGGCCAGGTCCCGATTGTGTCAGATATCCAGGTTGGCGACCTTCAGCGCATTGTCTTCGATGAAGTCGCGACGCGGCTCGACGACATCGCCCATCAGGGTGCTGAAGATCTGGTCGGCAGCGACCGCATCCTCGATGCGCACCTGCAGCAGGCGACGGGTCTCCGGGTTCACCGTGGTATCCCACAACTGCTCCGGATTCATTTCACCCAGACCCTTGAATCGCTGGATCTGGCGGCCGCGCTTGGCCTCCTCGAGCAGCCAGTTCTGCGCCTTCGCGAAGCTGTCGACTTCGATCGACTTGGCGCCGCGGGAAATCGTTGCACCTTCGCGCACCAGGCCGTGCAGCAGCTTGGAGGCCTGGTGGATCGCACGCAGTTCGCCACTCTCGAACGCCGACATCGGCAGCACCTGGATGTGCTCCTCGCCCATGTGGCGACGGGTCACCAGCACGGCGGCCGGGCGCTCGTCGTTGGCCTCCTGCAGTTCCAGGCTGAAACGCGGGCTGCCCAGGCTGCCCTGGTTGAGGCGCTTGGCCAGCGCATCCAGGCCTTCGCCTTCGCCCGCATTGCGCAGGCTGTCCATGTCCATCGGCACGAAATCAACCAGCGCTTCAAGCAGGTTGCGGTCATAACGGTGCGCGTTGCGTTCGATGGAATCGAGCGCGGCGGCGTAGGCCAGCAGCAGCTTCTCCAGCGCCAGGCCTTCGATGCCGGGCTCGCCGGTGGCCGGCACCAGTGAAGCGTTTTCCACTGCGCTGCTGGCCAGGTAGCTGTCCAGCGCCGGGTCATCCTTCAGGTACAGCTCCTGCTTGCCCTGCTTGATCTTGTACAGCGGCGGCAGGCCGATGTAGACGTAACCGCGCTCGATCAGCTCCGGCATCTGACGGTAGAAGAACGTCAGCAGCAGGGTGCGGATGTGGGCGCCGTCGACGTCGGCGTCGGTCATGATGATGATCTTGTGGTAACGCAGCTTGTCCGGGTTGTACTCGTCGCGGCCGATGCCGGTACCCAGTGCGGTGATCAGCGTACCGACCTGGTCGGAGGACAGCATGCGGTCGAAGCGCGCGCGTTCCACGTTGAGAATCTTGCCGCGCAGCGGCAGCACCGCCTGGTTCTTGCGGTTGCGGCCCTGCTTGGCCGAGCCACCTGCCGAGTCACCCTCGACGATGAACAGTTCGGACAGCGCCGGGTCCTTTTCCTGGCAGTCGGCCAGCTTGCCCGGCAGGCCGGCGATGTCCAGCGCGCCCTTGCGGCGGGTCAGGTCGCGGGCCTTGCGCGCAGCTTCACGCGCACGCGCGGCATCGACGATCTTGCCGGCGATCGCCTTGGCTTCGTTCGGGTTTTCCTGCAGGAACTCTTCCAGGCGCGCACCGAAGGCGTTTTCCACCGCCGGACGCACGTCGGAGCTGACCAGCTTCTCCTTGGTCTGGCTGGAGAAGCTCGGGTCCGGCACCTTCACCGACAGCACCGCGATCATGCCTTCGCGCATGTCGTCGCCGGTCAGGTTGATCTTGGCCTGCTTGGCGATGCCGTTCTGCTCGATGTAGTTGTTGAGCACGCGGGTCAACGCACCGCGGAAACCGGCGAGGTGAGTACCGCCGTCCTTCTGCGGGATGTTGTTGGTGAAGCAGTACATCGTCTCCTGGTAGGAGTCGGTCCACTGCAGCGCCACCTCCACGACGATGCCGTTGTGCTCGCCGGTGACGGAGATGACATTCGGGTGCAGCGGGGTCTTCAGCTGGGCCAGATGCTCCACGAAGCTGCGGATGCCGCCTTCGTAGTGGAAGTCATCGCGACGGCCGTCGCCGCGCTCGTCGGCAAGGACGATCTTGACGCCGGAGTTCAGGAACGACAACTCGCGCAGACGGCGGGCCAGGATGTCGTAGTGGAATTCCACGTTGTCGTGGAAGGCGACGGTGGACGGCCAGAAGCGCACGGTGGTGCCGCGCTTGGTGGTGGCTTCCAGCTTGGCGAGCGGGGTCACGGCTGCGCCGTTGCTGAATTCCTGCTGGTAGTGGGAGCCGTTCTGGAACACGTCCACCAGCAGCTTCTGCGACAGCGCGTTGACCACGCTGACGCCGACGCCGTGCAGGCCGCCGGAAACCTTGTAGCTGTTGTCGTCGAACTTGCCGCCTGCGTGCAGGACGGTCATCACCACTTCGGCGGCGGAGACCTCGCGACCGAGCTTGGCGCTCATCTGCTCGTGCTTGCCGGTGGGGATGCCGCGACCGTTATCGGACACCGAGACCGAGCCGTCAGCGTGGATCGTCACCGCGACATGGTCGGCGTGGCCGGCCAGCGCTTCGTCGATCGAGTTGTCGACAACCTCGAACACCATGTGGTGCAGACCGGTGCCGTCATGCACGTCACCGATGTACATGCCGGGTCGCTTGCGGACAGCCTCCAGGCCTTCCAGGGCGGTAATGCTGTTGGCGTCGTAATTGCCGTTGTTTGCCGGGGTGTTCTGTTCGTCGCTCATTGCGCTTGCCGTAGGCTCCGCAGGTCGGACACCGCTTGGGGCGATGTGCCGAGAATGAAAGGATTCCAACCCGAATTATACCAGCCGGGGTCGAGTGGCCCTGATGTGCCCACTATGGCACAGCCACGATCTGTGCATGTTCCACGTGGAACCGGGCGATCTGGGTCAGGCCCTGCAGGGCCGCCGGAGGTTCAGTAGCGGTGACGAAGATCTGCGCCGGGCCGGTGAGCAGACGCTCCAATACCCGCGCCTGGTGGGTACGATCCAGTTCGGAGGCCAGATCGTCCAGTGCGATCACCGGCCATTCGCCGCGCTGTTCTGCATAGTCCTCAGCCTGCGCCATCAGGCACGCCAATGCGGTGAGCTTGGCCTGACCGCGTGACAGTGCATCGCGACCAGGAATGCTGTGGAAATCCACGCTCCAGTCCGCCCGGTGCGGCCCAACCGAGGTGTAGCCGGCCTGGCGGTCACGATCCCGGGCCAGAAGCAGAGCATCTGCCAGGGGAAGCTCATGCCGACGCCAGCCCGGACTGAGTTGCAGTGCCTGGATACCGAGTTGCGGTGCCAAACTGGCCGCGAGCGCCACGGCACGCTGCTGCAGCCGCTCAAGGTAGTGCTGACGCCGGCTGGTAAGGGGCTCTCCGGCCTCAGCCAACTCGTGATCCCAGGTGTCCAGCATCCGCGACGGGCCGCCCTGCTTGAGCAGGGCGTTGCGCTGCTTCAGCGCCCTTGAATAGCGGCGCCACAAGGACAGGAAATCAGGTTCCACGTGGAACAAGCCCCAATCCAGGAAGCGACGGCGGGGCTCGCCACCGCCGCTGACCAGCGCATGGCTGCCGGGCTCGAACGTCACCACCGCCAGCGCTGCGCAGAGGTTGCCGAGCTGAGCCACGTCTTCACCGTCCAATCGTCCCTTCCAGTCCTGGCCACTGTGGCGCAGGCCGGCCTTTCGGCGATGCGGCGCGTGATCGGCACGCTGCTCGTCCCATTCCACGAAGATCTCCAGCGCCTCCTGGCCCTGGCGTACCAGCCCATCGCGGACCCGGCCGCGGAAGCTGCGGCCATAGGCCATCAGATGCAGGGCCTCCAGCACGCTGGTCTTGCCGGCACCGTTGTCGCCAGTGAGCAGGTTCAGCCCCGGCTGGGGCAAGAGATCCACCGCACTGAAGCGACGCAGTTGGTGCAAGGCGAGGCGGCGGATAAGCATGGGGCGCGAACGACCATCCGCTCGAGGCGGTAGAGGGACAGGGAATCCATCAGCTTACTGCATCGGTCAAGCCGGACGTGCTGCACCCGCATCGACGCGGAGCAGAAGCTCCCGCGCACCAACTGATCGCGGGTTCCACGTGGCGCCGGTTCACCGGCATGCCCGTTTCCAGCTCCGGACGCAGCTGAAATTCCTTCAATTCTGCACAGGGTTGCGGGGCGTGGCCCGCCAGATTTCAACGATTTCAGGACCACTGCCGCAGGTGTTTGATGAGCGCTTGCCCGGCCGGGTGAGCGGGCGGGGGCCCGGATTCCTCCAAATCTGAGATCCGATGCCCTGGGAGGTTCCACAGATTTCAAAGAATCCGGCCCATTCGTTTCACGCTGTCCACAGCGGGTCGGTATGACTTATACACAAGGTATGGGCAATCTGTGGATAAAAAAGCCCTTTTGCTTGGGTCTGGAAACTATCCACAGGTTCCCCCCCAGCCTGAGGCGCCTCTATACAGGGGGTTTCACCCGCATAAATTCCTTTTAAATCATGTAGATAACACATTTCTCCACGAAATCTGGCTCTACCATCACCACCATGCTTTAGATTTATACCCAGATTTAGAAGCTAGGCTTGGCTCGATCTGCGCCGAATGAGTCCTGTGGACAGAGAGGATTTCAGAAACAGCGAGCACTGGCGCCGCAGCGTGGATGCGCTTCGGCATCCGACCAGGCCAGGCCCATAGCAACTGCGTTGAGACTCCAGGTACCGGCCCCGATCAAACTTGATTCGGAAGCAGTCCCTGGCATCGACTCAACGTCCCGTCGGCAGTTGGGCCTGGGAAGCAAAGCGCACGCAGCCGGGTCCATCAAGCAAGATGCGTTCCGTCCGAAATACACGCTGGAAAGGGTCGGACCGATGATCCACGTGGAACGTGCAAAAAAAAAACGCCCGGGAGCTTCCCGGGCGTCGTTATGTTCCACGTGGAACCGGGCTGATGTCAGAGACGCAGCGGCATGACCACGTGGCGCGACTTCTCGCTGCTGGACTCACGCACCAGCGCCGAGGAGTTGGAGTCGCGCAGCTGGATGATGACTTCCTCATCGCGCAGGGCGGAGAGGGCATCCAGCAGGTAGTTCACGTTGAAGCCGATGGCGAGATCGCTGACCGTGGTATCGGCTTCGATCTCTTCCTGGGCTTCCTCCTGCTCCGGGTTGTGCGCGCTGATCTTCAGGTTGCCCGGCGACACTTCCACGCGGATGCCGCGGTACTTCTCGTTGGACAGGATCGCAGCGCGCTGCAGCGAGGCGCGCAGCGCTTCACGATCAACCTTCACTTCACGGTCGGCACCGATCGGAATCACCGCTTCGTAATCCGGGAAGCGGCCGTCGATCAGCTTGGAGGTGAAGGTGACATCGTCGCGCTTGACGCGGACGTGGCTGCGGCCGACTTCCAGCTCGATCTCGCGATCACCGCTTTCCAGCAGGCGCTGCAGCTCGGTCACGCCCTTGCGCGGCACGATGATCTGGCGCTTGGAACCGCTAGGCTTGGCCAGGTCGGTTTCACACAGCGCCAGGCGGTGGCCGTCGGTGGCAACGGTACGCAGGGCGTCACCGCGCAGATCGAACAGCAGGCCATTGAGGTAATACCGCACGTCCTGCTGCGCCATCGCGAACGCGGTGCGCTCGATGAGCTCCTTCAGGGTCGCTTCGCCGATGGCCACTCGCTCAGTGGCTTCCACTTCGTCAACCGACGGGAAGTCATTGGAGGGCAGGGTTGCCAAGGTGAAGCGGCTACGACCGGCCTGCACGGTGATCTTGTCTCCGGTCTGCGAGACGGTGATCCGGCTGCCATCGGGCAGGGCGCGGATGATCTCGAACAGCTTGCGGGCGGGAATGGTGGTTTCACCGTCCTGGGCATCTTCAACCGCGATCCGCGACACCATCTCCACTTCCAGGTCGGTACCGGTCAGCGACAGCTGGCCGTTCTGCACCTGGACCAGGAAATTGGCCAGAACCGGAAGGGTCTGGCGGCGTTCGACCACGTTGACGACCTGTGCCAACGGCTTGAGAAAGGCTTCGCGCTGCAGTGTGAAACGCATGTGGTTCCGTGCCCCTATGCTTTAAAAAATGTGGAATAAATCAAAAGCTTGGTGGTGCTGGTAGAGACAGAATCGCTGGAAAACAATGCTAAGTCTTTGTAAATTAAGGAGTTTCAGACATCGAAACCCTCTGTATTACCGACCCCAAAGGGGTGGGGAAAGCTGTGGATAAATTCGACGGGATTTCAGACGCCATTTTTATCCACAACGTGTCCCGCGCTTGCTACCGGATTCTGCACCGTTTTGTGCGATGACGCCTCATCGGCATCCGTGCATCATTCGCTCAGCTTCCGGATCAGCTTGTCCCAGTCTTCGCGGAGCTTGCCGTCGGTTTCCATCAGGGTCCGGATCTGGCGGCAGGCATGCAGCACCGTGGTGTGATCGCGACCGGCAAAGGCGTCGCCGATCTCGGGCAGGCTGTGCTCGGTCAGTTCCTTGGTCAGGGCCATGGCGACCTGACGGGGGCGAGCGAGCGAGCGGGTCCGACGCTTCGACAGCAGATCCTTGATCTGCAGGCCGTAGTAGTCGGCAACGGTTTTCTGGATGTTGGGAATGCTGATCGCCTGTTGCTGGGCGCGCAGCAGGTCGCGCAGGGTTTCCTGGGCGAATTCGGTGGTGATCGCGCGGCCGGTGAAGTTGGCGCGGGCGGTCAGGGTATTGAGCGCGCCCTCGAGGTCGCGCACGTTGGAGCGCATCTTCTTGGCGATCAGGAACGCAACATCATCGGGAATCTCGGCACCGCGTTCGCGCGCCTTGGCCAGCACGATCGCGGCGCGGGTCTCGAAGTCCGGCGGTTCGATCGCGACCGACAGGCCCCAGGCAAGCCGCGACTTCAGGCGCGCTTCCAGGCCTTCGACCTCGCGCGGATAGCGGTCACAGGTCAGGATGATCTGCTGCTTGCCATCGAACAACGCGTTGAAGGTGTGGAAGAACTCTTCCTGCGTGCGGTCCTTGCCGGCGAAGAACTGGATGTCATCGATCAACAGCGCGTCCACCTGCTGGAACTGGCGCTTGAACTGATCCATGGTCTTTTCCTGCAGGGCCCGGATCATGGCGCTGAAGAACTGTTCCGAACGCAGGTACAGCACCTTCGCGCCTGGATTGGCCTGGCGCATCGCGTTGCCGGCGGCGAACATCAGGTGGGTCTTGCCCAGGCCGGTGCCTCCGTACAGCAGCAGCGGGTTGTGGGCCCGGTCGCCCGGCTTCTGCGCTGCCTGGAAGGCAGCGGCCAGGCCCAGCTGGTTGCTGCGCCCTTCGACGAAGTTGGCGAAGGTGTAGTGATTGTCCAGATTGCCGGCAAACGGCACCTGCGGTTCGCTGGACACAGGCGCCGACGACGTGGAAACCGGCGCGTTCTGCGCCTCCACGGGGCGCGGGCGCGAGCCGATTTCAAGAAAAACGTCGCTGAAACCGGCGAAGTGAGCCAGCAGTTCGCGGATCCGGGCCAGGTACAGCTCGCGGACCTGGTCGACGATGAAGGCATTCGGTGCATACAGCACCAGGCTGTCCACGCGCAGATCGGCCTGCAGCGGCTTCAACCAGGTATGAACGTCTTCCGGCGGGAACTCCGCTTCGAGGCGCTCGAGACTACGGGACCAGGCATCCATCAGCAATAATCGTCCGGTGGCCGGGGCATGGACGCGACAAGGCGCCCAAACACAGGCCGGAAAGGGGGGAAATGGATGGCTCAGACTACCACCGAGCGCCCGCCTTCGGAATGCTTGTCCCCTACTTATTCACAAAAACATCCACAGCTATTGCACAGCCCGGTGAATTCGCGTAGTCCTCAGGGGTTGACGTGAGGGGGGAGACCTCTCTAGAATTTCCGGTTCTTTCCGTCCCATTCATACGAGAGGCCCCCAATGGCCACGAAGCGCACCTACCAGCCCAGCAACCTCAAGCGTAAGCGCGACCACGGCTTCCGTGCCCGTATGAAGACCGCTGACGGCCGCAAGATCCTGTCGCGTCGCCGCGCCAAGGGCCGCAAAGTCCTGAGCGCCTGATTGCCATGCCGCACCCTGCGGCAGACGCAATCCCTTCGACAGTGAATACTGCAGACCCGCGCAAGCGATTCCCTCGCTCTGCGCGGGTTCGCACGCGTGCCGAATACTCAACGGTCTTCAACGGCGCCCGCCGTGTGTCCGATCCGCTGATGACCCTGCACTGGCTGCCGGCTGACCGGCCGGCCAGGCTGGGTCTGGCGGTTTCCCGCAAGGTCGATCCGAACGCCGTTGGGCGTAACCGGATCAAGCGCGTCCTGCGCGACATCCTGCGTCAGACACGTACCGATATCCAGCCAGGCGACTTCGTCGTCGTGGCCCGTAGTGCTGCGCGTTCCGCCAGCAACGACGAGATCCGCCAGGCCTTCCTGCGCCTGCTGCGTCGCCTGCGTGCATTGCCCGCGCCGGGCGTGGACGGCACAATGCCGCCGCCTGATGGCATCGCAACTCCTTCTTTGACCGAGCCGGCATCGCGTCCCGGCCCCGCCGAGCCTGTCCGCTGATGAACCAGACCCGCGTATTCCTCATTTTTGCCTGGCTGATGGTGGCCGTGCTGCTGTGGATGGAGTGGAGCCGTGAAAAGGCTGCTCCGACCCCGCCACCGACGACCACGTCGGCCCCGGCTGCCGCACAGAGTGTTCCGGGCGCTGCCTCGGGCAGCATTCCCAGTGCACAGGTCCCGGGCGCCCCGGGCCAGGCCGCTGTGCAGGCGCAGGCCAGTGCCACCCCGGCCAGCCAGCGCGTGACCGTCACCACCGACGTGCTGCGCCTGGTGCTTGATGGTGGCCGCGTGCTCGACGCCGAGCTGCTGCAGTTCCCGCAGACCAAGGACGAAGGCAGCCCGCCGGTTCGCCTGCTGACCGAAGACCCCGCGCATCCGTACAGCGCGATCAGTGGCTGGGCCAGCGAAGACAAGAACACCCCGGTTCCCGGCGCCGACGGCTTCAAGCTGGTCGGTGACACCAAGGACTTCGTGCTGGCCAAGGGCCAGAACGAGCTGCAGATCCCGTTCGTGTGGACCGCCGACAACGGCGTGACCATCAAGCGCACCCTGACCGTCTCGCGCAACGAGTATGCCGTGCGCTTCAAGGACGAAGTCAGCAATGCCGGCGCCGCGCCGTGGAACGGCTACGTCTACCGCACCCTGGACCGCACCCCGACCATCCTGTCGCGGAGCATGACCAACCCGGACTCCTTCAGCTTCAACGGTGCCACCTGGTACGACAACGACAAGAAGTACCAGCGTCGTGCGTTCAAGGACTACCTGGAAGACGGCACGCTCAACCAGAACATCACCGGCGGCTGGCTGGCGATGCTGCAGCACCACTTCTTCACCGCCTGGATCCCGCAGAAGGACCAGACCGCACACTACGTACTGTCGCAGGTGGCCGGTCGTGACCTGATCGAAGCGCGTGGCCCGGCCTTCACCGTGGCCCCGGGCCAGTCCACCAGCACCGAAGCCCGCCTGTGGGTCGGCCCGAAGCTGGTCAACCTGATTGCCAAGGAAGACGTGCCGGGCCTGGACCGCGTGGTCGACTACAGCCGCTTCTCGATGATGGCGGTGATCGGCCAGGGCCTGTTCTGGGTGCTGAACCAGGTGCACAAGCTGGTCGGCAACTGGGGCTGGGCGATCGTCGGCCTGGTGGTGCTGCTGAAGCTGGTGCTGTACCCGCTGTCGGCGACCCAGTACAAGAGCGGTGCCAAGATGCGTCGCTTCCAGCCGCGCATCGCGCAGCTGAAGGAACGCTATGGCGATGACCGCCAGAAGTTCCAGACCGCGATGATGGAGCTGTACAAGAAGGAAAAGATCAATCCGATGGGCGGCTGCCTGCCGATCCTCATCCAGATGCCGATCTTCTTCGCTCTGTACTGGGTGCTGGTGGAATCGGTCGAACTGCGCCAGGCGCCCTGGTTCGGCTGGATCCAGGACCTCACTGCACGCGACCCGTACTTCATCCTGCCGGTGATCAACGTGGCGGTGATGTGGTTCACCCAGAAGCTGACCCCGGCACCGGGCATGGACCCGATGCAGCAGAAGATGATGCAGTTCATGCCGCTGGTGTTCGGCGTCATGATGGCCTTCATGCCGTCCGGCCTGGTCCTGTACTGGGTGGTCAACGGCGGCCTGGGCCTGCTGCAGCAGTGGTGGATGACCAAGCGCCATGGCGGCGAGCCGGTCCCGGCCACCACCGCTCCGGCCCCGGTCAAGAAGAAGTAATCGGCAGAGCCGGCCACTGGCCGGCCGACCCCAGTAGAAGCCCGCCGCAAGGCGGGCTTTTCGCATGCGGCGTTAGAATCGCCTGCATACCGTTCCTCCCATCTTCGAGTCCGCCATGCGTGCGTCGTCGTTCCGCCTGTTCCTGCCCTCGCTGCTGTTGACCCTGGCCGTAGCGGGCTGTGGCGACAAGGACGCGAAGGTGCCGGCGAGCACGGTCACCCAGCCCAGCGCGCAGGCCGCCGCCGCTGCCGATCCGGCCGCCGCGCCGTTGATGGCCGCGCTGCAGAAGCAACTCGATGGCTACCGCCGGATCATCGTGCTGCTGGCCGACGAGGAGCAGCAGTCGACCGCCGACCGCGGCACCTCCACGCGTGTGGGCCAGCAGCTGTTCCATGATGGCCTGGAACAGCGCACGACCATCGCCGCGCTGTTCGACACCCTGCTGCGCGATTCCAGCCCGCAGCGCTTTGCCACCCTCGGCACGGTGCTGGACTACATCGAGTCTGCGCCCGAACTGTTCGACGCCGATCGCCTGGCCTTCCGTGAAGTGCTGCGTGACCTGCATGAGCGGGTCGGCACCGATTCCTCGCTCCCGGCGGTGAAGCTGCACCAGCGCATCGGTGAGGATCTGGAAGCGCTCGATGAGATCGAGCGCAACTACAACCAGGAACTGACCCGAATCTTCAGCCGCTTCGAGCGCACCCGCGCCATCGAACTGAAGCGCGAGAAGTGGGACGACTACATCGCCCACCTGCACAAGGACTACAGCCGTGAAGCGATCCTGCGCGACTACGGGGTGATCGAGCCGTATCCGATGTCGATGAAGGACAGCGACCGTGAGATCTTCGGCCGCGACCTGCCGGCCAAGACGGTGGTGCTGACCTTCGACGATGGCCCGCACAAGGCCTACACCGATGAAGTGGTGGCCATCCTCAAGCGCTACGACGTGCCGGGCGTGTTCTTCGAGGTGGGCCGCAACCTGGGCAAGGTCGAGGCCGATGGCAAGGTCAGCCTCGGCCCGATGGCGAAGATCAGCCGCAACCTGATGGAAGAAGGCTATGCGGTGGGCAACCACAGCCTGACCCACGCCCAGCTGTCGCGCACCACCGGCGACGCCCTGCGCCAGCAGGTGCTGGACACCGACACGCTGCTGAAGGATGTCGACAGCAAGCGCGCGCCGCTGTTCCGCTTCCCGTATGGTGCGCGCAATGCCGAAGGCCTGCAGCTGCTCAACGAGGCCGGGCTGAAGTCGATCATGTGGAACATCGACTCGATGGACTGGGCCGACCCGGTGCCAGAGTCGATCGTGCAGCGCGTGCTGGACCAGGTGAACAAGGAACAGCGCGGCATCATCCTGTTCCACGATATCCACGATCGTGCAGTGAAGGCACTGCCGCAGATCCTCGACCGGCTGATCGCCGATGGCTACCAGTTCGCCGGCTGGAACGGCCGCGACTTCACTGTCGCCCGTGTGCGCAAGGGCGATACCGGTGCCGCGACCGTCACCACCGGCTACGAGAAGTCGTGGGCGATCGTGGTCGGCATCGACAACTACGCCAAATGGCCGAAGCTGGAATACGCCAGCCATGACGCGCAGGCGGTGGCCGATACCCTCACCGGGCAGTTCGGCTTCCCGTCCTCGCAGGTGATCGTGCTGAAGAACGAGCAGGCCACCCGCAACAACATCCTGGCCGCGTTCCACGACCGCCTGGCCGATGACCGCACCGGGAAGAACGACCGCGTGTTCGTATTCTTCGCTGGCCATGGCGCGACCCGCCAGCTCGCCTCCGGGCGCGACCTCGGCTACATCATCCCGGTCGATTCGGATCCGAAGGAATTCGCCACCGACGCGATTGCGATGACCGACATCCAGAACATTGCAGAAAGCATGCAGGCCAAGCATGTGATGTTCGTGATGGATGCCTGCTACAGCGGCCTGGGCCTGACCCGTGGCGGCCCGTCGTCGTCGTCGTTCCTGCGCGAGAACGCGCGTCGCAGCGCGCGGCAGATGCTGACCGCCGGTGGTGCCGACCAGCAGGTGGCCGATGCCGGCCCGAATGGCCACTCGGTATTCACCTGGGTGCTGCTGCAGGCGCTGGCTGGCAAGGGCGATCTCAACGGCGATGGCCTGATCACCGGTACCGAGCTGGCCGCCTACGTGGCGCCGGCCGTCTCAGCCGTTTCGCACCAGACCCCGGCCTTCGGCAGCCTGCCGGGTTCGCAGGGCGGCGAGTTCGTGTTCCAGGTGCCGGACAGCCAGGAATTCCTCAATGCCGATACGCGCCAGCTGACCGCCGATGCGATCGCGCTGAACAACAAGGTGGATGCCGCCAGCGAGGCCAAGGGCAGCCAGGCACCGGTGACGGTGGCTGACCTGCAGGGCGGCAAGGCCAAGCTGGTAGTGCCCTCCGCCGGCCCGGCGTCCGACCGCCAGCGCGCGCAGCAGGCCAACGACCGCGGCCTGCAGCTGTACCGCGAGAAGCAGTACGACGAAGCGGTAGCCCAGTTCACCGAGGCACTGAAGCTGCGTCCGGACTTCGCCCAGGCCGCCAACAACCTCGGCTTCGTCTACTACCGCCAGCAGCGCTACGTCGAAGCGGCGCGCTGGCTGGAGAACACGCTGAAGATCGATCCGTCGCGTGCGGTGGCCTATCTCAACCTGGGCGATGCCTACTTCAACGCCGGCGACAAGGCCAAGGCGAAGCGGGCCTACACGACCTACCTGGCGCTGCAGCCGCAGGGCAGTGGTGCCGCGCAGGCACGCGCGCAGCTGGAGAAACTCTGAACCATGAACGACACGATCCGCACCGACACCATCGTGGCCATTGCCAGCGCTCCGGGCGCTGGCGGTGTCGGCCTGCTGCGCCTGTCCGGTCCGCGCGCCGCGGCCATCGCCAACGCGTTGGGTGCGCCTGAACTGCGCCCGCGCCATGCGCACTACGCACGCCTGCGCGACGCCGATGGCGAGGTCATCGACGATGGCATCGTGCTGTGGTTCCCGGCACCGAACAGCTTCACCGGCGAAGAGGTGGTGGAACTGCAGGGCCACGGCAGTCCGGTCCTGCTGCAGCAACTGGTCGCGCGCTGCATCGCGCTCGGTGCGCGCCAGGCGCGGCCGGGCGAGTTCAGCGAACGCGCGTTCCTCAACGGCAAGCTCGACCTGGCCCAGGCCGAGGCCATCGCCGACCTGATCGCGGCCGGCGACAACCGCGCCGCACGCGCCGCGCGACGTTCGCTGGATGGTGTGTTCTCGCGGCGCATCGACGCCGTGATCGAGCAACTGGTGCTGCTGCGCATCCACGTGGAAGCGGCCATCGACTTCGCCGACGAACCGCTGGATACCCTCGGTGGCGCGCAGGTGCGGCGTGGCCTGGAACAGGCGCGCAGTGATCTCGCCCTGCTGCGCCGCGACGCCGAACGTGGCCGCCGCCTGCGCGATGGCCTGCATGCCGTGCTGATCGGTCCGCCGAATGCCGGCAAGAGCTCACTGCTGAACGCCCTGGCCGGCAGCGAACGCGCCATCGTTACCGACATCGCCGGCACCACCCGCGACACGCTGCGCGAGACCATCCGCCTGGATGGCCTGGAGCTGACCCTGGTCGACACCGCCGGCCTGCGCGACGGCGGCGATGCCATCGAACGCGAAGGCATGCGCCGCGCGCACGTGGAAATCGAGCGCACCGACCTGGCGCTGATCGTGCTGGATGCGCGCGATCCGGCGGCCGGGCAGGCGGCGCTGGGTGATGCCGTGGCAGCGGTGCCGCACAAGATCTACATCCACAACAAGTCGGACCTGCTCGGTGTGCTGCCGGCGCTGGACGACCCGGACCGCGTGTTCGTTTCGGCAGCCACCGGCGCCGGGCTGGACGACCTGCATGCGCGCCTGCGTTCGATTGCCTCGGGCGGGGCAGGGGAGCAGGTGGACGGCGAGTTCTCCGCGCGCACGCGCCATGTGCATGCCATCGAGCGAGCGCAGGAACACGCGCAGCGCGCCGATGGCGAGCTGGCGAATGAGCACCTGGAACTGGCCGCCGAGGAACTGCGGCTGGCCCATGACGCACTGGGCGAGATCACCGGGCAGATGAGTGCCGATGATCTGCTGGGAAGGATCTTCTCCAGTTTCTGCATCGGCAAGTAACACGGGGTCACATCCCCGAAGACGCTCTGATCGTCTAGCTTGCCCATGACTGGCGGCAATGGGTTTCAAACCTGTGCGCGACACCTCCTTGATATCATCCCGCCATGAACCCGATTACCGACAGTGACGTGCGATCAGCTCTGCTGGGCAAGGTCATTGCTGAGCATGTCGCAAATCCAAACACGCTTGTGGTGGAGGAAATGGGGCTTGCGCGCGGCGCCTGCCGTGTCGATGTATGTGTCATCAATGGCCACCTGCACGGCTACGAGATCAAGAGTGATGTCGACACGCTGCGGAGACTCCCGTTGCAGCAGCAGTTCTACTCCGATGTCCTCGACAAGGCGACGATCGTGGTGGGTCAGCGCCACCTGGACCATGCATTGGAGACGTTGCCTGCTTGGTGGGGGATCAGGCTGGCATCACGTGGAGCGCGCAACGCAGTGAGGCTAGAACTAGTGCGGCCTGCAAAACTCAATCCATCAGTGAGCGCGACGGCCGTCGCAGCACTGCTCTGGCGCGATGAAATTTCTGCTCTGATCGGCAGGCGGACGCCGGAAAGATCAGCGCTGCGCGGCAACCGCGCAGCGCTATGTGAACGTCTGTCGGAGCTCTACAGTCTTGCGGAAATCCGTGCGCTGGTCAGGGAACAGTTGAAGCGCCGGTCAGACTGGCGAGGTCGCGAACAACCTTAGTCATATGGTGGTTGGTCGCCACCGTTGGCCAGGTCGAGCTTCCCCCGGTACTGGTGACACTGTTTGCGCAGTCTTCGATGTACGCATCGCCCCAGCTGTAGCCGCGCCCCATGAAGACCACCGGCAGATCGGAGACCAGGTGCCTGCACAGATCACGGTACTGGTCGCGGCCATTGCGCTTGATCTGGGTACCCACAACAATCCGCCACTGATCATCGATCGTGTACTTGATCTTGGCGTTGGGGTCGAACAGGCGCGGATCCATCAGTTCCGTCTGCGGGGAAGCGCAGCCATAGTCACCAAACCACGGCATCCGTCCAGAATGCATGCCGGCTAGCCGCGTGTACGCGCGCCATTCCCGGCGATTCACATCGCCATGTGGGCGATAGCTCGAAGAGGGGCTCAGACTGGCAGGAAAACTGCCTCCTACGATGGTGATTGATCTCCAGTCGGCCAGATCCGGAACCGCCGCAATCCATGCCTGCCAAGTCGATGCCTGCAGCGTGGGTGAGTCGGCGACGTCGGCCGAGCTGTCGAGGATCAGATCCACCTGACCAGATACCACTCCCAACAGTCTCAGCAGCCCGGAGATCCGAGCAAGGCGTCCTCCTTCAAGATCATCCGGTACGAGCCGCAATCCGCAGCCACGATCATCGCGTGCGACAATGCGTGCCACCGCCTGTTGGTAATCGACGTGCCGGTCAATGCCGGTAACGGGAATGGCCTGGCATCCCGCGGTGCGAATGAGGTCGAAGATCCGCTCCAGATGATGCTGGCCGTCCGCCATGGTGTCGTCCCCAGCAAGATAGGGCGAATCAAACAGGCAGCGGCGCGACTTCCAGTTACTGCTCAGACGTCTGCCCACATTCTTCAGGTGGTCATCGAGTGACTTGGCCGGCGCATCGTTCTCGAAGTCCCACTGCTCGATAGGGATCTCGAACAGAGGATAGATCCCATCCTTGATTCCTTCGTTGGTACGACCCACCGCGAGATACTCACCCTGTCGCCATTTGAGGATCGGCATGTACATCGGTTGTTCCATGATCTGCCCCTGACAACCCGCTTTTGGTCATTCGAGGCTAGTCGCGGGCCTTACAGCGCTTCAATCAGAATTGTTTGAAGAGTGGCGGCGGTCAGATCGGAGCCCCTGCCGGCATCCGCTCCCCCCCCCTTCCCCCACCTGTCATATTGCCGCCGCATACTGACAGCCATCACATACCGCTTGGGGGAAGTCGCAGTGAAGTCGTGGGGTTGTGCGTTGCTGTTGTCGCTGGCCGTGGCACCATCGGTGGCCATGAGTGCTGAATCCTCCGCCCCGGCCGCACCCAAGGTGTCGGTCTACGGCCATCGCGGGGCAAGCGCACTGCTGCCCGAGCACACCCTGGCGTCGTACGCGCAGGCGATCGCCGATGGCGCCGACTACATCGAACCGGACCTGGTGATGACCAGGGACGGGGTGATGGTGGCCCGCCACGAGAACGAGATCGGCGGCACCACCGACGTCGCTTCGCATCCAGAGTTCGCCAGCCGCCGCACCAGCAAGGTGATCGATGGTCAGAAGGTCGACGGCTGGTTCACCGAAGACTTCACCCTGGCCGAGCTGAAGACCCTCTATGCGCGCGAGCGCCTGCCGGAACTGCGCAGCACCGCCTACGACGGGCAGTTCCGCATCGCCAGCCTGGACGAGATCCTGGCCTTCCTGGTGCAGCAGGCCGGGCGTGCCAACCGCGGCATCGGCCTGGTGCCGGAGATCAAGCACCCGACCTACTTCCAGTCCATCGGCCTGCCGATGGAAGACAAGCTGCTGGCCGCACTGCGTGGCAACGCGTACACCAATGTCGGGCCGGTCACGATCCAGTCGTTCGAGACCGCCAACCTGCGCTACCTGCGCGGCAGGATCGGCCGGGGCAGCAACATCCGGCTGCTGCAGCTGCTGTGGAAGGGCGATACCCAGCCGGCTGACATCGTCAAGGCCGGCGGCGCGCTGACCTATGCGCAGATGATGACCCCGGCCGGCCTGAAGGACATTGCCGGCTACGCCGATGGTATCGGCCCCGAGCTGCGTTCGATCATTCCACTGGATGCCAAGGGGGCGCTGGGCACGCCGACCTCGCTGGTACGTGACGCGCACGCCGCTGGCCTGATGGTGATTCCGTACACCTTCCGCCCGGAAAACCACTTCCAGCCCAGCAACCTGCGCAAGGGTGCCGACAGCGCGCGCAATGCCGAGGGATCGATTGCCGAGATGCGGGCTTACCTGGCGACGGGCATCGATGCGTTCTTCACCGATGACCCGGCGCTCGGCCGGCAGGCGGTGGATGGGATGGGCGCGGCAGGGAACTGATTCTCCTGGTAGTGCCGGCCGCTGGCCGGCAACGCAAGGACTGCCAACGAAGGTTCATGAGGTTGCCGGCCAGCGGCCGGTACCACCCTCACCTCAACCGCGCGGTTCGTCCGGGCGGCGGAACGGGATCACCACGTAGTCCTGGCCCTCGCGCGGCTGCCACAGTACCGGCACGCGCTGCGGTGACGGCGGCTCCAGTTCGTCGTCGGACAGCGGCTCAGCCTCGTCTTCTTCGTCTTCCCAGCTGTAGCGCTGGCGCGGCGGCAGTGGGTCGGCGTTGCGGAACAGCAGCGCGGCGATGATGCCGGCGAAGGCGCCGCCCATGTGCGACTGCCAGGACACACCATCGGCGTGCGGCAGGATGGTCATCAGCATGCCGCCGTAGAACAGCATGCCGATCAGACCGGTGGCGATCGCCGCACGGTCGCGGCGCAGCAGGCCGAGGCTGGCCAGCAGGAACATCAGGCCGTGGGTCACGCCACTGGCACCCAGGTGCACGCTGCCCGGATTGCCCAGCATCCATGCGCCGAGGCCCGAACCCAGCCACAGCAGGGGCAGCGCACGTACGGTGGCCTTCGGATACACGCTGCCGGCGAGGGTGCCGAGGATCAGGATCGCGATGCTGTTGGCGGCGATGTGCTCGACCGAGGCATGCAGCATCGGGCCGCCGATCAGGCCGAGCAGGCCCTTGGCTTCCAGCGGTGCGACCGCCCACGGTCGCCAGTCGAACGTGCCCTGCAGGGCGAACACGGCCACCAGCACCAGCACGGCGGCCAGGCTGACATTGAACGCCCGCAGGATGCGCGAGCGATCATTGCGGGGGGCCGGCACGTCGTCGGCGGGCAGGGGCGCGTTGTTGTCCATACCTCAGCAATGGCGGTGACTGGCGCGAAACCAAGGCCACCGTAACGGGAGAGTGGAGGCGGCCGGCGGGACAATCCCACCGGCCGCACCGTTCAACGGGTCAGGCTCAGGCCTGGCCTTCGCCTTCCTTCGGCGGGTACTTCAGGCTCAGCACCACGGTGGCGGCGATGATCACCGCGACCACGCCCAGCGAGACCGGGGTCGGGATCTTGAACAGATCGATGATCATCATCTTGATGCCGATGAAGCCCAGTACCAGCGCCAGGCCGTACGGCAGCAGGTGGAAGCGGTCGGCCATGCCGGCCAGCAGGAAGAACATCGCGCGCAGGCCCAGCACCGCGAACACGTTGGAGGTGAGCACGATGAACGGGTCGGTGGTGATCGCGAAGATTGCCGGGATGCTGTCCACGGCGAAGATCACGTCGGTGACCGCAATCAGGATCAGCACCGCGAACAGCGGGGTGAACCAGCGCACGCCATCACGCTTCACGCTCAGCGCGTTGCCGGCGTAGTCCGGCAGCAGGCGCAGGTGCTTGCGCATCCAGCGCAGGGCCGGATTGGTCTCCAGGTCCGGCTCCTGGCCGGCGGCGAACCACATCTTCCAGCCGGTGAACAGCAGGAAGGCGCCGAACACGTAGAGCAGCCAATGGAACTGGCTGATCAGCACGCTACCGGCGAAGATCATGATCGTACGCAGCACGATCGCACCCAGGATGCCGATGATCAGCACCTTCTGGCGCTGCTCTTCCGGCACCGCGAAGTAGCTCATGATCATCAGGAAGACAAAGATGTTGTCGACCGCCAGCGCCTTCTCGACCAGGTAGCCGGTCAGGAACTCGAGGCCGACCTTGTTGGCCACGACCTGGCCGGCGGTCTCATTCAGGTAGTACCAGAGGCCGGCGTTGAACAGCAGGGCCAGCGCGACCCAGCCGATGGACCACCACAGGGCCTCCTTGAAGGTGACCTTGTGCGGTCCACCATGGCGCATCAACACGAGGTCGACCAGCAGGGCGATGACCACCACCGCTGCGAAGCCGCCCCACAACCACACGTTACCGATCGTCTGCATTGGGAATGTCCGTTGGAAAGATGAATGCCAGGCCGGACGGCGAGGATCTGCAACGGAGGATCGGGAGGGGATCCAGGGACAGAGCTTCGCCAGTACGGCGAAGGTCTCGCTCGCAGTTCCAGTCGGCCGGAACTACCGTTGCACCGGAGCCTGCGGGCTCGAAATGACGGCGACAACGTCTGGGAGCTACTCCCCTTCTGGCGCCGATTCTGCCGTCTGGCCCCGCCGCCGTCAAATGCCGGTTTGCCGGGGTCAGAGCCCCTGCGGGGATCCGACCCCGGCGCCCGGTTTACAATGGGTGGATGAATACCCCCCTTCCGATTGTCCGCCTCAAGAATGCGTGGCGCTCCAGCCACCCGTGGATCTTCCAGAAACTGGTCGAGAAGCCGACCGTCCGGCCCAAGCCCGGTTCCATCGTCGACGTGGTCGGCATCGATGGCGAGTTCATTGGCCGCGGGTTCTACAACGGGCACTCGCGCATTGCCGTGCGCATCCTTGAAACCGACCAGAACGTACCGGTGGATGCCGGCTGGTTCTCGCGCAAGATCGCCCAGGCAGTGTCGCTGCGCCGTGAGGTGCTGAAGCTCGATACGGTGTCCGATGCCTGGCGCGTCGTGCACAGTGAAGGCGACGGCCTGTCCGGCCTGGTGGTGGACCGCTACGGCGACCTCGTGGTGGTCGAGTTCTTCGCCGCCGGCATGTTCCGCCACCGCGAATGGATCTACGATGCGCTGCGCGAGCAGTTCCCCGGCTGCCGCTTCCACAGCTTCGCCGACGAGCACGTGCAGAAGCAGGAAAGCTTCGACTTCCACGGCAACACCACCACCGAAGCGTCGGTGATCACCGAGTACGGCATCAAGTTCCGCGCCGACCCGGCCGGTGCGCACAAGACCGGTTTCTTCGCCGACCAGCGCGAGAACCGCGAGTGGCTGAGCCAGCAGGTGGAAGGCAAGAGCGTGCTCGACCTGTGCTGCAACACCGGCGGTTTTGCCGTGTACGCGGCGGCGCGTGGTGCTTCGGAAGTGATCGGCATCGACATCGACGAGGACGTGATCCAGATCGCCAAGGGCAATTCGCGCCTGAACAACGTGCGTCCGAAGTTCATCCAGTCCGACATCTTCCCGTGGCTGCGCGACGCCGCCAACCGTGGCGAGCAGTACGACGTGGTGATCCTGGACCCGGCGAAGATGACCCGCGACCGCGACCAGGTCATCACCGCGCTGAAGAAGTACCTGGACATGAACAAGCTGGCGCTGGGCGTGGTCAAGCCGGGCGGCCTGTTCGCCACCTTCTCCTGCACCGGCCTGGTGGCCGAGGACCAGTTCCTCGACATGCTGCGCCGTGCGGCCTATTTCTCCGGCCGCACGATCCAGATCCTGAAGGTGGCCGGCGCTGGTCCGGACCATCCGTTCATGGCCCACGTGCAGGAATCGCGTTACCTCAAGGCCGTGTTCTGCCGCGTGGTGGATTGACGGTCGGCTTCTGCGTTCGCCGGGCATGAATCATGTCCACTGCCCGGCGGTCAGCTTTCCGCGCATTGCGATGCGTTCGTGAAAACGGCGCCCCGCTGTTCAGGGGGCGTGGCCCGGCGCTACCCAATGCGCGGCCACGGCGCTATGGTCGGGCTCTTCCCCATGCCGGTGAGAGCCCATGCCTTCGTTGCGCCACCTGTCCGTCGTGCTCGCCCTGGCGCTGTGCGCGCCGCTGTCCGTCCACGCCATCGAGTTCAGCGCGCAGGAGCTGGCCCGCGCCAAGGCGCTGCAGCAGCGCCTGGTCACCCTCGACAGCCACCTGGATACGCCGGCCAACTTTGGTCGCAGCGGTTTCGACATCGAGCAACGCCACGACCGCAACGCCCTTTCGCAGGTGGATTATCCACGCATGGTCGAAGGCGCGCTGGACGGCGGCTTCTGGGCGATCTACACCGATCAGGGCGACCGCAGCGCCGCCGCGCATCTGGCCGAGCGTGACCATGGGCTGCAGCGATTGATGCAGATCCGCGAGATGCTGGCGGCCAATCCCGAGCGCTTCGCGCTGGCGCTGACCGCCGATGACGCAGCGCGGATCAAGGCTGCCGGCAAGCGCGTGGTCTACATCAGCATGGAAAACGCCAGCCCGCTGGTGGCCGACCCCAGCCTGCTGTCGTTCTATCACCGCGCCGGCCTGCGCCTGCTCAGCACCGTGCACTTCGCCAACAACGAGTTCGCCGATTCGGCCACCGATCCCAAGGGCGCGGAATGGAAAGGGCTTAGCCCGGCCGGCAAGGAGCTGGTGCGGCAGGCGGTGAAGCTGGGCATCGTGATCGACCAGTCACACGCCTCGGACGCGGTGTTCGACGACCTGCTGGCAATGATGCCGGTGCCGTTCGTGCTGTCGCACAGCTCGGCCAAGGCGGTCTATGACCATCCGCGCAATCTCGACGATGCGCGCCTGCGCAAACTGGCCAAGGCCGGTGGCGTGATCCAGGTGAACGCCTATGGCGGCTACCTGATCGATACGGCGAAGACACCCGAGCGCAAGCAGGCCGAGGAAGCGCTGAGCAAGCAGCTGGGCGGCTGGGAAGGCATGGGCATCGAACAGGGTGTTGCGCTGCTGAAGGCCGAGCAGGCGCTGGACCACGAGCACCCGGTGCGCCACGCCAGCCTGGACGACTTCTTCGCCCACTTCGAGCACATCCTCACGGTGGTCGGCCCGGAACATGTGGGCATCGGCCTGGACTGGGATGGTGGTGGCGGACTGAGTGACCTGCCCGATGTCAGCCAGCTGCCGAAGATCACCGCGTGGCTGCTGCGCAAGGGCTATACCGAGAAGCAGATTGCCGGCATCTGGGGCGGCAACCTGCTGCGGGTGATGCGCCAGGCGCAGGATTACGCCGCAAAGCAGGGCGGTTGAAGCGCCCTGCGGTAGTGCCGGCCGCTGGCCGGCATTGCTCGTATCGACAGGATGCGAGGTGCCGGCCAGCGGCCGGCACTACCGGCGAGCCGGTTACTTCGCGATCAGTGCGTGGCGGCGGCTGTACAGGAAGTACAACACCAGGCCGGCCACGTTCCACAGCAGGAAGTACAGCTGAGTGGTGTGCGGCAGGCTGATGAACAGGTAGATGCAGCCCAGTGCAGCCAGCGGGCCGACCACGAAAGCCAGCGGCGTGCGGAAGGTGCGCTCGCGGTTCGGCTCGCGCAGGCGCAGCACCACCAGGCAGACACCCACCGCAGTGAACGCGGCAAGGGTACCGGCGTTGGCCAGTGCGGCGATCTCGTCCAGGCGCGCCACGCCGGCCAGCGCCGACACCACGACCGCAGTGAACAACGTGGTCGCCACCGGCGTGCCGGTACGTGCGTTGACCTTGGACAGGCCACGCGGCAGCAGGCCATCGCGGCTCATCACGAAGAAGATGCGGCTCTGGCCGTACAGGAAGGCCAGCAGCACGGTCGGCAGGGCGATGATCGCGATCACGCCGATCACCATTGCCGCGGTCGGATGGCCCAGCTGGCGCATGATCAGCGCCAGCGGCTCGGCGCTGTGGCCGAACACCGCGTAGCTCATCGCACCGACGGCCGCCAGCGCCACCAGCACGTAGACGATGGTGCAGCCGATCATCGAACCGATGATGCCGATCGACAGGTCGCGGCCCGGGTTCTTGGTCTCCTCGGCGGCGGTGGAGATTGCATCGAAGCCGTAGAAGGCGAAGAAGATGATCGCTGCCGCCGCCATCACGCCGTGCTCGACGCCATCGGGGCCCATCGACTTGGCAAAGCCGTACGGCATGAACGGCTGCAGGTTGGCGCTGTCGAAGGCGGGCAGGGCTACGGCGACGAAGATGGCCAGCGCGATCAGCTTGAACACCACCAGGATGGCATTGAGGGTGGCGCTCTCCTTGGTGCCGGCCATCAGCATGCCGGCCACCAGCCAGGTGATGATGATCGCCGGCAGGTTGATCATTCCGCCTTCCACATGCGGGCCGGCGGCCAGCCAGGCCGGCAGGTGTACGTTCCAGCCGAACTGGGTGTGGACCCATTCGAGGAAGCCGACGAAGTAGCCGGACCAGCCCACCGCCACCGTGCTCACCACCAGCGAGTACTCCAGGATCAGGCTCCAGCCCACCACCCAGGCGAACACCTCGCCCAGCGCACTGTAGCTGTAGGTGTAGGCGCTGCCGGCGGCCGGCATCATCGTCGACAGCTCGGCGTAGGACAGCGCCGCGCAGGCGCAGACCGCACCGGCGATGGCGAAGGAGATCAGCACGGCCGGGCCGGCCAGGTTTGCACCCACGCCGATCAGCGTGTAGATGCCGGTACCGACGATGGCACCGATGCCCAGCGCGATCAGGTGCGGCCAGCTGAGCGTCGGAACCAGGCGCCTGCCGGCTTCGTGGACGGTGACGGAATCTAGGGACTTGCGCCGGAACAGGGACATGCAGGCCTCGGAAGGGGTGACTAAGAACGACAAGTTCCCGAGTGTGACCGAACGCAGCGCAGCATTACCACTGACGGGGGTCATACCCGGGTTGGATGCGTCACTGATGGAGGCTGAACGCCGTCAATGATGACGAAATCAGCACAATCTGAGCAACAAATCGAACTCGTCCTACGATCGTCCAGCTGGCAGGGCAAACCGAGGGTCAGGGTGATCGCGGCCAATGGCAGCCATCCTCCTGCCAAGCTTCGGGGTCGTCGTGGAAGGTTGTGCTGTGGCCGTCGCGGGCGCGTTCGTAACGCAGATCCAGCACCAGCGCGCCCTGAGTGCTCAACAGGTAGCGGCCGTTGAGGCGGCCATCGATGCGCTCTTCCCAGACGCTGTCAAACTGGTACGGGCGATCTTCGGCCAGCACCGTGGTTTCCATCGAGATCCGGCGCAGGGGCAGGCGCTTGCGCTGGCCGGCGTAGCGCACGTCGGACTGTCCGTCCTCCAGCCAGCGCCATTCCAGGTGGATGCTGCCGTTGCGACCGCCGGTCAGGCAACGATGGTCCTGTACGGTGGCGCCAGAGGCGGTGCCGGCGAACAGCAGGGCCAGGCCGAGCAGCGGCAGCCGCCCGTTCATCCGTTCAGCCCCAACCGGATGCCAAACCCCACCAGGAACAGGCCGGCCACGCGGCGCAGCGCGTCGCTGATCCGCGGGTGCTGGATCAACCGGCGACGGGCCAGGTTGCCCACACCGATCAGCATCGAGCAGTAGGCGATGCTGACCACCAGGATGATCCCGGCCAGTGCCGCGAAGGTGGCGATGCCCTGGTGTGCCTTGGGATCGATGAACAACGGCAGGAAGGCCATGTAGAACAGGATCGCCTTCGGGTTGAGCAGGCTGACCAGGATCGCCTGCTGGAAGTAGCGGCCCGGCTGCATGCGGATCGGGCCGGCGTCACCACCCTCGTGTTTCGGTGTGCGCAGCAGGCTGATGCCGACCCACACCAGGTAGGCCGCACCCAGGTACTGCACGGCGTGGAACACCAGTGGGTTGGCCTTCAGCAGTGCGGCCACACCGGCCAGCGCCAGCCACATCAGGATCTGGTCGCCGACCAGCAGGCCGGCCAGTGCGGTGTAACCGCCGCGCACGCCACCACGGCCGGTGGCGGTCAGCAGGGTGAAGGTACCGGGGCCGGGCAGGGCGAGAAACACCAGCACGGCGACCAGAAACGTCCACAGGTCCTGGATGCCCATCCACGGCATGGCGGCGTTCTCTCTTACGGGGGGCCGCCATTGTCGGCCAGCGCCGGGACTGGCGACAGGGGGCCGGCAGGACCCTCGGGCATGCCAGACAGCAGAGGTTGCAGGTGCTGGCGCAGCTGCGCGTGCAGCTGCCGCACCGCCGGCGAGAACTGTTTGCGGTGCGGGCAGACCAGCTGCAACGGTATGTGGCTGCCGATGCCGTCGAGCAGCAGCTGCAGGCGCCCTGCGAGCACATCCTCGCGCAGGTCCAGCCAGGATTTGTAGGTGATGCCTTCGCCGGCCACCGCCCAGCGCCGCACCACATCGGCGTCATCGCAGACCAGCGGGCCGCGCACCGGAATCACGCTGCGGCGCCCGTCGACCTCGAACGACCAGCGATCATAGGCGCGGCCACTGAGCTGGTAGACCAGGCAATCATGCTCGCGCAGATCTTCCAGGCGGGTGGGCGTGCCGCGCCGCTGCAGATAGTCGGGTGACGCCGCGAGTACGCGCCGATTGCCTTCCAGCAGGGGCAGGGCGACGTAGTTGGCGTCGTCGAAGTGGCCGATGCGGATGGCCACGTCGACCGGGTCGCGGAACACGTCGGCCACTTCGTCGGACAGGCGCAGGTGCAGGCGCAGCCGGGGGTGCGCGGCGCGAAAGGCGCTCAGCCAGGGCAGCAGCAGATTTCGACCGAAGTCCGACGGCGCCGACAGCTGCAGGGTGCCGTGCAGTTCGGTGTCTTCGCCCTGCACGCGCGCCTGGCCCTCGCGCAGGGTGGCCAGCACCTCCTGCGCATACGGCAGGTACAGCGCCCCCTCGCCGGTCAGGCGCAGGCTGCGCGTGGTGCGCACGAACAGGCGCAGGTCCAGCTCGCGTTCCAGCCGCGCCACCGCCGCAGCAACCTGCCCCGGCAGCAGGTCGGCTTCGCGGGCCGCCTGCGAGAAGCTGCCCAGTGCGGCAGTACGGACGAACAGCTGCAGATCGTCGAAGCGGATCATCTTCATCGCCAGAGTGAAAGTGCTGCCCGATTCTGCGCCTTTCCGAGGGACCGCGTGCGGCGCAACCTGTCGCCTCCTTCCCCACTGGACCGCTGCCATGCGCGCCATTGCCTACACCCAAGCCGGCCTGCCGATCGATGATGCCCAGGCCCTGATCGATATTGAACTGGAACTGCCGCAGCCCGGCCCGCGTGACCTGCGGGTGGCGGTACGCGCGGTGGCGGTGAACCCGGTCGACACCAAGGTCCGCCGCGGCGTGGCCACCGATGGCCCGCGCGTGCTGGGCTGGGATGCGGTCGGCATTGTTGATGCGGTGGGCAGCGAGGTGACCCTGTTCCAGCCCGGCGACGCGGTCTACTACGCCGGCGTCATCGACCGCCCGGGCAGCAATGCGCAGTACCAGCTGGTGGATGAGCGCAGCGTCGGGCGCAAGCCGGCCAGTCTCGACGATGCCGCCGCCGCAGCGTTGCCACTGACTGCAATCACCGCCTGGGAGCTGCTGTTCGACCGCCTGCGCATCCCGGAGGGTGGTGGCGAAGGCCAGACCCTGCTGGTGATCGGTGCTGCCGGTGGTGTCGGTTCGATCCTGGTGCAGCTGGCACGGAAGCTGACCAGGCTGACCGTGATCGGCACCGCCTCGCGCCCGGATACCCAGGACTGGACGTACGCAATGGGGGCACACCACGTGATCGACCACAGCCTGCCGCTGGCCGAGGGACTGGCGCGGCTCGGCATCAGCGAGGTGCAGCATGTCGCCAGCCTGACCCACTCCGACCAGTACTACGCGCAGATCGTGGAACTGCTGGCACCGCAGGGCCAACTGGGGCTGATCGATGACCCGGGCCAGGTGGACGTGATGGCGCTCAAGCGCAAGGCGCTGTCACTGCATTGGGAGTCGATGTTCACCCGGCCGCTGTACCGCACCGCCGACATGCAGCGCCAGCACGACCTGTTGAACCGTGTGGCCGAGCTGATCGACACGGGCGTGCTGCAGACCACCCTGGGCGAGCACTTCGGGCGCATCGACGCGGCCAACCTGCGGCGCGCCCACGCGCTGCTGGAAAGCCAGCGCGCCAAGGGCAAGATCGTGCTGGAAGGCTGGTAAGGCCCGGTTTTTCCTGTAGAGCCGAGCCCACGCTCGGCTGCCGTCAGCGCACGCCGCTCAGCCGAGCATGGGCTCGGCTCTACAGAGATTCATCCACGAATGGCATGGATCCACCGTGTCGACCCAGGTCGACACCTGCTAACAGCGGCCGGCACTTCCCCTCAGGCCACGCCGTTGTCGACGTGGGTGGCGAAACCGGGCTGCTCGCGCAGCCGTTCGAACCACGCCGAGAGGTGTGGCAGCACGGGCTTGTTGCCGGGCGTGCTGCGCCAGCGCTGGGCCGATAGCCCGAGCACGATGTCGGCCAGGGTGAAGGCGTTGCCCGTCACGTGGCAGTGGCCACCGGCCAATTGTGTGTCGAGTACGCCCATCAAGTGGTTCCACTGCGCCAGGCTGGCCTCGGCGCGGGCATCGTCCGGGTAGTCCGGGTGCCGCCGCACGCGCGCCATGAACACGTGCCGCCAGGCGCTGTTGAGGTCGCTGGCCTGCCAGTCCATCCACTGCTCGACCCGGGCGCGGCCCTGCGCCGTGCCGGGCAGCAGGTCATCACGGCCAGCACGTACGGCCAGGTAGCGGCAGATGCTGTTCGATTCCCACAGCACGAAGCCGCCATCGCGCAGGACCGGCACCTGCCGGTTCGGATTCAACGTGGCCAGCAGGTCCGCCGGTGGTTCTGGCTCGTGTTGGAGTGGCAGGTCGAGGCCGGCGCACAGCCACAGCACCTTGCGCACGTTGATGGAGGTCGGCTTTCCGTACAGAGCGAGCATGGTCCTGACGCAGCAGCTGAGACTCGGCCAGCCTACACTTGCCCCATGCAAACCGAATACCTGCTCATTGCCGGCCTTCTATTGGCCGTGCTCATCCTGCAGCTGGTCGCCCTGCTGCGCCGCCCGCCGCATGACCGCCTGGAACAGGCCGTGCGCGAGGAAGCGCGCGCCGGGCGCAGCGAACTGCGCGAACAGCTCGATGGCTTCGCCCGCGCGTTGACCGATCTGTCCACCCGCACCGATCAGCGCCTGGACCTGCTGCGCGAAGCGCTGGGCGAAGATGCCCGCAAAGCGCGCGCTGAAGTGGCCGATAGCCAGCAGCGCGGCGCAGCATTGATGGGGCAGCGGCTGCAGGAACTGCGCGGCCAACTGGAGACCTTCGGCCAGCAGCAGGAGGCACGCATCCATGCGTTTGGCCAGCAGCTGCAGGAGCTCACTGCGCGCACCGATACCCAGCTCGGGGCGCTGCGCCAGACCCTGGTGGACGATGCACGCAAGGGCCGCGAGGAGGGCGCGCTGTCGCAGCAGCGCCTGACCGACAGTCTGGGCCTGCGCCTGCAGGAACTGACACAGCGCAACGAGCAGCGCATCGCCGAGATGCGTGCCACGCTGGAGGAACAGCTGCGCGCGCTGCAGAACGACAACGCGCAGAAGCTGGAGCAGATGCGCCACACCGTGGACGAGAAGCTGCAGTCGACGCTGGAAACGCGATTGGGCAATTCCTTCAAGCTCGTCTCCGAGCGCCTGGAACAGGTGCAGCGTGGCCTCGGCGAGATGCAGCAGCTGGCCACCGGCGTGGGCGACCTCAAGCGCGTGCTGACCAACGTCAAGAACCGCGGCAGCTGGGGCGAAGTGCAGCTGGAGAACATCCTCGAGCAGACACTCACCCAGGAGCAGTACGCGCGTGCGGTGAGGGTGCGCCCGGATAGTGGCGAGATGGTCGATATCGCCGTGCGCCTGCCGGGCCGCAGCAGCGACGACACGCCGGTGTGGCTGCCGATCGACTCCAAGTTCCCGCGCGAGGACTACGAGCGCCTGCTGGACGCACAGGAACAGGGCGATGCCGAAGGCGTGCGCCTGCAGGGCATCCAGCTGGAGCGCGCGGTGCGCGTGCAGGCCAAGTCGATCTGCGACAAGTACATCGTGCCACCGCACACCACGGACTTCGCGGTGATGTTCCTGCCCACCGAAGGCCTGTATGCCGAGGTGATCCGGCGCCCGGGCCTGGTTGACCTGCTGCAGCGCGAGCACCGTGTGGTGGTGGCCGGACCGACCACGGTCACTGCGTTGCTCAACAGCCTGCAGATGGGCTTTCGCACGCTGGCCATTGAAAAGCGATCCAGCGAAGTGTGGAGCCTGCTGGGTGCGGTCAAGAGCGAGTTCGGCAAGTTCGCCGGCATCCTGGAAAAGGCCGAGAAGCAGATCACTACCGTTGGCCGCAGCATCGGCGAGGCCAGCCGCAAGACCCGCACCATCGAACGCCGCCTGCGTGGCGTGGAGTCGCTGGCGTCCGAACAGGCGCAGTCGCTGCTCGGCGACCTGGCCGAGGGTGATGCGGTGGCCGAGGAGGAAGGCAGTGACGGCGAGGGCGACGAGGCCTGAGCCACGCTGACACGCCGCCCGCATCGCCGATGGGTATGCTGGCGGCCTGTCCGCTTCGACCAGGTACCGCCATGCGCCTGCCCCGCTTCACCAGCCTTGTCCTGACCGCGCTGCTCGCCGCCTGCGGCAGCGCGCCAACGACCGTGGGCACGACCACGCAGACCGCCTCCAGCACCCCCGAAGCGGTCGAGGCCTACCGCGAAGCACGCGACGTCGACTGCCAGGCCGCCGGTGGCACCCTGCAGCGGCTCGGCCGGCTGCAGCGCGAGCAATGCGTGATTCCCTATGCCGACGCCGGCAAGGCCTGCAGCCGCAAAAGCGACTGCACGGGCCAGTGCCTGGCCGCAGGCGAGGCAGTGGCCGGTGATGTGGCGTCCGGTACCTGCCAGCGTGATGCCAGCCAGAACTTCGGTTGCCGCCAGCGTATCGATGACGGCAAGGCGCAGGGTACGATCTGCGTGGATTGAGGATGTCCTGTAGAGCCGAGCCCATGCTCGGCTGCCATGGCATCAGCCGAGCATGGGTTCGGCTCTACAACAGCGCGCGCGGCGCTATGCTGGTGGGCCATTCCCGCCGTAGCCGGAGCCCCGCGTGAGCACCCCGATCCAGGACATTCCCCTCACCACCATCGACGGCCAGCCGTCCTCGCTTGCCGACTACCAGGGCAAGGTGCTGCTGCTGGTCAACGTCGCCTCCAAGTGCGGCCTGACCCCGCAGTACGAAGGCCTGCAGGCGCTGTATGCGGAAAAGCATGCGCAGGGCCTGGAAGTGCTGGGCTTCCCCGCCAACAACTTCCTTGGCCAGGAGCCGGGCAGCGAGGCGGAGATCCAGCAGTTCTGCCAGCTCACCTACGACGTCAGTTTCCCGATGTTCTCCAAGATCAGTGTCGCCGGTGATGACACCCACCCGCTGTACCAGCAGCTGACCGCCGCCCAGCCGCAGTCGATCGGCGAAGGCCCGCTGCGCGAGCGCCTGGCCAGCAAGGAGATCCCGATCCATCCGGCACCGGCGGTGCTGTGGAACTTCGAGAAGTTCCTGGTCGGCCGTGATGGCAAGGTGATTGCACGCTTTGCCCCGGACGTGGCGGCCGATGACGTGCGCCTGCGCGACGCCATCGAGGCCGCGCTGGTGGCCTGAGCAAAGCGTGCCAATCCGGGTTGGCACCTGCCGGAAAAGAAAACCCCGCCGAGGCGGGGTTTTTTCATGCACGGGTTGCAGCGATCAGTTGCTCCAGTTCGGCATCGGCATCGCATCCACGGGGATCGGCGAATTGGCATCGTCATGGCCGCGGTCGCGCTTGCTGCGCAGGTCGTTCTCGATCTGGTAGTTGCGGCGCTGCATCCACGCATCGCGCACCAGCGAGTACTCGTCCACGGCGGTGTCGCGCAGATCATCGATCGCCAGCAGCTGTGCGCGGGTGTCGACCAGCTGCAGGCCCTGCAGGCCGATGCGGACCTTGTCTTCCTCGATGCGGCGGATCGGCGACAACGGGATGTCACCGGCCAGGCCGAACACATCGCGCACGGTACGCGGGCCGAAGAACGGCAGTTCCACGTAGCGCGAACGACGCCAGCCCCAGGCACCCAGGGTCTGGCCGAAATCTTCATTGCGACGCGGCACCATCGCCTTGCTGGCCGGATCGAACAGGCCACCGATGCCCAGCGTGCTGTTCATCAGGAAGCGGCCGAGGCTGTCCCACGCATCGGCACCGCGGCCCTGCAGCAGCTGGTTGGTGATGGTCACCGGTGCGCGCAGATTGCTGAAGAAGTTGCTGACGCCGGTACGCGCGAAGCGTGGCACCACGTGGGTGTAGGCCGTGGCCAGCGGGCGGGCGATGCCACGGTCGACCGCGTTGTTGAACTTGTGCACCTTGCGGTTGAACGGTTCCCACGGGTCATAGGCGGCCGCACTGCCGGTGTCGCCGGTACCACCGTACAGGGCGTCGAAATCATCATCACCGCCCGGTGCAGTGGCTGCGGCGGTCTTGGCCGCATCGGCATCGGCACTGGTTGCGGGCGGGGTCGGCGCCGCAGCGGTGGCGATCGGCGGGTTGTCCACCGGGGCCACCTCGGTCACGCCGGTGTCGGCGGGCGTCGCTTCGGCGGGAGCGCCGGCCGGGACCACGGTGCTGGCGACCGGTGCGTCGCTGCGCGCGGGCTTGCCGGCACAGGCGGTCAGGGCGGTGGCCAGGAGGATCAGGGGGAAAGTGCGTACGACGTTCATGTCAGCTCGCAGCAGAAGTAGCGTTGAAGTCCAGGTCGGGCGACAGCCGGTAGGCCGCGCTCAGCTCGTTGAAGCCGGCCGGCGCGCCGGAAATGGCCAGCGCATGGCCCGCCTTGCGTGCCCGGGAGGCCAGTTCGGCCAGCAGGGCCAGGCCGGCGCTGTCCACGCGCTCGACCTCGCCCAGCTCCAGCCGCGCCAGCTTGGCTGGCAGGGCCTGCAGTTGCGGCCACAGTGCAATCACCGCGGCACGGTCGAGCACCCCGCGCAGGCGCAGGGTGTCGCCTTCCAGCAGCGCCAGTGCGCTACTTGCCATTGCCCGCCGGCCCGGCCTGCATGCTGCCGCTGTGCAGCTCGCTGGCCACCTGCTTGATGCCCTTCTGGCGCAAGGGCGTATCGAACTGATTGCGGAAGGTCTGCACGTAGGAAATGCCTTCGATGTTGACGTCGAAGATCTTCCACTGGCCGTTCACGTTGCGCATCCAGTACTCGACCGGGGTCGGTTCGTTGCCGGCGCGCACCAGTTCGGTGCTGACGCGCACGCCACGGTTGCCCGGCAGCGGGCTTTCACCCTTCAGGCGGAAGCTCGGCTTGCCCTGGATGTTGAGCAGGGTCGAACCGTAGCGCTGCATCAGGCTGTCGGCCATCGCATCGGCGAACAGCTTGATGTCGGCGTCGGAGGCGCCGCGGGCGTGCGGGCCCAGCACCAGGCGTGCCGCATAGTCGCGGTCAAAGGTGCGGTTCAGTTCGCTGTCGATGTAGCTGCGCAGGCTGGCCGGGTTGCTGCTGAACTCGCTGCGGCGCTGCTGCAGCGTGGTGAGGATGCGCGTGCTGGCATCGATCACCACCTTGCCGGCCTGGCCCTGCGCTGCGGCAGCGGCGGGGGCGGCCGCCTGGGCCTGGGCAAGGAACGGGGTGGCCATCAGCAGCGCCGAGGCGAGCAGGGCGGGGATCAGTTTCATTTTCATGGTTGCGGTTCCGTTGCAGGCGCCTGCGCGCCATCGTTGGGCTTCTGAGCAGCGCCGCCACCGGCGCCGCCACTGAACATGTACTTGCCGACCAGCTGGATCAGGTCCACCGCCGGCTGGGTGAAGACGATCTCGTCACCGGCCTTCAGCACGTCCGGGTCGCCGCCCGGCTGCAGACCGATATAGCTCTCGCCGAGCAAACCACTGGTGAAGATGCCCGCCGAGGTGTCCGCCGGCAGGTCCTTGACCTTGCTGTCCATGCGCAGGGTCACGATGGATTCGAACTTCACTGGATCCAGGTCGATCGAGGCGACCTGGCCGACGGTGACGCCGCCGATCTTCACCGGCGCCTGCTTGCGCAGCTGGCCGACCTGGGAGAAGCGCGCCTTCAGCTCGTAGCCCTGGCTGCCCCAGCTCCAGCGCTGGTTGGTCGAGGCCACGGCCAGCACCATCAGCGAGGCCAGGGCCAGCAGCAGGAATGCGCCGACAGAGAATTCGAGTCTGGGACCGCGGATGGCCATGTGGATTACCTGATCGAGTCGTGGTGGCCGCGCGCGCCTGCGCACCGCCGGTGGAGGGGTTAGGTGAACAACATTGCCGACAGCACGAAGTTGAACATCAGCACCAGCAGCGAGGCATTGACCACCGCACGGGTGGTCGCCACCGAGGTGCCCTCGATGGTCGGCTCGGCGTGGAAACCAACATAGGCGGCGACCAGCGCTGCGGTGCCGCCGAAGATCGCCGACTTCAGCATCGCCACGCCGAAGTCATCCCAGAAATCGACGCTGTTGCGCAGTGCCGACCAGAACACGCCATTGTCCAGGCCCAGCACATGCACCGCTTCGAAGTAGCTGGCGCTGATCGCCAGCGAGCAGAAGATGCCGGTCAGCAGTGGCACGGTCAGCACCGCCGCCCAGAAGCGCGGCGCGACGGCCTTGGCCACCGGGTCGATCGCCATCAGCTCCAGTGCCTTGATCTGGTCGGTGGCGCGCATCAGGCCCAGTTCGGCGGCGATCGAGCTGCCGGCGCGGCCGATGAACAGCAGCGCGGTCAGCACCGGCGCCAGTTCGCGATACAGCGACAGGCCGAGCAGGGTCGACAGCGCGTCGGCCGCTCCGAAGGTGGTCAGCGTGCGGTAGCCCTGCAGGGTCAGCACCAGGCCGACGAAGGCACCACCGACGGCGATGATCGGCAGCGAGCGCGCGCCGATTTTGTAGATCTCGCGGGTCAGCTCGGCCAGGAAATCACGGGTCGGCAGCGAACCACGCAGCACGGTCAGCGAGAACAGGCCGGCGCGACCCAGCGAGCGGGTGGCTTGGACGAACGGCATCAGGCGACCCTCGCGCGCGGCGCGGCATCGAACGGAATGGGGCCATCGGGCTGGCCGTGCAGGAACTGCCGCAGCAGCGGGTCCTGGCTGGACTGCAGCGCCTCGGGCGTGCCCTGGAACACGATGCCGCCATTGGCGATGGCGATCACCTGGTCGCAGATCGGCAGGGTCTCGTGCACGTGGTGGCTGACAATGATGCTGGTCAGGCCCAGGCTGTGGTTGAGGCGCTGGATCAGGCTCATGATCACGCCGGAGGCGATCGGGTCCAGCCCGGTCAGCGGCTCGTCGTAGATCATCAGTGGCGGATCCAGTGCCAGCGCGCGGGCCAGCGCGACGCGGCGCGCCATGCCGCCGGACAGTTCGCGCGGCCAGGCATCGGCAGCGGCCAGCAGACCCACGGCATGCAGCTTCATTTCCACCAGGCGGCGCAGCACGGCGGTCGGCAGGCGGGTATGCGCGCGCAGCGGCAGCGCGACGTTTTCGGCGACGGTCAGATCGGTCAGCAGGCCGTTGCCCTGCAGCAGAACACCCACGCTCTTGCGCATTTCCAGCAGCGCGCCGCTGTCATGCGGGATCGGCTTGCCGAACAGGGTGACCTCGCCGGCGACCGGACGCAGTTCGCCGGTCAGTGCCGCCAGCAGGGTCGACTTGCCACTGCCGGACGGGCCCAGCACGGCCGTGATGCTGCCCTTGGGCACCTGCAGCGACACGTCGCGCAGGATCGTGCGCCCGCTCCGGTCGATGCGGACGTTGGATAACTGCACCAGACTGGAGGTGGAGGCCGACATGGGCACCATTAACGTTTTTTAGACATCGAAGGATCGGGCCCATCGGCTGAACATAAGCAGACTGGACGGTCCAGTATTGTGGCACGGCATGACCCTTGCCAGGCCGGGACAATCGGCTGGCAACGCGGAACAATCCGTACCGGCGATGGGCGGGCCATTGAATACTGCCTGCCGTGCTGCACACTGTGCATGATGAGTGACCCGGGCAGCGATTTCCGCCTCTACCATTCCAACTCCCTGGACGTGCTGGCTGCGCTGCTGGCGCGCAACGTGCGTGTGCCGGTTCCGGGCCAGCCGCTGCTCGCGCCGGAGGTGGTGCTGATCCCGCAGGTGGCGATGCGGCGTTGGCTGCAAGCGACACTCGCTGCCGAATATGGCGTGGCCGCCAACCTCGAGTTCCTGACCCCGGGCGAGTTCGTTGCCCGTGCACTCAATGCCAATGTGCCGGGCGAACGCGACGACCTGGACGCGGCGGGCCTGCACTGGAAGCTGTACCAGGCACTGCGCGACCCGGCGCTGCTGGCGCAGCCACCGATGCGCGCGCTGCAGTCCTATCTTGCCGGCGGCGATGCCCTGAAGCCGTGGGCACTGGCCGGTGAACTGGCGTCGGTGTTCGAGAAGTACCAGGCCTGGCGCCGCGACTGGTTGCTGCGCTGGGAGGCCGGCGCCGACCCGGCCGACCCGCAGGCGATCCTCTGGCGCACCATCGCCCATGGCCGCGACTACCGCGCGCGCCGCATCCAGGCGTACCTGGATCGCTTCGAGGGCGCCGGCCAGCCGCTGCCACAGGCCCTGCCACCGCGCATGTCCGCGTTCGCGACGCTCAACATCTCGCCCGACGTGCTGCGGGTGATGGCCACCCAGGCGCGGGTGGGCGAGCTGCACTTCTATATGCCCACTCCGGTGCAGTCGTACTGGGGTGACCTGCAGACGCTGGCCGAGCGCCTGCGCAGCGGCGCACCCGATCCCTTCGGTGAAGCGGCTGGTGAGAACCGCCTGCTGGAGGCCTGGGGTGCGGCCGGACGCGACTTCATGGCGGTGCTGGGCAGCTACGAGGTGGTGCACCCGGCCGGCGAGATTGCCGCGTATTCGGATCCGGAAGAAGACACCCGGCCGACCCTGGACGAAGGCGGCCTGTCCGACAGCCTGCTGCATCGCCTGCAGCGCGATCTGTTCCACCGCCGCGCACTGCCCTCGGGCGAGCTGCGCGATGGGCTGCGCAGCGACGACCCCAGCCTGCAGGTGCATGCCTGCCACACCCGGCTGCGCGAGCTGCAGGTGCTGCACGACCAGCTGCGCAGCCTGCTGCAGGACCCGCGCTTCGACCCGCCGCTGCAGGCGCGCGAGATCGCGGTGCTTGCACCGGACATCGATCCCTATGTGCCGTATCTGGAAGCGGTGTTCGGCGGCCGCGGGGGGGAGGACGAGCACATTCCCTACGCGCTGGCCGACAGCAGCCCACTGGCGGGAGAGCCGCTGGCCGATGTGTTCGTGCATCTGCTGGGCCTGCCGGTCTCGCGTTTCGGCCTGAACGAGGTGCTGGACCTGCTCGCCAGCGCGCCGCTGGCCGAAGCGGCCGGGCTGGAGGCGGTGGACTTCGATCGCCTGCATGGCTGGCTGCAGCAGGCCGGCGCACGCTGGGGCCTGGATGCGAAGCACCGCAACCAGCACCAGGCGCCGGCCGACGACGCCTACACCTGGCAGTTCGCACTGGACCGCCTGGTGCTCGGTCACGCCACCGGCAGCGAGGCGGACCTGGCCGGCGTGGCGCCGTGGATCGAGCTTGAAGGCGGCGCGCTGGAAGCACTGGACCGGCTGCTGCGGCTGCTGCGCGTGCTGGCGGTCTACCAGCGTCGCCTCGGCGAGCTGCTGACCCCGGCGCAGTGGCGGCAACGGCTGCTGTCGCTGCTGGACGCGCTGCTGCCGACCGCGCCCAGCTCGCCCAACAGCCAGCGTGCCCTCGAGCGCCTGCGCAAGCTGCTGAATCAGTTCGCCGACGATGCCGCCAAGGCCGGGTTCGAAGACGGCGTGCCGCCTGAGGTGGTGCGTTCGCACTTCGCCGGTGTACTGGGTGAGGCCGATACGCGCGCGCCGCTGCTGACCGGTGGCATCAGTTTCGGCCGCATGGTGCCGATGCGCCTGCTGCCGTTCCGGGTGATCTGCGTGCTCGGTCTCAATGATGGCGATTTCCCGCGTCGTGACCCGGCCGCGGGCCTCAACCAGCTCACCGCCGAGCTGGACACGCCACGCCGCCGCCCGGGCGATCGCTCCACCCGCGAAGACGACCGCTTCCTGTTCCTGCAGCTGTTCGCCGCCGCGCAGGAGGTGTTCTACCTCAGCTACCTCGGCGCCGATCCACGCGATGGCAGCGTACGTGAGCCGTCGGTGCTGGTCAGTGAACTGATCGATGCCGCCGCCGCGTATCACCTCGATCCGCCTGCGGCGGTCCGCGACTTTACCGTGCGCCATGCACTGCAGCCGTTCTCACCGGCGGCGTTCGGAGATGGCGATCCACGCCGCTTCAGCTATCGGCGGCAATGGCATCCCGCTGCCGGCCGCCTCACCGGCCAGCGTGGGGGCCTGCAGCCGTGGTTCGATGCCCCGCTGCCGCCGCCGCTCGACGATGCGGTGGAAGACGAGCTCGCGCTCGACACCCTGCGCCGCTTCCTGTGCGACCCGGCCGGGCAGTTCCTCGCACAGTCGATGGGCCTGCGCCTGGCCGACGATGCCGGGGAAGTTGATGACCTGGAACCGCTGGTGCTGTCATCGCGCGGCCCGGAAAAGCGCAGCGTGCAGGCGGCGGTGGTGCGCGCCACGCTCAGTGGCGATACCGAACCGTTGTACCCGCGGCTGCGCGCGCGTGGCCTGCTGCCGTCCGGTCCATTGGGCCAGCGCCAGTTCGAGGTGGAGCAGTTGAAGACCCGTCCGTATGCCAGTGCGTTGCTGGGCTGGATGCAGGGCGAGCCGCTGGAAAGCCGTCGCTACGAAGTGGACATCGATGGCGTGCGCCTGCACGGCCGCGTGGCCGATCGGCATCCCGAAGGCCTGGTGCGGCTGCGCGCCGGCACGCTCAATGGCAATGCAGTGATCCGCCAGGGCCTGGACTGGCTGCTGGCCAACGCCGCCGGCGACGCACTGCCCCTTGTGCAGTTCCACGATGGCGGCGACGCCGGTCCCGGCCCGCATGTACTGCCGGCACTGAGCGCGCCTGCTGCACGCGCGGCGCTGCGCGCGCTGCTGCAGTTGCGCCAGCGCGGCCTGCGTGAGCCGCTGCGCTTTGCCCCGTATACCGGCTGGGTGCTGTACAACGCGCCGGCAGAAAAACAGCGCAGCGAGGGTTGGAAGCAGTGGCACGGCAGCGACCGCAGCTGGGGTGAATCCAGCAGCGACGCCTGGCAGCTGCTGCTGCGGGGTGCCGACCCGTTCGCCTCCGATGCCAGTTATGCCGAGCTGCTGCGCAACAGCCAGGTGGTCTTCAGCGCGGTGCGCGAAGGCCGCACCCTCGGCGCCGAAACGCGCCAGGAGGGCAGCGCATGAGCCCCGCCTTCATCGATGAGCGAGCCCAGTGCATGGCGGTCGATCCCTATCTGGCCCTGCCGCTGGATGGCATCCGCCTGATCGAAGCCAGCGCCGGTACCGGCAAGACCTTCACCCTGGCTACGCTGTTTACCCGCCTGGTGGTAGAGCAGGGCCTGCGCATCGGAAAGATCCTGGCGGTGACCTTCACCGATGCGGCTACCCAGGAACTGCGCAAGCGCATCCGCGAGCGCCTGGCGCTGGCGGCGCGACTGGTCGATCTGGAACCGGTCGAAGGCGAAGCACCGGACGTGCGGCTGACCCGCGAGGTGCTGCAGCGCCATCTGCAGGGAGGTACCGAGCGCGCCGCCGCACTGAAGCGCCGCCTGCAGGTCGCCGCCGATGAGATCGACCTTGCGTCCATCTTCACCATCCATGGCTTCTGCACCCGCGTGCTGCGCGAGCATGCGCTGGAGAGCGGCCACACCTTTGATCCGCCGGAGCTGCTGGCCAGCGACCGTGAGTTGCTGGAAGCGCTCGCGGCAGACCTGTGGCGGGTATATGCCAATGACCCGGCCACGCTGGAACCGCTGACCTGGCTGTGGTCCACCCCGGACGCACTGGCCGCCGATCTGCGCGCGTTGCTGGCCGCGCCGCCGCTGCACCCGTTGCCACAGGCGGTGGCGCTGCCCGATCCGCAGGCCGCCCTGCAGAGTGTTGCCGAAGAGCTGTCCGCAAGCGTGCGCGAGCATGGCGAGCAGTTCTTCATCGACCTCTGCGATGCGGTCGACAACAAATGGATCAACGGCGTGTCGTACAAGCTGGGCTGGCTGCACCCGCTGGGCCGGCAACTGCTGGGCTGGGCCGAACGCGCCGACCCGCGCGAGCTGCTGACCAGCGAGCGCCTGCCGGCACTGCTGCCGGAGGCGCTGGCAGCCAAGACCAACAAGAAATTCGCCGAGCGCACGCCATCGTCGCCATTGCAGGCGCCGTTGGCCCGCTACGTCGCGCTTCTGGCCGAACGCGATGCCTGGCTCCGTGCCACCGCGTTGAACTTCCTGCACGTGCTTCGCGCTGAAGCCAGACAGCGCCTTCAGGCGCTGAAGCGCACCCGCCGGGTGCAGACCTACGACGATCTGATCGATGGCGTGGCACTGGCCCTGGAAGGCCCGCAGCGGCTGGCATTGGTCAAGCAGCTGCGCGCGCAGTACCGCATCGCGCTGGTCGATGAGTTCCAGGATACCGACGATCGTCAGTGGGGCATTTTCCACAACGTGTTCGGCGATTCACCGGAAGTGCGCGAGCTCGGCCTGGCACCGGCGCTGTTCCTGATCGGCGATCCCAAGCAGGCGATCTACGGTTTCCGCGGCGGTGATATCCACACTTACCTGAAGGCCAAGCGGGTAGCGCAACAGGCGCCGGTGCTTGACCAGAACTTCCGCTCGCGACCGGCCGTGCTGCGCGCGCTGCAGGCGCTGTACGACAACGGTGGCGAAGACGCCTTCCTCGAGCGTGGCATCCAGTTCGAGCCGGTGCGGCCCGGTGGCGTGCGCAGCGATGCGGACTACCAGCGCGACGGCCATGCCGCCCCGGCACTCACTCTGCGCGTGCTGAGCAGTGGCGGTGACAAGGCGATGAGTGCCGATGCCTCGCGCGAAGCAGCCGCCCAGGCCTGTGTGGCGGCGATCCACCAGATCCTGGTCGCGGCGCGCGCCGGCAATGCGGTGCTGCGTGGGCGCCCGGTACAGCCGGGTGACATCGCGGTGCTGGTGCGTTCGCATCGCGAGGCCACACTGGTGCAGCGCGCGCTGGCCGTGGTCGGCATTCCTGCCGTGGCAGCGGGCAAGCAGAGCCTGTTCGCCACCAGCGAAGCGCGTGATCTGCGTGCACTGCTGCTGGCGCTGCTGCAGCCGGCTGACGAGGGCCGCCTGCGCGCGGCGCTGGCGACGGTGCTGCTCGGCCAGCGCGCCAGTGCGATCGCGGCGATGGAGCACGAGGGCGACCTGCAACGCGGGTTCCAGGCGCAGCTTCTGCATTGGCGCGAGCGCTGGCAGCGCGGCGGCCCGTTCGCGGTGATCGCCGACGTCTGCGCCGCGCAGGGCGAACGCCTGCTGGCGCTGATCGATGGCGAGCGCCGCCTGACCAACTACCTGCAGCTGGGCGAACTGCTGCAGGAAGCCTCGGCGCAGGCGCTGGGCATGCACGGCCTGCTGGACTGGCTGCAGGGCCAGATGGCCAGCGCCGACCAGGATGACGAGCAGCAGCTGCTGCGCCTGGAATCGGATGCGCGCCGCGTGCAGATCATCACCCTGCACAAGAGCAAGGGCCTGGAGTACCCGCTGGTGTTCCTGCCCTTCGTGGGCATCGACGGCGGTGCGCCCAACACCGCCTCGCACTGCACGGTGCATGTGGGCGGCCAGCGCCAGCTGCACTGGAAGCTGGGCAAGGACGAGGCCTGGGAAGCGGCCACTGCGCAGCGCGAGCGCGAGCAGCGTGCCGAGGATGCGCGCCTGCTGTATGTCGGCCTGACCCGCGCCGAGCACGCGCTGTGGATCGCCGTGGGTGATCTGGCCGGGCTCGGCAGGACGCGGCTGGCACCGCTGCTGGGTGACCTGCAGGCGCTGCGCGCGCATGCCGATGTGCGCATCGATGACAGTGAGGTACCGGCTGCGCTGCCGCAGCTGGCGGCCGAAGTGGAAGGGGATCTTCCGGCGGTGCGTGCACTGACCCGGCGCGTTCCGCACGACTGGTGGGTGTACAGCTTCACCCAGCTGGCCCACGCCGATGCCGGCGCGGGCAGTGACATCGAAGCCGCTGCCACCGCGCTGCCGGCGCCGGCAGCCGACGAACCCACCGGCCCGGAGCTGCCGCTGGAACCGGCACTGCCGGAAGCCGCCGCGGAGGCCGAGGACAGCGCGCCGCTCGACCCGCGTTTCATGGGCAGCCGCTTCGGCAACGTGCTGCACGAGGCAATGGAAAACGTCGACTTCGCCGCATGGGCTGACTGGCAACCAGGCCGGGAAGCTCCCGAGGGCCAGGTCGAGGTGCTGCGCAAGGCGCTGCACGATGAGGGCTATGCCGACGTCGATCTGGACGATGGCGTAGCGGTGCTGGTGCCGCTGGTGGGCCACACGCTGACCGTACCGCTGCCCGAAGGCGGTGCGCTGTACAGCCTCGGTGAAGGCGAGCGCCGCGCCGAAATCGACTTCCATTTCGCCATCGAGGCGACCACGGTGCCGGCGCTGCTGCAGGTGCTGCATGCGCACGGTGTTTCCAGTGGCCGCCGCGGCTTCGGCCAGCGCCGCCGCCTGGAGGGGCTGATGACCGGCATGATCGACCTGACCTACGTGCGTGATGGCCGGTGGTACGTGCTCGACTACAAGTCCAACCGCCTGCCCGGCTACAGCCCGGACCTGCTGGCCATTGCCATGCGTCACAGCGAATACGATCTGCAGGCGCTGATCTACACCGTGGCCCTGCATCGCTGGCTGCGCTTCCGCCTGGGCGCCGCCTACGACTACGAGCGCGACATGGGCGGCATCCGTTACCTGTTCTGCCGCGGCCTGGATGGCAAGGGCAATGGCGTGCACGTGGATCGTTTCCCGTTCGCGCTGGTGGATGCACTCGACGCGCTGTTCGCCGGCGGCGAGCAGGCCCAGGCCCAGCTCGCCGCGCGTGCCCGAGGAGCCAGCGCATGAGCCTGCTGAAGGAACTGCACCAGAAGGGCCTGCTGCGCACCCTCGACCACGCATTGGCGACCAGCCTGCAGCGGTTGCGCGACGACACGCCCGACAATGTGGCACTGGCGGCGGCGCTGGCTTCGCTGGCGGTGTCGCAGGGCCACGCCGCGTTCGATCCGGCACAACCGCAGCGGTTGCTGGAAGGCGTGCCCGAGTGGCCCGCCGCGCAGGCCTGGCTGGCGCAGCTGCGCGCATCGCCTTGGGTGGCCACACCGGAGCAGGCTGACGCCATCGCCGGGGATGCCCCCTTGGTGCTGGAGAACGGGCTGCTGTACCTGCGCCGCTACCGCGAGTACGAGCGCCAGTTGGCCACCGGTCTGCAGCGCATCGGCCGGCATCCGCTGCCGGCGCCGGACATGGCAGCGTTGGCGCCGTTGTTCGCGCAGCTGTTCCCGCACGCATCGTGCGGCGAAGATCACCAGGCACGCGCAGCCGGCGTGACGCTGCGCCATCCGCTGGCGCTGGTCACCGGCGGCCCCGGCACAGGCAAGACCACCACCATCGCACGCCTGTTGCTGCTGCTGGCCGCGCAGGCCCGGCACGCCGGCCAGCCGCTGCCCGAGGTGGCGCTGGCCGCGCCCACCGGTCGCGCCGCCGAGCGGATGGCCGAGAGCCTGCGCATGGCCGTGCAACGCTTGCAGGAACAGGGACTGGATCCGACACTGTGCGCGGCACTGCCCAGCAGCGGCACCACCCTGCATCGACTGCTCGGCGTGATTCCCGACTCACCACGCTTCCGCCACCACGCCGACAATCCGCTGGCGGTGGACGTGGTGGTGGTCGACGAAGCGTCGATGATCGATCTGCCGATGATGGCCAAGCTGGTCGATGCAATTGCCAGCGGCACCCGCCTGATCCTGCTCGGCGATCCCGATCAGTTGCCGTCGGTCGAAGCCGGTGATGTGCTCAGCGCGATCCTGCGCGCCAGCGGCGATGGCATCGGCACCCGCGCCGACGATGCGCTGGCGCTGCATGGCCTGCTGGCACCGGCCACCTTGCAGCCGCAGGCCGCACCACGCGCCTTCGCCGGCCGTCGCGTACAGCTGCAACGCGGCTACCGGCAGAGTGATGCGCTGGACCTGGCACCGCTGGCGCATGCCGTGCGTGAAGGTGACAGCCACACTGCATTGCAGCTGCTGCGCGGTGGTGGATTGGCTGGCGTGCACTTCCACGAAGGTGAGGCGGACCCGCTGCGTGGCCAGCGTGAGCACCTGCTGGGCCACTGGCGTGCACTGGCCGAGGCCGCGGATCCGGTACGTGCCCTGCAGCAGGCCGGTCGCCTGCGCGTGCTGACCGCGCTGCGCGAAGGCCCGCAAGGTGCGCGTGGGCTCAACAGCCGCATCGAACAGCTGCTGGCCGGCAACACCCCGGGCTACTTCCAGGGCCGCCTGCTGCTGGTTACCGAGAACAGCTACCGGCACCGCCTGTTCAATGGTGATATCGGCATCTGCCTGCGCGATGGCAGTGGCGCGATGGTGGCCTGGTTCCCCGGCGACAGCGTCGACCACCCGCGCGCCTTCCACCCGGCTGCGTTGCCCGCGCACGAAAGCGCCTTTGCGATGACCGTGCACAAGGCACAGGGCTCGGAGTTCGATGAAGTGTGGTTGCAGCTGCCACGCCAGGACAGCCGCGTGCTGTCACGCGAACTGGTCTACACCGGCCTGACCCGCGCCCGCCAGGTACTGCATGTGGCCGGCAGCGCCGACGTGCTGCAGGCCGCACTGAAACGGCACGCCAGCCGCTTGGGCGGCCTGGCCTGGCGGTTGGGTGCCGAAGATGTGGCCGAACAACCAGCGCGCATCGAACAGCCCACGGTGCAGGGCACGTTGTTCTGACGCGGGCGTGATGCGCTGCCTGTAGAGCCGGGCCATGCTCGGCTGATGGGCCACGAAGCCGAGCGTGGCTCGACTCTACAAAAGCGCGCTTCGATCGTTCTGGTGGTCATCCACGCATGGCGTGGATCTACGCGATCAGCACCAACCCATCCGGAAACACGATCGCCGCTTCATCCGCACTCACGTCGAAGAAGCCCACGCCGTGCTTCTCGGCCAGATCCTGCACCCGCCCGTGCGCGCGCTCGGCCACCGAGTAGGCGAACGCGCCGTAGATCACCTGCCGGCCGATGCTGTACTCGGTCACCTCGGCGCGGTCGTCATCGTCGTTGCTCAGTGGTCCGTTCAACGGCGGGAATTCCTGCGCCATCTCCGCAAACCACGCTTGCAGCGCCGGGCTGCTGACGGCCGGGTCGTCATACTCGTGGCGCTCGTTCCACTGCGTCTGCTTTTCGAACCAGGCGATGAAAGCCGCCGCCTCGCGTGGCGCGGTGCTGGCCTCGAACACCATCATGTCGTAACTCATTGGATCTTCCTGTGCAGAGCAGGGGTCAGCGCCTTCGCCCGCGGCGAAGGATCCGACCCCGGCAACGGGGTCTGTGGACGCACAGGGTATCCCGCTAGAGCTGTTCGGCTGCACTCATCGCCAAGCCCGGCGCCAGCGCCTTGGCCTCTGGGAACAGCGCGAAGCGCAGGCCGATCAGGCCCATCAGCGCTTCGTCGCGGGCCTTGCAGGCGGCCACGCTGCCGACCCGGCCCAGCGACGTATCCAGCCGCTCGCGCAGCGCCTGGTCTGCAGCAATCGGCTTGCGCGCCGCGATCTGCCGCCGGTAGTGCCCAGCGATCTCTTCCAGGATGTGCTCGACGGCTTCGCGGCTGCGCTCGGGCAGTTCCAGCCGTGCACGACGCAGCTGCAGGATGTTCAGGCCGATGCGCGCCTCGTTGAGCATGTCCACCGAGGCGATGTCGCTGCCCTCCGGCGTCGCTGCCAGGCGCGGTGCGAGCAGGCCCAGCAGGTCGAGCGTGCGTGCGGCGAAGCGCTGCCGATCCTGCTGGCCACGTCCTTCGGCGGCTTCGGCCAGCGTGGTCCAGCCCTGCCGCACCAGCCGGCGCGCGGTCCACTCGGCACCTACCGAACGGAACAGGCGGGTCATCACCACTGCAAAGCCAATGCCGATGAACATCGCGATCGACGAGTTGAGGAAGGTCTGGATGTTGGCGCTGTAGGTGTTCTGCAGGCTCAGCAGCGCGGCCAGATTGACTGTCAGCGGCAGCGCGAACAGCGCACTCTTCGGATGATGCAGCAGCAGTCCGAGCGGCAGGAAGGCCACCGCCAGCACCAGTGCCAGCAGGCCGAAGTCGTGCACGGCTGGGAACACGCCGAACAGGTACACGCCCGCCACCACCGAGGCGACCATCGCCCACACCAGGAACTGCACCATGCTGGGGGCCGGATCGTCTTGTGCGGCGAAAAATGCGGCCGTCACCGCCGCCATCATCGCGCCGTTGCCGCCGCCTTCCCAGCCCAGCGCGATCCACAGCACGCAGTAGCTCATCAGCGCTACGCCGGCACTGAGCGCGGAGAACAGCGCCATGCCGTAGTCGACGTGCTTGTCGGCGGCCACGCGTTCGGTGCGGATGCGGTAGTGCGCGCGATCCAACGGCGCCGTGCCCTGGTCGATCGCGTGCTGCAGGGTGCGGCAGTCCTGCCACAGGTCCACCAGTTCCTCCAGGCGCAGCAGCAGGCTGGCCAGCTGCAGGTGCTGCAGGTCGCGGTCCACCTGCGGCTTCAGCGCGCTGATGCGCGCGCGCAGGCGGGCGTACTCGCTGGCGTTGGTCGGGCCATCCAGCCAATCGCGGATGTCGTCGACCAGCGCCGACAGCCCATCCGGCAGGGCCTGGCCATCGCTGCGCAGCGCACTCAGGCGATCGGCGATTGACGACAACACCGGCAACAGCAGCAGCATGCGCTCGCGCAGGCGCTCCATCGACACCGCCGACCCTGCATGGCGTGGATCATCGCGGCGCAGGAATTCGATCAGCGCCTCGAACTGCACCAGATCGGCGGCCAACCGGTTGCGCGGCGCGTGTGCGCGGCCACGCTCAAGGATCTGCCGGCACCACTGCGCGGCGTCCTCCATCCAGTTGCCGATGCGGGCGCGCAGCATCGGGCGTACCGACGCCGGGAACAGCAGCGAGGCAAACAGCACGGCCACCACCGTGCCGAGGATGATCTCCTCGCTGCGCGCCACCACGGTGTCGAAGATGGTCTCCGGCGAGGTGACTGCCGGGAAGCCGATGAAGGCGGTGGTGTAGCCGGCCAACAGGAACGCGTAGCCGCGAGGGCCGCGGTTGAGCAGGGCCATGAACAGGCAACCGGCCAGCCAGATCGACATTGCCGCACTCAGCACCAGCGGGGTTTCCACCAGCGCCGGCAGTACCAGCAGCGTGGCCAGCCCGGCCACCAGTGTGCCGACGATGCGGTACACGCCCTTGGCGCGGGTCGGGCCCAGCAGCGGCTGGCTGACGATGTACACCGTGCCCATCGCCCAGTAGGGGCGCGACAGGTTGCCGGCCATGGCGATGTACAGCGCGGCCACCGAGGCCAGGTAGGTCTTGATCGAGAACAGCCAGGCCTGGCGATCGGTCAGCGCGTTCATGGCTTACTTCGCCGAGGCCTGTGCGGTGGACGGCACAGCCGGGGCAACCGATGCCTGCCAGCCGCCACCCAGCACCAGGAACAGGTGGATCTGGTCGCGCGAGACCTGTGCTTCGGCGGCGGCCAGGGTGGCGTCGCTGGTGGCCAGGCTGCGGTCGGCATCCAGGCTGGACAGGTAGGGTGTGCGGCCGCCCTGGTACAGCCGGCGGTTCTGCTCGGCGGCCAGCGCGGCCTGCTCCTGCGCCACGCGCAGCGACTGCAGTCGGCGCAGGTCCTGCGCATAGCGTTCCAGCGCAGTCTGGGTCTCGCGCAGTGCCTGCAGCACGGTGTGGTCCAACTCGGCCAGGGCCGCGTCGGCACCGGCTTCGGCGGCGTGGATGCGGGCATGCGTGCCCGAGGAGGGCAGTGTCCACGAGATCAGCGGGCCGATCGACCACTGCTGGGTCATCGGCGTGCCGAAGTCTTCCAGCAGGCCGGCGGCACCCACCGAGGCACCCAGACGGATGTCCGGATACAGCTCGGCGGTGGCCACGCCAATCCGCGCGGTGGCCGAGGCCAGCTTGCGTTCGGCCTGGCGCACGTCCGGGCGGCGCTGCAGCAGCGCACGGCCATCACCGACCGGCAGCGGCTGCGCCAGGCTGGGCGCGTGCGCGCAGTCGATCACGCCGGCCGGCAACTGGCCTGGGGTCTGGCCCAGCAGTGCGGCCAGCGAATAGGCCGCGGCCGAACGCTGCGCGCGCAGCGGCGGCAGTGCCGCCTCCAGCAGTGCCACCTGCGCATTGGCGCGGGCCAGTTCCGGCGGCGTGCCGCGGCCGGCCGCGATCAGGCGCTCGATGACGCTGCGGCTGCGCTGCTGCAGCTGCAGCGAATGCTCGGCCACGTGCAGCTCGTGGTTGGCGTGGCAGATTTCCAGGTAGCTGTCGGCCACCTGTGCGACCACGCTGACCTGGGCCAGGTCGCGCGCCGCAGCGACGGACTGCTCGTCGGCACGCGCTGCCTCGGCGCCGCGCTTGAGCTTGCCGAACAGGTCGAACTGGTAGCTGACCGCGAACTTGCCATCGGCCAGGTTGATCACCGGCAGCTCGTGCTCCTGCAGGAACGATTCGGCCGACAGCTGCGCGCGGCTGACGCCGGCCTCGGCCTCGTACTCGAATCCGCCCGCGTCCAGCGCCTGTTCGTACACGGCGGCGGCGCGGCGCAGGTGCGCATCGGCGGCCTTCAGTTCCACGTTGTCACGCAGTGCCTGGGTGATCAGCCCGTCCAGCACCGGGTCGTTGTACAGCGACCACCAGCGGTCGGGCAGCGCCTGGTTGGCAGCCACCTGCGGGTTCTGCGTATCGATGAAGGCCGCATTGGCCTCCGGGCGCTTGAACGCCGAGCCTTCCGGCAGTGCATAGTCCGGGCCGACGGTTCTGCACGCGGCCAGGCTGGCCAGTGCGACGATCAGGCCGAGACGGGGCAGGGCGGCGTTCACAGGCCCGCCTGTGTCGGCGAAGTGCCGGCCTTGTCGTTGTGCGGATGGCGGCCGGTGTCCACGGTCACCGTGGCGGTACGGCCGGCAATCAACTCAACGCCCTTGGGCACTTCGTCGATGGCGATGCGCACCGGGATGCGCTGCGCCAGCCGCACCCAGTCGAAGGCCGGGGTCACGTTCGGCAGCAGGGTGCTGCCGTTGCTGCGGTAGCGGTCCTCGATACCGGCGGCAATGCTCTCGACATGGCCGTGCAGCGGTGCCGATTCGCCCATCAGGCGGATGTCCACGCGCTGCCCCGGCGCCACGCCGCGCAGTCGGGTTTCCTCGAAATAGCCATCAATGCGGAACGAGCCGGTATCCAGCAACGCCAGCACCGGCTTGCCGGCCACCACGTAGTCGCCCACGCGCATCGTGCGGTCGTTGACGCGGCCATCGGCCGGCGCGCGCACCTCGGTGCGGCCCAGGTTGAGCTCGGCCAGGTCGACCGCGGCCTGTGCGGTGGCCAGCGCCGCCTGTGCGGCCTGCAGCTTGGCGCGGCGCACTTCGGCATCCTCGGCGGCGACCAGGTCCTGCAGGCTGCGGTCGCGGCCGATCTCGCGGCGCAGCTGTGCCACCGAGGCCTGGCGTTCGGCCAGGCTGGCCTTGGCCTGCTCCAGCGCGATGCGGTAGCGGGCGCGATCGACGACGAACAGCAGGTCGCCCTTCTTCACCGCCTGGTTGTCGGCCACGTTCACCGTTTCCACCAGCCCGGACACGTCCGGCGCCACCTGCACCACGTCGGCGCCGACGTGGGCGTCGCGGGTCCAGGGTTCATCCATGTAGTAGACCCACAGCTGGCGCAGCACCAGCAGGGCGACGATCACGGCTGCGCTGGTGAGCAGCACCGGCAGGGTCTTCTTCACGATCTTGTTCACGATTGCATCCAACGCAGGAGGTGGAACAGCAGGCCAAGCACGATCCCGTACAGCGCCAGGTTGAACAGCGCCGGGTGCCATACATGGCGGTAGGCGCCGGCACGCTGCAGCAGCACGTGCAGGCCGCTGTTGACCAGATAGGCCAACACCATCAACCCAAGCAGGGTCGGGACGAACACTCCGTGGAGACTGAATTCACCGGGCATCGGTAGGGGGCGGGGACGAGGTGGGGGAGGGAGGGACAACGAAACAACAGCAACGGGCAAAAGCCGCTGGCGTGTGCACGGCAGCGGCGGTGTTCGGGGGCAGCGCTCTTACGTGATGCGGTCGGCGGCCTCGGCCAGCAGGCGCCATGCCTTCAGCACGGCGTGCAGTTCATCCATGGAAAGCTCGCCGAACACGTCCTGGCGCAGGCCGATCAACTGATCTTCCAGCTCGCTGACCAGCGCATGGCCCTCGTCGGTCAGCCACAACAGGTTGGCGCGGCGGTCGCTGGCGTCGCTCTCGCGGCGGACCAGGCCACTGGCACACAGCTTGTCCAGCAGGCGTACCAGGGAAGGACCCTCCATGCCCAGCTGCTGGGCCAGCGCCACCTGGCGGATGCCACCGCCGGAGCGGCCGATCATCAGCAACGGCATGGTGCAGGCGGTGGAGATGCCATAGCTGCCGAGCCGGCTGTCGGCCAGGCGCTGCCACTGCCGCCCTGCATAAAGCAGGCCGGAGCTGAGCTGCATCTGCAGCACGGTGCGCTCGTCGAGGGGGCGGTCCATAAGAGATAGATAGGATACTACTAATTTCATTCCTATCAATAGGTTTTTCTGAATGGGTGGGTGTGTTGAGGAAAGCGTTGCGCCTGCCTGGTGTCGGGTGGGGCAGCGGGGGCCGGACGGGGCAGGACACGCCGTAAACCCCCCTCCGGGGTCCGGCCCAGCCGCTGGCGGCTGTGCGTTCGGGCGCTTGCGAGGCATGCCTCGCAAGCAAAGCGCCCTCACCCTTGGGGGCTCGGCCGCGGCATCCATGCCGCGGACGGTCCTGCCCCGCCCGGCCCCCGCTTCCCCCCCATCACCCCGCGGGCGCGGTGGGTTGGCTCTTTGAAGGCAGGAGCAGCAGCCAAAGCTGTGCGGACCAACGGTCCGCACCCACCACAGCAGTCGCGAAGTCGCGCGGCTCTTCCGAAGCCATGAACCCAAGCTTTTGACCCCGCTTTCGGGCGGTCCGGCCGCGCCAGCAGGAAATTGTCGGAGAGGTGGAGGGGCAGGCCGGGCAGGACCGTCCACGGCATGGATGCCGTGGCCGAGCCTACAGGGACGTACTTGCGGCGTGTCCTGCCTGGCCTGCCCCTCCCCCTCTCGCTCAGCAACCATGAGGCGCCGCAAGCGACCCCCGATGAACCCGACCAACAGGACGACCCACCCCCCGGTCGGGTACGATGCTCGCCCCCCGTTCGGGACGCTGTACGCAATGAGCAAGAACAACGAAAAGGCCGCCCCGCAGGGCGACGTGACCCAGGACCAGGCCGAGGATGCCGTGCGCACCCTGCTGCGCTGGGCCGGTGAGGACCCGTCCCGCGAAGGCCTGCTGGATACCCCCCGCCGTGTCGCCGAAGCCTATGGCGACTGGTTCAGCGGTTACCGCGATGACCCGCGCGCCTACATGGAGCGCACCTTCGAGGAAGTGGCCGGCTATGACGAACTCATCGTCCTGCGCGACATCGAGTACGAAAGCCACTGCGAACACCACATGGCGCCGATCATCGGCCGCGTGCATGTCGGCTACCTGCCGGCCGGCAAGGTGGTGGGCATCAGCAAGCTGGCCCGCGTCGTCGAAGCCTACGCCCGCCGTTTCCAGGTGCAGGAGAAGATGACCGCGCAGATCGCCCAGTGCATCCAGGATGTGCTGCAGCCGATCGGCGTCGGCGTGGTCGTCGAGGGCGCCCACGAATGCATGACCACCCGCGGCATCCACAAGCGCGGCGTCAGCATGGTCACCTCCAAGATGCTGGGCAGCTTCCGCGACGACGCGCGTACCCGCGCCGAGTTCCTGCGCTTCATCGAAGTGGGCGGCAAGCGCTGAGCCGCTTGACCGCACTCCGCCGGCCTCTGCGGGCCGGCATGCCCACGGCTGCCCGCGCGGCCGCCGCGGGCGGCTGCTCGTCCCCGCCAGCCCTCATGACTCCTTTCGCTGCATGAAGCACCGCGAACGCATCTCCCGTTACCGCCATCTGCGCGAACAGCCCCAGTGGAAGCTGCTTGCCGCCGACCACGCCCCGGAAATCATCGGCCTGCTGCAGGGGCTGCTGATGGACGGCGAGCGCACGCTGCCGTCGTCGGTGCTCAACGAGCGCCTGCAGCGTGCGCTGGATCAGCTCAACGGCGACGAACTGTCGCGCGAGCTGCCGCGTACCGCGCAGGCCTATATCGCACACTGGCTGGCCCAGGGCTGGCTGGAACGCCGCCTGCCCGACGGTGCCGACCAGGAGCAGTACGAGCTGTCGACCGCGGCACTGCAGGCGATCCGATTCGCCGACGGCCTCGAGCAGGCCCGTGTGGCCGCCACCGAAAGCCGCCTGGCGCTGGTCATCGAGCAGCTCTCGCAGCTGGCCGCGCAGACCGAATCCGATCCGGACGCCCGCCTGTCGGCGCTGCGCGACGAGCGCGACCGGATCGACGCCGAGATTGCCCGTGTCGGCGCCGGCCGTGTGATCGCGCTGGACGGCAAGCGCGCGCTGGAACGTGCGCGCCAGATCATCGGCCTGGCCGACGAGCTGACCGAGGACTTCCGCCGCGTGCGCGACGACTTCGAGCAGCTCAACCGCGAGTTCCGCGAACGCATCATCGACGACGAGGGCGAGCGCGGCGATGTGCTGTCGCAGCTGTTCGAAGGCGTGGACGTGATCGGCGAAAGTGACGCCGGGCGCAGCTTCCAGGCCTTCTGGCGCCTGCTCAACGACGCCGAGCAGAGCGCCCAGCTCGATGCCGCACTGGAAGCGGTGCTGGCGCGCGGCTTCGCCCGCCGCCTGGACCGCAACGAACGCAACTTCCTGCGCGGTTTCACCAGCACCATGCTCGAGCGCGGTGGCCAGGTGCACGATGTGCTGCAGAACTTCGCGCGCAGCCTGCGCGGCTTCGTGCAGAGCCGTGGCTACCTGGAACAGCGTCGCCTCAACCAGCTGCTCAAGCAGGCGCAGTCCGAAGCGCTCGCTCTGCGCGACGAGTTCCCCGCACAACGCGGCATCGGCCGCGACCTGCAGCTGACCACCAGCCGCCTGCGCTCGTGGTCGCAATGGAAACTGCACGATCCGCGCAGCGCCCAGGTCGATGGCAACGTCGAATACAACGACGCAGCCGCGATCAGCCTGGAAAGCGTCGGCGATCTGGTCGCCTCGTCCGAAATCGATTTCCGCACCCTGCGCCGCGACCTGCACGACCTGCTCGATGCACAGCCGCGTCTCAGCATCGCCCAGGCCCTGTCGCAGCGCGAAGCGCCGCAGGGTCTTGGCAGCGTCATCGGCTACCTGTCGCTGGGCACGCGCTTCGGCAACGTGGTCGCCGGCGAGCAGGAGCTTGCGCAATGGCGTGGTGGCGACGGCCAGATCCGTCGCGCCCGCATCCCGCTGGTTTGGTTCACCCAGGAGAGACGCCATGAGCTGGCATGAAGATCCCATCGACGCACCGCAGGCCGACATGGCGGAAGACGCCTACGAGGCCGAGCCGGTGGCGGCCGTGGCGCAGCCCCGCCGTGGCAACGACGTGTACTACCTCGGCGATACCGGGCGCCTGCCGCTGGATGCGCGCCGTGCGCTGTGCCAGCTGCTGATCGGCCCCAGCATCGACCAGCTGCGCCACGCCAAGCTGTGGCCGGCGCTGATCCGCAGCGAGGCGGCCATCCGCTCATCGCTGGCCGACCTGTTCCTGGAACTGGTGCTCGACCGCGACAGTGGCGTGGCGTTCACCCGCCAGGCCGATACCGAAGACGTCGATGCGCCGGTGCTGCTGCGCACCTCCCCGCTGACCTTCATCGACTCGGTGCTGCTGCTGTACCTGCGCCAGCAGCTGGCCGAGGCCGATGCGCGCGGCAACCGCGCGGTGGTCGCCGACGCCGAGATGGCCGAAGCGCTGGCCATCTACGAAAAGAACCTGTCCACCGACCGCGCCGGCTTCAACCGTCGCGTCGCATCGGCGGTGCAGAAGATGAAGGACAACCACATCCTGACCCGCCTCAGCGGCCAGGAAGACCGCCACGAAGTCTCGCCGGCGCTGAAGCTGCTGTTCTCCGCCGAAGACGTGTCCCAGCTTTCGGCGGTCTACCGCCAGTTGCGTGAAACCCCGGCCGCCGAGGCCTGAGAGACCCGACCATCGCATGGCTATCTCCAAGCACACTCCCGCCCTGTTCAACGAAGGCCTGCCGGACCCGCGCCTGCAGCAGTTCCGCATGCGCCGCCTGCAGGTGCACAACTGGGGCACCTTCAACGGCCTGACCGAAGTACCGATCGCCGAACGCGGCTTCCTGTTCGTCGGCCGCTCCGGCTCGGGCAAGTCGACCCTGCTCGATGCCATGTCCGCGCTGCTGACGCCACCGGCCATCGTCGACTTCAACGCCGCTGCACGTGAAGCCGAGCGCAGTGGCCGCGACCGCAACCTGGTGTCCTACGTGCGCGGCGCGTGGGCCGACCAGCAGGACAGCGGCACCGGCGAAATCGCCACCCAGTACCTGCGCAAGGGCGCGACCTGGACCGCACTGGTGCTGGAATACCGCGCCGGCGATGGCCGCGTGGTCAGCCTGGTGCGCCTGCTGTGGATCTCCGGCAATGGCACCTCGGCCGGCGATGTGCGCAAGCACTACATGATCGCCGAGCGCCCGTTCGACATCGCCAAGGACCTCGGCGGTTTCGACCTGGACCTGCGCAAGCTGAAGCAGAAGCTGCCCGACCTGCACCACTTCGACACCTTCTCCGGCTACGCCGAGCGCTTCCGCGACCTGCTCGGCATCGACAACGAGATGGCGCTGCGCCTGCTGCACAAGACGCAGTCGGCGAAGAACCTGGGCGACCTCAACGTCTTCCTGCGCGACTTCATGCTCGACACGCCGAAGACCTTCGACGCCGCCGAGCGCCTGGTCAGCGACTTCGCCGAGCTTGATGGCGCGCACCAGGCGGTGGTCACCGCCCGCCGCCAGGTGGAAACCCTGTTGCCGGCCCGCGCCTACTACAACGACCTGAAGGAAATGCACCGCCGTCGTGGCGACGACGAAGCGCTGAAGCTGGGTGTCGACAGCTTCCGCGAAAGCCGGCGCCAGGCGCTGATCGAAGCGCGCCTGCGCGAGATGGACGTGCGTGACCGCGGCCTGCTTGGCGAAGAAGCCCAGCGCCGTGCCGCGCTCGACAACCACACCGAGCGCCTGGCCGAACTGGAGCTGCAGCGCCGCCAGCAGGGCGGTGAGCGCATCGAGGAACTGGAACGCGAGCAGGGTCGTGCCGAAGCTGAGCGCGATCGCCGTCAGGCCAAGCGCGAGCAGGCACGCCAGGCGGCGCAGCAGCTGGGGGCCGAACTGCCGGACGACGCCCATGGCTTCGCCGAACTGGTCGAGCGCGCACAGAACGAGCTGCAGGACCGCCAGCGTGCCTCCTCGGCACTGGACGACGCGATCAGTGACCGCCTGGGCGGCAAGCGCGATGACGAGCGCCGCTTCGGCGAGGTCCGTGCCGAACTCGAAGCGATGCAGCGCACGCCCTCCAACATCCCGGCGCCGATGCAGAAGCTGCGCGCGCGCCTGGCCGAGGAAACCGGCATCGCCGAGGCGGCACTGCCCTTCGTCGGCGAACTGATCCAGGTCCGCTCGGAAGAGCAGGGCTGGCAGGGTGCCATCGAGCGCGTGCTGGGTGGCTTCGCGCTGTCGCTGCTGGTCGATGACAAGCATTACAACGACGTCGCCGAATGGGTGAACCGTACCCACCTTGGCATGCGCTTCACCTACTACCGCGTGCGCCGCAACGATGATGCATTCGCCCGTGAGCCGTCGGCGAAGTCGCTGCTGCACAAGCTTGAACTGCGCGAGCATGTGTTCGAAAGCTGGCTGCGCCGCGAGCTGGGCAAGCGCTTCGACTACGAATGCGTGGATGCCAAGCAGCTGCGCAACGTCGACCGCGGCATCACCCGCGAAGGCCAGGTCAAGCATCCCGGCGACCGTTTCGAGAAGGACGACCGCAGTGCGGTGGGCGACCGCCGTCGCTGGATCCTCGGCTTCAACAACCACGACAAGGTGGGCGCCTTCGAGCGCGAAGCACAGGAACTGGCCAAGCGCATCGCCAGCTGCGAGACCGACATCGCGCGCCTGCGCGGGCAGCGTGACCGCGACAACGAACGCCGCCTGGCCTGCCACGAGCTGGTCAGCATCAGCTGGAACGAGATCGACATCGCCGCTCCGCAGCAGCGCCTGAGCGATATCGAAGCCACCCTGCGCGACCTGCGTGAAGGCAACGCCGATCTCGCCAAGCTGGCCAAGCAGATCGACGCCGTGCGCGCCGACATCGAGCAGTCCCGCCGCACCTATGAAGACGTCCGCGTCGAGCGCGGCCAGCTGGTCAAGGAACGTGATCGCCTTGACCGCGCACGCCAGCAGAGCCGCGCACTGGTGCTGCCGAGCCTGGCCCAGGAGCAGGAAGCCGGCCTCGCCGAGCGCCTGCAGGAACAGGGGCCGCTCAGCCTGGAAACGCTCGAAGCGCACATGCGCCAGGTCAGCAACGCGCTGAACGAGCAGTTGTCGTCCTCGCAGCAGGACCTCAACCGCATCGAGAACCAGCTGATCGGCTGCTTCCGTCGCTTCATCCAGCAGTGGCCAGAGGAGTCGGGCGACTTCACCGTGTCGGTGGCCTCGGCCGAGGACTTCCTCGCACGCCTCGAACGGCTGGAACGCGACGGCCTGCCACAGCACGAAGAGCGCTTCTTCGACCTGCTGCAGAACCAGAGCAAGAACAACCTGCTGGCCCTGCAGCGCCACAGCGCAGAGGCCCGCAAGTCGATCGGCCAGCGCCTGGACGAGGTGAACGCCAGCCTGGAGCAGGTGCCGTTCAACCGTGGCACGCTGCTGACCATCGAACTGAGCGACCGCCGCCTGCCGGAGGTCGCTGAGTTCCACCTGCAGCTGCGCGAGGTGCTGTCGCAGCAGCAGACCGAGCAGCGCGAGCTGGCCGAGTCGCAGTTCACCGTGCTGCGCCAGCTGGTCAACCGCCTCGGCTCGCAGGAAGGCGAGGACAAGCGCTGGCGCGAGCTGGTGCTGGACGTGCGCATGCACGTGGAGTTCATCGGCGTCGAGCTGGATGCGGAAACGCGCCAGCAGGTCGAGATCTACCGCAGCGGCGCCGGCAAGTCCGGTGGCCAGCGTCAGAAGCTGGCCACTACCTGCCTGGCGGCTGCGCTGCGCTACCAGCTCGGCGGCGCTGACAGCCAGCTGCCCAGTTACGCGGCGGTCGTGCTCGACGAGGCCTTCGACAAGGCCGACAACGAGTTCACCGCGCTGGCGATGAACATCTTCGACAACTTCGGCTTCCAGATGGTGGTCGCCACCCCGCTGAAGTCGGTGATGACGCTGGAGCCGTTCATCGGTGGCGCCTGCTTCGTCGAAATCAGCGGCCGCCACGACTCCGGCGTACTGCTGATCGAGTACGACGAAGAGGGCAAGCGCCTGAAGCTGCCGGAGCGCAGCCGCCAGCAGGCCAACGAACCGGAAGAAGCCGAGGCCTGACCCGGCCGATTGAAGGGGAATGCCGGCCAGCGGCCGGCACTACCCAGGGGCGGGGTTCATGATCCGGTAGTGCCGGCCGCTGGCCGGCAACACTCCGCGCCCAGGCATTCCGTAGACCCGAGCCATGCTCGGCTGCTCTTTGCGACCGAAAACGGCGTGCCAACCAAGGTTGGCACCTACCGGGTCATGACGCGCATTCACGCAGCGCGGAACGTATCCCACGCCATCCGCGCGATCAGCACCACCACCAGCCCCACGAACAGCTTGCGGATGAACGGCGTGCCGCCCTTCAGTGCCAGGCGCGTGCCCACCACCGAACCGATGATGTTGGCTGCGGCCATTGGCAGCGCGAACAGCCACAGGATGTTGCCGGTCGGCACGAAGAACGAGATCGCTGCCACGTTGGTCGCCAGGTTCACGACCTTCGACGCCGCTGACGCGCGCAGGAAATCCAGCCCGAAGAAGCGCACGAACAGGAAGATCAGGAAACTGCCGGTGCCTGGCCCGAAGAAGCCGTCGTAGAAGCCGATCGCCGCACCGATCGCCAGCGCGATCACCAGTTCGCGGCGGCCGATCTCCTGCGGCCGGTGCAACGCGCCGAAGTCCTTCTTCCACAGCGTGTAGGCCAGCATCGCGACCAGCAGCACCAGCACCAGCGGCCGTACAGCATCCTTCGGCAACAGGCTGACGGCCGTGGCCCCGGCAAAGGAAAAGATGAAAGCGGTGCCGGCCGCGAACAGCACCGGCTTCCACGGGAAGCGCACATTGCGCGCATAGCGCCAGGCAGCCGCACCGGTACCGAACATCGAACTGAACTTGTTGGTACCAAACAGCATCGCCGGCGTCTGCTGTGGCAGCACCGTGAACAGGCCGGGCAGCTGTACCAGGCCGCCGCCGCCCACGGCAGCATCCACAAGACCGGCGATGAAGGCGATCACCACCAGCCACCACAACTCAGGGGGAACCAGTTCCAGCACGGCGATCAATCAATGTGGGGGCGCGACAGCATACGCCTGTCCTGATCCGGGCGACTGCCGCCGCGCGTGGATCAATTACTGCAACCCGGCGACAATGCCGGCATGAGCCGAAAATCCGCCGATCCCTGCCCCTGTGGCCTTCCCGCCGATTATCCGGTCTGCTGTGGCCGTTTCCATGCCGGCGAGGCCGCGCCCGATGCCGAGCGCCTGATGCGTTCGCGTTACAGCGCCTATGTGAGAGGCCTGGCCGGCTACCTGCGCCACACCTGGCACCCGGACACGCGTCCGGCCGAGCTGTCGCTGGACGACGCACCAGGCCAGCGCACCCATTGGCTGGGCCTGACCGTGCACGACCACACGGTCACCGGCGCAGACAGTGCTGAAGTGCGCTTCACCGCGCGCTACCGCATCGGCGGCGGCAGCGCGGTGAGAATGACCGAGCACAGCCGATTCCGGTGCATCGACGGCCGCTGGTATTACCTCGACGCGGTCTGAGCCCTACGCACTGGATGCAGCCAGCAGGCGCTGGCCGCCGTGCGCGCGGACCTGGTTGCGACCTCCGTCCTTGGCCATGTACAGCGCCTGGTCGGCGGCCTTGAGCACTGCCGTCGGTCGCGGATCCACGCGGCTGTCGGCCAGCCCGATGCTGACCGTCACCTGCACCACCTGGCCGGTGCCGCCGCGTCCGCGCTGCTGACGGCCGGCTTCGTCGTCACGGCTGCGGGTGCTGCGGTCGCGCAGCTGCATGCGGGTGTCCTCGATGCTCTGCCGCAGTGCTTCGACGGCCTCGATGCAGGTCGCCGCCGGGCGGTCGAGGAACACCACTGCGAATTCCTCGCCGCCATAGCGGAACGCTCGGCCACCGTAGCCGACACGCGCCAGCCGCGACCCCACCAGGCGCAGCACGTCATCGCCGGTATCGTGGCCGTGGGTGTCGTTGAACGACTTGAAGTGGTCAACGTCCACCATCGCGATGCTGTAGGTGCCGCGCGCTCGCTGCAGGGTCTCGTTGAACGCCCGTCGCCCGGGCAGGCCGGTCAGCTCATCGCAGAAGGCCATGTGGAAGGATTCCTGAAGCATCGCGCCCAGCATCAACAGCAGGGCGGCGCTGCTCAGCGCCGGCAGCAGTACCGGCTGCAGGAAGATCCGCGGCAGCATCCACCACAGGCACAGCAGGGCCAGCAGCATCGCCGTGTGCAGTGGCCGCGGATGCCGCCACGCCCGCCAGCCCAGCGCTGCGGTCGCCAGCAGGAACAGCAACGCCGGCAGCTGCGCCAGCGCATTCCAGTCGGCGGGAATCCAGGCCCAGTGACGGCTCGACAGCAGATCGTGCATGCCCTGCGGCTGTTGTGCCGCAAGCAGCAGGAAGATCACCAGGGCCGCGCCGCAGACCACGCTGCGCAGCAGCAGGTCCTGGCGTCGGCGTCCGCGTTCCGGCCACAGTGCCAGCCCGGCAAACAGCAGCGGCACCCAGGCCGAGATTGCGTGGAAGCGCAACGGAGTCAAGGCGTCGACATGGCCGCTGCGCAGGTAGCCGCCGACGTCCCGGTGCAGCAGGGCGAACACCACCGCCACGACCAGCAGCAGGCACAACGTGCGTATCTGGTGGTAGAGCAGGGCCAGGCCCGCGCCGAGGCAGGCCAGCAGCCAGGGCAGGATGCGTTGGGCCGGGCTGGCCACATCCTCGGTGCCCAGTGCCATCCACAGCACCAGGACGACCAGCACGGCGGGCAGCACGAACAGGTAATGCGCAGGCTGGCGGAGTGGATGCAGGGGCACGCAGGAAGTCCAGTGCGGTGACGATGCGGCCGCAACACTGCCGTTAGCGGCGTCCTCACCCGCTTCTTGAACACGCGCATTCTGAAAAGGTATGCCCGCAACCATGTGAATGGGGCAGTGTGCCGCCATGACGTCGCACTCACCGCACTGCGCCGATGCTGTAGGCATGGACAGCGTACCCACCGCCGTCGCTGCCCCGCAGCACGACCTCGCCCACCACTTCGCACATGTGCGTGCCCGCAGCCTGCAGTTGGCCGCACCGCTCAGTGCAGAGGACGCCATGCTGCAGAGCATGGCCGACGCCAGTCCCAGCAAGTGGCACCTGGCCCATACCACCTGGTTCTTCGAACGCTTCGTGCTGGCGGGATTCGCCAGTGCGCCGGCGCATGACCCAGCCTGGGACTATCTTTTCAACAGCTACTACAAAAGCATCGGTCCGGCGCACGCGCGGCCGCAACGCGGCCTGTTGTCGCGGCCCTCGCTGCAGCAGGTGCGCGACTACCGCCAGCAGGTCGACATGCAGGTGCAGTCACGGCTGGCGGCGGGTGACCTCGACGCGCAGGCGCTGCACCACCTGCAGTTGGGGCTGCAGCACGAACAGCAGCACCAGGAACTGCTGTTGACCGACATCAAGCATGCGTTCTGGTGCAATCCGTTGCAGCCGGCCTACCGCGAGGACCTGCAGCCTGCCCCCAGCGCTGCCAGTGCGCAGGGCTGGACCGAATCACCCGAACGCATCGTCACCATTGGCGCCGCAGCCTGGCCGCAGCACGCCGCCTTCGCCTACGACAACGAATCGCCGGCGCATCGCGTGCTGCTCCCCGCACACGCACTGGCAGAGCGTCCCGTCAGCAATGGCGAGTACCTCGCCTTCATCGAGGCTGGCGGCTACCGCGAGCCGCGCTGGTGGCTCAGCGAAGGCTGGGCGTTGCGCGAAGCCGAGGGCTGGCAGCACCCGCTGTACTGGGACGATGCCCTGCAGCGCGAGTACACCCTCGGCGGTTGGCGAGAACTGGACCCGCATGCGCCGGTCTGCCACCTCAGCTATTACGAGGCTGATGCCTGCGCCCGCTGGGCGGGTGCGCGCCTGCCCAGCGAGTTCGAGTGGGAAGCCGCCGCTGCGACGCAGCCCCTGCGTGGCCATTTTGCCGACGACGATCAGCTGCACCCTCGGGCGGGGCAGGGCAGTGGGCTGCGGCAGCTGTTCGGCGACGTATGGGAATGGACCCACAGCGCGTATGGCGCCTATCCGGGCTTTCGCCCTTTCGCCGGCAACCTCGGTGAGTACAACGGCAAGTTCATGTGCGGGCAATGGGTGCTGCGCGGTGGCAGCTGCGCCACGCCGCGTGGCCACGTGCGTGCCAGCTACCGTAACTTCTTCATGCCCCCGGCACGTTGGCAGTTCTCCGGGCTGCGCCTGGCCAGGGATCTCGCATGAGTACGGTGCAGGACGCGCTGCAGGCGCTGACCGATCTCACTCCCGGCCGCCAGCAGATCCTTGCCGACGTGGTGGCCGGGCTGTTGCGCACGCCCCGCCAGCTGCCGTCCAAGTACTTCTACGATGCACGCGGCTCGCGCCTGTTCGAGCAGATCACGCATACGCCAGAGTACTACCCCACGCGCACCGAGCTGGCCCTGCTTTCACGGGTACTGCCGGACATCGCCCGAAGCGTCGGGCCGCACCTGCACGTTGTGGAACTGGGCAGCGGCAGTGGCCGCAAGACCGCGTTGCTGCTGGCCGCCCTGCACGACCCGGTGGCCTACACGCCGATTGAAATCTCACGTGCCGCGCTGCTGTCCAGCATCGACCATCTGGCCCCGGCGCTGCCCGAGGTGGAGATGCTGCCGGTCTGTGCCGACTTTACCCGTCCCGTCGCCGTACCCATGCCCGAACGCGAACCCGCGCGACGGCTGCTGTTCTTCCCGGGTTCCACGCTGGGCAACTTTGAAGGCGAGGACGCGGTCGCGCTGCTGCGCGCGATGCGCCAGACCATGGGGCATGATGGCCTGGCCCTGGTCGGCATCGACCTGCACAAGGACCCGGCGTTGATCGAGGCGGCCTACAACGATGCGCAGGGCGTCACCGCCGCATTCACCCTCAACCTGCTGGCCCGCCTGAACCGCGAGATCGGCAGCGACTTCGATCTCGATGGCTTCCGTCATCGTGCACGCTACAGCACCGCGCGGTTGCGCATCGAGACCGATCTGGTCAGCCAGCGGGCACAGGACGTCCACCTGGATGGCCGCATTTTCCACTTCGCCGCCGGTGAACCCATTCGCGTCGAGTACAGCCACAAGTACACCGAGGACAGCTTCGACGCGCTGTTGCGGCAGGCGGGCCTGCAGGTGGCGCAGCGATGGGATGCCGAAAGCCCCGCCTATGGCCTGCGCCTGCTGCGCCGCGCCTGAGGTGGTGGCCAGCCGGTGCCCCTTCAGGTTCGGCAGCACCGCTGCCCCTAAGATGGCCGTGCAACGGCAACACGGAGGACGCCATGCCTGTTCTGACCACGCTCGGCCTGGCGGCCGCCCTTGTGTCGACCCCGGCGCTGCCTGCGGCTTCCGCCGCCAGCACCGATCCGGCGTTCAGCCGCTGCTTGGCGGGCCTGCAGGCCACCGCCGCGACCCAGGGCATCGGCGCTGACCGCTTCAACGAGATCACCGCCGGGCTCACCCCGGACCCCAGCGTGCTCGGCCTGCTCGATGCACAGCCCGAATTCACCACGCCGATCTGGGACTACCTGGCCGCGCTGGTCGATCGCCAGCGCGTGGCTGATGGTCGCGCCCTGCTGCAGCAGCACCGCGACCTGCTCGATCGCGTGTCGGCCCAGTATGGCGTCGATCCGGCCACCATCGTCGCGGTCTGGGGCGTGGAGAGCGACTACGGCCGCGTGTTCGGCAAGCGCCCGCTGCTGCAGTCATTGGCCACGCTGTCGTGCGCCGGCCGCCGCCAACCTTTCTTCCGCGGTGAGCTGCTGGCGCTGCTCAAGCTGATCGACCGCGGCGACCTGCAGGCACAGGGGCTCACCGGCTCCTGGGCCGGTGCCTTCGGGCACACCCAGTTCATGCCCAGCACCTATGCACGCATCGCCGTGGACGGTGATGGCGATGGCCGCCGCGATCTGGTCGGCAGCATTCCCGATGCACTGGCCTCCACCGCCAACTACCTCAAGCGTGCCGGTTGGCGCAGTGGCGAACCATGGGGCATGGAGGTGCATGTGCCCGCCGGCTTCAACGCCAGCCAGGCCGGCCGCACCCAGCGTCGTGCCCTGGCCGATTGGCGCGCGCAGGGCGTGACCGCGCTGGATGGCAGCGCGTTGGCTCCGGCCAACCTGCCGGCGGATGCGCGCGCCGCCCTGCTGCTGCCGGCCGGCAACAAGGGCCCTGCGTTGCTGGTGTTCCGCAACTACGACGCGATCTACAGCTACAACGCTGCCGAAAGCTATGCGCTGGCGATCGCGACGCTTGCCGACCAGCTGCGCGGCGGCAACGGGCTGGCTACCGCCTGGCCGACCGACGATCCAGGCCTGGGCCGCGATGAGCGTCGCCAGCTGCAGACCCTGCTGCTGGCCCGCGGCCACGACATCGGTGCCGCCGACGGCATGATCGGTACCGCCACGCGTCGCGCGATCCAGGCCGAGCAGCAGCGCCTGGGCTGGAGCGAGGTGGACGGCCGCGCAGGCCAGCGCATCCTGCGCACGCTGCAGGAAGAGGCGGCCGCCATCGCACCCGCTGGGCAGAATGCCTTGCCGGCGGCACGTTGACCGCGACATCATCGCCGCGGTCTTCAAGGAGCGTCATCGCATGCAGTCGAATCCGGACATCAGCACCGGCCTGTATCACGGCCTGGAGGCCTGGCAGGTGCGAACCGCCAATGCCACAGCGGTCGTGAGTGTGTTTGGTGGCCAGCTGCTGTCGTTCATTCCCGATGGGCAGCCCGATCTGTTCTGGCTTTCGCCCACGCGCGCCGAGCTGCCCACGCCCATCCGCGGTGGCGTCCCGGTGTGCTGGCCGTGGTTCGGCCGCCAGGGCCAGAGTGCCGATGTACCGGCGCATGGCCTGGTACGTACCGCGCGCTGGGAGCTTCTTCAGGCCACCCAGAGCGATGGTGGCGAGGTCGAGCTGCAGTTGGCACCTGCGCCCTGCGCCGATCCCGGCCTGCGCCTGCAGATGCAGCTGCGCATCGGCCGCCAGCTGCGCCAGCAGCTCGTCACCGAGAACACCGGAACCTCGCCGGTGACCTTCACCCAGGCCCTGCACAGCTACTTCCGGGTCGGCGATGCCACTTGTGTCGAGGTCGATGGCCTCGACGGCCTGCAGTACCTGGACAAGTACGAGGACGGCGCGCAGCTGCGCCAGCAGCAGGGGCCCTGGTCACTGCGTGACCCGCGCGATCCGGGGCGCAGCGACCGCATCTATACCGGTGCCGGCGGCCACTACGTGCTTCGCGATCCCGTCCTGCAGCGGCGGATCGAGATCCGCAGCGAAGGCAGCCAGACCCTGGTGGCCTGGAACCCCGGCATGGAGGCAGCGGCGAAGATGGCCGATGTCGGCGACGGTTGGCACGATTACGTGTGCCTGGAAGTGGCCAACGCCGGGCCAGAGCAGATTACGCTTGCGGCGGGTGCGCGCCATCAACTGGTGCAGACCCTGGGCAGTACCGCGCTGTAGGCGCTGGCAGCGGTTCCAGTTTGTCGAGGCAGGTAGCAGGGACGGAAAACATGCAGGAAGCACAATGGTGGTACGCCAATGGCAGGCAGAGCAGTGGGCCGGTCGATCTGGCCGGTCTTCGCCAGCTGCAGCGGGAAGGGACGGTTACGGCGCGCACCCTGCTCTGGTGCGAAGGCATGCCCTCATGGCGGCCGTTGGCCGAACTGGAGCAGGCTTCCACCCCCATCGAGGTGGGTCCGGCCCCGGATATCGACGCAGCCCCTGCAGTTGAGGGCATTGCGCCGAATGTCGGCGATCCGTCCGATCCCTATCGTGCGCCGGTCGCTGTACCGGACAGGGCTGCGGCTGCGGGGCTGGAGGGCGAGAGGGCCTTGTACGCCAGCGTGGTCGGCGGCAACTTCCCGATCTATCGCCAGCGCTGGCGGCTGGATCAGGGCATTGCCACGGGCAGTGGCACCTGGCACTGGCCGGCCTTCCTGCTCGGCCCGATCTGGATGATGTACCGCAAAATGTACCGCCTGGCGGCAATGTGGGTCGGCCTGCTGCTGCTGATCAGCGTGGTGGAGACCATGCTGGATGTGCCCGAAGGCGTGTCGCTGGTCATCACCATCGCGCTCAGCGTCACCACCGGCACCTTTGGCAACACCTGGTACCTGGCACACTGCCAGCGCCTGATCGCCCAGGCCCGTGCCGTCAGCGGCGGCGATGACGCACGGC
>NZ_CP199672.1:2710000-2712500 GCF_052605195.1 Stenotrophomonas maltophilia group sp. vghtpe118 | reverse complement strand
AGGCACAGACAGCCAGGAGGTTGGCTTAGAAGCAGCCACCCTTTAAAGAAAGCGTAATAGCTCACTGGTCGAGTCGGTCTGCGGGGAAGATTTAACGGGGCTAAGCACAGAACCGAAGCTTGGGGTGCATAACTTTGTTATGCGCGGTAGAGGAGCGTTCCGTAAGCCGTTGAAGGTGGATTGAGAAGTCTGCTGGAGGTATCGGAAGTGCGAATGCTGACATGAGTAACGATAATGCGGGTGAAAAACCCGCACGCCGAAAGCCCAAGGTTTCCTTGCGCAACGTTAATCGGCGCAGGGTGAGTCGGCCCCTAAGGCGAGGACGAAAGTCGTAGTCGATGGGAAGCAGGTTAATATTCCTGCACCTCGCGTAAGTGCGATGGAGGGACGGAGAAGGTTAGGTGTACCAGGCGTTGGTTGTCCTGGGGAAAGGCGGTAGGTTTGGATCTTTGGCAAATCCGGGATCCTCTAAGACCGAGCACCGAGACGAGCCTTTATGGCAAAGTCACTGATACCACGCTTCCAGGAAAAGCTCCTAAGCTTCAGCTTACGCAGACCGTACCGTAAACCGACACAGGTGGGTAGGATGAGAATTCTCAGGCGCTTGAGAGAACTCGGGTGAAGGAACTAGGCAACATGGCACCGTAACTTCGGGAGAAGGTGCACCCTTTTTGGTGGCTCGTGCGAGCTATAGCTGAAGAGGGTCGCAGTAACCAGGCCGCTGCGACTGTTTATCAAAAACACAGCACTCTGCAAACACGAAAGTGGACGTATAGGGTGTGACGCCTGCCCGGTGCTGGAAGGTTAATTGATGGGGTCAGCCGCAAGGCGAAGCTCTTGATCGAAGCCCCAGTAAACGGCGGCCGTAACTATAACGGTCCTAAGGTAGCGAAATTCCTTGTCGGGTAAGTTCCGACCTGCACGAATGGCGTAACGACAGCGGCGCTGTCTCCACCCGAGACTCAGTGAAATTGAAATCGCTGTGAAGATGCAGCGTTCCCGTGGCAAGACGGAAAGACCCCGTGAACCTTTACTATAGCTTTACACTGAACGTTGAGTTCGTCTGTGTAGGATAGGTGGGAGGCTATGAAACCATGGCGCTAGCTGTGGTGGAGCCATCCTTGAAATACCACCCTGTCGTGCTTGACGTTCTAACCTGGGCCCATTATCTGGGTCGGGGACCGTGTATGGTGGGTAGTTTGACTGGGGCGGTCTCCTCCTAAAGAGTAACGGAGGAGCTCGAAGGTACGCTCAGCGCGGTCGGACATCGCGCACTGTGTGCAAAGGCATAAGCGTGCTTGACTGCAAGATCGACGGATCAAGCAGGTAGGAAACTAGGACTTAGTGATCCGGTGGTTCTGTATGGAAGGGCCATCGCTCAACGGATAAAAGGTACTCCGGGGATAACAGGCTGATACCGCCCAAGAGTTCATATCGACGGCGGTGTTTGGCACCTCGATGTCGGCTCATCACATCCTGGGGCTGTAGTCGGTCCCAAGGGTATGGCTGTTCGCCATTTAAAGTGGTACGCGAGCTGGGTTCAGAACGTCGTGAGACAGTTCGGTCCCTATCTGCCATGGGCGTTGGAGATTTGAGAGGGGCTGCTCCTAGTACGAGAGGACCGGAGTGGACGAACCTCTGGTGTTCCGGTTGTCACGCCAGTGGCATTGCCGGGTAGCTATGTTCGGAAGCGATAACCGCTGAAAGCATCTAAGCGGGAAGCGCGCCTCAAGATGAGATCTCCCGGGGCACAAGCCCCCTGAAGGAACCATGTAGACTACGTGGTTGATAGGTCAGGTGTGTAAGTACAGCAATGTATTGAGCTAACTGATACTAATGATCCGTGCGGCTTGACCATATAACCTCAAGTTGCCTTGGCTTTACGACAACGTCGTAAGAGCATCCAAGTGCACGCTACGTCACAAGAACTATGCGAGGCTGGCGCCTTGTCCCACAGGGACGAGTGCGACGCTCCAAAAGCCTCCCTGGTGAAATTAGCGCTGTGGAACCACCCGATCCCATCCCGAACTCGGAAGTGAAACGCAGCTGCGCCGATGGTAGTGTGGCTCAAGCCATGCGAGAGTAGGTCATCGCCAGGGTTTACACCCGAGAACCCCGCTGCTTGCGCAGCGGGGTTTTCCTTTTTTTGCAAGCCCTCGGTTCCGACCTGGACTTGCAGCAACAACTTCACGAAGAGCTTCAAGTTCCTCAAACAAGTTGTTGACAAAGCTGAAAGGCCTGCCATAATAGGCGGCTCGCAACGACGAAAGACCCTCGGGTCCAACGACGAAGCAGCATCGGCAACAACGTCCACTCCGGTGAGACGACCTTGAAAAAAGGTGTTGACGAAGCGGAAAAGCCGGCTATAATGGGCGGCTCGCTACGAAGGAAACTTCGCAGCACACGGGAACGGCGCTGAGGCCACTTCCCCGGATCTTTGAAAGTATGCGCAGGTATCTTGTGAAGGCGCCTGCAGGAAGGATGATTGTCCATCTTGCAG